>NZ_FQYQ01000025.1 GCF_900141825.1 Pseudobutyrivibrio xylanivorans DSM 14809 | reverse complement strand
TAAAGGATTACAGTATTCAATCAACCAGGAACAGTACCTAAGAGTCTTCCTAGAAGATGGAGAAGTTCCTATGGATAACAACGCTGCTGAGCAGTCAATCCGTGGCTTCTGCATCGGAAAGAAAAACTGGGTTATGATTGATACAATCTCTGGTGCTAAAGCAAGCGCCATTGCTTATAGCATTGCTGAAACAGCAAAAGCTAATAACCTAAAAACTTATGAGTATTTCAAACATCTTCTTACTGTAATCCCAGAACATCTGGATGATACAGATAGAAGTTTTATGGATAAACTACTTCCTTGGTCAGATGAATTTCCAAGTGAATGTAGAAAATCAGTGAAGTAATCGTCGCGCCTGCGGGCGCGGCTAAATTTTAGAAAGGTACGGATGGTTTACCGTTTACGAAAAATTTGATTATTAAAAGAGAAATGATTCTTAGTATATAACTACATAAGAATGTAATAATAAACATAACACCCCAGAACCATCTAGTGTCTACATAAAGGAATATTTCTCTTCGGCTACATACAAAGTCAAAAAGGAAAATATGTAATAAAAAGATTTCAAATGAATACTCGCCAACTTTTTTTAAGAGTGTAATAATAACTGATGTAATTCTATTCTTTTCAAAGTAGTAAGCCAATACGGAAAAAATGTAACACAAAAAAGGTGTAATAAGTACAAAAGGATACCAATACAGTGCATAATCTCTAAGATAATCATGAGCATGCTTAAAGGATAAGTAGACACATATTATCCCAATAGAAAAAGATATAATACCGGAGAGGATATGCTTAGTATTAATTTTTACATAATTATATTTTGCGATAATCATACCAATAACATAAATAGGAACTCTAGAAGCGACAATTAAAAATCGCTCATCATTCCAAAATGTGGTACTTAATATTAGTAATAATATAATTAGAATAATGGATTTTATAAGACGGTTGTCCCTAATAAATATTGCAAGGTAAGGTGTTAAAATATAACAAATGATGATACATGTTAGATACCAATTGAAGAAAACTCCAATTGAAGAAAAGCCTTGGATTGCAAATAAATTTCCAATGATAAGATTAGAACTCCATTGACCCATATGATGCTTATAGTACATCCAAAAGCAAATAAAAGGTAAGTATACAGGAGCTAATCTAAATATTCTTCGTTTTAAATATTCCAAAGGAGCTTCATCCCTTAGGTATGAAAAATAGCTACCTAATCCGGCTGAAAAAAGAAAAATATCTACACCGGCATAACCTATGGATTTTAGAAAATCTAAAACTGTATTATCGAAAAATAGGGCTGAATGAAAAGTCATAATCCATAGCATGGCAATACCCATCCATACAGACCTATAGGATGATAATTTCTTTATTGTCATATGTTTAGCCTCCAAATATTCATAATACTATTTCATAACATTTTTTATTCTGTTAAGTCCTTTTTCCACAACTATGTTAATTTCAGAAATATGCATGCGAGATAAAATAACAATGTATAAAGTGAGTCCTAAAATTGCGGAACTAATGAATATTAAAATAGCATTGCTAATAAAATATTTAATACAAATAATCAACAATATGAGTAGTATACATCCAGGAACTTGCTTCAATAGTGTAGGAATAAACTGTACCAATGTGTAGTCGGGCATATATTTCTTTAGTATTAAAGAATTAATCACAAAGTTCACAGTAAGGAAAATAGAACTAGCTAATGTGACACCCATGATTCCGATATACCGTGAAAGAACAATACTGAATAATACATTACAAGCTACAGCAAAGAATCCTGTGTACATTGGCCCTTTCGTATCTTTAAAAGCATAGAGTCCACGAGAGGCTATATCTCTTACTCCAGCACTAATGAATCCTACAGCATATCCGATAAGAGCTGCACTGGTCATCATTAAAGAATTCTCATCGAATCTTCCACGAAGAAATACAATTGAAACAATCTCTTTAGCACACATGCAAGTAATAATTGATATTGGTGCCATAATGCAAATCATGGCATTTACTGCTGAAGTCATAGTTTCTGAAAGCTTTTTGGTGTTTCCTTCAGCGGCATAATTTGAAAAGTTTACGTAAAGTACATCTACAACATTATTTACAATTACATTGATAACAAGATCTTCAAGCACTATAGCATAGGCAAGTGCTGTAGCATTGCCTTCTCCCAGGCTGGAAGAAATCGAACCATCTACAATCTTATTAATCTGAAATACAGAATTTCCAATGAAAACAGGTAGTGCAGCAGTAAGTATTACCTTCAGTTCTGGAACATCCCTGAATCGTACAAAAGAAAAATTAACATATCGTCTGCCGCGTAAAAACAGCAATGTGATAAACAATATGTAGCTAATATATTGAGCAATAACAAGTGATGTAACAGCCTGAGTGCTATATAAAAGCACACAACAAGCGATGGTAACAGAACTTGTGAAAAATGATTCAGTACGACTGACTACGAAGTCCTTATTTGAATCCATTAATGCTGTACCTATCATAGTGAAGATAGAGAATACAAACAAAGGATAACAAATATATAGGTAATGCCTAAGCATTTCTGTCTCACTAGGAGTGTATGTAGGACCTAATATTTTTGCTATAACAGGTGTAAGCATGTACACAAGCAAAAGAATAAAAGGCGCTATTGGAAGCATGAACTCCAAACAAGCACAAATAAGTTTTGACGCTGCCTCTTTTCCTTTTTGTATAAGTGTATGTGTGTAAATGCTAACCATGGATATGGAAATAGCACGTACTAATGCTGATGTCATGGTACCTACAAAGGTAAAAGCTAGATTATAGGCGTCAGTTTCTGCGGTAGTTCCAAAATAGTATGCAATAACCGATTGCTTGACGAAGCCCAGTAATTTAAAACTTAATGTCATGCAGGCTATAAGAATAGTGGTGGTAAGCACACTTTTATTTTTCTTAGTCATATAAAAAACCTTTCAATCTGTTCTCAAATATAGAGATTATACATCTTTATAGTGGCATAAGCAAAGCAAATAGTATAGAATAAATTTGAATTTGTGTGCGTAAAACAGGGAGAAAAATAATGACAGAATTGGTAGACGGAAAAAGAAGACTGTTTAGGGTAATACTTGGATTAGTAGTTTTGATTGGCTCCTTTGTAGTCATACGTGAAGGATTTTATATGGATGAAGCAGGCTTGCTCTCTACCTACAAGCCGGTCTTCCAGGGAGAGAGACTCTTCATAGACATATGGGGAGAGCTACAGCTAGGAGGATTACTAACATATCCACTATTTGCATTGTATTATTATGCTTTAGAGCCGTTGCTTACTTCAATGGGAATAGGGTTCGTACTATATACACGTATCTGCTACCAGGTTGTACGCCTTCTTATTTCCATATATCTATATTTTACAATCAGAAAAACAGAATACAAAGATGGAGCATTCATTGCAGCCTTAACATATTACGCATTTTTTGTATCATTTAAGAACTTTTCATACAAATCAATGTGTGATTTTGCTGTCGTTTTATTCTTCTGTTGGGCTTTTAGATATTTACAAACAAAGAACGTATGGTTCTTTGTTTTAATGGGATTGTCTACAAGCGTTGCAATTTTGGCTTATGCGACGATGATAATCTTTCCATTCTTCTTTGTAATATTCATGATTGTCATGACACAAAGAGGATATGAGTTAGTAAAGCCAATCATTATATATAGTGTTACATGTTTTATTTGTGGTGGGCTAGTCCTTGTTTATTTGCAGCTTACTGCTGGAATACAGAATATAATCCCACAGCTTCTTTATGTTGAAGATCAGGCATATGGAGAACCAGCTTATATTAGAATGGGAAAGATGCTTCTTTCTTATTTATTCTTTTTCGGTGTAGCATATGCTCCAATAGTAGTACTACAAGTTCTTAGTATTTGGAGAAATATTGAATATAGAACTATTCAGATAGTGTTATCTGTTTACTGGATACTATTCATGGGAGCAATAATTTTTGCCAGATTTAATAGTGTTAGCAATGCAAGATTAATCTATGGATGCTTAGTGATATTCTTCTGGTTCCCTTATTTTGTAAATAAGAAGGAGAAGACACAATATACTCAAGTCGGAAGCTATAAAAAGCTAGAGTATGATGATAGAGCTTCTTTGAATTTGATATTTGTTTTCTCGTTAGTTATCCAGTTAATATGGGCTATATCAACAAATCAGGAGATTTCCATCCCTGGGCACATGTGTTTTTATGTTGTTGTTGCTCTTCTTATGATGATAGAAAAAGAGTTTGATGGCTTAAGACTACTAGAGATGGCAGTAATGGCATGTACATTATTCTTCAGCTTGATATGGATGGCTGAGGGGGACGGAGGCTATAATGATATCTTCGAGCCACGTACATATGTAACATATGGAGCTTATAGCGGAATAGCCTTATCAGAGTATGATTATAAGAATAATGAAGACTGCTATAATTTGGTAACAAATTATATTACAGACGAAGACAGATTATTCGTATTACACGGATATAGTTATAGTGCTTATCTTAACTGCAATGCTCATCAGGGCCCAGGCCCATATG
This sequence comes from Pseudobutyrivibrio xylanivorans DSM 14809, assembly GCF_900141825.1. Taxonomy (GTDB): domain Bacteria; phylum Bacillota; class Clostridia; order Lachnospirales; family Lachnospiraceae; genus Pseudobutyrivibrio; species Pseudobutyrivibrio xylanivorans. The sequence goes on along the minus strand of NZ_FQYQ01000025.1, from coordinate 36,115 downwards.
CTCGTGCTGGAGCAGGACAGAATAGAGTATTACAGTATTGGGAAATTAACCCTGAAGATTTGCCAGACTACATAATGATGAATCCACAAAATAAATATTATTTTGAATTTGTTGATGGGGATACTGCAAAATACATTTCTGAGAACTATAAAACCACTGTTGCAACAGAGGGAGACTTTATTTTATTAGCAAGGTAATATTATGAAAAAACAATTGATTATTATACCAGCTTACCAGCCATTGGAGAGTCTGGTGCCACTTACAAAAGATATCTTTGATTATTTTGAAAATGTTCTTGTTATAGATGATGGCGGTGGAGAAAAATACGCCCACATCTTTACACAGCTTAAGGATATGGGAGCTATTATTGTTACCCATGCCATTAATCAGGGAAAGGGCAGAGCTCTTAAGAGCGCTATTAACTACTGCCTTCTTAATCCAGAGATTGCAAAAGCAGGTGTTATTACAGTAGATGCAGATGGTCAGCACAGACCAGCAGATATTGTAAAGGTTGCTGAGGCAATGGAGCAGCATCCTGATGATGTTGTATTAGGCTGTCGCGAATTCGACGTGGACAATGTTCCATGGAAGAGCCGCATGGGAAATGGTATTTCTCGTAAGGTTTACAAGTGGACTTGCGGTATTGATGTTACTGATACTCAGACAGGTCTTAGAGGATTGCCTTATTCGTTCCTTGAGATAGCAGCTCGTTGTGATGGTGAGAAGTACGAATACGAGACAAATATGCTTCTCGACATCAAGACAAATAAGGTTAATATCACAGAGGTTACAATCCAAACAGTATACGAGAACAATAATGAGTCATCACATTTTAATCCAGTGAGAGATTCAATTCGTATTTACAGTATTATTTTAAAGTATTCATTTGCGTCACTGTTCTCAGCACTTATTGATTACATCATTTTCATCATTGCACACGCTTGTGGAGCAAAGATTATGATGGCTACATACATTGCCAGAGCGTGCTCATGTCTTATCAATTTCACATTGAATAAGAATGTGGTATTCCAGGGCAAGGGTAACAGTGCAGTACAGCTTGCAAAATATCTTGTGCTTGTAGTGATTTCGGGAACTATCTCAGGATGGTCAGTTACTCACTTATCAGCACTACTTCCTATGGTTGCGCCTGTAATCATCAAGGTGCCAGTAGAGATAATTCTTTATTTATTTAACTACACAGTTCAGAGAACCTTAATCTTTAGCGATAAGGAGTAGGTAAATGCTTTCTATTATTTTATTTATTTTGATAATATCCGCATTTGCGGTCATGGCATGTTTTAGATTTGACAGAGCTTTCGAGGAAGCTCTGCCTATTTCTTCCATGGGAATTATATTGACATTATTTTTATTTGGCATGATTAACATATTGCAGGTAGGTGCAATTGTTATTTGTGCCTTAGCTTTTTTTATGTACGTATTTACGATATGGCATATTATAAAGCATCATGATGCAGAATCTATTAAGAAGGGACTATTAAATCTTATTACACCAGGCTCTGTAGTTTTCGCTATCTTAGCAGGTTTACTGGCTTACTGGAACAAAGGCAGACTTGCTATGACCACCGATGAGTTCTCTCACTGGTTAGATACAGTAGTCATCATGGCCAGAATGGATGATTTCGGAACTGCACCTAATTCCACTGCAGTATTCCCTTCTTATCCACCTGCTATGTCATTATTCCAATATCTACTAGAAAAGGTAAACATGGTTTGCACCGGAGGCTTCGCTGAGTGGAAGACTTATTATGCCTATCAGCTTCTTGTAGTAATCATTATGCTTCCATTCATTAAGGTGAAGGAGAGCGGGATTGTAAGAAAGGCAGCTGGCGTTATTTTATGGCTTGTCGCTTTGATAGCACCACTTTATTTCTTTAAGGATATGTATGGGTCACTTTATATCGATCCATTCCTTGGCGTAATGGGAGGATGTGGACTTGCTGCAATAGCACTCAGAAGAAATAAGGATTTATTCTACGAAATATATATCACCATGCTTTGTGCTACATTGGTCTTAGCTAAGGATGTGGGAATATATTTGGCAATGTTTATTGGCTTATATTATGTAATCGACTACGTTTCAGCTAAGCAGGTAGACAATAAGATGAAAAAGCTTTTGGGGCTTTGTCCAATAGCAGCAATGCTTGTAGCTAAAATGTTATGGAAACTTGAGCTTAGAGTTTCACACACACACCAGAAGTTCAGCGCACCATTTGACGTAAAAGGTACTATTGCTACTATCCAGGGTCATGGTAGTGAGTTCTATACATCTGTTTATAATGCCTTTAGAGAGGCTATTACATACAGATACATTTACTATGAGCGATTAGGATTCAATTACGTTTCCATAATGACACTAATGACAATAGCCTTTATCCTTTTCAATCATAGGCTATACAGAAATGGTAGAGTAGGAAAGGCAACAGCTATCGCTGGTGCAATCATTCCTAGTGTCACAGTTATATTCTATATTCTGTCGCTGTTTCCACTTTATGTGTCACGTTTCTCAGAGGAAGAGGCATCATATCTTGCTTCCTTTGACAGATACTGTGGAATAGTATTTTTAACAGGCCTGTTATACGGAATATGGCTTTTAAGAGATGCTATCTGTAGCATGTCCAGCAAGGTGTTAATGATTATCATTTCAGTATTGTTCGTGGCTAGTGTATGTCACAGCAAAACTGACACATTAAAGGCATATACATCCAGACATACGGTAGAGGTTTCAAAAGAATACCGAAGCCTTATTAATATCCTGTCGGATAAGATTAATAGAAACACTGAAGAAGAATGTTCAATCTTATTGGTTGGAGATGATGCAGATGTGCCATATAACCCTATACTAGCTACAATTTCAAAGCCAAGAAGTATTACCTTTAGTGATATATATATTTCAAGTTCAGTTGATGAATCTGGAATTTCGTTAAATGATTTTAAAGAGCTACTGGCTTCTAATTATGATTATGTTGCTATATATCGAGTGACAGAAAACTTAGACACAACATATTCAGATGTTTTTGTGAATAAGGAGGATATTAGAAGTCTTTCACTATATCTAGTTGATAAAGCAACAGGTATGTTGAAACTTGTAGAGTAATATTAGGAGTAAAAAATGTTTGAGAAAGTAAGCAAATATATAAATAAATATAAACTGGTTTCAGTTATAGTTATTGGTTGTGTGCTCAGACTGGCATATATTGGGCGAATACCTGGAGAGTACAACTATTTTTTGGATGAGTCATTCTCTGCATATGAAGCATATTCTATGTTGAATTATGGAATTGATTCTCATGGCTATCACAATCCAATATATCTAGAATCATGGGGAAGTGGTATGAGTGCGGTGCAATGCTACATCCAAATGTTGTTTATTAAAATATTAGGATTTAGGCCTGTTGCAGTGCGGTTACCACAAGCATTGCTGGCGTGTATAACACTAGTTTTTATTTATTTGTTGATGAAGGAAATAGCTGAAGAAAAAATAGCTTTCTGGGCAACATTTATTTTTGCTATCTCACCATGGCATTTGATAATGAGTCGCTGGGGATTGGATTGTAATTTCTTCATAGGTTTTGTGACAATTGCAATGTATCTCCTGATTACATCTAGAAATGTATTATGGAAAACTATTCTTGCGGCTATTTTTATGGGGATAACGTTGTATAGCTATGCGTCTCCATGGATTGTAATGCCTTTTTTAGTATATGGTACTATTCTTTTTCTTTATCTGAAGAAAGAGATTACAATAAAATCTATATTGATATATACAATCGTTCTAGCAGTTGTTTCATTTCCATTATTTCTGTTTATAGCTATCAATATGGGCTTTATAGAAGAAATACGTACAAACATAATATCAATACCAAAACTTGGATATTTTAGGAGTGATGATGTTAAACCATCAATTGAAAATATTAAAAGAATGCTGTCATTTTTCTGGACACAATACGATTATGTGACACATGATTCTGTTCCAAAATACGGCATTTATTTCAAAATTTCTAATATTTTTTTGGTTATTGGTTTAATAAAAGAAGTGATTAAAAGAAGCAAACGTGCAGTAATTATGTGGATATGGCTTGCATGTGGATTTGTCATGGGTTGCTTTATAGTTGCAAATTTTGAGAGACTAAATATATTGTTCATACCGTTGTTCTTTTTTGTTGCATCAGGAATTAATTGTACGATTGGATTATGTAAAAAATGGAAGATTGCTGCAACAATTATTATGGTGTTGCTTTATTCTATAAATGGTATCATGTTTGCGAAATTCTATTTTATAGATTACAATGCATCTATTTTTAATATATTACCAAATGGAGTACAGGAAGTATTAATATTTGCCCAAAACTATGAAGGTACAATACATATTCAAGATATAAGGCATCCTAGAGTGCTATGTTATACGCAGTATCCCGTAGATAAATATGTTGAAACAGTAGTTTATGAGGACGAACATGCAAAATTCCTTCAGCCGAAAAGTTTCGAAGGATATGATTTTACAGAATATATTCATGATGATGCTATTAAAGGTGATGTATATATTTGTTCAGTAGAAAATGATGAGGCTGTAGCTTGGTTAGCGGAGCACGATATGTCATGTGCACAATTCGGTAAGTTCTATTTAGGAGTGGCAAACTAAAATGAGTATTAATAAAAAAATTGTTCATATCAGTTTGAATAGCTTATTCACAGATGGATGGTCTTATCAGGATCAGCAGCTTTCAAAGTACCATAAAAAAATGGGAATGGAAGTTACTGACATTACATCTCATTGGATTAATGATGATAAGGGAAATGTTATTTGGGATGAGCGAGATGAATATGTGAACGATGATGGTGTAAAGGTAATCCGCTTAAAAATGCAGGGTAAGGATGAGTTCACAAAGAAGCTCAAGCGCTTCGAAGGACTTATGGCTGCATTGGAAAAAGAAAAACCAGACATTCTTTTTTTACATAGTGTGAGTTTTCAGGACACTACCGTAATAGTAGATTATGTAAAGAAGCATCCAGATGTGGTGGTTTATGCCGATAATCATGCTGATTTTTCCAACTCAGCTACAAATTGGATTTCGAAAAATATTCTTCATAAAATTGTGTGGAAGCATTATGCAAGAAAGCTGATACCATACGTTACAAAATTCTATGGAGTAATGCCTGCAAGAGTGGATTTTTTGAAGAATATATACGGTCTTCCAGAGGATAAATTGGAGCTTTTAGTTATGGGTGTAGATGACGATGATGTCCCAAAAGCTCTCTCTCAGGAAACAAGACGAGAGATCAGAAATAAGTACGGCATAGCGGATGATGATATCCTTATTATAACTGGTGGAAAGATTGATATGGCTAAGCGCCAGACAGTTACCCTTATGAAGGTTATCAATAAGATGGCTAACCCAAAGATAAAGCTTATTGTTTTTGGCTCAGTAGTTGATGAGCTTAGGGATGCAGTTAATGCAGAAATAAGTGACAACTGTCAGTATATTGGTTGGATTGATTCCAATAGAACACTTGAATATTATGGCAGTGCAGACTTGGTTGTCTTTCCAGGACGACATTCCGTATTCTGGGAGCAGGTAGTTGGCATAGGAAAGCCTATGATTTGTAAATATTGGGACGGTACCACTCATGTAGATTTAGGTGGTAATGTTAAGTTCCTTTATGAGGATACAGAAGAAGAACTGGAAAAAGTAATTACAACAGTTCTCAATTCACCTGAAGTATACAACAATATGAAACAGATTGCTGAGACTAAGGGAATGAAGACATTTTCTTATAGCCAGATTGCAAAGCAGAGTATGGGCTTATAGTATAAGGATTTAATGTGATGAAAGTAAAAGAATGGATTAAACGAGATTACGTTCAATCATTTTTAATATGTTTTATGATAGCTTGCCTTGCTTTATTACCATTGGTAATAAAGGGCAAGGGTTTTTTTGTGTTAACAAATGATTTTAATGATCAACAGATACCATTTACTATAGGTCTTCATAAAGATTTGTTAGACGGTGGTTTTAGCGGATTTAGCTGGGATGTGGATTTAGGAACATCTACGATTCAAGCATACAGCTTTTACGAATTAGGCGGACCATTTTTCTGGTTAAGTATGCTATTTCCAGCTAATGCTTTTCCTTATATAGTGGCATGGTTATTTATGCTGAAGTTTGCTTTTGCCGGAGTAACATCTTGCCTGTACTTACGAAGGTTTGTTAATGAGAGCAAGTGGGCTGTGCTTGGATCAGTGCTTTATGCATTTTCAGGCTTCTCGATAATTAACATGCTTTTCTATCACTTCCATGATGCTATAGTGTTTTTCCCACTAATGCTAATTGGATTAGAGATTTTTAAAGAAAAGAACGATTGTAGATTCTTCGTATTTACGATATTTCTAAATTGCTTTATTAACTATTTCTTCTTTATAGGAGAGGTGGTATTTTTAGTAATCTATTACCTCTTTAGATTTGCAAGCAAAGATATCAAGACATTAGTTACAGATATATTTAAATGCATTGGATGTGGAGTGTTAGGTGTAGCCATGGCTGCATTTATGTTTATTCCTAACATATTGTTCGTTACTGGAAATCCTAGAACAGGTCAGTTTAGTGGATTCCTTTCCATGCTTAAGACTACTCTTCCTGATTATATGTATATTCTGAAGAGTTTATTGCTACCTGCTGAGACTATGACATCTGTTAGTGTAATATCGGAGCAGAATTTTTCAAGTCATGGTATGTATATGCCACTGTTTGGTCTGGTTCTAGTGCTAGCATACATTATCAAAAAGAGAGACTGGCTTTCAAGAATAATAATCTTTTGTACAGTGGCAAGCTTTATACCATTACTTAGTGATTTGTTTTATATGTATAGTGCCGCGCAGATGAGATGGTGGTATATGTTCTCACTGATGGTTGCCCTTGCATCTGTAATGATGTTAGAAGAACCAGATGTAAAGGCTACAAAGACCGGAACAATCATATACATAGCTGCTATAGCAGTTTTTGTAATAGCTATTAATATACTAAACGTATTAAACGCACAGGGAAATACATGGATTCTTCGTGGAGTAAGATTCTATACACTTGTAGCGCTAGCAATTATTGGTGCGCTAGTAACAAACTATATTGTTTCAAAACAAAACATTAGTTATAAAAACGTATTTACGAATGTGTGCATAGTATCATTAGGTCTTATGCTTTGCACCACTTATATTTATAAGACTTGCGACTGGATGGGATATCAGGCTTATAAGCAGAAGTACGATATCGCTAAGGAACTGGAACTCCCTAGTCAGCAGTACAGACTTAACAATACAATGAACCTTATTAGCATGGAAGCTCATGTAGCAGGATTTACAAATCAGACTTCCACAAATGCTAACAGTATTATAGAGTTTGAAGATTTATTTGATTATTACCATAATGTGGCAGGTATGCCAAAGAATGATATTCCTGGACTGGCAGCCCTTCTCGGAGGTAAATATTACCTTATGTATGAGGAAAGTGCAGGAACAGTTGTAGATGAGTATGATACGGATTTAAGTAAGGCATATTTGATGGAGACCGGCGCTTGCCCAATAGGCTTTGCCGTGGATTCATATATAACACTGGATGAGTTAAAGAGCCTTCCAGTTAATCAGCGTGCTATTGCCCTTATGGATAGCGCAGTCTTAGCTGAAGATGATATTACAGAAGAAATTAAAACTGACTTAGTAGAAACAAAAGCTGGTGATATTAATTTTGAAAAGTCTATAGATGAGTATGTGGTGGATAATACATATGGATCTGTTCTTGGTTTTACAAAGGATGGCCATGGTATGAAATGTGTAACAGGCTATGATAAGGATACATATGTATATTTTAGTGTTCCATATGATGAAGGATGGACAGCCACAATTGATGGCATAAAAACAGATATTATTAAATCCGGTGGCATGATGCTTATAAAGGTACCATCAGGAAATCATAATATAGAGTTTAGCTACTGTACGCCAGGTTTGAAATTAGGACTTATAGTGGCAGCCATAGGATGGATTTCATTTATCGGAATGATTATCATATTTAAGAAAAAGAAGGGACAATAAGATGAACGTAACAAGTACCATTGAAGGGAAAATTAAAGAATTCATAGGTCGTCTAACTGAGACTCAGAAGTATGTATTCTTTTCAGTGATAGTCTTTGGATTGTTTGCGCATGGATTTGCATTGTTTAACAGACTTTCAGTTCATGATAATAGCCACTGTCTGTTTTCACTTGGAGCTTCATATGAAGTAAACAGATGGGGCCTTGGTATTCTATACAGATTGATGGTATATACCACTAAGACATTTTCCCTTCCACTATTTAACGGCTTTATGTCAATAGTATTTATTGGAATCGCAGGCATGATTCTAATGGATATTTTTGAAATAAAGTCAAAGCTTATAGCAACTATTATCGGTGGATTGATGGTTGTTTTTCCAATGGTAACAAGTGTATTTTCATTTATGTTTACCAGCTGGCCATATTTCATGGGATTGGTATTCGCTTTTCAGGCTGCAAGAGTACTTATAAAGGAATTATCTGTTAAGAATGTTTTTATAAGTTCTCTTTGGTTAGCACTTACACTTAGTATTTATCAGGCATATCTAGGAGTAGTTGTAACACTGTTTCTTCTTAAGATGCTTTTAGATGTAATAGATGGTAAGACAGAGTCAGTAGCTAAATACGCAATAGCTGGTGTCAGTGATTTGATTGAGCTTGGCCTGGGACTTGGAATTTGGGCAGTGATTTCAAAGATATTTATTAAGATTAAGCATATTACTCCTAACGATTATAAGGGCTGGACTGAGCCATATAATATTGCAAAGTTTCCAAAGGTATTTGCTAATGCGATTAAGAATTTTCTGACATTTAGAATGGAAGGAATTAACGCCCTTAGATACTTAAGAATGTTGACATTACTTATCTTCATCCTATCTGTAGTAATGATAGTAATGTTACTTATAAAATCTCAGGCTAAGTTGGTAGTAAAGCTTTCATCTATTGTTGGAGCTGTTCTTATTCCAGTAGCCATGATGGTTGTATATCTTTTATCAACCAGTGATATGTTTGCAGTGACTACACTTATGATTTATGCAGAAGTGTTTGTGTTCATCATTCCTTTGATTTTAATAGAAAGATTCGAAGAATTCGAAAACGCTATAGCAAACAAGGCGGCACAACTTATAGCATTTATTATGATAATTTGCACATCAGTTGTAACACTGGGTTATGTTTATTTGGATAACGCAGCTTATAACAAGGCTGCTATTTTTCAGGAGCAGGCTGTAGTGTACATGACAGCGCTTATTGCAAATATAAAAGCGACCCCAGGATTCTCTGATGACATGGATATTGTATTTGTTGGATTTAATAACGTGGAAGATTCTACAATCAATGAGGTAGCAGAAAAGGAAGAATTAGATGGTATTCAGCTTGAAAAGTATTATAATTCTTTAGAAGAGATGATAAATTATGGCGTAAATGTTCAGTTTATGAGAGATCATCTTGGAATAGGAAATGAAAAGATAATTATAGATGAGGAAAATGAAGTATCGGAACTGCCAGAAGTTAAAGCTATGCCTACATACCCAAATGAAGGCGGAATAGCTATCATTGATAATAAAGTGATAGTTAAAATGGGTGAAGAAAACTAATAAGAGAGGGAATGTTATGATTGGAGTTTATGATTACACAGTAATATTGACATACTTATCAACTATTTCTGGTGTGGTAGGTATTATTGTTACAATGACAGGTATTGGCCATCCATATTGTGGAACATTATTCCTGATGATTTCAGGATTACTTGATGGTTTTGATGGAAAAGTCGCTCGTACAAAAAAAGACAGAACAGAGATGGAAAAGGAATTTGGAATTCAGATTGATTCCCTTTCTGATTTAATATGTTTTGGTGTACTTCCAGCATCTATTGGTATTGCACAGTTAAGAGTTAGTGGTATTTTGACAGATCTTGGAAGAAAAGCTGAAAGACCAGATCACTATTCTATGATTTTGCTTTTAATTACAATTGCAGCAGCATATGTTTTAGCGGCCCTTATTCGCTTGGCATATTTTAATGCTACTTCTGATGAACGCGCAGAGGAAGCTCAGATAAAAGGAAAGTCATATTTTACAGGATTACCTGTTACTACAGCAGCGTTAATCTTTCCGCTGGTTTTGGTCTTACATTGGTTTCTTGAAGCTGATTTAACTATTTTCTATTTTTGGCTTATGTTAATTATATCGCTATTATTTGTAGGTAACTTCAAGGTTCCGAAGCCAAATAAGAAGCAGTTTATGATTATTCTGGTTATAGGTTTTGTAGAACTATTAGCTACTTTATATATTTTGTTCATCGCATAGTCGTGGCTAGATTTAGGGAGGATAGATTTTGTTTTACTTTTTAACAGCTATATTGGTTATATTGTTTGCAGCATTTAGCTACTTAAGAAACACTTGGCCAGAGGTTTCTTATTCGGAATTATTATTTCATTTGAAGACATCATTTGATGGAACGGATCCTCAGATGATATATTCTGCATTACTTCATTATGCGTTTCCAGCAGTTATTGCTATTGTTGTTATATTTATTATTATGCATATAATAAAAATCAAGCACAGAAAGCTATATAGAATAATAGCAACTGCAATTGTATTTGTATTATTTGTATCAAACGCTGTAAGTGTATATTCTTTTAACAAGAAAACACGCGTTTTTAGCGATTTTATTTCCGATGTTTTGGATACAAATAAAAGTGACTTTATAGGTAAAGAATATGTTGATCCTTCCACTGTATCCATAAAGTTTCCAGAGACAAAAAGGAATTTGATATATATATATTTGGAATCGATGGAAGTATCGTTTTCAGATGTTTCAAATGGAGGAGCTTTTTCAGATAATTACATTCCTAATTTAACAGAATTGGCAAAAAAATATGAGGATTTTTCAGGTAATGATGATTCTCTTGAGGGTGGAGTATCTCTTCCAGGTACAAACTGGACAACGGCAGCATTGTTTGCTGAAACAAGTGGATTACCATTAGATTTACCTGTTCACGAAGGTTCAATTACTAATCCGGAACAGTTTTTCCCAACTATTACAACAATGGGAGATATTTTGGAAAAAGAAGGCTACAAGAATGTAGTTGAAATGGGCTCATCTGCTGGTTTTGGCGGATTAAGTGCATACTATAAGGGACATGGTAATTATGATATTCATGATTATGACTACGCCATTGCAAATGGGCTTATCCCTGAAGATTACTATGTAGCATGGGGATATGAAGATGAAAAGCTTTTTGAATTTGCCAAGAGTGAAATCACAGATTTAGCAAAGAGTGGACAGCCATTTAACTATACTATGTTTACAATGGACACACATGCAACTGATGGTTATGCTTGTCGACTTTGCGGAAATGAATTTGGAGACAATCAGTATGCGAATGTATTGACATGCTCTGATAGACAGGTAACAGCATTTGTAGATTGGATTCAGCAGCAGGATTTTTATAATAACACTACAATAGTTATTTCCGGTGATCATCCTACAATGGCAGCTCAATTTGCTAGTAATATACCTGAGGATTATCAAAGAAAGACATATACATGTATTATTAATGCGATTCCTGTAAGTGAAGATAATACTCACAAGGAGTTTTCTACATTAGATTTGTTTCCAACTATTTTAGCAGCTTTGGGCGCAGAAATGTCCTCTGACAGATTGGGTTGTGGAACTAATCTTTATAGTCCTAAACAGACAATAATAGAGGAATTTGGTAAGGAATATTGTATAACAGAGTTTTCTAAAAATTCATCATTTGTAGAGTCGTTAATTAATAACACAGTTGATGAAGATGTAATGAAATTTGCGCAAGATAATGCGTATCTGGAAGTTGCTGAAGAAGAGGATGGCGGCACACGTTTTAGATTGGTTCAGGCTGATAGCCTTAACTATACAAAAATTCGTGAATTGAAGCTTATTGTACATGACCACACCACAAATCAGGATTTTGAATATGAGCTGGAACGAGAAGTGGCACGTTCTGGTTGGAAGGGGGTAAATCATTCTGATTTCCCATTTGCTAATATTCAGAATGTGGATTGTGAAATTTATATATCAATAGATGATTTTGATAATTATTTATTTAAAAAGGTACCGGCAGATGAATTAGGAATGTGGGACCTTAGATGGGACTTTGATTAAAGTAGATTATAAGAAGTTTTGAAAAGAGGATTTATAAATGGTTTTTTCGGCTGTAATACCAGTGTATGGATGCAGGGCTGCACTACCAGAGCTTCATAGAAGATTAACAGAGACTTTGTCTTCTATGACAAATGAATATGAGATTGTTCTTGTAAACGATAACTGTCCAGAAAATTCATGGGAAGTGATTGAGGAACTCTGCGCAAAGGATCCACATGTTAAGGGAATAGAATTGTCCAGAAATTTTGGACAAATGAATGCTATGCTTGCAGGTCTAGATAATTGTACAGGAGACTGGGTAATAGTGATGGACTGCGATTTACAGGATCGACCTGAAGAAATACCTAGATTATATGCAAAGGCACAAGAAGGTTATGACGTAGTGTTTGCTAGAAGAGCAGAAAGACAGGATTCAAAAATCAAAATCTTTTGGTCAAATCTTTTTTATAAGGTTTATAACTTTGCTACAGATGGAAATTATGATGGAGCATTATGTAATTTTTCAGTTATAAATAGAAAAGTAATTGACGCGTATTGTGGAATGAACGAGCAGTATCGTGATTACGTAATGTATATTAAGTGGCTGGGATTTCGTTCTACAGCACTTGATGTTGAACATAATGCCAGATTTGAGGGAGAAAGCTCTTATACTTTCAAAAGAAGAATGAATATGGCAATAGAGCTACTCACATCACAGTCAGATAAAATGCTGAAGCTTGTTGTGGGATTGGGATTTGGAATGACACTTCTGTCATTTATAGCTATAATTGTAATAATTATTCAGTATTTTCTTGTTGATGTAGATCCTGGCTGGACAAGTATTGTGGCATCAAATTTCCTTATTGGAGGACTAGTTATTCTTACAATAGGAATGGTGGGACTTTATGTTGGAAATATATTTGTACAGACTAAAGACAGACCTAAATATGTCATTAGACAAATCATTAATGACGATAAAGATGAGAGGTAAGGTTTTTTGGAGAAATTAGCTATTATTGGAGCATCATATTTGCAGGTGCCATTGATTAATAAGGCAAAAGAACTTGGATATGAAACTCATGTTTTTGCATGGGCTGCAGGAGATGTTGGAGAGAGTCTTGCAGACTATTTTTATCCAATCAGTATAGTTGAGAAGGAGCAGATTTTAGAGAAGTGCAAGGAAATCGGTATTGACGGAATCTGCACAATAGCTTCAGATCTTGCCACTGTTGCGGTAAATTATGTAGCGCATCATATGGGATTAAATGGAAATAGCCTTGAGGCTACTGAAAAGTCTACGAATAAATTGGCTATGAGAAATGCTTTTTTAGAGAATGGAGATCCTTCTCCGAAATTTAAAATGGTACGTTCAAAAGAAGACTACGCTGATATAGATTTTGAATTTCCAGTTATTGTTAAGCCTCTTGATAGATCAGGAAGCCGAGGTATTACAGAGGTTAAATCTGCATCAGAATTGGATGCAGCAGTAGAGGCAGCAAAGGAAGTTGGTTTCGAAAAGTGTGCGCTTATTGAAGAATTTGCTACAGGTACTGAATATAGTATTGAGAGCGTCAGCTACAAGGGTGAGCATACATTACTTGCTATTACTAGAAAATATACAACAGGTGCACCTCATTTCATTGAGACAGCACACTGTGAGCCAGCAGATTTGACTCCAGAGATGGAAGAAAAGGTTAAAAACGTTGTTTTTCATGCACTAGATACTCTTGAGATAAAGAATAGCGCGTCTCATTCTGAACTGAAGATAGACGCTGATGGAAATATTCGTATTATCGAAATTGGTGGAAGAATGGGTGGAGACTGCATAGGTAGCAGTCTTGTTGAGTTATCGACGGGAGTTGATTTCGTAAAGGCGGTTATTGACATTGCTGTTGATAAAAAGCCAGATGTTACTTCTACAAAAAAGGAGAATGCAATAATTCGTTATGTGTTTAGTCAAGAAGATAAGACTCTTATGGAACAGGCAATAAAGAATATGCCGGATGCTGTTATAAAATATGAAATAATGGATAGCTTAGATGGAGAAATAACAGATAGTTCTACACGTTATGGATATTTCATTATGCATGATAAAGACGGCAAAATAAGAAAATACTTACCATAAAAGTTTGATTTTGTTTGTCAAAGGGTATAGTATAGGTTGAACAATAAAAAAGATTAGAGGAGGAATTATTATGATTTCTTTTAACGTACCTCCAGTAATAGGAACAGAGGAAAAATATATAAAGGATGCTATTTCTAAGCATAAGATTTGCGGAGATGGTGAGTACACAAAGAAATGTAATGCATGGTTTGAGGAGAATACAGGTTCTCCAAAGGTTCTGCTTACCACATCGTGTACTCATGCTACAGAGATGGCAGCTCTTCTTTGTGATATACAGCCAGGGGACGAGGTTATTATGCCATCGTTTACGTTTGTTTCTACTGCAGATGCATTTGTTCTTAGAGGAGCAAAAGTTGTCTTTGTAGATATTCGTCCAGATACTATGAACATTGACGAAAATAAAATCGAGGCTGCTATAACAGATAAGACAAAGGCTATAGTCCCAGTTCATTATGCAGGTGTTTCTTGCGAAATGGATAAGATTATGGATATTGCCAGACGTCATAATCTTTGGGTAGTAGAGGATGCTGCCCAGGGTGTAATGAGTAAGTATAATGGTAAGCCTCTTGGTACAATAGGAGATTTCGGGTGCTACAGCTTCCATGAGACAAAGAATTACTCTATGGGAGAAGGCGGTGCTCTTCTTATCAAGAATGAGGATTTAATTGAGCAGGCTGAGATTATTCGTGAAAAGGGTACAAACCGTGCAAAGTTCTTTAGAGGACAGATTGATAAATATACATGGGTAGATGCTGGTTCTTCATATCTTCCATCGGAGCTTAATGCAGCATATTTATACGGTCAGTTAGAGCAGGCAGATAAGATTTTTGATGACAGAATGAATTCATGGAATGAGTATTATGACGGTTTAAAGGAGCTTGCTGATGCAGGAAAGATTGAGCTTCCAGTTATTCCAGAAGGCTGCGAACATAATGCTCATATGTTTTATCTTAAGTGTAAGGATTTGGAGGAGCGTACAAATCTTATTAATTATGCTAAAGATAATGGCGTGCAGATGGTATTCCATTACATTCCACTTCATTCAGCACCTGCTGGAAAGAAGTATGGTAGATTCGATGGAGAAGATATCTACACTACAAAAGAGAGCGAGAGACTTGTTAGATTACCATTGTATTATGGTCTTTCTAAGGAAGACAGGACAAAGGTAATTGAGACAGTGAAATCATTTTATAAAACAAAATAATAAATAAAAGGGGTATTCCATGAATCAGGTTAAGAATGCAGAAAGAAAGAGACTTATTTTCTTTGTAGGAATGCTTATTTTGGGAGCAATTTGTATTCTTGGATATTTGGCGTTTACTGGTAATACAAATCAGACGTTCACCGATGTAGTAATAGAACATACTGCTGGTGATGGAAGTAATAAAAGCGCAGAAAAGAATCTTTTCTATTTATTCTCAATTATAGGTGCCGTGGTTTATGGAATCTACTTTACTGTTAGAAAACTAGGACAAAGTATCGATTCTTTAAAGCAATTTAAGGGACGAAGCTTTGTCCTTATTGCTTTATTGGTGTCGTTATGTACGAACCTTATTTTGTATAAAAAACTAAGCGTCATCGTGTTGGCTGCATTGATATTAGTTGCATTTCTTAGTGTTATAAATGAGGCCAATACAGTTCATGGAATTTCGTTTATGTTCCTATCCATTTATGGAATATGTGGACTTTATAGATTGGCGGTCTTTTTTGGAGTTAATAGAGCGATATCCATTAATGTCATTGCAGTAGTAGCACTTATTATTTCATTGGCTATAGGCGTTATAAACAAGGATTCAAAGATTTATTTGAGAGGGATGCTTGTTTCTCAGCTTTTGATTCCATTTGCATTGCTTGTATTTATAGCTTCAAAATATACTTACAATGGAGAAATTGTAAGTATACACATGCCAAAAAGAATTCTAGTATTAGTGGTGGCTATCATAGCCGGTTTTGTAGCTGAGGCTATTTATAAAATTAAAAATAATTGGGCTGAACCTAAAAGTCTGCAGAATATTTTAAGCTTTGGTGCATGTGTATCTATCATGTCATTTAATAGATTTAGCGGTTCGGGCTCAATTATGCCTACAGATTTACATCATTACTATGAGAACGTGATTGGTTACTCACAGATTTTTGAGTTGGGTCAAAAGCCATTCTCAGAGTATATTCCTGTATCTGGAATGTATTCTGTTTTGCATGGAGCATTTTTTGCATTCTTTGGACATGGGCTTGCTACATTTTATTTTGTGTCGGCAAACATGTTTTATCTTGCAGTCATCTTCGTAATAGTATTCTTGCTTCGTAAGCAGTTAAGTGCTGAATGGGTATTGCTGATTTCTGTATTGTTTTTGGTTACAGACTATAATCGAATCACTTTGATTGTACCAGTCATATTGCTATTAACTTGGCCTAAGACTATCGAGAATAGAAACTTATGGTTGAAAGCATGGTTCTTAACCAGCTTTATACATGGATTATATTATCCTGTGTTTGGAGCTGCGGTTTGTATGGGATTCTTGCCAATGGGTATCTGGCAGATATATAGATATGCTAAGAACGGAGAATTGGCAAACGATATTAAAAAGCCTGGGTTCTGGGGCTGGTGGATTGTATGTTTCATACCTGTTTTAGCGGGCATTCCTTTGTTGCTTGGAACATTAAAGCACATGCTTGCAATGGGCTCTCAAACAATATATGCGGACGGAATTAACAGATTTGGTCAGATTATTCCAGATGGCTTTATGTCTTATATATCAAACCTTCCTTTTAAGCTGGCTGTATATTATATCCTTACATATACCGTGCTCATAAGTATTGTGTGGCTTTCAGTAGCGTTGTTTTTATACAATGGAAAAGTCAACAAAAGCATGGAGACAGCACTTATATCATTATCTGTAGGCTTGATGTTTTTAGTGGCTTTCAGCTATACAGTCGTAAGATTTGATTATTATGATATCTATTCTAGAAGTGATGGAATAGTAAAAGCAGCTTTTGTTGTTTTGATTGTTTTGGTAAGTAAAATGGTCAAAGAACACAGAGGCAATGCCCATTGGATATTCGCATTTGCGATAATAATTCTTTCAGTGGTATCAGCAGAGGGATTTCTACAGATAGATTCCAATGAAAAATTACAATCCAGCTATGCTGTTCCAGAAAGCTGTGTTTACGTGGCAGACTATAAACCTCGTCTTGGCGAAGGCTTTATAGAAGCTGATACATATGATTACGTAATGAGAACCAGCGACTATATGGACACACTGGATAAGAACCAGTCCTATATGGGAATCGTAGATAGCTTTGGACTATTCTATCTATGTGACATGAAGGGCGACTCCGTAATGGAGGTTTTGAATACAATAAAGGGTTATGGTGCAGTAGAGGAGACAGTAGATTATCTACGTAGAAACGATACTATCGTTGGACTTAATGTCAGTCCATTCTATAACTATTATTTTTATCATTGGCTTCTTACTTCTGGTGACTACATTTTTGATAACAATGCCAGATTGTTTATTCCAAATGCAGGACAATTATCTCAGGAAGAAGTCTTAGCTAATAATAAGAATATAAGTCTTCCGTTGGATTATCAGGGAGAGAATATAGGTAAAGAATCGGGATCATTTGGTAAATCCATAGAGACTCTTTCTAAAATATTTACAGAGAATCAGACAGGATATGAGATGTCAGATGAGGGCAATTCCGTAAGTATTCAGTTTGCTGAACCAATTAACGGTAATGATGCCGACTTTGCCTACATAGAGTTTGAAAGCCTTCCAAATGATGTTCAGTATATTCTTTATGATTTCCATAATCCACTCGTGCAGGATGCAGAATCATTTGGTCCACTAAAAGGCCTTTTGAAAAGACAGTACAATAGTGGAATGAAGGTTGTTGTGTCTTGGATAAATGATAATGGTGAAGAATGTTCACAGTCTTGTGAGATGGATGAGGGTAAATTGTTATTACCTCTAGGTTCCAGACGAGGATGGTTATTGAACACTATTTCAGATATTACTATCAAAGTGATGCAGGATGATAAGGAGATAGAAGTTCCTGAAATTAAAGAAATCAAGTTTTTAAAACTTAGAGAAGTAGAGTAAAAAATAAACCTTTGGCCAGTGATATGCAGACCAAAGGTTTTCTTAGTTACAAAATCTTTTCGTATATTTTCATATAAGATTCTATTGCTGCATCGTTAGAAATAGAATCGTTCACTGCAGAAGACTGCAATGATGGAATCAAAGATAATACGTCAAAAATAGCTTTAGCAGATTTCTCATTTAGAACGATTCCATATAGTTTAGCACTTTCTGCACTGCCGCCGGTGTCATATGTAATAACAGGTGTACCACAGGCTATTGCTTCTATATTTGTTGTAGGATAATTGTCTTCATAGGTGGCATTAACAAAAACATAAGCTGCAGAATATAGCTTAACTAAATCATCTACAGAATTCGTATGCTCAATACCTACTATGTTGGCAGGAAGTTGTTCTATCTGTTTTTTGCTAAGACCAACTAAAACAATGGCGTAAGAATCATCTATTAATCTAGACAGTTCTATAAAATCTGAAAGACCTTTTCGTCTATCCCATACAGCGGCTACGCCGAGAATTATTTTCTTGCCTTCTAAATTAAGCTGCTGAAGGATGTTGCTTGTGGTTGGCTTGAAAGTATTAGTATCAATGCCGTTATGTATGGTCTGAATAGTATATTCGCCCATGTAGGATTGCCTTACTAAAGCCTCTAGCCAATTTGATGGAGTGACTATTGAAAGGTCTGGAATGTTCGTAAATAAGCTTTGCTTAAGCTTAAAATTCTTTGCAGATCTATCGGCGCCCCAACGAACAGGATATACACCATTTTGAGGGCAAGAGCCACATCCGGTTTTCCAACGACAGCAATCTTCATAATTAAAATACATGCAATGACCAGTGAAGCTCCAGCAATCATGCATGGTCCATATGATTTTCTTTCCACAAGTCTTCAGATAATCAAATAGAACTGGATAATTTATATAGTATCCGTGGAGGTTATGAAGATGAATTACATCAGGGTCATATTCCTTTACCCATTTGATAAATTCAGCTGTGGCAGATTTACTTCCAAGCCCCATGGCATCAAATAATCTGGTCTTTACACCATGTATCTTAACATCTAAATCAGTTCCAACACGGACTGCCATGGATTGGAACTGAGGTGGGACATTTTCTCTACCGTATGCAATTTTAACCTGATGGCCCTGCTTTTCTAATTGAATGGCTAGATCTGTACAGATTCTGCCAGTGCTTCGAATACCGCAGACCACGTTAATCATTAATATTTTCATAGTAAATATAATATCACTATTTAATTAAGAAAAGGAAATAAGTTTATTCATTTCAATAAGGAAACCAATAGTGTATAATCTAATATGTATTAGTCTGCGAAAGGCAAATTGTAATGAAAGAATTAGAAAGAATATTAATAAAGATATTTATAATAATAGCAGGGGTAATGTTTATGGGTCTTACTCTTACCTCTTTTTTTATAAGCTATATTAACACTGATTTACGTGATGAACACGTTTATAGAATTAATGATAATTTGATTCTAAATGTTGTTGCTATAGCGATAATATTTACAGGCATGGTTTTTGCCAAAACCAAACTAGAGCATGTAAAGAATAAAATTAATATCAATGTTTTGGCGATATTACTTTCATTTACTAGCATAGGATTAAGTATTCTTTGGGTACTTGGAAGTGGTACAGAAGTACAGGCTGATCAATGGAAAATATGTCAGGCGGCAGCTGATTTCAACAAAGGGAATTATCAGTGGCTTGAAAAGGGAGAGTATGTTGCAGAATGTCCACATCAGTTAGGAATAATTACTCTTATTAGAATTATTTTTTTTGTATTTGGTGAATGGAACTATCTGCCATTTCAGATTCTATCCTGTATTTCAGTTGGTCTAATAATTTATTTCATATATAGATTTGCATTGGAAATAACAGATAATTGGACCGTTTCTTTTATCGCATTGTTGTTGGCATTTTTATGTTTGCCATTATATTTTTATACTCCATTTGTTTACGGTGAATTGTTATCGATAGCATTATCTCTGATAGTACTTTTTTTGTATGCGAGACTAATGAAAGCATATAGGCATAGCGATTTAGTTACTCTTTTGACCATGACTACAATGATGCTCTTAGTAAGAAAGAACACTATAATTATTCTAGTGGCAATCTTAGGCGTATCATTTGTAAAGCTTATTACGAACCATAGAAAAAGGAATATCGCTATAATCCTAGCGGTTGTTATGGGCATACTATTAAAGTCAGTTTTTATTTCAGCTTTATATGATTCCCATATTCCAGAGGATGCAACAGAGATACCATCTAGCCTTTATGTTGCAATGGGAACAAACAACAACGACAATCATTCTGGATGGTTTAATGGCTTACATCATGCAATTTTTGAGGCAAATGAATTTGATCCAGTGCCATCATCGGAACAGGGAAAGCAAATAGTATCTGAATTTTTGAAACTATGTGTGCAACATCCTGTTGGAGGTGCAAAATTCTATTTTAGAAAGATTGCGACCCAGTGGTCCGCACCTATGTATCAGTGTATTGTTATGAACAACAATGTTACTGGTAATCAATCAGCACTTGCCAGGTTTATATATTTTGATGACAAAGCATGGAAGCTGATGGATGGATATATGAATATATATCAGCTACTACTTTATATATCAATTACAGTGGCACTGTTCATCATGTGGAATAGGAATAAAAAATTAGAGCTATATACAGGTCTTATAGCAGTATATGGTGGATTTTTATTTTCAATTATATGGGAAGCTAAGACCAGATATGTATTTCCATATATGTTAATTATGATTCCTTATATGGCATATGGGATCTATTTATTGACTAATAAGATAGATGGCCTTGTTAAGGCGCATCTTAGCAGAAAGGGAAGATAATGGATAACAAAATATTACTTTTTATACCTATGTACAACTGTGAAAAGCAGATTGTACGTGTACTTGGACAGCTTACTGATGAGGTTTGCTCATATCTGTCTGAGGTAATTGTTATTAATAACAGAAGTACAGATAATGGTGAGCAGGTAGTACAGGATTATCTTAAAGAGCACAATCTTCCAGTAAAGGTTTCACTCTTTAGAAATGATGAAAACTACGGTCTTGGTGGTTCTCAGAAGATGGCATTCAACTATGCTGCGCAGAACAACTTTGATTATGTTCTTATGCTTCACGGTGATGACCAGGGAGATATTTCAAACATGCTTCCATATTTCAAGAACAAGGAATATGAGAACTATGATTGCTTCCTTGGCGCACGCTTTATGAAGGGCTCACAGCTTCAGGGCTACTCAAAGTTTAGAACATTTGGAAATGTTGTTTACAATACATTGTTTGCTATTGGATGCGGTTGTAAGGTTTATGATCTTGGTTCAGGCTTAAATATGTACAAGGTTGATATCCTTAGAGATAAGTTCTATTTGAAGTATAAGGATAATCTCATGTTTAATTACTGTATGGTAATGGGACAGGCATACTATAAGTATAAGGTAAAATTCTTCCCTATCATCTGGCGTGAAGATGACCAGGTATCAAACGTTAAGATGGTAAATCAGGCTATGGTAGTGTTAAAAATGCTTGGTTCATATATAATAAACAAGAAGAAGTTTATTGAGGGAGAACACAGAGATAAAATCGTAGAGGATTATACTGCACAGGTGATTTATAGTAATCAGCAGTAGTGGAGAGATGATGAAGAAAAAATCATTAGTATATAACTGGATAAATATTTTAGTGCTGTTTGCAGCAGCACTAATCTTTTTCCTTAACTATAATATATATAATGTATTTCAGGGCGTTCAGATGATGCATATTGTAGTGGTTGTTGCCACTGTAGTGATGGTGCATTTTTTGAAAGCCCTTCGCTTGTATTTAGCATTATATGGTGCAGACATTACTCCGTCCGCATATGCGAAGACATACTGCAAGGTTACACCGGTAAGTATTCTTATTCCGTTTAAGCTAGGTGAATTCTTCAGAATGTATTGTTACGGTCATCAGGCTGGCAACATGCTAAAAGGAATCGTGACAGTTCTGATGGATAGATTTATGGATACTATCGCGCTGGTGACAATGATAGTTGTGATGTGGCTTGCCAGTGGTGAGACAATAATACCACTTGTTTATTTGCTGGTTGTGTTCCTTGTGATTGTGACATTAATGATTATCGTATTTCCGGGACTTTACAGCTATTGGAAGAAATATTTGTTAAGAGCAGATGGTACAGTTCGTAAGATAAAGATGCTTAGATTCTTGGATACTATGAATCGTGTTTATCTGGAAATCATGAATGTTTCCAAGGGAAGGGGAATAATTCTTTATGTACTTTCATTGCTTGCATGGGCTGTGGAGATAGGCAGTGTTGTCCTTCTAAATGCAATTACAGTAGATGGCGCAGGACTTAGCAACAAGATTTCGGAGTATTTAAAGTCAGCTTTGGTTGGAAGCCAGACTATAGAGCTTAAAAGATTTGTACTAATAAGTGTAATCTTAATGATAGTGATATATCTGCTTGTAAAGGCAATCGATATTTCAAAGAGCGAGAGGAAATAGTATGAAAACTATTGTTATTTATGATGATACTGGAAGAAAGAGTGAGGTAATTGCAGACATCATCGGTGAAAAGGGCTTTGCTGATGTTGTTGTTAAAAAGCGTTGCTTGGAGGAATACTACAAGGATGAGATGGAGAAAGTTTTCTCAGATGTAGTATGGAAAAAGGTTCGCTCTGTCTTTGAATATGCTGAGCTGCTCAAACATCTTGAAGTCTATAATATGCAGGATGTTAGAGTAATTCACTGCTTTTCTAACTACATCGTTAGTGATGCAGCAGCTGCCAAGCTTTCATTCGAAAAGCTTAGCTTTATTGATGAGCCATTTGGTGCTCTCGATGGAAACAGAGCTGTTGCTGCACTATTCCCTAATCTTGATTCATATGTAGCATTTTGTAAGAACATTATTGCAGGAAGAAAAGCATGGGATCTTGTAAAGGAAATGGAGGAGCATTTCAATATTGCCGGAATGGTTGATATCGGCATTATTGCTAACTTCATCCAATGCGTGACGGGTAATTTTGATTCCAGATATTTCAATAGTTTAAAAGGAAACGAGTACACTCTTGTAAAGTCATCAACAAATAAGAAGAAGATTAAGGCAGAATACGA
The DNA here is from genome assembly GCF_900141825.1 of Pseudobutyrivibrio xylanivorans DSM 14809. Lineage (GTDB taxonomy): Bacteria > Bacillota > Clostridia > Lachnospirales > Lachnospiraceae > Pseudobutyrivibrio > Pseudobutyrivibrio xylanivorans. The sequence continues at coordinate 12,519 of NZ_FQYQ01000025.1, read as the reverse complement.
CTTCTATCACCTCCTTCCAGAGGATATGAAGTACTGGTTTGTAATGCCATTTGATTATAAGGAGGATGATCAGAAGGCCAGCTACACCATGGAACGTCTTCACATGACAGATCTTGCTATCAAGTGGGTACATGGTTCCATGGATAAGTCCGAGTTTGAAGCACTTATGGATAAGTATTTCTATTTCTTCAAGTGCCGTCATGCTAAGGAATGCTTAGACGCTGAGTATCAGGCTATGGCTGATGAGCTTTATATCAATAAGGTGAATAGCCGTATTGAGGATTTAAAGAAGCTTCCAGAGTATAAGAGAATAGAGACTTTGCTTTCTGCAGATGGCAAGCTTACAATCGATAACCTTTTAGAGAGATACTATGCTCTTAAGGATAAGATTGAAGCCAGAAACAAATACCCAAGAGAGCTTGTTATCGGTCACGGTGATCCTTGTTTCGCAAATACGTTATACAACAAGTCTACACAAACTTTGAAGTTTATCGACCCTAAGGGTGCCAGCAAGGAAGAAGATTTGTGGACAAATCCATATTATGACGTAGCAAAGCTTAGCCATTCTGTATGTGGTAAATATGATTTCTTTAACAATGGCTTGTTTGACATTAGAATAGCTGATGATTTCTCATATGATTTAGATATTCCATTCGACAATACTGAATACATGAAGATTTTCAAGGCTAAGGCTGAGGAGAATGGATTTGATTATTTAACAGTTCGTATATACGAAGCATCCTTATTCATTTCCATGCTACCATTACACATTGACAACCCACATAAGGTGTTTGGCTTTATTTTGAATGTAGATAGAATTTTGAAGGAGATTGAAGCAGATGTATAAGGATTATTCATTTGTGTTTGATATAGACGGCACACTTTGCCCTATTAAGAAAAAGGAAGAGAGATATGAGGATTTGATTCCATATCCAGATATGGTAGAAAAGCTCAGAGAATGCAAGGCTGATGGTGCGAAGATTATTCTTTATACATCTAGAAACATGAATTCTTACAACGGAAATATTGGTCTTATAAATAAGAATACAGCTGTTGTTTTACATGAATGGCTGGAGAAATGGGATATTCCATATGACGAGATAGTTTTCGGTAAAGTATGGCCAGGTCATAAGGGATTTTACGTGGATGACAGAACTGTAAGACCAGACGAATTTTTGAAGCATACTCCAGAGGAGTTGGAAGAAATTTGTGCTAAGTCTAGAGAGCATTAAGGAGATATAAGATGATAGAAAAGCTGCGTGCTAATAAAATTATAGTTTTTGCAATAGAAATTCTTATATTTATTGCATTAATGTTTGTGATGGTTCATCGAATGAAGGGCGATAATGTTTTTGTTATTCCGTTGGACGGTATGACTACAAGTCATTCGGAAGTTGTATTTGATGGAACATCCTGGAAGCTTGATGCGGAAGATGCCAACGGTTTAGTCGGTGACGGTTATGTAGTTTTTGGACCTAATATACCTTTAGAGCATGGTACATACACATTGGTGTTAAATTATAACACTACCAAGATACAAAAGGGTGTTGTGGAAGTAGATGGCGGATATCTTGAAACTGCTGATTATTTTTTACTTAGTAATAATAAGCATGAGGCAAGATATGATTTCAAGCTGGACACAGATGTAGATGCCTTTAGATTTAGATTGAAAGAATATATGGGTGGTGATTTCGAATTAACAGGTGTTAATATAATTCGAAACACACATGATATAAGAATATTAGTATTTTTATGGATAGTTCTTTCAGTGATTCTAGATTTAATACTATATAACAAGTTTGTTTCACAAAATAAAAAGGTTATAGGTATTGTTATAGGAATTACATTTTTAGCATCACTACCTTTATTCTTTAAAGGTATGATGACAGGTGATGATATCAGATATCACTTGGTTCGTATAGAAGGAATTGTGGATGGACTGAAAAGTGGAGCTTTCCCAGTGAAAATGTATTCTGTCTATAACGATGACTATGGATATCCAGTTGGAATATTTTACGGGGATGTCCTTTTATATATTCCTGCGTTCTTACGTATTATTGGTTTTACGGTCATGCAGAGTTATAAAATCTATATATTCGGGATAAACTTGCTGACATCTGCGATTGCGTATTATGCTGGCAAGAAAATGTTTAGATCGGACATGCATGCATTTCTGTTCACCACGGTATACACATTCTCAACATACCGACTTGTATGTTTATATGCCAGGGCTGCAATGGGAGAATACTCTGCAACCTGTTTTTATCCACTTGTAATGTTGGCGTTCTGGAACATATACACACAGGATATTAAATCAAAAGAATATAAAAAGAACGCTTTGACTTTAGCTATAGGAATGGCGGGACTTATTTATTGCCATATTTTGTCAACGGAAATGTTTGTTATGGCACTGTTGATTATAGCATTGGCAATGTTTAAGAAAACTTTCCGCAAAGAAACTTTTGGCGTTTTGATGAAGGCAGTAGTTTTGTGCGGATTAATTTGTGCAGCATTCATAGTTCCATTTATGGAATACTATACCTGCGTGGATATTACAATTAAACATAGATTTGAAAAATCATATATCCAAAGTCAGGGGGCATATATAAGCGATTATTTTGCAGTATTTAAATCAATTACCGGTGGAAATTTCGTTACAAGAAGAGGATTGCTTACACCAGGATTGATTCTTATGGCAGGTTTGCTGGTTGCAATAGTTTTCATAGTGGCTGGAAAAGCTGATAAAAAAATTAAGGTTATGACGCTGGGTTCAGTAATCAGTTTATTTGTTGCAAGTAATTTGTTCCCATGGAATAGAATAAATGAAGTTCCAGTTATAGGTAATTTTTTAGTAAGTGTGCAGTTCCCATATAGATATATTGGTATAGCGGTATGCTTCCTTGCAATACTACTGGTACTTGTATTGGAAAAGCTAGCAGAAATGGGAGTTACACTAAAAAAGCTTTTTGCCGGCATTACACTTGCGAGTGTAATTATGACTCTATTATTTGTAAGCGAGTATCAGGACGAAGCTTTTGTCACATCTATTTTCAGGTCATATGATACAGCTGATTTGTTAACATACACACGTACTGGAGATTTTGGAATGTATCTAGGTACCATTTATCTAATTCAAGGTACAAGCATGGATTCCGAAGTATTAGATTATGGGGTGTATGGAGAAAACGTAAATGCGGTAATGATTAGTGAATCAGGAGTGAATTTACAGGTATACGTAGAAGCTACAGAAAATGCTACATTGGAAGTCCCTAGATTTGCATACCCACATATAGTTGCCAGAGATAAGGATGGCAATAAGTTGATGACGACTGCAGGAAATAATAATAAACTGACAGTTGCTTTTGATAAGCCATATACTGGAGAAGTATATATAGCTTTCGAGGAACCATTATATTGGAGAATGGCAGAATTAATATCACTACTTACCATAATCGGATTAGTAGTTACAGCACTTGTTAAGAAAAATGTTGAGGGAAAAGGGGTTAACGCATAGAAAGGAATATAAGTGGATGAGAGTAGGAATAATAACATTTCACTTTGTAAATAATTTTGGCGGAGCACTTCAGGCCTATGCATTGCAGCGTGCAGTAAAGGAGCAGTGTAAGGTAGACGTAGAAATAGTAGATTATAGAAACTGGTTTATCAGATTCACTGACAGGGTACGCTTACTTCCTATAACTACAAACGTAAAGGAATTTTTCTCTGGCTGGGCAACAATGGGACAGCGCGCAGGACGTAGACATAAGTTCGGTAGATTTGCCTTAAAGTATTCTCAGCTTAGCAGAAAATATATAAGTCACTTCAGCTTGAGAAGATGCCCTCCTGGAGATGATAAATATATTTGCGGAAGCGATCAGATTTGGAATCCGTTTCTAACAGCTGGAGTTTCATATAATTACTTTTTGCAGTTTGAAAAGAATCCTGCAAATAAGATTGCCTATGCACCAAGCTTTGGCTCAGAAAATATAAATAAGCGTTATCATAACAAGATTAGAAATTATATTGGTTCTATTGGCTATCTTTCTGTAAGAGAAAAAGCAGGTCAGGAATTTATAAAAGAATTGACAGGTAGAGATGCGGAAAGACTTATTGACCCAACATTCCTTCTGACAAAGGAAGACTGGGATGGTGTAGGTTGCGAGAGAATAGAAGAGCATCCATACATTCTTTTATATATTATGCAGCGTGATCAGGAAGTCTATGAGTACGCTCGTAAGATAAAAGAACAGATGGGTATAAAGCTTATTGAGATTAGTCGCTATGGTTATAATCCAGGATTTGTAGATGAGACATTAGTTGATGTTGGTCCAATGGAATTTTTGGCGCTGTTCAGAGATGCTGAGTATGTTTGTACAAACTCATATCATGGACTGGCATTTTCTATTATTTTTGAGAAACAGTTTTGTTTAATCCCATGTAAAAGATTTAGAGCCAGAATTAATAACATGCTAGATTTATTACAGATTGATATTAATTCTGATGGCGACGATTGGGAATCTTTAACGGCTACTTATGATAGAGAGTTTGTTAAAGAAGTGATTGAAAGAGAAAGACAGAAATCAATACAGTATCTCAAAGACAGTATTGGTGTATCGGAGTAATAATGATAAAGATTAGTGATAAAACGCAGTGTTGTGGATGTAGCTCATGTGCTGAGACATGTCCTGTGAATTGCATTAAGATGGTGGAAGATAATGAGGGGTTTTTGTTTCCACAGGTGGATACTAGTGCTTGCATTAATTGTGGAGCATGCGAAAAGGTCTGCCCAATTATCCAGGCAGATTGTGTCGATGCAGGGGAGATAGCTGGGGTTTTCGAACAGCCAAAGACAATAGGAGGCTGGATTAAAGATGATTCTATTCGAGCTGACAGCTCATCAGGCGGAGCATTTAGCTTATTCGCTAATTATATACTTGAAAATAAAGGTATAGTATTTGGCGCTTCTCTTTGTGAAGATATGGTAGTTAGACATATTTTCGTAGAAAAGCCAGAGGATTTAACAAAGCTTAGAGGTTCTAAGCATTCTCAGAGTGTTATTGGAAATATTTACTCGCAGGTGAAAAAGAGTCTTGATGATGGAAGATTGGTTCTTTTTTCAGGAACACCATGTCAGGCAGCAGGTTTGTGCAGTTATTTAGGAAATCGTAAATACGATAATCTTTATGTGATAGATTTTATTTGTCATGGAATTCCTTCACCTAAAGTGTTTGCAAGTTATATTGCTTACATGGAAGATAAGGTAAAAGACAAAATTGTAGGTTTTAAATTCAGATCCAAAGATAAGAAGTGGCATCCAATGGGATTGTCATTTGGTGATGGAACAATTATTAAAACAGCGAGTGGAAATACGGTTCGTCAATCTCCTGGATTAAAGGATCCATACATGATGGGATTTCTTGATGATACAATTTTAAGAGATTCCTGCTATGAATGTAGATTTAAAGTCGTGCCAAAATACTATTCAGATTTTACCATTGCAGATTTTTGGGGCGTTAATAAGAGCTATCCTGAATTATTTGATGGTAAGGGTACATCGCTTGTATTCCTAAACAGTGAACGCGGATATGAGTTGTTTAAAAAATTAAAGGATTATTTTTTCTATAAAGAAGTAGATTACAATAAGGTTTCAAAGAGAAATCCAAGTCTCACCACTTCAGTAAAGAAAAATAGTCGTCGCAAAAGCTTTTTTAGAGATTTTGAAAAGAAGCCATTTTCGAAACTTATATGGAGATATATGAGCCCATTTTCATGGTTCATTCATAAATCTTTAGGCACGAGTTGGAAAATTATTCAAGGTATTATCCGAGTTGTTGTTGGACGAGGATTAAAGATTTTACATATAACATGGTCAGAGGAGAATTGGAACAGCTTCTTCCAGTTCGTTAAGTTTGCCATGATTGGTGTGTCGAACGTGGCTGTATCATATACGATTAATGTAAGCACATTATTATTGCAGCGTGTCATTGTACCAGGTTTTCATTTTGACTATATAGTGGCAAACGTTACTGCATTTTTATTAAGTGTTTTGTGGAGCTTCCATTGGAACAGTCGAAAAGTATTTGGTGTAAATGATTCATTTTCAGCTAAATTCAAGGCATTGATGAAGAGCTACATGTCTTATGCATTTACAGGATTGATATTAAACAATTTGATGTCGACATTCTGGATTCATGTAGTGGGTGTTTCTAAGTTTATTTCTCCACTGCTTAATTTACCAATTTCTATGCCTGTTAATTTCTTTATTCTAAAGAAATGGGCATTTAGAAAAGAGAAAAAGGTATCTGACGGAGACAAATAAAAGGACAAGTAATGAACTGGATTAGAAATAATGATAAATTAGCAAAAATAATATTTATACTTGCCTGTGCCTTTTTGGCGTTCTATGGTCTTTATTACAATTCTCTGTCGACCGTCTGGTTAATGGTAGTGACTATACCATTTATATTGTATCAGAGCATTTATGTAGGGCATTTAAGATTTGATATTAATTTCTGCTTTTTGATGGAGACATTCTTTGTGAAGGCTATGCTGGATCAGCACATTGGAAAGCAGGATATTGTACCTACGACTATGGCTATCCCTATGCTTATGTATTTGTTCGGAAAGTTGTTAGTAGCAAAGAGAGACTATAATTTTATAGGTAAAAAGAAAAGGCAGAAGGATTATTCTCGGGTTAAGGTCCTTGCGGTTACTAGTGCACTTACAATTGGCATTACAGTATTAGGTCTGTTGAACTTTATTCTCACGAGAAAATCGCCTATAGCTGTATTGGGGTATTATAATGTGGCTTTTACAGGGAATACTTTTTATACGGATAAATTGGCGTTTTGTTTCAACTATATTTTTGCAGGATGTTTTGCAGTAGCCGGATTGATTTGGTTTGTTTATAGGATTTCTGAGAAGAATGAGACAGTAGTGAAGGCACGACCATATGTGATGCTAGGTGTTAGTGCGGCAGTTGCTATTGGATTTGCGGTGAAATATATCCGAACAGAACGATTTGCAGCACTTAAAGAAGGAATACATCTTATTATTACCAAGCACTGGGGAAACTTTGGACTGGACCTTACCCACAATAACTCCACAAGCAATATGTGGCTGGATTATGGAAGAGATTACGGAATTCTAGTATTCGTAACACTGTTCATCTTTTTCATTTTAACCATAAAGGATGCTGTGAAATTAGCTGCTAATAAGAAAGTAGATATCTTTTTAAAGTCGCTGCTGTTGTTTATGTTTATTGGCACTAATGTGTATTACTTTGTTGATAGTTTTGCATACCAGTTTCCATATTATTGGTATTTGGGCTTGGTAATATGTGGTCTGATTAGTGAAGTGGCAGACTGGGAGCAATAAGAAGAAAATATAAATATAATTGTGATTGCGGGGGAGATTAATTGTTATTTAATTCTAGTCATTTTCTTGTATTTTTTCCTATAGTTATTTTAGGATATTATATTATATCTAGTAAATTTCGATATATATGGTTGCTTGTTGCTAGCTACTATTTCTATATACAGTGGAATCCTGCATACGTTCTACTGTTATTCTTTTCAACTGCAATAACGTATGTTGGAGCGTTAGTTATTGAGAAAATCACAGTTGAATCAAAGCGTAAACTATGCCTTTTTTCTGTTATATTTGTAAATCTAGCAATATTAGGCTATTTCAAATATTCCAGCATGTTTATATCCTATATTAATAAGATACTTATATTTGCTGACAAAAAAGAAATACCATGGGATTATTCCATAATCCTACCTGTAGGTATTTCTTTCTATACTTTACAAGCATTGGGGTATCTTATCGATGTTTATAGAAAGGATATTTATGCAGAGCATAATTTCCTTAGATACGCATTATTCATTTCATTTTTCCCTCAGCTCGTAGCGGGACCAATTGAAAGATCAAAAAACTTATTAAAGCAGCTTGCAGTACCAAAAAGATTTAGTTACGAAAATCTTAGAAGAGGCTTAATTATAATGCTATATGGCTTCTTTCTCAAAGTAGTTATTGCTGATCGTGTCGCAATTTTTGTAAATACTGTTTACAAAAATCCTTCGACATTTAATGGGTATTATATAATCATCGCAACTATGCTTTTTGCAATTCAGATTTACTGCGATTTTTATGGATACTCTACTATTGCTAAAGGTGTAGCGCTTACACTAGGTATTAGTTTGATGGATAATTTCAATGCTCCATATTTTTCCAAGAGCATAAAAGAATTCTGGAGAAGATGGCATATTTCGTTATCTACATGGTTCAGAGATTATCTTTACATTCCGCTTGGAGGAAATAGAAAAGGTACAGCAAGAAAATATCTCAATTTAATGATTGTATTTTGCGTAAGTGGTTTGTGGCACGGAGCGAGTATGTCATTCGTTATTTGGGGGGCTATGCATGGTATATATCAGATCGTTGAAGGTTTAATAAATAAGACATTTAATAAGCTTAAAGAAAGATTTAAAGACTTCCTCAAATAAAAGTCTAAAACTATTTATTACTTTCACATTAACATGTTTTGCCTGGCTGTTTTTTAGAGCAAATACATATGCAGCAGCTAAGACTTTACTAAAAGAACTATGTACAAACAACTGGATTTCACTTGTAGATGATTCTTTATTTAATCTAGGGATATCTAGGCCCTATTTTCAGATACTAGTATTGGCTGTCTCTATTTTAGGTATCGTCGATTATCAAAAATATCGAGGAAAAGATGTTGTTGAACATTTTTTTAAACAGAATTGGTGGTTCCGAATACTGACGGAGATTGGCTTATTACTAATTATTCTATTATTTGGCTGTTATGGACAGGCCTATGATGTTCAGCAATTTATATACTTTCAATTCTAAAGGTGAGAACTATGAAAAAAGTATTGAAAAATTCAACTCAGCTTATACTGGGATTGGTACTTTTATGTTTTGTTTGTAGCAGAGTTAATTATCTTTTGGTATCAGATGATCCTTGGATTAGGATATTAATGCATTCCTATTATGAGCAGGAGAATATTGATAATCTTTTTTTAGGCTCATCGCATGTATATAGTGCTGTTAATCCTTATATTCTAGATGAAATAAATGGACAAAATAATTTTAATTTATCAACGGCGGCACAACGTTGGGATACTACCTGCTATTTGCTAAAAGATGCGTATTCTCGTTATGATATAAAAAATGTATATTTGGAATGCTATTTTTGGACTAATACAAAATGTGATGTTTGGTCTGAAAACGAGCAAAAGTATGTACCTACTGATTGGATTGATGCACCTCAAAATTATTCAATAGCCTGGGTGCTTTCCTATTACATGAAACCCTCCATTAATTCCTTAGCTATACAATTACATTCTGCTGACGTAGACCATATGTTAGAAACTATTTTTCCGTTTGTAAGATATAGGGCTAATGTATTTAACTGGGAAGAAATATCAAAAAATATTGATGTAAAAAAGAGCGAAGAGTATAAAAGCTATACACATCAAGAATTCCCTACTTCCATCGATGGAGTACAGGGACTTACCGAATATAGACCAAAAGGTTTTTCTTATTCTGAAAACCGTATAATTATAGATGCAGATAAAAATTTCTCAGATGACAGAGATTTAGGTTTTAATTGTCTATCGCCAAAGAGTGAAAAGTACATGAGAAAAACAATCGAATTCTGTAAGAAAAAAGGCATAAACGTTAAATTATATATAACTCCAATGACAGGAGTACAATTGGTTAGTGCAGATAATTATGATGGCTATCTTTCTGATATGCGTAATTTGGCAAATGAATATGATGTAGAGTTTTATGACTTTAATCTTATTAAGCCGGATTATCTGGATATTGACAGTGGAGAGTATTTCTGTGATTTGTATCATCTTAATAGTGTTGGTGCTGAAAAATTTACACCAGTGTTATGGGATGTTCTTAATTCTTCTATAGATAAAAATAGCGATATGTTCTATGAATATTTAGAGGAAAAATATGCGGCTGAGGAGCCTGAAATATTTGGTGTGTACGCTAAAAAAAGTATTCCAAGAGATGATACACCAAAACACTATACGGTAGCATCCAATAAGAAGGATATGACATATAGAATTACAAGAACAATAGATGATGGTGATGCAAATAAAGACGACACGGTTGAGGTTATTCAAGACTATAATGCTAATAAAACATTTGATTTACCTATAGACCAACATGGAACTATAACCATTGAATCAAAATATAATAATCAAGAATTAAGTATTTCAGTTGCATATTAAAAAACAACAAAGAGGAAATAGTATGACCAGACGAGAACGAGAAATTACAGATCCAAATAGAATAGAACATATATTGAATAACTGTTTATACCTTCATTTGGGACTTGTGGATGATGGTAAACCTTATGTGGTACCTATGAACTATGGTGTTGTAAGAGATGAGACTGATGGGCATTATGTGCTTTATTTGCATAGTGGGCACATAGGAAGAAAGCTGGATATCATCAGAAAGAATCCTAAGTGTTGCTTCACAATGGAGTTGAATGTTGAACCATTTGAAGGCAGGATGGCTTGCCAGTATGGTGTGAGTTACGAGTGTTTGATGGGTACGGGAAAGATTACATTTGTAGATGACCCAGTGGAGAAAGACAAAGGCCTTCAGGCAATCATGAAAACTCAGACTGGCATAGATGGATTCTCATTTGATGAGAAGATGGTGTCTATTGTGACTGTTATGAGAATTGATGTGGAGGAATTGTCTGGGAAGTATAGACCTATGCCAGGGGAGCAGGGATAGGAACGTGGAAGAGTTATTGTATTCGATTTGCGAATAATAATTGACACAGGCATTTGTCTACACTTTTAGAATATGAGATAATAAAAACTAAGAAAATTATAAGAAATCATTATTCTCAATTTGAGAAGAAGAGTTTGAGGAGGAATGGTGTTCAATGTCTGATATATTTATCAAAGAAATTCAAATTGATGAAGTGAGAAACTTAGCCAATATCAGTATTCCTATATCCGGTGAACAGAAAAAGAATTTAATAATTACAGGAAAGAATGGTACAGGAAAAACTAGTCTTCTTAATGCGATTTCTAGGAATCTTTCTTTTTTGTTGGAGAATGGAGACTATACACAGATTGAACATAGAATTAGAGCTTATGAACAGCAGTTATCAGTTGCGATAACAAATAATAATTCAGAGAACGATATTTCTCGCTGGACCAATAATGTTGAAAATGAAAAAAGAAGATTACTTGATGTAAAAGCAGGTGTACTGCTGCGATTAAATAACCCTGTAAATAGTTTAAAAAGCCATTTTGAAAATAATGAATTTGTAGTGGCATATTACAGGGCCAAAAGAGAGTTTAAATCGGATATTCCTAATCATATCGAAAAGGTGAATCTCAAAGATAGATATACTTTAAATGAATCGCCAAGAATAGAATTTGTAAAGTACATTGTTGATTTGAAAATGAAAGAGGCGTTGGCAAGGACATCGGGTAAGAATGAAGTGGCTGATACTATTCATAGATGGTTTATGGAATTCGACAACTTACTTAAGGCTATTTTCGAGGACGATTCTACAGCGTTAGTTTTTGATGAAGAGAATTTTACCTTTTCAATTGTACAAGCGAACAAACAACCATTTGGTTTCAATGTCTTATCTGATGGTTATGCAGCGGTGTTAGATATAGTTGTTGATATCATGATGAGAATGGAAAAGCATACAAATCGAAGTTTTGTTTTTGATATGCCTGGGATAGTTTTTATAGATGAGATAGAGACTCATTTACATATAGAACTTCAAAGAAATGTGATGAAACTTTTGACCACGTTTTTCCCTAACATACAGTTTATAGTAACTACGCATTCGCCATTTATCATTAATAGTGTTGAGAATGCGGTTGTGTTTGATTTGGAGACAAGAACACTTGCGAAGGATGGGTTGTCTAATATTCCTTATGAGGGAATAGTTGAGGGATACTTTGGTGCAGATTTATTGAGTGATGAATTGAGAAATAAATTTGAGAGATACAAAGATCTTATAAAGAAAGAAGTGATTTCAGACACAGATATTGAAGAAATAATGAACCTAGAAACATATCTTGAAGAAATTCCAGATTATTTGGGGTTGGATATTTCTACAGAATATCATCGTCTAAAATTAGAATTTCATACTAGAGGTGACAAACTATAAGAAGTCAATAGATAAATGATGTTTTATTAGAATCTCAAAAAAAGCATAAAATTAGTAAGCCATCTGAATTTTGTATATCAGATGGTACATACATGAAGGTTATTGGCTTTATTTATCGTACTTTTGAAGGATTAAAATCGATGTCTTGCTTTTCTAAAGCAAAAATAACTCTAACAAGCTTTTTAGCGACATGAGTTATAGCTACTCGATGAGGCTTTCCTTCGGCTCTTTTTTTGGCATAGTAGGTTGCAAATGTCATATCAAATCTAATCAATGGCAAGCAACAATTTATTAATGCATATCGAAGTTGCGAGGAA
>NZ_FQYQ01000019.1 GCF_900141825.1 Pseudobutyrivibrio xylanivorans DSM 14809 | reverse complement strand
TAAATGAATTTCAAGGATACATGTTTTAAAAACTTGTATTAATTCAAGGTTTGTTTCACTGTTCAGTTATCAATCTTCACTTTGTTGTTGCTCTCAGCAGCAACTCGTTTATACTATCACGAGGTTGGCTTTTTGTCAACAACTTTTTTGATTTATTTTTCAAAATCATTTTTAGAAAACTCAGTGTTTTCTAAGTCGTTACCGCTTTTTGCGGAACGAATAGTATAATATCATCAGCAAACCTTTTCGTCAACACTTTTTTCGAAAAAAATTATTGTCTTTATATTCCGATAATTCGCTCAATTATATTGGCATCATATATCGTCTTAAGTATGGGCTCCACATTCGTTCTGTCTATTATATAACTACCTAATTCTGTAGCAGGAAAACAGTCCGCTAAATACATACAAAGCCATGTAAATAACATGCCTTCACCAAAACCTGCTACAACACCAAGGGTACGATTCACCCCACGTATTCCTGGCACTAGTCCTAAAAGGCCTATTACCTTACTTAATAAAAACAATAAAAGGCTTCCCGCTATTACACTAATTACTATCGCTATTCCATGTATAGCTGTCTCACTTAATTCAATAGATATGAGTTGTATTGTAGTGTCTATTGAGCTTTGGATAGTCTCATCCAATTTCTCCTTCACAGATGCAGGTACAAGCTTCATAACTGCATCTGTACCTGTCCCCTCTTCTTTCTGTTCTGATGATTCATATTTATCTTTAAGATGATTAACAATGCTTTCCTGAACCATTGTAGGTATAGGTGTGTTAACGTCTAGATAATCAGAAACTACTCCGCAGGCGAAATTAACAAAGCAAATAAGAAGTACCCATGAAACCAGTCCATAGATAATCCTTAACATTCCTCTTTTTGCTCCTCTTATAATGCAAAAGAGCATTACCACTATAAATGTGATTAATACAGGGTTGCTAACCAGACGTTCAACATATTCCATACTATTTCAATCCTATCTCCGCTGTCTTACTTTCTTCTATTAAATAATATCTTCTGGAGGTTACTCCAGGTATTACACTATATATTTTCTCATCAAACGTGTATTTAAACTTCTCAAACCCCTGGAGATTACATATAGTTATAGTATTTCCGTCACTTATAAGAATCTCACTATTATCCATCAAAGAAATCTCCGTATAACTTTCCGTAATTTCCTTGGTAGTTGTTTTTAAACCATAGAGATTATATACATTCAGTTGATTTACAACCGTTCCGTCCTCTACTGCTTTCTCGCAAACATAGCCAAAGTGAGTATCATTATAAAAGATACTCTTCATTTCCTCTGATACGTTAATTTCTTTTGCTACCGTAGCTCTTAAATTATTGTTGAATACAATGATTTTTTTATCTGCAAATGCAATGGCTTTATCCTTGCTGACAAACTCTATTTTCGGAATAAGAGTGCCAATATACGTGTAAGTAGCTACTATGTTATCTACCTCTTCCTTTCCTTTATCCGTAAAATCATAGAATACAAGTTCAGAAGTAATATCTCCGCCATTAACATTAATAATCGAAAGTAGTAATTTGGTTGCATCAGAAGAAAGTGCCATTGAGACAGGAAATCCCCTATTTTCAGGATGAATTTCTCCCGATACAAGTAGAGTGCCAGCTTTATCATACATTTGAATATAGCTGGTATTATTCTCCTGAAGCAAAAGAGCCACCGTACCTTGTGCTGCAACTCTCGCATCAACAACAGGTATATTTGTAGATATCTGGTTTACAAATCCCTTTGTAGAGAAAATATCTACCTCGCTACCTTTTTTATCATAAGCAATAATGTATGATCCGCAGGTATCTATGGCTGGATTTGTCATATCATAGGTGTAATTCCATATTAAGGAACCATCATATGATGTGTAGAAAATTCCATCTCCACTGTATTTTAGGACGTTTCCCTGAAAACTACTGTAAGTACTTTCCCCAGCATCAACTCTTTCCCATGTTTTAATTTCTTCGTAATCATCATATGTGCTGATAATCTTTATGACTATCACAGCGACAATACTGAGAATTAACAAGATTATTAAAAAGATATATCTCTTTTTGGGAGGAGTATAATCATCCTCTGGCTCTCGTCTCTTTAAAATCGGTTCCTGCTGCTGTTCCTCTTCTTCAGTTTGCTCTGGTATTTTGATTATTTTAAAATCTTCCATTATTTCTCTCTTGTTTTAGTTCCTATAACTAAAGAAATGGGCTGCGGTCACAGCCCATATTCCTAATTTAATATGTAAATATCGCTATCTGATATGGTGCAAGTGGGAACGCTGCCGAATACTCTCTTCCATCACATTCCTCTTTTCTTGGAATAATAACCTCTGGAATCTTTTCTCCATTTCCACCATATTCTTTATTCTCACTGTCTAAGATGAGCTTTAATTTTCTATTTGTAGGGACACCAACACGATAATCATCGTAATTCATTGGAGTCATATTTATTACGAATAATAAATCATTCTTTCCGCTTTTTGATTTGCGAACAAAACTAAAAATACTACGATAACCATCGTTGGCGTTAATCCATTCAAATCCTGCCCAAGAAACATCCTGCTCATACATAGCTGGATATTCTCTGTAAATATGTAAAAGCTTCTTAAACATTCTGGATACGTGGCGATGATTTGGATTGTCTAGTACATACCAATCCAGCTCTCTTGCTTCACTCCACTCTGTACCCTGCGCGAAATCCTGACCCATAAAAAGAAGCTTCTTTCCAGGGTGTCCCATCATGAATGCATAACCAGCCATAAGGTTTTTATATTTGTCAACCTCAAGTCCTGGCATCTTTGCAAGCATAGATCCCTTCAGATGAACCACCTCATCATGACTGAGCACCAGTATATATCTCTCTGCTTCGTTATAACTCATGGCAAAGGTCATTTTATTATGGTTATCTTTTCTGAAATAAGGGTCGAGCTTCATGTAATCAATAAAGTCATGCATCCAACCCATATTCCATTTGTAAGAGAAGTTTAATCCGCCATCTTCTACATCACCTGTAATCTTTGGCCATGCTGTAGACTCCTCTGCGATCATTACAACACCTGGATTACGCCCTCTAATGAGGGTGTTAATATGTTTGAAGAATTCTATAGCTTCAAGATTTTCATTTCCACCATGCTCGTTTGGAATCCACTGACCAGGCTTCTTTCCGTAATCTAAATAGAGCATAGATGCAACTGCATCTACTCTAAGGCCATCAATGTGATAGTGTTCAACCCACTGTAAAGCACTACCTATAAGGAAATTCTTTACTTCGGATTTACCATAGTTAAAAATCTTTGTTCCCCAATCAGGATGCTCTCCCTTCTTAGGATCTGCGTATTCATATAAAGGTCTTCCATCAAAATCTGCCAACCCATGTGCATCCTTTGGAAAATGAGCTGGTACCCAATCCAGAATTACACCGATACCATTCTTGTGAAGGTAATTTATAAGATACATAAAGTCATCAGGCGTACCATAGCGAGATGTAGGTGCATAATAACCTGTTACCTGATATCCCCACGATCCATCAAATGGATATTCAGAAATACCCATCAACTCAACATGAGTATATCCCATGTCTAATACATATTCTGTAAGGCTATGAGCAAACTCTTTATAGCTATAGAAGCCGTCGTTTTCCTCTCTTGGATGTCTCTTCCAAGAACCTGGATGAACTTCATAAATAGCAAGTGGCTTCTCCCAGAAATTGCCACTCTTACGCTGCTTCATCCATGACGAATCTGTCCATTTAAACTTAGTATTATCATAGATAATAGAAGCTGTACCTGGGCGAAGTTCAGCGTATGTAGCATAAGGATCTGCTTTATATAGCTTTTCTCCATCTTCTGTATAAATGAGATATTTATATAACTGCCCCTCTTTAGCTTCTGGGACAAATGCTTCAAATACCCCCTGACTCTCAGGTTCTACTCTCTGCATGAAATTTCTGGTTTCATCCCAGTTGTTAAACTCTCCAATAACTGCAACCTTGCTGGCATGAGGTGCCCATACATCAAAATAAAAGCCGTTATCCTTGCCCTTCTTTCCTTTGTGGGCTCCAAGCTTTTTGTATATGTCGTAATGAGTCCCCTGTCCAAATAAATAACCGTCTAAGTCTGTAAAATTACTCATGCCTTGTGCTCTCCCCTAATTATTTATTATTTGTCAAAATCCTTCTCTTTCAAGATGATATTGCCATCTCTATCATATTTTGGCTTGTTGAAGAATCCGCCCCTTGTAGATTTTTCAATCGCTCCATCCATAATCTCTGCAACTTCTTTGATTGTAGTCGCATGGTTATAACGACCGATAAGGTTAATTCGATTGTATAAAGCCAATACACCCATATCATCAATAGAACATCCTGCTTCATACGCGTATGTTCTAGCAAAAGAAACTAACTCATCAATAGTAAAGGCTGGTATAACAATTTTTTCTGTGAAACGCTTTGCAAAAGAACCATCCTTTGTGAGAGCCTTTTCAATACCTCTCTTATTGTCCTCAATGATGATAATTGTACCTGTATTATCCTGCTCCATAAGTAGAGATAATGTAACAGCTGTCTCCTTAGAGATATCTCCGGCTGTCTCAATGATAAGACATCCACCCTGAATCTTAGAATAAAGCTTCTGAATGTCCTTTTCGTTAAGCTTCTCACCTGAAATCTTTCCGATACCACCCTTAGGGTAGCCTGTTTTCTTTTCAAGCACCTTAATAATGCTGGTAGCCATCTGAGTCTTGCCTGAACCTGGCTCGCCAACAATAACAATATTGCCGCCCTTTAATTCTGGCTGCTTTATTCTCTCAACAGCACCTGTAAGTACCTGTACAATGCTTTCCTTCATACCACTGATTGGAAGGAAATAAGAGAAAGTCTCTAAATCTTCGGCATCCAAATTGTAATTTGGCACCTCTTCCTTAATCACGTCTGTAAGTACTTTTTCATCAACCAGTTCTGCAATTTCCTGAGGCTCGAGAACATTCTCAGAAATGATAGGAAGTTCTTCTTCTACCTCTGAACCAATGATAGCTTCTGATTCAGAATATACCTCTGATTCGCTTATAGAAGCACTTGGTATCTCTGCTAATAGGTCTTCTGGAATTTCTATAACTGGAAGCTCTATATCATCAATATTGATCTGTGCTTCCTGAATATCAACATCTGTAGCATCAACAGCAGGCTCCTCTTCACTGGTTGTTAATCTATCAATTTCCTGCTGCAACATCTTATTTACATCAGCAATTAACTCTGATGCTTCTTTTAAATCCACTTCGTCTTCTTCTCCCTCGTCTAGTGTAGGTGGCTCCCAATTTGTTGTCTCCTCAAGAGCCTTTCCAGCCGCCTGAATAATTCCCCCTGCTGCAACGGCACCAAGAACATTTGCTTCGCCCGTTTTAACAACTGGAATATCTATTGAACCAAGCTCCAAACCATCAACATCAAGCTTTGGTATTGAAAATCCTGATTCTTTTTCTTCTGTTTGTGCTTCTTCTGTAATCTCTGTCTCAACAGGAGTCTCTTCATCAGAAACTGCTGTTGCAGCCACATCTGTATTTGATAGATATTCTTCTTTGAGCAAATCTGAAGAAGTCATACCTGCATTGAGCTTTGACATAGCTCCCTCAAGACGATTGAGGACGTTGTTGGCCTCTCTTAGAGCCCTTGCTCTTGCGCTTTCAAGTTCTTTTTCTTTTGCATCTTCCATGGCCGCTTCTGCAGCTCTTTTTGTCTTTTCCCACTCAGCGAGGACATCTTCTATTGTCATCTGACCTTCAATCTGTTCCTCTGACTCTGTGCTTTCATCATCAAGCACAAGGCTGATTTGGCCATCATACCCTTCTGAAAGGTACTGCTGGAATGTGTCGTTTACAGAAAAATTGTCTGTTTCATCAGCTATAGATGTCTCTTCATTGGTTACCTGAAGGTAAGGAATCTCCTCTACAAGTGTCTTAATCGCATCAATGTTTTCTGTAACCTCACCTGTATCTGTGGCCTTCATAATTTCGTCTATATTCTTCTTAATTTCAGCCTGAAGATTAATAGTGTCAAAACGCTCTGGTCCCTCTGGCAACTTGATATCTGCAATTGCAGGAAGAATCTCGCTGGATTCTGCCATTGGTTTAGGAGTTATCTCTACTATTCCATCTTTTTTTTGCTGAAGGCTACGATATTTATCTTCCTGTGCCTTATCAAGTGGCTGATAGAGCATTTTAAGCTCTAGAGCACGCTCTACTACTGGACCGTCACCAAACCAGAGAATAATCTCATCACAAAGGCTGATACATTTTTCCGCCTGGTTTGTTTTATGGTACAAATAAGCAAGTTCATACGCCCACTCTTCAATAAAATCGCTTTCCTTGAGCTGCTCAAGAATAGTGATAAGTGTTGCTGAATCCGCACCTTTTGCAGTATTAATATTATATTTCAGGATATATTTAAGACTATCATGAGGAGCTATCTGTACAAATTCATTGTAGTACTCCTGAGCTTCGTCTAATTCCTTCAACTTGATAGAAATCATACAAAGCTTGTACAGAATCATTCTTCCGATAGGAGAACGCTCATGCGCAAGCAAAAGTAAGTCCCTTGCTTCATCAATTTTTCCTACAGCTTCATAAGATTCGCTTCCTGCTATAAGGTCGTTGATATTGTGGACTTTTCGCCAATTTATTGTATCGGCTACTGCCATTGCATCAGCAAATTTATTATTTGATATAAGAGCCTTCATCTCTTCAATTCGATTTCTATATTCCATTTTTTCCACTACTTTATTCTCCAAAACTACATACTTATAGTTATATGAATTTTATCATACGTTTCTTGTAAAATCAAAAAAACTGGGACTCAAAAATCCCAGTTTTTAGATTATTATTTTGTATTTGGTTTTTTGTGTTTAATGCCTCGTCTACGGGCTTTCTTTTCCTCATCATGAAATGGAGAATACGGCACAAGAGTATTGTTTTCAACATCTATGTGATCCAAGGAAATATAATCTGTTGTCTCCTCTGGAAATCCTCGTTGTTTAACCATATATCTGGCAATCTTACCTGTTATGTAATAAATTATAGCGACAATAGGAACGGCTATGAGCATTCCCCAAAATCCGAAGAATCCTCCACCCAAAACAACGGCAAATACAACCCAGAATGATGAAATTCCTGTTGAATTTCCAAGAATCTTTGGACCAATAAGATTTCCATCAATCTGCTGCAAAATAAGCACGAATATCAGGAAATATATTCCTTTCTTTGGTTCTGTTAGGAAAATAATCAATACCGTCGGTATTGCACCGATATATGGACCGAACACTGGAACCACATTTGTAACACCAATTATAACTGATACCAAAATTGGATAAGGCATCTTCATAATCAGGCATCCAATATAACAAATAATACCTATGATTATCGAATCAATGATTTTTCCAATAATAAAACCATAGAAGATGTCTCCTGATTTTCTACTTATCTCTAAAATGATGTTGGCATAATTTGGTCTAAATAAGCCGCATATCAGCTTTTTAGCCTGACCCTTGAAAATCTCTTTTGAGAGAAGGACATAAATGGATACAAATGCACCAATTATCACATTAATGAAAATCTTGCCGATAGAAAGTACACTTGATGTTATTGTAGTCATCATTTTCGACTGATCATAATCAATGTACTGCTCTAAGAAATCAAGACCTTCTTCCATAAGATCACCGATTTTATATTCTTTAGCCTGCATAAGGGCTTGTTCGTATCTGCCCTTCGTTACGTAATTACAATAATCAAGAACGGCTGCTGCCTGATTATCAATATGATTAGCCAGATAAACTATCGTATTGATAAGATTTGGCATTATAGTGGCAATGATATAACTAACAATCCCCATGAATATTACAAGGGCAATAACTGAAGATACAACCCTGTTTGCCCGCTGGGCAGTCTGCTGATTTTTCCAAATCTTTTTAAATAAATTGTCAAAACGTTTTTCAAAAAAGACCATCAATGGATTCATTAGAAAAGCCATGGCAAATCCAATGAAAATCGGCTGTACTACTGTAATAACGTGGTCAATAGCCAGAGAGACGCTCCTGCTGTTTTTAAGAAGAAAGTAGAAGATAATTATTATGAACGCAGCGTATATATAGCCCCTCATTTTTTTCCTTCTAAGTTTTTCCTCTATTTCATAACGTTCCTCTGGCATATTCCCCTCCTGTATAACTACTGTCTGTTGTAGTTAATTAAGCATCCCTTAAGGATGATTTCTCTCTCATCATCTGTAAGCTGGCCTAATGTCATTTCGAATTCCCTAAGACCGTCTTCCTTAACAACATAAGCCTTTATTGTTTCTGCCTTATTAACAACAGCATCCTTGATTCCTGGGATAAAGAGGAAATCAAGATTCTTGAATGGAAGCTCTCCCTCTGGAATAACAAATGGAAGCATTCCCCAGTTAATAAGATTTGAACGATATCTCTTTGTAGCATATTCGTTGGCGATGTTTGCCCATCCACCAAGAACCTTCTGGCATGATGCTGCCTGCTCTCTTGCAGATCCATCACCTGGCTTTACTGCAAAAATAGTTGAACCTACACCGAAGTTGTCATGGTTGATATCTGGATATGTCTCCTTTACCTTGTGGACAATCTTCTTTAATTCTGGTACCGCATCTCCTGCACACTCCCCAGCCTCTAAAGCCTTCTGAGCCTTCTGGATATTTTTAGCTCTTCCTACGTACTCTGGATCCTTTCTTGACAATGTAAATTCTGCCAATCCAAGAGGATTAGAGCGGTAAGAAGATGTCTCTCCTGAAGGAATAAGCTCATCTGTAGTGGTAACTGGGTCGTGGATTTCTGATACAACCTGAAGGAATAAATTCTCTGGAAGAGCACTCATTTTTGGCCAATCCTTAATGTTTGGACCGAAGTGAATCTCTGTCTCAGGCTCTGCAACACCATGTGAGTCAAATACACGGTTTGCATAAATTCTTCCGTCAAAGTGATATTTTGGCTTGCTGTAATCAACATCAATATCAGTAGCTGCTGTAAGATAACCCTTATTTGCTGCTGTAGCTGCAATTGAACGAGCATCCATAAGCGCAACTGATGCAATCTGACCATTCTGAAGCTTAGAACCTTCGCGGTTAGGGAAGTTTCTAGTAGAGTGGCGGATTGAGAAGCCATTGTTAGAAGGTGTATCTCCAGCACCAAAGCAAGGACCACAGAATGCAGTCTTAACGATAGCACCTGTGCTCATAAGGTCTGCAACTGCACCATTCTTAACAAGCTCCATATAGATTGGAGTAGAAGCAG
The DNA here is from genome assembly GCF_900141825.1 of Pseudobutyrivibrio xylanivorans DSM 14809. Taxonomy (GTDB): domain Bacteria; phylum Bacillota; class Clostridia; order Lachnospirales; family Lachnospiraceae; genus Pseudobutyrivibrio; species Pseudobutyrivibrio xylanivorans. Next base: position 49,486 of record NZ_FQYQ01000019.1, on the reverse strand, counting down.
GGTATACAGAAAGAGTGAACTCATCTGGTCCAATGCTTGTACCACGAAGGATATCTGCTGCATCACAGATATTTTCGAAGCCACCACCAGCACAACCAGCGATGATACCCTGATCTACATATAATTTACCATTTCTAACCTTATCCTTTAGTGAAAATTCTACCTGACCATCAAGGGAAACCTTTGCTCTCTTCTCACAGTCATCAAGAATATCCATAAGGTTAGCGTTTAATTCCTCGATTGTGTATGTATTGCTTGGATGGAATGGCATAGCAATCATAGGCTTAATCTCATCAAGATTAATCTCAATCATGCCATCATAGTAAGCAACCTGTCCTGGATTGAGCTCCTTGTACTCTTCCTTACGACCGTGAATCTCATAGAATTCCTCTGTCTTTTTATCTGTAGTCCAAATAGAGCTAAGGCATGTTGTCTCTGTAGTCATAACATCCACGCCAATTCTGAAGTCCATAGAAAGATTTGCAACACCAGGTCCTACGAACTCCATAACCTTGTTCTTTACATAACCCTTATCGAATACCTCTCCGATAATAGCAAGAGCAACGTCCTGTGGACCTACTCCCTTTCTTGGTGTTCCAGTCATATAAACAGCGATGACGCCTGGCATAGCGATATCATATGTCTGATTAAGAAGCTGCTTAACAAGCTCTGGGCCACCTTCACCCATAGCCATTGTTCCAAGAGCTCCGTATCTTGTATGCGAATCAGAGCCAAGAAGCATCTTTCCGCCACCTGCCATCATTTCACGGGCAAACTGGTGAATAACAGCCTGATGTGGTGGAACATAGATTCCGCCATATTTCTTGGCACATGTAAGTCCAAACATGTGGTCATCTTCATTTATAGTACCGCCTACTGCACAAAGTGAATTGTGGCAATTTGTAAGGCAGTATGGAATAGGAAATTTCTCAAGGCCTGAAGCTCTTGCTGTCTGAATAATTCCTACGTAGGTAATATCATGACTAATAAGCTTATCGAACTTAATTTGAAGATTATCCATATTACCAGAGGTATTATGGTCAGCTAAAATTCCATATGCCATGGTAGCCTGATGGGCTTGGTCTTTAGTTACATCGAGGCCTGTAGCTGCTTTAATAGCGGCAGCTGCCTCATGACCGTCTTCTACGATCTGTGTGCCATTAACTAGGTAAACTCCGTTGTTGTAAAGCTTCATTCCTTATTCTCCTTTTGTTTCTAGTGCTTTTTTCCAAAAAGACCGCCAAGGCCTTTTTTTCCAGGTTTCTTTTCCTCTGCTTGCGACTCTTCCTCCTGCCACTTAAAGTATTCAGCGTCTAAGTCTTCTGCGGATATTCCATTCTCCTCCCCGTTTATATCACCAGCACCATGGTCCTGGTCATCATCAATTGCAAGACCAGCCTGTGCAAAGTAATCTTTGTTAATTCGGATTTCAGGTGCAGCGTATTTAGGAGCATCAAAATTATCTTCTGAGCCCTCTGCCTTTTCCCTGAGTAATCTCATGTTTTCTTCATCAATAAGACGTAAGTACTTCTGGGTATCTATCAAATCATTAAGGTGACTCTTAAGTTCAAGCTGATTAGTCTTTACTGCTCGTGTCTCCTCTTTGATTTTTTTAATGGTTTCATCATATATCTTAGTGAATGCTTCCTGAGACTCCTTTAAAGCCTCCTGAAGATTATCAAACGCATTGTCTGTATACATGATTGAAGCGGCATATATGTCCTCAGCTTTTCTGGTAGCCTCAAATACAATATCATCACCCTGCTTCTGCATTTCACGATTAGCTTTGTCACGACTCTTAACGGTAAGCTCATGCTCCTCCATCATATCGTACATGCAGCTATTTAATTCCTTAAGCAAATCCATCATGGCATTTTTATCCACGATGACATTTTTTGTGCTTCCTTCGTATGGCTGCGCCTTTGAAAACAGCACGTGCATATCTCTTAATACTTTTTCGGTTCTATCCTGAGCTCCCATACTTTTCCCTCTTAATTTTTAAAAAATTATATAAAAATACCGAGCCGCTACTTAAGATATCAATTGGTAGCCACCCTGATGGCACTCCCTCCAGGTAACCCCGCGTCAGATGAGCGGGCCTACTTAGTGCTGCTGCATTCCTGCCCTGACACGATTCATAGGTGCCCATTACGCAGGACCCAAAGATCAGCATACCAACAAGGTAGCCGCCAAATGATATCTATATTTTGCTATGCTCGGAGCCTTTATTCTATGAAATAAAGGCGCTTTTGTCAATAAAATACCTTTATTACATTAACTGATTTTTTTGTTCACGAAGTTCTTCGAAGAATTTTGTCATCATTTCTTTGCATTCATCGCCCAAAACATTGGTCTCCAAATCACATACGTGATTGAATTGATGCATCTGAAGAATGTTTAAAACTGAACCAGCACACCCTGCCTTTGGATTCATTGCTCCAACGACAACACGTGGAATTCTAGCCTGAACTATTGCACCTGCACACATTTGACAAGGCTCAAGAGTAACATATAACGTACAATCCTCTAATCTCCAGTCTCCAGTCTTTTTACAGGCTTCTGAAATAGCTGCAATCTCTGCATGGGCAAGAACGCTCTTATCGGTATTTCTGCGATTATAGCCTCTTGCAATGATTTTATCATCCTGAACTATTACGCAGCCGATAGGAACTTCATTAATGTTGTAGGCTTTTTTAGCCTCTTTAAGGGCCTGTTCCATGTATTTCTCATATGTTTTTAGATTTTTCTTCTCAAGCTTTTCAGCCTGTTTTTGTATTCGTCTTTCCTGACGCTCTTCTTTTGACAACATGGATTTTCCCCTCCTGTTTTGCTATACTTTTAACTATAAATATAGTAAACATAAAAGCTATTTTATGTTAACACTTTTGTCTATAAAAGGGAATGATTTATGCTTATACTAGGCCTACAGAAAACTACTCTTTTAGATTATCCTGGCAAAGTTGCCAGCACCATTTTTACTGGTGGATGTAACTTCAGATGTCCTTATTGTCACAACAGAGATTTGGTAATTCCACCTGCTGATGTTATGGCGTATTCTGAGGAAGATATTTTCGCTCATTTAGTCCAAAAGAAAAAGGTTTTAGACGGAGTTTGTATTACAGGAGGAGAGCCTACCCTTCATAAGGATTTGCCTGAATTTATCGCAAAAATCAAGGATTTAGGACTTCTTGTTAAACTTGATTCTAACGGCACCAATCCTGAAATGATTAAGGAACTTGTAAAGAATGGCCACATTGATTATGTTGCTATGGATATAAAACACTCAAAGGAAAAATATAATACAATTGCATGTATGAAATCCTTTGATTTAACTCCTATAGAAGAATCTGTGGAGTTCCTTAAGGAAGGGCTTGTTGATTACGAATTCAGAACCACTATCATGAAAGAATGCCATAATTCTGATGATATTGAATCTATTGGTAGATGGCTTCAGGGCGCAAACGCATATTATCTTCAATGCTATAAAGAATCTGAACAGGTTATTAACCCTATTTTTTCACCACACACGCCCGAGACACTTAGGAGTTTTGTAGAGCTTCTTAAACCATATATACCTAATACACATCTTAGAGGAATCGATTAAATTTCTTGAAAACCGGAGGGTATTATGAAATTTGAAATTGAGACTGAACGACTGTTATTAAGGGTGTTAACTAAACAACAGGCAGAAAAAGTCCTGGATTTTTACTGTAGAAATCGTGATATTTTTGAAAAATATGAGCCTGTTATCGGAAATGATTTTTATACTGTTGCTCATCAGCGAAAAATACTAGACTTTGAATACCAAAATATCATGAAGCTTTCCATGCTTCGATACTGGATTTTCGAAAAAAACAATCCGAATCAGGTAATCGGCACTGTTAGTTTTCGAAATATTGTTAAGCCAATATATGAGAGTTGCACTGTCGGTTATAAGATGGATAGAGATTATATTAATAAGGGATACTGCACAGAAGCCTTAAATGCCACTATTCCTGTACTTGCTCATGAAATTGGGATTCATCGATTTGAAGCTTTAATCCTGCCTGACAATGAGCCTTCTATTCATATGATTGAAAAGCTTGGCTTCAAATACGAAGGCATTCTCCGGGATAAAATTATTATCGGCGGAGAACGCCTCGATCACTGCATGTATGCCTATCTTGCAGACAACTAATTATTTAAGAATTTTACTGCCGTGAGGTGGGAGCACCACGTCGTGATGTTCACCTCTGTAATCAAAGCTTAGATTCTGCTGATTTGCAGTACTGTTTAAAGCTACAATTACGTACTCATCACCTAAAACTCTGGCAAATACCAGAGTTTCATTTTTTACCTGAATCTCTTCATATAATCCGGCCTTTAGCGCTTCTGAGCTCTTTCTTATATCTGCAAGAGTTTTAATATGCTCAACAAGGTCAGAATTTGTCATGTTCTTTATATCAATAGCTGGTCTTAATGCATAATCACCCTGTCCAGCATTCTTGTCTCCCTCTATACCAAATTCACTACCATAATAAATCGATGGAAGGCCTGGCATTGTAAAAAGTAGTGTATATACTGGGAAAATGTTTTCCTTCTCTTTAAGGAGAGTATATATCCTGTTAACATCATGATTATCTATGAAGTTATAAAGATATTTTCCCTGATACAGTCCACCCTGTCCCCACTGACGCTTCATGGCATAGTTTATCTCAAAGTAATTATGATCATTATGGCTTGAGTATATGCCCTTCCAGCATTCATAGTTTGTTACCGCATCCAACATTTCATCATTTACATAAATATTATAATCACCATGAATAATCTCACCCATAAGCCAGAAGGTTGATTTCTTCTCTTCTGTAAATGATTTTAATCGCTTGAAAAAATCTCTTTGAATACAGTCAGCTGCGTCCAAACGCAATCCATCTATGTCAAACTCATCTATCCACATTGCCACTGCATTTAGCACATGGTTATTCACAGCTTCACACCAATAATTCAACTTCACCAACTCCTGAGCTCCAGCCCAGCAATCATATGAAAAGCCATCATTATACCAGTTGTTTCCACCAAAATTTAAACCAGAAATCCAGTCTTTGTATTCTGACGCTTCTCTCTTTTCTTTTACATCTAAAAAGGCCTTATGACCTCGACCAACATGATTGAACACTCCATCCAACACAACTTTAATGTCAGCCTTGTGGCATGCTTCTACAACCTTTTTAAAATCTTCATTTGTACCTAATCTGGAATCCAGTTTATAGTAATCAAAGGTATCGTAACCATGGGTGCCCGATTCCCATATAGGACCTAGATATATTGCATTTATACCTAGGTTTGTCATGTGTGGAATCCAGTCAATAAGCTGTAAAATTCTATGTCCTGCAGTTTCTTCACCCTTATTTTCCCTAGGACAATCAAATGCTCCTATAGGATAAATATGGTAAAAAATGCTGTCTTTAACCCAACCTATGTCTCTCATGGTGCCCTCCTTTAACTTTAATACTCATGTGTCAATTATTTAAAAAGGCGAGACTCACCGTCTCGCCCTTTGTTACAACAATATACCAGATTTTTCTTTACTAACTTCAATTTTCTCATTTAAAAATTTGAATGGATGATACAGTATCACACCTATAAATACAGCTACACCTACGTAAATCAGTAATGTCAGCATACAATTCTTGTATGTGTCACCATAAAATCCGCCAATGCATTCTCTAACCGCATTCATCGAATAATTAAATGGCATATATTTGTACAACTGCTGGAATACATTTGGAAGAACCTCTATAGGGAAGGTTCCACCTGCTCCAGCTACCTGTATAACCATTAGTATAACAGATAATGCCTCTCCTATGTTACCAAATGAATATGCAAACGAATATAAGAGCAGTGAATAAACAAATGATGACCATGCGCATGCGCACCAGAATAACAATCTGTTTTCGCACTGAATTCCCACAAAAAGGAATGCTCCCAGTACTGTAATCAACGTCTGTATTTGTCCTATCACACAGGTAACAAAAAATCTACCGAAAAAGCACTGCCAGTTCTTAAGATTCCACATGCCTGTAGTATCTTTGATACTTGTTTTAAGAATGGTGGACATAATCAATGCTCCAACCCAAATAGAAAGGACAATATAAAATGGAGCAGTCATAGAACCATTATTTTCCACCGGATAAACATATTCATCATTTACCTCAACTGGACTACTAATAAAGTCTGAGAGTAGCTCTGGGTCTGAGCTTAACAATTCCATTATTCTTGAATATGCATCACTATTACTAATGCTCTTAATCTCTTCGATAAGCTTAGAAAGCTTCTTTTCCATCTCGATAGCTTCATCTCTGGATTTAACCAGCTTACTACTTGATTGTGAAAGGATAGCTTTATAATCGTTAAGATTTGCTACTACTAAATCTATACTTTTAGTGTCGTAATTAAGAAGCTTTTTAACCTCAGAAACAGACGCTGATGCTGAATCAATGGATTTCTGTGCAAGTGGTGAAATCATACTTCCATAATCATTTCGGATTGTTGCTGTCTGTCCTAAGAAGTTGGCTATATCATTAACTGCTTTCTGTCGTATTGATTCTATGTTTGCAGCGCTATTCTCTTCAGCAGTTACAAATTCCTGTAAATCGGTTCCTATTTTAACAAAATTCTCATTTGTGGTCTGAACTGTATTATTAACATTTTCTGGAAGGAACTGACTGTACTTTGATAGAAATCCATATGCCGCGCTCCAGTATGTGTTGGCAGTATTATAAAGCGCTAAAATATCTGGACCTATCTTCGGACCACCAACTTTATAGCTATTTAGCTTATTATTTATATCACCTATAACTGCATCCACATTGCTCAGCTGATTATTAAAGCTGTTAACAGCATCATCTGTTTTGTTTTTTGCGCTCTGTACATCTTGCTTTAAGGAAGGATTCTGCTCCCCTGCAGCTTTAGCCATTTCCTCTGCTGTTTTGGCAATTGCTTTTGCAGATTGTGCTGCAGCCTTACCTGCTTCGCTGACCTCTTTTGTAGAGTCCATAAGGGCTATATATGAATCAAGAATTACAATAATTCCATTTAAATCTGAATCTAAACGCTCTAACTTAGCGATACCCTTACCAGTGATATTCCCTTGGTCATCCAAAGTTGCAAAATATTCGCCAGCCTTAAGCAGAACCTCTGCGATAGTTCCCACAAATGCGTGATCAACTTCTCTTTCTATTGTTGTCTTTACCTTTGCAGTTATCTTTGGAGCAATTGCATTCTTCTTTTCGTTTTCGTAGTAAATAATCTTAGGATTTTCAATATTTCCACCTAAAAAGCTGATCATATCTGCACTGAATTGCTCATCTATAACTATTGCAGCATAATAATCTCCAGAATATACTCCTCCAACTGCATCTTCTGCATTCTCGGTAAATACCCAGCCAATGGTATCATTTGCCTTTAATCGACTGATAATAATATCTCCTACATTGACCTCAGCACTACCAATAAGAATTCCCTGATCAGAAGAAACCACAGCTACCTGTAAATTTTTTGTAGCATCCGGTCCATAGGGATCCCAGTTTGACAGAATATTAAACCATGCATACAGACAAGGAATAACTGTTAAACCTATTATTACTACCATGGCAACAACATTGGTAGATAATCTCTTTATGTCTGATTCTATTATTTTCAAAACATTTTTCATTTTTTAAGCTTTTCTCCAACTGTCCGTATATCTTTTCGAATTTCTTTTTTTATCTCGTTCTTCTCTTTGCGAATTTCTTCTTTTTCCTTCTTTATCTCTTGCTTAATTTCTCGCTTCTTTTCCTTTATATCCTGTACCATTTCTTTTCTGGCATTATTGATATCATCCAAGCCCTGTACTACTTCATTTCCAATAAGTGCATTTGTCTCATCTTCATCAATAATTCCAAATTCTTTTAGTCTGGCTTGAAGCCTGAAATCCATATATTCCACGTATAAAAGATAGAAAGATATACCAAATAGTGACACTATCCATAAAACCAAAAATACCAGCTTAGAACGATTGCTTACAAAGCTTATTACTAAGAATACTAATGGTAAAAGAATATTAACCTTTAGACCTACTCGTATTTTCTTTTGATTATCTAAATGTACTTTCTGCTGCAACTCAAAGAAGCGGTCGTACATTTCTTCTTTTTGATTCATAATTCCTCCTAGGATAATCTTAATGATTCCTGATAAACTACATCATCTCAGTGTCTTCCATTCTTTCTTCCATATAATGATTAATCTTTTCAAAAGGTATCTGAATTAATAGACCGATGATAAGCGAAACTATCATAAACATACCTAAGCAAACAAAATTTTTGATGTAGTCAAATTTATACATTCCACATAAACATTCTCTTATAGCGTTGATAGCATATGGGAATGGGAAGAAAATGTACATTTTTTTGAAGAACTCAGGTAATAGCTCTATTGGATATGTTCCAGAGCTTCCTGCAATTTGTATTACTACTATTACTACTGAAAGGGCCTTTCCAACATCTCCCCAGGTAACAACCAATGAATAAATAAGTAATGTAAATGTAGTGGCTATGACTGATGCTGCAAGCATAAAATACCATGGGTGTACACACTGTATATGCAGCAGAAATAAGTCTCCTAATACAACAATTGCCGCCTGAAGCTGTCCTAATAACCAGAAAAGGACATATCTTCCAAAGAATAATTGTCCGTTAGACACACCTTTGTATTTATTCTTTTCTGGCTTTACTTTGATTATAGCTGTGAGAATTAACGCTCCAACCCAGAATGCTAAAGTAGAATAGAAAGGTGCTACAGCTGAACCATAGTTTTCAATTGGATAAACAGCCTCTGTTACTACTTCAACTGGAGTAGAGAAAAACTTTCCGTAAGCTTCTGGGTCACCAGATAAAGCATTAACAAGTACCTGTATCTTTTCTCCATCTCCAACCTTATCTATCTGTTCAATTACTTCAATTAAGCGACCATTGATATATGCTATTGCCTCATTTGTTTTTGTTAGACTAGCATTTGCCGCATCTACACTATTATCAATAGCAGTGAACATAATCATAAGGTTTCCAAATGTATCACCTACAGAATTAAGCATACTGTTTGTACTGTTCAAATCGTTAGTAAGGTTTTTGAGATTTGTATTAATCTTTGGAACCAATTGATTATTATATTTTGACTGAAGACTATTAGTGTGCTTTCTAATTTCTGCTACCTGTGCTCTTAATTCCTCCTCCTGATTTCTAGCCAAATCTGTCGCTATCACAGGTGTGTTATTAATAATCTCTTCCTTTTTCCACTGTATAAATTCTTCTGTCTTTGTTTTAATATCATATGCTCTCTTACCAGCATCGATATATTCTCCATATCCCATTGATCTAAGGATATTCTCCAAGACCTCTAATTCAGCGGAATAATCCTGTATTGCCTGCTTTACTTCATTCTTTGCAATAGTTTCAGGATTTATCTGGTCTAAAGCAGCCTTTATTGAGCCCACATCCTTTGCCAAATCTGACAGATTTGTTGTTATATCGGATACATTCTGAGTTGCCTCAGCTGCCTTTAATTTGTTGTCCATATCTGCCAGAGAGCCATTCATGAGATTAAGCATATCGTTTACATCTGCCGAATAGCTATTCATTGTTACACTGGCATCATTAGCTGTTTTTGCTGAATTGTTTACAGCACCAGCACTTTTCTTAGCTTGATTCTTTATATTTTCAGCATCTGCTTTTGCAACCTTCAATGATTGCTGAAGCCTAGCATCATTTTCAATTATCTTTTTAATAGTTTCCTGTTCTTCTGTTAAATCCTGGCTAAGTTCACGTAAACTATTTATAGCAATATTGATATCTTTATCTTCTTTTAAGTCTTTCTTTACCTGTCCTGCACTTGTTATAACTTCGCTAACAACCACCTCTGTAAAAGCTATATTGATATTGTTCTGAACTGATTGAACCACTGTATCTGAAATCTTTGTTGCTACGGGATTTTTCTTCTGATTCTCATAGAAATGAAGTGTAGGGCGCCCTACTTCTTCAGTTAGAACGTTGTACATGTTATAACTAAACTCTTCATCTATAACTACTGCTGCATAATAATCTCCACTATGCACACCCTCAATAGCCTCATCAGAGGTTTCTACAAACTGCCAATTTACTGATGTGCTCTCACGAAGATCATCTAATATTTTTTCTCCCTGATTATGGTATACTCCTTCCTTGTCTGTAAATCCTTTATCCAGTGATACTACAGCAAGTTTTAGTGCGCCAGTGTTTCCGTATGGATCCCAATTGGAATAGATGTTAAACCATGCATAGAGCGCTGGAAGGAAGCATATTCCAATTACAATTACCAGCGCAAAGAAATTTTTAACTAAACTAATTATGTCATCAAAAAAGATTCTTAATACTGTTTTCATTTATTATCCCTTATTATATAGATTCAGCATCGCATATTTTTATATTATTTCTACTCTGCTGCTTTACTTCGTATAGCATCTTATCTGCCCCCTGCAGATATGCAAAAAAGCTATCTTTTCCTTTTGGTGTTCCCCAGCAAATTCCTTGTGAAATTGTCACTCTGTCATCTGTGAGTGAAAATTTATGCTCTACATTAGCATTATAAATTCGTCTTCGTAATTCACTGGCTTTTTCCATCACTTCTCTTGAAGTCAAGCCTTCATAAATAACTACAAACTCATCACCACCATATCTTGATACGAATAGATTATCTTCTTCAGACATACTGATAAGAGTATCAGCTATAAATCTGATACAGTCATCACCTGCCTGATGTCCGTAATTATCGTTAAACTGTTTAAAGAAATCGATATCTAGTATCTCAACAGCTATGGCGGTGTTATTCTTCTTTGCACGTTCAAAAGATTCCTCACTATACTCATTTAACTTCAGTCTATTATACATCCCAGTTAATGGGTCTGTCTCTGAACGTTTTTGTAAAAATGTATTCTCTTCCTCTACTTTTTTATTAATTTGTGTAAGCTCCATATACGAATTACGCATAACTATCATGTCGCTTACCATCAATCTGTTCTCTCGCTCCATGAATTCTGAAAGCTCAAAAAACAAAACAGATGCTATTTTATACTCCTCTATCTGCCCAACTCTTCTGTAATACCTAATTTTTAACGTTAAAAGCTTACGTTCAAGATTCTTTATTAATGTATACTTTGTCAAATCATCCAGGACCATATATGATTTAAAGAAATCATCATATTTTCCCGTAGAAAGAAGCATATCCAGATAATCATAAAAGTCATCAAATACATCCATAATAGGCATATTTCCACTAGTATGGGTGTTGACCATATCTACCCAATAATCTCTTGCTTCTTCCTCACCAATAGCATTATGAACCCTTGCAAAATAACAATAAATAACAATCTTATCCAAATCCTGAAGATATGGAATGCATTCTGTTTTCAATTTTTTCTCAATCTCAAGGTATTTTTCCTGTGAATCCAACTTAAGATAGGCTCTTCCTAAGCCTAAGAGAACAGCAGTAAGATTTTCCAAAAAACCATCCATATCCTTATTATTATTAATATATGCATAGGCTATTTCAATATGGGAGATGGCCTTATTAAATTCTTCAATATTGAGATAAAGTGACCCCAAATTAAGATGAATTATCCATTCAATATCTGGAAGTATATAATCCTGGCATATGCTAATTGCCTTGATGAAATAATCAAGTGCAAATGGGGCATTTCCTCTGTTAAGAGAGACAATCCCCAGCATATTATTTGCCATAGCAACATAGCTCCATTCTTTGGCATTCTCCATTGGAGCAATTGAAGCACTCATTTGGGAATAAAAATTAGATGCGTCGTTTAGAAGATAATATGTTTCACCTTTGGAAAAATAGGCATACCCCACCAAGGCATCATCTTTCATGCTATTTCCATAAGATAATAGACGATCACAAGCAGAAATCAATGCCGATGGATCTTTTCCCCTATTTTTTTGAATCTCCCCTATGAGAAGTTGGACTTCTCTACTGTAGGTTAGGACATCCATAAGCCCAACCCCCCTGTTGTTTATTGTTACATCTCTTTCAATATATTAGTAAGCTTTGCAAAGTCTTCCAGTGATAGGCTTTCTCCTCTAACTGTAGGTATGAAACCTGCCTTAGAAATTGCCTCGGCAATCTGTTCCTTAGAATAATGTAGGCCATTACTTAAGCCATTTTGTAAAGTCTTTCTTCTCTGATTGAACGAAGCTCTGATTATCTGGAATAAAAGTTTTTCATCACATTCCACTGGTGGATTATTGTGACACTTAAGATTAATAACTGTGCTGGTCACCTTTGGCTGTGGCATAAAACAGCTTGGTGGAGCATCACACACAATCTTTGGATTTGAATAGTACTGAACTGCAAGTGAGAGAGCACCATACTCCTTTGAGCCAGGTCCCTCCTGCATTCTGTCTGCCACTTCCTTTTGAATCATAATAGTGATTGATTCAAGTGGAACATGACTTTCAAACAATCCCATAATAATAGGTGTTGTTATGTAGTATGGCAGATTAGCTACCACCTTAATTGGCTTTCCACCATTTTTTTCTTCAGCAAGCGCCTTTATATCTACTTTTAAAACATCCTGATTAATTACAGTCCAGTTTTTGTATGATGAGAGAGTATCATCCAAAATTGGAATAAGAGTTTTATCAATCTCTACAGCAACAACCTCTCTGGCCTCCTCGCAAAGACGCTGGGTCATTGTTCCGATACCTGGACCAATCTCAAGAACAAAGTCATCCTTTGTGATTCCAGCTGCATCTATAATATTGTCCAATATATTACCATCAATGAGAAAGTTCTGGCCAAATTTCTTCTGAAAAGAAAAGCCATGAGCTTCTAATACAGCTTTTGTATAGGTTGGATTACTTAAATATGCCATTATAAATTCCTTTTTGCTTTTGAATAAATATTAAGAGCGTTTTCATAGGTTATTCGCTCAACATCTGCAACATCCATATTCTTAAGTTCTGCGATTTTATCTGCAACAAAGCTCAAGAAAATAGAAGAGTTGCGCTCTCCACGATGTGGAACAGGTGCCATGTATGGACAATCAGTTTCCAATACAATACTTTCGATTGGAATAGCCTGAACTGTTTCTACCAGCTTCTTGGAATTTTTGAAGGTTACAACACCACCAACTCCTATATACCATCCCATTTTAGTATATTCTAACGCTATTTCCTTAGAATATGAATAGCAATGAATAATTCCCTTTTTATTACTTTGCTTATTATAATCAACAATTGTGTTTAAAGTATCTTCTGCAGCATCACGAGAATGAATTACTACTGGTAAATCTACTTTTTTTGCAATTTCAAGCTGCTTCTTAAACCATTCTCTTTGTTTAGCACGGCCTTCCTCATCCTTTATCCAGTAATAATCAAGACCGATTTCGCCAATGGCTACAACCTTTGGATTAGACGCGTTAGCTTTAATCCAATCAAGATTCTCCTGGGTCATATCATCCATTTCCTCAGGATGAATACCAAGTGCAGCGTAGACATTATCATATTCTTCAGCCAGATTAAGGCTATCCTTACAACCTCTAAAGCTGGCGCCTACATTAACAATATTTCCAATATTATTTTCTCTCAATAAATGAGAAAGAAGTTCGACTCTATCCCCGTCGAACTTCTCATCATCATAATGAGCATGTGTCTCAAAAATCATATTAACAAATCTCCGCTCCGTTAGGCATAGGATTCTCAGGTGTCATGAGTGAGAGATTACCCTCTGCATCCTCTGCACAAAGAAGCATACCTTCTGATAATACACCTGCAAGCTTAGCTGGCTTAAGGTTTACGAGAACCATAACCTTCTTTCCAACCATTTCCTCTGGTGTATACTGCTTTCTTATTCCTGAAACGATCTGCTTTGTCTGAGAGCCAATCTTTACCTGTGAGCAAAGAAGCTTCTTAGAACCCTTAACAGCCTCGCATGCAACAATCTTTCCTACTTGGAACTGCATCTTCATGAAATCATCAAATGTGATTTCTGGCTTAGCCTCGATATCGATACCTTCCTCATCATCAGCTGCTTCTTCTGGCTGTGCTGGATGAAGCTCAGCAACCTTTGCCATAACCTCATCAAGGTCAAGACGAGCGAAGAGAATCTCTGGTGTCTCTGTAACCTTTCCACCGTTTGGATAGTGACCAAATGTAGAAAGCTCATCATAAGGGATTTCCTTTGTACCAATCTGAGCAAGAATCTTCTCAGATGTCTCAGGCATAAATGCCTTGAGGAGAGTAGCACCAATTGAAATACCCTCAACAAGATTGTATAGAACAGTAGCAAGTCTGTCCTGCTTTGCCTCGTCCTTTGCAAGTGCCCATGGCATTGTCTCATCGATATATTTATTACATCTCTTGAAGAGATTGAAGATTTCTGTGATAGCATCAGCAACGCGAAGATCTGCCATCTTCTTTTCAACTGCTGAAACTGTTCCTGTAACTACTGCTTTAAGATCAGCATCAACATCTTCAGCTACACCCTTGTCCTCAACAACACCACCGAAGTACTTATTACTCATAGAGATTGTACGGTTTACAAGGTTGCCAAGTGTATTTGCAAGGTCAGAGTTAACACGCTCAACCATAAGTGGCCAAGAGATAGCACCATCATTTTCGAATGGCATCTCGTGAAGAACGAAATATCTAACAGCGTCTACACCAAAGAAATCAACAAGCTCATCAGCATAGATTACATTTCCCTTTGACTTTGACATCTTGTCATCGCCACCATCTGCAGCCTTAGTAAGAAGCCATGGATGACCAAATACCTGCTTTGGAAGTGGAAGATCAAGTGCCATTAAGAAAATTGGCCAATAAATTGTATGGAATCGGATAATATCCTTTCCGATAAGGTGAAGATCTGCTGGCCAAAGAGCCTTAAACTGGTCTGTAGACTCACCATCGCACTCATATCCAATACCAGTGATATAGTTTGTAAGGGCATCAAGCCATACATATACAACATGCTTTGGATCGAAATCTACTGGGATACCCCATGTAAATGATGTACGGCTAACGCAAAGATCCTGAAGACCTGGAAGTAAGAAGTTGTTCATCATCTCGTTCTTACGTGATACAGGCTGAATAAACTCTGGATGTGTATTGATATATTCAATAAGCTTATCAGCATATTTGCTCATTTTGAAGAAGTAAGCCTCTTCCTTAGCTGGCTGAACCTCACGACCACAGTCTGGGCACTTACCATCTACAAGCTGAGACTCAGTCCAGAAAGACTCACATGGTGTACAGTAAAGTCCTTCATATGAACTCTTATAAATATCGCCCTTATCATAGAGCTTCTTGAAAATCTTCTTAACCTGCTTCTCATGATCCTCATCTGTAGTACGGATGAACTTGTCATAAGATGTGTTCATTAAATCCCAGATGTTTCTAACCTGACCTGAGATATTATCAACGAATTCCTTTGGTGTAACGCCTGCTTCTGCGGCTTTAAGCTCAATCTTCTGACCGTGCTCATCTGTACCTGTCTGGAAGAATACATCATATCCTTCCTGACGACGGAAGCGTGCGATACTATCTGCAAGGACGATTTCGTATGTGTTTCCAATGTGTGGCTTACCTGATGTGTAAGCAATGGCTGTTGTAATGTAATAATTCCCTTTGTTGCCCATTTCTAATAACTCCTACTCTTCAAATATATCATCTATTTTTTCTCCGCAAGCGCTGCAAAATCTTGAGCCATCTTTAACCATGGCTCCACACTTAGGACAGGCCATTCCACCCTTTTTCTGCATGATTTCTTCGGAGATTTCTTTTATTCTAAGGACTACAGCAGTGATTTCCTTTATTTCCTCATTATCCTCGTCCTTATGTTCATCGTAATATTTCTTACCAAGCTTTTCATAAAGCTTGCTTAATTCTGCTTCTTTTATCTTTTTGTCGTACTGAAGCTTGGTCAGGTCTCCTGCATTCTGAGCCATTTTTCCAAGGTCTTTAGTGGTATTAACAATGTTATCTGATAATTCATCAAAAAATCCCATAGGTGACCTCCTTCTCAAAACGTTACAACCCCTTTAAACCTTTTGATTTTAACATAATAGGCCTTTTTTTACCACTATTTAAGGTTTTTAAGCAATCCCGCCATCTCGAATAATAATATATGCTAAATATCCTACATAAAGAGCTAGCATCATTATTCCCTGTATTTTTCCCAGATTCTTCTTGAAAAAGCACATCATCCAAACTACCACAGAAAAACCAACAAGAATCATAATATCAATTGCATTTACAGCCATAAATGTAACTGGTGAGATGGCAGCAGCAGTTCCAAGAATCAACAAAATGTTAAAAATATTTGAACCAACTACGTTTCCAATTGCCATATCAAGCTCATTTTTCTTGGCTGCTACAACAGATGTAACAAGCTCTGGTAAAGATGTTCCGAGAGCTACAATTGTAAGTCCAACAAGTGTTTCTGACATACCAAATTTAAGTGCGAGAGTAGTACAAGAATCTACAACCCAGTCACCGCCAAATTTAATAGCTACAGCGCCACCAATAATATAAACTATGCAGAGCCATGTTGGGAGGTCTACAATTTCTTCCTCAACTTCAACCTCAGCCTCATGAGCTGCAGCTTTTCTAGATTTCTTCGCTGCATTAAGCATAGAAATCAAGAAAATAATAAATGCCACTAAAAGCAATGCTCCATCAATATGTCCTACCTCATATCCAATGATTCCCATTACCATTAAAGCAATTGCACAGATTACTGAAAAAGGAAAATCCTTTTTTATAGTATCATCTGCAACCTCTAAAACAGAGAAGAGAGCACAGCTACCAAGAACTACCATAAGGTTAAAAATATTGGAACCAACTACATTTCCTATTGCAAGCTGATTACTTCCAGCCATTGAGGCTGTAACTGAAACAGAAAGCTCTGGAAGAGATGTGCCCATTGCTACAATTGTCATACCAATCACAAGAGCTGGTACATGAAGCTTTTTAGCAACAGCAGATGCTCCTTCTACAAAAAAATCTGCTCCTTTAATAAGAAATACAAATCCAATTATCAGTAGAATTAATGCTCCCGGCACTGTAGAAAAAAATGTAATCATAATATCCTCCTAAAATCCTAGGGTTATTCCCATTGTATGTTCTAATAAAATTTTAGTTCCAATAAATATAAGAATTATACCACCAATAAGCTGAGCTTTTGCCTTATATTTATCACCAAATATATTTCCTACATAAACTCCGCCCGCTGAAATTACAAAAGTAGTGCACCCAATGATAGTGATTGCACTTAAAATGTTGAAATTCTCTACAAAAGAGAATGTAACACCACAGGCAAGTGCATCAATACTTGTAGCTATCGCCATAAGAGTAAGCTCTTTATAATCAATAGGTGGATCCATCTCATCCACAATATCTTTTTCTTTCCATTCTTTTATTGCATCAACTATCATTTTGCCACCGATATATAAAAGCAAAATGAAAGCAATCCAATGATCATAAGCTTGAATCTTTTTCGCAAATGTGTTGCCTACAAGGTATCCAATCAGTGGCATCAACGCCTGAAAACCACCAAAGAATAAAGCAATGATTAACATCTGCTTTTTGTTAACCTTTCTCATTGCCAATCCCTTACATATAGCAACAGCAAAGGCATCCATAGAGAGGCCCACTCCAATTAGGAATATGTCCAGTAATCCCATAATTTAAAACTCCTTTTACCATAAGCGAGGAACACTTGTATTTTTGCTGTATTTCTTATAGATATATTCGACTATGAAATAACTTACAATACCACCACAGATACCAACACATGTGCCTGCCAATACATCGGTTGGCCAATGTACAAATAAATATAATCTGCTAAGTGCAATACAAGCTGCCAAAACAAGTGCTGGTATACCCAACTTCTTATTTCTTGTAAATATCGCAGTAGCAACTGCAAAACTAGCATTAGAATGACCTGATGGGAAGGAATAATCATGCGGTATTTTAACTAACATCTGAATTTCTTCTAACCAACATGGTCTACATCTCATAATAGATGGCTTTAAGATTAGATTGCATATTATAAATGTAAGAGTGATTGAAATAGTAGCCTGCACTCCCATTTTTCTATTAAAAGGAAAAATTAACAGAAGAGCAGTAACTGCTATCCAAAACCATCCAGCGTTTCCCAAAAAAGTAATCTTAGGAACAATAAAATCTAAAAATGAATTGTGAATACTTTGAAACCAATGAAGTAAATCTAATTCCCAATCGAAATAGAATACTTTTGAACTCTCGATTATAGTTTCCATAAATTATTTATAACTCCTTTATAACAAAATAGTGCTAGGATCATTGCCCCAGCACTTATTATAAATATTAATTGTGTATTCTTATGCCTCAATCTTGCAGAAAGATTTTTTACCCTTCTTAAGAAGGAACTCCTCTGCAAATACTGATTTTTCATATGCTGCAAATGGATCTGCTACCTTTTCACCGTTTACAGATACACCGCCCTGTGTTACAGCACGACGTGCTTCTGCACGGCTGGCAGTAAGTCCAGCAGATACAAGAATCTGAAGGATATCAACCTTACCATCTCTGAAATCTTCAGCTGAAAGAGTATGAGTAGGTACGTTTTCTGAATTAGCACCACCAGCAAAGAGAGCCTTTGATGCCTCGCGAGCCTTATCAGCTTCCTCTGTACCATGAACCATCTGTGTAAGCTCGTAAGCAAGGATATCCTTTGCTTCGTTAAGCTGTGCACCTTCCCAGCTGTCCATCTTCTGAATTTCCTCAATTGGAAGGAATGTGAGCATACGGATGCACTTAAGAACATCTGCATCACCAACATTTCTCCAGTACTGATAGAACTCGAATGGTGTTGTCTTATTAGGATCAAGCCATACAGCATTTCCAGCTGTCTTACCCATCTTCTTGCCTTGTGAATCAGTGAGAAGAGTGATAGTCATAGCGTGAGCGTCCTTACCAAGCTTACGTCTGATAAGCTCTGTACCACCAAGCATATTAGACCACTGGTCGTCGCCACCGAACTCAAGGTTACAGTTGTATTTCTGGAACATGTAATAGAAGTCATAAGACTGCATAATCATGTAGTTGAACTCAAGGAATGATAGTCCCTTTTCCATACGCTGCTTGTAGCACTCTGCACGAAGCATGTTGTTAACTGAGAAGCAGGCACCTACTTCACGAAGTAAATCAACATAATTAAGATCAAGAAGCCAGTCAGCATTGTTAACCATAAGAGCCTTATCATCTGAGAAATCGATAAAGCGCTCCATCTGACGCTTAAAGCATTCTGCATTGTGATTGATATCCTCACGAGTGAGCATCTTTCTCATATCTGTACGTCCTGAAGGATCACCAATCATAGTAGTACCACCGCCGATAAGAGCGATTGGCTTGTTACCAGCCATCTGAAGTCTCTTCATAAGTGTGAGAGCCATAAAGTGACCGGCTGTAAGGCTGTCTGCAGTACAATCAAAGCCTATATAAAAAGTTGCCTTGCCCTCGTTAATTAGTTTTTTAATTTCTTCTTCGTTCGTTACCTGGGCAATCAGGCCACGAGCTACTAACTCGTCATAAATTGTCATTGCATTTCCTCCTTACTTTATTTCAATAGTTAGTAATATTTGATTATAAACAAAAATCCCTCGCCCCCATTACTAGGGTCGAGGGATTTGAAAGAGGTGCCAACCAGATTTGAACTGGTGATAGAGGTGTTGCAGACCTTTGCCTTACCACTTGGCTATGGCACCATATCATATATAACAAGTAAAACGGAGAAGGAGGGATTTGAACCCTCGCGCCGGTTGCCCGACCTACACCCTTAGCAGGGGCGCCTCTTCGGCCTCTTGAGTACTTCTCCAAGTTGTAGGTAATTACTTATTTTGTTCGACGCAAGTGTTATTCTACTAGAGTAATACCCCATTGTCAACAAAAAAATGGGGAAATCTTTTCGATTTCCCCAAGTTTTTTTTCTCAACCTTTAAGTAGTTTTAAAACTAGCGAAATCAGTATTAATTAGCTGACTTTTCTGCATACATGAAATACTTATTCTGATTAAGTGATGTATAAATTCCAGTTACGTTTGGCTTCTGGAGATAAATATCATTGTAGAAGTAAATAGGTACTACTGCATTTGTATCCATAAGCATATCCTCAGCCTCACGCATAAGGTCTACACGAGCTGCAAAGTCTGTTGTCTTATAGATTTCCTGAATCTTCTCGTCATATGCCTTCCAGTCTGGAGCTGCACTGCTAGATCCCTTACCAAGCTGCATGTCGTTGTTACCACCGTTTGATAACCACATCTCAAGCATGTTGATAGGATCGTTGAAGTCTGCAATCCATCCCTCACGAGCGATATCAAACTTACCAGCTTTTCTATCCTCAAGGAATACGTTCCAGTCCTCTGTCTCAATGTTAACCTTGATACCTACAAGAGCCCAATCCTGCTGGATGCACTGAGCAATAGCCTCGTGACCTGTACCAGAGTTTGTCATGTATGTAACTTCAAGAGCTGGACTGATAGAGTATCCACCGTTACCATCTGACTCAAATGTATAACCACACTCTTCAAGAAGGCTCTTAGCCTCTTCAACCTTACCAGCACCTGTTTCCTTAGCATCATAGTAACCGAAATCATCTGCCTCAAATACACCGCCGTTACCATCAGCCATTCCATCTGGAATAAATGTATCAGCTGGAACCTGACCAGTCTGTCCTACAGTATCAACAATGTACTGTCTGTCAATAAGAAGAGAAAGTGCCTTTCTCATCTTAGAAGCCTGATCTGCTGTAAGGTCCTTGAATAAATCAGAGTTTACGTTGAAACCAACATAGTATGTTCCAAGAGTATCAATTACGTGGAACTCAGGGCTGTTAAGAAGTGACTGAATCTCATCGTTTGGTACTGTATCAGCGAAGTCGATATCTCCTGAGTTGTAAGCAGCGTAGATAGCTGTATCATCTGCTGAAAGCATGAACTCAAGCTTCTCAAGCTTAACATCATCAGCTCTGTAGAAGTTAGGGTTCTTCTCATATACCATAGACTCGTTGTGCTTCCACTCCTTAAGAGTAAATGCACCGTTTGATACGAAACCTGGCTCCTGTGCCCAAGCACCTGGCTGTGTTCCATCTGGGTTAGCTGCCTCAACATCTGCCTGGTATACTGGCATGAATGTTGGGAAAGCAAGAAGATCGTAGAAGTATGCACATGGTGCATTAAGTTCTACTTTAAGTGTGTAATCATCTGTTGCCTCAACCTTAAGTGTGCCATCTGCATTAGTTGCGATTGGAGCAAACATGTAAGCATAGTCAGCTGCTGTCTCCTCAGCTACTGCACGATTCCAGCTATATACGAAATCGTTAGCTGTAAGTGCTTCACCATTAGACCACTTTGACTCGATTAACTTAATTGTGTAAGTAAGACCATCCTCTGACATCTCAGGCTCGCCATCAGCAAGAGCTGGTACGAGGTTGTTGTTCTCATCGTATGTGTAAAGACCTACGAATGAGTTAACTGCAAGACATGCACCATCAACTGCAGAGTTGAGTGCTGGATCGAGATAATCTGGCTCAGATGCAAGATTAAGTCTAAGAGTTGTTGTGTCTGTGTCTACAGCTGTAGCTTCTGCAGGAGCCTGCTCTGCAGCTGTGTCAGTAGTAGTTGTGCCTGCGTTCTTATTTCCGCAAGCAACAAGGCTTGCTGCCATTGAAGCAACAAGTAAAACCGCGATAAGTTTCTTTTTCATGCTTCTTTTTCTCCTTTTTTGATTTGATTTTTATCTCAAGCCCGAAAGCTTAAAACCATAATAATCTAAATTTGTGTATTTTATTTGTTCCAACATGCAACAAAATGGTCATTTCCTCTATCAGTAAGAGGTGGCATTTCCTTGGCACACTGTTCTGTCGCATATCTACATCTTGTTCTAAATGGACATCCACTAGGCATCTTAAGAGGACTAGGAACATCTCCTTCAAGAATGATTCTCTGGCTCTTTCTTGCAGTCTCTGGGTCTGGAATAGGTACTGCTGAAAGAAGTGAGAGAGTATATGGATGTACTGGATTATTATTTAAATCATCAGCGTCCGCTATCTCCATGATGTGTCCAAGGTACATAACAGCTATTCTGTCTGAAATATGATGAACAACTAAAAGGTCATGTGCGATGAAGAGATATGCAACTCCGAGCTTTTCCTGCAACTCTTCAAACATATTTACAACCTGGGCCTGAATAGAAACATCAAGGGCTGAAACTGGCTCATCACAAACGATGAATTTTGGATCTACTGCAAGGGCTCTTGCAATACCAATACGCTGTCTTTGTCCACCTGAGAACTCATGAGCATAGCGCATAGCGTGCTCTGCATTAAGACCTACTGTCTCCATAAGTGAAAGGATTTTGTCGCGGCGTTCTCCCTTAGAAGAATAGAGCTTATGCACATCAAGTGGCTCACCGATAATATCCTCAACTGTCATACGTGGATCAAGTGATGAATATGGATCCTGGAATACCATCTGCATCTGCTTACGATATGGATGCATATTTACATCAATCTTTTTCTCACTATCAAATAGAACATCACCATCAAATTCAATACGTCCAGCTGTTGGCTGATATAAACGAAGAAGAGTACGACCAACAGTTGTTTTTCCGCATCCTGATTCTCCTACAAGACCAAGTGTTTCACCAGGCTTAATAGCAAATGAAATATCATCAACTGCCTTAAGGGGTACTGTTCTAAAACCTTCCTTGATAGGGAAATACTGCTTTAAATGTTCAACCTTAAGGAGGTATTTTTCATCACTCATAATTATGCCTCCTTACTTTCATACAAATTTTTTACATTCATCCAGCAGCTTGCCAAATGTGAATCACTGATTCTAAGCTCATCTGGTACTTCCTTCAGACAAATTTTCATTGCCTCATCACAACGAGGGCAGAATGCACAACCCTCAGGCATATTAAGAAGATTTATAGGTGTACCTCCAATTGGTACAAGTTTTTCGTTCATATTATCAGTACGAGGGATTGAACGAAGAAGTCCCTTTGTATATTCATGCGCTGGGCTGTAGAAAATATCATCAGCTGTTCCACGCTCGCAAACACGACCACCGTACATTACAAGGATTTCGTCACACATTGATGCAATAACACCAAGGTCATGTGTAACCATAATGATTGCCATTCCGAGCTTTTTCTGAAGATCCTGCATAAGTTCGAGAATCTGGGCCTGAATTGTAACGTCAAGAGCAGTTGTTGGCTCATCCGCGATAAGAATATCTGGCTCACATGCAAGTGCCATAGCAATCATATCTCTCTGTCTCATACCACCTGAATGCTCATGAGGATACTGCTTTAAACGCTTTTCTGGATCATTAACACCAACTAATTTCAAAAGCTCAATAGCTCTTTCTTTAGCCTGCGCTCTATTTTTGTTTGTATGAAGCATAATTGCTTCTTCAAGCTGATAACCTACAGTAAAAACTGGGTTTAAGCTTGTCATTGGATCCTGGAAGATGATAGAGCATTTACTTCCTCTGAATTTCTGCATCTCTCTTTCAGAATACTTTGTTATATCTTCGCCCTTAAATAGAACCTCACCACCTGTGATACGTCCTGTCTGAGCAAGAATCTGCATAATTGAATAAGCTGTAACTGATTTTCCTGAACCCGATTCTCCAACTATTCCAAGTGTCTTTCCTGGCTCTAAGTTAAAGCTTACGCCGTTAACGGCTTTGACCTCACCTGCATCTGTAAAAAAGCTTGTATGGAGGTCTTTTACTTCAAGTACATATTTTGAATCTGACATAATTACCTCCTAAATTAATCAAGCTTTGTATCGAATGCATCTCTAAGACCATCGCCTAAGAGGTTGAGTGCAAGTACGATTAAGCAAATAATAACTGCTGGAATTACAAGTCTTGCTGGATAAGACTGCATACCACTTCTTGCATCATTGGCAAGTGAACCAAGTGATGTAAGTGGAACTGAAACACCAAGTCCTAAGAATGACAAGTAGCTTTCTGTAAAGATAGCACTTGGAATCTGAAGGGCAGTGGTAATAATAATTACTGACAAGCAGTTAGGTAAAATATGTCTTTTTAATATCTTTGCATTAGATGTACCAATACATCTTGCTGCAAGAACATACTCGTTATTCTTAATTGTAAGAATCTGACCTCTGATAAGACGGGCCATACTTACCCAGTAAAGAAGACCAAATACGATAAACATAGAAATCATATTTGAACCAAGTGATGAAAATACTGTTCCAGCAAGCTTTCCTGATAAATTTTCATTAAGTACAACTGAAAGAAGTATGATAATAAGCATATCTGGAAGAGAATAGATGATATCAACAATTCTCATCATGATAAGGTCTACTTTTCCACCAAAGTAACCTGCTATTGAACCATAAATGATACCGATAATAACAACCATGATAGCTGCGACTACACCAACTGCAAGAGATACTCTTGTACCGTAAATTACACGGATAAAGTAGTCTCTACCAAGACCATCAGTACCAAAAATATGTGGGAATAAATCCTCACCCGTTTCATTCATATAATTCAGCTCTTTTTGTGAATACATAAAGAAGCCAAGATTTGCACTACCTTTATCTCTTACACCATTTACCGCAATAATCTGATCATATTTGTAAGGAACAATATGTGGTGCAACTAAAATAATCAAAATTATAAGCGCAAGTACTACAATACTTGCCATAGCAAGAGGGTTCTTGCGAAGTCGTCTCATACCATCCTTAAAAAATGTAGTAGACTCACCCATTACGTCCTGCTGACGCTTTTCCTCATCTGTCGCTTTTTCAAAATTTGCTGCGCTGAATTTTGAAAGATCTACCTGAGCTGACAGGAGGCTTTTCTTCATTTCTTTATTATCCAATTTCTTAATTCCTCCTAATCAAGCTTAATTCTAGGGTCAACCATCTTGTAAACAATATCAGTAAGTAAGTTTGCAATTACCATAAGGATTGCAAGGAAGATTGTTACTGCCATAATAGTTGTGTAATCTCTGTTAGTAATTGATGTTACGAAAGTTGAGCCAAGTCCACCAATAGTAAAGATATTCTCTACTACCATCGAACCAGTTAAGATGTAAGCAACCATTGGTCCTACATATGTTATTACTGGAATAAGTGCATTTCTAAGGGCATGAAGGAAAATAACCTTAACCTTTGAAACACCTTTTGCTCTGGCTGTTCTAACGTAATCTTGATTAAGAGCATCCAACATACTTGTCTTTGTAAGACGAGTAATATATGCCATTGGATATACTGAAAGTGCAATTACTGGAAGTGTGTAATTTGGATCAGATGATGAGAATACTGGGAACCATCCTAATTTTAAACAAAATACCAACAGCAGAAGAGTAGCCAACACGAATGACGGCATAGCTGTACCCAAAGTTGTAAAGAAAATGATTAGTCGATCCGGTAATTTGTTTCTTGTAAGAGCGGCGATTGCTCCTAAAATGATTCCAATTATGATTGCGATAATTGCTGCTCTACCTCCAAGCTTTGCAGAAACTGAAAACTTAGATGTCATATCAGGCCAAATTGCACGACCTGTTTTAAGAGATACACCCCAATCTCCATGAAGAAGATTATTCATGTAAAGAGTGTATTGTTCACCTAACGGTTTATCCAAGTTATATCTCTCCTCGAGAGCCTTGATTACCGCTGGGTCTGTAGCCTTTTCCTTATTGAAAGGGCCTCCTGGAATAGCGTTCATTGCGAAGAAAGTTATCATTGTAATTATCCAAATGGACACTATAGCCAGCAAAATTCTTTTTGCGATGTACTTTGCCAAAACATTAAACTCCTTTTCTATATTTCTTTCTTTTATATTTGACTAAATTCTTTGATAGCTGTTTCATATAGATTATTTCCTTCACTGTCTATTACAACAATTACTGGAAAATCCTCTACATATAGCTTTCTGATGGCCTCTGCACCAAGGTCATCGTAGCAAACTACCTCAGAACTTTTTATGCATTTTGATAATAGGGCACCTGCACCTCCAACAGCTGCAAAATATACACCTTTATTTCTTACTATGGCTTCAATGACCTCTGGCGTTCTTTTGCCTTTTCCTATCATTGCTTTCATCCCAAGGTCTAAAAGTCTTGGTGCGTACTTATCCATACGACTGGCAGTGGTAGGCCCTGCTGAACCTATTGGTCTACCTGGTCTGGCAGGTGATGGTCCCATATAATAAATTGTGCAATTTTCAATAGGTATTGGAAGTTTTTCTCCCTTGTTAAGAGCTTCGTTCATGCGTCCATGAGCAGCATCTCTGGCCACATAAATCTCTCCTGAGATGTAACAATAATCTCCCGAATGAAGTGTAATAGCCACTTCTGATGTGATTGGTGTAAATATTTTATGCTCCATTATAGTTTCCTCGTAATATGTCTATTTACATGACAGCAAATATTAATTGCTACTGGCAAACCCGCAATATGGGTTGCATAGGTATTAATATTTACTGCTAGAGCAGTAGTAGTTCCACCAAGTCCGCCTGGGCCTATGCCAAGCTTATTTATCTTTTCAAGCATTTCGTCCTCTAATTCCTTTACCCAAGGTATATCTGGACGTGCTGAAAATTCTCTTGTAAGTGCCTGCTTAGCCATAAGAGCTGATTTTTCAAAGGTTCCTCCGATTCCTACACCTACCACCATTGGAGGACAGGCATTTGGACCAGCATCACTTACTGCTGTAAGGATTGCATTTTTAATTCCTTCGATTCCATCTGCAGGCTTCAACATAAATACTCGGCTCATATTTTCAGAACCAAATCCTTTTGGAGCAAGAGTGATTTTAAGTCCATCTCCAGCTACTAAATCATAGTGAATAATTGCCGGTGTGTTGTCTCCAGTATTAACTCGCTCAATTGGGTCACCTACAACTGATTTTCTGAGGTAACCTTCTGTATATCCAAGTCTGACTCCCTCGTTAATAGCATCAGTTAAAAGTCCACCTTCTATGTGTAACTCTTGTCCAACCTCAACAAAGAATACGGCCATTCCAGTATCCTGACAGATTGGTATCTGTTCCTTATCTGCTATAGTCAAGTTTTCTTGAAGCTGGGTTAAAATTTTCTTACCGAGCTCAGATTTTTCGGTATCAACTGCTTTTTTTAATGCTAAATTCATATCTTCTGAAAGATAATGATTAGCCTGAATACACATTTCTTTTACGGTGTCTCGTATAATCTCTGTCTGTAAATTCTTCATTAAATTGCCCTGATATTACTTTACATTATTCTCACTTTAAATCATTAAAGCGTTCACTTAACAAAAAAGGGACTGCTATCTATTAAATAACAGCCCCATTGCTATTATGTTAAATACTATTCTTCGGTTGTTGAACCCTCATTTAATTCTTCAACCTCTTCTGCAAGTATTGTATCACTTTTTCTAACTTTTGCAATGCTTATTAATTTAGTATTTTCTTTTAAGTCGATTAATTTAACTCCAGATGTAATTCTACTTAGGAGTGTTGTGCCTGCAACTTCGATTCTAATGATTGTACCTGCAGTATTAATGAGCATTACCTCATCATCCTTTTCAACAGCCTTTGCACCGATAAGATTACCAGTCTTTTCTGTAATCTTGTAACACTTAACACCCTTTCCACCACGGTGGATTGTGTTGAACTCTGTCATAAGTGTACATTTACCAAGACCATTTTCTGAAACAGTCATAAGACTTTCGCCCTGAGAAATAAGCTGCATTCCAATGATTACATCATCAGCAGAAAGGTTCATACCGATAACACCCATTGTTGCACGGCCTGTAGCACGAACCTCAGTCTCGCTGAAGCGGATAGCCTGACCATACTTTGTAACCATGATTACATCTTCATCACCATCAGTAAGCTTAACTTCGATCAGAGTATCATCATCACGAAGTGTGATTGCTGTAAGACCATTTTTTCTGATGTTATCGTATTCAGTAATCTTTGTTTTCTTAACAAATCCATCAGCTGTTGCCATGAATAGATATTTATCCTCATGATAATCCTCAATAGGAATCATGGCTGTAATCTTTTCATCTGGCTGAAGCTGAAGAATATTTACAATTGCAATTCCTCGGCTTGTACGGCTAGACTCTGGGATCTCGTATGCCTTGATTCGATATACTCGTCCCTTGTTCGTGAAGAAGAGGAGATAATCGTGTGAAGACATCATAAGCATTTCAGTAACGTAATCCTCATCGATAGTCTCCATACCCTTGATTCCCTTACCGCCTCTGTGCTGTGCCTTAAAGTTGTCTTCATTCATACGCTTGATATATCCAAGCTTTGTAAATGTAACAACAGTATTTGTAACAGGAATCATATCCTCCATGCTGATATCGAACTCATCAAATCCGATAGATGTACGTCTGTCATCACCATACTTATCAGCGATTTCTGTGATTTCAGTTTTAATTACGCCGAGAAGAATCTTCTCATCTCCTAAAATAGCCTTCAATTTTCCAATTAAAATCTGTAAATCATCATATTCCTTCTGAATCTTGTCACGCTCCAAACCTGTGAGAGCACGGAGACGCATATCAACAATGGCCTGAGCCTGAGCATCTGAAAGACCAAAACGCTCCATTAATGTGGCCTTTGCTGAATTTACATCAGCGGAACTTCTGATAATCTGAATTACTTCATCAATGTTATCAAGGGCAATGAGTAATCCCTCTAAAATGTGAGCTCTTTCCTCAGCCTTGTTCAACTCGTACTTTGTACGACGAGTTACTACGTCCTTTTGGTGATCAAGATAATGCACAAGCATCTGCTTAAGATTAAGAATCTTTGGCTGATTATTTACAAGTGCAAGCATAATTACACCGAATGTATCCTGAAGCTGAGTGTGCTTGTAGAGCTGATTCAAAATGATGTTAGGATTTACATCACGACGAAGCTCAATACAAACACGGATACCTTCACGAGATGACTCATCACGAAGATCTGTAATTCCATCAATCTTTTTATCCTTAACAAGCTTAGCAATATTTTCGATAAGTCTTGCCTTATTTACCATGTATGGAAGCTCAGTAACAACAATTCTGTTTTTACCATTGTCCATAGGCTCTATTTCAGAAACTGCACGAACTCTGATTTTTGCACGACCAGTACGATATGCTTCTTCAATACCAGTCTTTCCAAGGATTACGCCACCTGTTGGAAAATCAGGTCCCTTTACAATATCAAGAAGTTCATCGATTTCTGTCTCTCTGTCTTCCTCAACCTGATTGTCGATAATCTTATTAACTGCTCCAATAATCTCACGAAGGTTGTGAGGTGGGATATTGGTAGCCATACCTACGGCGATACCAGTAGTACCATTTACAAGAAGGTTAGGATAGCGGGCTGGAAGAACAGTAGGCTCTTTCTCAGTCTCATCAAAGTTTGGCATGAAGTCTACGCCATCCATATCGATATCTTTACCAGTGGTGAATTTTTCATCCTTGTAATTGATACCGAACATTGTCATAGAAATCTTAGAAAGACGAGCCTCAGTGTATCGCATAGCAGCGGCACCATCACCGTCTTCTGAACCAAAGTTTCCGTGACCGTCTACAAGTGGGTAACGAGTATTCCATTCCTGAGCCATATTAACAAGAGCTCCGTAAATAGAACTATCACCATGTGGGTGATATTTACCCATTGTATCACCGACAATACGCGCACATTTTCTGTGTGGTTTGTCTGGTCCATTGTTTAACTCAATCATAGAGAAGAGAACTCTACGTTGAACTGGTTTTAAACCATCTCTTACATCTGGAAGTGCACGTGAGGCAATAACGCTCATGGCATAATCGATGTAGGATGTCTCCATTGTTTCTTTTAGATCAACATCATGAATGTTATCAAAAATTTTGTCGTCCATATTTATCCTTTATCTTTTGCTTTTGGGGCGAAGCCCCGATTTTATATTAAAAAATTAGATATCCAAGTTCTGAACATATTTCGCGTTCTGCTCGATGAATTCACGTCTTGGCTCAACCTTATCTCCCATAAGAGTAGAGAATGTAACGTTGATTTCTGAAGCATCTTCATCATCTATAACTACACGCTTAAGAATTCTCTTTTCAGGATCCATTGTTGTCTCCCAAAGCTGCTCAGCATCCATCTCACCAAGTCCCTTATATCGCTGAATCTTGTTATTATTGTCACGACCAACCTCAGTAAGAATCTTATTTAATTCCTCATCAGAATATGCATACCAAACTTTTTTATTTTTCTCCAACTTGTAAAGTGGAGGAGTAGCAAGATAAACATAACCCTGCTTGATAAGCTCTGGCATAAATCTGTAAAGGAATGTAAGCATAAGTGTGGCGATGTGAGCACCATCAACGTCGGCATCAGTCATGATAATAATCTTGTGATAACGAAGCTTTGAAATATCAAAATCTTCATGAATACCTGTACCGAAAGCTGTAATCATTGCCTTAATTTCAGCATTTCCGTAGATTCTGTCCTCACGAGCTTTTTCTACGTTAAGAATCTTTCCACGAAGTGGAAGAATAGCCTGTGTTGCACGGCTTCTTGCCTTCTTAGCAGAGCCACCAGCGGAATCTCCCTCTACGATGAAAATCTCGCAATTCTTAGGATCTTTATCTGAACAGTCAGCGAGTTTTCCAGGAAGTGACATTCCTTCAAGAGCTGTTTTTCTACGAGTAAGATCACGAGCTTTGCGAGCTGCTTCTCTTGCTCGCTGTGCAAGCAGCGATTTTTCGCAGATATTTTTAGCAATTGTAGGATTCTGCTCTAAGAACCATGTAAGCTGCTCAGAAACGATAGCATCAACAGCACCTCTTGCCTCAGAATTTCCAAGCTTTTGCTTTGTCTGTCCCTCAAACTGTGGCTCCTCAATCTTGATAGAAATGATGGCAGTAAGACCTTCACGAATATCATCACCATCAAGCTGTGGATCACTATCCTTTAAAATCTTGTTATCTCTAGCGTATTTATTAAATACCTTTGTAAGAGCACCTCTAAAACCAGTAAGATGAGTACCACCTTCTGGAGTAACAATGTTATTTACATAACTGTAAGCCTGATCCTGAAATCCATCATTGTGCTGCATTGCAACTTCAACGTAGATATTGTCTCTTGTACCTTCACAGTAAATAACCTCATCATAAAGAGCTTCATTACCACGGTTAATATACTGAACAAATTCCTTGATTCCACCTTCGTAATGGAAGCTTTCCTCTCTAGGCTCATCACCTCTTTTATCAGTAAGAGTAATACGAAGTCCCTTTGTAAGGAATGCAGTCTCACGAAGTCTAACCTTTAATGTCTTAAAATCAAAGATTGTTGTCTCAAATATTGTCTCATCTGGCAGGAAAGTGACCTTAGTACCTGTCTCTTCTACTGGACAGGTACCAATTTCTTTAAGAGCATACATAGTCTTTCCACGCTCATAACGCTGTTTAAAGATTTTTCCTTCACGCTTAATTTCTACTTCAACCCAATTTGAAAGGGCATTAACAACAGAAGCACCAACACCGTGAAGACCACCAGATACTTTGTATCCGCCACCGCCAAACTTTCCTCCGGCATGAAGGACTGTAAATACAACCTCAACCGCTGGAATACCGGCCTTACTGTTGATTCCAGTAGGAATACCACGTCCATCATCAACAACAGTAATTGAATTATCTGGATTAATTGTTACCTGAATATGAGTACAAAATCCTGCAAGTGCCTCATCAACAGCATTATCAACTATCTCATATACCAAGTGATGAAGACCTCTTTCAGATGTAGAACCAATATACATACCAGGGCGCTTTCTAACTGCTTCAAGTCCCTCTAAGATTTGTATTTGATCTGCACCATATTCCTGATTAACTTCTTGACTCACCTTTGTTCCTCCGTAATTAAATCTATAGAACCATTTGTTACTTTATAAACTGTATTAAGCATAAATCTATTTTTTACAAATTCATCAATACCTGTACAGGTAATGATAGTTTGAGTATCCAGTAGATTATCTAATAAATAACTTTGACGATTTTTATCAAGCTCAGATAAAACGTCATCTAAAAGTAATATTGGTTTATCGTTTATTGTATCTTCTACAAGCTTTATCTCTGAAAGCTTAAGCGAGAGAGCACATGTACGCTGCTGTCCCTGGCTTCCAAACTTTCTAATATCAATTCCATCAACTGTAATTTTAATGTCATCCCTGTGAGGACCAACACTTGTCTGACAGAATCTTAAATCCTTTTCCTTGTTATTTACTAACTCATCAAGAAAAAAAATATCCTCAATATTAGGCTCATAACTGACATTTATATTTTCTTTTCCGCCAGTAATTTTACTGTGAATATCTTTAACAATAATGTTGATATCATCAATAAATTTTTGACGTCTTGTTATTATCTTTTTTCCATAATTTATTAATTGCTCATCCCATATTGGTAAAGTTTCTTTCAATTCTGGCTTATATATAATTTCTTTTAAAAGGGTATTTCGTTGATTAAGAGCTTTATTGTAATTGGTTAAATCTGAAAGATATATTTTATCAATCTGACAAAGCTCTGCATCCATAAATTTTCTTCTCTCAGCAGGACCATTTTTAATTATATTTAAATCCTCTGGAGAGAAAAAAATTATATTTATTAGACCAAATAAATCCGAAGCTTTTTTTATTGGAACCCTATTAATAGCAATTCCTTTTGATCTATTTTTTTTCAAATGAATATCTATTTGATAATCCCTGTCGTTTTTTGAAACTACAGTTTTAATGTGACTTTCATTTTTATCAAATTTTATTATTTCCTTATCACGACTGCCTTTATGAGATTTTGTAGTTCCTGATAAATATGCAGCCTCTAAAATATTAGTTTTACCTTGGGCATTATCTCCAAAGAGAATAGTAGTATGCTCGTCAAAATTTATATTTAACGAATCATAATTTCTAAAATTCTCTAACTCAATGGATTTAATTATCATTAGTAACTATTACGCTTTCTCCATTAAATTCAACAACATCACCAGGGTAAATCTTTTTACCACGGCGAGTTTCAACCTCGCCGTTATATTTTACAAGTCCATCTTCAATAACTTCTTTAGCCATTGCTCCTGATTCAACAAGATTAGCAAGCTTGAGAAGCTGACCTAATTTAATAAATTCGTCTCTAATTTGAATCTTTTCCATTAATTTGCTCCTGGATTATTAAAGTTTACAGGAAGAACAATGTAAATGAATGAACCTTCATCATCCTTAATGAAGCATGGGCTCTTAGCATTAAGCATATAAAGATTAATTTCTTCATCATCGATAACCTTAAGGGCATCCATAACAAACTTTGGATTAAATCCAATCATGATATCCTTACCCTCTTTAACAATATCAATATCTTCATTCATAGAACCAATGAATGATGAAATTGAAAGTGACATAGTATTTCCTGCAGCATTAACAATAATTGGCTTTTTATCTCCTTCATTAACAAGGATTGTAGCTCTATCAATACAGTCAAAGAATTCTCTTTTATTAATCTTAATCTTTGTCTCATAATCAGCTGAAAGCATCTGCTCAATTTTAAAGTATTCACCTTCAATGATTCTTGAAACAACAGTAGTCTGATCAAATTCAAAAATAATGTGATTATCAGTAACAAAGATATTTACTTCGTCATCAATACCACCGTCTACAATCTTAATGATTTCATTAAGTGTCTTCTTTGGAACAACTACCTTAACATCCTCAGCTGGATTTTTAAGTTCAACATTTCTTATAGATACTCTATGGCCATCAAGAGCAACAACCTTAAGCTTATTATCTTTAATTTCAATAAGCTCACCTGTCATCATCTTATTATTTTCATTATCAGCAACTGAGAAGATAGTCTGTCTAATGATATCTCTAAGAGTAAGCTGAGAAATAATAATAGGTTGATTTCTTTGAATGTTAGGAAGATAAGAGAAGTCCTCTCCAGATTTTCCTATAATATCAAACTTAGCCTTTTCACATGTGATTGATGTTCTATAAGCTGAATCTGTTTCAATAGTAACTTCATTATCAGGAAGCTTTCTAACAATTTCAGAAAACTTCTTTGCATCGAGCGCAATTATACCTCTTTCTAAAATAGAACCATTAACAATAGTTTCTATTCCGATTTCCATATCATTAGCTGTAAGTTTTATCTCTCCAGATGATGCATCAATAAGTATGCATTCAAGTATTGCCATTGTAGTTCTAACTGGAACTGCTTTTGAAACAATATTGACACCTTTTACAAGGTCAGATTTTTGACAAGTGATTTTCATTGGTGTTCTCCCTTTCAAAAAAAATAAATAAAAAATATATTCTTAGTATTCTTATTATAGGTTGTGGATTTGTATATAACTGTGAAACCCCAGTAACTACACGTAAAACATGGTCTAATAACTTTTAAAAATCTGTGAATTAATTATTGATAATGTATGGATAGTTTGTGAATAAAAATTGTCTAAATTTTTAAATATCTACCGTTTTGAAAAGTCATTAACATATTGTTCACAGATTATCCATAATGTTATTAACATGTTTTCCACATTAATTTGGATTAATCTTTTTCTTAATTGTTTCTACAAGACTCTTTGTGTTTTCATCTTTTTCAATTTCTTCACCGATTTTATTTGCTCCGTGAATAATTGTAGAATGATCTCTTCCACCAAGAAGAAGACCAATTGCCTGAAGCGATGAATCCGTCATTGTATTACATAAGTACATTGCAATCTGTCTTGGTCTGGCAACATTGTTTGATCTATTCTTTGATGCCATTTGATCAACTGTAAGATTAAAATGTTCTGCAACTACTTCTATAATAAGCTGTGGTGTAATTTCTCTTGAGATATTAGGAGATATAAAATTCTGTAATTCTCTTTCAGCAATCTCCATTGTAATATCTATTTTTTCAAGTCTTGAGAAAGCAATAAGCTTATTTAAAGCTCCCTCAATTTCTCTAATATTTGATTGAATATTTTCAGCAATATATTTTCTAATTGACTCATCGAGATTGAATTTCTTATCTTCAACCTTCTTATTAAGAATGGCCATACGTGTTTCATAATCTGGATATCCAATATCTGCCATAAGACCCATATCGAATCTTGATTTGAAACGGTCATCTAAAGTTTCCATATCCTTTGGTGGTTTATCAGATGAAATAACAATCTGCTTTCCCATAGCGTGGAGAGCATTAAAGGTATGGAAAAACTCTTCCTGAGTTGCTTCCTTTCCTATAATAAACTGGATATCATCAACCATTAAAACATCAACTGTTCTATATTTATCTCTAAAGCGCTGCATTGCAGTTGCATTAGAATTTGCTCTCATGTTTTCAATAACTTCGTTTGTAAATTCCTCTGAAGTTACATATAGAATATGAGTATTTGGATTCTGATTTTCGATGTAATTTCCGATTGCCTGCATTAAGTGAGTTTTACCAAGTCCAGGTCCTCCATATATATATAGGGGATTGTAAAATTCACCAGGTGATTCGGCAACTGCAAGTGCTGCAGTTTGAGCAAATCTGTTGTTTCTACCAACGACAAAATTATCAAATGTAAACTTTGGATTTATAGTAGTATTTCCAATTTTCTTTTCATTATATGTTGGAGCTTCTTCTATATTAATATTTACGTTTTTTTCTTTTTTGATTTGATTTGCATTATCTTGAGAGATAACTAAGATTTCATCGAATTGAATTCCTGTGATTTCTGCGATTGTTACTTTGAGTGGTGTAGCATATTTTCTTGTTACATAACTAAGAGTCATTGTATTTTGATCACCACTGTATGTAAGATATAATTTATTATCTTCTATTTGAAATAATTCCAGAGGTTTGATCCAAGAATCATAAGATACATCTGTAATAGCATATTCATTTTTTAAATAGGAAAGTATCTCATCCCATTTTTTAACAATTTCTTCCATATATAGTCCCTTTTATCCACAATTTTAAACTATTTAATATTCTAAACTAAATAAGGCATTTTAGCAATATTTACTATAATAATGGTGTAGGGGATTGTTTAAGAAGAAAAGAGCCTTATTTTTGAAATTTGAGCCTATATTTGGCCTGTTATTTTTTATCCACAATAGTCAAATTCAGTTTTCCACAGTTTTAGGCCTTTATTTTACTATAATTTATATAATTATTGTGGATAAATTGATTTTTATCACATCTTATCCACATAGTTTTCCACACATTGTAGATAACAATATTATTTTTTTAGGGCTTTGAACACAACATTTAGTATTCAAAAAATATAATATTATTAAGATATTGTGTTTTTTAGTTATCCACAATGAATTCTATATTTAAATAATCGTTTTTTTATTGACTTTATAGGCTTTTCCCTTTATAATTTCAACTGATGTTTTCTCATAAAGAGGAGGTGGATATATTATGAAGATGACATATCAACCAAAAAAGAGACAGAGATCCAAAGTTCATGGATTTAGATCTAGAATGAGCACAGCAGGCGGACGTAAGGTACTTGCTGCTAGACGTGCAAAAGGAAGAAAGAAGTTATCAGCTTAGGCCACAGACCATGTGGTCTTTCTTTCTATTTAAAGGAAAATTTTTGTTATGGAATTTAGTGAATCGCTAAAAAAGAATAAAGACTTCACTCTGGTATACAGAAGAGGTGTGTCCAAAGCTAATCGCCAGCTCGTTATGTATATCTACCATAATAATACGGATCGAAATCGCATTGGAATTTCTGTTAGTAAAAAGGTTGGAAATTCGGTAGTTAGACATCATTTGACGAGACTGATAAGAGAAAGTTATAGACTAAATGAAGAGATGTTCAATAGTGGTTTGGACATTGTAGTCGTTGTAAGAGAAGCCGCAGCTTCAGCAACTTTCGATGAGATACAAAAATCTTTGCTTCATCTTGCAAATCTTCATAAAGTAACTCGAAAATAATTGGAATTATCATTTCCATTATGATGAATAAGTATGTTAAAGAGACTCTTTATATTTTTAATTAAGTTTTACCAAAAATATATATCTCCAATGAAAACTACTAAATGCCCTTATTGTCCTAGTTGTTCTAATTATGGGCTTCAGGCTGTTGAAAAATATGGAGCTATTAAGGGTGGTGGTTTAGCATTATGGCGTATCATTCGTTGTAATCCTTTTTCTCATGGTGGATATGATCCAGTTCCATAAAAACTGGAGGTTTTACATTGAGCGAGCTTTTATTAACCGCTTATGACGGTTCAATCTTAGGACCTATTGCTAAGGTTCTTGGTTGGTTTATGGACAAGATTTATATTCTTCTTGCATCTATCGGTATTGAGAATATAGCTCTTACAATTGTTATTTTTACAATTTTTATTTACCTTTGTATGTTTCCTCTTACATATAAACAGCAGAAGTTTGCTGTTCTTACACGTAAGATGCAGCCTGAGATGAAGGCTATTCAAGATAAATATAAGGGTAAGAAGGATCAGGCCTCTATGCAGGCTCAGCAGAGTGAAACTCAGGCTCTTTACGATAAATACGGTATTTCACCTACAGGTAGCTGTGTTTATATGTTAATTCAGATGCCAATTCTCTTTGCACTTTATAGAGTATTTTATAATGTTCCAGCTTACATTTCTTCTGTAAAGAATGTATTTACAGAGCTTGTAAACGGTATTATGGCTACAGATGGTTTTGCTACTACAATGCAGAACATATTTGATGAGTCAGGCGTTAAGAATCTTAGACCTACTTTTACTGGTAGTGATACTACAGTTATTTCAGATTCTATTATTGATGTACTATATAAGCTTCCATCAGCCGGTTGGGAAGCTGTTACATCTAATTTTCCAGCTTTAGCTTCTTCTGTTGATACAGTCGTTGCAAAGCTTGAGAAAATTAATTACTTATTTGTACTTAATATTTCAGATACTCCACTTAATCTTATTAAAGATGGATGGTCAGCTGATACTAAGAATTTTGGGCTTATTATTTGTGCTTTACTTATTCCTGTTTGCTCATATCTTTCACAGATGGCAAATATTAAGCTTACACCTACTTCTACTGAAGGACAGTCAGAGCAGATGGCACAACAGATGAAGACAATGAATCTTATGATGCCACTTATGTCTCTTTTCATTTGTTTTTCAGTTCCTGTAGGTCTTGGTCTTTACTGGATTGCTGGTGCTGTTGTACGTATTATTCAGCAGTATTTCCTAAATAAGCATTTCGAAAAGATTGATCTTGAGAGCATTATTGAGAAGAATAAGGAAAAAGCTGCTGCTAAGGCTGAAAAGCGTGGTATACGTCAGGCTCAGATTTATGAGGCTGCTCGTATGAGCACAAAGATTGATTCTATGTATAGCAAGACTAGTGTTGAAAGTGATGATGCTGATGCTTTAAAGAAGGCTG
This sequence comes from Pseudobutyrivibrio xylanivorans DSM 14809, assembly GCF_900141825.1. Taxonomy (GTDB): domain Bacteria; phylum Bacillota; class Clostridia; order Lachnospirales; family Lachnospiraceae; genus Pseudobutyrivibrio; species Pseudobutyrivibrio xylanivorans. The sequence continues at coordinate 11,022 of NZ_FQYQ01000019.1, read as the reverse complement.
ATGAATTTAGATCTAAAGCTAGCAGTGGTTCACTTGCTTCAAAGGCAAATCTTGTTAAAGAATTTAACGAAATGAATAATAAATAAGGGGGAACTTAATAATGGAATTTAAAGAGTTTACTGGTAAGACTGTTGATGACGCTCTTACAAATGCAACAGTTTCATTAGGTGTAACTTCTAGCGAAATTAAATACGAAGTGGTTGAAGAAGGAAGCTCTGGTTTTCTTGGTATTGGTTCTAAAGATGCTGTAATTAAGGTAGTTATTTCTACTGAAGAAGATCCAAAGCAGGTTGCAAAGGATTTCCTTGATGGTGTATTCGAGGCTATGCAGCTTGAAGTTAATATTTCTATGGAATTCAATGAAAGTGATGAGACTCTTTTAATTGATCTTGCTGGTCCAGAGATGGGTGTATTAATTGGTAAGCGTGGTCAGACACTTGATTCCTTACAGTATCTTACAAACTTAGCTGTTAATCGTTCTTCTGAAAAGTATACAAGAGTTAAGATTGATACAGAAGATTACAGACGTCGTAGAAAAGAGACTTTAGAAAATCTTGCAAAGAATATGGCTAGCAAGGTTAAGAGAACTAAGAAGGCAGTTACTCTTGAAGCTATGAATCCTTATGAGAGACGCATTATCCATTCTGCTCTTCAGAATGATAATAATGTTACAACTCATTCAGAGGGTGAGGAGCCATATCGCTACGTAGTTATTACACTTAAGAAATAATCTTTTGATTTTTTAGGGTTAGTCTTATAATTAGGCTAACCCTTGTTGTTTGTTTTATAGATTTTATAATTTACTTATGAACTCTATAAGATAAATAGTTTGGAGGCTAATATGTATCATTCTGATACCATTTGTGCTATTGCTACATCTATGAATAGTTCAGGCATTGGAATAATCCGTGTCAGTGGAGAAGAATCAATTGCTATAGTTGATTCTATTTTTCGTGGAAAAAATAAGTTAGCAGATTGTGACAGTCATACTATTCAATATGGTCATATAGTTTCAAATGATGAAATCATTGATGAAGTATTGATAATGCTTATGAAGGCTCCAAGAAGTTACACTACAGAAGATACTATTGAAATAGATTGTCATGGTGGTGTACTTATTCTTAAAAAAGTACTTTCACTTTTAATTGAATCAGGAGCAAGAATAGCAGAACCTGGTGAGTTTACAAAAAGAGCATTTTTAAATGGAAGAATAGATTTATCAGAAGCTGAATCAGTTATGGATTTGATTTCTTCAAATTCAGAACTTGCTATGAAGAATTCTATTAAACAATTATCTGGTTCTTTAAATAAAATTATTGTTGATTTAAGAGATAAGATTCTTTATGAAACAGCATATATTGAATCAGCACTTGATGATCCTGAACATTATGATTTAACAGATTATCCTGAAGAATTAAGAGTAAAAGTAAATGATATGCTTGAAAGAGTTAATGATTTAATTAATTCTTTTAATTCAGGTCATATTTTAAAAGAAGGAATTAATACTCTTATTTTAGGTAAACCAAATGCTGGTAAATCATCTCTTTTAAACACCTTAAGTAGAAGAGAAAGAGCAATCGTAACTGATATTCCTGGAACTACAAGAGATACTTTGGAAGAGCAGATTACAATTAATGGAGTTTCTCTTAATATTATTGATACAGCAGGTATAAGAGAGACCGATGATATTGTAGAAAAAATAGGAGTTGATAAAGCTTTAGATTCTATTGATGATGCTGATTTGATTTTATTTGTAATTGATTCATCAAGACCCCTAGATGAGAATGATGAATTCATTATTGATAAGATTATAGATAAAAAAGTAATAATTTTACTTAATAAATCTGACCTCGTATCAAAAATTAGCGAGGAAGAAATATACAATAAATATAATAAACCTGTTATTTCTTTCTCATCTGTAAGCTTAGATGGACTAAAAGCTTTAGAATCTAAAATTACGGACATGTTTTTCAGTGGTCAGGTTAAATCTGATGATACTTTGTATATTACAAATTCCAGACAGGCTGGATGTTTAACTAACGCAAAGAATAGTTTGTCTAATGTTTTAAATAGTATCGATAATATGATGCCAGAGGATTTCTTCTCAATTGATTTAATGGATGCATATAACTTTCTAGGTGAAATCACTGGTGAAACTATTGATGATGATTTAGCTAATAAAATTTTCTTAGAATTCTGTATGGGAAAGTAAAAGTAGTAAGGAGTAATAAATGAGTCACGTTGAAGAATCCTATGATGTAGTTGTTATAGGAGCTGGTCATGCAGGTTGCGAAGCTGCACTTGCTTCTGCCCGCATGGGATTAAATACAATTTGTTTTACAGTTAGCATGGATTCAGTTGCAATGATGCCATGTAATCCAAACATTGGTGGTAGTTCAAAGGGACATCTTGTAAGAGAGCTTGATGCACTTGGCGGACAGATGGGTATTAATATTGATCATACCTTTATCCAGTCTAAAATGTTAAATAGTTCAAAGGGGCCTGCAGTACATTCACTTAGAGCTCAGGCTGATAAAGCAGCTTATTCTCAGAGAATGAGAAAGACTATGCAGGATACTGAAAACCTTACTTTAAGACAGGCAGAAGTTACTGAGTTAATTATTGAAGATAATAAAGTAGCAGGTGTTAAGACTCTTTCTGGTGCAACTTATCATTGTAGAGCTGTTGTAATTTGTACTGGAACATATCTTAGAGCAAGATGTTTATATGGTGATGTAATAGAACATAATGGTCCTAATGGTTTAAAGGCTGCTAATCATCTAACCGATTCATTATTAGCTAATAATGTAGAAATGAACCGCTTTAAAACTGGTACTCCGGCAAGAATTGATAGTAATTCAATTGACTATTCTAAGATGGAACCACAGTATGGTGATGACCCTGTAATTCCATTTTCATTTAGTACACCTAGAGAGTCTGTTCAGATTGAACAGGTTCCATGTTATCTTACGTATACTAATGAGAAAACACACGAAATTATTAGAGCAAACCTTGATCGTTCACCAATGTATTCTGGTGTAATTGAAGGAACTGGTCCAAGATATTGTCCAAGTATTGAAGACAAGGTTGTTCGTTTTGCAGATAAGAATCGTCATCAGCTTTTTGTTGAACCAGAAGGTCTTAATACAAACGAAATGTATATTGGTGGTATGAGTTCTTCTATGCCAGAGGATGTTCAGTATGCTATGTACAGAACAGTACCTGGACTTGAAAATTGCAAAATTGTTCGTAACGCATATGCGATAGAGTACGATTGTATTAATGCTACTCAGCTTAAAGCTAGTTTAGAGTTTAAAGATATTGATGGTCTTTTCGCTGCTGGCCAGTTTAATGGAAGTAGTGGATATGAAGAAGCTGCAGCTCAGGGATTAGTTGCAGGTATTAATGCTTCACTTAAGCTTCTTGGAAAAGAACCAATGATTCTTGATAGAAGTAATTCTTATATTGGTGTTCTTATTGATGACCTTGTTACTAAGGAGACAAAAGAACCATATCGTATGATGACTTCACGTGCTGAGTATAGACTTTTACTTCGTCAGGATAATGCTGATTTGAGACTTTCAAAGATTGGTTATCAGGTTGGACTCTTATCAAAAGAGCGTTATGAGCATGTAGTTGAAAAGGAAAGACAGATAGAGAAAGAGGTTGCCAGAATTAAGGAAATTAATATTGGTGCTAGAAAAGAGGTTCAAGCTCTTCTTGAATCTTATGGAAGTATTCCTCTTTCAAATGGTATAAAGTTAGTAGACTTAATTAGAAGACCAGAGCTTGATTATGATAAGCTTGCTCCTATTGATCCAGAGAGACCAGAGCTTTCTGATGAAGTAAGAGAAGAGGTAAATATCTATATTAAATACGAAGGTTATCTAACAAGACAGGCAAAACAGGTAGAACAGTTTAAAAAACTTGAATCTAAAGTTATACCACAAAATATTAATTATGAGGATGTTTCTAGTTTACGTTTAGAAGCAAGACAGAAGCTTACAAAACTACGTCCAGCTAACATTGGACAGGCATCAAGAATATCTGGAGTAAGCCCAGCAGATATTTCTGTTCTTCTAGTTTATCTTGAAACATATAAGGGTAATTAAACTTTTTAATCAATGATTTAAGGGTACTTATATATACCCTTAAAACAATCAAAATTTTTTAAAGGAGCTTTATGAGTAGAGATTATTCATATTTAATTGATACTTTATCAGGATGGAATTTTACTTTAACTGACAGGCAGATAGAACAGCTTGATTTATTTTATGAATTATTAGTAGAGAAGAATAAAGTAATGAACCTTACAGCTATTACAGAGTTTAATGAAGTTATAGTAAAACATTTTGCTGATAGTTTATCTATATGTACAGTATTACCTGATTCAGTTAAAACAGTTTGTGATCTCGGAACAGGTGCTGGTTTTCCAGGTATACCTATGGCAATAGCTTATCCTAATTTACAGTTTACACTTATTGATTCTTTGAATAAGCGTATAAAGTTTTTACAGGAAGTAGTAGATTCTTTAGGACTTACAAATGTTATACTGGTACATGCTAGAGCAGAAGAAGCAGGACGTAATAAACTATACAGAGAAAAGTTTGATTTAGTAGTATCACGTGCAGTTGCAAACATTGCTACATTATCAGAATATTGTTTACCACTAGTAAATGTTGGTGGATACTTTATTAGCTTTAAGTCTGGTGACGTAAAAGAAGAGATTGAAGCATCAGGTTCTGCAGTTAAAAAGCTTGGTGGAAATCTTACTAAGCCAGTATACTTTTCTTTACCAAATACAGATATTAGCAGATCATTTTTAATAATAAAGAAAGAAAAAAATACTCCAAAGGCATATCCTAGAAAAGCTGGAACTCCAAGCAAGGAACCTTTGAAGTAATATCATGTTTCACGTGGAACATATATAGTAATTGTGTTTTGTTACAACACAACATGTAGGGGAAATATCTATGGTTAATGACTTCCTTAAAAAATATCAGGATGAACTAATTTCTGAAAAAATTCAATTAAAAGAAGATATGGACTTGCTTGAAACAAAGATTAAGGAAGAAAATAAATTCCTTAATCTTTTAGAAGAGTCCAATGAATCATATTTCAAAGAATTTACTCCTAGAGATTTAAATGCAAAGAATAATAAAAAAGCAGAAGAGATACGTGAGTATCTTGTAGAATTAAATGGTCAGCTAGATGAAAAGCAGACTCAGATGAAATTCTATGATGGAAGATTAGTAGAGCTAAGTACTTTAATTTCTAATACTGTTGTTAATCAGCAGCCAGTTGTAGAAACTGTTGAAGAACCAATAATTTCAGAAGAAATAGTAGAAAGTGAAGAAAATGATGTAACTAATCCTTTCGGAATATCTAATTCTGACCTAATTGGACAACTTTCTAATATAAAAGATTTGATTTTATTAGATCCATACAGAGCTCAGATTGAATTAGAAAAAATAATTTCTACTATATAATCTTTTACAAACCTAAATATAGATATGTTTCACGTGAAACATTTTATGTATATATTAGGTTATAAACACAAAATATAGTACTTGGATTTTTGAATCAACTCCTATATATTGCAGTTTTTAATGATAATGTTTCACGTGAAACATTATCATTTTATTAATATAACAACTATATATAGTTAGTTAAATCAATATATTTAGTAAGACGTACAGATTTTCTTAGTAGAATTGAATATTAGAGAATGATATAATTCTAAGAGTTAAGAATATAAAGGAACTAGAGAAAAAGAAAAGAGGGAGACAATAAATGAAGAGAGTGATTGCAATTGCCAACCAGAAGGGTGGCGTTGGTAAAACTACTACTAGTATCAACCTTTCAGCTTGCTTGGCTGAAGCAGGAAAGAAAGTCCTTGTTATTGATACTGATCCACAGGGAAATGCTACAAGTGGTCTCGGTTTAGATAAGGATGAATGTGAGAATACTGTTTATGATTTAGTGTTAGACCAGTGCAGCATTAAAGAATGCATGTATAGTGTGGAGAATATCCCAAACCTTACAATCATTCCATCAAATGTTGATTTAGCTGGAGCAGAAATAGAACTTCTTGGAATCAATGAGAAGGAATACATCCTTAGAAATGCAGTAGATTACGTAAAGGATGATTTCGATTATGTAATCATTGATTGTCCTCCTTCACTTAATATGCTTACAATCAATGCTATGACTACAGCTGATTCTGTACTTGTTCCAATTCAGTGTGAGTACTATGCATTGGAAGGTATTAGTCAGTTGATTCATACAATCGACCTTGTTCAGGAAAGACTCAACTCAAAGCTAAAAATTGATGGTGTAGTATTTACTATGTATGATGCTAGAACAAATCTTTCTTCAGACGTAGTTGATACTGTAAAGAATAATCTAAATGCTACAGTTTATCAGACTATCATTCCTAGAAATGTTAGACTTGCAGAAGCTCCATCACATGGACTTCCTATTAATCTTTATGATCCAAAGTCTACAGGTGCGGAGAGTTATCGTAATCTTGCAAAAGAAATTATTGGGAGAAAGGATTTATAAAAATGGCTGTTAAAAAGGGAGGTCTTGGTAAGGGATTAGATTCTCTTATTGTGAATAAGAATGAGGGTGTTGTAGCTGTAAATCCTGAACAGCACGGAGCACCTGTTGAAGTTGATATTAATAAAGTTGAGCCTAATAAGCTACAGCCTAGAAAGAACTTTGATGAAGATAAGCTACAGGATTTAGCAGAGAATATAAAGATACATGGAATTATCAATCCACTTATTGTCCAGGATAGAGGAAAGTACTATGAGATAATCGGTGGAGAGCGTAGATGGAGAGCAGCTAGAATAGCTGGATTCAAAAAGGTTCCTGTTATCATTATGAAGCTTAGCGAGCAGGAGTTCGTTGAAATTTCTCTTATTGATAATATCCAGCGTGAACAGTTAAACCCAATCGAAGAAGCAATGGCATTTGCACGACTCATCGATGAGTTTAAACTTAAGCAGGATGAAGTAGCAGAGAGAGTATCAAAGAGCAGAACAACAATTACAAATGCTCTTAGATTACTTAAGCTTGATAAGCGTGTCCAGGATATGATTGTGGATGACAAACTTACAACTGGTCATGCAAGAGCAATGCTTGCTATAACTGATCCAGATAAACAATATGAATTTGCTGAGAGAGCTTTCGATGAGAAAATGTCTGTGCGTGACGTTGAGCGAGAGGTAAAGAAGCTCATCAATGATAAGAAGTCAGATAAGAAAAAGTCTGCAGATATTGATCCACAGCTTGTTGCAGTTTACGAGCAGACACAGGAAAAACTTAAGGGAGTACTTGGTACAAAGGTATTTATCAATGCCAAGGATAACAAGTCTGGAAGACTTGAGATTGAATACTATTCTCAGGATGAATTAAATAGAATAGTTGATTTATTAGAAAGTATTAAATAAAACATATGTTCGAAATGAACATTTATAGGAGTAGAAATGATAGAACAGTATTTAGGTTTTAGTTCAGATTATATTTTATTAGGACTTGCAGCATTAGTCTTAATTATGATTATTCTCTTGATAGTATTTATAGTGCAGATGTCAAAATTAAAGAAGAGATACAAAATCTTTATGGAAGGAAGCACAGCAAGATCTTTAGAGGATACTCTTATATACAGATTAGAGCAAGTAGATGAGCTTATCGAGGCTAATGCAAGCAACGAGAGAAATATAGATACTATCTTTAAAAACATGCAATCATGTTTCCAAAAGATAGGACTTGTAAAATACGATGCATTTAATGAAATGGGTGGAAAGCTCAGCTTTTCTCTTTGCTTATTAAATGAGAATAATTCAGGATTTATAATTAATGCTATGCATTCTCGTGAAGGATGCTATACTTATGTTAAGGAGATTATAGATGGCAATTCTATAATCCAATTAGCAGAGGAAGAAGAGAAGGCATTACAGCAAGCTTTAGGTGATAATTAATGCATAAATACATGCCAGCAGTTGGTTTTAGCAAAATAAATAAAGCAGACCTGGAAGAGTTAATAAAAGAAATTACTCTTAGACCTGATTATCAAGAGTCTGCAATTGATTTCGAAGGAAATCAGTTTGTAGAATTGAGATACATGGTAGCGGATAATGTAGGATTAGTACTTAGAGGAATCTATAATGAAAATGATGAATTCATTTTAGATTATTACTATCCTACTTATTTTGGTGGGTCTCTTTCAATCAATAATGATGTTGAAGTAATTAAGCAGACTGATAAGGATAATTACTATGTTATGTGCGATGAAATAAGATTAGGAGTAAATCTTATTTTCCAGCTTCAAAACATGGGTGAGTATCTTAGAAGAAATGGAGGTGCTAATAAGGTAGAAAGTAGAGATATCAGATTAGCTGCGCTTTCTACAGAAGGTAAAATACTTTTACCTGTATACGACAATGAAAAAAGTCGTATTAAGGAAAAAATGAATAATCAGAAGAGAATTAATCTTGTTGAACAGGCTAGGGATGGAAATGAAGAAGCATTAGAAAGTCTTACAATGGACGAGATTGATTTATATCAGAAAATCTCTAGAAGGGTGACAAGAGAAGACATTTTTAGTGTCGTCACATCTTTCTTTATGCCTTATGGAATAGAGAATGATAAGTATGAAATTCTTGGAGATATTTTAGATGTAAAGTATGTGGTTAATCATCTAACCATGGAAGAGCTTTGCATAATGATAATTGAGAGTAATGATGTAGTTCTGGAAGTCTGCATCAATAAAAATGATTTATTTGGAGAGCCATTAGTAGGCAGACGTTTTAAAGGTATAATTTGGCTACAGGGAACAGTAGATTTTTCCTAATCTTGATTTTTCATAACCAGTAGATTAAAATCTAATAGTTGTGAAAAATCGCGTTTGTTTGAGTAGCTCAGCTGGATAGAGCGTCCGCCTCCTAAGCGGAAGGTCGTGGGTTCGAATCCCATCTCGAACATTAATAAAATTGTTATGGAGCCGTATGGCTCCTTTTTTAATGCTTGAAATTAAAGCAATTATAAAGTGGCGTATTTAGTAGTTATTAACACTGTTTAGCCACAATAATTTCGCAATATTGTCATAAAATAGTTAGTATTGATAAGTAGTCTAATAATTATAAATATTGTATAATCAAAAGTAGAATATTGAACTATGATTTCAAACAAAGGGGGAAAATAATTATTTAGGAGGACGGTAGTCTATGGCTGATGTTACTTTAACAAAAGAGCAACAAGATACACTAGGAGAAATTGCAAATATTAGTATGGGTTCGTCTGCAACATCACTTAGTGCACTGCTAAATAATCTAAAGGTTGATATTACCACACCAAAGATTGAATTAATAAGAAAAAGTGAAGCACTTGATGATTATCATAATGTGTGTGTATTAGTACATATAAATTACGTTAAGGGATTATCTGGAAGTAACGTTTTAATTCTTAAAGAAAATGATGTAAAGATAATCGCTGATTTAATGATGGGAGGCCCAGGCGTAGCAGGACCAGATGATATTGGAGAAATCCAGTTGTCTGCAGTATCAGAAGCTATGAACCAGATGATGGGTAGTGCGGCTTCATCTATGTCACAGTTACTTAACAGAATAGTTGATATTTCACCTCCTAAGACAGACAACATTGATGTAGAAAGTGTAAAGATTTTTGAAAGGTTATTTGAGTCACCAGAAGTAGATTTTGTAAAGATAACATTTAATTTAAAAATTGGAACAATAATAGATTCAGTTATGGTACAGCTGTATCCTATTTCTTTTGCATTGGACATGGTACATCTATTTGATAAAAAGGATGCATAACAGGGGGCACAATGGACGAGAATACAAAGAAATTACAGAGAGAAATAGCTAAAGACAAAATTCAGGTTATTCTTTCCGGCATCGCAGTTGCAGTGCTTATTGTCATGGAGTTGTACATCATGATTAATTTTGCCAGCAACTTTATGTTCATGGCGGTGGGAGTACTATTGATGATTGTTGCGCTTTTTTTCCTGATAAGTGCAATATTAGATATGTCTATTAAATCAAAAGACATAGAAAATCAAAAGTATGATGAAATCTACAATGCACAGAAAGCTTCGTATCTCGTAATTAAGAAAAGCTTCGATGAGATGGAACAGCGTCTTAGAAACATCGAAGAAAGTAGTTCCTTACCAGCTGAAGATATTATTAATGCTCAAAAAGCAGTTGCAAAGGTTACAATTTCCAGAAACAAGGAAAATACTGATGCATTAATGAATTCAAATGATGAGCTTATTAATCAGCTCTTCTCAATCAAAGAAAAGATTGAGGCAAACAACAGTCAGATTCTTGAAAAGCAGCAAGCTCTGTTGAAGGAAACCAATTTTGATATTCAACAGAAGATTACAGAATTAAATTCTAAGATTGCAAACATAGAGGGTAAAATCCAAAATGGCATTCCAGTGATGGCACAACCTGTTCAGATGGCAGCGCCAGTAATGCAAGCTATGCCGGCTATGGAAACTCCAGTTATGGAGACACCAGTACCAGAAACTCCTCCAATGGATATTCCAGCAGCTGAGCCAGAGCCAATACTAGAAGAACCTGTAAGGGAAGAAATGCCTGTAATGGATGAGGTAATATCTGAAGAATCATTAACAGAAGAGGCTCCAGCTGAGGAGATTAGTTTAGAAGAGCCGGTAGAAGATTTAGGAATCGATTTAGATATGCCGGTTGAGGAAGAGCCACTTCCAGAGGAAGCAGTAGCAGAAGAGCCGGTGGAGGATTTAGGAATCGATTTGGATATGCCGGTTGAGGAAGAACCACTTCCAGAGGAAGCAGTAGCAGAAGAATCGGTAGAGGACTTAGGAATTGATCTTGATATGCCTGCAGAAGAGGTAGCTGTAGATGATGAGATTTCTCTTGAACCTCCAGTTGAAGAAGTTCCTACAGAAGAAATTAGTTTGGAAGAGCCAGTAGCTGAAGAAGCACTGGCAGAAGAAATAGTTTTAGAGGAGCC
>NZ_FQYQ01000027.1 GCF_900141825.1 Pseudobutyrivibrio xylanivorans DSM 14809 | reverse complement strand
GCAACATTAGTTACATACGCAAAGAAGAATGGAATGACTTTGATTTGTGTAGTAATGAAGGATACAGTTAATGACCAGTACCCAGATTCGACAAACCTTTTTGAGTATTGTTTCGATAATTTTAGCACTTATAACGTGGCTGATTTTGCATCAATATCAGAGGATGATGTAAATGTAACAGGTGTCCTTAGTGAGAATAGCGAATTAATTAAGATAGATAAAAAGGGAATAATAGTTATTCCTAAGACTGCTAGTGTATTAGATGTTACGTCAGAGGTTATACCTTATAGTGATAAGGATAATAAATCTGTTGTAGGACAGCTTCAGTATACATATGCTGGTAGAAATGTTGGACAGGCAAATCTGGTATTTACAAATGCAGAAGTAGAAAGCTATCCATTTGATAATATTCCTGTAGAGCAGGGGGGAAGCGGAAAAGAGTATATTCAGGTTGATTATCCAAAGATTGGATTAATTATTCTGGGAATAGCAGTACTAATTGCTCTGTTTCTTTTCATTAAGAGCAGATCCAGTGAAATATTATTGTTTAGACATAGATATAAAAGCAGACATTCAAAACCTAAGAAGTCTAATATGACAATAATAAGGGATAATGGTAAAAAGAGAAGAAAAAGAAGATAAAAGACAGTAAATGTCTTAAAATAGATAGTATAAGACAAATAGAAATGATAAACGACAGTCAATATGGCCAATGACTGTCGTTTTATTATTTTGGAGACTGAGAATAAATTAAATATATTTAAGAAACAAATTACCTGTTTATCAGACTATTTATTAAAATTTCAAGCTGATGTGCATTGGAAGTGTACAATAATAATCCTTTAGAAGAGTTGATTATTGTAATTACTTTATCTTCAAAAGTAGCTGATTCAGAAAGTAATTGAAAGAGATAATCCTTATATTTTCCATCCGCTTTAAGGAATAAGGTTTCATATTCAGGAAGTGGAACAAGCTCTGCTCGGGTTTTCTTTAATAGAAATGCAATTTCTTTATCCTGATTAAGCTGATCTTCAGTTTTATTAATAATAAAATAACCACGTTCGTCTTTTGGCATACCAAGAGCTTTAACTGCACGCTGAACCTGCTTTGTCAGACTGTCACTGGCAGGGTAGAGAGATTGAAAGTAGCTCATAAAATCAGCAGCAGTTTTGAAATGTTCATTTGTTCCTCGCTCTAAAACCTCAGTCATAAGAATCTTTTTAATTACTTTTTCACATTCCTTACGAGAAGGATTTTTTCTTAGAGTAATAGTTTCTTCAGACATAAAAACCCCCTAAAAGACATTATTAATAGTACTAATGCTATTATAAGACTAAACTAAACTGAATAAACGACAATTATTGACGCTAATTATTGTCTATTACGCTGAAAGCCTTGATATTAAAGGGTTTGACAGGATTTTTTAAGAATGGGATAATTAAAAATAATTACCTCGCTAAGGAGAGAGGAGTGGAAAAAATGGAAATGCTATTATCACGTGATGAAAAAAGACAATACCAGCTTGAACAGATTAATGACTTAGTAGAAGAAAACGGTGGCCTTGTTAAGACTAGCGAGATAGAAGCACTTGGAGTAGATTATCGCAGAGTTCTTTCTTTTGTAGAAGAAGGATATCTCATAAGGGTAAAAAGCGGATATTATACTACAAAGTACTTTGAATGTACTGAAGACCAGTGGATTCATAAACTCTTCGGCGAGGATGGAATACTTACCATGGAGTCTGCGCTTTATGTATATGGATATCTTAAGGATAGACCATATAAATGGAGTATTGCTATAAATAAAAATACCAGCAAATCCCGTTTTAATATCGACTATCCAATAGTGGAGCCATATTATACGGAACCAGAGGTTATGGAACTGGGAGTTACCGAAGCAGATTTTGCAGGTTCTAAAATGAAAATCTATACAAAGGAACGTCTGATATGTGATGTTCTTAAATATCAGGAAAAGGTAGACAGGGAAGATTTTAAAAAGGGCGTATGGGCATACATTATGGATGAAGATAAAGATGTTGCCAAGCTGATGGAATACGCAAAGGAACGTAAGGTGTTGAAGAAGGTTCAGTCCATGATAGGTGTGTGGCTCTAATGATTAATCGTTTACAGATAAAAGAAAAATCAGAACAACTAAATATTCCTTTCAAGAATATTTTAAGTGCCGTTGTAGCTGAGATAATCATTGAGTTACTGGCAGAGGGACAGTATTGTAACGAGCTTTATCTCTGCAATGGAAATGAATTTAATACTGAAGTATATAAGGATTTATGTATTTCAAACATATACTATGAGTATGCAAAAGAGATTGATGAAAAAATGGCTGTTCTCTATATGAGAGATATTTTAAAGGAGATTATGGCTAAAGCAGCACTGGAGGCATTTATAGTTAATGGTACAGTGGATGAGTCGGGAATAAAGCTGAAGATAACAGTTGATGAAATGTATATTCCTTTGAATATCTATTTCAGAAAGCACCGTGCCGCCAATGAACCAGAAAAGCTTCAGATAAAGCTTACCGCTTATGAAAACAGAGTAGTAGATGTTTTGACCAATCCAAAGGAAGAGGAACTGGTAAAAAATTTAGCGGAGATTATAGAAAAGCTCGAGCTGATTAATGATATGGATCAGTACTATCTGGCATACGAGATTCTTACAACCTATCCTGTGAACGGACGAAAGGTAAAGGATAGTCTTGTAAAGCTATTAGAAGAAAAAAAGATAAACATAGACCATAGCAGAATAGAAATGCTTAAAAGTTATGGTGATTACACTTACATGAAAAAGAAATGGAAAGTGGAATTACGACAAAAAAAGAAGTCCGAACCACAATGGTCGGACGTACATTTATGTCTTATGAATTTTTTAGGACCTATTTGGGAAGCTATGGAAGCCAATCTTGTTTTCTTAGGAGATTGGATGCCACAGCTAAAAAGGTTTCTGGATTAAGTAATCTAACAACGACTTAGCAAACAAAATTGTGCTTTAAAATTGAAAACACAGCATAGTAATATGATTGTCTATCGTTAACTTTGTAGAATTGTTGTTCAGTAGAAACAGATGAAATATTAGTGACCTCTTCAATTTCTATAAGGTTAGTATAGCAACGGTCCTGAATGTAGTTCATGGTAGACTTTTTAAAATAAAAACTTTTAAAAAGAGTACCAATACAACGCTTATTGTAAACACCACAAATAGTATCCAGATTATCGTTGGAAAACTTAAAAGTAGTTATATCGTAGTTGTAGGATTGATCGTAAAGATAAACTGCAATACGAGGATCCATAAAAGGCGTATCAACAGACATGAAAAATGCCCTGTCACCAGAAAGCATGGTAAGACAGGAAAGGATAGCACCATATGGTCCAGCATTTCTGGAGATATCTGGAATTTCCTGAGCATCAAGACCAAGATGGGAAAGGTCACCTCTTTCATTTACAGAAAGGTATACTTTATCAAAAAATGGGCTGAATTTATCATAGATATATTCAACCATAGTCTTATCCTCAAATGGTAAAAGAGCTTTTTTTGTACCCATGCGGGAGCTGTCGCCTCCACAAAGAATAACTAAAGTTCTGTTCATGTTTTCCTCCGGATGTCATCATACTTAAGTAAATGTAGGATATAACTTTAATATATATAATATCGATTTTCAAAGGAAATTAAAAGTTAACATCAGATTATGAGTTTAAAAAAGACATTAGAAAATTATTCAAAATCAAATATGTATCCGTTTCATATGCCAGGTCACAAACGTCAGATGGATGGCGTTTGTAAAATTGATATGACAGAGGTAGATGGAGTTGATGATCTGCATGATGCAAATGGAGTAATTGACGAAGAGCAAAGGCGAATGGCTAAGCTCTTTGGAGCTGATGAAAGCCGTATTCTGGTTGGTGGCTCTACTGTAGGAAATCTGGCGAGTATATATGCCTGTTGTAATGAAGGCGACTATATTGTAATACAGAGAAATTCACACAAAAGTGTGTATAATGCCGTAATGCTAAGACATTTAAAATGTGAGTATATTGAAGCGGAGCTTCTTGAAAATGGAATTTTTAAAGCCGTAACAATGGAGCAGGTAAAATCTACGGTGGAAAAAGTGGATGTAATCCCAAAAGCAGTAGTTATTACTAGTCCAACATATGAGGGATTTCATGCGCCAATAAAAGAAATCTCAGAGTATTGTCATGATAAAGGAATCATCCTTATTGTGGATCAGGCACATGGAGCACACCTTGGATTTAATGACGAGTTTAAAGGCTCGGCTGTTGGTCTGGCTGATATTACGATACAAAGCTTACATAAGACATTGCCGAGTTTGACACAGACGGCAGCTATGCATATCACAGGAAATAGAATAAACTCTGGTAGAGTGTCAGCAGCTTTGGATATCTTTGAAACAAGCTCTCCTTCATATGTGCTTATGAATTCCATTAGCAACTGTCTTGATATCATGGAAAACAGCCGTGAATTATTTAGCGATTATGTGGATAACCTTCATGATTTTTATGCCACAAGTGGAGAACTGAAATATCTTAAGCTTATGACTGATGAAATAGAAAAGAAGGATCCAGGAAAACTAGTAATTTCTACAGAGAATACAGATATCACAGGTGTGGAACTAGCGAAGATTCTTAGAGAAAAATATGAATTGGAAACAGAACTTTCAAGTTTTGCCTACGTGCTTGCAATGACAAGTATAATGGATACAAAGGAAGGGTTTGCCAGATTAAAAATAGCTTTAAAAGAAATCGACGATACGTTAACAGCGGGACACATTGATGTTCCTAATCTAAAGCTAAATTATAAAAAAGTCATGGAGACTTTCCGGGCAAAGGCTGGAGGAGAAAAAGAGATACCGCTGGCTCAGGCTGAGGGAAAAGTATCGTCGGCAATGGTATGCCTTTACCCACCTGGAGCACCGATTATAGTTCCTGGAGAAGAAATCAGCCAAGAGGCAATAATGGTAATACATGAAGCTAAGGCTAAAGGACTTCATGTTACTGGAATGGATATGGAAAGAGAAACCATCTCCGTTGTCAATTAGATAAGGTTAAACTATACTTTATATATAAAATATTAATGAGGACAGTATGGGTAAAATATTTTGCATAATGGGCAAGAGCTCAACAGGGAAAGACACAATTTTTAAAATTTTGCTTCAGAGAAAAGATATTAATGTAAAGCGAATCGTTTCTTATACAACAAGACCGCAGCGAAGCCACGAGAGGCCAGGGGAAGAGTACAACTTCGTGACTATAGAAGAAAAAGATAAGTTGGTTGAAGAAGGCAAGGTAATAGAGATTCGAAAATACGATACTGTTCATGGCCCATGGTTTTATTTTACAGTAGATGACGGAAATTTGGATTTAGCAAATGAAGATTATCTTATGATTGGAACAGTAGAAAGCTTTGTGAAAATCCGTGATTACTACGGAGAAGACAAGGTTTTGCCGATATATATAGAAGTAGATGATGGTGTAAGACTTAGCCGAGCACTTGAGCGCGAGCGTATTCAGGAGCATCCTAAATACGAAGAGATGTGTAGACGTTTCCTTGCAGATCAGCAGGATTTTTCAGAAGAAAATCTTTCAAAAGCAGGAATCACAAACAGATTTAACAACAACGAGGATAGTGCAATTACCAGCGATAACATAGCGGCATTCATAAATAGGTAGGTGTTTTTATGGATATTAGAGTAAGCGATGTAAGTCAGGTTCAACAAACAGAATCAGCAAAGACTACAGCTCCAGTGGATGACACTTTTAAATTCACTTTGGCTTCAGCTATTGATGATGCTGAGCTTCAGGAGAAGCTGACAAATCTCATGAATGATATAGCCACTCAGGGAAAGCTTTTGTCTGAGCATATGGATATCAGAGATATGAAGCGTTATAGGGGATTGGTAAAGGATTTCCTTAACGAGGTTGTAAATCGCTCTCATAAATTTTCCAGAGAAAACTTTCTAGATCGTCGTGGTCGACACAGAGTATATGGAATGATTAAACTGGTGGATGAAAAGATGGATGAGCTGGCATCAGCTCTTGTTCAGGATGAAAGAGACCACCTTGATATTTTAAATAGGGTAGATGAAATTAGAGGACTTCTTCTTGATATCATCACCTAGAACAAGTAATTAATTGGGAGAATAACTATTAATGAGCTTCAGTGAAATTATAGGACAGGAGGACGCTAAAAGCCTCCTTAAAAACGCAGTTAAAACAGGAAACCATAGCCACGCCTATATTTTCAGTGGAGAAAAGGGTTCAGGCAAGATGATGTTGGCAGAAGCATTTGCAACTATGCTTCAATGTGAGAATCCTTCAGATGATGCCTGTGGAGAGTGTCATTCTTGCAAACAGGCCATCAGCCATAATAATCCGGATATTATCTATGTCCATCGAGAAGAGGGCAAATCAAATATCAGTGTAGATACTGTGAGAGAGCAGATAGTTAATGACGTAGATATCAAACCTTACAGCAACAAATATAAAATCTATATTGTAGAAGAAGCAGAGAGAATGAATCCTCAGGCACAGAATGCTATTCTTAAAACAATTGAAGAGCCACCTGAGTATGCAATTATTATTCTGCTGACAGCAAATCACAATGCATTTCTTCAGACTATTCTATCAAGATGTGTGCTGATTCAAATGAAATCCATTGATACGGAAAGTATAAAAAGGATATTACAATCAAAATATGAGATTGTAGATTATCAGTCTGAAATGGTGGCTACCTTTGCTCAGGGTAATGTTGGAAAGGCCATAGCTTTAGCAACAGACTCCAGCTTTAATGAAGTGAAAGACCAGGTAGTTTCCCTCTGCAAAAGAGCAGGTAGAATGGAAGAAAACCAGATAGCCGATGAGGTGAAAGTCATCAAAGAAGCCAATGACAGTGATAAAAAAGCTGGTGATGATGAGAAAAAATTTCAGGGCTTTATAGAACAAATGCTAGATTTAATCACCCTTTGGTATAGAGATGTGCTATTATATAAAGCGACATTGAATGATAATCTCCTACTTTTTAAGGAGAATTCATATGATATACAGGAGCAGGCACAGCGCTGCTCATACTATGGCTTGAACAATATTGTTGATGCGATAGCAGAAGCAAGAGCCAGACTAAATGCTAATGTCAATTTCGAATTGACCATTACGCTTCTTATAGAATCAATCAAGGAGAACAGTAAATGATAAAGGTTATCGGCGTACGCTTTAGAGGCGGCGGAAAAGTATATTACTTTGATCCAGACGGAGTAGAGCTCAAAAGAGAGGATCAGGTTATTGTAGAAACAGTTCGTGGTGTTGAAATCGGAACAGTTCTTTTAGTAGACAAGGAGATTTCAGACGACGAGGTTCCAGGCCCAATCAAGAAAATCATGAGAAAGGCCACAGAGGAAGATAAGAAAAAAGCTGTTAAGAATATCGAAAAGGAAAAGGAAGCACTTAAGATTTGTGAAGAGAAAATCGCAAAGCGTGAGCTTGAGATGAAGCTTGTTGGTGCTGAGTATACCTTCGACAATAATAAGCTTATTTTCTATTTCACAGCTGACGGACGTATTGATTTCCGTGAGCTTGTAAAGGATCTTGCTGCAGTATTCCACACACGTATCGAGCTTAGACAGATTGGTGTCAGAGATGAGACAAAGCTTATGGGTGGAATTGGTATATGTGGAAGAGAGCTTTGCTGTAAGAGCTATCTTGCTGATTTTGTTCCAGTATCTATCAAGATGGCAAAGGAGCAGAATCTTTCTCTTAATCCTACAAAGATTTCAGGACTTTGCGGAAGACTCATGTGCTGCCTTAAGAACGAGCAGGAGACTTATGAGTATCTTAACAGTCGTCTTCCTGGTATCAATGATACAGTCACAACACCTGATGGTTTTAAGGGTACAGTTCAGTCAGTAAACGTACTTCGCCAGACAGTTCGTGTGCTTTTTGAGGATGGAGATCTTAAGGAGGTAAAGGATTATCCTACAGATCAGCTTAAGTTTAAGCCTAGAAAGCGCAAGGTACAGGTATCTAAGGAAGAGGCGAAAGAGCTTGCCGATTTGGAGGATAAAAATTAATGGAAAATCTTGTTCGCGACGATGAGCGAGTAGATGATCTTCAAATAAACGGATATAAAATAATTCAGCATCCTGACAAATTCTGTTTTGGCATGGATGCTGTCTTGCTATCATCGTTTGCTAGAGTTAAAGAGGGAGAGAAGGCGCTAGACTTAGGTACAGGCACAGGAATTCTTCCTATATTACTGGAGGCCAAGACAGACGGAGAGCATTTTACAGGACTGGAAATCCAGCATGAAAGTGCAGAAATGGCAAATCGATCCGTTTTATTGAATGGATTAAGTGATAAAATAGAAATAATTGAAGGTGACATTAAGGAAGCGGCCCAGATTTTCGGAAAGGGCACAATGAATGTTGTTACAAGCAACCCTCCTTACATGACTAATCACCACGGATTAAAGAATCCAAATGACGCCAAAGCTATTGCCAGACACGAGTTGCTTTGCTCACTGGAGGATGTTATTAGTCAGACAGCGGCAGTGCTTAAGCCAATGGGAAGATGCTATTTCGTACATCGCCCATTCAGACTGGTGGAAATCATTACATTGATGCGCCAGTATAAGCTGGAGCCAAAGAGAATGAGATTGGTTTATCCTTTTGAAGATAAGGAGCCAAATATGGTTCTTATAGAGGGTGTCAAGGGAGGCGGTCCACAGCTTACAGTGGAGGCACCACTTATTGTGTACGATGCACCGGGACAGTACACAAAAGAAATTTATGATATATATGGAATGATAATGAAATAGAGGTGTAAATGAGCGGAACACTTTACTTAGTTGCAACACCAATCGGAAATCTTGAGGATATGACTTTTCGAGCAGTTAGAATTCTCAAGGAAGCAGATTTGATAGCAGCAGAGGATACAAGAAATTCAATAAAGCTACTTAACCATTTTGAGATAGATACTCCAATGACCAGCTATCACGAGTTCAATAAGGTGGAAAAAGCCCACACACTGATAGCAAAGTTAAAGGAGGGGCAGAATATCGCAGTCGTAACGGATGCTGGAACACCTGGTATTTCTGATCCAGGCGAGGAGCTTGTAGCGATGTGTTACGAGGAAGGAATTGAAGTTACATCAGTACCAGGACCTGCCGCATGTATCACAGCAGTGACAATGTCAGGACAGGCATGCAGAAGATTTGCATTTGAAGCATTCCTTCCAAAGGATAAGAAGGAACGTCGTAGAATATTAGAAGAATTAAAAACTGAGACTAGAACTATCATCATTTATGAGGCACCTCACCATCTTATAGCTACATTAAAGGAGCTGACAGAAACACTTGGTGAAGACAGAGGCATTACTCTTTGCCGAGAGCTTACTAAAAAGCACGAGGAAAAGGAAAAGACTACACTTGGCGGAGCACTTAAATCATATGAGACCAAAGAGCCAAGAGGTGAATATGTATTAGTATTAGCTGGAAAATCAAAGGCAGAAGTCATTGAGGAAGCAAGAGCTGCATTTGAGGAGATGACCATTCAGGAACACATGGATATGTACTTGAATCAAGGCATGGATAAAAAGGAAGCCATGAAGGCTGTTGCCAAAGATAGAGGAGTTAGTAAACGAGACATTTACAACGCATTGCTTGATTAGCATGGGAGATGAAAATGTATATTTTGACTGATTTATTCCTAAACAAAATTTTTATTGCACCTGTAGTCGCTTGGCTAATAGCGATGGCTATTAAGATTATCATTGACTGCACAATGAGCGGTTTTAACAAAGACCGATTGGTTGAAAGCGGTGGAATGCCAAGTTCACACGCAGCCACAGTGCTTGCGTTGATTACAATAACAGGAGCCTGTATCGGCACTGGTTCATTTGAGTTTGCAGCAGTATTCTTTTTTGGATTTATTACATTATATGATGCCAGAGGAGTACGTTTTGAGACTCAGAGACAGGGAAGAGCTTTAAATGATCTCAATGATGAGCGTGAGGAAGAGGGTAAACAACCACTGAACATTAAGAGATTTACGGAAAAAATGGGTCACACAATGCCAGAGCTGATGGCTGGTGGTGTTATTGGTATCATTTGTGCGTTGGTAGTTTATTATCTGCCATTCTAAAGGCAGTAAAACATATAAAAAAGAGAGGGGGAATTGTATTGGTAAACATGGATAATATCCAAAGACTCAAGGAAATGATTGATGATAGTTCAAGAATCGTATTCTTTGGTGGTGCGGGTGTTAGTACAGAAAGCGGTATTCCAGATTTTCGAAGCAAAGACGGTCTTTATAATCAGCATGACGTAAGATTCGATAAGTATCAGCCAGAATATCTTCTGAGTCACAGCTGTCTTATTCACGAGCCAAAGGTATATTTTGAGTTCCATCGTCAGAAGATGGATACAAGAAATATAGAGCCTAACAATGCCCATAAGTATCTGGCTAAGCTTGAGCAGATGGGTAAGCTTAACGGTATCGTTACTCAGAATATTGACGGGCTTCATCAGAAAGCCGGAAGCAAAGCTGTGTATGAGATTCACGGTAGTGCATTAAGAAATTACTGTATGAAGTGCGGAACAACTTATCCGGTTGATTATATTTTCGATTCTGAAGAGCCAATACCAACATGTGATTACTGTGGCGGAGTAGTACGTGCAGATATAACACTTTATGAGGAAGGACTTCCGGAAGATCAGGTAAACGGAGCAGTGAGAGCTATTGGTTCGGCAGATATGATGATAATCGGCGGAACATCATTAACGGTTTATCCGGCAGCGTCATTTGTAAACTACTTTAATGGAAAGTACATTGTAATAATTAATCAAAGTGAACTGGCCTTTAGGGAGTCAGAAAACACATTGATAATTAAGGACAGAATTGGTGAGGTATTCACAGAACTGGCCAAATTACAAGGGATTGATTTATAAATACGCAAAAAAACAAATAAAAATGTGAAAAGCCTTGAAAAATACCTTCTTACATGTTAAAATCTCATTTCGTGGTATAAAACATTTATATCCTTGCTAGGCTATATAACGTAGCTTGGCCAATAGACCAAAAGGAGGTAGAAAAGCATGAACAAGTATGAATTAGCACTCGTTGTTAATGCGAAGATCGAAGACGATGCAAGAACTGCCACAGTTGAGAAGGCGAAGGAGTACATCACTCGCTTTGGTGGACAGATCTCAGACGTCGATGATTGGGGCAAGAAGAGACTTGCTTACGAAATTCAGAAGATGAATGAAGGTTACTATTACTTCATCCACTTCGATGCTGAGGCAGGCGTACCTGCACAGATCGAAGAGAATATTCGCATCATGGACAACGTACTTCGATTCTTATGCGTTAGAGCTGACGAGGCTTAATAGTATAAGATAAGGAGATTAATTATGAATAAAGTTATTCTTATGGGACGTCTCACAAGAGACCCAGAAGTTCGTTACGGTGGTTCAAACAACAGCGCTGTTGCAAGATTCTCTCTTGCAGTTGATCGTAGATTTAAGAGAGAAGGCGATGAGCAGACAGCAGATTTCATTAACTGCGTTGCTTTCGGAAAGACAGCAGAGTTCCTTGAGAAGTATGCTCGTAAGGGCACAAAATTTGTTGTAGAGGGTCGTATTCAGACTGGCTCTTATACAAACAAGGACGGACAGAAAGTTTACACTACCGATGTAGTTTGCGAGAATGTTGAGTTCGCAGAGAGTAAAAACTCTCAAGGTGGCGGAAGCAGCTTCGACGGTGGCAGCAATTTCGCACCAAGCTCAGACGCAGGCGACGGCTTCATGAATATCCCTGATGGAATTGACGAGGAATTACCGTTCAACTAAGTCAAGGTAACGAAAGCCTTGGCTAACATCAATAGGAGGTTAAATCATGGCTTTTAATAAGACAGGCGATGGTCAGCAGAGAAGAAGACCAATGCATAGAAGAAAGAAAGTCTGTGTTTTCTGTGGTAAGGATAACGTTATCGACTACAAGGATACAGCAAAGCTTAAGAAGTATATTTCTGAGCGTGGAAAGATTCTTCCACGTCGTATCACAGGCACATGTGCTAAGCACCAGAGAGCTCTTACAGTAGCTATCAAGCGTGCTCGTCACGTTGCACTTATGCCATACGTACAGGATTAATTCTTGAATTTATAGGTATTAGAACGATTTTGATTCAGTTTTGACACCAATTTGACTCCAAAATCAAATGGTTAGATACAGAATAATACGTAATAATACATAGGTCAGGAGAAATACTTGAACAAATAAGACACTATTTGGATTCAAATCCGAATGGTGTCTTTTTTATTTGTCATTTAAAGATTCTACTAAACCTTTGTCGCAGTTATACCAGCAGATCATGAGAGGAAGATAGCAGATATGAGCGATATTCAGTTCAAGTATTTTTATGGAAAAGAATCAGAGTTATTTACATTTTATAGAATTCCAAAAGAATTAATAACAAATCCACGCTTTAAGAGTTTAAGTAATGATGCAAAGCTGCTCTATGGATTAATGCTAGATAGAATGGCATTATCAGCGAAGAATAAATGGTTTGATAAGTATAATCGTGTCTACATATATTTCTCAGTAGTGGATGTAATGGAACAACTGAATATTGGGAGAAATAAGGCAATCAAACTATTTAAAGAATTAGATGATGAATCAGGAATAGGCTTAATTGAAAAGAAACAGCAGGGACAAGGAAAGCCTGCGATAATTTATGTAAAGAGCTTTGTTATTGAGGATGACAATGTATATTCTAAGGAGTTTGAAAAACAAACTGCTAAGAGTTTAGAAACAAAACTTCAAGAAGTATCAGATATAAACTCTAATAATAATAAAGAGATTAATACTAATGTAGATATAAAATCTAATCCTATCGATATAGATGTGATGGAGATGGGAAAAAGAATACGAGACCAGCTGGGTATAGACGTATTGATGAATGATGATCCTGATAATAGTGAGTTATATGAAGAAATATTCGAGTTGGTATTGGAGACAATGCTAAGAAAGGATAAAAGCATAGTTATAGCAAGCTGTAGATATTCACTAGAATTGGTAAAAAGAAAACTACAAAAGTTAAACATGTTTCATGTTCAGTATGTTGTTGAATGCATGTCGAAGAATTGTACCAAAGTGAGGAACATTAAAAAATATATGTTGGCCAGTCTGTTTAATGCCCCAACAACGATAAAAAGTTATTATCAAGCTGAGGTAAACCACAATATGGTTATGGGGAAGTAATTACGAAAGGGGGGACTATGGCTACTACAAGAATAATACCTTTACATCTAAATAAGGGTAAAACAATGTCGCAATGCCTTGAAGAAAGATTGGCATATGCCCTAAATGAAGAGAAAAATGAAAAAGGTAAATATGTATCTAGTTATGAATGTGATATACGTACAGCTGATGTCGAGTTCTTGTTACATAAGCAGATGTATTATAATCAGGTTGCGGGAGTCCGTAGTAATGAAGTAATTGCTTATCAAATTCGACAGTCGTTCAAACCAGGGGAAATCACTCCAGAGAAGGCAAATGAGATAGGTTATGAATTGGCAATGCGTTTTACTAAGGGGAAATATGCTTTTATTGTGTCAACGCATACAGATAAAGCGCATATTCATAATCATATAATTTTTAATTCCGTGTCAACTGATGGTAAGCGAAAATTTAATAATTATTACTTATCATCAATGGTAGTACGAAAAATATCTGATTGTCTGTGTCTTGAGAATGGTCTTTCAGTAATTAAAAATCCAATGAGTTATTCTGAACGAAAGGTAAAGGGAAGTTACACTAGAAAGGCTAATTTTAAGGATAAACGCATAGAGTTTCTTAAAGATGTTCAGAATAAAGCTTTAGAAGGAAAGGGTAAAGGATATATTACCTGGGCGAAGCGATTCAATGCCAAACAAATGGCAAAGACTATTTTATTTTTAGAAGAAAAGAAAATTGCATCATATGAAGAACTCTGCAAAATAACAGATGAACGAACCCAAAAAATTGATAGATTAAAGGAATCAATAAAAGAGCATGAGGCTTATCTGGAAAAAAACAAGAGGATGCAAAATGCCATTATTGATTACTCCAAGAACAAAAAATACTTTGATGAGTATAAAGCCAGTGGTTATAGCAAAAAATATTATTCGCAGCATGAAGAAGAGATTATTAGATTTAAAGCTGCAATGGAAATCTATAAAGAGTTGGGTGACAAGAATTTATTTAATCTCAAAAAACTGCGTGAAGAATATGGAACTGTACTTGAAATAAAAAAAACAGAGTATCTGGAATATAAGGAATTGAGAAAAGACATATATGATTATTATGTAGCACGTAAGAATCTTGAAATGCTTTATGGAGAGGAAAAGGGTAGAGGTTCAAGCGAGCGTAAGCGAGAAAACTCACATTTGGAAAATGTGTTGTAGGCCGAACAGGCGATTTGTCCGACCAAATCATTGCTTGCCACTCGACAAATTTCACTGGCTATCATGAGAAATATTTGGATTTGTTTAAAAGTATGTAGTATCATTTTTCTTAATAGTGATAACAAGATTATGGAGGTCTGATATGGATCAAAAATATAGAGATGCAGTGGAATTAATAAAGACGGCAATTCTTCAAAGCCAATATGAAGCTGCTAAAAATGTTAATGCGAATCAATTAATGCTTTATTTTGGCATTGGAAAATACATTTCTCTCAATTCTAGAAATGGATTTTGGGGACAAGGGGCGATTGATGCTATTAGTGAACAGCTAGAAAGAGAGTTGCCTGGATTAAAAGGGTTTTCAGCAAGAAATTTAAGATATATGAGAACTTTTTATGAGGAATGGCGCGTTCTTGATACAAATTCGACATATGTGATTGAAGATAAAAACTCTATTTTGGCACATGCGTGTGCCAAAATAGAAGATTCAGAACGTGAGGAAATTTGGCACACGCATGTGCCAAATTTGGAAAGTTTTCCGTTTGCAGACTTTTTCTCAATAGGTTTTTCTCATCACAGAGCTATTTTATCAAAAGTTAAATCTTATGAAGAAAGAGTTTTTTATATAAAAAAGTGTGCAGAAGAGAAACTTAGTTTTAAAGCAGTTGAAGAGATACTTGAACAAGATTTATTTCATCATCAAGGAAATCTTCCTAATAATTTTGCAAATACTATGACACCAGGTCTACAAGCATTTAAAGCAATTAATACATTTAAAGATGAATACCTTCTTGATTATATAAATGTGGAAGAGATAGATATCCGTGATGCAGCTGATGTAGACGAAAGAGTTGTAGAAAATGCTATTGTAAACAACGTTAAGAATTTCATCTTAACTTTTGGAAAAGACTTTGCATTTATAAGTAACCAGTATCACTTGGATGCGTTTGGAGAAGATCAATATATAGATTTACTCTTTTTTAACAGGGAATTAAATTGTCTTGTTGCGGTTGAGCTTAAGAAAGGAAAGTTTAAACCATCATATTTGGGCCAGCTTCAAGGTTATTTAAGCATACTTGATGGTTTTGAAAAGAAACCTCATGAGAATCCAGCGATAGGGGTTATTTTATGTAGGGATATGAACAAGTCATTTGTTGATTATGTAATTCAAGATTATTCAAAACCTATGGGAGTTGCGACGTATAAGACATCTAAAGATATGTCTGAAGAATTAAAAAAGGCATTGCCAGATATAGAAGAATTAAAAAGATTATTAGATGCCGAGGATTGAGGAATGAAAAATCAGAAAAACAAAGAGATTATTGGTTCTATTGTCACAGGAACGGTTGATCGGCCGCTTGGCTCGGCACATCCGAATTACCCAGATATGATTTATCCTATCAACTATGGATATGTCGATGGCGTCTTTGCGCCTGACGGAGAAGAACAGGATGTTTACATATTTGGTGCAGATGAGCCGCTTGACACCTACACTGGTACAGTTATCGCAGTATATCATCGAACTAATGATATTGAGGATAAATGGATTGTTTCCATAGATGGTAAGGATTATTCGGATGAAGAAATCCTCGAAAAAATAGAGTTTCAAGAAAAATACTATAAAGGAATATTATTAAGATAATGGAGTTAGAAATTACTAGAATATCGAAGGCATACGAAGTCAGAGCATTGAATGAGCAGGATATTCTGCAGGTATATAACATGTGCTGCAAAAATGAATTGTACTATCAGTATTGTCCACCTTTTGTGACAACTGAAAGCATAAAGGCAGATATGACAGCACTACCGCCTGGAGTAACATTAAATAATAAGTATTACATAGGTTTCTATGATAGTGATAATTTGATTGCTGTTATGGATTTAATACTTGGTTATCCAGATAAGAATACTGCTTATATTGGATTCTTTATGACTGGCATATCTGTTCAGAATAAAGGGGTAGGAAGTGAAATCATAAGTGAGTTGAGACGATTTGTAAGTGATAATGGGTTTACGAATATTCAGTTATGTTGGGTACAAAATAATCCACAGGCAGAACATTTTTGGCATAAAAATGGCTTCATGGAGACCGGTAAGATATATAACATGGATGATTATTATGTAGTAGAAGCACAAATAGATATAATTACTAATAAACAGTAAACTAAGGGGGATAGATAATATTATGTCTGACTTCGGTATAAACGAAATGCTTGAGATGCAGAAAGTACTTCAGGAAAAGTACAAAGATAAATGGGAGCATATTTCTCCAGAAGTTGGTAAAAATAAACTACTTTGGATGATTGGAGAAGTTGGAGAGGTTATTGATATAGTTAAGAAGCATGGCCCTCAAGCAGCTGATATAGACAATCCTGAGCGTAATCATCTTATTGAAGAAATGGCTGATGTGCTTATGTATTACAATGATGTTTTGCTTTGCTATGGGATATCTGCCGATGAGTTAAAAGAATCTTACTCTAGTAAGTTTGAGAAGAATATGAACCGCTGGTAGAAGCAGTTATGAAATTATAATCCTTCTTGTATTGCAATGCAAAAGGTAGAAGTAAGAGTTAACTATAGATGATAATATTGATGTAAAGTAAGAATAGTTTAATAATTGAGGATGTTGTGCCTAAGGAAATGAAAGTTTTTTGAATTAAAAAATAATTCAACCAAAAGGTTGAAACACAAAATATTGTATGCTAATATAATTATAGACACTAGTGTTTTAAATAATAAGGAGGGTATCATATGTTAACCAGTCTAGGAAGGTTCCTGCGTAAGTTACGTATAGATCGCGGAGAAATACTGAAGGACATGGCTGATAAGCTTGAGGTATCCGTATCATTTTTGTCGGCAGTAGAAAATGGCAAAAAGAGAATGCCTACGGCATGGAATGGGAGAATCTGCAGTTTATATGAGCTTAACGAAGGACAAAAGGATGAATTTACGAAGGTTATAGCAGACACAGAAAAAACAATAGAACTTGATTTTTCTGGAGCATCAGCTAGTAGAAGAGAATTAGCGGTATCATTTGCTAGAAAGTTTTCGGATATTGATGATACTCAATTGGAAGAGATTCAGAAAATTTTAAAGAGGAGGTAAAATGCTATGAATTGTTTTAAAGCGGATGCATGTTCTCGAAGAGACATTCAGAGATTTGTGTATTCGCTAAAGAAAAAAGTGGGACTGGAGAATGAGCTATATTTCCCGGTAATAGAATTTCTAGAAAATGTATTACCAATGATTATTCCTGATTTCAATTATGAAATTGTATCAGAAAAGGAAATGGGGAATAAACATGGGGAAACATATCCTAGCAAAAATCTTATAAGAATAAGAGAGGATGTTTATGATCGAGCAGTAGCAGGTGAAGGTCGAGATCGTCTTACAGTTGCTCATGAAATTGGACACCTGTTTATGCATGAAGATGATTGTGTGGCATTATGTAGGCTTGAACCAGATGAGAAGTTAAAACCATTTGAAGATCCTGAATGGCAGGCTGATTGTTTTGGTGGAGAGTTATTAGCATCCTCATATCTAATAAAAGGAATGAGAGCTTGGGAGGTTGAAGAACGCTGCGGTGTATCGGGTGCAGCTGCTAGGTGCCAATTAAAGCATTGTAAGTAAACTAAATATTGAAAGGTGGTTCCTTTAGTGAATTTATTACAAAAGAAAAAACGCACAGAAGATTGTTACCAGCAATCAACTATGCGTTTCCTCGCTAAGGATATCTATAACATCCCTAAATGTCGTTAGATAATTATAGCATATCCTTTCTGCGAGGGCAAATAAATGTTACTATTAACAATTTTTGCCGCTCTTTATGTAGAGCAGAAAGGAGGCATCTATGTCTCAAATTAATTGTACCCGTGCAGGGTGTCGTGATGTGTTTCATGCGTTTTTAGTTGAAAATGCAACGTATGAAGGATTTTTGGAAATTCCTGAGATTGATTACGGGGATTTCAGGCCTAATAAGTTGATGGCATTTTCAAAAGCTATTAGCTCAAAAGATTATGACTGCTGGGTTCACTTCTATGAAGATGATGCGGCTTTTGAGCGCATCTGGAACAATCCCAAAAAGTATCTTCCCATTTTGCAGAAATTTAAGGGTGTTATAAGCCCAGATTTTAGTCTTTATAGAGATATGCCACTCGTTATGCAGTTCTGGAATATTTATCGAAGCAGGGCTATTGGACGTTGGTTGCAGGATAATGGAGTAAACGTAATTGTTAATGTACGCTGGGGAGATTATAGAACATATTCGGTATGTTGTAATGGCGTCCCTAGAAAAGGAACGATAGCTATTGGTTCTCATGGTTGCATACGAATCAAAGAAGATAGATTGTTTTTTGAAAAAGGCTTAGGACAGGTTGTTAATATACTGTCACCCAAAACCATTGTGGTATATGGTAGTGTGCCAGACTATATTTTTGATAAATATAGAGAAATGGGCATCGATATTCTTCAGTTTAACAGTGATTTTGCTGTTAGTAGAAGGGAGGATGCCTAATGGGAGCAGGAAGACACGGTGGCTTTGGTAATACAAAAGGAAGTAGAATTCGTATACCATTAAATCTTCAATTCTTTGCAACTAAAGTATTTGGGAAAAACGGTCATTTTTCAGAAAAAAATTTCGAAAAGTATGGAGCGTATTTTCTTGGGAAATCACCTAGCAAAATTTCAAATGAGATGAATAAACATGGTTATAAAACAATTATTGAACCATCGAATCGTATGGGTTCTAAAGCCAAAAGAATTGTTGTGCAGAATACTTCAAAAGAAAGAAACGTAGCTGTAGTACAAGTATCGCCTGGTTCTAAAAGACATGGAGATACAGCATATGTAAAAGTGAGCACTATTGATAGTGGAAAATTTAAGTATGTAAATCGGAAGGAAAAATATAAATCGGATGGAGATGAAAAAGCTAAGATTTACTACGTAGAAAGGAGAAAAAATGAAAAATAGTTTGTTGTCAGAAAATATAACTCCATATGTTGGACTTGAGACATTTAAGTTAGGAATGAAGCTGGAAGAAGTAAGAACAATACTGAAATCAAACAAGATTCCATTTAATCAAAAAATTCAGTCTAACAAAGATACTACAGATAAGGTGCCTTGGATTTTCATTTCGATAGAGGAGTCCGTAACATTTTGCTTTGCTAAAGATGTTATGTATGAAATATATCTAGAAAATTCATATAAAGGTGTTCTACCTAATGGTGGATATATAGGAATGGAATTTAGGAAACTTCAAGAGATTGATCCATCTTTAGTATATAATGATGATGAGGAAGATTTTGAATCCAAAGAAGGGTATTGGGTTTTAGATAATTTAGATACAAAAAAAGTTGAATCTATAACAATATTTCTTCCAGAGGTACCTTCTCAGGCGTTTTATACATATCAATGGGTAGAAAAATATATATAGTCAATAGTTACTCTTAAAATGGTTGTTGACAGTTAGTATACTCATGGATAGAATTAAACACAAAGAAAAAGTTTGACTTTTGCAGAGCGGCATTGCACATAGAGTGATGTTAGCTCTGTTTTTCGTTGTTCAGATACTGTTGCCTCCTGTTGGAGGCTTTTTTTATTCTATAGTTGCAAAAAGAATTTGATTGTTATATTATCAGTTTATAGAGAACTCTATAATATAAAGTATAATCAGGAGGGTAATTATGGATAAAAATATTGAACTTGCACTAGATGACATTTCGCTTATCAAAACAGTAATTGAACGTACACAACAAGATTTTTCTAAAATCGCACCTTTCTTTATAGGCGTGGGGATGATTAATGGAATTGCAGCCATTGTAGAACAATTGATGTATTTTTGTAGAAATACTATTGGATATGGTTCAAGCCTAGTTCGGATATTTGGAGTAGGCTATTATTTGATTAAATTTATAGGATATATTATTCTTTTTCTTTACTTTTCACGAAAACTAAAAATCACAAATAACGAAATCAGCAATGGTATGCTAAAAATATGGGGAATTTTTTTAATTGGTTCATACGTATTTATTATCTTGTATATGAATTTGATTCCTACTGGCAATAATGATCAAATTGTTACTCTATGGAGATGTAAAGAATTATTAGAAATTTTGCCGATTATTTTTGCCTTATTTATGACAGGTATACTTACACAAAGAAAACTAATAACAATTTGCACAGCATGCTATAGTGTATTGTATTTGATTTTGTTTATGAGTATGAAAGAGATGCCTTTCGGGACAATAGGTGGAAAAGGTACTTTGATTTCAGTTAGTAGCTTTAGTATCAGGGTAGTAATGATTTTCGGAATGGTTGCATTAGGGCTGTTTTTTAGGATAGGAGCAAAGAATCATGGAAATAAATACAATACCAGAAGCTTTTCAAACGAAGCTTAGGTTAGCGGTCTTATCTGCTCTGCTGACTGGTACAAAGAGTTTCAAAGAATTGAAAACTATAACCTCAGCAACTGACGGAAACTTAGGTATACAGCTTAATAAATTAAGCGAAATGGAATATTTAACGATTGAAAAAGCATTTGTAAACAATAAACCCCAAACCACTTATACACTTACTGAATTTGGAAGAACACAGTTCAAAGAATACGTTGAGCTATTGGAATCTTTATTATCAAGTTCAGAATAAAGACATTGACAAGTCGGGATTTGTTTAGCATTTGTGCTGTAGTGAAATACTCAACTCTAGTTCTACTTCGTGTTAATGGCAGTGGGTTACATGTATAATTATTAGTATAAAGAATCTGGAGAGTTTATATGTGAGGAAGAATATAAAAATAGAGCAGATGAAAACCTGCTTTGCTTGCTAGAACGTAGAGCGTATGAGAGTGTACCACTCGAGATAAGTTTCGAGGAGTTTCAAAATGCTTTGAGGAGAATTTCAGAGACAACTGTCCTATTGCAGAGATTTGAAGATAGACAAGAAGCTGTAAAATTTCTTGTAAAAGAAATGGAAATACAATCCTAGATATTTTCTAGGATTGTATTTTTTTGTATTTAAATAAATATACACCTTGCATAATAGTCTCCCTCAGTGGGAATAAGTGAGAGGTTTTTTTATACATAAAAATACATGATAAGGGGGCATAAAAAGGCCTTTCCCAGGAAGAGTAAGTGAGAGGTATTTTTTTATACATAAAAATACATGATAGAGGGTTATAAAAGGCCCCCTCCCAGAAAGAATAAGTGAGAGGTGTTTTTAAAACAAAAATAATACATGATAATGGGGTAACAAAAGCCTTCTCCCAGTGCAAATAAGTAGAGGGATGATTTTTAAACATTAATAACATATTCAAAAGGCTTATCCTGTGGTCAATAGTAGAAAGGAGATGGAATGATGGGAAAAATGGTTTCAACGAAAAAGAGGTTTGTGCGTTACAAAGAGGGAGCTGAGATGTATTCTATGTGTCAAACAAAGTTTGAGAAAATGGCAAAGGATGCGAAGGCTATTTATAAGTGCGACAAGCTCGTACTGGTAAATACTGAGATATTTGAGCATTATCTTGAGACATTCAGAATTGACTAATGGGGGCTTGTATAAGCTTAAGGCGTAAAATATAATGAGGCTAGTAGATGCGTTTGGCATAACTACGACAAAGGTTTAGAGTCTTTAAATGATTTATGCTAAGGCTTATTCAAGTGTTTCTCCATTAAGGAGGCACGACATGGCAAAGACTAGAAAAGATTCTAAAGGAAGGGTATTCCGAAAAGGCGAGGGATATCGTACACAGGATAATCGTTATATCTATAGGTACACAGATCCTAGGGGATTGCGAAGGACAATATATGCACGGACTCTAGAAGAACTAAGGCAAAAGGAAGACGAGCTGAAAAGAGATCAATTAGATGGCATTGATAGTCACGTAAAAAATGTAATGACAGTCAATGAAGCATTTGATCGGTATTTGTTCCTGAAAACTTCATTACGACGAACAACCAGAGCTAACTATGAGATGATGTATAACAAGCACGTGCGAGAAGGCTTTGGCAAAAGAAATGTAGGAGATATCAAATTCTCTGATGTTCTCATGTTTTATAAGATGCTCGTAGAAGAGGATGGGATAGCTCCAGTTACGGTAGGTACAATTCATTGTTGTTTGAGACCTACATTTGAGATGTGTGTTAGAGATGAGATTATTCGAAAGAATCCCACAGATGGAGTACTCCGAGAGATCTCCAATGATATTGGAAAAAACAAAGGTGTAAGGCATGCCTTGGAGCTAAATGACCAGGTAGCTTTTATTGATTACATCAAAGGACATCCGGTTTATGATCATTGGCATCCAATATTTACTATTTTACTTGGCACTGGACTTCGGTGTGGAGAATTTATTGGATTACGGTGGAAAGATATAGACCTGGATGAAAGAATAATAGATGTAAACCACGCTTTGGTTAGAGTAAAACCTACAAAGGGCGAGAAAGCAAAGCGACTAGGAGTATCCTTACCTAAAACGGATTCTGGAATAAGAATAGTTCCAATGATGGACGATGTATGTGAGGCGTTCAAAAGGATTTATGAGGAACAGCTTGTAACAGGATTCAACGAAACAGTAATTGAAGGTATGTCAGGATTTATATTTAAGAATGCTAATGGAGACGTGCTCTGCGAGCAGAATATCAATGCAGCAATAAGGCGAATTGTGGAATCCTATAATATGGATGAGATGGGAAAAGCATTGAAACAACGAAGAGAGCCCCATCTATTACCGCGCTTTAGTTGCCATCAGTTAAGACATACTTTCTGCACACGCTTTTGTGAGAACGAAAGCAACCTGAAAGTGATTCAGGATGTTATGGGGCATAAAAACATCAAAACAACGATGAATGTTTATGCTGAAGCAACAAATGACAAAAAGAAAGAGGCGATGCAGAAGTTATCTGCAGCCTGGAAAGAATTCAAGGTAGAGTCTTAAGACTCTTGACCTCAAAATTCTGTGTTGACTCCAAACTGAATACAAAATCATACAGAACAATACTTCATAATGGTTCATAGCATTTCTGCCTATTATAATTGAAATGGCTGAAATACGTAATAATACGGTATAACGGTGCAAGATACATTTTAGGAAATATCTTGTTGCACTTATGCCATACGTAGCTGAGTAATCAGTAGATATGACTTTACAGAGTCAGGTTCGAAAGAGCCTGGCTCTTTTTTTGTTTTTGGAAAAAGTTACAAAATGGGCTTATAACTTCTTGGAAAAGTTACGGAAAAAGTTACAAAACAGCCAACAAAAACCTTGGAAAAGTTACATCAAAGTGATATTCTGAGTATATAGCGTAGAAAGAAAGGGTAACAGAATGCTGAAAAGACGTATTTTTCCAGAAATTTTATCATGGATAGAAAAAGACCATAAGCATGCATTGTTGGTAACAGGTGCCAGACAGATAGGAAAAACATATTTAATCAGAGCGGCACTTGAGGAGAGCAAATCGGATTATGTGGAACTGAATTTTATTAAAAATCCAGAATTTGTAAATCTGTTTAAGGGTATAACATCAATAAATGAATTCTATGATAGATTGACAACAGTAGTATCTGGGCTTAAGCTAGGCGAAACGATAGTTTTTCTTGATGAGGTACAAGAATGTAAGGATATTATGACCTGGTTGAAGTTTTTGGTTGAAGATAAGAAATATAGATTTGTACTAAGTGGATCTTTGCTGGGAGTTGAACTTAGCGACCTGAGATCGGCTCCTGTGGGATATTTACATACTATAGATATGTATCCAATGGACTTATTTGAGTTTTTTACTGCCTTGGGAGTAAAGGATTCGACATTAAAACTTATAGAAGAATCATATGAGAAGAGAGAACCAATTGATGAGTTTATACATAATCAGCTGATGAAGGTATTCGATTTATATCTAATAATAGGGGGTATGCCTGAGGCTGTGCAAAAATATATAGACACCAACGATATTTCAAAAGTAGCAGCGGTTCAGGAAGATATAATAAGGCAGTATAAATCGGATTTTACAAAATATGAAGAGAAATCAAAACTTCAGCTTAGAGAAATATATGAAGCTATTCCAAGTGAACTGGAGGAGAAGAATAAAAGGTTCTTTATAAGTCATATTGATGGAAAAATCTCTTTTGATAGGGTAAAAAACAATTTTATTTGGCTTAAAAATGCTGGAGTAGCATTGCCAGTTTACAATATTACCGAGCCAAAGGCGCCATTAAAAATCAGTGAAAAAAGAAATTTGTTTAAGCTGTTCTTATCGGATGTTGGTCTTTTGACTAGTATGTATTCAAACACCGTCAGATTAAATATATTGGAGGGTAGCAATAATATTAATAATGGTGGAATATATGAAAATGTTGTTGCTCAGGAGTTATTCTCAAGAGGAATAAAGACATATTATTTTAATAGTAAAAAACAAGGAGAGTTAGATTTTGTTATAGAGTTAAAAGGTAAAGCTTTACCTATAGAAGTAAAATCAGGAAAGGACTACGACAAACATTCTGCACTGTCAAACTGCACGAATGATGAAAACTATGATATACCAGAAGCATTTGTACTATGTAATGGAAATGTATCAAAGAAAGAACATATTACCAATTTACCAATATATATGATGGGGTGCATTAAAGAAGAGTCAATAGATGGATTGGTGTATAAATTGGATTTGCAAGGAATATAAAAGAATTAGACTTGGAAAGATGTTCATATATGCAGGATATGCAGGTAAGCTATCTAAAGCAGGATTTCATACAGAAGAAGATATTGAAAATTGGATTACATTATCTCGAAGGGAGGAGCATTACTAAGGTAATGCTCTTCATTTTATATTATTAAAAAGTGTTGAATGGAATTATATATTGTTTTAGTATATAATCTATACTAATACAATATATGGAGGATTTATGACACAAGGAATAATAATATATATAGGATCAGATAAAGTGTTTCATGAGACTGGAACATACAGCTTTGATATGTACCCGAATGATTACAAAGGACATGGTGATGAGATAATAGCTTTCTTTAAATACAGTCGTAATTGGACGGAAGACTTATTTTATGATTTTGTAAAAGGCTTCCATTGTAAGTATTTCAAAGATATGGACTATGATTATGAAGATACAATGATTTTTGGTTATAAACCTGATATGAGTTATGATATACAAAATAATTGGATAGATTATATCTATATTGTTAATAATTCAGGGGAAGATTTACAGTGTAAAACAGAAAAGGGAATTGAGTATATCCCAAACGATAGTATAGTCATTATTTCATTTCATAATATAGAAAAAATAATAAATCATTCTGCAGATGGGATTGAATATGAGTTTAATGATGAAGATTGTAGCAATGCTATAGACGCTCTGGATTTTTATTCCAGAATGTTTATTGGACAGTACAATATGATTGATCGAAATCTTTGTATGTTGATAAATGATTACTATGAGTTCAATTATTTAGAATTTACACGTAGGCATTTATACACAGCTGCTAGAAGTATTTTATTTAAAGATACTGATATTGCTAATTGGGAGTTAAATGGAAGCTTAGGTATATTTTCAAAAGATACGGATATTAGAGCAAAAAATGCTTATGATATCCAACAATATTTGAGATACAGTGCTGCATGGTGCAGAAATCCTGAAGGTGGACATACAGTTGATTTTAGGCCACCATTATTATCGGGGAATTTAGGTGAAACAAATTGTAGTAGTGAGATAATTGATGGAGCAGTAATTACCAATGCCATGCTTAAGGGGAAGCAGGTCAAAATTGTTTTACAAGCTATAAAAATATACATAATGTTATTAAATATTGACCTAGTAGGGATATTCAATGAATATACTGATAATAAATTGGTTATAGAGATTATCTCATTGATAGAAAAGTTATGCCCACAATCTATGAAAGATGATAACAGAGATAAAAAGGTAAAACAATTGCAGAAACTGTATGAAAAGATATTATATGCCTAGTTCTATTGCGGTAGAATTAATTATTATTCCACAGCTTTAATGTTTTTAGAAGTTTGTCTTGTGCATCCAGTGGCATTTTAGAAATCTCTTCTAAAAGTTCACGATTTATAGCATTTTGTTTGTAATCAGGCTCAAGTTTACCGACTAAGGCATCCAAGGAAATACCCATGAGTTTTGCATAATAAATCAATAATCTGAGCGACATGGCAGTGCGGCCATTTTCAACGTTACTTATATAGCCAGGTGTAACTTTCAGTTCAGAAGCTACTTGATT
Source organism: Pseudobutyrivibrio xylanivorans DSM 14809 (assembly GCF_900141825.1). Classification (GTDB taxonomy): domain Bacteria; phylum Bacillota; class Clostridia; order Lachnospirales; family Lachnospiraceae; genus Pseudobutyrivibrio; species Pseudobutyrivibrio xylanivorans. Next base: position 6,381 of record NZ_FQYQ01000027.1, on the reverse strand, counting down.
TTGGGTTAGCCCCATATTTAGTCTGTACGCTTTAATTTTGTCTCCGTAATTTTCCTGCATTTCGACCTCCAAATTTTCGGTTTCTAAAAAAGGTCAAATAACCTTAAGAATATGATATATTATTTATATATATATTTAAAGCATATGGAGGACAGACCATGCTTGAATATAAGAATATACTTGATGAGTTTGTTTCAAGAGTTAAGCTAGTTTTGGGTAAAAGTTTTGTTGAGGTAATATTATATGGTTCCTACGCGAGGGGAGATAATAGAGATAATTCTGATATAGATATTATGCTTTTAACAACATTATCTGATCAGAGAAATAAAAAAAGTTGAAAATGAGATATTTGATATTGCTTATGACTACATGCTTTTTTTATGAAGTTACAATCAGTGTAAATATTAAAAATCGTGCTCATTTCTTATATTGGTCAGATAACCTACCTTATTATAGGAATGTTAAAAAGGAGGGAATAGTTCTTGCAGGATAAGAATAAGGATTTAAGTTCATATAGATTCCAAAATGCTGTAGAGACTCTCGATGTTGCATGTGATTGTTTAGAAAACGGCCATTATAGGGATGCCATAAACAGGTCATGTTATGCAGCATTTTTTATGTGGCAAAAGCTGTATTGACTTTAAATGAGGTGGATTTTAAGAGACATAAGGATGTGGTAGCATACTTTAATAAGGAGTATGTAGCAACAGAAAAGTTCTCAAAAGATACCGGAAGAAAACTTGCTAGACTACAGCAAAAAAGAGAAAAAAGTGATTATGATGATTTTTTTATAGCCTTAAAAGAGGAGGCAGAAAGTCAAGTAGAAGCAGCGAGGGATATCCTAAAAGAAGTATAAGAATTTTTAAAATAAATACACAGTTTAATGTGACTTCACAGAGTCAGGTTCGAAAGAGCCTGGCTATTTTTTTACAATTTTTGTTAGCAAAAATAAAGTAGTCAAAAAACTTCCGTTATTGTATAATAAACAAAGTTGATTTCGGGAGGATTTTGTTATGCCAATAATGTCAGTTATTAAAAATACTTCGATGGGCAACTCGCTGTGCTCAAAAGTATCCTATGAGGATTTTAATATAGGATCGCAGCTGATTGTAGCGGAGTATGAAGAAGCGCTGTTTATGAAAGACGGCGTCATCGAGGAGGTTTTCGGACCAGGTAAGTACACACTTACAACTGAGAACTATCCATTCTTAACCAAGTTTGTTTCAAAACTGGTTTCTGGAGGCGTTAGTGCCTACAACTGTAAAGTCTATTACATCAACAAAGCACATCATCTTGAGCTCAAGTGGGGTACAGGTACTCCAATCAGAGTAATTGATCCTGTTTGGGGAATTGAGGTACACGTTCAGGCACGTGGTTCATATTCTGTTGTTGTAAAAGATTCTAAGAAGTTTTTCCTTAAGTTTGTAGGAGCAAGTGCAAGTGCCGTAGAGCAGGATATCATCAAGAATTTCAAGACTGCTTTCATTCAGCACATTACAGATGGTCTTGCAGATTACTTAGTTTCAAAGGAAGATGAAGTTCTTGTTACATGCAATAAGAAGAAAGCATTAGCTGATGACATGCTTCCAGTACTTAACGATATTCTTGATGAGTACGGTATGGAGCTTGAGAACTTCTACATCGAGAGCATCGAGGTTCCTGAGAATGACCCATGTATGGCAAGAATCAGAGAGCTTAGAATTAAGCGTCAGGAGAAGATGTTTGATCGTGAGCAGCTTGCAGCAGACGAGAGACTTAACTTCAACCTTAGACGTGAATCATCAGAAGCTGACCGTTATGTTTCAGGACAGATGGCACAGGCTGATTATGAGCGCATGACTATCCGCGACCAGGATGGTAACAATGGATGGGCGAGACAGGAATATGCTGATGCAATCAAAGCTGCAGCTAACAACAACGGCACAGGCGGAGCATTCGTAGGTGCAGGTATGGGTCTTGCTATGGGTAATGCCATGGGAACAATGGTTGGAGCATTGATGAACGGTGGTGAAGGTGCAGGTCCACTTAATGGTGGAGCCGCTACTGGAACTTCAAAGTTAATCTGCCCAAATTGTAATTCTGCAGTACCAGCTGGAAGCAAATTCTGCATCAACTGCGGAAATCCAATGGAGCCAAAGAAGGAAATCTGCAAGAACTGCGGAGCTGAACTTGCTCCAGGAATGAAGTTCTGTGGCCAGTGCGGTACACCAGTTTCAGAAATAAAGACATGTAAGTCTTGTGGTGCTGAGCTTGCAGCAGGTCAGGTATTCTGCGGTGAGTGCGGAACTAAAAACGACTAGTATTGGGAATAAGGAGAATTAGTTATGAGTAGAACCTTTATGAAGGGTATTGTAGCGGCAATAATCATTGTAGTGGCTAATGTAGGTCTGTTCTTATTTAATAAAACCTTCACACACACATTCTGGATTAGCTACGCATTTATGATGATGGCAGCTCTTATCACAGCTTATGTTGGGGTCATTCACGTTAATAAAAAGCAGATTCTTCATGCATATGAAATTTCTGCAGTAACAGGTTTTTATTTTGTAGTAGCATTTATCGCAGGATTACTTTCAATCAAAGTTTTATGGTTAATTCCTGCAAGAGCATTTTTCCTTCAGTTTGTTATCTTTGCGTTGTACTTAGTGGCATATTTAGTTGTATCTATGCACGGTTCACATGTAAATGAGCAGCAGGCTACAAGAACAACAGACCTTATGAACTTTAAGTACATTCTTGATAACATGAAGAGTGCAGCTTCAAAGATGGAGTATTCACATCCACAGAGAAAGATGGTAATGCATGCTTACGATTCACTTGCAAGCGGACAGGTGGCAAGCAGTGAGCAGGTATTTGATATTGAAAATAGTATCACTGAGGCTATCGAGGAGTTAAAGACTGCAATTTCTGGTAAGGATGAAGAAAAAGTAGAGAAGCTTTGCAAGAGAATTGAAGAGCTTTCAGATGAAAGAAAAAGCAAATTAACAGCAAGAAGACCTTTCTAAAGATATATGAAAAGAGGATAAAGTTATGGAAGAAATAATGGAAATAATTGACAAGTATGGAGCCGATAAAAATAAATGGTATTTATCAATTTGGTTCATAGTAATTATGTTTATCGTTTTCTGGCCAGCAGGAATTGCCCTTCTGATTTTACGAAATGCTGGTAGAAAAAATGCAATGTTTATTGGTTCAACTGATAAGAGAAAATATATACTTGCTGGTGCAGGTCTTATTGTTCTTGGTATATTTCAGATTAAAAGCTCTACTGTATGGGGCATATTAATGATCATCGGTGGTGGAGCACTTCTTTACTATTCAAAGACATTAGTAGACAAAGCTGAGAGAAACAAGAAGTACATTGATCTTATTGTAAACCAGCGTGAGGGAAGCATAGATAACATCGCAGGTGTTTGTAGCATTTCTTATGACAAGGCTGTTAGAGAGCTTAAATATCTTCAGACTGTTGGCGTATTAAAGAACATCTCTATTGATGAGCCAAATCGTGTAATCACACTTATAGAGTCAACTCAGATTCCTGAGAGAAATAGTATCTTAGGACAAGAAGAAGTAACATGCACTTGTCCAGGATGTGGAGCTACAAAGCTTGTAATCAAGGGTTCTACATCATGCTGTGAGTATTGTGATACACCAATGTCAGCAAGCTAAAAATATACAGGATAAAGACAGAAATGATATGAAATACTACCTAAAAATGATATATTTTAGGTAGTATTTTTTTATGGGAGAATAGGGAATATGATTATTAATTATTTAGTTATTATCAACGCTTTGGGATTGGCAGTTATGGGGCTTGATAAAAAGAAGGCCATCAAAAATGAGTGGAGAATTCCAGAGAAGACTCTTTTTTTAGTCAGTGCCATAGGTGGAAGCGTTGGTACTTTTCTGGGAATGTACCTTTTCCGTCACAAGACAAAACATTGGTATTTTGTAATTGGAATGCCAGCAATATTAGTGGCACATGTGGTAATAGGATGGGTTATATACAGTAAAATGTATCTGGGATAGAAAGTGTTGCACAACACTCGTATATAAGACAGAAATACTGTCGAACAATACTTACAAAAGGGGGAGTTTACAATGCCAAGAGTTAATTTATCTATTAATCAGGAGATGTATGACAAAATCAAGCATCAGGCTGATATACAGGGGATTTCAGTCAACAATATGATATACAGTCAGCTACAGAAGCAGTATGGAGATGATGAGTTTGATTATATTGTTGCATTGGATTGTTTGAAGCAGGAAGCGTCAGAGCAAAGTGGATATTTCAGTTTATGGGAGCTTCCAACCTTTAAAGAAATCGGTAATATGAAATCTGGCCATGAGAAGAAAGAATCTCCTGAGCAGATTAGAGCAAGATTGGGAAAAATGTTCCATGACTCAGTTAAGAAGGGTCAGGTATGGGATGTTATGATTCATAAAGGTAAGATTGATGTACCACAGCATAAGTCAAAAAGACCTGGAAGAGCTGTTATATATGCAAAAAAGAGTGAACAGAGAGAACTGTTGTACAATACTCCAGATGGCATGTTTAATATTGTTGAACAACACTTACAAGAGGCTATAAATCAATAAAGTTATGAAGTACTCAAATATAATAACCGCTAAATTTATATCCAGACCAAACAGGTTCATAGCACAGGTAGAGTTAGAAGGAAAAGAGATTACAGTCCACGTTAAGAACACAGGAAGATGTAAGGAGCTCCTTCTTCCAGGAAGAACTGTTTATCTGGAGAAGGCTAGTAATCCAGAACGTAAGACTCCATATGATCTGGTGGCGGTAGACACGCCAATAGGAATAATAAATATTGATTCTCAAGCTCCAAATGCTGTTGTGAAGGAGTGGCTTTTAAAACAGGATTATTCGGTCGTCCAGCCAGAGTATAAGTACGGAGATTCCAGAATAGATTTTTACATGGAAAAGGGTGACGAAAAATACCTTCTGGAGGTTAAAGGGTGTACCCTGATAAAAGATGGCACAGGCTATTTTCCAGATGCTCCTACAGAAAGAGGAGTTAAGCATCTACGTGAGTTAGCTAAAGCTGTAGATAGAGGATTCAAAACTATGGTTGCTTTTGTAATTCAGGTAGAGGGCGTAACAGAGGTACGACCTAATGTAGAGACCCACCCAGAGTTTGGAATAGCATTACAGGAAGCAAGGGATGCAGGAGTGGAGGTTTTGTGCCTGGCGTGCAATGTTTGGGAAGATGGATTGGAGATTATTTCATAAGTGTTGCACGACATTGTTCACGAGGTGGTTGGAAATATAGAACAACACTTACAAAGCCAGAAAAAGAGGAGCATTTCTGCTCCTCTTTAAATATGTACAGGCGTTTATTTTTCAGAATACTCTTTGAGTCTATCTGCATTGATGTTTCCAGAATTTATGGTATTAGCAACCCACAGCTTGAGCGCTTCGACAGTGTGATCGATTTGGTTGAGCTGTTTTTGAATATGAACGAAATCTGGAATCTCATCATCAGAAACAATGCCATCAGCAGTAATTTCAATGAGACGATCCTTTTGTTTATCCAAAGAGTTTAAAGCAGAAAGCATACCAAGGACAATTTCAGAAAGAGAAGAGACTTTGACCTCAGGAACTGATTCTTTACCAATGCGACACTCATGAGTGCAATAGTAATTGCAAAGCTCCGGCTTTTTATATGCAGCTGCCATGTCTACAACATCCTCAGGATAAATAGATGCTTTTCCTGTTTCAAGTTTTTCAAGACGGCTTTCACTGATTGTGCCGATTAGTTCACTGGCTTGTGCACGTGTAAGACCAGCAGCCTCTCTGCTTTCAAAAAATATATTCTTATCGTCCCTAATTGACTTTCTGCCCATGCAAACCTCCGTAATCACATAAAAATATTAGGTATATTATATCTATTTTTTTTATTCAGCGAAATAGAATATGAGTATTTACTGTAATAAAGATATAATATTATGATATAGGGAGTTAGAATATAATCAATAAAAGAAAACCTGAACAGGTAGAAATAATAAACGGTTTTTAGATAAGGAGTGAATGATATGTTTACAGCATTATTTTTCGTATTATTCTTTATGATTTTTGGAAAGATGATTGGATTTGCTTTTAGAGCAACTTGGGGATTGATGAAAATCTTACTTTATATTGTATTCCTTCCATTAATTCTTATTGGATTAGTTTTTGGTGGTTTACTTTATATCGCATTTCCAGTTCTGATTATAGTAGGTCTTATAAGCCTGGTTGCAAAAGCATAAGGAAAGCATAATGAAAGCTCAAATGAAAAACTAACTTCCGGCAAAGAACATCAAAAACGCCTCAGTTGAGTTTTTTACAATTATTTACAATCAAAACTACATTTGACGACT
>NZ_FQYQ01000007.1 GCF_900141825.1 Pseudobutyrivibrio xylanivorans DSM 14809 | reverse complement strand
ATTTTCACCCCTGCTTGATTATCACATATCAGCTAAAAGTCGAGAAGTCAATGCCGCGAAGCGCCGAAGGGGAGCATTGACTTTGAGACTGAGCTGATAAGCTGTATCAAGCAGTGTGAAAAAAAGAGAGGTTTAGCCATAGACTAAACCTCTGAGATAAACTCATCTTTAACGTCCAAATATTTCAACAACAAGATTAAGCTTACCCTTACGACTTAGCCCACCTTCTTCCACGATGTTGAATTTCCCAAAGCCACGGACAGATACTGAGTCCCCTGCAGAGAGAAGCTTGTCATTGTTTTCTACAATGTGACCGTTTACGGAAACCTTCTTTTCTGTGAAGTAAGGGATAGTGTCCTTGCGGCTAAGGTTGTAGACCTTGGCGATGACTGCATCGGCACGAGGAGAGGCAACCTGGATAGTGGCTTCCTTAAGGGCTGCACGCTTGTAGGATTCTGGAAGCTCAGAGATGGAGCATTTCACAGAATTACGTCCTACAGATACAAAATTTTCAAGAAGATAATCGGCGGTAGATTCATCGGCATAGATGTAAGCGTCCATGCCATCCACGAAGATATCGCCGAATTTTTTTCTATCAATTCCAAGACTCATAAGAGAGCCTAGGTAATCTCTGTGGGTATATTCCTTAGCGAATTTCTTTGCAAGGGGTTCTACCTTGATGCACTTGATAGGAAATTCAACGTCATAGCCAAAATCTGATTCACTTCCAAAGCGAACCATTTTTCTCTCGCAGTTTTCATAGCCTCCAAATAAATCATAGGAGATAGGAGCAAAGCCCTTATCACGTGCGGCCTGGTACATAACCTCCTGCTGACTAAGGCTAAGGAAATCACTAAAAGTGTATATATTGTTTTGATAAGCTCTGTTTGAGAGCTCGATTAATCTTTTATATAAAAGCTGCTCGTCGTCGTTCATAATAAATCCTTTCTATGAGTTCCCATTATACGTGAAATAATGTAAAATAGCACCTAGTTGATATTAGAAAGTAAGGTTAGTTTTATGAGCAAAATTAGAACAGACGGTATCATTTTTGATATGGATGGAACTATCTGGGACAACATCCCTGTTTTTGCCGGTAGTTGGACCAGAGCTGCTAAGGAAATGGGATATGATGTGGTCTTCACACCTAAGATGCTGATGGGATTGTTTGGTAAGACAATGACTGACATAGCTGATGCCAGCATTCCTGACTCTGACCCAGCAAAGAGATACAAGACACTAGAGCTTTGCGAGGAGTATGAGATGGCAGATTTGGCTGTCAGCGATATGGATACTACATATCCTGGGCTTGAGGATGTACTTGAGGACCTTAGCAAGCGTACAAAGCTTTATATTGTCAGCAACTGTCAGGCTGGATACATCGAGACATACTTGGAGCGCACCGGTCATGGAAAATATTTTACAGATTTCATTTGTTATGGTGACAATGGTCTCGGAAAAGCAGATAATATAAAAGGACTTGTGGCTAAGAATAATATTCAGCATCCAGTTTATTTAGGTGACATCCAGGGGGATAAGGATGCATGCGACAAGGCAGGAGTTGATTTCATCTGGGCAGCTTATGGTTATGGCGATTCTATCGACAGCTATGTGGCAAAGATAGATGACATAAGTGAGCTTAAGGAAATAATAGAGTAATAGAAATGGAGAAGGTGTTATGAGTTACAATGTAGACAAGATTTTTGAGGATGTAGTATACCTTAGCAAGGTTCACAATAAGGCCGGCTATGAATCAAACACAAATCGTTTTAAGGAAGAGAGATATGAAGAGCTTTCTGATTTGGTAAAGGCTGATGATGTGGCAACTGAGTCTCAGAAATTTTGTGAGGATGTTTTTATTGCGTTCAAGAAATTTGGTAAGGTTCGTTCAGCAGATTTAATGAATCTTAATTACTTTATGATTTATTACGTGTTCCCAACTATCCTTTGCGAGGAGCAGGAGGGAAAAGCCATCTGCGATACACTGAGAGATACTTGGAACGGTTACTTTAAGAGCAATATAAATTATACAGATTACAATACTTTATATGAGGGCTTCCAGACAAAGATTTTCGGAATCCCAATCGGAAAGAACTAATAATGAAAAAGATACTTATGATTGGTACAGGCGGTACCATTGCTTCAAAACAGACAGATGCAGGACTTACACCAGGACTTACAGCGGAGGATATTTTAGCTTATATCCCTGCAGTTAAAAATGTATGTCAGGTAGAGACTATTCAGGTAATGAATATAGACAGCTCTAACATGACACCTGTACTTTGGAAAGATATCGTAAATACGATAGAAGAAAATTATGCTAATTATGATGGATTTGTAGTGTGTCACGGAACAGATACACTTGCCTATACAGCAGCGGCTCTTAGCTACATGATTCAAAATTCAGCAAAGCCAATTGTTGTTACAGGCTCACAGAAGCCTATCAGCAAGGATGTTACTGATGCCAAGACAAATCTATTAGATTCATTTATTTATGCATCAGATGATGATTCACAGAATGTAAGCATTGTATTCGATGGCAAGGTCATCTGCGGAACAAGAGCAAAGAAGGAAAGAGCAAAAAGCTACAATGCATTTTCAAGCATTAATTTCCCATATCTTGCAGTTATTCAGGATGGAATTATTATCAGATATATTCCAGAGGTGCCAGTTCGTGGAATACCAAGCTTTTACTATGATATGTCTGATAAGGTTACATTGCTTAAGCTTTATCCTGGTATGAAGCCGGAGATTCTCAGCTATCTTTTCGAGAACTACGATATCATAGTAATCGAAAGCTTTGGCGTGGGAGGTATGCCAGAGACACTTATGGAGACTTTCTACGAAGAGATGAAGAAGTGGAAGGGTACAGATAAGCTTGCTGTTATGACTACACAGGTAGCCAACGAAGGCAGCAATATGACTATCTATGAGGTAGGTCGTCAGGTAAAGCAGGACTTCCACATGATTGAGTCCTATGATATGACACTGGAGGCTACCATGACAAAGCTCATGTGGCTGCGCAGCATGAATTATAGCAATAAGCGTCTCCGAGAAGCATTTTATACAGAAATCAACAGAGATATTCTTTTTAGAAAGAACTAGACTAGCAGGGCTTTTTGCTGAAAGGCAGAAGCCCTAAATTTATATAGGAGAAGAGTGGATGAAAACAATAGCTTTATACGATGATGATTCTTTTGCAACTGAATTTACGGCCCGGGTAGTTTCCTGTGAGGAAGCTGAGGGTAGTTATAAGATTGTTTTGGATCAGACATTATTTTTTCCTGAGCAGGGTGGTCAGACAAGTGATATAGGTATCCTGGGGCAGGTAAGTGTGACTGATGTTCAAATCGAAAACGAGGTTATCTACCATTTTTGTGATAAGCCTATTGAGGTTGGTCAAAAGGTTGTTGGAACAATAGATTGGGAACATCGTTTTGGAAATATGCAGCAGCATACTGGTGAGCATATATTTACCGGACTGGCTCACAAAATTTTCGGAGCTGATAATGTGGGATTCCATCTCAGCGACAATACCGTAACACTTGATTTGAATATTGAGCTTAGCGAGGAGCAGGTTCGTCTTATTGAAAGAACTGGCAATGAGATAATTGCCAAGGATGTGCCGGTGAAAACATATTATCCAGATGAGGCTACTCTTGCTGCTACGGATTATCGTAGCAAGAAGGAGATTGATGGAGATGTTCGTCTTGTGGAAATCGAAGGTGTAGATATCTGTGCCTGCTGCGCTCCACATGTGAAGACTACAGGTCAGGTAGGAATGCTCAAAGTAGTATCTTATGGAAAATACAAGGGCGGCACCAGAGTCTATATTCTCTGTGGACTTAGAGCACTTGATGACTACAATCGTCGCATGGAGATACTTGCAAAATCATATCAGCAGCTAAACTGTCCAGAGGAAGATATGCCAGGCAGAATCGCAGGAATCCTGGAGGATAACAAACAGCTGAAATATAAAATTTCACAGATAAAGGCTGACATTCTTATGAATCAGATAGTACGTTTTCCATCGGAGCTTTCGGATGTAACAATCTTCACTGAGGATTTGGATGCTAAAACAATGCGCGATGGCGTAAATGCATTAGTGGAGAGACATGAGGGCTTATGTGCGATTTTCTCCGGTGATGATGAGGAAGGCTACAACTTCGTAATCGGAAGTAAGACGAGAGATTGCAGTGCTATAGCTGTTGGACTTCGTGAACTACTTGGCGCCAAGGGCGGCGGTAGCAAAGAGATGGCCCAGGGGTCTATACAAGCTACAAGAAGCGCAATTGAACAAACATTGTAATAAAAGCGTAATAATTTTCTACAGAATTATGAAAAGATGTGTTATAATTTCATGTAGTTATGAAATATAACGAATTTTAGAAATATAAGGGATGAATTATGGAAGAAGTAAGAGAGAGAGTTTTGGATTTTAGAGATTGGTTGCTTGATAGATTTGATGATATCAGGGATTTTTTGGCTGACAATCCAAACGTAAAAAGATGGTTAGTTGAGGGTTGCATCGCAATAGCTGTTGGTATTTTAGCAGGTGTACTTACATTCAATATTCTTAATCACGAGAAGAAGACACTTGCTGTTAGCGAGGAAAACGCAGCTGCGCCAGCACAGGAGCAGGCTGGTGATGGCTCCGAGGATATTTCAGCAGGTTCGTCAATGGACGGAAAAACACAGGATTACGGTGATGTTGTAATTGAGGTTGTTGACCCAGGTGTTTATGTTGGGGATATTGCTAATTGGTCAGAGGAAGAGATTGCTGCAGCAGTATCTGAGCGTTCTCATTACTTAGATGAGACAACATACTGGCCAGCAGTTGAAAGTTATTGGCAGACAAGAGGTGTGTCTGGCAACGCACGTTTCTGCACATACTTATTTGATACAACAAGCAAGGTGTATTCAGCTTCAGATTTTGAGGGTGTTCCAAAGGATGTCATTCATATCGTAAAGAACGAGATGTATGCTCGTCATGGCTATTCTTTCAGAGATTCTAATCTTATGAATTATTTCATGGGACAGATTTGGTATAGCCCATCAATTATGCCTGCAGATTTCTCAGAGAAGACATTCACTGAGACTGAGGTTAAGAATCTGGATTTATTAAATTCTATAGATCAGTAAGAAGTTCAGTAAAAGGAGTTATTGTTTTAGATGGAAAAGTTTACTTACATTCCAAAGGGCGTATGTGCTCGTCAGATTGATTTTGAAGTAGAAGATGGAAAGCTTCACAATGTAAAATTCACAGGCGGCTGTGATGGAAATACAAAAGCTATCTCAAAGCTTCTTGAGGGAGCAGATGCTGCTCACACAGTTGAAGTATTAAAGGGAAACCTTTGTGGTATGAAAGGCACCAGCTGTGCAGATCAGCTTGCAAAGGGAATTGAAGAAGCATTATCAAAGTAAAAACGAAGAGGTCTCACCTGATATGGTGGGACCTCTTTTTTTATCCTTTTATATATAACCATTTTGATTTCTTTATTACATACGTAAGTAATACAAATATCCAGTAAGCTACAAGACCGATTCCAAACACACCGGCTGTCCAGATGAAGAGCTTTAAGGCGAATCCCCAGAAATCATTATAAAGAAGAGTTATCCAATCCTGAGTCTGCCAAATGCTGTAGGCAAAGCCGTTGTCATGTAAGAGATAAATCATGAAGGTAGCTTTTGCTATTGTATTAATGATGCGAAGCTCTGGAAGATTGATTCTTCTGAAGAGCTCGAAGATACATACACCCATGATGACTACCACAATGCTGTAGTTATCAAACTTAGGAATAGACTGAGTAAATTCAGTGACTTGAGCTGTAGTAGTACTCTGATTGTAATAGTATGACTGAATCTTTCCAATAACAGTATTGTGATATGAAATACCAATAAGCACATTAGTAAGAATGATAACTAGGAAGAAAACGTATCCACGAATCTTATCGAAAGGATTGTATTTCTTTATGTAACCGCCTAAGGCATAAAGGAAAATGCCGATTACAACAGTACGAAGGCCCTTTGCCAAATCATCTAAAAGCGAACCAGACCAGCTAAGTTGTGAGATAGCAAGGATTGTGAATAAGAATCCTAAATACTTCTTTCTATCAAGACTGGCAAGGAACTTATTTAAAAAGCAAAATGCTAAAAGCATGATAATGAAATAGTAGCCTACAAACCAGGACATTTTGTTGAAGTACTGAATCCTTATGTAGCTGAATAGATTTTCGTTTACATCGATTTGTGTGTACTTCCAAATAAATAGTGATGAGGTAAGTACAAGTGTGACAGCTGCAAATAAAAGCTGTGATAATAATTTCTTAGATATCTTTAACATGTCGATTTCTCTGTCTGCGAGAAAATATCCAGAAATCATAATAAAAAGCGCATTACCTACAAGGCCAAATGGCATAATCAGTGCCAGTGCCAGTAGCTGCTTATAAAACAGAGGATTGTTGAACCATCCATTCTGTAGCTTTTCTATTGAAGTGAGATTTACAAGCTGGACATTTACGCAATGAAGAATGATGTGATAGCTAATAATCATAAACATTGCAAATATGCGAAGCAGCTCTATATTTGAAGCTCTTGAGCTCTTGTTATACATATGATTCTCCTAACAGTGAAAACTTATTATTAGCAAATACATTATTATACATATTCCTAGTAAAAAGTCCAATTTGAAGCAATTTATTCTGCTGTTTTTACAACTGTCTTGTCAGTAGACTTTACATATGATATAGTGGGTGAAAATGACACCGGTTTGTAAAAGGAGAATAAGTTATGACACTGGTAGAAGAAATACAGAATTTAAAGAAGGAGAAGGATGCGGTAATCCTTGCTCACTATTATGTTAACGATGAAGTACAGGCTATTGCAGACTATATAGGCGATAGCTACTATCTGGCAAAGGTAGCTGTGGGACTAAAGGAAAAGACTATTGTTTTTGCAGGAGTAAAGTTCATGGGAGAATCTGCAAAGATTCTCAATCCAGAAAAGACTGTGCTTATGCCTGACGAAAAGGCTGATTGCCCGATGGCTCATATGGCGGAGATAGAGCGTATTGAGGAAGTAAGACGTGAGTATGATGACGTGGCTGTAGTTTGCTATATCAATTCTACCGCAGAGCTTAAGATGCATTCGGATGTGTGCGTAACATCTGCAAATGCTATGAAGATTGTAAAGTCACTTCCAAATAAGAATATCTTTTTCATTCCTGACGAGAATCTTGGAAGATATATAGCTACAAAAGTTCCAGAGAAGAATTTTATTTTCAACGACGGATATTGCCATGTTCACAAGAACGTAACTGCAGATATGGTAAAGCGTGCTAAGGAGGCTCATCCAGAAGCAGAGGTGCTTATCCATCCCGAGTGTACTCTTGATGTACTTGAGTATGCGGATTATATCGGAAGTACATCGGGAATCATTGATTATGCTACCAACTCTGATAAGAAGGAATTCATTATTTCTACAGAGCTTGGAGTTCTTTATCAGCTTAAGCAGAAGAATCCAGATAAGACTTTCTACGCAGCTGGATCAGTACAGATTTGTCCAAATATGAAGAAGGTTACTCTTGAGAAGGTGCGCGATTGCCTCCGTGACGGCACTGGGATAGTGGAAGTCAGTGAAGAGAAAAAGGAGATGGCATTGAAGCCTCTTCAGCGTATGTTGGAGCTTGCAAAATAATGGAAAAATACGATGTGATTATAGTAGGTAGCGGTGTGGCAGGTCTTTTCTGTGCACTTAGCTTACCTAGGGAAAAGAATATACTTGTAATCTCAAAAGATGCTCTGGACGGTTGCGACTCATTTTTGGCACAGGGTGGTATCTGTATGCTTAGAGATGAGGATGATTATGATGCATACTTTGAAGATACCATGCGTGCAGGTCATTATGAGAACAGAGTAGAGTCTGTAGAGATTATGATTAGAAGCTCTCAGGATATTATCAATGACCTGGAGGGCTATGGAGTAGAATTTGAAAAGAAGAATGGTGAATTTGTATTTACGAAGGAAGGTGCTCATTCTAATAATCGAATTTTGTTCCACGAAGATGTTACTGGAAGAGAAATTACCAGCAAGCTTTTAGCCAGAGCCCAGGAGAGAGAGAATATTACTCTCATGGCTCATACCACAATGGTTGACTGGGTATGCAAGGATAACGTGTGCTACGGAATCGTTGTGGCAGATATGGACGGAAAGACCACAGCCATTCAGGGTGATGTAACGGTTCTAGCCTGCGGTGGACTTGGAGGAGTATATCCACATTCCACAAATTACCGCCATATCTCAGGTGATGCGTTAGCACTTGCTATGTATCACAATGTAAGATTAGAAAACTGTGATTATGTCCAGATTCACCCAACTACTCTTTACTCAAACCAGAGTGGCAGAAGCTTTTTGATTTCAGAATCTGTAAGAGGTGAGGGAGCGGTTCTTAGAAACAAGGCAGGAGAGCGTTTTACAGATGAACTCCAGCCTAGAGATGTGGTGAGTAAGGCTATTTTTGCTCAGATGGAAAAGGATGGAACTGAGCATGTATGGCTGGATTTTTCGCCAATCCCACGTGAGGAGATTTTAAATCATTTCCCTAATATCTATGCACGCTGCAAGCAGGCAGGCTATGATCCGCTTGAAACATGGGTGCCTGTAGTTCCAGCCCAGCATTACTTCATGGGTGGAATTTATGTAGATAAGGACAGCAAGACTACCATGGAGCAGCTTTATGCAGTAGGTGAGACCAGCTGTAATGGTGTGCATGGAAGGAACCGTCTTGCCAGCAATTCTCTTTTAGAGAGCCTTGTATTTGCAAAGCGTGCAGCACATGATATCGCAAATACGAAGTGCTTTAAAACTACAGATGATTTTGATAATCTTGTAAATGTTGATGGTTATGAGGATCTGCCATCAATCATGGAAAACTACCATGCGATGGTAGTTGGCGAAATAAAGAAAGAAGAAACTCTTAGAGCCAAGAAGGAGGCTATATAAAATGAATGATATTACTATGACTTTAAATGCAGATGAGCTTATCAGAATGGCTCTCAGAGAAGATATTTCAAGCGAGGACGTAAGCACTAACTCAGTTATGCCAGAGGCTAAGCCAGGCGAGGTTGAGCTTATCTGTAAGCAGGATGGTATTATATGCGGTATGGATGTTTATGAGAGAGTATTTAAGATTCTTGATGCGAATACTGTTGTAGAAAAGTATGTTAAGGATGGCGACGAGGTAAAGAAGGGTCAGCTTATGGCAAAGGTAAAGGGTGACATCAGAGTCCTACTTTCTGGCGAGCGTGTAGCTCTTAACTACCTCCAGAGAATGAGTGGTATCGCTACTTATACAAATGAAGTTGCATCACTTTTGAAGGGAAGTAAAACCGTTCTTCTTGATACAAGAAAGACAACTCCAAACATGAGAATCTTTGAGAAGTATGCAGTAAAGTGCGGTGGTGGACAGAATCACCGTTACAATCTTTCTGATGGAATCCTTCTTAAGGATAATCACATTGGCGCAGCTGGTTCCATTACAAAGGCTATCGAGATGGCGAAGGCTTATGCTCCATTTGTTCGTAAGATTGAAATCGAGACAGAGACACTTGAGCAGGTAAAGGAAGCGGTGGAAGCAGGCGCAGACATTATCATGCTTGATAATATGGACGTTGCAACAATGAAAGAAGCTGTTAAAATAATAGATGGCCGAGCAAAGACAGAATGCTCTGGAAATGTTACAAGGGAGAATATCGCAAACATTATCGACAGCGGAGTTGATTATGTTTCAAGTGGTGCACTTACTCACTCAGCACCAATCCTTGATATTTCAATGAAGAATCTTCATGCTATCTAATTAGGAGAATAGAATGGACGGACAGGCTAGAAGACAAAAAATAATAGAGATTATCCAACAATCTGATAAGCCTGTATCAGGCACAGCCTTGGCGCAGCAGCTTGATGTTAGTCGTCAGGTAGTTGTCACAGATATCGCCCTTATCAGAGCGAATGGTATAGAGGTTACATCTACAAACCGTGGATACGTAATTACGAATACCAATAAATGTAAAAGAATAATAAAGAGTCGTCACACAGATGACCAGATTTTAGAAGAGCTTTTTGCTATTGTAGACAATGGTGGTGTAGCAGAGAACATCATTATCAACCACCGTTATTATAACCGCCTGGAGGCACCTCTTAATGTAAGTTCCCGCCGAGAGGCAAAGGAATTTATGGAAGCCATCGAATCTGGTAAATCAAAGTCACTAAGCTCAGCCACCAGTGGATACCACTATCACATCATCAGCGCCGCCGATGAGGAGACGTTGGACGTAATCGAGCAGGAGCTGAAGGAGAAGGGATTTTGGTTACCACTCGACAGTTGGATACTAGAGTAACAGGCGAGGAAAGGATATAGAATGTCTGCAATTTCAAATGACTGGCTGGAGCCACTGACTCCAGAATTTAAGAAACCATATTACAAGAGCTTATATGAAAGCGTAAAGCGAGAATATCACGAAGGTCCGGTGTTTCCACCAGCTGATGATATTTTCAACGCCTTCGATTTCACACCACTTTCAGAGGTAAAGGTGGTAATCATAGGGCAGGATCCATATCATGAGCCAGGACAGGCCCATGGATTATGCTTTTCAGTAAAGCCTGGAGTAAAGACTCCGCCATCACTGGTGAATATTTACAAGGAGCTTCAGGACGACCAGGGATGCTACATTCCAAATAATGGTTATCTTGAAAAATGGGCCCGCCAGGGAGTATTGATGCTTAACAATGTGCTCACAGTAAGAGCTCATCAGGCTAATTCCCACAAGGACTTGGGATGGGAGCAGTTTACAGATGCAGTAATTGATATCCTGAATAAGCAGGACAGACCAATAGTATTCCTACTTTGGGGGTCTCCAGCAGCAAAGAAATGTGCAAAGTTGAATAATCCTAATCATTTGATTTTAAAAGCTCCACATCCATCGCCACTATCAGCTTACAGAGGCTTCTTTGGATGTAAGCATTTCAGTCAGACAAACGAATTCTTAAAGTCAAAGGGGCTTGCTCCAATTGACTGGCAGATAGAGAACATATAAATAACGTTTAAACTAAGCCTACTGGCCACACAAATGCTGTGACTAGTAGGCTTTTTTCACAAATACTTCATTGTTTTAACATTGTGTCTACTAAGCAAAAACATTATAGTTATATTAGAGTATTTTACGCTAGGCGGATTGTGTAAAAAGTTAGATTTATAAATATCACTGGAGTTTGTTTTGAAAAGACTAATTGGATTTATAAAACACTTTTTTAGTCCGGACTTACCAACGGACCTTATATTGTTCAATATCATTACCATCATAGGTTTCATTGGTGGTATTATTGCCATCCCATTTAATGCTATCAATGGTACTACGCCTGCACTTACGGTGGTAATTCTAATAGCTTGCATTAACGATGGTATATGTATTTATATGGCAAACTATAGAAACAGACTAAAGAACGCTACTATAGCGGTCTGTTTTACAGTGGGTATTGGTTTGTTCCCAGTCATGTTCTTCCTAACTGGTGGTATCAACAGTGGTATGGTTTGCTGGCTATCCATGGGAATCGTATTTGTATTTATGCTACTAGATGGCATGGATTTTGTTTTCATGCTGCTTACTGATATAGCTATTATTATTGGTTGTTTTGTTATTTCATACTATCATCCAGATTATGTAATTAGTTTGGATTCAAGAAAAAGCGTTTATTATGATGTGGTGCAGTCTCTTTTGATAAGTGCGCTTGCTGTAGGTTCGATTATTAAGTTTCAGAAATCGATTTATAGAAATCTTTTTAAGCAGGCAGCCATTAATAATGATGATTTGCTGGAGAAAACACTCCAGGCAAAGAAGGCGGAGCGTCAGGCCCAGACAGCAACAGAGGCTAAGAGTAGCTTCCTCGCAAATATGTCTCACGAAATCCGTACACCTATTAATACCATCATGGGTATGGATGAGATGATTCTGCGAGAGACCTCAGAAAAGGTAGTAGAGGAATATGCTTTGGATATTAAGACGGCTTCACAGAATCTACTATCGCTGATTAATGATATTTTGGATATTACTAAGATTGAGTCAGGTAAAATGGGACTGGTAAATGGCGAGTACCAGTTCATGAGTCTTATGCATGATGTACTTAATAACGTCACCATAAGAGCAAAGGAAAAGGGATTAGACGTAAGGCTTGATATTGCCGGCAATATCCCTTGCGATATGTTTGGAGATGATGTTAGAATCCGCCAGATTCTGACTAATATAATAACAAACGCCGTTAAGTACACACAGGAAGGATATGTAGAAATATCTGCCAGATGTAAACGTAATTACGATAATACGGTTGATTTGACATTTGCTGTAAAGGATACAGGTATTGGTATCAAGCAAGAGGATATCAAGCGAATGTTTGAATCCTTTGAGCGTCTGGAGGAAAACCGCAACAGAAATATCGAGGGAGCAGGCCTTGGAATGGCAATTACCCAGAATCTTTTGAAGATGATGGGAAGTAACCTGGAAGTTCAAAGTGTTTACGGAAAGGGTTCTACATTTTCATTTACAATTAATCAGGAAATTGTTAACGATGAGGACATTGGAGATTTCAATCAAAAGCTAAAACAGCTGACAGCAAATTATGAGTACAGCACCAGCTTCGAAGCGCCAAAGGCAAAGTTTTTGGTTGTAGATGATAATACCATGAATCGTAAGGTTTTCGTTTCTCTCTTAAAGGAAGCGAAGGTTAACATTGATGAAGCGTCAAGCGGTGATGAGTGTCTGAACATGATTAAGAAAGAGCATTACGACATGATTTTCCTTGATCATATGATGCCGGGGCTTGATGGCCTTGAAACCTTCAAAATGATGGCCGCTCTTCCTGGTAATAAATGTCTTGGAACACCGGTTATTGCTCTTACTGCAAATGCTATTGCCGGAGCTAAGGAACGCTACATGACACTGGGATTCCACGGGTTCTTGTCAAAACCAATTGTTCCAGCTCAGTTGGAAAAAATGATTCGAGATTTCCTGCCAGAGGATTTGCTTGAGTATCATGAGACTAATGCAACTGATGAAGCAAGAAAGAATCGAGTTAAACAGGTTGAGCTTCCCGATGTGGAAGGTGTGGATTGGGATTATGCTCTTCTTCATTTCCCAGAAGCCAACATGGTTTTCCAGACTGCAATTGATTTTCATGATTCCATCAGCTATGAGCGAGATGAGATTATGAGATTTTATAGTGAGATTGATGGAGATGGTTTTCCGCTAGAGGATTATCGAATCAAGGTACATGCCGTAAAGAGTATGGCTAACACCATTGGAGCTACAGCTCTAGGAGGTTTGGCTAAGCTTTGCGAATATGCTGCCAGAGATGAGCAGATGGATAGAATCAGAATTCTTACTCCTGTTCTGATGGATGAGATGGATATTATGAAAGCCAGGCTTTCAGTTCTCACCTCAGATGTGGAAAAACCATTAATGGAGGATATGGACGACCTGTTTGCATTTCTTGAGATGCTGAAGATGGCTATCAGAAGTCACAATAGTGATCAGGCGGACAAGATTATGAAGCAACTTATGTCGTTCTCATATCCAAGAGATATACAGGAAAAGATAGAGCATCTTAATCTTCATGTCATGAACTTGGAGGAGGATGATGCTTTGATGGATATAGACGAACTACAACAGT
Source organism: Pseudobutyrivibrio xylanivorans DSM 14809 (assembly GCF_900141825.1). GTDB lineage: Bacteria > Bacillota > Clostridia > Lachnospirales > Lachnospiraceae > Pseudobutyrivibrio > Pseudobutyrivibrio xylanivorans. The sequence continues at coordinate 164,733 of NZ_FQYQ01000007.1, read as the reverse complement.
AATCACTAAGGAGAATAGACATGCGAAAAATATTAATTGTAGGAGATTTTAGTAGCGACACCAGCGATGTTAACTCATTTCTTGAGCAGCATTTCCATACTCAGCTATGTACAGACAGCGGAAAGATAGTAAAGAGTATGCTTAAGATGTATGCGCCTGAGCTGGTTTTGATGGATATTGATGGTTTTGAGAATGTTCACGAGGAGGTTTTCGAAGCTATTAAGGAATATAATCCGGATCTCCCAGTTATCACATATGGACGTGAAAAGAAAAAGCAACTGTTCATATCATACTACTATTCTGGACAGTGTAAGCATATTGCACAGCCTACAAGAGAGACAATTATCCGTGAAATTTGCAAGGAGTTCAATATGAACGCCGATGTAATTATAAACGCGGTTGTAGACACAGAAAAAAAACACATCATTGTGGTGGATGATAATCCAGTTCTTCTTCGTAATATGCGAAATATGCTGCAGGATAAGTACAGAGTTACTCTTGCTACATCGGCAGCACAGTGTATGAAGGCAATGGGGCAGGATAGTCCTGATTTAATCATTCTTGACTACGAGATGCCAGTTGTTGATGGACGCCAAACGCTAGAAATGATTCGTGCAGAGGAAGATTACAAGAATGTGCCGGTGATCTTTCTTACCGGAATTGCCGACAAGGAGCATGTAGATGCGGTGCTTGATCTTAAGCCAGCAGGTTATTTTGTAAAACCACCAATGCAGACCAAAATTATTAATGCTATTGAAAATATATTTTTAAAACAAGGGGATTAAAGGGAGAATAAAAACTGAATAGTGGCTCAATGTGGTTGAATATTAGGTAGAGATAAATGTAATTTGGGGGGTGCCTATGAATTTCAAGAAGATTGGAACCAAGATGTTAGTTATGATTTTACCAGTGCTTGTGTTAGCGCAGATTGTTCTTACAATCATGTCTGCAACATCAAGTAATGCATTGGTAGATGAAAAGACACAGCAGGCAATGGAGGCAGAGCTCAAGGCTAACAATTCCATCGTTGGAGGATACCTTAGAGATGTTAAGACCTTAGCAGATGCTATTGTTATCAGTGTAGCAGATTCCTACACTTACACTCAGTGGGACGATTACGAGAAGATGCTACAGGATATGATTGCTACAAACGATATCGTTTTAGGTTCAGGACTTTGGTTTGAGCCTTATGCTTATGACCCTGAGCAGCAGTACTATGGTCCTTATGTTTACAAGGATGGTAATTCCACAGTAACTACCTGGGATTATAGCAATGCGGAGTATGATTACTTTAACCAAGAGTATTATACCAATGCTATGGGTTCCGATGTTGCAATGATTACTGACCCATACTATGATCCATCATCAGGAATTGTTATGTCGTCATGCTCTACTCCTATTGTGGCAGGAGGTAAGAAAATCGGTTGCGTAACTGTTGATATTCAGCTTACCGCAATTACGGACATAATTGCAAATGTTAAGGTTGGAAAGACAGGTGTTGGTATTCTTACAGCTGCAAATGGTTTGCTTATAGCAGGTCACGACGACCAGATGGTTCAGGATGGAAAGAGTGTATCAGAAGATTCCAATCCATCTTTTGTTGCTATGGCAGAGGATGTTTTGAAAAATCCATCAGGTGTTACAGGCTACCAAGAAGGAAAAACCAATTACAAGGTATTTTACGACACAATAGAAGAAACAGGCTGGAAATTTATGATTTCCATAGATGGCTATGAGCTTCTACAGCCAATATATCTGTTGATTAATAGACTTGTTCTTGTTTGTATCGTTGCAGTTTGCATTGCAATTATAATAATTATTATAGGAATTGGCGGTGTAGCCAAGACTATCAAGAGAGTACAGAAATTTGCAACAGAGCTGGCAGGTGGAGATTTCACAGTTGATCAGCTTTCAATTAAGGGTAAGGATGAGCTTGCTATCATGTCCAATTCTCTTAATGAAATGTACGGAAACAACAAAGGCGTTATTCAGAGCATATCTGACTACGCAGTTGAGATCAATGAATCCAGCAGTAATCTTAAGTATTCAGCTGGAGAGTTAAAAACAGAGTTCGATAAGATTGTTGATATTATGACATCCGTAAATGCGGATATGATGAATTCATCTGCAGCCACAGAGGAGCTTTCTGCTTCTGTTGATCAGGTAGCCCAGTCAGCTGATAATCTTAACGAGGAAACAAAGAATAGTCTTGATTTGGCAATTGATATCGAAAAGAGAGCTACAGATATCGGAAAGAACAGTCAGGAGGCATTTGATAAGTCTCAGACCCTTCAGGCTAGCTTCCAGGAGAAGTTAGAGGAAAGTATTTCTCAGTCTCAGGTTGTTGAAAATATTGGTGAGATGGCCAGTGTTATTGCTGATATTGCTGACCAGATTACATTACTTTCTCTTAATGCTTCTATCGAGGCTGCAAGAGCAGGTGAGCAGGGCAAGGGCTTTGCAGTAGTAGCAACTGAGATTGGAAAACTTGCAGGTCAGACTTCTGATTCGGTAGAAAAGATTCAGGAAACTATTTCTGCAATCAAGGATGCATTCGAAGGTCTTTCTACAAATGCTAAATCACTTCTTGATTATGTATCAGACACAGTTACACCTGATTACAAGAATTTCGTTGGTGTAGCAGAAAGATATGGACAGGATGCAGAGAATATTAAGAATAGTTCAGAACAGCTTTCAATAATGACTGATTCTATTCAGAACATAATGAGTGAGGTGCGTCTTGCACTGCAGAATATTGCAGAAGCAACACAGAATACTGCGGCCAACAGCGGTGAGGTCATGGATTCTATAGATCACCTTTCAGGTACTGTATCTAACATTAATGATATGTCAGATGAGCAGAATTCTATCTCTGACAACCTTTCAAGAGTTGTTAGTCAGTTTAAGCTTAGTGAATAGTTTAAAATGCTAGACACAAACCCGCACTAATATTATCATATATGGGGAGAATTAATGTTAGGGAGATTGTATGCGTATTATTCATTGTGCTGACTTGCATCTGGACTCCAAAATGGAGAGCAATTTAGATAGAGATCAGGCGCTTCTTAGACGTTCAGAATTAATAGAAACCTACGAGCGCATGGTCGAGTATGCAGAGGCAAATCAGGTTAGAGCGATTCTTATAGCGGGAGATTTATTTGACAAGCCACACATTCGTAAAGAAGTTAAAAAGCGTGTGGTAGAGCAGATTGTATCCCACCCTGAGATAGATTTTTACTATCTCAAGGGAAATCATGACAGATGTGATTTTATGGAAGAGGGAATTGATATAATTCCCTCTAATTTCCATATGTTTAATTCCGAGAGCTGGACTAGCTACACCTGTGAGGATGTTGTTATCACAGGCATGGAGCTCAATTCAACCAATGTATCCACATTGGCTCAGCGCCTCGTACTTGATTCTGCAGCTACCAATATCGTTATGCTTCATGGTCAGCAGTCTGATTATGATGGCAAGGATGGTGCAGAAATCGTTAATACCACCACATTAAAAGGAAAATTCATAGACTACCTTGCTTTAGGTCATGTCCACAAGTATATCTACGAGCAGCTTGATGACAGAGGAGTATTCTGTTATCCAGGCTGTCTGGAAGGGCGCGGCTTTGATGAGACAGGGGATAAGGGCTTTGTTCTTATGGAAATCAATGATGGCAAAATCGAAGCAGAATTTATTCCATTTGCAAAGAGACGTCTCCACGAAATCGAAGTAAATGTTAAAGCGGAGATGGATCTGCAGGGAGCCATCAATAAGGCTAAACGTCTAATAGATGATGTGGATCCTCAGGATATGATTAAGTTTATTATCACTGGCGAGCGAGAGCTGGATGATGAGCTGGACATTGTTCGTTTCGTTAGAAACTTTGAGAATAAATATTTCTTCGTAAAATGCTATGACCGTACAAAGACCATGGTAGATTACGACAGCTTTTTATACGACAAATCCCTCAAGGGGGAGTTTGTCCGTCTTGTTCAGGCTCAGGATATGGATGAGGATGAAAAAGCTAAGATTATTGAATTAGGCATTAGAGCCATTATGGGGGAGGATATCGAATGAAAATAATATCATGTTATATCGCCCATTTTGGCAAAATCAATGAATTCAAGTTCAATTTTGAAGATGGGTTTAATTCAGTTTTACAGGAGAATGGATGGGGCAAGACCACCTTCTCTGTGTTTATTAAGGCTATGTTTTATGGCCTGGAGTATTCTCCAAATACAAAGAAAAAGCTTTTAGACCGAAATCACTATCTGCCTTGGGACGGAAGTATCTGCGGAGGAAATATCGTATTTCAGGCTAAGGGCAAGGAGTACCGAATTGAGCGTACCTTTGGCCAGTCAGATAAGGATGATACCTTTGCTCTGTACGATAATGTAACAGGGCTTCTTTCTGACGATTATAGCGAGAATATTGGCGAGGAATTATTCCGTGTAGATAGAGATTCCTTCGAGAAGAGTGTCTATATTCCGCAGACTAGTCTGGCTACTGCTATGACAGATTCTCTTAATGCAAAGATGGGAAATCTTGCAGCAGCAAAGGATGATATCAGTAATTTTGATGTGGCATTAAAGAGTGTGAAGGATGCTAAGTCCAATTACACTAGAAATAGTAAGATAAATCCAGGTAAGCTTGTTTCTGTTAAGCAGGAAATTAACCGCTGTAAAGAAGAGTATGAAAAGCTTCCAGCCATAGAGGAAAGTGTAGAGGCTATGAGCTGCCTGGTGGAGGAAAAGCAGGCAAATATAGACAAGCTTACAGCTGATAAGACTAAGCTGGCAGAGACAATTCAGCTTCAGAGTAAGAGAGAACAGGAGCTTGGTGCATATAAGATTCAAAAGGAAAATCTCAGCAATGAGCTGACCACACTAGGTTCTCTAGAAAAGTTTTTTGCAGCAGGAGTTCCATCAGATGATGAGCTTGCAGTACTAGAACAGACTGAGCGTGATTTGGCAGTTCATGAGCGCGCAGTAAAAGTACTTGAGGATGAACAGGAAAAGGAACCTCCTGTTTTTGACAAGCCTTTTGAAAATAAGATTCCAGATGAAAGCGAATTTGCTATTTGGAATAAAATGGCAGCAAACCTTTCAGAGCTTAGAGCAAAGGCGGAGCATGCAAAGCTTTCTGAGGAATCCAGCCGACTTCTTACAGAATTAAAATTTTTCTTTGATAAGCTAGTGCCTACAGATGAGCAGCTTGCACATATTGAACATCAGACCACTCTTATCACTGGTATCAGCGCAAGGGTGGAACAGAGCAATGAGCGTCTGATTACACTTATTGCTGAGCGTGATGCAGAGGAGAGACACAGTAAGAGTAAGAGTATCTCTGTATGGCATATATTAGGAACGATACTTCTGGTTATTTTTATTCTTATTGGAGTTGTATTTACCAGATTTATAGATGACCAGATTGGAAGAATAATTGAGATAAGCAGCTTTGCAGCAGTCGGTATCGATTTGATACTTCTTTTGATAACAGGCAGACGTGCTTACAAGAAAAAGATGGAGACAGCCACGGAATACCAGGAGCGTATCAAAGAGGAAGAAGATGCTCTTGAAATCAGCAAGCTTGAGCTTCGTGAGCTGGAAGAAGAATGTGAGGAGTTCCTTTCTCATTTCCTTCTGACCAGAGCTGCTACTATGCAGGAAAATGTTTATGAAATCAGAAGAAAGCTGGATCAGTACCGTCACCTTTTGGCTGAGGAGCAGTCACGTCATCAGGAAGCAGAAGGCACTTTGGACGAGCTGGCAGATGTTCAGCTGGAGCTTTATACAAAGATTCAGCCATTTGCATCTGCATATGGAATCAACCTTTACGATATGGGTGGAGAGTATGAATTCCTTGCTCAACTGAAGAAGGATGCCCAAAGATTTATAGATTATCTGGCAAAGCAGGAAGAGCTCGCCCGTCACGAAAATACAATTCGTACAGTCAGTGCGGATATAAGTAATATTCTTAAAAATTATCCTGTGGATGAGAGTCTTGACAGAGCTGAAAAGGTACAGGAAATAAGCATCAAAAAGAAAGAATATCAGGCAGTTTTGGAGCGTGTTAAGAAGCTCAATGAAGAGATTGCACGCTTTGAGGCAGAGCATGATTTGAACGAGCAGGTTCTTTCGGTGGATGATTTGCAGCAGCAACAGACTGCTATTGATGAGCAGATTATGGAGCTCAACCGCCAGATTATTCAGGAGAAGGAGAACCTTTCTCAGGCTCTTGAAGGTGTGGAACGCCTGGCAGATATTGCAGAGCAGATTGAGCGCCTGGAGGAGCAGGAAAAGGAATATAAAAAGAATGCAGATATTCTTGCCAAGACAGAGGACTTCCTTCAGAAATCCAGAGAGAGCTTCCTGTCAAAATATATGCAGCCACTGCAGAATGGCTTGCACAAATATCTCAGTCTTCTTGATAGCCCAGATGGAACAAAGTCTGGCTATGCTATTGATGACTTTGAGCTTGATATGGACCTTAATATAAAGCTTTCTTATTCCGGAAGCACAAAGAGTGCGGAGTATCTTTCTCAGGGCTATCAGGATTTGGTGGCACTCTGCTCACGTCTCGCCCTTGTAGATGTACTCTACCCAGATGAGAAGCCAATACTTATACTGGATGATCCATTCACAAATCTTGATGACAAAAAGATAAAGGAGTCCTTAAAGCTCCTTCATAAGATTGCTGCTGACAGGCAGACAGTGTATTTTACATGTCATGATAGTAGGTTATAGTGGCAAATATAAATGATATTGTCATTTTTAAAGGCTTGAGTTAAAACTCAAGCCTTTTCTTATACTCCAGATGTCCTTCAACTACCCACTCATGAACGATGGAACGTTCAATTCCAAATTCCTGAGCGACAATCATTTCGTTAACATCATCGTTTTCATTTATGAACTCTTTCACTTTTGGGAAGAGTTCTTTTTTCATGCAGTCCCTACAAAGCTCGTAAGGAGAGTTTACAGGTATACGACAGTTACATTTTGTACAGAATTTTACTCTTGGACCTTCTTGATTTAAAAATGCTGAACGTGATCGTGCCATAAATCTCTCCTCCTATCAGGGAAGCTTTACAATCCAATATGTTCCTTAAAGAAATCACCGCGCTGCTCGAAGTTTTTGAAGACTCCATAGCTTGCTGCTGCAGGTGAAAGAATAACTGCTGTGCCTTTGCTTGCGTTTTCTTTAACGAATGCGCAGGCGCTGGCTAAATCTTCTATGTAATGCACATGCTCCATAAATTCTGGTGAAGCAACAGCAGAAAGCTTGTCTAAAAGGACCTTTCCACTGTCATACATAAGGATAATGTGCTCTAGTGTACGTGTTTGTAAAAATTCTACAAGTGGATCGTAGTCGATTCCTCGGTCCATACCACCAAGAAGAATTGTGCCTGCATTAGGAATAGCCTTGATGGCGCTCATGCAGGATTCTACAGTGGTAGAGATGGAATCATCATAATAATCTACGCCGTCCTTTGTGCCGATGAATTCTAGGCGGTGTGCAAGTGTCTTGAAGCTTGCGAGAGCCTCCATGAAATCCTTATCGCTGATATCGTAGCGGCGGCAAACATCATAAACAAAAGCTGTATTGAAAAGATTGTGAGTGCCGCGAAGTGTGACACCAGGAATCTCTTCGAAGCTTGAAAATGGAAGGTCGCCAGTCTTAACCTTGATGATGGCTGCCTTGCATTCGCCCTGTTTTGGAAGGAAATCTGGGTTGCAGAAAAGGAAATCGCAGTAGCCCTGATTTCTGTAAATGTTCTGCTTTGCGTACCAGTATTTTTCTACTGTACCATAGTGGTCAAGGTGATCCTCGTAAAGATTTAAAAGGATAGCCTTTGATGGTGAGTAGTGAGCATATTCTAGCTGATGGCATGAAAGCTCAAATACGATAATAGTACGTGGATGAATCTGATCTGTAATATCAAAAATTGGAAGACCAATATTTCCACCGAAGAGTACATCCTTACCACATGTCTTAAGTATATGATATAAAAGTGAAGATGTTGTGGATTTGCCTTTAGTTCCTGTAATTCCTATTGTCTGAGCGCCGTAAACCTGCAGGAAAAGATCTGCCTGGCAGGTGATATGGCACTTATACTCCTTAATGTCCTTTGGAAGAACGATCCCTGGGCTCTTGAAAACCACGTCGTAGTCATCGAGACAATCTAAGTAAGCAGCACCTGTAATTACATTGTGCATAGCTGTAAGATCTGAGCTGACAGCGTTAGCATCTGCAATATCGAGGCACTCATATACGCCTACTGATGAAATCATTCTAAAACTTGACTGGCCCTCACGGCCGAATCCTAAAATTAAAACCTTTTTATTATTAACTAAATTTCTGATTGTTTCCTTCATTTGATAGTGCGTCCTTAATTATTTTTTCAAAGAATTCATCCAAGGCATGCTCTGATGAATACTGATTTTTAAATTTTTCGAATGTGATGGCAGGAACTACTGCTGAGTCCTGATAGTGCATCAAAAGTGCTGGAAGCTGAATCTGCTTCTGCGCATATTTGCTGATAGCCTCAGTGATTGCAGCATTAACCTCATCACGGCTACCTACACATTCAAATGGCTTCTCAGGCAAGATTCCACAAAGCTTGTCGAAATCCTCCATGAGAGTCTCATCCTCAAAAAGTCTCTTGCCAAAGATGGCATCTAATTCCTCAAGTGTAAGGAATGGTGACAGGATGATATAAACAAACAGGCACTTTGGACAGTGTCCGCACCAGATGTCCTGCTTGCTGCCTACATTACAGCTCTTGAAAATGCCGTGGTACTTCTTGAAACGTGAGAAGAGCATGGCAATCTGAAGCTCAGAAAGTGGGCGCAGAAAGCTAAAGTAGAACACTCCTGAGCCGATGAAGTTCTTTTCATAATGTCTGAAATCAGCCTCGAATTCAAAGCTCTTTGAATACTGGTGATTTACATAGCTGTCCTTTACAGTGGATTCGTTGGCACTGCCTTCATTTGAAAGTGCCACGAACTGTAAGTCGTTAAGGTATCCTGCGATGATACTTGAAAATGCAACGAGAGCAGAGAATGGTGTGTGACCATTTAAGAAGCCCTGAGCATTAAGGTCTAACATGTTCTTATCAAGAGTACGCTTAGCGTAGATAGTGTGGTCAGTAAGTCCGCCTACTTCCACTGTGGCATCTGTAGCTCCTCTTGAATTGATAACATAGCAATTAACATCAGCTTTTTCACGAAGAAGCTCGATAGAAACTACAGAATCCTTTCCGCCACCAACAGGAACCATAACACGTGGCTTTTTGCCAGCTGCTATGCGCGGTCTGTCCTTTGGAGTGATGCTTCTAGGCTGCTTTGTGCCTTCGCATTTTACAGTCATGAAATCATCAAAGTCTTCCTCGATACCATTTGTGTAATAGAACTCTCCAAGACCATTGAAATAAAGCTTCTTCCACCAGCTAATCTGCTCTGCTGAAAGCTGTCTGTCCTTAATTATAACTGTAGGAGGGCAGGCAATCTTCCAATAGCTGACAAGCTCAACCATACCAAGTGAGAACACCATGTCATCAATAAGCTCTTCATCAATTGAAGCTACATCATTGATGCGTGGAATGCTCCATGTAGGATGAAACTCGCTTAGACCATCAATGGAAAAATCGAAGGTCATGCTGATGCCTTCATTATTTAAATCATAAGAATATCCCTGATATGTAAATGTAGGGTAATCTTCTCTGCATTTTTTATAAAAATCTTGTCTACTCATATATTTCCTTTTAAACAATTGATATTTCTTTTATACTTAACGTATGAATTATATCACAAAAAATTGTAAATAGAATAACTAAGCGGGGGATATGTAATGCCACACGTTGGAGGCCAGAAGCTAAAGATTATAAATGAATATCAAATACTTATGGATGAAAGCGATGAGCAGCACCAGATTAATGCTATGGAGATGACTCGCCGCCTTAAAGCAAGAGGAATTCCTGCTGAAAGAAAGACAGTCTATAAGGATATGGATACGTTGATGGATGCCGGTGTGGATGTGGTAAAGGGCGACCATGGCTATTACATTGGCACTCGCGCGTTTGAGCTGGCAGAATTAAAGCTACTTGTGGATGCAGTAGGCGCATCAAAGTTTATATCTCAGAAGAAAACAAAAGAGCTTGTGGAAAAGATTACTACTCTTGCAGGTATGGAAGAAGCAGCACAACTTCAGCGTCAGGTAGTTGTGCCAGAAAAGGCTACTGCTGCCAATGAAAAGATTTTCTATACAATTGATGTTATTTATCAATGTCTGGATAACGATAAGATGATGTCCTTCAAGTATCAGGAGTGGACTCTTACAAAGGAAATGAAGCCCCGTCATGGAGGAAAGATATATAAGGTAAGCCCTGCTTTCCTTATTAGAAATGATGAGAACTATTATCTTGTAGCTTTTGACGGAGAGAATCAGGAGATACGTCACTATCGTGTGGATAAGATGGTATCGGCTGAAATGCTTGATGATGCTCGTGAGGGTAGAACGCAGCGCGACGCACTGAACCCACAAGAATACGCAAGGCATCATGTCAGCATGTTCGCTGGCGAGGAGCGAGCAATCACCATAAGATTTCCTAAGCATCTGGTAGGTGTTGCCCTTGATAAATTTGGCACAGGCATAGACCTTCGACCTGATGGAGAAGACTATGTAAAGGCTCGAATCAATGTGGCGGTCAGCCCTCAGCTGTATGGTTGGCTCACAGGTGTTGGAGCAAGTATTTGCTTCCCTGATGAGGAGGCTGAGAAGTATAAGGAATATTTAAAGAGGTTGATTTTATAATCCATTTTAAAATGACAAAGCATATAACTTATTAAATTTCTAGATAATTATATGCTTAAAACAGGCATTTTTAGTTTATCAAGCATATAAAAAAGAAAAAAACTTTCATTTTATATGCTCATACAAGATATTTAGAGATATAAAACTTCTAAAAAAGCATATAATTATTAAAATAATTTGATTATTATATGCTTGGACATCTAAATTAGCCCTTCTCAAAACTAGAAATAGCATATAAAAATGTATTTATACCCTATATTATATGCGTGATGGGAATTATAGTCCTTGTTATATATCAAATATAGCCCCCATCAACTCCGATTATCTGCCCTGTCATGTATGATGGGGCATTTATTATGCTTAAAACAGTCTGAGCAATCTCACCAGGATCGCAGAAGCGACCAACAGGGATTTCCTCTGCAAGCTCAGCCTTTTCCTCAGGGGAAAGCTGTCCATTCATGTCTGTATCTACAACTCCACAGGTGATGGCATTGACAGCCACGCCATTAGGAGCAAGCTCTTTGGCAAATGCCTTTGTAAAGGAATTTACACCCCCTTTTGAAGCAGAGTAGGCTACCTCGCAGCTGGCACCTACAGTTCCCCACATAGAACTGATGTTAATGATATTGCCAGCTCTACGGCTAACCATAGAAGGGGCCACAGCTTTTGATGTGTAGAAAACTGAGGAAAGATTAGTGTTAATAACATTATCCCACTCGTCTACTGACATATCTGTTAATAATCCGATGTGAGCAATACCTGCATTGTTGACAAGTACATCTATCTGCCCCAGCTTATCCAAAGCATCCTCACAGGCAGGAATAGTAAAGCCGTAATCGGCAACATCTCCCTGATATGTGTAAACCTCGATTTTATAATTGGCATGAAGCTCTTCTGCAAGAGCATTTAGCATATCTATATTGCTGTGGCAAAACAGAGCCAGGTGATATCCATTTTTAGCAAGTTCAATTGCTATGGCACGTCCGATACCCCTGCTTGCACCAGTGATTAAAGCTGTCTTTTTCATTGAAATCTCCTTATTATTTGGCGTATGTCGCACTATTAGTATATACAATATATTAAGAAAATATTAATTATCTGATAAATTCTTGAGGTTTTTACACTCAATTGATATACTGTTTACATAATAAATCAATTTCTCTAAATATAAAAGAGAAGGGGGTTTGTTAAATACTTGGTAAAGGTGGTACGACATCATGAAAACAACAATTACAGGAAAGAACATCGAGTTAACTCAGGGTCTTAAGGAAGCGGTGGAGGAGCGCTTTAAGAAGTTAGACAAGTATTTTAACAAGGATACTGAAGCAATCGTAACATTAGACGTAGAGAAAGGACGTCAGAAAATAGAAGTTACAATCCCTATGAAGGGAAGTTATCTGAGAGCAGAGGAAGTTACTTCTGATATGTATGCTTCAATCGAGGCTGTCACAAACACATTGGAGGCTCAGCTCAAGAAGCACAGAAATAAGATTATCGACAGAAAGCAGTCTGATTCAAGAGCAATCTTCGCACAGGATTTTATCGAGGAAAAGGTTTCAGACGAGGAGAAAATCCAGATTATCCGTACCAAGAAATTCGATATGAAGCCAATGTATGCTGAGGATGCATGCCTTGAAATGGAAATGCTTGGACATGATTTCTTCATGTTCAGAAATGCTGATACTGACGAGATTAACGTAGTTTACAAGAGAAAGAACGGAGCTTACGGTCTTATTGAACCAGAGTTCTAAAGTTCGGAATTTAATTAAAAATTTAACAATGAATTTTAACCTCCTATTGCTATAATGCGAGACATTCCATTATAGGATTAGGAGGTATTTTTATGCGAAAAACAAATTTTAGTACGTATTTGAGGTGGTTGAGAAAGGAGTTTAAGCTGACGCAGCAACAGCTGGCGGAAATGGTGGATTGTGCTATAAGTACAATTGCAAGGCTTGAGGCAGGGAAAGAACTGCCTAGTCGAAAAATTTTTATGAAGCTGGACAGTATATTTGAATCCTTTGGGATAATATACGACGAGCTGTGGATGGAAAGTGTATTTGGCTTTAAATCTGCAAGGAAGGAATTGTTAAATGCCATAAAAAATGGACGTGGTGAAGAAATCGAAAGAAAGTTGGAGAAGTTTAGATGCCTGATGGAGGAGTGCGAGGGGGATAATGATGAGGAAGAAAAAAGAGAAAATATGCAGTATTATGCTTTGGGACATCTTATATCTATAAGGAAAAGAGGGCTTAGCGTGGAGCAGTTTCTCGATGAGATAATTCAAACCTACGAGCTTAGGAGAAAGATTCCTGATTTTAATGATTTGCCTAATATTAAATTGTCTCTGATAGAATTTCAGATTTTATATGAAATTAGTGAAGCATATCGAGTTATGGGGGATGTGGAGACAGCAGAATTGATATGCAGAGGCCTATTGGCTAATGACTTTGATCCACGAAGCCCTTTTGTAATAGATAAATATATGGAAGCTTCCTTTGCACTGGCCAGGGTCTGCATGACAAAAAACGATTATTCCACTGTGAAGCAATGCTTAGAATACATTTTCAGCAGATATTTAAGTGATAAGGATACCAGGACTTTGCTTCATTCACTAATGATTCAAATGGACGTATGTGAATCTTTCGGAGATAAGAAAGGGGCTACCATAATCCAAAACTTTTTGAATGCTACAAAGGAGCTGGTTGAATATATGAATAGGCTGGAAACAAAAATCTAGAGTAATTAAATGCTGCTTATCCCATGGCACTTGTAATTTTTTGAAAAAAATACTATATTAACGCAAGGAAAATAATAATTTATATAAATTGAAAGGCAGATTTATGGATATAGTAGTTTTGGCTGGTGGATTGAGCTCAGAGAGAGACGTTTCCTTCAAGTCTGGTACAATGGTGGCTAAAGCCCTTAGAAACAGAGGCCATAGAGCATTGGTTCTCGATGTCTTTATGGGATATAAAGACGCAGAATGTGATATCACAGATATCTTCGAAAATAGCGAGGAAAATTCTGTTAAGGTTGCAGATATTCCTACAGAGGCTCCAGATATTGAGGCGATTAAGGCTAGTCGTCCAGACCAGAGCCCAAGCTTCTTTGGACCAAACGTTATTAAAATCTGCCAGAAGGCGGATGTTGTTTTCATGGCTCTTCATGGTGGTGAAGGTGAAAGCGGAAAGGTTCAGGCTGCCTTTGATTTATTTGGAATAAAGTATACAGGAAATGATTATGTTTCAAGTGCAATTGCCATGGATAAGCAGATGACAAAGAATGTCATTGAAAAAGCAGGAGTTCCTGTTCCAAAGGGTGTTTCACTTAAGAAAGAGAATCGCAAGAAGTTTAAGTTTGACAAGTATCCTTGCATTGTTAAGCCAAACTGCGGTGGATCATCAATCGGAGTTACTATTGTAAATACTCCAGATGAGCTTGATGATGCTTTGGACGCAGCTTTCAAATGGGAAGACGAAGTCGTAATTGAGCAGTTTATCAAGGGTAGAGAGTTTTCTGATGGTGTTATCGAGGGAAAAGCTCTTCCTATTATTGAGATTGCTCCAAAGCAGGGCTTCTACGATTACAAGAATAAGTATGCTGCAGGTTCAGCTGTCGAGACTTGTCCGGCAGAAATCAGCACAAAGGCTACTACAAAAATGCAGACATATGCTGAGAAAGCATTTAAAGCTCTTGGTCTTACAACATATGCACGTATAGATTTTATGATGGATGAGCAGGAGAATATATATTGTCTGGAAGCTAACACTCTTCCAGGAATGACACCAACAAGCCTTCTTCCTCAGGAAGCAGCAGTTGTTGGCATGAACTTCGAGGATTTGTGTGAGCATCTCATCAAGGTATCATTAATGAAGTACGCATAAGTTAGAGAGAAGAAGTATATGAGAAATATGACATTGGCACATGTTGCTCAGGTAGTTGATGGGCAGCTGGTAACGCCTGCGGGCACGGAAGCCCTAAAAAATACAGAAATTCAGGGTGCTGTTAACGACAACCGCAAGGTGGAAAAGGATTTCCTATTTATTCCAATGGTTGGAGCCAGAGTTGACGGTCATGATTTTATCGAGGATGCTTTCTCAAAGGGAGCTCTTGCTAGCCTTTCAGAAAGAGAGTTGGATAATCCAACAGGCCCATATATTATTGTAAAAGACACAAAGCTTGCGTTGAAGCAGATTGCTACTGATTATAGAATGCAGCTTAGCATTCCAGTTATCGGTATTATAGGAAGTGTTGGAAAGACTAGTACAAAGGAAATGCTTGCATCAGTGCTTGGTACAAAGTACGAAGTGCTTAAGACAGAAGGAAATTTCAACAACGAGATTGGTCTTCCACTTACAATCTGCCGTATAAAAGATGAGCATCAGGTGGCAGTTGTTGAGATGGGAATCTCTGATTTTGGAGAGATGCATCGACTTGGCGACATTGCAAAGCCTGATTATGTTGTAATGACAAATATTGGTCAGTGCCATTTGGAATTTCTTAAGACACGTGATGGAATACTTCAGGCTAAGACAGAAGTATTTGAGCATATGAATAAGAATGGAGCAGTCATTCTTAATGGCGATGATGACAAGCTTATCAATGCAGATACTCTTGGAATCAGAAGGATTTTCTACGGTCTTAACGGTCAGGAGGTCAGTGCCAGCGATGTTACAGCTGAGGGCATGACAGGAACAAGAGCAGTTATTAATGCTTTCGGAGATACATTTGAAGCCAACATTCCTTTGCCTGGTACACACAATGTCATGAATGCACTTGCTGCTACAGCAATGGGTAAGGAGCTTGGTCTTACAGATGATGAAATCAAGCGTGGTCTTGAGAAAGCCAGCACTATTGCTGGTCGTAACAACGTTATCGAGGTTAGAGATATTACTATCATCGATGATTGTTACAATGCAAATCCTGTATCAATGAAGGCTTCTATTGAGGTTCTTGGAAAAGCGCCAGGACGTTCAATTGCAGTTCTTGGAGATATGGGTGAGCTTGGAGAGGACGAGCGTCAGCTTCACTATGAGATTGGACAGGCTCTCGAGGATAATCACATTGGATATGTATTTACAGTTGGTGAGCTTTCAGAGGAGATTAATAAATCCCTTAGTCAAAAAAATAGCTCCTGCATGGCACATCACTATGCCGATGTAGAAGCTATGTTAGAAGACTTATTACCAATTATTCGTGGTGGTGATACTATCTTGGTTAAGGCATCGCATTTTATGAACTTCTCAACTGTCGTCGAAGCTATAAAAACAAGATTTGAGTAATTAAATTAATTTTGCATCAGCTTCAAGCTGAGTTTTCATTACGCTCTGGATATAAGCGCCAGGGCGTTTTTTGTTTTCGCCTTCAAGTGTGTTAGGATCAATTGGTGGAAGGAAGGTTACTATAACCTTTGCACGTTTGCATTTTGGCATGTGTGCTTCCAAAACTTCT
Source organism: Pseudobutyrivibrio xylanivorans DSM 14809 (assembly GCF_900141825.1). GTDB lineage: Bacteria > Bacillota > Clostridia > Lachnospirales > Lachnospiraceae > Pseudobutyrivibrio > Pseudobutyrivibrio xylanivorans. The sequence continues at coordinate 148,469 of NZ_FQYQ01000007.1, read as the reverse complement.
CTGGTATTTGTGAAGCAAACTGGAACAATAAAACTGTTAGTCTTTGTTGCAACCTTGAGAGAAGCCTCGTGGAATTCCGCCATATCACCTGTTTTTGAACGAGTTCCCTCAGGGAAAACAAACATGTTGATACCTGATTTGATGTATTCCTGAGCTTTAATGATAAGCTTTAAATCCTGACGAGGATCTGTTCTTGTAAGGAAAAGACAATAATTAATTACCATCCAGGTGCTGAGAAGAGGAACCTTTTTGATATCGTCTTTTGCAAGGAAACCTGTTACTGCAGGGCAAAGATGATACCCGATTACAACATCAAAGTAGCTCTGGTGGTTACCAACAAAAAGAACTGTCTTGTCCTTTGGAATGTTTTCTAAGCCATGAGCTTCGTATTTGGCACCAGCTAAGAAAGCTACAACACCAAAGGCCCAGGCTACTATTTTATAGCCGATAACGTCCTTGGCTCTCTTGTTGAAAAGTCCTAAAATAAAAAGAATTCCCCAAATAGGAATACTAACTATCAAAAAAACTGTGATAAATAAAACTGTGAATATGGTTCTAAGCATGTTGACCTCCAAGTTTTTGATAGTTTAATTATAAAATAGTCATTATTAATAAGCAAATGGATGGTGAAGTATCTTCTAATCATTTAAATGTAGTTTTAATAAAAGTTATAAAGTGTAACGAAATCAGGGGCTGACAGGCATTTTTTATAATAAATATTCAAAAAACTCCTCTAAAATTTTGACAAATTATACAAAAAATGGTAAACTAGTTTCAGCAAATTATAAATTGCTAGAACTGCAATATTTATATTGCTAGAAAAGGGGGAGACATCATGGAACGAGAGGACTTTGACAAGGTGCGCGAATCTGTTAGATCGCAGTGCGGTAGTAGAGTTGTTATTCAGTTAGACAAGGGGCGTAACAAGGTTGACATTCAGCAAGGTGTTATTCAAGAAGCTTACCCAAGTGTATTTACTATATTAGTTGACGACACCGAGACATGTCCATCACAGTTGTTATCCTTCAGCTATACAGACATAATTACTAAAGAAATTCGCATGAAACTTTGCTAGTTACAATTTCATAATGGCTTCAAAAGAGACCTCAGCTTCGGCTGAGGTCGTTTTCGTTTTTAGGTTGAAAAGGACTCCTATAACTTGTATCATAATATAGAGGGATTGTGTAAAAATCCCCAGATATTGGGTTTACCAGTTTTTGGAGATAGTGTTTATGAAATTTTCTAAGATTGCTAAGGCAGCAATATGTATAGTGGTTTGTGTGGCAGTTCTTGCATCAGATTCCACTGTCTCTAATGCGGTTCGTTCTATTTCAGAGATTGAAGCGGAACAGGACGCTTTACAGGATGAGATAGATGCCTTAGATGCAGATTTATATAGCTTGGTTAGCCAGATAGCCGAGATAAATGCAGAGATTGATTCTACTGCAGCAGAAATTGAGGATACTCAGGCATCCCTTGCGGAGGCCACAGCAGCCAGAGAAGCTCAGTACGCAGCAATGAAGCTTCGTATCAAGTACATGTACGAGACTCCACAGGAAAGTCTTTTGGAGATGCTTATTCGCTCAGGTTCCATAACACAGTTTTTAAACCGAGTTGACTATGCGAAGAGTGTTCAAAAATACGACAGAGCTAAGCTTGACCAGTTCATTGCCACACAGGCAGAAATAGAAGAGTTGGCTGCCGCCTTAGAGGAGGAGAAGGCATCTCTTGAGTCAGCAAAGAAAGAGCTGAAGACTCAGGAAGCTGCTCTTGAGACCATGGTTACCGAGAAGCGTGGCGAGATGGATGATTTGGATGCCGAGCTTAAGGAAGCAAAGGAAATTGCCGCTCGTGAGGCTGCACTTAGAGCCGCCAGAGAAGCCGCTGCAAGAGCTGCAGCAGGTGGTACAGGCGGAGCAGTTAAGACTACTGGAAACTATAATGTTAACGGAGATTTAAATCCAGGCTATAAGACAGGAACCAGCGGTTCCAGCGTTGTATCCTATGCAAATCAGTTTGTTGGAAACAGATATGTTTGGGGTGGAACATCCCTTACTGAGGGCTGTGATTGCTCTGGATTTGTTCAGGGAGTTCTTGCCAACTTTGGTATTACATACGGTTCACGTATGACATCAGGTTCATTCCGTGGTGTTGGTCAGGAAGTAAGTTACAATTATATGCAGCCAGGAGATATAGTATGTTACCCAGGTCACGTGGCTATTTATGCCGGTGGCGGTCTTATTGTTGAGGCACAGAGTACAGCCACAGGTATTACAAACTACAGACCTGTCACATGTCACTCAATCATTACGATTAGAAGGGTGCTATGATTATAAAAAAACTTATAAAAATATTATTGGTTATTTTGTGCGTAGGTGTAGTAATCTACGCACTTGTTACCATGGGAGATGGCAGAGGGCCGTTGAAATATAACGAGCACTTAGATGATACTGCGGTTACCATCGATGATGAAGAGATTACCTTCAGAGACCTGGCTTTTTACATTCTTTTTGAAGAAAGGAAGGTAGAGGAGCAGGCAAAGGTGTATAATTCTGATTACACCAAGGACTTTTGGAATCTCTACACCAATGAAACCTTCATCCAGTCAGCGTCTAAGGATGTTGTTATTGATATGGCTATTCATGACCATCTTTTTTATCGACTTGCAGTTGAAGAGGGGATGGATACTCTTAATGCCCAAGAGGAAGAAGATCTTTCATTCGCCATAAATGACTTTTGGGAAGATTTGCTAGATATTCAATGGGAAAAGCTTCCTTGTGATGAGGAAACTATAAATGAGCAAATCAGAATTGCAGCAATAGCAGAAAAATATCAGAATCATCTCGCCGAAGAAAACGGACCTAGTCAGGCTGCGTATAAATACGATGGCTATAACTATGGCCTTATCAGAGACGAGCATTCTGTTAAAATAAATGATAAGTTGTGGGATAAGTTTGTTCTTGGAGACATTACACTCAAACACACAAAGATAAATTATATTAATGGTTTGACTGATGAGGAAAAGGAAAAGTTTAAAGCAGAGAAGAAAGGTTTACGTAGAAATGCAAAAGATAAATCGCAATGACCCATGCTGGTGCGGCAGTGGTCGTAAGTATAAGCAGTGCCATGAGGCAATGGATAGAAAGATTGACAGCTTCGCTGTGAAAGGACATAAGGTTCCAACACACGACATGCTCAAAACTCCAGAGCAGGTAGAGAAGATTAGACAGTCAGCAGTTATTAATATGGCTTGTCTTGATGCTGTTGCCGAGGCAATTCATGAAGGAATGAGCACAGCAGAGATTGATAAGATTGTATATGATACCACTACAAAAATGGGTGGTATTCCAGCACCACTTAATTACGAGGGATTTCCATACAGCGTATGTACATCAGTAAATGATCAGGTTTGCCACGGATATCCTTCAGAGGATGTAATCCTTAAAAGTGGTGACATTGTAAATGTAGACTGTTCTACAATTTTAGACGGATATTATTCTGACTCATCAAGAATGTTTATGATTGGTGATGTTGATCCAGAGACAAGAAAGCTTGTTGAGGTTACAAAGGAGTGCTGTGACCTTGGATTAGAGCAGGTTAAGCCTTGGGGATTCCTGGGTGATGTAGGTGCTGCTATTTGTAAGCACGCTCACGCTAATGGATATCAGGTTGTTCGTGAGATTGGCGGACACGGTGTAGGACTTGAGTTCCATGAGGAACCATGGGTTGGTTACAATACACTTCCTGGCACAGAGCTTCTTTTAGTTCCAGGCTTTATGTTTACAATCGAGCCTATGATTAATATGGGCACTCAGAAGATTAAGACTGATCCTAACAACGGCTGGGAGGTTTCTACACTTGATGGAAAGCCTTCTGCTCAGTGGGAGTATCAGGTACTTGTTACTGAGACAGGCTACGAAGTAATTTCTTATTAAGGTAAATTGAATATGATGCGATTAGACAAGCTTTTGGTAGAATTAAATATCGGAACAAGGTCTGAAGTTAAGGCTCTTCTTAAGAAGGGCCTTATTTTTGTAGACGGAGAGAAGGCAGGAAAGCCAGAGCAAAAGGTGGATGAAAACTCTGTAGTGATTACCTATCAGGGTAAGGAATGCACATATAAGAAATTTTCATACTATGTTATCAACAAGCCAAAGGGGGTTATCACAGCTACAGAGGATGCCCATGAGAGAACAGTCATGGATGTTTTCTATAGTCAGTGTCCTGATGCACCTAAGGGACTTGCTCCTGTTGGAAGATTGGATAAGGATACTACTGGTTTATTACTGATAACAAATGACGGACAGCTTGCTCATGATATGCTTTCTCCTAAGAAGCATGTGGATAAAACATATTATGTGGAGCTGGATGGTGAATTAACACCTGAGGATGTTGCAGCTTTGGAAGCAGGAGTTCACATAGGAGAGGGAGAGCCAACAGCACCTGCTACAGTGAAATATGAGGGTGGAAAAACCTGTTATATAACAATTCATGAAGGAAAATTTCATCAGGTAAAAAGGATGTTTTTTGCAGTGGGAAAAACAGTGCTAGAGCTGAAAAGAACAGCGTTTGGACCGCTTGTGCTTGATGAGGAAAAACTACCGGTCGGGCACATCAACGAGTTAAAGTGTGAAAGTTTTTCTTGCAAATAATTTAAACAAGATTTATTATATCTTCAAAGTAGTTTCACGGATTAAAGTGATAAAGCGAGACGAGAGGTTTTCGCAGTGAAAGAAATGGAGGTATGAATATGAAAAAGAGAGCATTAAGTTTAGCACTTTGTGCAGCAATGGCAGCTTCTTTATTTGTAGGTTGTGGAGGAAATGACAAAGCAGCTACAGGTGGAGAATCAGTAGACACATCAGGAGAGCTCACATGGAGAATTGGTGGTATTGGACCAATCACAGGTGGTGCTGCTCAGTACGGACAGGGCGTTATGAATGCAATTCAGCTTGCTGTAGACGAGGTTAACGAGGCAGGCGGAATCAATGGATATAATATTTCGTTCAATTTTCAGGATGACGAGGCAGATCAGCAGAAGTCAGTAAATGCATACAATACTTTGAAGGACTGGGGAATGCAGATTCTCGAGGGAACAGTTACTTCAGGTGCAGGACAGGCTGTATCCGCTGAGACATACGCAGACAGAATGTTTATGCTTACACCATCTGCTTCTTCAACAGATGTAACAAGCGGACATGACAATGTATTCCAGGTTTGCTTCTCTGACCCTAACCAGGGAAAGGTTTCTGCAGACTATATTAAGGATAATGAGCTGGCAACAAAGGTGGGCGTAATTTACGATAGCTCAGATCCATATTCATCAGGTGTATATCAGACATTTGCAGCAGAGGCTCAGGCAATTGGACTTGAGATCGTGGCAACAGAGGCTTTCACTGCAGATTCAAAAACTGATTTCACAACACAGCTTCAGAAGTGTAAGGACGCAGAGGCTGATCTTCTTTTCCTTCCTTTCTACTACACAGAAGGATCAATCGTACTTACACAGGCAAATCAGATGGGATATGCTCCAGTAATGTTTGGTGTAGATGGCTTTGATGGACTCCTTTCAGTTGAAAACTTCGATGTAAAGCTAGCAGAAGGTGTATACCTTCTTACACCATTCGCTGCTGATGCAGAGGACGAGGCAACAAAGAGCTTTGTATCAAAGTATGAAGAGAAGTTTGGTGGAACACCTAACCAGTTTGCAGCTGATGCTTATGATGGTGTATTCATTCTCAAGGCAGCACTTGAGGCATCAGGTCTCACACCAGAGGCTTCTTCAGAGGAAATCTGTGAGGCACTTATTTCAGAAATCCAGAATGTATCTTACGATGGACTTACAGGCGAGGGAATGACATGGAACGATAAAGGTGAAGTATCAAAGGCACCTAAGGCCGTAATTATCAAAGATGGAGCATATGCTTCAGTAGATTAATTAGAGCATCAAAGACGATGCAGGGCTGTTCCAAAAATGGGGCAGCTCTGCATCTAATTTTATTTTATTCGAAAGAGAGTAACAGAGTATGGGATTCTTAACCTATTTAATCAATGGCTTAAGCTTGGGAAGTGTATATGCAATTATCGCTTTGGGATACACTATGGTTTATGGTATCGCAAAGATGCTTAACTTCGCACACGGCGATGTTATCATGATCGGAGCATATGTTGTTTTCATGTGCATGGCAAATTCTGGCATGCCTGCTGTAGTTTCTATTGTTATTTCGATAGTATGCTGTACAGCACTTGGAATGATTATAGAAAAGATAGCATATAAACCACTTAGAAAGGCAACTAATCTGGCGGTGTTGATTACAGCTATCGGTGTCAGCTATTTTCTTCAGAATATGGCATTGATGCTATTTGGTTCGAATCCTGTAAGCTTCACATCTGTAATTAACTGGCAGGGAATATCACTTGCTGGTGGCTCGCTGAAAATCACAGGAAATGCAATCATTACTATCATAACATGTGTGGTAATTATGATTGTACTCATGTGGTTCGTAAAGAATACAAAGCCAGGTCAGGCAATGCGTGCAGTATCGGAGGATAAGGAAGCAGCAATTCTTATGGGAATCAATGTGAATGCAACTATTTCTCTTACCTTTGCAATTGGTTCAGGACTTGCAGCAATCGCTGGTGCGCTTCTTTGTTCATCTTATCCATCACTTACACCTTACACAGGTTCAATGCCAGGTATCAAGGCATTCACAGCGGCTGTATTTGGTGGAATCGGTTCGATCCCAGGAGCACTTATTGGTGGGCTTCTTCTTGGTATTATTGAGATTTTGGCAAAGGCATACATCTCCAGCCAGTTGGCAGATGCAATTGTATTTGCAGTATTGATTATTGTATTGCTTGTTAAACCTACTGGAATTTTAGGCAAGCAAATCAAAGAGAAAGTGTAGGTGACGGCCATGAATTTATACAAGAATTTAAACAAATCTACACAGAAGCTTATTACAACAATCGGCGTGATTGTCCTACTTTATATTGTAATGTCAGTTATGGAAAGCACAGGAAATCTTAGCTCTCTTATGAAGGGACTTCTTGTACCAGTTTGTGCTTATTCACTTGTAGCAGTAGGACTTAACCTCTGCGTTGGATATCTTGGAGAGCTTTCTCTTGGACATGCTGGATTTATGTGTGTTGGTGCATTTACATCAGCATTTTTCTCTCGAGCTACACAGGAGACTATTCCAGATGTACCTAGATTTATTCTGGCACTTGTAATTGGAACAGCAATGGCAGCACTTTTTGGATTCTTAATTGCCATCCCAGTACTTAGATTAAGAGGAGATTACCTTGCAATTGTTACACTTGCTTTTGGTGAGATTATCAAAAATGTTATTAACGTAATGTACATTGGTAAGGATTCAAAGGGCATTCATTTTTCAATCAAGGATCAGCTTTCCCTTGGAATGGACCTTGATGGAAAGATGCTTATCAATGGACCACAGGGTATCACTGGAACACCACGTCAGTCTACATTTACTATTGCTGTAGTATTACTTGTTCTGGCACTTATCGTAACTCACAACTTTGTTAATTCCAGAACGGGCCGTGCTGTAAAGGCTATTCGTGATAATCAGATTGCAGCAGAGACAGTAGGTCTTCCTGTTACAAAATACAAGCTTATCGCATTTACGATATCAGCAGCCATAGCTGGAGTTGGTGGAGTGCTTTACGCTCATAACATCAATTCTCTTACAGCTACTACAAACAATTTTGGTTACAACATGTCCATTATGATTCTTGTTTATGTAGTACTTGGTGGAATCGGAAATTTCTCAGGCTCAGTTATTTCGGCAGTAATACTTACTATGCTTCCTGAGCTTCTCAGAGGACTTTCAACATATAGAATGCTTATTTACTCAATTGTACTTATTGTATTGATGTTGTTTAACTGGGCTCCAGCACTCCTTAAGTGGAGAGATGACCATGGTCTTACAACAGCAGCTATACTTGGCAAATTTAAGAAGAAGGAGGTGCAGTAATGAGCTTACTTGAAGTTACAAATTTAGGCATTTCCTTCGGAGGACTTAGAGCAGTAGATGAGTTCAATCTTTCTATCGAGCAGGGAGAGCTTTATGGCTTGATTGGACCTAACGGAGCCGGTAAGACTACAGTATTTAACATGCTTACAGGTATTTATAAGCCAACTGATGGCAAGATTTTCCTTGATGGAAAGGATGTCACTGGCAAGAAAACAGCAGATATTAATAAGGCTGGCGTAGCACGTACATTCCAGAATATTCGTCTTTTCGGAGATCAGAGTGTACTTGATAATGTAAAAATAGGATTACATAATTCCTTTGAATATGGCACAGCTACAGGCATTTTCAGACTGCCAAAGTTTTTTGCTACAGAAAAGGAAATGGATAAGAAGGCGTTGGAAATTCTTTCAGTATTTGGATTGGATTCTTCGGCAGATATCCTTGCATCTAATCTTCCTTATGGAAAGCAGAGAGAGTTGGAAATCGCAAGAGCTCTTGCTACAAATCCAAAGCTTCTTCTTTTGGATGAGCCTGCAGCAGGTATGAACCCAAACGAGACACGTGACTTGATGAACACTATCGCGCTTATCAGAAAAGAATTTGGTGTGACAATTCTTCTTATCGAGCATGATATGAAGCTTGTATCTGGAATTTGTGAGAAGCTTACTGTATTAAACTTCGGTCGTGTGCTTGCCCAGGGAAAGACCAGCGATGTGTTAAATGACCCAGAAGTTATTAAGGCTTATTTAGGAGAGTAATATGTTAGAAGTAAAAGACTTAATCGTAAATTACGGAGTTATCCAGGCTCTAAAGGGCATCTCTTTCGAGGTTAACGAAGGTGAAGTCATTGCACTTATTGGTGCAAACGGAGCAGGAAAGACAACTACATTACAAACTATATCTGGTATGCTTCAGCCAACTTCTGGCCAGGTGCTTCTTGAAGGCACAGATATCACTAAGGTTCCAGGCCATAAAATTGTATCTATGGGTATGGCTCATGTACCTGAAGGAAGAAGAGTTTTCCCAGGATTAACAGTGCTTGAAAACTTGAAAATGGGAGCATATACTAGAAGTAACAAGAAGGAAATCGGGGATGCTTTTGATCGTGTATACGAAAGCTTTCCACGTTTGAAGGAGCGTCAGAATCAGCTGGCAGGAACCCTTTCAGGCGGTGAGCAGCAGATGCTTGCCATGGGTCGAGCTCTTATGAGCCAGCCACGTATTATCCTTATGGATGAGCCTTCAATGGGACTTTCACCTATCTACGTGGAAGAGATTTTCAATATCATCCAGGAGATTTCCAAGGCAGGCACCACAGTACTTCTTGTAGAACAGAATGCAAAGAAGGCACTTGCTATTGCAGATCGTGCGTATGTATTGGAAACGGGGAACATCGTACTTTCTGGAGATGCCAAAACTCTTATGAATGATGATTCTATCAAGAAGGCATATCTAGGAGAATAGGGAGGTTTCATCATGGGGGATGAAAAGAAGCTAGTTATTAGTATTGCTAGAAGTTATGGTTCGGGAGGTCTTACACTTGCGAAGAAGCTTGGCAAGGAACTAGGTCTTCCAGTTTATGACAGAGAGATTCTTAGAATGGCATCTGACCAAAGCGGAATAAACGAGGAGTTGTTCGGTGAGGTGGATGAACACGTTAGAAAGATTTTCCTTTCTGCCAAGGCTCATTACAAGGGACTTCCATTAAGTCCAGAGTATGCAGCTTTTACATCAGATGACAATCTGTTTGAACTTCAGGCAGATGTTATCAAACGCATTGCCAATACACAAAGCTGTATTATCGTAGGTCGTTGTGCGGATTACATCTTGAAGGACAGAGCATATGTGCTTTCCCTTTTCTTCTATGCATCAGAGGATGATTGTCTTACAAGATTGCGCAGACAGGTAAGCGGTACAGACGCTGAGCTTCTCAAGAGAATGCATGACATTGATAAGCACCGTGCAGATTATTACAAGTATTACACAGGACGTGATTGGAACGATGCCAGAAATTATGATTTCTGTCTGGATACAGGTGTCATGGATTATGACAGACTCATAGAGGTCGTAAAATCTTACATTGAAATAAAGAATAGAGAAATCTAGAAAATAAAAAACAGGGTTGGAGCAATTCCAACCCTGTAATTATTTTATCGCTTAATCTTACCAAGCTGTGTCTTTTCAAATTCCTCATCACGGAATTCAACTTTGTAAATTCTCTTGAAGATAGGTAACTTCTTATTAGTCTCAGAAATGTAATTCTTAACTTCTTCCTGAGCATCCTTATCGCAGAATACTTCGAGGTGAATTCTGTCATTATCTGCGTATGCCTTACACTCTTTTACAGCTTCACAGCCATAAGCGTGCTTTTCAAGCTCTTCTGGGCTAACATTCTCACCGCTTGACAGAATGATAAGATTCTTCTTTCTACCTGTGATGTAAAGGAATCCATCCTCATCCATATATCCAAGGTCACCTGTGTGAAGAATGCCATTCTCATCAAGGACCTCTCTAGTGCCCTCAGGATCCTTGTAGTAACCAAGCATTACACCATAGTACTTGATGCAGATTTCGCCATCAATGAATACAACTTCGCAGCCGTCAACCATACGGCCAACTGAACTAAGGTGGTTAGCAACATCAAAGTTACATGTGATATTACCACTTGCCTCTGTTAAACCGTAGTACTGACCAAATCCGATTCCGTTGTTGAGGAATGTATTGATTACAGCAGGGTCTGGCTTAGCGCCACCTGTAAGAATAAGCTTAAGACCACCTAAACGCTCCATGTTACCTTTCTTAATGCATGTTAACCAAAGGTTCATAATACCAGGAGTAACAAGACCTACGTCAATCTGCTCGCCCTCAAGATCTGAAAGTACGTTTCTTGGGTCAGCACTAAGATATGTAGTAGCCTTCTGTTCAATTCTGTAAAGCCATCCTACGATACCAGCAACGTGATAGAATGGGAAAACGTTGTAGATTCTAAGACCTGCAGCGCCCTTTGCATCCTCTGAGAAATCGCTGTTGTGACCAGTAGCTTCAAAACCAACAAGGTTGTTAACAGAAAGCATAACACCCTTTGAAAGACCTGTTGTTCCAGAAGTGAAGATGATAAGTGCAAGATTGTTCTTTTCTTCCTCTGTAAAGTCCTTAAGCTCGATGCTACCATTGCCTTCCTTAAGCATTTCATGCTTATCAGCAATTGTGATGTTGCTTACAACTTTTTCTCTGTACTTATCTTCAACGATAATACCATCTAAATCTGAACGGTAGATAGCAGCTTCGATGTTTTCTGGTGTCTCGAAGAAGTTAACAGGTACAAGAACACCTCTGCTAAAGAGAACAGCACCAAGAATAACTGTGTACTCGTAATTGCTGTCTGCCATGATACCGATGTGCTTCCCTTTGAGATCACCGAAGGTCTGCTGAAGGTTGTAAGCGCAAGCCTTCATCTTGTCAAGGTACTCTCTGTAAGTTACAACAAAGCTGTTTTCGCCAGCTAAGTTTTTGAAAGCTGGTGCGTCACCATAGCTCTCAATAAGCTTTAATAATTCAACCATTATTTCCTCCTAAATGTTACTTAATCTATAAAATTCAGCCTCTGTATATTAAGTATGCGTGATTTAACGCGCCAATTATACATGTTGGAAGGGAAAATGAATATACATAAAATGACTAAATTATATGGCTAAAAGTGTGTATTATTTGCATTTTTATAATAGAAGCCTTATGATTGAGGTCATCACAGGTATTTTTTATTTTTTGGAGTGCAAAATGAACTTAAAAGTATTAAAAACACTAGAGTATGACAAGATAATAAACAGGTTATCAGAGCTGGCTACATGTGAGGCAGGAAGGCTTCGCTGTCAGCAGCTTCTTCCTATTAATGACATAGAAGAAATTAAGGTGATGCAGCAGGAGACTGCATGCGCCTTTAATCGACTTGTAAAATTTTCTGATGTAAGTGCCAGTGGTACTACAGATTTAAGACCTTCTCTTGCCAGATTGGAGTTGGGTTCATCTCTTAGCATAGAGGAGATTCTTGCGGTAGCAAATGTCCTTGAGGTTACAAAGCGTGTGGCTAAGTATGGCAGCCAGATGGAAGAGGAGGATGCTCTTTCCTTCTATTTCAATGGACTTTCTCCAGAGGTGCAGATTCTTAATGAGATTAGAAGATGTATCATCGATGAGGAGACTATTGCCGATGATGCCAGCACAGCCCTTTTCGATATCAGAAAGGGAATGCAGCGCACTAACGAGAAGATTAAGAGCGTCATGAATTCTATGCTCAATAACAGTACAACAAGAGGTTACCTTCAGGAGCCAGTTGTTACTGTTCGTGGTGGAAGATTCTGTTTACCAGTTCGAGCTGATTACAAATCAAGAGTTCCTGGTATGGTTCATGACCAGTCTTCTACAGGAAGTACATTCTTTATTGAGCCAATGCAGGCGGTTGATTTGAACAACGAGATGCGTGAGCTTCAGGTGCGTGAGCAGGATGAGATTGAGCGAATCCTTGCTATTCTTTCAAATAAGATTGCAGAGGCATCAGAGGGAATCATTCGTAATTACGAATTACTTACAGAGATTGATTTTATACTTGCAAAGGGAAGATATGCCATTGAGCTTAATGCCAGCAATCCTGAGTTTAATGAGGATGGAATTATAAATCTTCGTGGAGCAAGACATCCTTTGTTAGACCCAAAGAAGGTTGTAGCTACAGATATAAAACTTGGAGAGGATTACAATCTTCTTCTTGTTACAGGACCTAATACTGGTGGTAAGACAGTATCACTTAAGACTTGTGGTCTTCTTACACTTATGGCCCAGGCTGGACTTCATATTCCTGCGAAGGACAGAAGTCAGATAGCAGTATTTGATGATGTTTATGCAGATATCGGTGACGAGCAGTCTATAGAGCAGTCACTTTCCACATTCTCATCTCATATGGTTAACATTGTCCACATTTTAGAGGCAATCAACGGTGGAAGTTATTCTAAGGAGACTGAGAAGCTTATTGCTGAGAACAAGAAGGATTTTGTTTATTCAAAGGTAATCCACGGAACAAAGGAGGAGCAGAAGGTTCCACAGTTCCTTATTCTTATTGATGAGCTTTGTGCAGGTACAGATCCAAAGGAAGGTGCGGCTCTTGCACAGTCCATCTTGGACAGATTACACGTCCTTGATGTACGTACAATGGCTACCACTCACTACAGTGAGCTTAAGGTATACGCACTTTCTACAGAGGGTGTTGAGAATGCTTCATGTGAATTCTCATTGGAGACTCTTAGCCCTACATATCACTTGATTATTGGTGTGCCTGGAAAGTCTAACGCTTTTGCGATTTCGTCAAAGCTTGGAATCCCAGCTGATTTAATTGAGGATGCTCAGGGTAGATTGTCAGATGATGATAAATCCTTTGAAGATTTGATGGTAGATTTGGAGCAGAAACGTCATCAGGTAGAAGAGGATGCAGCAGAGGCAGCTGCCGCTTTGAAGGAAGCAGAGACTAAGCTTGCAAATGCTACAGCCAAGGAAGAAAAGATTAAGGCTCAGCGTGAGGAGCTTATTCGTCAGGCTCATGAGGATGCAGCTGCTATCCTTCAGGAGGCCAAGGATATTGCGGATGAGGCCATTCGTGACTTTAATAAATTTGGTAAAGGTGGCGGAAACATTTCTGCTATGGAAGCAAAGAGGGCGGCTCTTGGAAAGGGTGTAAATAAATCTAAGAGCAAGGCCAAGGAAAAGCAGGAGGTTCAGGAGAATCACAACGTACCTACAAATCTTCATGTGGGAGATAAGGTAAAGGTGCTTTCTATGAATCTTACAGGAAATGTTTGCACAGCGCCTAATTCAAAGGGTGATGTGACAGTACAGATGGGTATCATGAAGTCTACTGTAAATATTAAGGACCTTGTGCTTATCGAGGAAGAGGATAAGTTCGTTCCTAAGAAGGGCACAAGAGTTAAGAATATGACCTATGGTGGCTTCAATAAAGCAGCATCTATTTCACCAGAGATTAATCTTCTTGGCTGCACTGTTGATGAAGGTATCGCAAAGCTTGAGAAGTATCTTGATGATGCATACATCAGCCATCTCACTTCAGTTCGAGTTGTTCACGGAAAGGGTACCGGAGCCCTTCGAGCTGGTGTGCAGCAGTACCTTCGCAAATGTAAAAATGTAGCTGAATTCCACCTTGGAGAATTCGGAGAAGGCGACGCCGGCGTTACGATTGTAACTTTTAAATAAATGTAGAATATTGAGGTCAATCTGTAGGTAACAAGCTCTAATATTTCTTAAATGAAGCTTTCTTCAGCTGAATGTAGAAATATTATGGCTTGTGACTGTAACAGATTGGCCATTTTTAGTGTGATACTTGTGTGATAAAAGTTATGATATATTTTTTCTTGTAAAAAGGACTAAAGAAAAAAAGAACACGTCCGATAAAAAGACTAGTGAAAACAAATTACGAGGAGGAGTTAGAAAATGAAGATCGGCGAAATCATTAAGTGCGCAACATTGGAGGAAGTTTTTAGAAAGGCTTTTGAGCTTAACAGAGTGGGGATTAAAACAGAGTTTATCTCAAGCAATGAGCTTAGAGTTGTTGCTGTAAATGCAGTATAAAAAGTATCGCACATTGAGCTATCTGGAACGAAAGTTTCAGATAGCTTTTTTGTTGTCTGAAAAAATTTTTACAAAAAGGTGTTGACATACTTTGTCTGTCGTAGTATATTTACTTCAACAGATGAAATACTTCATCAGACGTAGTACGACACGCAAAGTACGATAGACATAGTACGACAGATAAAGGAGGTTAATATGGGCGAAATCAGTAGTGACGTTATCCGTGGCTACAACGATACCATGATTCTTAGCATCCTAATAAAAGAGCCATCCTACGGTTATGAAATATCTAAGCAGATAAAACAAATCACAGAAGAGAAATACATAATCAAGGAGACCACACTTTATTCGGCTTTTACAAGAATGGAGAAAAACGGATACATAGAATCCTTCGTAGCAGACCCGGATCCAGAGGGGAACGGAAAGAAAAGAACCTATTACAGAGTCACAGATTCAGGTAAAGATTTTTACCGGGAGAAATGTGAAGAGTGGGAACTAACAAAAGAGGTTGTTGAACGGTTTATAGAAAAACAGGATTAGGAGAAGATAGGAGAACATATATGGAAACAATAAAAAACTATTTGGAGACAATGTTCGCAAATATGCCAAATACTCCAGAGGTTAAGAAAGCTAAGGCTGAGTTGCTTTCTATGATGGAAGATAAATTTAATGAGATGATTGCTGATGGGGTAAATGAAAATCAGGCAGTAGGAACAGTTATTGCAGAGTTTGGTAATCTTGATGAGCTTGCAGCAGATCTTGGTCTTGCAAAGGAGCTTAGGGAGACTCACGAGAGAGAAGAATCTAAGCCACGTCGCTTCCTTAGAATGGAAGAGGTAGAGGACTACTTAAATGTTATGAAGGGAAATGGATTATTAATAGGTATTGGTGTTTTACTTTGCATCACATCAGTTACATGGCCAATTCTTTTTGAATTCCTTCTTAGAGGACAGGTAGGAGATGGTCTTGGTGTAACAGGAATGTTTATCAGCATCGCTGTTGCAGTTGCATTATTTGTATTTGCAGGTATCAGAGGAAATGATTGGAAATTCTTAGATAAAGAGCTTTGCCAGATTGACCTTTCTACAGCAGATATGGTAAAGAGCAAAAAGAGAGACTTCAAAGTTCCACATGCAATAATGATTGCTGTAGCAATTATGTTATTCATTTTATGGATTCCTACAGCAGCAATTGATATTGATATCGTTTCTAATTGCTTATTCTATTTCGTAGGTGCAGGTGTTTGCTTGATTATATATGCGACTACAGTAATGGGAAGTTATGAAAAGGTTTTAAAGCTTAATGATTCAAAGACAATCAGTGGTAGTTATGGAAAGGATAAAGGTGATATCGTGTATGTAAATAAATTTGCAGAGGGCGTTATGGAAGTTTACTGGCCAACAGTTACCTGTTTATATCTTATTATCAGTTTCGTTACTATGGATTGGCATATCACATGGATGATTTGGGTAATAGGTGCAATCGCACACAGATTGTTAGAGGTAGTATTGGCGGCTGAGGAGGATTAAGCAATGGAAAATAAGAAATGGACTAAGAAATATTTAGTTATAATATGGTTGGTTACACTAATTATTGTAGTGGCAGCTATGTGGGGACACATTATGAACTTTGGCGGTTTTAGCTGGTTCAGTGACGGCTGGCACAACGGAAATTCAGAGACAAGGAATTATGATTTTTCAAATGAAAAGGTAACAGATATTGTCATCGATATGAGTGCAGCTGATATTAATATCAAGTATGGCAGCCAGCTTTCTGTAGATTCAAGCTTCCCTGAAAAGTATGAGCCAACTGTAGAGCTTAAAGGTGGAAAGCTTACAATTGTTCAGAAAGATAGTGCAAAGCATAAGAAGAACCTTGATGGTTATAAGCTAGATATAGTTGTCCCAAACAATACAAAGTTAGACTCTCTAAAGATTGACATTGCAGCAGGAGATATTGATATCAAGGATATTCAGGCAGATGATTTTGATATCGATGCAAATGCTGGAGATATCGATATTAATGATATTACAGCTGAGAAGATCGATATTGATGCCAACGCAGGCGACATCGATGTAAAGAATGCGACAGCAGAAAAAATTGGTATCGATGCAAATGCAGGTGATCTTAATCTTATGGATTCTACAGCTAAGTCAGCTGAGGTAAGTGCAAATGCAGGTGATATTGATATCACAGGTACTTACGACAAGATTGAATGCGAGTGTGATTTTGGTGATGTAGATATTGATGCTCCTAGTACAGAAAGAAAAAATATTGATGTTGATTGTGCTTTTGGCAGTGTCAACGTTAACAGCAAATAATATTTAATATAGCAATACAGCGAGGCACTTAATCATAGGTGCCTCGTTTTTTTATGGATTAATTCATATAAATTTTGCTGTGACACTTGTGTGATAATCCAAATGATAATATGGCATCAGAATAAAGGAAGGGATGAGGAAACAGAGGTAGTATTAGGAGGACAAAGAAATGAGTTTTGAAAAGTTAGTAAAAGGAATGATGAGTTTAAGTCTTGTAGCAATAACATCAATGTTAGTAGTTGCAGGGATCAAAGGGGAAGCAGTTGAAGTAATAGGAGATGATTATGATCCAACAGTAACAGCAGCAGACCTTGAGGATGTAGCAGTTACAGAGTATTGCCTTCCAGAATATAAGACATACGAGAGCAAGGAAGGTTGGACAGTTCAGTACAACACAGAAGTTTTCCAGGTAGAAGAAGGAAATGATTTTGTAGGTTTTGATTACACTGGTGATTGCTCTGGCAGATGCATGGTAACAGTATCAACACTTACTGGAATGACACAGGAAGAAGCTAGAGACGAGATGGTGAATATGTGGGGTGAAAAGGCTACAACTTACGAAGGACATTTTTCAGTTGATGAGAAGTTTGCATATTGGGTATGTATGGAATCTGAGGTAGGAGAAGGCTTAGGTTTATACGATACAGCAATCATTGTTGAGCATAATGGAAACACAATTCTATTTGAGTGTGTAGAGTACATGGGAATAGATGAAGAAGTAGATATGATGGTAAGTGATGAGCTTGCAATGATAATTGATTCAGTGCAGTTTAATTAATAAAAGGTAGTTCTCTATAATAATTTTTTTCATTATAGTTCTCCTTTAAAAATGAGCGGGGCCCATAAAGCCTCGCTCAAATTATTTTTAAGAAATTTTAATTACAGCAATTTGATATTTGCCAAGGGTTAATGTACCATCAATATCTTCACCTGAAAGTATATCAAGTCCGGATATATCAGCTATATCTTTATCTTCTGTAGTGCAATTCAGATAGAAATCATATCTGGCATTATCAGAAAATCTGCTGTGTTTTTCTATGCCATCTGGCAATTTCGTAAATGCGATATCTGCGTGTGTCAGCATTTCACGATAAATGAATTCAATATCGTGCTGATTCGTACGGCAGGCTACATAATATGCATGACCTTTTCCATATTTATTGCAGGTAATAGCAGGCTTGCCCTCAAGGTAATCATTCTCGTAGCGGGCTAATATATCCGCCGAAACATCTCTAAGCATTTCCTGATAATCATGTACAGCTACTGAATGATAACTGCGATTTGCCTTATCATGAATCTTGATAGATACCTGATCCTCAGGATAGAGAGTGTCAATTTCTTCTGTACGAAGTCCGAAAACCTTATCAAGGCCATCACCAGGAAATCCTCCAAGATTAGCAAGTAAATCTTTGTTAACATAGCCGGTGAAGTATGTTGCCATGAATTCTCCACCATTATTAACAAAGTCTGTTATCTTCTGACCAATTCCATCGTGAAGAACGTAAAGCATTGGTGCACATATAATATTATATTTGCTCCAATCACTATCAGAAGAAACAATATCTGGTTCAATGCCGAAGTGCATGAATTCATTGTAAATACTCATACAGGTCTCATCAAATTTCTTTGTTTCGTTGGAAAGAGCCCAAGCATCATCAATTGCCCAGCGATTATCCCAGTCGAAAACGATAGCTACTTTGTTGTTGGAAACAGAACCTTTAATCTCACTGATTTTCTTTAGGTCGGCTCCGAGAGCAGCCACTTCTTTGAAAATTCTGGTGTCGTTTGTACCAATGTGGTCGATTACAGCACCATGCCACTGCTCAGATGAGCCACGGCTCTTTCTAATTTGGAAATACTGAACTGTATCAGAGCCTGTGGCAATTGCCTGCATTGAAATGAGCCTGTGCATGCCTGGACGGCGGTATTTGTTGTATGGTCGCCAGTTTACAAGACCAGGAGCAGATTCCATCATCATAAATGGCTGATTTGGCTTTAAGCTTCTAAATAGGGCGTGATTAAAACTTCGCTCTAATAGGTGATCTGCATCTGACTGCCAGTTGTTGTGATTTTCAGGGTAATTGTCCCAGCTGATTACATCGATGAATTGGCTCATGTACCAGTAATCATAGTCGTAGAACATCTCCATGAAATTGGTAGTAGTAGGCTCCTTAGCACCTGCAGCTCGTAGTGTGTCGATTTCGAAACGCATGAAATCTGTAGCTGACCAAGTAGTGAAGCGCTTCCAGTCAAGATTCAAACCAAGAACGCAATTTTCACCGTTTGCGTAAGGTGGATCAATCTGGTCAAAGCTGTTAAAGGTGTGAGACCAGAATGTAGTCCACCATGCTTTGTTTAGTTTGTTAATATCGTGGTCGTAGCGGTCGGCGAGCCATTCCTGGAACTTTTTGCGACAGGTGTCGCAGTAGCAGTAGCCACTAAGTTCATTTGAAATATGCCACATTAATAGACCAGGATGGTTTGCGAATTTCTCGGCAAGAGCAGTGTCCATAATTCGTACTTTATCGCGGAATTCTGGAGACTGCATACAGTGATTATGTCTTACTCCATGATGGTTCCTGATACCACGCTCGTCGCATCTCATGGCTGATGGATATTTTTCATCAAGCCAGGCAGGACGTGCGCCAGTAGGTGTGGCAAGAACAGTATATATGCCGTTTTCATATAGCTTATCCATGATATTAGCAAGCCAGTCGAAGTTGATATTGCCTTCAGTAGGCTCGTGGGCTGCCCATGAAAAAACGCCCATAGTGACAGTATTTATGCCAGCTTCCTTCATGTATTGAATATCTTTTTCTAAAATGTCAGGTCTATCGAGCCACTGCTCTGGGTTGTAATCTCCGCCATGAAGCAGGCCTTCCACCTGAGGAAATAAAATCTTATTCATAGTTACATCTCCTTATATAACCCTTGTATAAAAATCCTAACACAGAAAATGTGCGAAAACGATTAAAAATAAGCGAAATAATTTATATTTTCGCTCATAGTCTTATGATTGATTCTACTGGACCATTCACTTATAATTAAAGAAGCTAAATTGCAGCTTGGCTGCGCGGCTCCATTGGGGCTTAGATTGGAGATTTACATGAAGTACATTAACACCCTCAGAGAGGGAGACAGAGGCACAGAGACATATTTGTGCAAAAAGAAGACACAGGGCATTTCAAAGACAGGAAAGGCGTTTGAGTCACTTACATTATGCGATAAGACAGGCACCATCGATGCCAAGATTTGGGATGTTGATTCCGAGGGCATCAGCGATTATGACGAGCTTGATTTCATCACTGTTACAGGCGATATCACAAGCTGGAATGGTGCATTACAGTTTAACATAAAGCGCCTTCGCAAGGCTAATGAGGGAGAGTTTGATATTACAGATTACATCCCAGCCAGCAAGAAGGACATCGGTGTTATGTGGAATGATTTGACAGCACTTATCAATTCTATCCAGGCACCATACATGAAAGCATTACTTAAGAAATACTTTGTTGAGGATAAAGAATTTATCGAGGAATTTAAAGCTCATTCAGCTGCAAAGTCAGTTCATCACGGCTTCACTGGTGGTCTTTTGGAGCACACTTTATCAGTTGCTACAAACTGCGATTATTTCAGCAGACAGTATCCATTCCTTGATAGAGATTTACTTATAACAGCCGCTATCTTCCATGATATCGGAAAGGTTAAGGAGCTTTCAGAGTTCCCACGAAATGATTACACAGATGAGGGACAGCTTCTTGGTCATATCTATGTAGGAGCTACAATGGTAGACAGAGCCATTGATGAAATCGAAGGATTCCCAGCTGTTAAGCGTAAAGAGCTTATCCACTGTATCCTTTCACATCACGGCGAGCTTGAGTTCGGTTCACCAAAGAAGCCGGCTATTGCAGAGGCTATTGCTCTTTCATTTGCGGACAACATCGATGCAAAGCTTGAGACTATTTACGAGGCTCTTGAGAATGTTGAGGAGAATAATTTGACATGGCAGGGATTTAATCGTCTGCTTGATTCAAATATCCGTAGAACAGGAAAAAATTAATGAACAAAAACGATATTGTAAGATTAACAATAGAAGATATGTCCCTTGAAGGGGCTGGAATTGGTCACACTGATGGTGTGACCATTTTTGTCAAAGATGCAGTTGTTGGCGACGTTTGTGATGTCATCATTACAAAGGTGAAAAAGACCTATTGCTTTGCAGCTTTAAAGGAGGTAGTGGAGGCTAGCCCATATAGAGTAGAACCTGCATGTCCTAATGCCAGACAGTGTGGTGGCTGCCAGATCATGCAGGTTTCATATGAAAAGCAGCTGGAGATTAAGGATAATATCGTGGCAAGTAATCTGGTGAAGATTGGCGGTTATGATAGAGCTTTTGTGGATTCTATTCGCGAGCCAATCCTTGGTATGACAGATCCGCTTCGTTACCGCAACAAGGCGCAGGTGCCTGTTGGAGTGGATAAGGACGGAAAGATTATCGCAGGATTTTACGGTGCCAGAAGTCATAGAATCGTGCCATCAGACGACTGTAAAATTTGCTCTGAAAAGAGTATGAATATCGTATATACGGTAATCGATTATATGAATGAAAATGGTGTGTCAGCTTATGATGAAGCTACTGGAAAAGGCCTGATTCGCCATGTGCTTGTCCGAGAAGGTAAGGCTACTGGAGAGACAATGGTTTGCGTGGTTGTTAATGGCGATAAGCTTCCAGCGGCGGATTCGCTTATATCGCATATACAAAGTGTGGAGCCTTCGCTTGCGTCATTAGTCCTTAATATCAACACTCGTCGCGATAACGTCATCATGGGATATGAGACCAGGGTGCTTTATGGCAAGGAAGCCATCCGCGATACCATCACTCTCACAAATGGTGATACCATCGCTTTTGATATCAGCGCAAATTCCTTCTATCAGGTCAACCATGACCAGATGGAACGTTTATATAGCAAGGCCTTAGAATACGCAGATTTACACGGCACAGAAGAGGTTTGGGATCTATATTGTGGAATCGGAACTATTTCCCTTTCAATGGCAAAGCATGCTGGCAGAGTAATCGGAATCGAAGTAGTGCCACAGGCCATCGAAAACGCAAAAGCCAATGCGAAGCTTAATGGCTTAGACAACGCAGAATTCTATTGCGGCGAGGCAGAGGTTGTGCTACCAGAAATCTACGAAAAGATGTCACGTCCGGATGTCATTATGGTAGACCCACCTCGCAAGGGTTGCGACACAGTGGCTCTTGATACTATGGTTAAAATGCAGCCTAACCGAATCGTCTATGTTAGCTGCGATAGCGCCACACTGGCCCGCGACCTTAAGTACCTTGAGGAGCGTGGTTATCACATTCAAAAATACACTGTATGCGATCAGTTTGGTCATACCATGCATGTGGAGACGGTATGTTTATTGTCCAAACTTCATGAAGCAAAGCATCATATCAACGTAAAGGTAGATATGGACGAGCTTGATCTTACAAGTGCGGAAGCGAAAGCAACATATAAAGAGATTGAAGAATGGGTGCAGGAGCACTACGGATTCCATGTGACAAACCTGAATATAGCTCAGGTAAAGCAGAAGCATGGGATTATAGAAAGAGAAAATTACAATAAGCCAAAATCAGAAAATAGCAGACAACCGGGATGCCCGGAAGAAAAGGTAAAGGCTATAGAAGAGGCTTTGAAATTTTTTCAGATGATATAAGGCCTGATTTATGGCGCAAGTTCTTTTATAATTATTGTTAAGGTTGAATCGTAAACTGTATTCACGTACAATTTACAAAGATTTTACTTTATTTGATTGGAAAGGAGCATGATTATATGACCATCAGAGTTGTTATCGCTCAGTAGTCTGAGCTTAAATAATAAATGAATCGTAAGCTCAGATGAATCCTAAAAGAAATATCAATTTAGGAGGAGCATTATGAGCTATATTAAGGCAGAGAACGTGCTGCCACAGGAACTGATTGAAACGATTCAGCAATATGTAGACGGTAAATTGATCTATATTCCCTGCAAGGAAAAACAGGAGTGGGGAACCACGACTTCTGCCAAGGTCTTCTTTCGTGAAAGAAATGAAGAAATATACGAAAACTATATAGGCGGAATAGGAATACACGAACTTGCACACAGGTTTTCCTTGTCGGAGAAAAGCATTCAGAGAATCCTCAGGAATCAGAGGCTGGCCTTAAGCAAAGGTGCCCCTTCTGTCTGATCATACCAAAACAAGAGTGTTCTTTAGATGTGGAGGTTGTGGGAAGAAACAGGAGTTTATCAATTCCTATAGATTTAGAGTAAATGCTAACGGTAAGAGTGTTGATGTATGGCTGATATATCGATGTAAGAAATGTAAGCATTCCAAGAACCTCACAATTTATGAAAGGACTCGTCCAGGAAAGATACCTAAAGAATTGTTTGAGAGCTTTATGAATAACGATATGGAAACTGCCATGAAGTATGGTAGCGATATAGACTTTTTAAAAAGAAACAATGCTGAATTAAAATGAATTTCGGCCGGGCTATGTGTCCGGCCATTTCAATAGGGAGAATGTAATGGAAGAACAATATTTTTTTCATGTAATATCCGACATTCCCAAGAAGGTCGGTGAACATATCATTCTGGATGACAAGCATCCAAACGGTGTACACAAGCGTGTATATGAGGAACTCGAAACAGTAAATGATATATATAACAATCCTGAAAAATATAAGGATACAGAACTGACGCACAAGGTGGATGTAGCGCTTCGTGAGCTTGCGTTGGAAAAAGTTAGAAAAGAAAAGTATTCGGAGTACCCTTCGAGAATGGCTTCGCTATATGTGTCTAAGTCATACGAGGAAGCTGAGAGGTGGGGAGACTATTTTGCTAAGTTAGGAAGACCTACTTTCGGAATTGCAAAGATAAAAGTGACTGGAAGAGTTTTTGAAGGAGATGCCTACAAGTGTTTTGATGGAGTAACAGACGAACAAGAGAATCTTAGGATGGCTGAAATCTATTGGCAGAATGGAGCTAATGAGGATGGACATGAATCAATCGTGGAGATTCTTGCTGACGGAGATATAGAGATTGTTGAGATGGTAAAAGATATTAATGCGAATACGGAATACAAATATTTTGAGTTGAGAGAAAAACCCGACTTAAAAGATATGGATGCAGATTGGTTTCACAAAAAGTGGGGAGTCCCCAAGGATGCTTATCTTGAATGTATGACAGCGTATCTTAATAAAGAGACCGAAAATGGTTGGTACCTATGCATGTTAGGAGATCAAATTGTCGGCGGGTTAGGTGTAATCGATAATGATTTTCATGACAGGAAGGACTTAAGCCCCAATGTTTGCGCTGTATATACTGAAGAGGCTCATCGTGGACAGGGGATAGCAGGAAATCTTCTTAATCTTGTTGTGGAGAACATGAATAAAAAAGGAATTTCACCGCTCTATCTTGTTACAGATCATACTGGTTTTTATGAGCGTTATGGATGGGAGTTTTACTGTATGGCTCAAGGGGATGATGAACCGGAGCAGACGAGATTGTACATTCATCGATGATACATTTGAAATAAACAACTAGGAAAAGACGCACTCTATACTTACTAATGGCAGGTATGAGTGCGCCTTTTTCTTGAAAAAGAAAATGTAATAGATTTCGGAAAAGCATTTGACATTGGTTTATTTTTTCTTTTTGCCGCGTCCGGTTCCTTTTACAGGTTTACAAAGATCTGAATATCTCTGGAGGATATCGGTAAAGGTTTTAAACTCATAAGGGTTCATCTTAGTGAAGTTGATTTTAAAGAGTTTGCTGTACATTATCATCTGAGCTTGTGTTGCATTATCGGCAGTCTTTAGTTCTTCAAATGAGTCAAGGATATCATCAACAGGTGTAGTTGCATCACCGGTTTCTGCATCTTTGCTATGAGCATCTCTTAAATCTTTTGCGATTTTTACGATATCATTTCCGAGAAGGTTGTTAAAGTAATTATCTTCGGAAATAGAAGCTGTCGCCAATGTTTTCATATAATGATCTTCATCAGATATGCCTTTGTTTTGAAGACGGACTCTTGTCTGTTCAATCATTTTGTTGAGGTTTCTAAATTGCATTCCGGCAAGATTGTCAATGTAGATTTCCATGTCAGTGAGAAAATTTTTAAACTCTGGATGCTTTATCATTTCGCATATTAGGCGAGCATTCAGCTTGCCACTTTTTAATATTTCAACAGTTTCATCATCTAACCCTAAGTCATCAACAGGGAATCTGTGCTGTTCACGATTCTCGGTAAGTCCTAATAAATAATCGGAAGTTACTCCATAAAAATTTGCAAGGGAGATAATAGCCTTGTGAGTAATTTCTTTGTAATCATCAGTTTCATAATTTCCTAGAGATGCTCTGGATATTCCGGTCTGTTCTGCCAGTTCTTGCAGTGACAGACCTTTTTCTATTCTTAAATCCTTTAGTTTTTCCTGAATTGATAATTTACACTTCAATGCTTTATTCCCCCAATGCTTTTCCAAAAGATCTTGTATATGTAAATCATAACAGAATGTAAGTTTGCTATAAATGATGAATTCCAATATCGTGGAAAATTTTGAGAAGAGCAGCTATTTCCTACCTCTTGGATATACGGAGTAGGGCTTCTAAATCTTGGATAATTAGTCCATGAACAACGATAACGAGAGGAGGTGAAAAGCAAATGTTGTTAAATCAGGGATACGTTCCATGTAACAAACAGATTCATATCAAGATTCCTGAAAATGAATTGCAGATGATTCATGACAGGATGGAGAAGATAGGAGTCAAAAACATGAGCGCCTATATTAGGAAGATGGCAATCGATGGATATTACATTCACATAGACTTCAGTGAGTTATTAGAAATCATTAAACTTCTAAAAATTGACAGCAACAATATCAACCAGATTGCAAAAGTTGCCAATTCATGTGGCACTGTAGATGGCAAAACAATTTCGGATATGAAGGAGAATCATGAACGAGTTTTGAAGAAGGTGGAAAAGACTTTTAACAAATATTTGGACATTTATTGACTTCGTTTTTTAGCCTGTTTTGCAGGCGTAGCTTGCCGATGAAAATCGGCAATCAGGGGGATTGGGGCATACTCCCCAACAAGCAAAATCGCATCAGGTGTACACCGATGCACTGCTTGCCAATTTGTGAAAGGCCAAAAAATCTCATTTAAGGAAGGGGATAGCTATGAAGAATAAAGTGATAGTAAAAGACAAAGATGAATGGAGTTCTCTTGCAAACTTTATCGGAAATATAATAGCAAAATACGCTGATGAAATTGATTTTGATTCATTACCGGATCCTGATGTCTATCTTCAAAAAAGATATATATATGAATCTTATAAGGCGTATATGAAGTTCCGTAATAAGAAAACGAAGTAGAACATTGAAGGATATCATGAGGTGTGATAAAATAAATTCACTAATATGAATATTACATAGGTGAATGGCAAAGCGAGGTATCACTCATGATTATCAGCGAAAGAATTATAAAGGTTTTGAAAGAACGCAATATGACTCAGGCGGAGTTTGCAAAGCAGGTAGGTATTTCAACTAGTACCATAAGCGAATGGAAAAAGAGAAAGACCAATCCTACGGTAGAAAAGATAATGGACATCTGTAATGTTTTGCAAATTACCCCGGAGCAACTTCTTACCGGTAAAGGAATTGAGGATGAAGAGGAAATTGCTGCAGCAAGTCCTGAAAGTAAATTCACTCCAGGCGATGTTCAGATGATTGAGGATTATCATAATCTTAAGGAAGAACAGCAGAAGCGTCTTATGGCTTATATGGAAGCCCTGAAGAAGATAGAGAGTCTTGAGGATATGTAGATAAAATAATTTGATTAAAAATTTGGACCAGTGGTTTGAGGTCGATTTTTTCGACCACAAAAAACATCTTTGTTTGAATATAGAATACATGAAGTCACAATTTGTGACTTCAAAAAAGAAAATGCAAAGGAATATAGTGTTTATGAAAAATACAACAGACTTACTCACAGTTGAGTCTATTAGAAACTGTGTATATACGATACGCGGACAACAGGTGATGCTTGACAGTGATTTGGCTGATATTTATGGATATGAGCTTAAAGCTATGAACCAACAGGTGAAAAGAAATATTGAGCGCTTTCCAGAAGATTTTATGTTTCAATTAACAAAAGATGAAGTTGAATTGGTGAAGTCACAATTTGTGACTTCACGAGAAAACACATTTTTTTCTGGACAAGGTGGAGGTCGTAGAAAATTTCCATATGCCTTTACAGAACAGGGCATTTATATGTTAGCAACGGTTCTAAAGGGTGAATTGGCCACTAAGCAGAGTATTTTTATAATGCGTGCTTTTAAGGAGATGCGTCACTTCATTGCTAATAATGCTCTAATGTTTGAGAAGATTAATGCTATCGAACTGAAGCAGTTGGAATATCAAAAAGATACAGATGAGAAGTTTGGCAGGATATTTGAGTATATGGCAAATCATGAGGAAGAAAATCAGAAGATTTTCTATGATGGTCAGATTTTTGATGCCTTCAGTTTTCTTACAGATATTATCGGACATGCAAAGAAGGAAATTGTTTTAATAGATGGATATATTGATGTGATTACATTAAATATCCTTGCTAAGAAAAATGCGGGCGTTGATGTATTTGCATATACGTTGCCCAGTGCAAGAATATCTTCGCAGGATATTAATAATTTCAATGCACAGTATCCTACATTAACAATTAAGAAGACTATAGCTTTTCATGATCGGTTTTTGATTATAGATGGCGTGGAAGGCTATCATATCGGAGCTTCTTTGAAGGATGCAGGAAAGAAGTGTTTTGGGGTGAATAAGATAGAAGGTACGGATGTTGTTAAGGATATTATGAAGAAAGCACAACAGACAGGAACGTAACATAGAAGGGATTGATTAAATTGGGTAAGGATAAAACAAAAGTATATTTATATACCCGTGTTTCTACATCTATGCAGATAGATGGCTATTCGTTGGATGCACAGAAATCCAGAATGAAAGCTTTCTGCGAATTTAATGATTATGAAATCGCCGGAGAATATGAAGATGCAGGCAAGTCCGGTAAGTCCATTGAAGGGCGTGTCGCCTTCAACAACATGATGGAAGATATCAAATCTGGAAAAGATGATGTCTCTTTTGTTCTTGTATTTAAGCTTTCCAGATTTGGCAGAAATGCGGCTGATGTTCTAAATTCACTTCAGATTATGCAGGACTTTGGCGTGAATTTAATCTGTGTAGAGGATGGAATTGATTCATCAAAAGAAGCAGGAAGGCTTATGATTTCTGTACTGTCAGCAGTTGCTGAGATTGAGCGTGAAAACATACGTGTACAGACTATGGAAGGTCGTATGCAAAAGGCTAGAGAAGGTAAGTGGAATGGTGGCTTTGCTCCTTATGGATATGCCTTGGTTGATGGAAAGCTTGAAATAAATGAAGAGGAAGCTGTAGCTATCAGAACAATCTTTGATCAGTACGTTAATACAGATATGGGATCAAACGGAATCGCAAAATATTTGGAAAATCATGGAATACACAAAATAGCTAGACAAAATGGAAAGAATCCACTTTTTGATGCTTCACTTATCCGACGTATTATTCAGAATCCTGTATATTGCGGCAAAATTGCCTATGGTAGGAGAAGAACAGAAAAGGTTCATGGAACAAGAAATGATTATCGTCAGGTTTATAAGGATGATTATCTGCTTGTAGATGGCCTTCATGAGGCTTTAGTATCAGAAGAAGTATGGGAACAGGCACAAATCAAAGCCGTGGCACAGGCTAAAAAATATGAAAAAGTAAATTCTCCTAAAGGTGAAAAAATTCATCTTTTATCAGGTATATTAAGATGCCCAGTCTGTGGTGCAGGCATGTATGGGAATAAAAGCATTAAGCATAGAAAAGATGGCACAAAGTACAGTGATTACTTTTACTATGGCTGCAAGCACCGCAATATGACAAGAGGGCATAAATGCGACTATCGAAAGCAGGTGTCAGAAACAAAACTGGATGGAGCAGTAATTGAGGTGCTAAGGAAACTTGTGAGCAATAAGAAATTTGCCGGGATGATGCGTGAGAAAATCAATATGGAAGTTGATACTTCAGCACTTGATCAGGAAATAACTGCTCAGGAAAAGACGCTACGCCAAAGTTACTTGAACAAGGATGCCATTCTTTCAGATTTGGACAACTTGGATTATGAAGATAAGCATTACAAGAGAAGAAAAGCAGATTTAGAGGATCGCCTCAGTAAGACTTATGATAAAATCGAAGAGACAGAAAATGCCTTAGTAGAGGCTAAAGCTAAGAAGCGGTCGATACTTGCTGAGAAGGTTTGTGGAGATAATATCTACAAAGCGCTAATCTTTTTCGATAAAATGTATGAGCCGATGAATGAAGCGGAACGCAGAGAGTTCCTGACACAATTCATTGAAAAGGTTGAGATTTATGAAGAAGAACAAGAGAACGGTCAATGGCTTAAATCCATAGAATTCAAGCTTCCTATCATCTCAAAAGATATGAAGATAAGTTTGGACAATAGTTCGCAAATCGAGACGGTTGCAAAATTGACCCATAATTAGGTGCAATATAAATCTCACAGAAATTTCACACTGTACACACCATTGCTAACGAATAATCTGCTAGATTTAAGTTAGTGTTACTATGTGCATAGAATGTGGTGTGAAGGTAAGAAAGATGGCTAGTAATCTGTTTAGGGCTGTCACAAGACGCAGACAGAAAAATGAAGATATACGAGAGTACTTTAGCGTATGTATGGATGCCATTAATGAGGGAAATCTATACATGCTTCGTCGTGCTTGCATGTATATTTCTATCATCTACTTGATAATGATAGTTATTGCTCTGATTTTTGTGCCGAATTTTAGGGTCACATGGGTGCATATTTTGATGCTGCCTTTGATGGTAATCCAGTATTGTATCAATGTATACGCCTCAAAGCACACTCCAATAGGTACCAGAGCGACAGGAATTATCTGTTGTTCATTTTACTTTTGGCTTGCAATGGTATTTATCCTTATTGATACATACGTCTATTCAGATAAGCAGGCATATTTTGTTCCGATGCTGATACTTGTATTTCCAGTACTGTATATAGACCGAATGTATAAGTATGGCTGGGAGGAAATGACAGCATCTATCACTTTTACAGCTTTATCTTATCATTTTAAAGAATTCGCTTTATTTAGACGTGATGTGTACATGATTTTAGGCGCTTATTCTGTTTCAATGGTACTGGCTCATCTTATTCTTGAAATGCGAAGTAGAGAAGCTTTGGCGATGAAGGAACTCAAGGGCGAGAGTTCACTGGATAAACTTACCCATATTTTTAATAAAGATGCATTGCTATCAAAGATTGATGCGTATTTTCTTCAAAAGCCAGAAGACGATTATTGTGCGATGATGATTTTGGATTTGGATGATTTCAAATCTGTAAATGATAATTTGGGACATAATACAGGTGACATCCTTTTGGAAAACGTAGGAAGTCTTCTTATAGAAAGCTTCAGAGCATATGATATTACAGGAAGGTATGGCGGTGATGAATTTGTGGTTTTGATGCCTCAGATGAGTGATGTCAGCATACTTCAATCTCGTTGCAAAGCCCTGCAGAGACTGCTGGGTGATATAAACTTAGGAAATAGCGAACCATTTACAATGAGTGTGGGTGCTATTATAAGTAATAGCATACGAGATAGTAATAAGCTATTTATGATGGCAGATGATGCTCTGTATAAATCTAAAATTGATGGAAAAAATAATTGCACTATATGGAGTGTTGAACAGCGCAGTTATGAGAAACCAATCATTCTTAGTATCAATGATGGAAGAGTTGAAGCCATCAGAAAACTAAAAGAATATAAAGGTGATGTTTTTGAAATTCTTTCTGCAGCCAGTGATTATGATGCTCTTTGCACAATTAGCCAGTATAATAAGCAGTTGAAATTGGTGTTACTGGAAGTAAATGAAGAAAATGAATTTGGAACACTGACAATGAAATATATGAAGCAAAGAGAAAGCTTCAACAAGATCCCAATCCTCGCAGTGGTCAAAACTCTTGAAGGAGAAAAACTTGCGAAGGAATTGGGAGTAGATAAAGTACTAATGTACAATTCATCAGATAAAGAGTTTGGTGAAGCAATCAATACATTAGTAGGTATGTGAGAAATAAGCTTCGGCGGCCAGAACAACTGTGTCGCCGATTTTTAATGTCAAATCCTGTACAGGAATAAGTGAATCGCCGTCGCGGGTTACTATAGCTGGAAGATAGTGATCTGGCACACCAATATCCTTAATCTTCAAACCATTCCAGCAATGTCCTTCAGTAACATGAATTGTGAGCAAATCGATGTGCTCATCCCTGGCAAAGTTGTTCATAAGCTTCATCTTTGCATAGTGCTCAACGAATCCAGCAGATAAGATACCAGTCGGGATGGCCACTGCGCCGACACCCAAAAAACCTGTGAGGATTGCCATAATTCTTCCAGGTGTCGTGATGGGATAAATGTCTCCGTAGCCTACTGTAAGAAGAGTAGATACTGACCACCAAATTCCTGAAAATGCATTTCTAAAAACTCTAGGCTGTGCTTCATGTTCTGCATAGTAAATTCCAATTGAGCTTGCAAGCATAAGAATCATAAGAATTACGAGAGAGGATGTAATCTGATTTCTCTTTTCTTTTAATACTGAAAAGATAACTGCGAAAGAATCATACTGTCCGTTAATTCTAAAGAGATGGAAAATTCTAATTACTCTAAGGAATCTAAAAGCAACAAATCCAGATAAAAAGAAAAATGGAAGAATGGTAAATAAATCTATAATTCCGTCAAAGGATAGTAAGAATTTGATTATAGCCTTTCGACGTGAAACCTCTGGATACAATAAATCTGCAGTCCATATGCGGAGACCATACTCCACACAGAAAAGAAGAATTGTCACAAAGGCAATAACATTAAGAATTGGAAAAATTGGGGTAAATTCTTCATAGGTTTGAAGAACCATCACAGCAACATTTAAAAGGATTGTAACAGTGATGAAAATATCAAATGTTCTACTTGCAATATCACCCTTATTTCCAATTTGAATAACATGAAAAATCTGTTCTTTGTTAATTTTTTTCAACTTATTATTCTCCCAAAATCGAAAAATTTATTTTAATGAAAGTCCGTAGTACTGAGCAATTCCAGTGGCATCAGCTATGCCGAGCTGCTGATATTGATCAGTGGTGCTAAGGTGATTAATTCTATCAGAATTATTTGTGCAGAAGGCATGCTCTACAATGATGCATGGAAAACCACTTGACTTCGATTTATTTATAAGTGCGTAGTAATCTTTTGCAGAACCGTCAGGATACTTTCCGTTTTCTGAGTCTCTTGTAACAATACCTGTACCATTAGGGCAAAGCTTCCAATCATTTATGGTAAGGCCTGTAGTTGTAAGATTAGTAAGGATTGATTTACCTAAATCAGAGCCCTTTACACAGAGGTCAGGTCTATAGTTTGGATTAGGAATGATGACTTTTGCACCATTTTGTGATTTATCCAAATCAGGATCATAGTCATTGTGGAGACTGATAAGGATATCCGCATTTACGGATTTGGCATAATTGACTCTTCCAGTCAGACAATCTGCTGAAGAATCAGGATTTGCGCCATAAGGACAGTCAAAACCATAGCGTGTCATATAAACTGTGACACCATTATATTTCTCGAGCTCCTGCTTGCAGTAGTAGGCTATATAAAGATTTGCGATACCTTCCTCAAAGCCCTCATAGTGACAGCCCAAATGAGTGTTATCGTGGCCAGCATCCAAAACAACGACGACATTCTTGGAAGCCTTGGTGGTCTTCTTTTTTGCTTTTGCATCTACACTTAGAGTGGAGCTTGCAAAAAGAGAAAGAGCTAACGAAAAACATAAGGCACATGTTACTATTCGTTTGATAGAAGTTTTCATAATTCTTTTTCCTTTCTTGTAGAAAAATCTTAAAACAATTTTACCATCCTAATGTTTGTTTATCAATTTGATGTTGATTAACTGTCCAAAAGGAGATTTTGTTGAAATATTCATAGATTATTCACATAAAGCGCAATAAAATACAAAACTAATTTGATAGATTAAATTAGGAGTGTGTATGTCATGGGACTTTTTGGAAAATATTCAAAAATAAATAGAGAAGAGTTAGATTCCATAAAGCGTTATTTTGCTGAATGCTTACCTTCAATTGATGATAATAATCTACACATGCTAAGGAAAGCCTGTATGTATATTTCTATGGTTTATGTAGTTATGATTATTGTTGGAAAACTTTTGCTTGAGGATTTTACGCTTTCCATTGAGCATTTCGGCATGATTCCTTTGATGGCAATATATTTTAATATAAATCTTTATACTCTCAGGCATAAAGGTGAAATCAGTACAGCCAAGACAGCAGCAATATGCTGTACATTCTATTTCTTCTTGGGAGTAGTTTTGGGACTAATCGACGTATTCGATTCGCCAACAGGCCAGTCACTTTGGCTTCCGATAGCCTGTATGGGACTACCTATGATTTTTATTGATAGGATTTATAAATATGCATTTGAGGAAGCGGTGGTATTGTCTATTATGCTTACCATGTCTTTCTTCCAAAGAGATAAAGATGGCTTTCTAAAGGATATTTATATAGCAATCTCTGCGTATTTCGTATCCTTGCTTTTTGCCAGAATTATTCTGGAGGTTCGTGCAAAAGAAGCTCTTGCAATGCAGGAAGTAACAAAGCTTAGTTCACTTGACAAACTGACCCATATATTAAATAAAAATGCCTTGATTGAAAGAATTGATAACTATTTTGATAAAAAATCTCCAGAGGAATGCTGTGCAATGGCAATTATAGATTTGGATGATTTCAAACTGGTTAACGATAACCTGGGACATCATACAGGTGATTTGCTGTTGGAAAAAGTAGGACAGCTGTTGGTTGAAAACTTCAGAGCATACGATTTAGTGGGAAGATATGGTGGTGATGAGTTTGTAGTTCTCATGCCTCGAATGGCTGATGTAAATATTCTTGCCAACAGATGTAAGGCTCTTCAAATGTATATTAACGATTTAGATATTGGAAGTGACCATAGAGTAACTGCCAGTATCGGAGCTGTTATTTGCAAGGGTGCATATGGAAGAGAAGAAATTTTTTCTATGGCAGATGATGCGCTATACAAATCAAAGATTCAAGGCAAAAATTGCTGCACTACATGGGTATATACGAATGAGCCTGTAGAAAGAGATATTCTGATTGTGATGACATCAAAGGTGGATGAGGGCGTTAAGAGTCTGTTAGAAGGTGAGGGAGACAGATTTGGAGTTATTCATGCAGCTAACGATGATGATGTAATTCGAGACATATCCAGATACCATGATGACATAAAGATAATTATGCTGGAGGTGGATGTTGAAACTGGCACAGGCGTTTTCGTGCTTAAGTATTTGAAGAAGCGAGAAGGTTTCGCTAAGATTCCAGTGATTGCTGTTGTCAACACCCAAAAAGCTGCAGCCATGGCAGAAGAGTTAAGTGCAGATGCAGTTATATCAAGCGATGAGCCGGATTCAGTTTTTAAGGAAACAATAGATAAGTGTATAAAAATATAATAATCGTGGATTCGAATTATTTGTCAATTTGTTGTTGACAGAGAATAGACGCTGATGTAGTATAATTTCAACTTAATAAAAGATAGAGGTTGCGAGAAACATTAGTAATCTCATTGATGGGACAGGCCCAAGTGATATGAGATAAAAGGGGATTTCGCCGAAAGAGAACACGCTCCTGTGTGTGTTTGTCTTGGGCATACGAAGAATATTCGTATGACTGTCACTTAGTAATAAGTGGGGAGCTATCATACGATTACGCGATTGTAGGCTGACCATTTATTATGGTCAGCTTTTTTTATTATTTAGATGAGCCTGTTACCGTAACAGGTGGACTACAGGAGGATAAAGAAATGAGTATTTTTACTGGCGCAGCTGTAGCAATTGCTACACCTTTTAACAATGACGGTTCGGTTAATTATGAGAAGCTTGATAACTTAATTGAGTTTCAGATAAAAAACAACACAGATGCAATTGTAATCTGTGGAACAACAGGCGAAGCATCAACACTTTCTCATGAGGAGCACATAGATGTAATTAAGCGTTGTGTGCAGACTGTAAATAAGCGTGTCCCTGTAATTGCAGGAACTGGTTCGAACTCAACTGAGACTGCAGTTTATCTTTCTCAGGAAGCAGAAAAGGCAGGCGCCGATGCAGTTCTTCTTGTTACACCTTACTACAATAAGGCCACACAGGGTGGATTGTATGAGCATTTCAAGGATACAGCAGATGCCATTAAGATTCCTTGCATCCTTTACAATGTACCTTCTCGTACTGGTTGCAATATTATCCCAGAGACAGCTGTAAAACTTGCAAAGGATGTGGATAACATTGTAGCGATCAAGGAAGCAAGTGGAAACATCAGTCAGATTGCAAAGCTTGCTCAGTTAGCTGATGGATGCATTGATATTTATTCTGGCAACGATGACCAGATAGTACCAATCATGTCACTTGGTGGACTTGGAGTTATTTCAGTTCTTTCAAATGTGGCACCGCAGCAGACACATGATATATGTCAAGCATGCCTTGACGGAGATTTTAAGAAGGCAGCTGCAATGCAGCTTAAGGCACTTCCACTTATAGATGCCTTATTCTCAGAGGTAAATCCAATTCCAGTTAAGAAGGCTCTTAATATTATGGGATTTGAAGTAGGTCCTCTTAGAAAGCCACTTACAGAGATGGAAGAGGCTCATGCAATAGTTTTAGAAAGAGAGATGAAAGAATATGGAATTCACTAACACAATTTGGTCGCTTCTGCCACCACTTATCGCTATCGTATTAGCGCTAATTACCAAGGAGGTATACTCTTCATTATTTGTAGGTATATTTGCCGGTGGTCTTTTATATGCAGGCTTTAATCTTACAGCAGCAATGGAGCATATCTTTGTTGATGGAATGATAGGACAGCTTTCTGACAGTTGGAATGTTGGTATCCTTATCTTCCTTGTAGTTTTAGGAAGCATGGTTATGCTTATGAACAGAGCCGGTGGTTCTGCTGCTTTTGGTAAGTGGGCGGTTACCCATGTTAAGACTAAGGCTGGTGCACAGGTTGCTACAATCGTACTTGGAATGCTCATCTTCATCGATGATTATTTCAACTGCCTTACGGTTGGTTCTGTTATGAGACCAGTTACTGATAAGCATGGTATTTCGAGAGAAAAATTGGCGTATTTAATCGACGCAACTGCAGCTCCAATTTGTATCATTGCCCCTATTTCTTCATGGGCAGCAGCTGTAACAGGCTTCGTAGATGGTGCAAATGGACTGACACTTTTTATCAGAGCAATTCCATATAACTTCTATGCACTGCTTACACTTGTAATGATGTTCACCATTACTTATATGGATTTTGATTACGGCTCAATGAATCTGGCTGAGCTTAATCACAGAGCTCAGTTGAAGGAGCGCAAAAAGAAGGATGCTGCATCACTTACAGGTGCTGAGGACCAGCCACATCCACCTGTTTCGGAAAAAGGAAAAGTCGCACATCTTGTATTCCCAATCCTTTCCCTTATCGTATGTTGTGTAATCGGAATGATTTATACTGGTGGTTTTTTCGATGGCGCAAACTTCATCGATGCGTTCTCAAACTCAGATGCATCTGTTGGACTTGTTTATGGTTCGGTAGTGGCGCTTATTCTTACAATTATTAATTATCTTGCAACAAAGGTATTAAGCTTCAACGAATGCATGAATGCTATTCCAGAAGGATTCAAGAGTATGGTTCCTGCTATTTTGGTTCTTACTTTTGCATGGACACTTAAGTCAATGACTGATTCACTTGGGGCAGCAGAATATGTAGGCGGACTTGTTGCTAACATTGCAGATAACAGAGGTCTTATGAGCCTTATTCCAGCAATTGTATTCCTTGTTGGAATCTTCCTTGCATTTGCAACAGGAACATCATGGGGAACATTTGGTATTCTTATTCCTATCGTTGTAAATGTATTCAATGGTGATGTTAATAATGAGCTTATGATTATTTCCATCTCGGCTTGTATGGCAGGAGCTGTTTGCGGCGATCATTGCTCGCCTATTTCAGATACAACAATCATGGCTTCCGCTGGTGCGGATTGCGACCATATTAGTCATGTAAGTACTCAGCTTCCATATGCGTTTACAGTAGCAGGCGTTTCCCTTGTTTCTTATGTCGCATCGGGATTTATTAGAAATTGGGTTGCATGTTTGTTCCTGGGCATTATAATAATGATTGGAACGCTGTTCGGAATAAAAATGATAAATAATAGACATAAATAGGAATGTGTGGTAGAATCTCCTTCAGCGCAGGGTCGCTGGGGAGATTTTTTTATAAAGTTGAGGGTAATGTATTTATGGAAAGAAAAAATAATTTTAGTTTATCAGGAAACGCGCTAAAGCTTATTGCTATCATCTCAATGCTTATTGACCACGTCGCTTATGGTCTATATTACAACTATGGCAATGCCCATGATTGTCTTAATTGGGACCTATATCAATTTTTAAGAATAGTTGGTAGATTGGCATTTCCCCTTTATTGTTTTTTATTAGTTGAGGGATTTTTTCATACAAGAGATTTGAAAAAGTACTGTATTCGTTTGATTATTCTAGGTCTTATTTCTGAGGTGCTTTTTGATTGGGCTTTATTTAGTGGTCCACTTGTCTGGAATAAGACGAATGTTATTTTT
Organism: Pseudobutyrivibrio xylanivorans DSM 14809; assembly: GCF_900141825.1. Taxonomy (GTDB): domain Bacteria; phylum Bacillota; class Clostridia; order Lachnospirales; family Lachnospiraceae; genus Pseudobutyrivibrio; species Pseudobutyrivibrio xylanivorans. The sequence continues at coordinate 110,676 of NZ_FQYQ01000007.1, read as the reverse complement.
ACTTTATTAATAGGTCTTATTTTGATATGGATTATAGATACAGCAATAAAAGGACCATTATTTGGAATAGAAAATGAAGTTAAGAAGAAAGTGGTCGTATTATTGTGTTATGCAGCAGGATGCGCTATAGCATATTTCGGGCATACGGATTATAATATGGTAGGAGTTGCTGTTATCGTTGTTATGTATTACTTTCATGGGAATACAGTAAGGCGTCACATGCTTGCCTTCGGACTTGGAGTTTTAGTATTGGCATTTGGCTGCGGTGAGACAGAAAACGCAGCATTCCTTATGTTACTTCCAATAGCATTCTATAACGGAGAGCGTGGAAGTTCGTCAAAAGTAATACGTTATACATTTAATTATTTCTACCCAGCACATCTTTTGATAATTGGGATTGTCAGAGCAATCCTATTATGATAGAATACTGAAAGTTTAAGCAAGATTGAATTAGTTCTCATGGACTAGTTCAATCTTGGAACGTATCAATCATTATTTCATGGGAGGAAATGTATGAACACACATGCACCAATCAAGGATGCCTCTACGCTAGGTATTCCGAAAATGCTCATCTTAGGTCTTCAGCATTTATTTGCAATGTTTGGAGCCACTATTTTAGTTCCAATTCTCGTCAATAATTATTTCAATGGCGAAGGTCTTTCAATTCAGGTTACTTTATTTTTCGCCGGTGTCGGCACCTTATTTTTCCATTTATGTTCTAAGTTAAAAGTTCCAGCTTTCCTTGGTTCCTCATTCGCTTTTCTTGGAGGATTTCACACAGTTGCTAATTTAAATACAGGTATTTTCAAAAACATGACTATGGGCGAAAAGCTTCCATATGCATGCGGCGGTATCGTTGTTGCCGGTTCACTTTATTTAATCCTTGCTCTTATTATTAAGCTTGTTGGTATCAACAAGGTTATGAAATATCTTCCACCAGTTGTTACTGGTCCTATCATCATTTGCATAGGTCTTTCACTTGCACCATCAGCAATCACTAACGCTTCAACAAATTGGCTTCTTGCTTTTATAGCTCTTGCAGTAGTAATCATCTTTAACATCTGGGGAAAGGGAATGTTCAAAATCCTTCCAATTCTCATGGGTGTAGTTATTTCATATGTATGTGCCCTTATCTTTAATGCACTTGGAATGACAAATGCAGACGGTAGTGCAATTCTTGATTTCACAGCTGTTAACGAGGCAGCATGGGTTGGTCTTCCAGATTTCTTCATCTGCAAGTTCAATATCTCGGCAATCCTTGTTATGGCACCAATTGCTATCGCTACAATGATGGAGCACATTGGAGATATGTCAGCAATCTCAGCAACAGTTGGCGAGGATCTTGTTACTGATCCAGGTCTTCACCGCACACTTGTAGGTGATGGATTTGCCACAGCTCTTTCAGCATTCTTTGGTGGCCCAGCTAACACCACTTATGGTGAGAACACTGGTGTCCTTGAGCTTTCAAAGGTTCATGATCCAAAGGTTATCAGAATTGCAGCAGTTTACGCTATTGTACTTTCATTCATTCCAAAGATGGCAGACATCATTGGTACAATGCCTAGCGCAATCGTAGGTGGAATAAGCTTCATGCTTTATGGTATGATTAGTGCAATAGGAATTAGAAATGTGGTTGAGAATCATGTTGATTTCACACATTCAAGAAACCTTATTATCGCAGCAGTTATCTTAGTTTGCGGACTTGGATTCTCTGATGGACTTACATTTACAGTGGGTTCTACAGATATTACACTTACAAGCCTTGCAATCGCTGCAATCGCAGGTGTAGTTCTCAATGCGATTATCCCAGGCAGAGATTACGAGTATGGTAATCCTGAGAGATATCGTTTTGATAAAGATGGAATTTAAAACCAGTCATATGGTCAAACTTCCATTTTATAAAATTATATTAAAGAAATTTTAGGAGGAAATTATTCTAATGGAGAAATTAGATAACGTAGTAGAGTTAACACATCCTCTACTTCAGCACAAAATTACAATGCTTAGAGACAAGAACACAGGAACAGCAGAGTTCCGTGCACTTGTAGAAGAAATAGCTATGCTTGAGGCTTTCGAGGCTCTCAACGATTTACAGACAGTAGACATCGAGTGTGAAACACCAATCGAGAAGTGCATGGCACCAGTTATCGCTGGTCGTAAGATGGCAATCGTACCTATCCTTCGTGCAGGTCTTGGTATGGTTAATGGTATTCAGCGTCTCGTACCAACAGCAAAGATTGGTCACATAGGTATGTACCGTGATGAGGAGACACATGAGCCACACGAGTATTATTGCAAGCTTCCTAGCCCAATCGAGGAGCGTCTAATCGTAGTTACAGATCCTATGCTTGCTACAGGTGGTTCTGCTATCGATGCAATCAACCTCATCAAGCAGCACGGTGGAAAGCGCATCAAGTTCATGGCAATCATCGGTGCACCAGAAGGAGTTCGTGCTCTTCACGAGGCTCATCCAGATGTACAGATTTACATTGGACACATTGATCGCGAGCTTAACGCAGATGCTTACATTTGCCCAGGTCTTGGCGATGCCGGAGACCGAATCTTCGGAACAAAATAATCAAGTCTTGCATTTCCCTCTTATCGTGATACTCTTATGTCTAGGGTATAAATGATAAGGGGGAATTTTATATGGGAAATAATACTCTTGAGAAGGAGGCCAAGGAGTTAGTGCGCCTTAGAAAGGCTGCCAGTGCACCTAAGCCTGCTTACTATCTTGGTATGATAATGGTGGTTCTTACTATTATCTACATCGTTGATGAGGTTACATCTAACATCAATTCGGCTATGCAGCCATACATTATTTTTGATTTATTCAAAATATCATCCAGGGACGTTAATTCAACAGAATATAAGGAGTCGCTAAACTATGTGGCAAGTTGGAATTTGTTGTCAAACCTATTCCTGATAATAGCGCCTTTTTATAAGGCTCTGTCCGATCGCTATGGAAGAAGATTATTTCTTATGATTAACACCATAGGTATGGGCCTTGGCATGCTTGTTGTTATGACTTCAACAAGTGTTGTTCAATACATAATAGGTATGCTTTTCATGTTGTTTTTCACACCTAATGATATGCAGGTTCTTTATATTATGGAGACAGCACCAAAGGAGAAACGTGCAACCTACAGCTTTGTAGCTAAGGGCATAGCCCTTATTTCAGTGTCATCTATTGGTGTTCTTTCGAAAGTTTTTTTGAATGATGGAGTCTCATCAAGTTGGAAATATGTATATGCCATACCTGTTGTAGTGGCATTAGTGGTAGGAATTTTATCAGTGGTTTTTGTTAAAGAAACACCTGTGTTCTTAGAACAAAGAATATTTTATCTTTCTTTAACTGAAGAAGAGAAGGAAAGACGCCGCCAGACAGAAAAGGAAAACAATACCTCCAGCCAAGGTGGAGTTTTTAATGCAGTTAAGTTTATATTTACAAACAAGCAATTGAGATGGATTTTAATCGCAGGATTTTTATTCTTTGCAACAACCTTTTACACATCCTACTATGCAACAGTTTTAGAGGGAGCCATGACAACACAGATGGTGTCATTGGCACTTTTGATATATCCATTCTGCAATGGAATTGTTACTATACTGAGCGGTCTTTTCTCGGACAAATTAGGAAGAAAAAGAGTATGCCTCTTACTTGGAACAATAGCTTTAGGGGGACTTTTAATTTTTGTATTAGCATGTAGACTAGGCTGGGGGCCAATTACAGCAGGAGTAGCTTATGGTTGTTCTATAGGTGGCCTTTGGTCCATGTCAGATACACTGATTCTTACAATGCCTGCAGAATCATCTCCATCAAGCATGCGTTCATCTGTTATGGGTACCATATCAGTCCTTATTGGAGCCGGCATGTTTATAGGACAGATTGCATTTATTATAGGTCAAAAGTTTATTCCTATTGATGTGCTATTCTTAGTAATCTGTGTTCCGTTTATGGCATTATCACTTATAATATTAATGACCAAGGTTAAAGAGACCAAGTTCGTTAATCTGGATCAGGTTACAGTGGATACATTTAAATAGATTTAAATAAATAGAGGTGGGGTTTTGTGAAGATTTTATTGATTATTTTTATTGTGTTATTTGTGATTTTACTAGTTTTAGTGGTGTTTTCTGTTGGCCTACTAAGGTTCGTTACTTTGCCTAAAAATCGTGTGCCAGTTGATAAGGCACCTGAGATAGAAAAAAGCAAGGATTTGTGGGGACCATATGATTCATATGAAAAGGTCGAAATGAACTTCACAATGGATGATGGATATCTTATTCATGGCACATACATCCCATCAGGAGATGATAACAAGTTTGTAATTATCACCCATGGCTATACCTACAATCGATTGGGTGGAGTTAAGTATTTAAACATTTTCCATGAGCTTGGCTACAATGCTTATATATACGACATTAGACATCATGGTGACAATGCAGATTGCTATTGCTCAATGGGATATAAAGAGAGCAGGGATATTGTTAATATAGCCAGACTTCTCAGGGAAAAGTTTGGTCGTGAGATAAGCATAGGTTTACATGGGGAAAGTTTAGGTGCAGCCAGTTCACTGCTTGCCCTTGGTCTGGATAAAGGGTTTGAGTTTTGTGTTGCTGATTGCCCTTTTACAGACCTTTCCATGTTACTGGAAGATTTGGGGTGGAGCTGGTTTCATATTCCAAAGCCTTTATCGCATTTGGCATCTATAGCAAGTCAGATATTACATGGTTATCGTTTGGATCGAATCAGACCAATTGATTCATTTAAGAAAAACATTACCACACCGGTTTGTTTTATTCATGGAGCAGAGGATAAGTTTATTTTACCTAAACATAGTAAAGCAGGATACGAAGCTTGCCAGCAATACAAGGAATTTCACTTAATTCCAGGGGCGGGTCACGCTGAAAGCTACCTGTATGCAAGGCAGGAGTATCACAACATAGTAAGCAAGTTTTTGGAGGCTATATATTAGCAAAGGATTAATCGGCGTTTGTGAAAAAATAATGAAATAAATTATACAATATAACTTTTGGGCTTGCGCAACAACTGCGCAAAAATGTGGGGTTTTAACAAAGATATTTCCAGTAAATCGTTTGTAATGTCAATGGAATTTACGGGATTTAAAGTGCTATATTATCACTTGCAATCGGTTGCGACCAGAAGAAAACTTAAGGGAGGGTATAGAATGAAGAGAAGAAGTGTGTTTGTGCGTGCACTTAGCGTATTTTCTATGGTGTCTGTTGTTCTTGCTCAGATGCCAATAGTAGCAAATGCAGAAGAAGAAGAAGAAAAAGAAGAAAAGACTTGGAAGAAAACAGATTATATTGAAAATGGTGATTTTGAGAAGGGTGATTTATCTGGCTGGTCAGTGTCTATGCCAGATGATGATGGCGAAAATGTCGGCTCAAAAATAAAGGTAGATGAATGGGCCAACAATAATAAAACTAACATTTTTAATTACTGGAATAACAATGCTGATGGGGCAGAGCTTTCTTTGTCTCAGACAATTAAGAATCTACCTGCCGGTTCCTACAGGCTGTCCTTTGAGGCTGATGGTGCAACCAGCCAGTCTGGAATGACAGTCAGCATCGCAGGAGAAGACATCGATGTAGAAACTACAGGCTGGGATTCATGGAGTGTATTTACAACAGAGGAATTCACAGTTGAGGATAAAGAGGATATTACCGTTAGCTTCAGTGGAAAAGTTGAAAGTGGCTACTGGGGCGATGTGGACAATTTTGTATTGTACACACTAGAGGACTCTTCAGCAGAGGGACCTGGTCAGGAAGAAACAGAGGAAACTGACCCAGTTGACTCAGAGATAAATGTAGAAAAGGTAGCAGGCTGTGATGACAATTTCATTACAGGTGTGGATGTAAGCTCATATCTATCTGAGAAAAATAGTGGAGTAAAATACTATGATTTCGACGGCAATGAGCTTAGCAATCAGGGCTTCTTTGACTTTTTGCATGATTGTGGAGTCAACTATGTGAGAATCAGAGTTTGGAACGACCCAACTGATGGCAACGGCAATGGCTACGGTGGCGGAAACTGCGACATCGAAACTGCTGTTAAAATCGGTAAATGGGTTACAAACGCAGGCATGAAGGTACTTATCGATTTCCATTATTCTGATTTCTGGGCAGACCCTGGCAAGCAGACTGCACCAAAGGCTTGGAAATCTATGTCTATCGATGAAAAATCTGAGGCAGTAGAAAAGTACACAAAGGACAGCTTAGACAAGCTTATTGATGCTGGCGTAAATGTTGGCATGGTTCAAATCGGAAACGAAACAAACAACGGAGTGGCCGGAGAGAAGTCATGGGAGAACATGTCAAAAATCTTTTCAGCAGGCAGCAAGGCAGTAAGGGCTGTTTCTAAGAATCTTGATAATGACATCTTAGTAGCAGTTCATTTCACAAATCCTGAGACCAGCGGAAGATATGCAGGCTACGCCAAGAAGTTAGATGAATATGGCGTTGACTATGATGTGTTCGCATCATCATATTATCCATATTGGCATGGAACTTTAAGCAATCTTAAGAGCGTCCTTTCTGATATAGCGGACACCTATGACAAGAAGGTCATGGTAGCAGAAACATCTTACGTTCACACACTTAAGGATGGAGATGGTCATACAAATACTGAATACGAAGGCAAGTCTGGAGATGCCCTAAACTTCGACATCTCTGTTCAGGGCCAGGCAGATTCAGTTCGTTCAGTAATCGACACAGTTGCATCAATCGATGATGGTATCGGCGTGTTCTACTGGGAGCCAGCTTGGATTCCAGTAAAGGCTTATGATGCAGATGCAGAGGATGCAGCAGATGTGCTTGCTGGCAATAAGGAAGCCTGGGAAAAATACGGCAGTGGCTGGGCATCATCTTATGCCGGTGCTTATGATAAGGATGCTAAGGATTGGTACGGCGGTTCTGCAGTAGACAATGAAGCATGGTTTGATTTCGAAGGCCACGCCCTTGCATCTGCAAAGATTTATAGCTACGTTCGTTCAGGCGCCAAGGCTCCTCTTTCTGTTATCCGAATCGATGTGGAAGCAGTGACAGTGGAGCTTGGTGAGGATGTGGTACTTCCTGAAAGTGCATCAGTAGTATATAACGACGGCTCAAAGGTTGATGCCAAGGTTACCTGGGATGAGGCAAAGCTTGCAGAAGCTATGGAAGCTGGCGCTGGCGAATACGAAATCCCTGGAACTTTAGTAGTTAATGATGAAACAAAGAATGTAACTTGTAAGCTTACCATCAACCCTAAGAATCTTCTTGTGAATGGAAGCTTCGAGGATGGCAACAAGGCTTGGACTATCAGCGACATCAAAAATGCCGATGGCAACAACGGTGTCTCAATCCAGGCAGATTCTTCAAATGTAAGAACAGGCCAGATGAGCCTTAAGTTCTGGGACAACGAGGAAATCTACTACACAGTAGAGCAAAAGGTTACTGTAGATAAGGGCGTTTACAAGCTTGGTGCCTTCGTTGAAGGTGGCGATTGCGGCGATGCAGCAGAGTTCAAGCTTTACGCAGTTGTAGGTGAGAATAATCTTTCGACAGATACAGGCGTAACAGGCTGGCAGAACTGGGCTAACCCAGAGGTCACAGACATTATCGTAAATACGGATTCAACAGAAATCACTGTTGGCGTAAGTGTCAAAGCTGCAGCAGGCGGCTGGGGCGCATGGGATGACTTCTATCTCTACAAAACAGGCGAGGCTCCATCCGAGGAAATCGGAGGAGGCGACGACCCTACCCCTGTACCTGGCGACGACCCAGTAATCGATAATCCTGGCGAAGGCAACCAAGATGACCCAGCCCCTAGCGACACCCCATCCGACGACAACAAGGACAAAGAAAAAGAAGCTGTAGAGAAGACAGTCCAGGAAATAATAAAAGCTGTAGACACCTTCGTAAAGCAGGTTGTAGTTCCAGTAGTAAAAGAAATCATCAAGGTTGTGAAGAAAATCTTCGGATGGTTTAGATGGTAATCCCCCTCAGCCGTTAATTTTTTGTGAATTTATTTCAATGGAATTGCAATAATATTCAGACAATTCTATAATTATAGTAAGTTATAGTATCCTGCTGGAAAGTGTGCCGGTAGGCCGCTGCTAATGAATGACGTTGTGGTATATACAACTATTGAGGGGAATCTTTGGAACCTATTAATGTTGAAAAGGGGAAAAAGTTAATAAACGAGGGTGATCCTGTAGATAGCATGTATGTTGTTGTTACAGGTGCTATTGAACAGGTGTGGCGAGGCCAGCATTTGACACTGGGGCCTGGTACTATCGCGGGTCTTTCCGATGCATTAAACGTGGACTATGAGGCTGACTATACCGTGGCAGAGGATGCCATGGTTATAAAATGTCCTTATAAGAACATGAACGATTTCGATGCTATTTTTGAGGCTCAGCCTGTATACATTTTTGGTTTCTCTAAGGGTGCCTTTAGGCAGTGTCGAGATGTTTTTAAAATCTACGATGACAAGAAAAAGAAGGTAGATGATTTTTACAGCTACTGCCGAGGAATTAATAATGAATATAAAAAGCAATGCAGAACAATTGGTGCCGAAATCCAGGAAATACCAATGCTGGAAGAAATCGAGCCCCTTGACTTAAAGGATGAAATTCTAAAGTGGGAGCATGACTACATCGATAGCTTGAATTCCGTTGATAATAAAGAAATTGAAAATATATATGGAAGCCGCAATGAGATTGCTACAGGTGTTATTGGAATCAGCTGCGGCTATATGAAGCGTGCCATTGAGTGTATCGAGACAATGGGCTTCTATTTGGAAGAGTTCGCTTCAATTCTTCTTTCTCCTGACAAAGGAGATATGTTTGAGCTTATCTTTAATCTTCAGATATATGCAGCTCAGCATGGTGCAAAGCAGGATGATATAAAGAAGCTGATGAAAATGCTGTACAAGTTTATGTCGCAGTCGGGGCTTTATGACAAGGCTTTGCTCAAGGAACGCTGGACTGAGTATGACAGCCATGACTTTGCTGCTACAGCTGCTAACTTTGATGAGGCCAAGATGATGAAGCAGGCTGAGTTTACACAGACCTTCGAGCATATATGTGAGTTTGCAGAGGTTGATGAAGAGAAGACGGCTGAATATAAGAGTCAGCTTGATGAATACTTAGCTTTGGCTGATAGAGAAGGTAAGGAGGATAATGAACGTAAGGTTCGTAAGAAAGCGGTTGATTTGTTCTACGAGCTATACCAAAAGACCTTCTTTAGAGCGCTAGAGTTTGAAGCATACGGCGGTGAGCTTGATACTATCATAAAGATGTTCCTGAATATGGGTTACATTTATTATGATGCTATTGGAGATGAACTTACAAATGAGCTGGCAGACATAATGGATAGAATGGATACGTTATGTCAGGGCGAGCACGTATTTACTATCTACACCTGGCTTAGAGCGGTATACGCTGGCGAGCGAGAGCCTAGTCGTAACGAGCTGGATTTAGATTATCGTGGCTTTGTTTTAGAGGAAAGAAAAGCTGGAAATATTTCAGAGGCTGATATGCCAACATGGATGAACGATCAGGAGCAGAAGGTTAAGTTCGAAATGAACAATTTCTTCGTTTCTGCAAACAGAACAACCTCTGGAAAAATGACTTCATTCTGCCCAGTACTTACAAAAGAAGATTTCGGAGCGGAAGTAATGAAGATGCTGCTTACAAAAGCCAAGCTTGAAGAGGCAATGGGAAAGATTGAAGAGGTTGATTATGGTATCTTCCTTCGAGAAGGATTTTTTACCGATATGGAAGCTGGCGTAAAGAGTGAATCCTACTTGAAACGAGTTCAGCCTGATATAATCCTTCTTCCAAACTGCGGCATGCGTGCAATGATGTGGCAGGAGTGCGGCGGTATAAAGGTTGATTCACCAGGTCGATTCGTATTTCCGATGTTCACCTTTGATGATTTGGATAAGCTGATGATTTACTGCTGTGGTGCCTTCCGTTGGGAAATTTGCCGAAAGGAGCAGGGCTCACGCTGGAACGATATCGGTTCAGAATGTCTCACCTCAGATTTTTACGATTATTTCACTTTCTATAGAAAGAACAAGGATTTGTCAGCTGAGAATAAAGAGAAGGTAAAGACACTGCTTAAATCTTCCCGCAACAACATGCGTGAAGCATTCACGAAGCAGTATACGATATGGATTAATTTCGAGGCACAGGGAAGTATTCGTCTTAATAAGGCTGAGCGAAATATTCTAAATAAGCACTGTACCTTCGCAAAGGCGTATCGCTCTAAGGTGGCAAATCATCCAATGTACGAGCAGGTTATTTCACGACATGAGATTAAGTGCAGTCAGGCATACAATCATCTTAAAACCATGATAGATAAGGTGGAGAAGAACGAAGGCGTTGTACCTGATGAGGTAAAACAGGGATTGGAATATTTGAAAATGTAAAGCAATTATGGCAGGTCCGATGGACCTGCCTTTTGTTTGACCGCAGAATTATAGAATGATAAACTAATTTGGCAATATTTAAGTTATGGAGTTTAATGTATGAAAACAAAGATTAAAATGCGAGCAGTATCCTGCTTGCTTCTTGTTTCATTGCTTTGTAGCGATAGTATTATTTCCATTGCTACAGAAACTGCAGATATATCGCAGGAAGAAACAACAGAAGTTACGCAAGAAGCTCAACAAGACAATTCTAATGACAATTCAGAAGAAATTTCTAAAGAAAAATCAGACGATAATTCAAAGGATATTTCCCAGGAAGAATCTACAGAGGAAGTAGAAGATAATTCATCTGAAAATGAAAAGAACGAATTAGATGAATCCACAGAAAAAATCGATATTCCAGAATTTGAGGAGAAAGCTGAATCAAAGGAGAGTTTGGTAAAGGATGATTCCGAAGAAGAAAAACAAGACGAATCCAAGGAAGATTCAGAGGAAGAAGATCAAGAGAAATTAGATGAAGAGGAGCTAAAGGAAAAAGAGCTAGAAGAAGAAGCCTCAGAGCTTATTATAGGCTTTGACGAACTTGAGCCTATTGAAACAGAGTATAAGCTGGCTTTCTTCAGCCTTAAAAAGAAGTTTCCAAAGAGTCTTGTGGCCTACACAGAAGGCGATGAGATAGATATAGAAATCTCAAAGTGGGAGCCGGTAACTGATTATAATGAAATGCTTGGTTCCTATACATTTTCTCCTGTTATTGAGGGCGATTATGAAATAGATGAAGAGGTTTCTATTCCAGAAATAACAGTAAAAGTAATTAACGAAGATATTCCAACTGAAGGAATAGAAAATCCTGAAGTGGAAAAGGATACAGTAGAAGAAGAGGCGCCAGTAAAAAAGGCAAAGACTGGATTTTTTGCGTCTTTGTTTCATAAGGTAAGAAGTTTCGCAGGGGAAAAACTTGCTAGATTTTTTGACTGGGATGACGAGGAAGACGATTCAGAGGAATCAGAATATGAGGAGTTGGGGTGTCCAGACTGGCCAGAGTATGATGAGGATTTAGATTGCCCGGACTGCCCGGAGGAAGAAGACCCAGATTGCCCGGACTGCCCAGAGGAAGAGGACCCAGATTGCCCGGACTGCCCAGAGGAAGAAGACCCAGACTGTCCGGATTGTCCAGAGTACGAGGATCCAGACTGCCCGGACTGTCCAGAGGAAGAGGACCCAGATTGTCCGGATTGCCCATATGTTGAGCATAATGAAAAAGAAATTTACGAGGGCCCTGAGCACGAACCACCTGCAGCTTATAATGGTTACGAGCAGGGTAACTTGCCAGCGGTACGAGATCAGGGAGACTATGGTACATGTTGGGCACATGCAACTGTAGGTGCTATTGAGACCGACGTTATTAACCGAAACACATGTGTTGATAGTAGCTTTGATTTATCAGAATTGCAGCTGGCATACTTTTGTGCTCATTATTATGATGACCCTAAGAACTGTCATGATAACGACAGATATACTGTTGGCGAAGGAAGCGACTATCTTCAGGATGGCGGACATGATTCATATATTTATGACGCAATGTTTAATGGTGTAGGTGCTGTTCCAGAGTCAGTGGTTCCTTATAGCAGAGCTGAAGAGAGCCTCGATTCTGTATTCGCGATGAACTACAATTGCGTCAGACTCGAAAGTGTTAATCGTATAAAGATAAACGAAAGAGATAACGTTAAAGATGCTATTTTAAAGCATGGTTCGGTATATACACTTGTCTGCACCAATGGAGAATATTTTAGTTGGATGGAAGATTCCATGTATAACTATAGTGATGGGGAGGATTGTATGCCGGATCATGCGGTTACTATAGTTGGATGGGATGACAAATTCCCAGCTGAAAACTTTAAAACTACTGCGCCTGGTGACGGAGCCTGGTTAATTCGAAATAGTTGGGGCCTAAATGATTATGGAATGAATGGTTATTTCTGGGTATCCTATTACGATAAGGGTATTAACTGGACAGGTACTGTTACAGCGTTTACAACTAGTCTTCATCCTTATGACAATACATATTCATATTCATCATCTTTGATTTGGGATAACTATTATGTTGATTCAGAGTCGGCAACTGTGACAACAGATTATGATGTAAGTGCAGGTGAAACAATAGAAGCTGTTGCAGCATATATAGATAATGCCTATTCGGAAATGGATGTTGAAGTTAAGGCTGCAGGAAAGACTGCAAAGGGGCATTTAGCCAATAAATTTAAGGGTGTTTATACACTTCATTTGGATAATCCAATTGAGATAAAAAAAGACACTAATGTAGTGGTTTCCCTTACATACACTGACAAGAATAATGGTTGGGTTAGTGTTCCTGTTGAGTACAATTACACTCTCACAAGTGACTCCTATAAAATAGATTGCCCAGTTGATCATGGATGCACAATAAATGGCGATGAGTATGAATATGATCCAAGAATTTTCCTTTACACAAATAATAATGAGGAATCCTCTGGTGAGAAAAAAGCACTTACAGTCAAAGAAGAAAGCATTCGAGGACATAAGGATGATATCTACCAGATTGTAATGGGTGCAGATTCAGTTGTAGATGATGCTTCAAAGGTTACATGGGAGTCTAGAAATCCAGATGTGGCGGATGTTGATGAAAACGGACTTGTTACCTTTTATGGGAAAAAGGGAAATACAGCAATAATAGGAACCTACGACAGCTATAGAACCGTATTCTATGCAGCGACTGAGCCATACAAGCTAAAGTATGTGTTTGGTGATGATGTAGAAGTAACTAAGTTGCCAAAATATTATTATCCTGGTGATTCTGAAAATAGCCCTTATTACATAGGTGGAGGCTTTTACAAAAAGGGATATACGGTTTACGACTGGTATTTAGATGAGGAATTAACTGAGCCTGTGCCAAATTGTGATTTGGCAGAATTAAGTGGTGATTTGGTTTTATATCCAAAGTGGGGATATCAGTATGGAGATTTAGCATACTATGCCCCAAATGAGGATTTAAAGAGCTATTCAGATGAATTAATGTATATTGATTATGAGATTAGTATTGATGATATGCCTTATGAAATCCCTGATCTTGATAATGCTACGCAAAGTGTAATAAAACCGGAAAGCTATATTCCTGAGGGCTCAAATATGGAATTTGCATATTGGTCACTAGACCCTGAGGGAGAGCAGCCTGTTACTGAAATAACAGAAGATCAGATGTTTAAATGTCATTACAGTAGCTATCAAAAGTCATTTATAGTTGATACAGAGGTGATACTTTATCCTCAGTACAGGGAAAAAAAGAAACCTGAGGAAGAGAAACCTGAGGAGAAACAAGAAGATATTAATACTGATGAGAAGACTGATACTCAGGAGGAAAATATAGCTAAACCAGAGCAGACTCACTATAGCTCAGATGGTGGCTCATACCAGAGTAATAGCTCAGAGGCTGAGCAGGTAATTAGTCAGAGTTCAAGTCTTTTGGTCGAGGAAAACTCAACACAGATAGAAAATGACTCTTCAAAGAATGTTGAAACTGAAAAGATAGATAATAAAAAGAATTCAACTAAGAAACAGGTTAATAAAAACAAACAGACCAAGAATAACTCAAAGAAGAATTCAAAAAAGAAAAAAGACAAAAAGAAGTCTAAAGCGCAGAAAAAGAATAATAAAAAGAAACAGACAAAAAACACTAAGGCTATAGAGAAAAAGACAAAGAAGAAAAGTAAGAATAGTAAAAGAACTTCTATATGGTCAATTATTTCGCAAAAATTGAGAGATATACTATCTTAATTTTCTTAACCAGATATGTTTAAATGGTAAGTAAAGCTATAACATATAACTATCAAGAGATAGTTACAGCGACTTAGTCGCAGAAGGAGGAAATGTATGGAACTTATCCCTATTATTGCACTAATTATTGTGCTTGTATTAATTATTGTAGCAGGTTATGTAAAGGCACCACCTGATAGAGCATTTATCATTTCAGGTCTTAGAAAGAATCCTAGAATTTTAGTTGGTCGTGCTGGTATCAAGATTCCATTCTTTGAGCGAGTTGATAAGCTCTATCTTGGACAGATGACAGTAGATATTAAAACAGAACAGTCAGTACCTACAAACGATTTCATTAATGTAAATGTTGATGCGGTTGCAAAGGTAAGAATTGGTACTGACCCAGCAGCTATTCAGCTTGCAGCAAAGAACTTCCTTAATAAAAACCCAGAGCAGATTACACAGGATCTTCAGGATTCATTACAGGGTAACATGCGTGAGATTATCGGTACCCTTTCGCTTAAGGTAATCAACACTGATAGAGACAGCTTCTCAGATCAGGTTATGGAGAAGGCTTCACGCGACATGAGCAAGCTTGGTATCGAGATTCTTTCTTGCAATATTCAGAATGTAACTGATGAGAATGGTCTTATCAATGATCTTGGTATGGACAACACAGCTAAGATTAAGAAGGACGCAGCTATTGCAAAGGCACAGGCTGACAGAGATGTAGCTATTGCACAGGCTGAGGCTGATAAGGCAGCAAACGATGCAAGAGTTACAGCTCAGACAGAAATAGCTGAGAAGAACAATGCACTTGCTATTAAGCAGGCAGAGTTAAAGCAGCAGGCTGATACAGCAAACGCCGTTGCCGACGCAGCATACTCAATCCAGCAGCAGGAACAGCAGAAGACAATAGAAGCTGCTACTGTAAATGCACAGATTGCTAAGGCAGAGCGCGAGGCAGAGCTGAAGCAGAAGGAAGTAGTAGTAAAGCAGCAGGAACTTGCAGCTCAGATTGAAAAGCAGGCAGATGCTGAGAAGTATCAGGCAGAGAAGAAAGCTGAGGCAGAATTAATTCAGAGACAGAAGAAAGCTGAGGCTGCTAAATACGAGCAGGAGCGTGAGGCTGATGCAAAGAAGGCACAGGCAGAGGCTCAGAAGTATGCAGCAGAGCAGGAAGCAGCTGGTATTAAGGCTAAGTACGATGCTGAGGCAGCTGGTATCGCAGCAAAAGGTAAGGCAGAGGCTGAAGCTATAAAGGCAAAAGGTCTTGCAGAAGCAGAGGCAATGGAAAAGAAGGCCGAAGCATATCGTAAGTACAACGGCGCTGCTATGGCAGAGATGATGATTAAGGTAATGCCAGAAATCGCGGCTGAAATTGCTAAGCCACTTTCACAGATTGATAAGATTAACATCTACGAGACAGGTGATGGTGGCCAGGGTGGAGCTTCAAAGATTTCTGGTAACATGCCAATCGTTATGAAGCAGGTATTTGATACCATGAGCGAAGCAACAGGTGTAGACTTCTCAGAAATCATGAGAGCTAACACATACGATGCTAAGGTAAATAAGAATGTAAACATCACAGGTGCGGATGTAAGTGTGAAGACTGAAGAAAAGTAAATTTTAATTCATAGTCTACACCACGAGTTTTGGAGCTGACTTTTAGGAGTCAGCTCCTTTTTGACAGCCCCAAAAGGTATTCTAGCCATAATTTTTATTATTTGGTAATATCATAAAGGTGGGTTTATTAATTGAGAATTAGATTTGAAAGGAAATGATGTAATGAAAAAGAGATTGCTAGCTTGCTTTGTGGCAGTGGCGTGTTCCCTGTCGTTAGTTGGCTGTGATAATGTAAAAAATATTATAGGGGATGATACCAAGATTGGTGTCACAATCGTAAACCATCCACTTGAGGCAAAGGATGGAGAAACTGTATATGCCACAGGCTGCTATCCAGAAATAATTCTTTCAGAGGAATATGCTGATAGCTTCCCAAATCTTGCAAGCACCATAGCTGATTCAAATTCAAGCTGGGCAGAAAGTGCAAGATCATCTGTAGCAGATTTCGGACATATGAGTAAGGATTATGCTGAGGAAGAGGCTGCTACTTCAGGAGAGTATATAGATGAGAATACTCTTGAGGTAGTTCGTGCAGATAGCAAGCTTTTTTCTGTGCTTCTCTCAAGCTATTCAGACGCAGATAGCGCACACCCAAGCCATTATAATTATTCATTAAATATAGATACCACTACAGGGCACAGAATTGGATTAGATGAGGTGGTAACAGATAAAGAGGCACTTTGGAAGAAAATACGTGAAAAGACATTTGAAAAGTATCCTGAAAATAAAGAGGAAATAGAAAATTACCTGGTATGTGAGTGCGCAATGGAGGGTGATCCATTCGAAATCAAGATGAGCGAAGACAGCTATACTTGGACCATGTCATATGAGGGTATTCATATATATTTTTCGCCATATGAAATTGCAAGCTATGCAGCAGGAGATATGGATGTAGTTATTAGCGATGATGATATTCCAGGTATCATTCAGAAAAACTATAAGCTTTCAAAAAAGCAGGATTTGGAGTCAATTGTTACAAAGGAGACAGCTGAGACAGAGACAGTTGCTCCTCAAAAAATGGGTGATGGCGAAGACTATGAGTACGATGGTGGAGCCGCAGGCATAACTGTAGCTAACCCAACCTGGCATAAATATGTAAGTGATTCTGCAAAGCCAGCAGCAGCTAAGCACATAACACTTACAGAGACAAGCAAGGATAAGAGTGATTGGCTGGATACTTCAGTATGGCGAGAGAAGAATGGCTTTGAAGAACCGTTCTTAAGCTATGGTGATGGAAACTATTATTACGCACCAGGTGATGGTGGTGATTGGGGATATGAGTTCACAACATTATTCCTGTATGATTATGAAACTAATGAGCTTCTTCATACTTATGATATGTCTGTTCTTTGCAATGGACCTGATGAAGAAGAGGGAAAAGAATCCAGTCAGTATATTCATTGGGCAAAGGCTATGGATGGTGTGCTTTATGTATCACTGGCACATAATGGATATACTTCCGAAGCACCATGGTCGGGCTATATGGTGGCCATAGATATGAGTACTGACAAGGTAATATGGAGAAGTGAGCCACAGGTAAGCAATGCCTGCAATTTCCAGATTGTGGATGATACAATAATTTGTGGATACGGCTTCACAGCAGAGCCAGATTACTTATATCTTCTTGATAAAAATACTGGAGAAAAGGTAGAACAGATTAAGCTGGAATCAGCTGCAGATCAGTTTGAAATAAAAGATGATACACTTTATGTGGCTACTTACAATACCGCATATACGTATCAGATTAATAGATAAATTTTAATAAGGGGAGGGGAAAATGAAGCTTAAAGAAATCGATATCAACTCTATTGGTAATGTACGCATTGGTCAGACAGAAGATAAGAAAGCAGGCACTGGAGTTACAGTTATTGTGGCACCAGAGGGAGCACCTTGTGGACTAGATATAAGAGGCGGTGGCCCGGCAGGTCGCGAAACAGGACTTTTAGATCCCCTTGCAGCAGCAGAGGTAATTCACAGTGTTGTTTTAGGTGGAGGTTCTGCTTTTGGATTGGAAGCTGCCAGTGGCGTAATGCAGTATCTTTCCGAGAATAAAATCGGATTCCCAGTAGGGGATGTGGTAGTTCCTTTAGTTTGTCAGTCAGATATTTTTGATTTGCAGTATGGACGCAGTGATGTATACCCAGATAAGGCTATGGGATATAAGGCTACTAAGCTGGCGTTCAAAGGTAAAAAGGGAAACTACAAGGATGGAAGTGTGGGCGCAGGCTGTGGCGCTACAGTAGGAAAAATGCTTGGTCCAGATAGATGTTGGAAGTCAGGCCTGGGAAGCTATGCAGTGGAACTCGGTGATTTAAAGATTGGCGCTATCATCTGCACAAATGCAATTGGTGATGTTTACGATGCAAATAATGGCAAGAGAATTGCAGGTGTTAAAAATGAAAAAGGCACAGGCTTAAATAAAGTTTCCAGCGAAGAACTCTTGTATGAAATGTATGTAAATCCTCCTGTAGGAATGACTACAAATACAACTATTGGAATAATTCTTACAAATGCTAAGTTTAACAAGTCTCAGCTTTGCAAGCTTGCGGGAATGGGACATGACGGATATGCTCGTTCTATTAGACCAGTTCATACATCCATGGACGGAGACAGCATATACGCCATGTCTATTGGTGAGGTGCAGGCGACCCTTGATGTGGTTGGAACACTTGCTAACCATGTGATTTGCGAGGCGATTAAGAGAAGCGTATCCCAATAAAATGGGGATTGTTATTAAATTAAAGAGGGAAATTGGAGGAAGAAAAGAATGGGAAAGAATTATTTTGATTTAACGGGACATGTTGCACTAGTGACAGGATGTTCGTCAGGTCTTGGAGTGCAGATGGCAAAGGCGTTGGCTATACAGGGGTGCAACATCGTTGCTGTGGCCAGACGTCAGAATCTTATTGAAGAGGTTGCCGCTGAGATTTCAAAGGAATTTGGAGTAAAGGCTATAGGAGTTCCTTGTGACATCACAGATACAGACAGAGTAAATTCGGCAGTGGATGAGGTCCTTAAAGAGTTTGGACGAATCGATATCCTTATCAATAACGCAGGCACTGGTTCTGGAGCTACATCAGCTGAAGATATGGAAGATTCTCAGTTTGAAGGTGAGGTCGCTATCGATCTTACTGGAAGTTTTAAGATGGCCAGAGCAGTTGCTAAGAAGGCGATGATTCCTGCTGGCTATGGACGTGTGATAAATATTGCTTCAATGTATGGTCTTGTTGGAAATAACATTGCACCAGCTGCTGCTTATCATGCTGCAAAAGGTGGTGTTGTAAATCTTACAAGAGCCCTTGCATCTGAGTGGGGAACAAAGGGGATTACCGTAAATGCGATATGTCCAGGATATTTTGAAACTCCTCTTACAAAGGAGACTCTTGATAGCGAGTTTTTCCAGCAGTACGCTAAGACTATGATTCCACTTAGCAGATATGGTAAAGAGGGAGAGCTGGACACAGCTGCAATTTTCCTTGCGTCACCTGCAAGTACATATGTAAATGGAGTGATTCTTCCGGTAGATGGTGGATATACTTGTATGTAATAAAAAAGGTCTGCTCAGTAGAGCAGGCCTTAATTTTATTTAACATCATAATAAATTCTTGATTCTGGTGGAACTGATTCGGTGATGAAGGTAGAACCTCCAATGATTGAATCGTGTCCGATTACTGTGTCTCCGCCAAGAACGGAAGCGTTAGAGTAAATAGTAACGTTGTCTTCAATAGTAGGGTGACGGCGTACACCACGAAGATTCTGACCTCCTCTTGTTGAAAGAGCACCAAGGGTAACACCCTGATATATTTTTACATTTTTTCCAATGACGGTAGTCTCACCAACTACTATACCTGTGCCGTGGTCGATAAAGAAGTATTCTCCAATGGTAGCACCTGGATGAATATCTATTCCAGTAAGAGAATGAGCATGCTCAGTCATAATACGAGGAATAATAGGTACTCCTAGATCATAAAGTTCGTGGGCCAAACGATAAATCGTAATAGCCAAAATGCCAGGATAAGCAAAGATAATTTCATCGATGCTTGTAGCGGCAGGGTCACCATCATATGCGGCTTGAAGATCTGTATCAAGCAATGCTCGAACCTTTGGGATACGCTTTAAAAATGCAAGTGAAAGTTCCTCGGCCTTTGTAGCGCACTCATCGTCACAGCATCCGCAGTAA
Organism: Pseudobutyrivibrio xylanivorans DSM 14809; assembly: GCF_900141825.1. Classification (GTDB taxonomy): domain Bacteria; phylum Bacillota; class Clostridia; order Lachnospirales; family Lachnospiraceae; genus Pseudobutyrivibrio; species Pseudobutyrivibrio xylanivorans. The sequence continues at coordinate 90,637 of NZ_FQYQ01000007.1, read as the reverse complement.
TCTGCACTGTAGCAGAGGATAAGAGCAATCTGCTTATTGAGATTGTAAACAACATCCTCCATCAAGGTATTAAGGTTAGTTTCGACATTGTATACCTTGTAAACATGATCTCTATAGTAGCCAGGATAAACGATTCTAAGAAGCTTCTTAGTAATATCGATAATACTGTCCTTGTTTGGCTGATGGAAAGTATCCATCTTATCGATTGCACGGTCTGATTTATAATCCTTTATGAGCTCTTCGGTGATTTCTAGAATCTCCTGCTCAATCTTTTTACCATCCATTATATTTCTCCTCGAATATAGATATATAAAGAATTCTAACACATTAAGAAGCATGTAGCTATCAATCTATGTTTATATGGCATCACAAATTTCTTTTGTCATCTTAGGCTTGTTCATACAATAGATGTGAATATGTCCCATTCCACAACGCTTTAAGTCATTGATTTGGTCTATCGCATATGCGATACCAGCCTTGCGCATATCATCAGGAGAATCTCCGTAGCGAGCGCAAATATCAGCAAGCTTCTTTGGAACGGATGAACCTGCAAGAGTAACAGTTGAGCCAATTTGTTTTGCAGATGTGATAGGCATAATACCAGCCACAATAGGTACTGTAATTTCGGCACGACGGGTACGCTCGATGAACCTGTAAAAATCTGCATTATCAAAGAAGAGCTGTGAAATAAACATCTCGGCACCCATATCCTGCTTCATTTTCATAAAAGCTATATCAGAATCCATAGAAATTGCTTCTGGATGCTTTTCAGGGTAACAAGATGCTGATACAATTAAATTAGTATTTTGATTAATAAAATGTATTAGGTCGGTTGCATGAGGAAAGATTCGCTGCTCAAATTGTTCATCTGACATATCTCGTGGCTTATCTCCGCGAAGGGCAAGAACGTGATTAACACCAACGGCTTCAAGGTCCCTTGTGACAGCTAAGATATCTTCCTCAGAAGAACCCACACAGGTCATGTGTGCCATGGCATCTATCTTTAATTGATTCTGTATATACGAAGCGATATCTACAGTTTTCTTTGAACGGCTGCCGCCAGCACCATAGGTTACACTGATGAAATCAGGATTGATTTCAGCGAGTGAATCTAAAACATTGTAGCAGTTTTCGAATTCGTCATCTTTTTTAGGTGGGAATACTTCAAATGAAAGAGAGGAATCTCTTTCGAACATATCTTTAAACATGCAGGCCTCCTTAATCGTTTGAAAATGCGTAAAATTCACTTTTTTATCACATTTTTTAAATAAAAAAATATTATCATATTATTTGTCGAAATGAAAGATTTCTGGGGAGGGATTTTTCGGGGTTATGTAATTGCTAAGGAGTACTAGAAGATGAACCTGAGACAATTGAGGGGAATAATTACTAAAGGGGGAACAATGCTATTCCTTGAGCACAGGGACTTAGTCCGTCAGCTTGGTGCCGACAGTATGGTATTGCTGAAGAATAATGGAATTCTGCCTATTTCAAAAGGTAAGATTGCGTTATTTGGAGCAGGTGCTGTTGACACTCTTTTTTGCGGCATTTTTTATAATAGGGTTTATACAGATAAAAATGTAAATGTTAGAGAAGGTCTTGAAAATAACGGTTTTTCATTCAGCACAGAAAGCTGGCTTAACAAAATGGAAAAGGCCGTAAAACAGGCTGAGAAGGAGTATTCAGATTCTAAAAACAGAGTGAATGTTGTGTTTGGTGGAATGAAGATGCTCTCTCCTGAAGTGCCTATTTCAGAAGCTGATATGGCAGAAGCTATTCTTGGTACAGACACATGTATTTATGTGGCAAGAAGACCATTTATCGATGATTCTCAGTTTTTTGAGACAAACAAGACATATCAGCTTTCAAAAGAAGAGCTTGATAATATAAATCTTATAAATGATTCTTTTAAAAACGTAATCCTTGTATTGAATTCCAATGCGCTGGAAATTGCAGCAGTAGCTCGAATGAAAAATGTTAAAGGAATAATTTTGATGGGCGTACCGGGAATGGAGGCAGGAAATTCTCTTGCGGATGTTCTGACAGGAGCAGTCAATCCAAGTGGTCGCCTTACAGGAACATGGGCTAAAAAATTCAAAGATTACTCTACTTGTTATACCCACGCAGCAACTGAAAAAGCAGTTAAGAACAAGAATATAGATTATAAAGAAGGTATCTACGTCGGATACCGTTATTTTGATACGTTTGATATCACTCCATTGTACCCATTCGGATATGGACTCAGCTACACCAGCTTCGATATGAGTTTGGAATATTTCGAAGCCAGCTGGATTTCAATTATGATGCGAGTGAAGGTTACAAATACTGGTAGCTGCTCAGGACGCCAGGTAGTACAGGTATACTGCTCGTTGCCAGAAGGAAAAATAGATAAGCCTTATCAGGTGCTTTGTGGTTTTGGTAAGACTGGCAAGATAAAGCCAGGAGAGTCAGAAGAAATTACAGTTAAGATTCCAATGATGGCAATAACATCTTTCGACGAAGAAAAATCTGAATTCCTTATGGAACAGGGGGATTATATTTTCAGACTGGGAAGCAATTCAAGGGATACAAAGATTTGCGCAAAGATGGTATTGGATAAGACTACTATAATAAAAAAGGTAACCCAGTTTGTAGAGGAAAGAGATTTTGGAAAATTCCTGACACCACCACCTAGGAAGGAAGAAGAAACGGGGTATATTCTTGTGGCATCTCTATCAGGGGATGACTATAATTCACTTAATAAAGTTGTAAATCCTCAGGAGGAATTTACTACTTACATTACAGAGGGAAGCAAGTATCTATCTTATGTAAATAAAAATGCTTATGATATACCTTTCCGAGCTTACGAGAAGATTGAGAAGGTAAAACCTTGCGGAAGCGCCACGTTTATAGATGTGGTAAAGGGCAAGGTAACAATGGAGGAATTTATTGCATCGTTATCTCCAGAAATATTGGCACGTATCGTTATTGGTTCCGTTGAAGAATCTAGACTTGATAATGACAGTAGATTTCGCTTCAAGTTTAATAATGAGGATAAGAAGATAGATACAGCCGCAATGACAACAAATCAGTTTGAGACTACTCTTGGAATTCCACGAGTGAGATTTGCAGATGGTCCTTCTGGTTTAAGAATCGTAGGAATACCTTGTACCTGCTTCCCATCTCCGCTTAATATGGCTCAGACTTGGGATATGAGCGCTATGATCAGAATGGGCCGTGCATATGGTCGTGAGATGGAAGCCTATGACATTGACTATTGTTTGGCGCCATCATTAAACGTAAATCGAAATCCAATGTGGTGTAGAGGATTTGAGTTTTATTCTGAGGACCCAGCTTTGTCAGGTGTTCTCGGTGCAGGTTTCATCATGGGCGTAAAGAGATATGAGGGTAGAAATGTAATTATCAAGAATCTCGTTACATTTAACCAGGAGACCTTTGCATGGGATGCTGATATTAATCTTACAAGAAGGGCATTTGCTGAGATTTATCTGAGACCATTCTCTGCGTGCGTGAGCATTATTAAGCCAGCAGGATTTTTGACTTCAGGAAACAGAATAAATGGAAAGTATACATCTTCACAGAAGGGGCTTATTACAGATATTGCCAGAGTTGATTGGGGATTTAATGGTTTCATAATGTCTGACTGGGGATCAATATCTGACAAGGGTGAGGATATTCATGCAGGCTGTGATTTGATAATGCCAGGTTATGATCCTGATAAACTTCTGGAGTCTATGATGAATGTTTCGCCTACATTTGAGCCAGATGGATATGTATCAATTGTTGAACGAGCATATCTTTATGGGATGCCAATGATAAGGTATGAAAAATGGGGTTCCTTCAAATTGGATAAGAAGGGAGATTCCATTGTTTCTACAATCGTTGAACCAGGCAAAAAAATTAGTGATAAAGCTATAGAATTGCAAAAAGCTGGCGTGTGCAAAATCAAGGAAGAAGTTGATGGAACAACCAAAATCACTTACAAAGGATTCAATCGTGGTCCATATCTTGCTCTCGGCGATTTGCAGCAGGCAGTCATTCACTTATTAAATGAATATAAGAATACTGCATCTATGAAAAAATTAATAGAAAATGCAAACATTTAGTGCAAAATGTTTATTCAAAAAGCAACTCTCTTCGTATACAATATGTTGGAAATAAAAAGTATACGAAGGGAGTTTTTATGTTAGCAGAAATATTAGCTATAGTCATTTTCGTGGCTATGTTCGTGCTGATTGTATGGGATAGATTTCCAAAGCATTATGTCACACTGTGCTGTGCTGCTCTTACCAGTATTTTTGTATTTGGTATTGGTTTGAGAGATGCTCAGGCATTCGTAAATACGTTAGCATTTAAGAACATTTTTAAAACTAGTTTTTGGTATTCAGCAGGAGAGGCAGCAGAGCAGACCTCAGGTATTAACTGGGCTACTATCATTTTCCTTTGGGGTATGATGGTGATGGTAGAAGGAATGGCAGCGGCAGGATTCTTTGACTGGCTTTGTCTAAAGATAGCAAAGCTCGCACACTATGAGCCTAGAAAGATTTTTGTGGCTTTCATGGTACTTTCATCAGTACTTGCCATGTTCATTGATTCAATCACAGTAATACTGTTCCTTGCAGCAGTTACAATCCGTTTGGCACGTACACTAAAGTTTAATCCAGTGCCTGTTATCATGGCGGAGATTTTCTGTGCAAACCTTGGCGGTAGTGCCACAATGTGCGGTGATCCACCAAATATTATCATTGGTACATCGCTTGGTTATTCATTTGCAGATTTCGTAATGAATACTGGAGCGCTTGCTGGTGTTTCACTGATAATTATCATTATCTATTTTTACTTTACAATGCGTAATCGTTTACAGGCTCCAGGAGACAAGGTAGACCCTAGTACAATCGATGTAGATGTTAAAATTGATGATAAGAAGATGTTCTTCTGGAGCGTGGTAATTTTCGCCATCGCAGTTGGACTTCTTATTACACATGCTATGACAGGTCTTACTGTAGCATTCATTGGTGTGTTTGTGGCAATTATCACATTATGCGCAGGAAGAAAGAGATTCAAAGAGCTTATCACAAAAGTAGATTATGAGACACTTCTTTTCTTCATCGGGCTTTTCGTTGTAGTTGGTGGTCTGGAGGAGACAGGAGTACTTGTTACTATCGCAAATGTTATTGCAAAGATTTCAGGTGGTAATGCTCATGTTATGATTGCGATTATTCTTTGGGTAAGTGCAGTAGCATCAGCATTCATTGATAACATTCCATTCTCAGCTACAATGATTCCTGTTATCAATGCGTTGGCACAGGCTACAGGCGTCGATCTTTCTACAATGGCTTGGACACTTGCAGTTGGTACAGATATCGGCGGCAGCATGACTCCAATCGGAGCATCAGCTAACGTAGTTGGTATCTCTACAGCAGGTAAGGAAGGTTATCCTATCAGCTGGGCAACCTACTGTAAAGAATTGGTACCAGGCACAATCATTGTACTTGTCGTATCGATGCTTAATATTTATTTGCGTTATCTATAAGTCGATTAGCCTTCAGTAGCTATCAATCTCTGAGTGTTGAACCGGAAGCCAATCTCGCGACCGGTCAACACTCAGGATTGAGAGTGTAACTGAAGGCTTTTTTTAGGCTTGAGAGCGTAACTAAAGGCTTTTTTGGGCTTTTAATTATTTGAATAATCATATAAAATAAAATTAACAAAATACTGAAGGGGGTTAGTTTATGGGGCAGTTTATCATTTCAGTTGGTAGAGAGTACGGAAGCGGAGGTCATTACATCGCTTCAATTTTGGCAGAACGTTTCAATGTACCTATGTATGATCGCAACATGCTAGATCAGCTGGCAGAACGTAATGGAATCGATGCTGAAAATCTTTACAAGCACGAGGAAATGAAACGCCAGGGTCTTCATCGTACCGTCAGAGGGCATTCTTCTTCTGTTCAGGATTCCATTGCACAACTTCAATTTAATTTCATCAGAGAGAAAGCTGAATCGGGCGAAAGCTTTGTTGTAGTTGGTAGATGCGCAGAAAATGTTTTGCGTGATAATCCAGCTCTTATCTCTATCTTCGTCAGAGGTGAGGAAGATGCTAAGGTGGAAAGAATTAGTCGTCTTTACAAGCTTAATAGGATTGAAGCGAAGGCGAAGATGTTCCGCCATGATAAGAAGAGAAAGGCTTATCACAACTACTACTCAAAGATGAAATGGGGCGATAGCAGGGGCTATGATTTCTGTGTCAATAGTTCCTTGATGGGGGTAGAGGCTACAGCGGAGGCCTTATATAGTATGCTTTCTACTTATTTGAAATCAAAAGAGCAGTAATGTTTTAGTTATAGTTAGTTTTAGAAGGATTTTGGGGAATAATGTATAGTGTATTTTTGGTCGAGGATGAAATTGTTATCCGCGACGGGTTAAAGGCCAGTTTTCCATGGGAGCAGTATGGGTTCGCTTATGTGGGGGATGCAGCTGATGGGGAGATGGCATTGCCACTTATCAGACAGACTAAGCCAGACGTTTTAATTACAGATATTAGAATGCCTTTTATGGATGGCATAGCCTTATCTAAAATGATTAAGAAGGAGCTACCTAATACAAGAATAATAATTATTAGTGGCTTCGATGATTTTTCCTATGCCCAGGAGGCAATAAGCATTGGCGTAGATAATTACTTGTTAAAGCCTATCACTAAGGATAAGCTGAAAGAGGTTATGGCCGATGCTAAGGCCAAGCTGGATAAGGAAAATGAGAAAGATAATTATCTAGAGCAATTCAAAGCAGAAAGTCAGGAGTACGAACAGTTCGCTAGAGTAAGATTCTTTAATCAGCTTGTAAGCGGCGCCATGTCTGTCTCAGAGGTCTATGAGAAATCTGAGGAGCTGGGGCTTTCTCTTGATGCCACAAATTATAATCTGGTACTTCTTGATTTTTCACCTATGACAGAGGTGGCAACGGCACCTGTTTATTCTAAATATATGGCTCGTCTTTCAGAGCAGTTGATGCAGTTTTTAAAATGCTGTCCGGAATATATAGTGTTTCATTGGAATATGGATACTTATGCCATTATTGTTAAGGGAGACACTGAGACCATTGCCAGCCATACCACTACACTTGTTGAAAATATTCAGCGTCGCTGTATGGTTTATGAGGATGAGATAAATTGGTATCTTGCAGAAAGTGGCCCTATCTCACGATTCTCTGAATTTGCAAAGGCATGTCAGATTGCAAATAAGAGACTTAGCTGTCGGTATATGAATCCTACAGGTCACGTATTTACAGACGCGGACATTGAGACAATCAGAAATAATAATGAGGAAAGTGATACAGCAACCATTGACCAGCGACTGGTGATGCTGTTTCTTGAAAATGCAGAGGAATCCGAAATTCAGGGATTCTTGGGTAATCTTATAAATAAGCAGACAAAGAATGCCATGAAGTCTGTATTGTTTAGCAAGTATTTTGCTATGACTATGTACATGTGTGTTTGCGATTATCTGCGAAAGCTTTCATTGGACCCGGTTACAGCACTTGAGGCAAATACAAGGGCTTCTATCGAAAATGTCGAGCCAGAAACAGTTATGGAAATGGTTGAGAAAATGTTTGCTATTGCCATTTCAAAACGTAAAAACGTAGTGGGCACTCAGTCCAGATCACAGCTTTCTGCAGCTATAAAATACGTGGATGAGCATTACTCAGACAGCAATCTCAGTTTAAATGAGGTAGCAAAAGAGGTTAATATTTCGCCTAGTTATCTAAGCGCAATGTTTTCGCGAGAAAATAAAACTACCTTTGTCGAGTACATGACTGCCAAAAGAATGGAGCATGCTAAGAAGATGCTCCTTACCACGGGGGAAAAATCACAGGTTATTGCAGAGCAGGTGGGTTACAAGGATCCACATTACTTCAGTTATATATTCAAAAAGACCTATGGTCTTAGCCCTAAGGAATTCCGAGCAAAGGGGCAGGGAGCATGAGGATTAACGATGTAATTAGAAAAAAGTCCACCACCAGCAACATGCTTCGAAAACTTATAGCCGTCACTTTGGTACCTATGAGCATCGTTGTAGCTGTTCTTATAGGAATCCTTTGCTGGTATTCAATTCAATATAGAACCATCCTGCAGAATGTTACAGCAGCATCAGCCTTCAGTCAGAACTTCAAAAATGATGTTGATTTGAAGATGTTTTATTACGTGAGTGAAAGTGCTTACTCTGAAGGAAAACCTATGGACGAGGTTGAGCAGGCAAGGGAATTGGCTAACACGCTTTTGTCTCACACCACACAGAAAAAGAGTATAGAAGCAATAGAATCTGTAAGAGACTTGTGTGTGACTTTGGAACAACGTATGGATGAAATTGATGATGCCGGCTCATATGATGAGGGAATGACTCAGCTGGAGAATAATATTTATATTCTTACAGAACTGATTCAGAGCTACATGTATGACTACCTGTATTACGAGTCCGCACATCTCAGTCAGCTACAGACTGAAATTACAGAGCAGCTTCAATATGTGATTTTGGCAATTGTAGGTGGATTTTTGATTCTGGTATTTGGAATAGCTATCTATGCAGCGCATCTCACTGATAGGATTACATCACCGCTTACAAAGCTTACTGAAAGAGTGAAGGATATCCAAAGGGGAGATTTCGAACAGCATATCCCTGTAGAAGCTAAAGCAGTGGAGATTCAGACATTGTCAGATGGCTTTGAGGAAATGGTCGGACAGCTTAATTCTCTTATTCAGGAGAATAAAAAGGCTGAGCGAAGAAAGCGCCATGCGGAGTTGGAGCTTTTACAGGCCCAGATTAATCCGCATTTCCTATACAATACTTTGGATACAATTATTTGGCTCATAGAGGCTGATAAGAAAGAAGAAAGCATCGAGATGGTCAGTGCTCTTTCGGATTTCTTTAGATTCTGTTTGAGCAGAGGTAAGGATATTATCACTTTGGAAGAAGAGCAGAAGCATGTATTAAGCTATCTATCTATTCAAAAGATAAGATATCAGGACCGAATGGATTATGATGTAGACATTCCGAAAAGTCTATATGGTTATTCAATTCCAAAGCTGACACTTCAGCCTCTTGTTGAAAATAGTATTTATCATGGTATCAAACTTCAACGTGAGAAGGGTGTTATTAGAGTAAATGCTGTAGACATCGGAGATAAAATTGAGCTTACAGTTAGGGACAACGGCGCGGGAATGAGTGAGGAGCGTCTGGAAGAAATGAGAAATGCCATAGAAAATGGTGAAAAAGTAGGCTTTGGCCTTAGGACTGTACATCAAAGAATGCAGCTTTTGTTCGGCGATGAATATGGACTTAAGATATCAAGTTCCGAAGGAGTAGGAACCACCATTACAGCGGTGATTCCAAAGGTGGAAAGCAGTGAAAAAGGGGATAATAAATGTTTGGGGTAAAGAGTAAAATTTGTGCCTTGATGGCAGTGATGCTTGCAATCAGTATAACATCATGTGGAGAAAAGGCGTCACTTGGAGTATTTGAAGAGGACAACGGTAATTTGGTTGTTGTTGGCTTTTCACAACCTGGTGCGGAATCGGCATGGCGAGTTGCACTTACAGATTCTGTAAAAGAGAATTTTACTGAGGAGAGAGGCTATAAGCTTATATATAAGGATGGCCGTTCAAAGCAGGATAGTCAGATAAAGGATATTAGAACTTTTATCCAGCAGGGTGTTGATTATATTATTATAAGTCCTATCGTGGAGACAGGATGGGATACAGTATTGTCGGAAGCGAAGGATGCGGGTATACCTGTTATAATTTGCGATAGAAATGTGGTTGTGGAAAATGAATCACTTTATACAGCTTTTGTTGGTTCGGATTTTACAGCTGAGGGAGAATATGCAGTTTCTAATTTAGAAAAATATCTGCAGAACGATGAGGATGGAGAAATAAATATTGTTCACATTCAGGGAACTATTGGTTCTTCTGCCCAGTTAGGCAGAACCAAGGCATTAGAAGATGCAGTGAAAAAGCATACCAATTGGAATATTGTTGTTCAGGATTGTGGAGAGTTTACAAAGGCAAAAGGTAGAGAAATCATGGCTCAGGCTATTGAGGAGCTGGGAACAGAAACTATAGATGTTGTTTATTGTGAAAATGATGAGGAAGCCTATGGTGCAATTCAGGCTATGAATGAAGCCGGTGTTGAGTATGGAAATAAAGGTGGAATAAAGATAGTCTCTTTTGATGCAATGAATTCTGCATTGGTTTTATGTATGAATGGACATATCAGTGTGGAGGTGGAATGCAATCCCCTTCAAGGCCCATATATTTACAATTTAATTAGTCGCCTTGAAAAGGGAAATGCAGTACCTAAAATCACATATGTACATGAAGAATGTTTTACAGCAGATAATCTTGAGCCTGAAATAATAGAAAAGAGAAGATTCTAATAATCTAGTGATATGGAATGGTAATGCTTGATGCGTTGCCATTCTTTTTTGTTTCTATGAGTTTCTTTGCAACTTCTTTGCCAATTGGTTTGCTTAGCTCAAGCTGATTTGTTTTGACAGGGAAGAGCCATTCTGTTCCAATGGTGTCATCATCAAGATAAATAATCTCAGCCTCCTCACATGCATGTTTAAGAAATTTATTTATGAAAGTGACATTTCTGGTATTGATTCCATGTGGGTCCACTGAGTTGCACCAAAGGAAGCAGGAATCACATATGGTAAGGCCTGCATCTCTTATAGCATCTACATACCCTGAAAAGGTTGCGATTGATGTAGCACTGTCGTGGATAAAAATTCCACCAAGCCTTTTTCTTCCAGAGTTAATGAAACGTCTTGCCATCTGGTATCCGCGACCATAGTTGTCGGAAGCAACTACAGTTGTATTGTAAAGACCGGCAGGAGCAGACTCTAAAAAGATGACAGGAATCTGACGTTTTAAAAGTAGACGAAGCAGATCTGAGTTGGTGGATGGTCTGGCAGAGCAAACAGGTGCAATAATAAGACCACTGTATATATCTGACAGCATTGTTGATAAATGCTCTCGCTCAAGTGAGTACTGTTGAAGAGTCTCGTGGCTTTCTATTGTATAACCTTCTTTTACCAAGGTAGAGGTAAGATCTTCAAGGATAGTTTGCGAGTGAGGAGATTTCATTTCGGGCATGAGAATCATGACAGTTTTCTTTTTAGAGGAGTCACTTTTGGAGATGACGGTGTTTCCACTACCCCAGCGCTTGCTGATAATACCATCATTTACCAAAAGCTCCAAAGCCTGTCTTACTGTAGAGCGACTAACATTGTATTTCTCTGCAAGCTCTACTTCGGTAGGTAATTTTGAATCCAGTGGATAAATATCTGATAAAATATCTTCATTTATTTTTTCTTTAAGAACTATATATTTTGGAATCATAAAAAATTATTCCCCTTTATTCAAAGAGTTTCCACGCATCTATATTAGATTCTAACATATGAAGGATAAAATTGGTATGAAATTTGTTGGAAATGAAAACGTACCAATCATAAAATAATGATATTTTGGTTTAAAAATATTCAACACTTTAACGAAAGAATCCCATTAAATAAAAAATTGGTATGCAAATTATTTATAAAAACAAAATTGGTATTATCTTAAAAATAGAATCCATTCTTTTTAAATCCATTTCATTGTTGATAAAAAATCATAATGATAAATTAATATTAGAAAAACAAAGGGCCAGTAAAAGGTTAACTGGCAAGGAGAAGGAAGGAGATAACCTTATGAAAAAAAGAATAGTAGCAGGAATGCTCACAGCACTTATGGCTGCATCAATGGTAGCTTGTGGAAGCTCAGATACAGCGACAACAGATTCATCAGCAGATACAGCTGCTGAGACAACAGAAGAAGCTGGCGATACAGCAGCAGACAGCGGGGAGAAGATTACTGTTGGTTTCGCACAGGTAGGACATGAGTCTGATTGGAGAACAGCTTCTACAAATTCAGTTCAGGATGCTTTCTCAGAGGCAAATGGATATGATTTACAGTTCGTTGACTGCGATAATGATTCTGCTAAGCAGATTGAGGCAGTTAGACAGTTCATCCAGAATGACGTTGATTACATCGTAATCGATCCTATCGTTTCAACAGGTTGGGATACAGTTCTTACAGAGTGTGAGGATGCTGGTATTCCTGTAATCGTAATCGATAGAACAATCGAAGATTCAGATAAGTATGTTTCATGGGTAGGTTCAGAGTTCATGAACGAAGGTCTTGCATCAGGTGCTTGGTTAAAGGCTTATGCAGAGGCTAAGGGTATTACAGATCTTAACATCCTTGTTATCGAGGGTTCTAATGGTTCTTCAGCTCAGATCGGACGTACAGATGGTTTCAAGAAGTACGCAGATGCTGAGGGATGGACAATCCTTGATTCTCAGGATGGTGACTTCACACAGGATGGTGGACAGCAGGTTATGGAGTCTTACTGCAAGTCTTATGCAGGTAAGTTCAACGTAGTTGTTTGCCAGAACGATAACGAAGCTTTTGGTGCTATGGATGCTATGAAGGCAGCTGGTGTTTCTTATGGTGTTGATAAGGACGTTATCCTTATTTCTTTCGATGCTTGCAAGGCTGGTCTTGAGTATGTACAGTCTGGCGATATCAACGCAGACTTCATGTGCTACCCACTTCAGGGTTCTTACTGTGCTGACATCGTAAAGGCCCTTAAGAACGGTGAGACAGTTGCTAAGCAGACATTCATGACAGAGCCATGGTATGTTGCAGAAGATATTCTTAAGTCAATCACATACACAAATAATGCAGGAGATGAAGTTACAGAGGATCTTATCCAGGTAACAGATGCAGCATCACAGGCTTCATACTAAATCGTAAATACGAATTTGACTTTTGGGGGGAGGGCCCAGTGCCTTCCCCATTTATTTAGGAGGAGAGAATATGGATGAAAATATTTTGATTACTATGCGAGACATATCCAAATCCTTTCCGGGTGTAAAAGCATTAGACCATGCGCAATTCACTCTAAGAAAGGGAGAAATACATGCTCTAATGGGAGAGAATGGTGCTGGCAAATCTACTCTTATTAAAGTATTAACAGGTGTGTATTCATTAGATGCCGGAGAGATACATGTTGCAGGCATTGAAGGTCCTGTTGTTAACCATTCAACCCTGGAGGCACAGGAAAAGGGTATCGCTACAGTTTACCAGGAGGTAAACCTTTGCCCTAACTTAACAGTAGCAGAAAACTTATTTATTGGCCGTGAGCCAAAGACAAAAATTGGTACCATCGACTGGCGCACAATGAACAAGCGTGCAAAGGAAATAATGGATGGACTTGATTTACATATTGATGTAACTATTGCACTTGAAAATTATTCTCTTGCAATTCAGCAGATGATAGCAATTGCAAGAGCTGTAGATATGGATTGTAAGGTTCTTATTCTTGATGAGCCAACATCATCACTTGATGATAATGAAGTTGAAAAGCTCTTCAAGGTTATGAAGAATCTTAAAGCAAAGGGAGTTGGAATAATATTTGTTACTCATTTCTTAGAGCAGGTATATGCAGTATGCGATACCATTACAGTTCTTAGAAATGGTGAGTTTGCAGGCGAGTATTCAGTGGAAGAGATGCCACGTGTCAAACTTGTTGCGGCTATGCTTGGAAAAGACTTCGATGACCTGGCATCAATCAAGAAAGAGGGGGCAGGAAATGTTTCTGAAGATATTGTTGTTGATGCAAAAAATCTCAGTCATAAAGGAACTATTAAGCCTTTTGATTTTAAGATTAAAAAGGGCGAAGTTGTTGGTGTTACTGGCCTTCTTGGCTCTGGTCGTTCAGAGATGGTTCGCTGCATTTATGGTGCGGATAAAGCTCAGTCAGGCACTTTAAAAATAAATGGCAAAGAGATTAATATTAAGGAACCACTTGATGCAATAAAGGCTGGAATGGGTTACCTTCCAGATGATAGAAAAGCGGATGGTTGTATCGGTGATCTTTCAGTTAGGGAGAATATTATCCTTGCCCTTCAGGCTAGAAATGGAATGTTCAAAAAGATTCCTATGTCAAAGCAAATTGAAATAGCTGATAAATTTATCGACATGCTCCAGATAAAGACAGCTTCGAGAGAAACTCCTATCAGCCAGCTTTCTGGTGGTAATCAACAGAAGGTTATTTTGGCGAGATGGTTATGCACACATCCAGATTTCTTAATCTTAGATGAGCCAACAAGAGGTATCGATATCGGTACAAAGACAGAATTCCAAAAGCTTGCATTAAAGTTTGCTGAGGAAGAGGGAATGAGTATTGTATTTATCTCTTCAGAAATCGAGGAGATGCTTCGTACCTGTTCTAGAATGTATGTAATGCGTGATGGCGCTCAGGTCGGAGAAATTTCTGGCGAAATGACTCAGGAATCAGTCATGGCAGCTATCGCAGGAGGTGGAGAATGATGGAGAATTTTAAGAAGCTTACAAAAAAGCCACTGTTCTTGCCAATTTTCTGTATGATATTGGTACTGTTGATAAACTTGATTAAATCACCTGATTTCTTTGCAATCAGTATCAACAACGGTGTTTTATTTGGTAGATTAATTGATATTTTAAATCGTGGTTCTGAGATTGCTATTCTCGCAGTTGGTCAGACACTTGTAGTAGCTGTTTCAGCTGGTACAGATATTTCTGTTGGTTCTGTAATGTCACTTTCAGCATGTAGCTGTTGTATGTTACTTGCAGGCTATGGTAATAACTCAGTTTCAACACTTGCAGTTCCAATGATCGTAGGTATGCTTTTTGGTGTACTTATGGGTGGTGTCAGCGGTGCAATGAACGGCGCACTTGTTGCAAAGCTCAAGATTCAGCCAATGGTTGCTACTTTGATCTTATTCACAGCAGCACGCGCTATCGGTCTTCTTCTTTGCAATAACCAGATTACGTATATACGATATGAGCCATACAAATATCTTGGTAACTTTATACCGGGATGCCCAATTCCTACACCAGTATTTGTGGCTGCAATTGTTATTGCAATCGTAGCAGTTCTTCTTAAGAAGACAGCACTTGGACTTTATATCCAGTCAGTTGGTATCAACGGAAGAGCAGCTAGAATTTCTGGAATTAACTCAGATGTTATTTGCTTCATCTGCTATGTAGTATGTGGTGTTTGCGCTGGTATCGCAGGTATCGTTGCTTCATCAAGAATTTACTCAGCAGATTCAAACAACATTGGTCTTAACTACGAGCTTGATGCCATCCTTGCAGTTGCCCTTGGTGGTAACTCACTTGGTGGTGGTAAGTTTAATCTTGCAGGCTCAATCATCGGTGCTTATACAATTCAGGCTATCACAACAACACTTCTTGCTATGGGTGTTTCAACTGATAAGGCACCAGTATTTAAGGCAATCATTGTTATTATCATCGTAGTTGTGCAGGCTCCAGCCTTTAAGGCTTATATGGCTGCAAGAAAAGCTCAGAAAGAACAGAGAGCTCAGCAGGCAATGGTAAAGGAGGCAGCATAATGAAGACAAAAAAGAAATTAGATTCAAATACAGTACTTATTTTTATCACAATTGCATTATTCGTTTTCATGTATGCGGTTGGTTGTGTAATTTATGCTGATAAGGGTTTTGGAAATCTTCAGACCTTCCTTAATGTACTTATCAACAATGCTGGTCTTATCTGTGTAACCTGCGGTATGACCTGTGTAATGCTTACAGGTGGTATCGATATTTCGGTAGGTTCTGTAATTGCTATGGATTGTATGCTTCTTGTTTTTGGTATGACAGAGTGGCATATGGGTGCAGTTCCTATGGTAATTCTTGTTCTTGTAATTGGATTGGTATTCGGTGCAGTTCAGGGATTTTTAGTAGGATATCTTGAGATTCAGCCATTCATCGTAACAATGGCAGGTATGTTCTTTGCAAGAGGTATGACAGCAGTTATCTGCTCAGGTCAGATTTCAATCACAGAGGCAGACAACCCATTATTCTATGCTTGGGCTAACTCAAAGATTAATCTTCCTGAGTTCCTTGGAAAGGCTAATAAGCATGGTAAGATTGTTGCTCCATATATTAGACCAACAGTACTTATCGCTTTAATCGTACTTGTACTTATCTTCTTAATGCTTAAGTACACAAAGTTCGGTCGTAACCTTTACGCAGTAGGTGGCAACCAGACATCGGCTACAATGATGGGGCTTAATGTAAAGAAGACAAGAATGCTTTCACATATCCTTTCTTCTTTCCTTTGCTCAATCGGTGGAATTCTCTACTGTTTGAACACGATGTCAGGTTCAGTTAACCAGGCAAAGGGACTTGAGATGGATGCCATTGCATCAGCCGTTATCGGTGGTACACTTCTTACAGGTGGTGTAGGTAACGTAATCGGATCACTCTTTGGTGTTCTTATCAATGGTACAATTACTGTACTTGTTAACACAAACGGAAAGCTTCTTTCAAGCTGGGCAAATATTGCAACTGCCGCACTGCTTTGCGTATTCATTATTTTGCAGTCAATTTTTGCACTTGTTAAGGCTCAAAGAAATAAATAATCTAATCTTTTTCATATTCAAATTTTCATAATTCTAATCCACGGAAGGGCGGACCAATATCAAGTATTGGCCCGCTTTTCTGATGTTCACCGTAAAAACATAAAAATGTGGGAAAATAGCATAGAAATAGCCTTTCAGATACTTTTGGAGGGAATCTATGGCGAAGAAAAAATTTAGTAATAGCTTAAATAGTCAAATGCTGCGTGTGACCCTGATTCCGCTTACGTTGATGGCAATCATCATTGTTTCTGTAAGCGTCAGTGGCCTTTATCAGCTTGTGGCAAATAAAACCAAAGAGGAGCTTATTCGTGATGCTCAATTGGCTCAGTATGTTTTAAATTCGGTTTATGTAGGAGAATATTGGGCTGAGGATGCAGATGGCGATGGAGAACCTGAAATGTATAAGGGTGAACAGCGAATCAACGGAGACGATATGATGGTCGACGATTTAGCTAATATGCTTGAGATAGAAATATCCGTTTTTTACAATGATGTTCGCCTGATTACAACACTTAAGGATTCTAATGGAAACAGAGCTACTGGAACAAGTGCATCTGTTATTGTCAAAAAAGAAGTTTTGGAAGATGGTGCCAGCAAATTCTATAGCAATGTAATGGTTTATGATAAGAAAAGCTATGCATATTACATGCCGTTGGTAAGTGAAGCTGGTAAGACTGAAGGCATGATTGCCGTAAGCCGCTCACAGGAATCTGTTAAACAGGAGCTTTTACAATACATCTTTCCTATATGTGTAACCTGTGGGCTGACAGCCTTTTTGATGGGTTATATTATGGTTTATTTCAATAGGAAGCTTGCAGGTCGAATCAGAAAGATGGACAAGTATATGAATACATTGGCAGACGGAAACTTTGATGTTGATATGCCAAGAGAACTTATGCTTGAGGATGATGAGATTAAGCATCTTGCAAATGATGGTAAGCGAATGGCTAAGGCAATCCAGATGTTAGTTGATTTTGATGCCTTAACTGAACTGAATAATCGACGTTACGCAGATAAGAAGCTAGAGGAGATAAGAATCAAGTCTGTTGAGCGGGGTATGAAGTATTGCCTGTGCATTTCAGATATAGATTTCTTCAAGAAGGTTAATGATACCTTTGGTCATGAGATGGGTGATTACGTACTTAAGAAGGTGGCGGAGAAGCTCAAGGCTGGAATGATAGGTAAAGGTATGGCAGCCCGTTGGGGTGGTGAGGAATTTATGCTTATCTTCGAAAACAGAGAGCTTGATATAGCACGTCGCGAGCTAGAGATTATTATGGATGAGGTTCGCACTATCTGGGTTCCAGATTCGGATCGTCAGATTACAATGAGTTTTGGATTGACAGCATTGGAGCCTGGCGAAGATATCGATGACGCACTGAAACGAGCAGATGATAATTTGTATCAGGCCAAGGAGTCAGGCAGAAATCAAATAATATGTAAATAAATAAAAGCCAACAATCTCATTTTTCAAGCTCCAGCAAGCCATCTCCCATATCTTCGCATGGGAACCCTCCTTCGGATATGTAAGCTTCGCTTACTAGAGCAACAGTTTCCATCGCTATGCTCGGAAACTATTACTCATTTCCCGCCGGTGTAGGTCCTTCCCATGCTCAGTATGGGGCCCTCTTGCTCGCGCTTGCCTAGATACTGAGTGTTGGCTTTATTTCTATAAGTTCTTAAATTCTGGATGATTGAATTCCTTCTTTACGAGGATGTAGCAGATTGTGAACGACAATACATCTGCGATTGGTCCAGCGTAAAGAACTCCATTGAATCCAAATATCATAGGTAAGAAGATGATAAGTGGAGCAAGGAAAAGTACCTGTCTTGTAAGTGACATGAAGATTCCTTTGTATGGCTTTCCAATTGATGTAAAGAAGTTTGATGAAATAGGTTGTAAAAACGCACTGCAAATTCCAAAGAGGAAAATTCTAAAGTACTTTTCACAGAACTGGAAGTATAATTCGTCACCTGAGCCAAAGATTGAAACAATCTGACGTGGGAATAACTGGAAGCATGCCCAGCTTGTGAATGTGATGCAGGCAGCTATCTTTAAAGCAAGTAAAAGAGCATCTTTAACTCGCTTATATTGTTTAGCACCATAGTTAAAGCTGATAATTGGCTGTAATCCCTGTGAAATACCAATTACAAATGAGAAGCAGATTCCGTTAACCTTTGAAATGATTCCTGCACAAGTGATTGGAATATCTGAACCATAGATTGACTGTGCGCCATAGTGACCCATTACATGGTTCATTGTAATCTGAACAAGCATCATAGCAATCTGATTGATGAATGGAGCTGTACCAAGTGATGTAACAGCTGCAATCATTGCTGGGTTAGGAATGAAGTGTTCCTTGTGAAGCTTGACTGTCTTAAATTTTGTAAGGTAAACAAGAACCATGATTCCGGCAACGTACTGTCCGATGATAGTGGCCACAGCAGCACCAGCCATTCCCCATTTAAATACAGCTACAAAAAGAAAATCAAGAACAGTGTTGATGATGGCCCCTGCCATATTGATAGCCATTGTCATGTTTGGGCTACCGTCTGCTCTTACTATATGGGCACCACCGGCAGATAAAATGAATAGTGGATATCCAAGTGCACAGATTCTGGAATATTCCATGGCGTATGGAAGAATATTCTCTGTAGCACCGCAGCCTAAAAGAATTGGCTCAAGGAAAAGCTCTGTGATAATGGAAAGAGCAAGTCCACCAATAAGCATAAGTGAAACTGCGTTTCCTATATAATAGCCAGCCTTCTCTGTCTCGCCACGTCCCATTGCAAGATTGAAGGTTGAGGCTGCGCCGATACCACAGAGGAGCGCAATTGATACGTTAAGTATTGAAAGTGGGAACTGGATGTTTGTAGCACCGTTGCCAAGAGGCCCTACGAAGTTTCCAATGAAAAGCTGATCTACCATGTTGTAGAGCGAACCTACAAGCATAGCGATGATGCTAGGTATAGCAAATTTTCTAAGTAGTTTTCCAACTGGTTCTGTACCAAGTGGATTCATTGTTGTCGATTGATTCATAAAATTATATCCTTCTAAAAAATGATAGACATAATTATAGTATTTCTTCTATATAATATGTATTCATTTTTTGTCTCTATTTATTATTATTTTCTTACCCATCTTCCGCTGGCTCCGCATGGGAGTATAAGACCAGACTCTGTAACAGGAAGTCCAATCTCATCAGCAGTTACTTCACCAGGATGGTTCTTAAGAAGAGCAGTGCTAATCATATAATTAAGAACTGCAGGCTGAAGACCAGTGGTGTATGAGTTAACAAGGAAGAAGAGCGCATCATCAGCTAAGATCTCTTCGCAAAGCTGGATGAATGGGAAAATATCATCCTCAATTTTCCAAACCTCATTTTTAGAACCTCTTCCATATGAAGGAGGATCCATGATAATTCCATCATATTTATTCCCACGACGGATTTCTCTCTCTACGAACTTACGGCAGTCATCTACAAGCCATCTGATAGGTGCATCGGCAAGGCCAGATGAAGCAGCGTTTTCCTTTGCCCACTGAACCATACCCTTGGATGCATCTACGTGAGTAACCTGGGCACCAGCTGCAGCAGCTGCAAGTGTGGCACCGCCTGTGTATGCGAAAAGGTTAAGAACCTTAACCGGACGATTCTTCTCTTTTATTTCCTTATTTATAATAGAAGAAAACCAATCCCAGTTAACAGCCTGTTCTGGGAAAAGACCTGTGTGCTTAAAAGCGAAAGGCTTCAAATTAAATGTGAGCTTCTTATCACAGATAGGGTAGCTGATAGTCCACTGCTCTGGAAGGTCAAAGAACTCCCACTCGCCGCCACCCTTATTTGAACGATGGTAATGAGCGTTTAGCTTCTTATAATAAGGAGAGCTT
Source organism: Pseudobutyrivibrio xylanivorans DSM 14809 (assembly GCF_900141825.1). Taxonomy (GTDB): domain Bacteria; phylum Bacillota; class Clostridia; order Lachnospirales; family Lachnospiraceae; genus Pseudobutyrivibrio; species Pseudobutyrivibrio xylanivorans. Next base: position 70,226 of record NZ_FQYQ01000007.1, on the reverse strand, counting down.
TTCTTTGTGTTCCAAATGACCTGTGGATCTGGACGAAGAAGAACATAGTCTCCCCAACGCTCAAGCTTCTCACCAGAGCTACAATCTATTATTTCGTAATCTTTCCAATTTTTGGCTTCCTGCATTTTTATACCTGTTCTTTCTATATATAATATGTAGTCTTGACATAACTAGTTGCCTTGACTATTATACTTAAAGATTGTCAATGTTCAATGACTTCTAGTTCAAAAAATTCAATTAAACCACTAGATTTAGTAGTTCTGAAAATTGTACTTGAAAAAATACAATTATTTTCATCTTTTTCTTGCATATACCCCTGTCCGCGTGTATATTATAACTTGCTGTGACATGATAGCTATGAAGCGTGAGGTTGCAACCTAGTTACTCAGGTTGGTTTTCCGTGGAGCGAATGTCAAGTTAGGAAACTGACGACAAGTCACTGTACAACAGAAAACCGTCCGCATTCGCGGAGACGACGTGTGAGAACTTGGTTCGAACTTTGAGTTTTAAACCATGATACACACGGGTAAGTGTACAGTCGCCACTTGTTCGATTTTTCAGAAGTCAGAAAAAACGAAAAAGGAGGAGACTTTTTTTATGGCAAATCAAGTTATGAGAATCACACTCAAGGCTTATGATCATGAGTTAGTAGATTCATCTGCCAAGAAAATCATCGAGACTGTTAAGAAGAACGGAGCACAGGTTAGTGGTCCAGTACCTCTTCCAACAAAGAAGGAAGTTGTTACAATTCTTAGAGCTGTACATAAGTACAAGGACTCTCGTGAGCAGTTCGAGCAGAGAACTCATAAGAGATTGATTGATGTCATCGACCCAACACAGAAGACTGTTGAGGCACTTTCTAAGTTAGAGATGCCAGCAGGTGTTGAGATCAGCATCAAGAACAAGTAATTGAGTTCAACTAATTTTAGTTAACATCCAAGATGGTTTTATATAGAAGCAACTTAGATTTCTTATCTAGTTCCACTTATATGACACTGTTCTAGGATGAACGGTTCCGCTACCCCATAGTATGGGCAAGAAGCGTTCCGCTGTAGAAAATGGAGGTAAGAAAAATGAAGAAAGCTATTTTAGCTACAAAGGTCGGAATGACTCAGGTCTTCAATGAAGGCGGCGAGCTTATTCCTGTAACTGTACTTTCTGCTGGCCCATGTGTTGTTACACAGATTAAGACAGTAGAGAACGACGGTTACGATGCAGTTCAGGTTGGCTTTGTTGACAAGAAGGTTAAGCTTGTTAATAAGGATGCTAACGGACGCAAAGAAATCATTCATCGCAATGGCGTAAACAAGCCAGAGAAGGGTCACTTCGATAAGGCTGGTGTTGAGCCAAAGAGATTTGTTAGAGAGTTCAGATTTGATAATTGTGCAGATTACGCACTCGCTCAGGAAATCAAGGCTGATATCTTTGAGGCTGGCGACAAGGTTGACGCTACAGCAACATCAAAGGGCAAGGGATTCCAGGGTGCTATCAAGAGATTAGGTCAGCACAGAGGACCTATGGCTCATGGTTCTAAGTTCCACAGACACCAGGGTTCAAACGGTGCATGTTCATCACCTAGCCGTGTATTCAAGGGCAAGGGTATGCCTGGTCAGATGGGCGGAACAAGAGTTACAATCCAGAATCTTGAGATTGTACGTGTTGACGTTGAAAACAATCTGCTTTTAGTAAAGGGTGCTGTTCCAGGACCAAAGAAGTCTCTTGTAACAATCAAAGAGTCAGTTAAAGCAGGAAAGTAATCTTACGATAGGAAAGGAGGAACTTAGCAATGGCTAAAGTATCCGTATTTAATATGGAAGGCAAAGAAGTTGGCAGCATGGATCTTAACGATAGCATCTTCGCAGTTGAGATCAATGAGCACTTAGTGCACATGGCAGTTGTCCAGCAGCTTGCAAATAACCGTCAGGGAACACAGAAGGCTAAGACTCGTTCTGAGGTTTCTGGTGGTGGTAGAAAACCTTGGAGACAGAAGGGAACAGGTCATGCAAGACAGGGTTCTACAAGATCTCCACAGTGGACAGGTGGTGGCGTAGTATTCGCACCAACTCCAAGAGATTATTCATTCAAGCTTAACAAGAAGGAGAAGAGAGCAGCTCTTAAGTCTGCACTTACTTCAGTTGTTAACGAGAACAAGTTCATCGTTGTTGACGAGCTTAAGCTTGATTCTATTAAGACAAAGGATTTCGCAAAGGTTCTTACAAACCTTAACGTTGAGAAGGCTCTCGTAGTTCTTGATACAAACGATCAGAACGTAGTAATGTCTGCAAAGAACATTCCTACAGTTAAGACAGCTCTTACAAACACAATCAACGTATATGACATCCTTAAGTACAACACAGTAGTAGTAACAAAGGCTGCTGTTGATCAGATTCAGGAGGTGTATGCATAATGGCAAACGTACAGTACTATGACGTAATCCTTAAGCCTGTAATCACAGAGAAGTCTATGAACGCAATGGCTGAGAAGAAGTATACATTCCTTGTTCATCCAGAAGCTAACAAGACTATGATTAAGGAAGCTGTTGAGAAGATGTTCGACGGAGTAAAGGTTGCATCAGTTAACACAATGAACGCTGATGGCAAGACAAAGAGACGTGGAATGACTTACGGAAAGACAGCAAAGACAAAGAAGGCTATCGTACAGCTTACAGCTGATAGCAAAGATATTGAGATTTTCTCAGGTCTTTAAGATTTAGGTCTTTTATAGACAAGAGTTAATTAATTTTATGTGCAGTCGAGCACGACAATAAACGAGTTTTTGAAAGGAGAATCAAAATGGGAATTAAGACATATAACCCATATACACCTTCGAGAAGAAATATGACTGGTTCAGATTTCTCAGAGATTACAAAGAACTCTCCAGAGAAGTCACTTACTGTTTCACTTAAGAAGCACGCTGGTCGTAACAATCAGGGTAAGATTACCGTAAGACACCACGGTGGCGGTAATAGACAGAAATATAGACTTATCGATTTCAAGAGAAATAAGGATGGAATTCCTGCAAAGGTTATCGGTATCGAGTACGATCCAAACAGAACAGCTAACATCGCTCTTATCTGCTACGCAGACGGCGAGAAGGCTTACATCCTTGCTCCAGCTGGTCTTACAGACGGCATGACAGTTATGAACGGTGCTGACGCTGAAGTTAGAGTTGGTAACTGCTTACCACTTGAGAAGATTCCAGTTGGTACTCTTATTCACAATATTGAGCTTTATCCAGGTCGTGGCGGACAGCTCGTTCGTTCAGCTGGTAACTCAGCTCAGCTCATGGCTAAAGAAGGAAAGTATGCAACACTTCGTCTTCCTTCAGGCGAAATGAGAATGGTACCTCTTAACTGCCGCGCATCTATCGGTGTAATCGGTAACGGTGATCACAACCTTGTTAAGATCGGTAAAGCTGGTCGTAAGAGACACATGGGTATCAGACCTACAGTTCGTGGTTCTGTTATGAACCCTAATGACCATCCACACGGTGGTGGTGAGGGCCGCGCTCCTATCGGACGTCCAGGTCCATGCACACCTTGGGGCAAGCCAGCTCTTGGTCTCAAGACAAGAAAGAAGCACAAGCAGTCTAACAAGCTCATCGTAAGAAGACGCGATGGTAGAGCAATCAAATAAGGAGGATACACATGGCACGTTCATTAAAAAAAGGACCATTTGCTGATGCAAGCTTATTAAAGAAGGTTGACGCTATGAACGCAAACGGCGACAAGTCAGTTATCAAGACATGGTCACGTCGTTCTACAATCTTCCCACAGATGGTTGGACATACAATTGCAGTACATGACGGAAGAAAGCATGTTCCAGTATATGTTACAGAAGACATGGTTGGACACAAGCTTGGTGAGTTCGTTGCTACTAGAACCTACAGAGGTCACGGTAAGGACGAGAAGAAGTCAAAGGTACGCTAATTAGAGGAAAGGAGTTTTAATCATGGCTAAGGGACATAGATCTCAAATTAAACGTGAGAGAAACGATGTAAAGGATACAAGACCTTCAGCAAAGTTATCTTATGCTAGAATGTCAGTTCAGAAGGCTTGTTTCGTACTTGATGCCATTCGTGGTAAGGATGTTGATACAGCTCTTGCTATCGTAATGTACAATCCAAGATACGCTTCAAGTGTTATAGAGAAATTACTTAAGTCTGCTATTGCAAACGCTGAGAACAATAACGGCTTAGATCGTAAGGACCTTGTTGTAGCTGAGTGCTATGCTAATAAGGGACCTACAATGAAGAGAATTAGACCAAGAGCACAGGGTAGAGCTTACAGAATCGAGAAGAGAATGAGCCACCTTACAATCGTGCTTGATCAGAAAAATTAAGGAGGCAAAACATGGGACAGAAAGTTAATCCTCATGGCTTAAGAGTCGGTGTTATTAAGGACTGGGATTCTAAGTGGTATGCTGAGGGCGAGAACTTCTCAGACTACTTAGTTGAAGACTATAATATCAGAAAATTTCTTAAGAAGAAGCTTTACGCTGCAGGCGTTTCAAAGATTGAAATCGAGCGTGCTGCTGGTAGAGTAAAGGTTACTGTTTACACAGCAAAGCCAGGCGTTGTTATCGGTAAGGGCGGCGCTGAGATCGACAAGATTAAGAGTGAGCTCCAGAAGCAGACAAGCGATAAGCTTGTAGTTGATATTAAGGAGATCAAGAGACCAGATCGTGATGCACAGCTTGTAGCTGAGAACATCGCAGGTCAGCTTGAGAACCGTGTATCATTCCGTAGAGCTATGAAGTCTTGCATGGGTCGTGCTATGAAGACAGGTATCAAGGGTATCAAGACAAGCTGTTCAGGACGTCTTGGTGGTGCTGATATGGCTCGTTCAGAGTCTTACAATGAAGGTACTATTCCACTTCAGACACTTCGTGCTGATATTGATTATGGATTCGCTGAGGCTGACACTACTTATGGTAAGGTTGGTGTAAAGGTATGGATCTATAAGGGTGAAGTACTTCCAAAGAAGAAGAATGTGGAAGGAGGAGCCGAGTAATATGTTAATGCCAAAGAGAGCGAAGCATAGAAAGCAGTTCCGTGGAAACATGGCTGGAAAAGCTTCAAGAGGAAATAAGATTGCATACGGTGAGTTTGGTATCGTTGCAATGGAGCCAGCTTGGATCAAGTCTAATCAGATCGAGGCAGCTCGTATCGCTATGACACGTTACATTAAGCGTGGTGGTAAGGTTTGGATTAAGATTTTCCCAGACAAGCCAGTTACAGCTAAGCCTGCTGAAACTCGAATGGGTTCAGGAAAGGGTACACTTGAATATTGGGTAGCTGTTGTTAAGCCGGGCCGTGTATTATTCGAGATCTCAGGAGTATCTGAGGAAGTTGCTAGAGAAGCACTTCGTCTCGCTACACATAAACTTCCTTGCAAGTGCAAGATAGTTTCCCGTGAGGATTTAGAAGGCGGTGAAGCATAATGAAGAATACAAAGTACGTAGAAGATTTAAAGAACACTTCAGTAGCAGAGCTTAATGCTCAGCTCGTAGAAGCTAAGAAAGAACTTTTCAACTTAAGATTCCAGAATGCTACAAACCAGTTAGATAACACAGCAAGAATCCGTGAAGTTCGTCGTAACATTGCACGTATTCAGACTGTTATCACAGAAGCTGAGAAGAATGCTTAATTAACCTAGAATCTTAATTATTTGAAAGGAGATCAAAAACGTGGAAAGAAACTTAAGAAAAACACGTACAGGTGTTGTTGTAAGCGACAAGATGGATAAGACAATCGTTGTTGCAATCCGTGACAATGTAAAGCATCCACTTTACAACAAGATCGTTAAGAAGACATATAAGCTTAAGGCACACGATGAGAACGGCGATGCTCACATCGGTGATACAGTAAAGGTTATGGAGACAAGACCACTCTCTAAGGATAAGAGATGGAGACTCGTTGAAGTAATCGAGAGAGCAAAATAATTAAAGGAGGCTACTATAATGGTACAACAGGAAAGTAGATTAAAGGTAGCTGATAATACAGGTGCCAAGGAAATCCTTGTTATCCGTGTTATGGGTGGATCTACAAGAAGATATGCCAACATTGGCGACGTAATTACTGCTACCGTTAAAGATGCAACACCAGGTGGCGTTGTAAAGAAGGGTGACGTTGTTAAGGCAGTAGTTGTTCGTTCAGTAAAGGGTGCCCGTCGTAAAGATGGTTCTTATATCAAGTTTGATGAAAATGCTGCAGTCATCATCAAAGATGACAAGACTCCAAGAGGAACTCGTATTTTTGGACCTGTAGCTAGAGAGCTTCGTGAGAAGCAGTTCATGAAGATTGTTTCTCTCGCTCCAGAAGTATTGTAGGAGGAAGAACGAATGGCAACAATGAAAATTAAAAAAGGCGATACAGTTCGTGTCATCGCAGGTGGCGATGTTAACAACGAAGGTAAGGTTATCGCAGTAGATAAGAAGAATAACACCGTTACAGTTGAAGGTGTTAACATGGTTAAGCGTCATGTTAAGCCTAGCATGGCTAACCAGGCAGGCGGTATCATCGAGCAGGAAGCTCCTATCGATGCTTCAAATGTTATGTTACTTCATAACGGTCAGCCTACACGCGTTGGCTTCAAGATGGACGGAGATAAGAAGGTCCGTTTCGCTAAGAAGACTGGCGAAGTGATTGACTAATTGAAGAAAGGAGAACAGTTCGTTGAGTAGATTAAAAGATCAGTATCTTAATGAGATCGTACCAGCAATGGTAGAGAAGTTTGGATACAAGAATATTATGGAAGTTCCTAAGATCGAAAAGATCGTTGTCAACATGGGTGTTGGCGAGGCAAAGGACAACGCAAAGCTTCTTGAGTCTGCAGTTAATGATATGGAAAAGATTACAGGCCAGAAAGCTGTTACAACAAAGGCTAAGAATTCTGTTGCTAACTTCAAGATTCGTGAAGGTATGGCAATCGGATGTAAGACTACACTTCGTGGAGAGAAGATGTACGAGTTCGCAGATCGTCTCATCAATCTTGCACTCCCACGTGTACGTGACTTTAGAGGTGTAAATCCTAATTCCTTCGATGGTAGAGGTAACTATGCACTTGGTATCAAGGAGCAGATTATCTTCCCTGAGATCGAGTACGATAAGATCGACAAGACTCGTGGTATGGATATCATCTTCGTAACTACAGCTAAGACAGATGAAGAGGCAAGAGAATTACTTCGTTTATTCAACATGCCTTTCGCTAAGGAAGCATAGGAGGAAAGTTATGGCAAAGAAGTCAATGAAAGTAAAGCAGCAGCGCGCAGCTAAGTTCTCTACACAGGAATATAGCCGCTGCAAAATCTGCGGTCGTCCACATGCATACCTTAGAAAGTATGGTATTTGTAGAGTATGTTTCCGTGAGTTAGCTTACAAGGGTCAGATCCCAGGCGTTAAGAAAGCTTCATGGTAAGATAACGAGCACAGATTGAAAATTAGGAGGAAATTGCATCATGAATATGAGTGATCCAATAGCAGATATGCTTACAAGAATCCGTAATGCAAATACTGCAAAACATGATACAGTAGATATTCCTGCATCAAAGATGAAGCTTGCAATTGCAGACATTCTTGTAGATGAAGGATTTATCACAAAGTACGACATCGTTGATAATGGTAACTTCAAGGATATCCGTGTTACATTAAAGTACGGTGCAAACAAGAACGAGAAGATCATTTCTGGTATTAAGAGAATCTCTAAGCCAGGTCTTCGTATTTACGCTGGTAAGGACGATATCCCATACGTTTTAGGTGGTCTTGGTATCGCTATCCTTTCAACAAACAAGGGCATCATCACAGATAAGGAAGCTCGTAAGCTTCAGGTTGGTGGCGAAGTTCTTGCATACGTTTGGTAATCAATATCAAACAATAAGTAACTAATTACCAAAAAGTATAACCCGGTTATAGAAGCCGGACATACTATCTTATTTAAGGAGGTACGGGCATGTCACGTATAGGAAGAATGCCAATCGCAGTTCCAGCTGGTGTTACAGTTGAGATTGCAGAAAATAATCATGTGACTGTAAAAGGTCCTAAGGGTACTCTTGAGAGAACACTTCCATCAGAGATGGATATCAAGCTTGAGGGTGCAGAAGTTGTTGTTACTAGACCTAATGATTTAAAGAAGATGAAGTCTTTACATGGTCTTACAAGAACACTTATCAACAACATGGTTGTTGGTGTTACTGATGGCTATGAGAAGACTCTTGAGGTTAACGGTGTAGGTTACAGAGCATCAAAGGCTGGTAAGAAGCTTACTCTTAACCTTGGTTACTCACACCCAGTTGAGATGGAAGATCCAGAGGGTATCGAGTCAACTGTTGACGGAAATAAAATTATCATCAAGGGTATCGACAAGGAAAAGGTTGGTCAGTACGCTGCCAACATCAGAGATAAGAGAAGACCTGAGCCATACAAGGGTAAGGGTATTAAGTACTCTGATGAAGTTATTAGACGTAAAGTCGGTAAGACCGGTAAGAAATAGTAAAGGAGTGAATGTAAAATGGTAAGTAAGAAATCTAGATCAGTAGTTCGCCAGACAAAGCATAGAAGACTTCGTAACACTCTAGCCGGTACTGCAGAAAGACCACGTTTAGCAGTGTTCAGAAGCAACAATCACATGTATGTTCAGGTTATTGATGATACATGTGGAAATACACTCGTTTCAGCATCTACTCTTGACGCAGACGTTAAGGCAGATCTTGCAAAGACAAATAACGTAGAAGCTGCTTCAAAGCTTGGTACAGTTATTGCAAAGAAGGCACAGGAAAAGGGAATCAAGGAAGTCGTATTCGACAGAGGTGGTTACATTTATGCCGGCAAGGTTGCAGCTCTTGCAGACGCAGCTAGAGAAGCTGGATTAGAATTCTAGGAGGAGAACACATGAAACGTGAAATCATTGACGCTAGCCAGTTAGAGTTAACTGAGCAGGTTGTAGAAATTAAGCGTGTAACAAAGGTTGTTAAGGGTGGACGTAACATGCGTTTCACAGCTCTTGTTGTAGTAGGCGATAAGAACGGACACGTTGGCGCTGGACTTGGCAAGGCAGCTGAAATTCCTGAAGCTATCCGCAAGGGTAAGGAAGATGCAATGAAGAAGCTCATCACAGTTAAACTTGATGACAACCACAGTATTACACATGACATTCAGGGTAAGCACACAGGTGCTTCTGTCCTTCTTAAGAAGGCTCCAGAAGGTACTGGTATCATCGCTGGTGGTCCAGCACGTGCCGTATGTGAGCTTGCAGGTATTGGAAATATCCGTACAAAGTCACTTGGATCATCAAATAAGCAGAACGTTGTTCTTGCTACTATCGAGGGACTTAAGCTTCTTAAGTCACCTGAAGAAGTAGCTAAGGCTCGTGGCAAGAAGGTTGAAGACATTCTTGCTTAAGGAGGAAAGTAAAATGGCAGAGAAGAAGTTAAGAGTAACACTCGTAAAGTCTACAATCGGTGCTGTTCCTAAGAACAAGAAGACTGTAGAAGCACTTGGCCTTAGAAAGGTCAATAAGACTGTTGAGCTTCCTGACAACGACAGCGTTCGCGGAATGCTTAGAATGGTCAATCACTTAGTAAAAGTTGAAGAAATTTAATAGAAGGAGGTGCCATAATGGATTTATCTAACTTACAGCCAGCAGAAGGCTCAAAGCATAGCGATAATTTCAGAAGAGGCCGTGGACACGGTTCAGGAAATGGCAAGACTGCTGGTAAGGGTCATAAGGGACAGAAGGCTCGTTCTGGCGGAAGCATTAGACTTGGATTCGAAGGTGGACAGATGCCTTTATACAGACGTCTTCCTAAGCGTGGTTTCAAGAACAGAAATACAAAGGAAATCGTTGGTATCAATGTTTCTTATTTAGAGAGATTTGATAATGGTGCTACTGTAACTGTTGAGTCACTTATCGAGAGCGGTATCATTAAGAACCCTCGCGATGGCGTTAAGATCCTTGGTGGCGGAGAGCTTACAAAGAAGCTCAATGTTAAGGCTAATGCTTTTAGCGCAAGTGCAAAGGAAAAGATTGAAGCTTTAGGCGGAACTGTAGAGGTGATCTAATATGCTTCAAACACTACGCGATGCTTTTAAAATTAAAGATTTAAGAAGACGAATTGGTTTTACATTTTTAATGCTTATTGTTGTTAGGCTTGGAAGCTTGCTTCCAGTGCCTGGCATCAATGGTAGTGCCTTTAGCAGTCTCTTCGCGGATAGTGACAGTGCATTGAATTTCTTCGATTCAATCACTGGTGGTTCTTTTTCAGCAATGTCAGTATTTGCACTGAACATTACACCATACATTACCTCTTCAATTATTATGCAGTTGCTTACAATTGCATTTCCTAAATTAGAAGAGATGCAGCGAGATGGTGAAGCTGGTCGAAAGAAGATGACTCAGATTACACGTTATCTTACAGTCGGCTTAGCACTGGGGGAATCTATTGCTATGGCAATTGGTTTTGGAAGAAGCGGATACCTTGTAGCTTATAATCCTTTATATGTTATTTTAGTTGTAGCTTCTCTTACAGCAGGTTCTGCAGTTCTTATGTGGATCGGTGAGAGAATTACAGAACGAGGAATCGGAAATGGTATTTCAATAGTACTTACTATTAACATTATCAGCCGTATCCCATCTGATTTAACAAAGCTTTATGAGCAGTTCATGAAGGGTAAGACAGTACCAAAGGCAACACTTGCTGGAATTATTATTGCGGCAATCATCGTTGCACTTGTAGTATTTGTTGTTATCTTACAGAGCGCAGAAAGACGTATCCCAGTACAGTATTCCAATAAAATTCAGGGTAGAAGACAGGTTGGTGGTAACTCATCTGTAATTCCTATGAAGGTTAATACAGCAGGTGTTATCCCGGTTATCTTCGCACAGTCCCTGTTACAGACTCCAATAATGCTTGTTCAGCTTTTCGACAAGAATGGCGTTCAGGGATTCTGGGGTAAAGTATTAAATGCTATGAATCAGTCTAACTGGTTTAACCCAGGAAATTGGGTAAATACAATTGGTGCAGTTGTATATGTACTTCTCATCATTGGATTTGCTTATTTCTACACAGAGATTACATTTAATCCACTTGAGATTGCTGAGAATCTTAAGCGTTCAGGCGGATTTATCCCTGGTATTAGACCAGGAAAGCCAACTTCAGATTACTTAACAAGCATTCTGAAGCACATCATTTTCATTGGTGCAATTGGTCTTTCAATCGTAGCTATACTTCCACTCATCTTTAACGGTTTACTTGGCGCAAGCGTTTCATTTGGTGGAACATCAATCATCATTATTGTTGGTGTTATCGTTGAGACACTTAAGCAGGTTGAATCACAGATGATGGTTCGTAATTACAAAGGATTTTTAAATGACTAATCGTCATTAAGATACCAAGGGAGATACGTGGGATTTCTGCGTATCTCTTAAGGTGTTTTTAGAGAAAAATTTTATCGACAATCTACTTATGCAGGAGGTTTTTATAAAAATGAAGATTATTATGTTAGGTGCACCTGGTGCAGGCAAAGGAACACAGGCAAAGCAGATTGCCTCTAAGTATTCTATTCCTCACATTTCGACAGGTGATATATTCCGTGCTAACATTAAAAACGGTACAGAGCTTGGCAAGAAGGCAAAGGAATACATGGATCAGGGTTTGCTTGTTCCAGATGAACTTACATGTGATCTTGTTATGGACCGTATTGCACAGGATGACGCAAAAAATGGATTTGTATTAGATGGATTCCCAAGAACAATTCCTCAGGCAGAGGCTCTTGATGCTGCTCTTACAAAGATTGGTCAGTCTATGGACTATGCAATCGATGTAGACGTTCCAGATGAGAATATCATCAACAGAATGTCGGGGCGTAGAGCATGTCTTAACTGTGGAGCTACATATCACATCGTTTCTATTCCACCTAAGAAGGAAGGAATTTGTGATACATGTGGTAACGAGCTTGTACTTAGAGAAGATGACAAGCCAGAGACAGTAAAGAAGAGACTTGATGTATATCATGATCAGACACAGCCACTTATCGATTACTATAATGGTAAGGGTATTCTTAAGTCTGTTGATGGTACACAGCCAATGGAAAAAGTTTTTGAGGATATCACAGCTATTTTAGGAGCTTAAGATGTCGGAAGTTATAACTATTAAAACTGAAGAAGAAATTCAATTAATGAGAGAAGCTGGAAAGATTCTTGCTCAGGTTCATGAGACTCTTGCAAAAGAGATTCATGAAGGTATGTCTACTTTAGATGTAGATAGACTGGGTGAGGAAGTCATTAGAAGTTTTGGCTGTGAACCAAACTTCAAGGGCTTGTATGGCTATCCAGGAAGCGTTTGTGTTTCTGTTAATGATGAAGTGGTTCATGGCATACCAACAGCAGATCACATTTTAGTAAATGGTGATATTGTCAGTTTGGACACAGGAGTTTTGTATAAAGGTTATCACTCAGATGCGGCTCGTACAGTCGGTGTTGGAGAGATTAGCGAAGAGGCAAGACTTCTTATAGAAAGAACACGACAGTCTTTCTTTCAGGGAATGAAATTTGCAACAGCTGGAAATCATCTTTATGATATTTCAGGGGCAATCGGCGATTATGCCGAGAGTTTTGGTTATGGAGTTGTCAGAGATTTAGTTGGACATGGAATTGGCCGTTCTTTACATGAAGCTCCAGAAATTCCAAACTTCCGTCGTAAATTTAGAAAAGGACCTAAGCTTATTAAGGGCATGACTCTTGCAGTTGAGCCAATGATAAATGCAGGTGGTCCTGATGTAGCTTGGATGGATGATGAGTGGACAGTTGTTACAATGGATGAGTCTTTATCAGCTCATTATGAAAATACAATTGTTATAACAGATGGAGCTCCAGAGATTCTTACACTTACTCCAACAGAGCTTTCAAATCCGGAGGGAAATAAATGGATTTAATGCTTGCAACATCAAAGGCAGGTCATGATAGAAAACAGGTATATGTAATACTGGAAGAAAGAGATGATTTCTATATGATAGCAAATGGCACAACCAAGCCGGTTGCTAAGCCTAAGAAAAAGAAAAAGATTCATTTACAACTTATAAAAAATATTCCATCAGAAGTGTTGGATGAAATCCAGGATAAAGAAGCGCTGGATGATATAACTATTAAAAGAATTCTTAAGGTTTATAATAGGAGGAACCAGGATGTCTAAGGCAGATGTTATTGAAGTTGAGGGAGTTGTTGTTGAAAAACTTCCAAACGCAATGTTTAAAGTAGAGCTTGAGAATGGTCACCAGATTCTTGCTCACATCAGTGGTAAGTTAAGACAGAATTACATTCGTATCTTACCAGGTGATAAAGTTACAATCGAAATGAGTCCTTATGATCTTTCTAAGGGAAGAATTATTTGGAGAGATAAGTAATAAATAGTTATTGAAAAAAGATATTGACATACTGACAAACGGTCGCTATACTATTAAGCGGACGTTTTTGGAATGTTCAAATATAAGTTGACCACAACCTTTGAAAAAAGGGCATGGAAAGGAGGAAAATCGTGAAAGTAAGATCTTCTGTAAAGCCTATGTGCGAGAAGTGCAAGGTCATCAAAAGAAAGGGTAGCATTCGCATCATTTGTGAAAACCCAAAGCATAAGCAGCGTCAGGGTTAATTTCTGATTAGTTTATGTAATGCATTTATTATGTGCGGCTGCAGCCTAAAGAGTATCTAATTTAGGCTGTTCATAATAAAAAGGCCCATCATACCGGGGCCACTTTGGACAAGATATGGGATATGCACACATTTCAGGCCGATTTTTCGGAGCTGCATTATTTTATATCGCTTATTAATTGTAGAAATATTTATGGAGGTGTAAACACACATGGCTCGTATTGCAGGTGTAGATTTACCAAGAGACAAGAGAATTGAAATTGGTTTAACTTACATTTACGGAATTGGTAGAGTAAGCTCAAACAAAGTTCTTGAGGCAGCTGGCGTAGATCCTAACACACGTGTTAAGGATTTAACTGATGAAGAAGTTAAGAAGATCAGCACAGTTATCGATGAGACATTAACTGTAGAAGGTGATCTTAGAAGAGAAGTTGCCCTTGATATCAAGAGACTTCAGGAAATCGGATGCTATAGAGGAATCCGTCATAGAAAGGGTCTTCCTGTTCGTGGACAGAAGACTAAGACAAACGCTCGTACTCGCAAGGGTCCAAAGCGTACAGTAGCAAATAAGAAGAAGTAATTATTTTAATAGAAAGAAAGTAGGTTAGTTTAATTATGGCTAAAGTTGCAAAGAAGACAACAAAAAAGCGTGTAAAGAAAAACGTTGAACACGGACAGGTACATGTTCAGGCATCTTTCAATAACACTATCGTTACTATTACAGATGCTCAGGGTAATGCTCTTTCATGGGCAAGTGCTGGTGGTCTAGGATTTAGAGGTTCAAGAAAATCTACTCCATATGCTGCACAGATGGCAGCAGAGACAGCAGTTAAGGCTGCATTAGTTCACGGTTTAAAGAGTGTAGATGTATTCGTTAAGGGACCAGGTTCAGGACGTGAAGCTGCAATCAGAGCAATCGATGCAAACGGCGTTCAGGTTCTTACAATCAAGGATGTTACTCCAGTTCCACACAACGGATGTCGTCCACCAAAGCGTAGAAGAGTCTAATTAGGAGGAAAATCTAATGGCAGTTAATAAGACACCAGTTCTTAAAAGATGTAGATCTCTTGATTTAGATCCTACATTTTTAGGATATGATAAAAAGTCACGTAGACAGAAGAATAGAGGAAGAGGTAAGAAGTCTGAGTACGCTCTTCAGCTTCAGGAGAAGCAGAAGGCTAAGTTCATCTATGGCGTACTTGAGAAGCCTTTCCGTAATTATTATGAGAAGGCAGACCGTCAGAAGGGCATGACAGGTGAGAACCTTATGACAATGCTTGAGAGCCGTCTTGATAACGTAGTATTCCGTATGGGATTCGCACGTACAAGAAAGGAAGCTCGTCAGGTTGTTGATCACAAGATGTTCCTTGTAAACGGCAAGCCAGTTAACATTCCTTCATACCTTGTAAAGGCTGGAGATGTTATCGAAGTTCGCGAGAAGTCAAAGAGCATTCAGAGATTCAAGGATATCACTGAAGTAACAGCTGGTAGAACAGTTCCTGAGTGGGTTGACGTTGACGCTGAGAACCTTAAGGGTACAGTTAAGGAGCTTCCTAACAGAGAACAGATCGATGTTCCTGTAGACGAGATGCTTATCGTCGAGTTATATTCAAAATAATAAATTTTAGTAAATTATTACAAAAAGCACTTATACAAGCTTGCTTGTATAAGTGCGATTTGTTAAAATTTTTCTATACGGCATAAGCAGATTCAGAATATTTTTAAAATATTCTGTTTTTTAGAGTCTAGCAAACTATATTAAGGAGGCAATGTAGTGTTAAATTTTGAAAACCCAAATATTGAAATCGCTGAGATTTCTGAGGACAAAAAATACGGCAGATTCGTTGTAGAGCCTCTCGAGAGAGGTTATGGTATAACACTTGGCAATTCTCTTCGTAGAATTATGCTTTCATCTCTGCCTGGAGCTGCAGTTAGCCAGATTAAGATTGAGGGCGTTCTTCATGAGTTTAGTGCCATCCCAGGCGTTAAGGAAGACGTTACAGAAATCGTTATGAATATCAAGGAGCTTGCTATTAGAAATAATAGTAGTTCAGATGAGCCAAAGACAGCATATATCGAGTTCGAGGGAGAAGGAGTAGTAACAGCTGCTGATATCCAGGTTGACTCTGATATCGAGATTATTAATCCTGATCTTGTTATTGCTCACCTTAATGGTGGTAATGATTGCAAGCTTTACATGGAGCTTACAATTACAAAGAACAGAGGTTATATTTCAGCAGATAAGAACAAGACTCCAGATACTCCAATCGGCAAGATTGCAGTTGACTCAATTTACACACCAGTAGAGCGTGTAAATATGACAGTTGAAGACACTCGTGTAGGCCAGGTTACAGATTACGACAAGCTTACACTTGATGTATACACAAATGGTACTATGGGTCCTGATGAGGCCGTTTCTATGGCTGCAAAGGTACTCAGCGAGCACCTTAACTTATTCGTTAATCTTTCAGAGGCTGCTCAGGATCTCAGCGTTATCGCTGATAAGCCTGATGATACAACAGGTAAGACTCTTGAGATGAGCATTGATGAGCTTGAGCTTTCAGTTCGTTCATACAACTGCTTAAAGAGAGCTGGTATCAACACAGTAGCAGAGCTTTGCGACAAGTCACCTGATGATATGATGAAGGTACGTAACCTTGGTCGCAAGTCAATGGAAGAAGTAGAGCAGAAGCTTAGCGAGCTTGGTCTTTCACTTAGATTAATTGAGGACTAATTCGCTTAGTGATATTTAAGTAACAGGAAATAATACGTGAAATATAAGACCGATGAGCATTTTCGCGAATGCCTTTCCATTAATCACAGTTACGGGGTAAGACCGATGAGCACCTGTGACGCCAGTTTTAAGGAGAAAAGAAATGGCAAAGTACAGAAAGTTAAGCAGAACATCTTCACAGAGAAAAGCACTTTTAAGAAATCAGGTAACAGAGCTTCTTTATCACGGAAAGATCGTTACAACTGAGGCTAAGGCTAAGGAAGTAAAGAAGATTGCAGAGCACATCATTACACTTGGTATAAAGGAAAAGGATAACTTCGAAGAGGTTACAGTTCAGGCTAAGGTTGCTCGCAAGGATAAAGATGGTAAGAGAGTAAAGGAAGTTGTTGATGGCAAGAAGGTTACTGTATACGATACAGTAGATAAGAAGATTAAGAAGGACTCTCCTTCAAGACTTCACGCTCGTCGTCAGATGATGCGGGTTCTTTACACTCCAACTGCTAAGGGTGCAAAGAAGTCAGAGTCACACAAGGTTGATATGGCTAACTTCGTATTCGATGAGATCGCTCCAAAGTACGTTGATCGTAAGGGTGGTTACACACGTATCGTTAAGATTGGACCACGTAAGGGCGATGCAGCTATGGAAGTTGTTCTTGAGTTAGTATAATTTGAGACTTTCATTAATCCCAGAACAGAAATTGTTCTGGGATTTTTTTGCACATTTTTTGGAAAAAATTCATATCATATAAAAGTCATATATTGTATTATGAAGACAAGGACAATTTAATGGAGCAAAATTTATACTAAAATACAAAGGAGTATTTTATGGCTGCAGATTCTACAAAGAAGTTAACAGAAGGAAATCCACTTACTCTTATACTCGGTTTCTCAATTCCTATGTTGGCAGGTTTGTTATTTCAACAAATGTATAGTTTGGTGGATACTATCATCGTAGGACAAACTCTTGGGGATAGTGCTTTAGCAGCTGTTGGTTCCACTGGTTCGATAAATTTCCTCATTAACGGATTCTGTATAGGTGTATGCTCTGGATTTGCGATTCCAGTCGCACAGCGTTTTGGAGCAGAATCTTATGATTCGATGAGAAAATTCGTAGGTAATTCTATTATATTATCTGTTATTTTTTCTGTAGTGCTCACTACAGTTATATCTATTTATTGTTATGACATATTAGCGATAATGCAAACACCAGATGATATTATCGACTTAGCTTATGCGTACATATCAATTATTTTCTTTGGAATTCCAGTTACATTCCTTTATAACTTGACTGCAGGTATAATGCGTTCTCTTGGAGATAGTAAGACACCTTCATATTTCCTTATAATGGCTGCAGGAATTAATATCGTACTTGATATAGCATTCATTATAGGCCTTAAAATGAACGTGGAAGGTCCAGCGCTTGCTACAGTAATATCACAGCTTATCGCAGGCTTAAGCTGTCTTATTTACATGAGAAAGAAATTCCCTATCTTAAAAATGAAGAAAACAGATATGGTTCTAGGTAAACATCACACTCAGGTGTTGATTGCCATGGGTATCCCATTTGGGTTACAGTACTCTATTACAGCCATAGGTTCTGTTATTCTCCAGACTGCAGTTAATGGACTGGGTACAATCGCCGTAGCATCCATGACAGCGGGTGTAAAAGTATCTATGTTTGTAGTGTGCCCATTTGATGCTTTAGGAGGCACAATGGCCACATATGCAGGCCAGAATGTAGGAGCAAAGAATATCCCACGTGTTAAGAAGGGGGTATGGACTGCACAGCTTTTGGGAACAATATACGCAGTTATTATATTTGTAATCCTGTTTTTCTCAGGAAGATATATACTCAGACTGTTTACAGATACTGACATAGTTATTGAGCAGGCAATGATGTTCCTGCTTGCAAACGCAATTACATATACATTGCTTGCGGCCGTAAATATATTCAGATTTGCAATTCAGGGTATGGGATTTTCCACCTTCGCAATATATTCAGGTGTAATGGAAATGATAGCAAGGATCCTTGTGGCATTTACATTTGTGCCAATGATAGGTTATGCAGGTGCAATCTGGGCTAGTCCAATTGCATGGCTGTTTGCTGTGTTCTTCCTTATTCCGGGATTCTATTATTGCTGTAAAAAGCTCGATAAGAAATTTGGCGAAGATGGGTTTCACCATTTCTAATAAACCTATTAATGGAATTCTTAATAATTAAGATCAAACAGAAAAATCAATTAAATACAGAAATAATTTTCCTCCAAAGGCCTTAGTTTGACTAATTGACTTTAGTCGTTAAAAGTGCTAAAGTGTACACATTGAATATTAAGGAGGAGAAAAATATGAAGAAACTTGTTAGTCTGATCGCAATGATGACATTGACACTTTCTTTGGTTGCCTGTGGAACTGATTCTGCTGCTCAGAAAGAAGCTGAGAGCACAACATCAGAAGCTGCTACAGAAACTGCAGCTGCTTCAACAGACGATTCAAAAACTTATAATGTGGGAGTTATACAGCTTGTTCAGCATCCAGCTTTAGATGCAGCTACTGAGGGATTCCAAGATGCTATTGTTGAGAAGCTTGGAGACAAGGTCACAGTAACTATCGAGAACGCATCAGGTGACAATGCTACATGTGCAACAATTGCAAATACATTTGTATCTGATAACGTAGATTTGATTATGGCAAATGCTACACCTGCATTACAGGCTGCAGCTACAGCTACAAATTCTATTCCAATCGTTGCTACATCAATTACAGATTATGCATCTGCTCTCGATATCGAGGATTGGAGCGGTGCTACTGGCGTAAATGTAACAGGTACTTCTGATCTTGCACCACTTGATGGTCAGGCAGAAATGTTAAATACACTTTTTCCAGATGCTAAGGAAGTTGGACTTATCTATTGCTCAGGTGAGAAGAACTCATTGTATCAGGCAAAAGAAATTACAAAGTATTTAGAGAAGTATGGTTACAACGTAAATGATTACACATTTGCTGATTCTGCAGATGTTGCAACAGTAGTACAGTCAGCATGTGGCTCAAGCGACGTTTTATATGTTCCTACAGATAATGTAGCAGCTAACGCAGCTGAGACAATCAACAATGTAGCTTTAACAGCAGGAGTACCTATCGTTGCAGGTGAAGAGGGAATCTGCAAGGGATGTGGTATCGCTACTCTTTCTATTTCATACTATGACATCGGTTACAATGCTGGCCTCATGGCATACGAAATCTTAGTAAATGGAAAAGATCCAGCTACATACGATATTGAATATGCTACAGAGTTCACAAAGGAATATAACAAGTCTATCGCAGATACTCTTGGTATCAAGGTTCCAGAAGATTATGTAGAAATTGAAATGGAATAAAGAGAAGTATTAAAAAAAATAAAATTTATTAATACGGGCAAGGCCAGATTTTTGGGCCTTGCTCTTTGGAGTTTAAAATGGGAATTGAAACACTAATAGCAGGAATGCCGGGCACCGTAGCGCAAGGTATAATTTATGGAATTATGGCTCTCGGCATATTTATTACATTTAAATTATTGAATTTCGCAGATTTGTCTGTAGATGGTTCTTTCGCGACAGGTGGAGCTGTAGCGGCCATGGTTATTCTTTCAGGTCATTCATGGATACTTGCCCTTGTGTTGGCGTTTATTGCAGGAGCAGCAGCTGGTCTTATAACTGGTGTGCTTCATACAGTTCTTGGTATTCCAGATATTTTGGCAGGAATTTTAACACAGCTCGCATTGTACTCCATTAATCTTAGAATAGCTGACAATCAGCCTAACACTCCTATTTCGGTAGATAAATATAATTTGGCAGTATCTCTTAGATACAAGACAGACGCTCTTATTACAGTAATTGTAATGGCAGCTATTATCATTGCACTTATGTATTGGTTCTTCGGTACAGAGATGGGTTCTGCACTTAGAGCAACAGGTACTAATCCAGCTATGGCAAAGGCGCAGGGAATTAATGTAAATGTTATGAAGGCTTTGGGGCTTATTATTTCAAATGCATTAGTAGCATTTGCTGGAGCATTATTTGCTCAGTTTAACGGAAATGCTGATGTAAATATGGGACGTGGTGCTATCGTTATCGGATTAGCGTCTATTATCATAGGTGATGTTTTGTGTACAGCGCTGTTTAGAAAGAAATCAAATTTCGCATTAGCATTATCTTTTGTAATCATAGGTGGAATTTTATACTACCTGTTTATCGCGATTGTACTGTGGCTCAAGATGCCAGCAAACGACATGAAGCTTTTCACAGCTATCATCGTTGCAGTATTCCTTGCAGTACCATATTTAAAGAATAAGGCAAATAGCTCCTTTAGAAAGGCAGCCAGAAGAGGAGGTAAGGGAAATGCTTAATGCTTTTAATTTACAAAAGACCTTCAATGCTGGCACAATCAACGAGAAGGTAGCATTGGCTGGTGCCACACTTAATCTTGCAGAGGGAGAATTCTGTACAGTAATTGGTGGAAATGGTGCAGGAAAATCTACATTCCTTAATGCTGTAGCGGGTGTTTGGCCTGTAGACGGTGGAAGTATTACAATTGATGGAATTGATGTAACAGGACTTCCTGAGCATAAGCGTGCAAAATATTTGGGTCGAGTATTTCAGGACCCAATGACAGGAACTGCAGCAAATATGCAGATTGATGAAAATATGGCTCTTGCAGCCCGCCGTGGAAAAGGCAGAGGACTTGGCTGGGGAGTTACTCGATCAGAACGTGCACGTTATCATGAGATGCTTAAGGAGCTTGATCTTGGTTTGGAAGACAGATTAACAGCAAAGGTAGGCCTTCTTTCGGGTGGTCAGAGACAGGCTCTTACACTTCTGATGGCGACAATTCAGAAGCCAAAGGTACTTCTTCTGGATGAGCATACAGCTGCTCTTGATCCTAAAACAGCATCAAAGGTTCTTGAGATTACAGATATGCTAATTAAGGAGCACGGTCTTACAGCTATGATGGTTACACACAATATGCGTGATGCCATTAATTACGGTAATAGACTTATCATGATGAATGAGGGACGTGTAATCCTTAATATCAGCGGAGAAGAGAAGAAAAATCTTACTATCGAGGACCTTCTTCATAAGTTTGAAGAAGTGTCAGGAACCGAATTTACGAATGATACTGAAATTCTATCTAAATAGTTTATTTTATTAACCACTTGTAGCTATCAAGCTCTTGACATTACTAAAGCGAAACATTCTACGTTGAGCGGAGTAATGACAAGGCTTGAGAGCGTAACAAGTGGTTTTATTATTTTAAATGTATTAAAAAAGTATTAAAATCGATACTTTTGCAACAATATATGATAAATTAGTATCGTACAAAATTAAATTACGATTCGGAGGCAGATGTGAACGAAAATAATAACAACCAGAATGGTGGAGATAAAAAGAATAATCGTCAGCCTTTTTATACATTAGGAATTCTTGTACTTATAGCGCTTTTCTTTACAAGCATGATGTATAAGGGCTCAAGTTCTGGCGGAAATCAAGAAATCACATACACAGAGTTCTTGACGCTGGTTGAAGATGATAAGGTAGATAGCGTCACCTTCAAGGATGATGTTATTAACATCGAATTAAAAGAGGGCGAGACCTATGGTGTTTCAGATGAGGAGGCAGCTAAGCTTCAGCAGCTTTATGAGGCAACAGGTCAGAAAGCAAAGTCGACTCTTTATACCGCGTACCCAGGTGTACAGGATGATGAGTTGATGCCACTTCTTAAAAAGCATAAAGTCGAGATTAAGGGTACAATTCCTGATTCTACAGCGGCTATTATTTACAACATCCTATCCTTTATCCTTCCATTGGTATTGCTTTGGGTAATCCTAGGCTACCTTATGAAGAAGATGGGCGCAGGCCCAATGGGTGTTGGCAAATCAAATGCCAAGCTCTATAACATGGAGAAAGCAACAGGTATCACATTTAAGGATGTTGCAGGTCAGGATGAGGCTAAGGAATCAGTTCAGGAAATGGTTGATTTCCTTCACAATCCTAAGAAATATACGGAAATCGGTGCTAAGCTTCCAAAGGGTGCACTTTTAGTAGGCCCTCCTGGAACAGGTAAGACACTTCTTGCAAAGGCAGTTGCCGGGGAAGCTGGTGTTCCATTCTTCTCACTTGCAGGTTCAGATTTCGTAGAGATGTTCGTTGGTGTAGGTGCATCACGTGTACGTGACCTTTTCAAGGAGGCGCAGAAGGTAGCACCTTGTATCGTATTCATCGATGAGATTGATGCCATTGGTAAGAGCCGTGATGCTCACTATGGCGGTGGTAATGATGAGCGTGAGCAGACACTTAATCAGCTCCTTTCAGAAATGGACGGATTTGATTCTAACAAGGGTCTTCTTATTCTTGCAGCTACAAACCGTCCAGAGGTTCTTGATAAAGCACTTCTTCGTCCAGGACGTTTCGATAGACGAATTATCGTAGATCGACCAGACCAGAAGGGACGTCTTGAAATCCTTAAGGTTCATGCCAAGGATGTTAAGATGGATGAGTCGGTTGATTTAGATGCACTTGCTCTTGCATCTGTTGGACTTGTAGGTTCTGACCTTGCCAACATTATCAACGAGGCAGCTATCCTTGCAGTTAAGGATAAGCGAAAGTTTGTTAATCAGAAAGATTTATTTGAGGCCTTCGAGCTCGTTGCTGTAGGTGGCAAGGAGAAGAAGGATAGAGCAATGAGTGAGAAGGAGCGTAGAATCGTTTCTTATCACGAGGTTGGTCACGCACTTGTTTCAGCACTCCAGAAGGATGCTGAGCCAGTTCAGAAGATTACAATCGTACCACGTACAATGGGTGCTTTGGGCTACACACTTCAGACTCCAGAGGAGGAGAAGTTCCTTGAGACAAAGGATGAGCTCATTGCGAAGATTGTTACATACATGGGTGGTAGAGCTGCCGAGGATATCAAGTTTGGTTCGTTTACATCAGGTGCAGCAAACGATATTGAGCAGGCTACAAAGATTGCCAGAGCTATGGTTACTCGCTTTGGTATGTCAGAGAAGTTTGGCATGATGGGACTTGCTACAGTAGAGAGTCAGTATCTTGACGGAAGAGCTTCTCTTATCTGCGGTGAGAACACAGCAGCCCAGATTGATGACGAAGTTCTTAAGATGATTACTGAAGCCTATGCTAAGGCTAAGGAACTTCTTTCTGAGAACATGGAAAGCCTTGATAAGATTTCTGAGTATCTTTTCGAAAACGAGACTATTACTGGTAAAGAATTCATGAAGATTTTCAGAGAGATTAAGGGTATTCCAGACCCAGATGCAGACAAGGAGAAAGACCCTGCATCACAGTTTAAGAGCGTCTTTGAAGATGACCCTAATAACGTAGTTACAGATAGTATTTTTGATGAGTAATTTATGGTAACAGAACAAGACTTAAGTAAACTCCCGGACCAACCGGGAGTTTATCTAATGCACGGAAAAAATGATGAGATTATTTACGTGGGAAAAGCGTTGTCCTTACGCAACAGAGTCCGTCAATACTTTCAGCCTAGTCACGATGAGGGCCTAAAGAAAAAGCAGATGGTTCAGAATATCGATTATTTTGAATTCATCGTCACTGATTCCGAGATGGAAGCCCTCATTTTAGAGTGCAATCTAATAAAGGAATATCGTCCAAAGTACAACACAATGCTTCGTGATGATAAAACCTATCCTTACATCGAAGTTACCCTCACAGAGGCTTATCCGAGGGTTCTCTTTTCCCGTAGACTCAAAAAGAATGGAAGCAAATTCTTTGGCCCATTTACTTCGGCGGGAGCAGTTCATGACACAATTGATTTGGTTCAGAAATTATATAAGATTCGTACCTGCAATCAGAAGTTGCCGGAGAATTTTGGCAAGAACAGACCTTGCCTGAATTATCATATTGGCCAATGTCTGGGTCCATGTCAGGGAAACGTTGATAAGGATGAATATCGGAAAAATGTAGATAAGGTAATCGAGTTTTTAAATGGAGATTACTACGATACGCTAAAAGATTTAGAAACAAAAATGCTTGCCGCTTCAGAGGAATTAGATTTTGAGAAAGCTGCACTTTATCGCGATTTAATCGAGTCGGTAAAGGCATGCGCAGGCAGACAGAAAGCCACACAGCTGGATGGTGAGGATAGAGACATTATTGCCATGGCAAAAGCGACAGAAGATGCCGTTGTTCAGGTATTCTTTATCCGCGGTGGCAAAATGATTGGACGAGAGCATTTCTTTATCAATGTAAGAGTGGATGATACAGATGAGGATCTGCTCCAATATTTCTTGAAGGACTACTATACAGGAACGCCATTTGTTCCTAGGGAAATATATGTCCAGTATGATTTAGAGGAAGCAGAGCTAATAGAAAACTGGCTGACAAATAAAAAAGGTGCCAGAGTTTATCTTAGAACGCCTAAGCGAGGAGCCAAGGAAAAGCTTGTGGAGCTGGCGGCTAAAAATGCTCAGATGGTTTTGGATCAGGACAGAGAAAAGATTAAAAAGGAAGAGAGCCGCACTATCGGTGCTATGAAAGAAATATCGACTCTTCTTGGCCTTGAAGGCGCCAGCCGTATGGAAGCCTTCGATATTTCCAACATTTCAGGATTTCAGTCAGTTGGTTCCATGGTAGTATTCGAGAAAGGTAAGCCCAAACGCTCAGATTACCGCAAATTCAAGATTAAAACTGTTGAGGGCCCAAATGATTACGCATCTATGTATGAAGTTCTTAAACGCCGTTTTTCGCACGGATTAGAGGAGCTGGAAGAGAATGGCGGAGTGATTGAAGATAGCTTCACGAAATTTCCTGATGTAATCATGATGGATGGTGGTAAGGGTCAGATCCATATTGCGGAGCAGGTTCTGGCAGAATTAGGTCTTCACATACCTATTGCTGGTATGGTTAAGGACGATCACCATAGAACCAGAGGATTATATTTTAGAGATCAGGAGCTTCCTATCGATACTCATTCCGAGGGCTTCAAGCTTATCACAAGACTACAGGACGAGGCCCATAGATTTGCAATTGAATATCACAGAAGTCTCAGAAGCAAAGGACAGGTTCACAGCTTCTTAGATGATATTCCAGGAATTGGACCAAAGAGAAGAAAAGCTCTTATGAAAAGGTTTGTGTCGGCAGAAAAAATGGCAGAAGCTACAATTGAAGAACTGGCAGCCACAGATGGAATGAATCAGGAAGCAGCCGCCAATGTATTCAATTACTTTCACCCTATGAATTAATTAAAAAATGATATATCATATATAAAGCGATATCTTTTATAATGGAGGGAATTTTATGGCAGCAAACAAATATGTTACAGTAGCTACTGTCCAGGAAAGATTTAATCTTACTAATTTTACACCTGAATTAAACTTGGGGGAGGTAAAGGTTACTTGTTCTGATGTCAACAGACCAGCTCTTCAGCTTCATGGATTCTATGAGCATTTTGAGCCAAGCCGTATTCAGGTAATTGGTAATGTTGAAGCTGCATATATATCAAAGAAGTCAGATGAGGAAAAGGCAGAGAGCTTTGCCAAGCTTTTCTCATATGATATTCCTTGTATCATTTTCTGTAGAGGAGAAAAGCCAGAAGATGTTCTTTTAAAGGCAGCTGTTAAGGCAAATGTTCCAATCCTTGGAACAGACCGTGCTACATCAGAATTTATGTCAGCACTTATCTTCTCGTTAAATAAGGACTTTGCTCCATACACTACTATTCATGGTGTATTGGTTGATGTATATGGCGAAGGTCTTCTTATTACAGGTGAGTCTGGTATCGGTAAGTCAGAGGCAGCACTTGAGCTTATAAGACGTGGTCACAGACTTGTATCTGATGATGTTGTTGAGATTCGTCGCCCTAACAACGAGAGATTATATGGTCGCGCTCCATCTATCACTCAGTACTTAATCGAGCTTAGAGGCATCGGTATCATCGATGTTAAGTCTCTTTACGGTGTTGAGGCTGTTAAGGATGAGCAGAGAATCGACCTTGTTATCAAGCTTGAAGATTGGAGCAAGGAAAAGGAATATGACCGTCTTGGTATGACAGATGAGTACATGAACATTCTTGGTATTGATGTTACATGTCATTCACTTCCAATCAGGCCAGGTCGAAATCTTGCAATTATCTGTGAGGCAGCAGCTGTTAACCATCGTCAGAAAAAGATGGGTTACAACGCAGCAGAAGAGCTTTATCGCAGAGTTCAGAACAATATTGCAGGTGAGCAGTAAGAAAAAATAATTGCCCTTTAAAGGGTGATTGAGATATATTAAGAAATATTTATTTAGAAGTAGGAGTTATTTTAAGAAATGGAACGCACTAACGCATGGAGTAAGTATACTTCAGAAAAGGATTTGAAAAAGGTAATGGCATTTGGAGAGGATTATAGAAAGTTCCTTTCACAGTGCAAGACAGAAAGAGAATGCATCGATTTCTTTGTAGAGAAGGCAGAGAAAGCAGGATATATTAATCTTGAGGATGCAATTGAAAAGAATACAAAGCTTAAGGCTGGTGACAAGGTATATGCTGTAAACAAGGGCAAGATGATGGCTGTATTTAATATCGGTTCTGAGTCTCTTGAGAACGGTCTTAATATCCTGGGTGCACATATTGATAGCCCTCGTATGGATTTAAAGCAGAATCCATTATACGAGGATTCAGATATTGCCATGCTTGACACACACTACTATGGCGGTATCAAGAAATATCAGTGGGTTACTATTCCACTTGCTCTTCACGGTGTTCTTGTTAAGAAGACAGGAGAGGTTGTAAAGGTTAACGTAGGTGAGGATGCTTCAGATCCAGTATTTGGTATTTCAGATCTTCTTATCCACCTTGCAGCTGATCAGATGGATAAAAAGGGCGCTAAGGTAGTAGAAGGTGAAGACCTTAACATTATCGTTGGCAGCATCCCAGGTTTTGATAAAAAGGGTGAGAAGGAAAAGGAATCTGTTAAGAAGAATATCCTTAAGCTTCTCAAGGAAAAGTACGATATTGAAGAGGAAGATTTCATTTCAGCAGAAATCGAAGTTGTTCCAGCTGGTGAGGCAAGAGATTTCGGCTTCGATCGTTCAATGATTTTAGGGTATGGTCACGATGACAGAGTATGTGCTTACCCATCATTTATGGCACTTCTCAATACAACAAAGAAGCTTTCAAAGACAGCTTGTGCACTTCTTGTTGATAAGGAAGAGATTGGTTCTGTTGGTGCAACAGGTATGCAGTCTAAGTTCTTCGAAAACACACTTGCAGAGCTTTTCAACCTTATGGGTGATTATTCAGAGCTTAAGCTTAGAAGAGCTCTTACAAATTGCAAGGTGCTTTCTTCAGATGTATCTGCAGCTTTCGATCCGAACTATGCATCAGCATTTGAAAAGAACAATTCAGCTTACCTTGGACGTGGTCTTGTATTTAACAAGTACACAGGTGCAAGAGGAAAGAGTGGTTCAAATGATGCTTCAGCAGAGTATGTTGGAGAGGTTAGAGCAATCATGGATAAGGATAAGGTTTGCTGGCAGACAGCAGAGCTTGGTAAGGTAGACCAGGGTGGCGGCGGAACAATCGCTTACATCATGGGTAACTACAACATGCAGGTAATTGATTCAGGCGTTGCAGTTCTTTCAATGCACGCACCATGCGAAATCATTTCTAAGGTAGACTTATACGAAGCTTTATTAGGATACGAGGCATTTATTAAGTATGCATAACAGTTTTTCTAAAAAAGATTTTTATAATGAGTTGCAGGAGCGATTTCCTGAGGTAGATTTTCTTCTTGATGAACCAATGAAGAAACATACTACCTTCAGGATTGGTGGTCCTGCGGATATATATGTGGAGCCATCTGTTTCTCAGGTGGTTCCTCTTATTGCCTTCTTGAAGGATTCAGAGGTTCCATTCATGGTAATAGGAAATGGAAGTAATCTACTTGTTTCCGATGATGGAATCGAAGGTGTAGTTATTTCTATGGGCAAGAGTTCATCAGAGGTTATTATCGACGAAGCAAAGTGCGAGATTTTTGCGGAAGCTGGAGCCATGCTTTCATCAGTTGCCAATCGCGCAGCAGAAGTGGGGCTTACAGGACTAGAGTTCGCATCAGGAATCCCAGGCTCTATCGGTGGCGCTGTTTATATGAATGCAGGTGCCTACGGTGGGGAGATGAAGGATGTTCTCACATCGGTTAAGCTTTTAAATGCTGATGGCCAGGTGGAAGAAATTCCAGTTGATAAGCTTGATTTATCTTACAGACATTCAGTTCTTATGGAGAAACCTGGAATTGTACTTGGGGCTAAGCTTCAGCTGGCTGCAGGAGATGTTTCCGAGATTAAGGCGACAATAGAAGACATCCGTCAGAAACGCATAGAGAAACAACCACTTAATTTCCCTAGCGCTGGCTCAACATTTAAGAGACCTGAGGGATTTTTTGCTGGAAAACTTATTGATGATGCAGGACTTAGAGGCTATACTGTAGGAAATGCACAGGTTTCTGAAAAACACTGTGGATTTGTTATTAACAAATCAGATGCCACAGCTTCAGATGTATTAAAGCTTATGAAGGATGTGGATGAGAAAGTATATGAAAAGTTTGGAGTTCATCTTACTCCAGAGGTTAGAATTATCGGGAGGAACGTCAATTGAAGCTATTAATTCTTACCGGAATGTCCGGAGCGGGTAAAAATACAGCGTTTAAAATGTTCGAGGATATGGGATATTATTGCGTGGATAATTTGCCTGTACAATTGCTCAAGAGTGTAGTGGAATTGGCTGACAATGGTTCTTTTGATAAAAATATTGTAGTGGGAATTGATGTGCGTAGTGGCAATGCTATGAAGCTTTTGCCTGATATCTTGCAGGAAATGGACAATGATCAGAAGCCATTTAAGATACTATTTCTCGATGCTGAGGATGATGTTCTTATAAAAAGATATAAGGAGACCAGACGTAATCATCCACTTTCAGGTCGCGAAAGAATTGCAGCAGGTATTAAAGAAGAGAGAGAGTCAATTGGTTTCCTTAGAGAAGAAGCTGATTACGTTATCGACACGACACATCTTCTTACAAGAGAGCTTAAGGCTGAGCTTGAAAAGATTTTCGTTGATGATGCAGAGTATAAAAGTCTTTTCATTACAATCATTTCATTTGGTTTTAAATATGGAATTCCAGAGGATGCAGATTTGGTATTTGATGTGCGTTTTCTTCCTAATCCGTATTATGACACTGAACTACGTCCGTTTACAGGCAATGACCAGCCTATAAAGGATTTCGTATTGAAGTATGATGAAGCACAAATCTTCCTGGAGAAGACTACAGACCTTATCAAATTCCTGATTCCAAACTATATAAATGAAGGAAAGAATCAGCTTGTAATTGCAGTAGGCTGTACAGGTGGTAAGCACCGTTCAGTATGTCTTGCAGATGAAATATTTGAAGCATTAAATGGAGATGAGTCTTACGGACTTAAAATTGAGCATCGTGATATCGGAAAAGATGCTTTGAGAGGGAAATAATTGTCATTTTCAAAAAATGTAAAAGAAGAACTAATTTTGGTCGTTCCAAAGAGCCGACATTGTGTCGTTGCGGAGCTTGCGGGAATCCTTATGTTACAAGGACTCGACAGCTTCAGAGAAAAATCTGAGGACCATTTAAATAGAAAAGTCTTTACTTTATTAAATAATGCATGTAATATAGGAAAAGATGTCATCGTTATTTCTGACGATGTTTTTTTTGAGACGCAAAAAATGCTTAAGTTTTCTGAAGATGGGCAAATTGTTGATGATATTGTTATTCAGCAGACTTGTTGTAAGAGAGCTTTTATTAGAGGAGCATTTTTGGCGGCTGGTTCAATATCAGATCCGAACAAGGGTTATCATTTTGAAATAGTGTGCAACAATCCTCAGCAGGCTAAGCTTTTACAGAAAGCTATGAAGGCCTTCGATGTTGAGGCAAAGGTAGTTAGGCGCACTGGTAAACATGTTGTTTACATTAAAGATGGTGCCCAGATAGTCGAGGTACTCCGAGTTATGGAGGCTGCTCATTCTGTTATGGATTTGGAAAACATCAGAGTTGTCAAAGAAGTACGAGGCACGATTAACCGAAAGGTAAACTGTGAAACTGCTAATATTGGTAAAACAGTTAATGCTGCAGTTCGTCAGATTGAGGATATCAATCTGATTAGTGAGAGGATTGGTTTAGAGAATTTACCAGTGCAGCTGCAGGAGATTGCCAATATCAGACTGGCATATCCAGACACGCCATTGGCTGACTTAGGTCAGTTATTGGATCCACCAATTGGAAAGTCAGGGGTTAACCATCGGTTTAAAAAGCTGGCTGCAATAGCAAAGGAATTATAAATAGTCAGCGTTAGGTTTTATTAGAAATTCAGGAGGACGTCATGCAAAAAGAAGTTACTATTCAGATGTCAAATTCAATGGAAGCTACACCTATAGCCCATTTAGTACAGTTAGCAAATAGATTCTCTAGTTCAATTTACTTTGAGATGGACGAGAAAAAGGTTAACGCAAAGAGTATTATGGGTATGATGAGTTTGGTATTAGCTTCTGGCTCGCACGTTGTAATTGATGCAGCAGGAGACGATGAAGAAAAGGCAGTAGCAGAACTTTCTGATTTCCTTACAAAATAAATATAAATAGAGGGATATATGTCAAAAAGATTATTATTTATAGCAAATCCTCGCTCAGGCAAGGGACAAATAAAGGATCATCTGGCTGACATCCTAGATATTATGATTAAGGCTGGCTATCAGGTGAGTGTACATATTACTCAGTCTGGTGGTGACGCTACAGATCAGACAATTGCACAGGCAGAGAATTTCGACAGAATCGTGTGTTCAGGTGGCGATGGTACCCTTGATGAAGTGGTTACCGGCATGATGAAATTAGAGCCATCTCAGAGAAAGCCTATAGGATATATTCCTGCAGGCTCTACTAACGATTTCGGAAACTCTCTCGGTATAGATAAGAACATGTTAAATGCAGCTCGTATGAGTGTTTCTGATAACCTGTTTCCATGTGATATAGGTCGTTTTAATTCAGATTCATTTGTTTATGTGGCTGCATTTGGTTTATTTACAGAAGTTTCTTATGCTACACCACAGGACATGAAAAATATTCTAGGACATGCAGCATATATTATAGAAGGAGCTAAGCAGCTCAGAGATATACCATCTTTCAGAATGCAGGTTGAGTATGATGGTAACGTTATATATGATGAGTTTATCTTTGGAATGATTACCAATTCGAAATCAGTTGGTGGATTCCAGGGAATTATCCGAGGAGATATCGGATTGAATGATGGTGTTTTTGAGGTCACTCTTATAAAGATGCCTCGTAATCCAATTGAGCTTAATGAGATTCTTGGATTTATGACGGGTATCATTTCTGATTCAGATATGGTTTATGCATTCCAGACTGAGGAGATAAAATTCTTAAGTTCAGATGTTGTTCCTTGGACTCTTGATGGAGAGTTTGGAGGAAAACATGACGTGGTTGTCATAAAGGATGAGAGCCATGCAGTGGAAATTGCTATTGAATAGAAATTTAGCTTATGCTAAAATTTCGTTTAGATAGGGTAAAAAAGCCTAAAACGAAAATATGGAGGAATAATTTTATGTTAGTTTCTGCAAAAGAAATGCTTGATAAAGCAAAAGCAGGCCACTATGCAGTTGGTCAGTTCAACATTAACAACCTTGAGTGGACAAAGGCCATTCTTCTTACAGCACAGGAGCTCAACTCACCTGTAATTCTTGGTGTTTCTGAGGGTGCTGGTAAGTACATGACAGGTTTCAAGACTGTTGCAGCTATGGTTAAGGCTATGGATGAGGAGCTCGGAATCACAGTTCCTGTAGCACTTCACCTTGATCACGGTACATACGAAGGATGCTACAAGTGCATTAAGGCTGGCTTCACATCTATCATGTTTGATGGTTCACACTATCCATTCGAGGAGAACCTTGCTAAGTCTACAGAGCTCGTTCACGTAGCTCACGAGCTTGGTCTTTCTATCGAGTGCGAAGTTGGTTCAATCGGTGGTGAGGAAGACGGCGTTGTAGGTATGGGCGAGTGTGCTGATCCAGAAGAGTGCAAGACAATCGCTGACCTCGGCGTAGATATGCTTGCAGCTGGTATTGGTAACATCCACGGCAAGTACCCAGAGAACTGGGCTGGTCTTTCATTCGAGACACTTGATGCTATCCAGCAGAAGACAGGTGCTATGCCACTCGTTCTTCACGGTGGTACAGGTATCCCAGCTGATATGATCAAGAAGGCAATCGAGCTTGGCGTTTCTAAGATCAACGTTAACACAGAGTGCCAGCTTTCATTCGCTGATGCTACACGTAAGTATGTAGAGGCTGGTAAGGACCTTGAGGGTAAGGGATTTGACCCACGTAAGCTTCTTGCTCCTGGTACAGATGCTATCAAGGCTACAGTTAAAGAGAAGATGGAGCTTTTCGGTTCAGTAGGAAAGGCTTAGGATTGTAAATTTTATCAAAAATTTGCAATCCGTATATGGCAGGATTTTT
Source organism: Pseudobutyrivibrio xylanivorans DSM 14809 (assembly GCF_900141825.1). Taxonomy (GTDB): domain Bacteria; phylum Bacillota; class Clostridia; order Lachnospirales; family Lachnospiraceae; genus Pseudobutyrivibrio; species Pseudobutyrivibrio xylanivorans. The sequence goes on along the minus strand of NZ_FQYQ01000007.1, from coordinate 37,307 downwards.
CGAAGAAAAATCATGTCCAGCTTTGCTGGATTAGCAAACTCAATTCCTTTATGAGTTTGCTAACCTAAAATAGAGGAATGCAAAAAGACAATCGGCAATGTCAATCGCTGGTTGTCTTTTCTATTATTTTGTAATTTTGTGTGAAAGGATACAGATATAATGGAACGATATTTTAATGTGGCTGACATCTTTGGAGAGAATGTATTTAACGATACAGTTATGCAGGAACGCCTTCCAAAGAAGACATATCAGAAGCTTAAGCAGACTATCTCAGAGGGGAAAGAACTAGATTTAGAGACAGCAGATGTGATTGCTCATGAGATGAAAGAGTGGGCAATTGAGAAAGGTGCAACTCACTATACTCATTGGTTCCAACCACTTACTGGTATCACAGCAGAAAAACATGATTCCTTCATTTCAGCTCCATTACCATCAGGAAAGGTTCTTATGAGCTTTTCAGGTAAGGAATTAATTAAGGGTGAGCCAGATGCATCATCATTCCCTTCAGGTGGTTTACGTGCCACATTCGAAGCTAGAGGATATACAGCCTGGGATCCAACTTCTCCTGCTTTTGTTAGACAGGATGCAGCTGGTGCAACACTTTGCATTCCTACAGCTTTCTGCTCATACACTGGCGAAGCACTTGATCAGAAGACTCCACTTCTTCGTTCAATGGAGATTCTTTCTGAGCAGGCAGTTCGTCTTCTTAGATTATTTGGTAACACAACATCACAGCGTGTCACACCATCAGTTGGTGCTGAGCAGGAATATTTCCTTATAGATCGTGAAATGTATCTTGCACGCAAGGATTTAATGTACACAGGACGTACTTTATTTGGCGCTATGCCACCAAAAGGACAGGAGATGGACGACCATTACTTTGGTTCTATTCCTGAGCGTATTGAGGCATATATGCGCGATGTAAACATCGAGCTTTGGAAGCTTGGCGTTTCATCTAAGACACAGCATAATGAGGTCGCACCAGCTCAGCACGAGCTTGCACCTATCTATGCTCAGTGTAACGTTGCTGTAGATCACAACCAGATTATTATGGAGACTCTTAGAAAGGTGGCTAATCGCCATGGTCTTCAGTGTCTCCTTCATGAGAAACCATTTAGTGGTGTAAACGGTTCAGGTAAGCACAACAATTGGTCGCTTGTTACAGATGATGGCATCAATCTATTTGAGCCAGGCAAGTCACCACACGAGAACATTCAGTTCTTGCTTGTTCTTTGCCTTGTATTAAAGGCTGTAGACCGTCACGCAGATCTTCTTCGTGAGTCTGCATCAGATGTTGGCAATGATCAGCGTCTCGGCGGAAATGAGGCACCTCCAGTTATCATTTCTGTATATCTTGGAGAGCAGCTTGAGGACGTTCTTACTCAGCTTATCTCTACAGGTACAGCTACAAAATCAAAGAAGGGCGAAAAGCTTGCTACAGGTGTCAAGACTCTTCCAGATTTTAGAAAAGATGCTACTGATAGAAACCGTACATCCCCATTTGCATTTACTGGAAACAAATTTGAGTTCAGAATGCCGGGTTCACAGGATTCAGTTGGTGAGCCAAATGTTGTTTTAAATACAATTATGGCAGAGGCTCTTAGCGAGGCTTGTGATGAGCTTGAAAAGGCTAAGGATTTTGATTCAGCCGTTCACGATATGATTAAGAAGCTTGCTACAGAGCACCAGCGTATCGTATTCAATGGTAATGGATACGGTGAAGAATGGATTGCTGAGGCAGAGAAGAGAGGTCTGCCAAGCATTAACTCACTTGTTGAAGCTATTCCAGCTCTTACAACTGATGCTACAGTTTCAATGTTTGAGAAGTTTGGCGTATTCTCTAAGGTAGAGCTTGAATCTCGTGCAGAAATCGAATACGAGCAGTATATTAAGTCAATTAATATCGAAGCACGTACAATGATTGATATGGCTTCTAAGCAGATTATTCCAGCTGTAATCAGCTATGCTACAGAGCTTGGACTTTCTATTGGCACAATCGCTGACGCGTGTCCTGAGGCTGATGTAAGCACACAGAAGGAGCTTCTTGTTAAGGTATCTAATTACTTACGTGAAGCTAAGGATGCTCTTATCACCCTTAAGGAAACTAACGAGAAAGCATATACTATGAAGGCATCTAGCTGTGAGAAAGCAAACTTCTATCACTCAGATGTTGTAAAGGCTATGGAAGACCTTCGTCGTCCAGTAGATGCCCTTGAAATGATTGTAGACAAGGAAGCTTGGCCAATGCCTAGCTATGGAGATATGATCTTCGAGGTTTAGAACAAGGAAGGCAGCACCCGTTATAATTGCCTACGGCAAAGAGGGTGCGCCGTGTCAAAAAAAAGAGCTCAGTATTGAGCTCTTTTTTATATGCATGTTATTCTCCACCAATAACTTGGATCTTAATGCCATCATCTGTAGTTTCTGTGCTACCTCCAGCACTGCCTCCGAAGGAACCTGAGTTAGGTAACGGTTCGCCACCATGGAATGGGCAATACTGTCCAAATGTAGCAGGATCAACGCCATATGGCTCGTCTTGTGAACCTGCGCCTGCTCCAATTATGAATACACCTGTGTAATGAGGGCAACCTGAGGTTGCAAACATGTGCGATTCTGTACATACATTACCGAGATAATGCTTGTCGCAGTATTCTGTAGGCTCGGTGCCCTGTTCAAAGTATTCTGTGTATACCTGAGAACCTCTTGGATCACAGTCACAAACACCTGCAACTGCAAGCTTTCCAGATTTCTTACATACAGTAGCTTGTACGATTCCAGAAGGCTGAGTGAAGTTCTTGTATGGCAATCCCTGATGGATTCTGCTCATAACTGCCTTCCAAATAACCTTTGAATAAGTGGTGTAGCTCTGTGGTGTGTTGTCATCAAATCCGCCCCAAATAACACCTGTATAGTATGGTGTAAAACCCGCAAATACAGTATCTTTATTCTTTGTTGTTGTACCAGATTTACCAGCAACTGCCATTCCTTCGAAGTTTGCAACTTTACCGGTTCCGGCAGTCATAACATCCTGCATAGCACTTGTAAGAAGCCATGCTGTTGTTTCTTTTAATACTCTCTTAGGAGCGTTTTCTCTGTTATCAAGAATTATATTTCCCTGATGATCAACTACTGTTGTGTAGAAGATTGGCTTGTTGTATTCGCCACCATTGGCGATTGTGGCATATGCTGATGTCAAATCAACGTTTGTAACACCATCTGTGATACCACCTAAAGCAAGAGCCTGATTATTATCACCGTCTATAAGAGTTGTGATTCCTAAATCTTTAGCGTATTGGAAACCAAGGCTTGTGCCAATATCAGCCATTACTTCGATTGTAACAACATTGATAGAATGAGTAATCGCTGTACGAATATTAGTCCATCCAAGGTAAGCATTATTATAATTCTTAACTGGTTTACCATTTCTATAGGTGGTAGGCATATCGTTTTCGACAGATGCCAATGTCATTCCGCCGGCGTCGAGTGCTGCTGCATAGCAGGCAATTACCTTGAAAGTAGAACCTGGCTGTCTTTTAATACCTGTTGCTCGGTTTAAAGTTTTAGCAGCTGTTTTGTCACCACGTCCACCGACCATGGCAACAACCTCTCCAGTGGAGTGGTTAATGATAGTCATTGCCGCCTGAGGCTGAAGTGTGTAGGTGATTGATTCACCAGCTACTTCATCGCCCTCTTCCATAATTGCAGCCTTGTAGGCTTCAATAGCTTCTGCAGCAGCTTCCTCTGAATCGAATTCCAAATTATAATTACTGTTATTTTTTGCTGCCTGATAATAAGAAAGCATTGTAATATCAGAGTAATTCTTTGTGGAACCGTCTGCTTTATTTATTGTAAGTCTATAAGAGAATGAAATTTTTTCTAGCTTGTTGTAGTTATCGGTATTGTTAATTTCTTCTTCTACTATGCTCTGGATGTTAGAGTCCTGAGTAGAGTAAATTGAAAGACCACCTGAGTATAATAATGAGTAAGCCTCTGATTCAGAATAGCCAAGTTTTTCCTGTAAATCTGCAACAATTTCATCTGTAAGAGCATCTACAAAATAAGAAGTAGAAGATGTTGAAAGCTCTGTGTTAAGAACCTGGATTCTGTCGTAAACATCATCTGAAAGGGCTGCTTCATATTCATTCTCTGTGATGTACCCCTGATCCAGCATGTGGTTCAAACACTTTTTGCGGCGCTTGGCATTTTCTTCTGGATGAGTAATTGGATTATACTTTGATGGATTCTGTGTAATACTAGCTATAACAGCACTTTCTGAAAGGGTAAGCTCTGAAACTGGCTTGTTAAAATATCTTTCAGCGGCAGATTGTACACCTAATGTGTTCTGGCCTAAGTTGATACTGTTAAGGTAATTCTCAAGTATTACTGATTTTTTAACTATTTTTTCAAGCTGAACAGCTAAATACTGTTCCTGAATCTTTCGATTAATACTGTCCATCTTAGTGTGCTCGGAAGTCCAGGTTGTGAAATAGTTATTTTTTAATAGCTGCTGGGTAAGAGTACTGGCACCCTGGGAAAAATGAAAACCATTTAAAACACCATCAACGGCAGCTCTTATGATACCCTGAGGATCGATTCCGTTATGTTCATAGAAACGGGAGTCTTCTATTGCAACAAATGCATGTTGTAAATCTTCTGGAATTTGATCCAGTGTGACGTAAGTTCTGTTGGCACCTGTGGATGCTAAAGTTTCAATTTCGTTGCCATCTGAATCATATACCTTACTCATATATCCCGTTGGGGAAATATCAATAGTAGATACATCTGGTAACTGGTCAATAAGATTCTTTGCATAGAGGTAAGCAAAAACACCGCTTGCGACTATGACAGAGACTATACATATCAATGTGATACGAATTATAGCAAGACCGGCACTATGGCGCTTACGTTTGCTTCGTCCTGCAAGCTTTGCTGATTGCTTAGCTGCATTTTCTTTTCCGTAATTCATAATAACCTCCAAATTTAGACTTCATTATACCAAAATAATCCCTTATAATAAAGAGAATCAAAAAGAGGGCAAAGGTAATATGTCAGAGAAAGAATTTAGGATAATTTATAAGGGAGCAACTGGAGAAATCGAGGAAAAGAAATCCAGGTTTATAGCCCATATTGCTCCAGTTAATTCCGAGGAAGAGGCTGTGCAATTTATCAATGGAAAGAAAAAAGAGTTCTGGGACGCAAGACACAACTGTTCTGCATTTGTGATAGGACAGAATAATGAAATAACAAGATGTAATGATGACGGTGAACCAGCCCAGACAGCAGGTCGACCTATGTTAGATGTTCTCCTTAGAGAGAATATTCATAATTGCGTTGTGGTTGTCACAAGATATTTTGGTGGAGTTCTTTTAGGAACGGGTGGATTGGTACGTGCATATCAGGCTGCTGTTCAGGAAGGACTAAAAAATTGCCAGATTCTTTCTCCTAAAAATGGAAGAGAATGTTCTATTACAACTGACTATAATGGATATGGAAAAATAGAATATGTTCTTCGAGAAAAAAATCTACCAATTTTAAATACAGATTTTGGAGCAGATGTAATTATTTCTTCTGTTGCACCAACAGAAATGGTAGAAAATATAAATACAATCATTGCAGACAAAACTGCCGGAAACGCAGTAATTACCTGGGATGACGAGATTAAATATGACATATTAAACGGCCAACTTTTAAAATTTTAAAAAAAGTTGAAAAAAGTACTTGCACTTTTAAAATTTATGTCCTATAATAGCATTCGTTGACGCGGTAAAGAAACAAAAACACAGCGGAAACGAATAGTAATGGCCCATCGCCAAATGGTAAGGCAACGGACTCTGACTCCGTCATTTCAAGGTTCGAATCCTTGTGGGCCAGCTTCAAGACCTAAGCGAAAGTGCTTAGGTCTTTTTCTATATTCTGAAGGAGTAGTTATGTATCAGTACAACGGTAGAGTAAGTTATAGCGAGGTTGATTCCAATCTTAATCTTACATATTTTGATTTGGTTAATTATATGCAGGATTGCAGTTGCTTTCATTCTGATGATGTAGGTGTAGGAGTACATTACCTTGCACCGCAGAATATGGGCTGGTTTGTTACTGCTTACGAAATCCATGTAAATAGAATGCCTAAATATATGGAAAGAATTGTTGTTAAAACATATCCATATCAGGTAAAAGGCATGCTTGCCAGACGTATGTACACTATCTATTCTGAGGATGGCGAGCTATTGGTATATGCAGATTCTCTCTGGATACTTATGGATTTGCTGAATTCACGACCAGCACGTCTGACACCGAAGATTATCGAGGCATATCCAGATGATCCTGACAGACCTAAAATTGATTTTAGTCGCGAGAAGCTAAGATATAATGGAGAGGGAAAGCAGGTAGGTACATTTGTAGTAGGAGAATTTCATCTTGATACAAATAGTCATATGAACAATTCCTACTATATTGATGTGACAAGACGCTTTCTTCCGACAGAAGATTTCTCTACCATAATAGTAAATTATAAAAAAGCAGCATTGCTATTTGATGAGTTACAGGTTTATTTGGTAGAATTAGAACAAGGTTACCAGGTTGTTCTGAAAAAGGACGATGAAATTTATACAATTGTGGAGTACAAATAATGAAGCTAGGAGAAATACAGAAGCTTAAAATAGAAAAGAAAGTAGAGTTCGGAGTATATCTTTCCGACGGACAGGATAGAGTCCTTCTTCCAAAGAAGCAGGTTCCTGAAGGAGCTGGTATTGGAGATGAGATTTCAGCCTTTGTTTATAAGGATTCAAAGGACAGACTTATCGCTACTACTAATATGCCTAAATTGACATTAGGTCAGTACGGTGTGCTTTCAGTCAGCCAGGTTAATAAGGTGGGCGCTTTTTTGGATTGGGGTCTTGAAAAAGATTTATTCCTTCCATTTAAGGAAATGACACGCCAGCCTTCAGAAGGTGATGAGATTCTTGTCAGGGTGTATATTGATAAGAGTGAGAGACTTTGTGCCAGCATGAAGGGAATCTATGAGCTCCTTTCAAAGAAGCCACCTTATCAGGTAGGTGATGAGGTAGAGGCTCGTATTTATGAGTTTGGTCACGACTTTGGTACATTTGTAGCTCTTGAGGATAAATATTCATCAATGATTCCTCGCCACGAGGACGTATCTAAATATCGCATTGGTGATGTAATCATGGTACGCATCACTGGAATCAAGGAAGATGGAAAATGCGATGTTACTATTAGAGATAAAGCATACGTTCAGATGGAAGATGATGCTGAAGCTATCTTAGAGCTTATCGATAGCTACGCAGGTGTACTTCCATTTTCAGAGAAGGCTTCGCCAGAAGTTATCAAAAGAGAGACTGGTCTTTCAAAGGCTGCTTTTAAGCGTGCAATAGGTCGTCTTTATAAGGAAAGAAAAATAACTTTGAACGATGGCAAAATTCGTCGTGCCGTCGACTAAATTACGTGGTATAATGTAACCAGTAATATCAGCGGATGAAATAAGGGGAGAAGAAAAGGAGGATATTGGTATGAAAAAAGTCATTTCTACCGAAAAGGCTCCGGCAGCGATCGGACCATATTCACAGGCAATCGAAGTTAATGGTATGGTATACACATCCGGAATTATTCCTGTAGATCCAGCTACAGGTGTTATCCCAGAAGGTGCAGCTGCTCAGGCCGACAGAGTATTCAAAAGTATGTCTGCTCTTCTAGAGTCAGCAGGCACATCTATGGCTAATGTTGTTAAGACTACTGTGTTTATCAAGAACATGGAAGACTTCGCAGCAATTAATGAGGTATACGCAAAGTATTTCCCAGAGCCATTCCCAGCACGTTCGTGCATCGAAGTTGCCAGAATCCCAAAGGATGTTCTTTTAGAGGCAGAGGCTATTGCCACTAAAAACTAGGATTTTGGAGAATAGGTTATGATTTATGACATAGTTGTTATTGGCGCAGGCCCAGCAGGACTTGCGGCGGCTATCTATGGCAAGAGAGCGGGAAGAAACATTCTTGTCTTAGATACCAGTTCTATCAGCGGAGGACAGATACTTAGCACTTACGAGATTGATAATTATCCTGGTATGCCAGGTGTCTCAGGTGAAGGCTTGGCAGAGGCTATGAAGGCTCACTGCGAAAAGCTTAATGTGGAATTTGCCAGAGGACGAGTTACTTCTATTATAGATAAGGGCAACACAAAAGAGCTTATCACTAAGAAAGCTACATTTGAAACCAGAGCAGTTATCATCGCTACAGGCGCATCAAATAAAAAATTAGGATGTCCAGGTGAGGAAGAGCTTTCAGGAATGGGAGTGTCCTATTGTGCCACATGCGACGGAGCCTTTTTCAAGGATAAGGTAGTTGCTGTTGTAGGCGGTGGAGATGTTGCATTAGAGGATGCCATTTATCTTTCGAGATTCTGTCAGAAAGTCTACCTGATTCATCGTCGAGATGAATTCCGAGGTGCTGTAGTACTTCAGGAGCAGGTAAAGGCATCGGATAAGATTCAGATTATTTTCGACTCTACAGTTGAGGAGATATTAGGACAGGATAAAGTCGAAGGCATCAAAGTTAAAAACAAAAACACAGATGACATTCAACACTTTGATCTTGACGGTGTATTTATAGCGGTTGGCAATGTTCCGAATACAGGAGCGATTGAGGGATTGCCAGCACAGGATGAAAATGGGTACATCATTGCAGATGAGACTTGTTCTACATCCATAAAAGGTATTTATGCCGCTGGAGATGTTAGAACAAAACAGTTAAGGCAGGTTATTACAGCTACTGCAGATGGAGCTAATTCTATTGCATCCATAGAGCATTATTTAGGATAACTAAATATTACAAAGACTCACATGTGAAGAAACATTGGAATGGCAATAGAAAATCCAGACTTGACAGGATAGAGAACAGATTATATAATATACAAAGTTGTAATAAAGTTGTAACATATTGGAGGATTTCTTACGATAATGAGATTTAATTTGACAAGAGCCGTTAGCTACACCATCGCTGCTTGCGTCGTTGTTTCTAGTATATCACTTACCTCGGATGCAGCTAGTGCTACATCGGGTGTTAGCGCACTATCAAGTGCTACTGGCGTTTTAGAGACTACAAACTACACTGCTTTTGCAGGAGCACAGCTTACAGTTAATGATATGCTTGCTAATGCAACAGTTATAGCAGCGGATTCACAGTTAGCAGATAATGGAGCTGATGCAGTTGCTGCAGCAGAGAATCCATACGCTAATATAGCTATCGCACAGGTTGATAATTACGTATACATTCGCGAGACAGCTTCGGCTGAGAGCGAATACGTTGGAAAGCTTTATAATAATTCAGCAGCTACAGTTTCAGATACTGTAGAAACAGAAGATGGCACATGGTTACTTATCACTTCTGGTGATGTAACAGGCTATGTTAAGAGCGAGTACGTTGTACAGAACAATGAGGAGCTTGCTAAACAGGTTTCACAGCGTCTTGCTACAGTTACTACTACTACTCTTCATGTAAGAGAGTCGGCATCTACTGATTCAGCAGTTATCGATTTACTTCCTATTGGTGATGACCTTGTTGTTATCGATGAGTCAGATATTGATAGCGGTTGGGTAAAGGTTACCTGTAATGAAGGTGAAGGATATGTCAGCACAGATTATGTTGATATTTCTACAGACTTCACAGTTGCAGAATCAAAAGAAGCTGAGCAGGCTCGTTTAGCAAAGGAAGAAGCAGAGAGAAAGGCAGCAGAGGAAGCAGCTAGAAAGGCTACAGCAGCTGCAGCATCAAAGGCTTCATCTAAGTCGTCTGAGTCGTCATCATCTTCTTCATCTAGTAAGAGTTATGCTGCACCATCAGGTTCAGGCGGTGGTTCAGTTGTAAATTATGGATCACAGTTTGTTGGTAATCCATATGTGTATGGAGGTTCATCACTCACAGGCGGTACTGATTGTTCAGGTTTCGTTATGAGTTGCTATTCAGCATTTGGTGTTAGCCTTCCACATTCTTCTAGCTCGATGCGTAGCGTTGGATATGGTGTTTCTTATGATGAAATGCAGCCAGGAGATATTGTTTGTTACTCAGGCCATGTTGGTATTTATGCTGGTAATGGTACACTTCTCCATGCATCAAATAAAAGAACAGGTATTACATATTCAAACGTAAACTATAAGAAAATCTTAGCTATTAGAAGAATCTTCTAAGCAGAAAAGATAATTTAAATATTAAGGCATCACCAAGCGTGATGCCTTTTCTTACGCCCATATAGTCAAACTATTTTAATAATTGTCAGAAAATAATATTTGGCATTACAGAAAGTTTTTAGATAATTTTGCACAAAAGAATTGAATGTTAAAAATACATATAATTATCAGTTGTGTGTTTTGCAATATTTTATCAACAAAAAATTGGACAATTAAAGCGAAAAAACGGACTTGTACACGTCTTATCCACTTTATCCACAATAATTGTGAACTAATATGAAAAGTTATCCACAATGAACTGGAACAATTGTTTTGTCCTAAATCTACAAAACTTGTGAAAATGCTAAAAACTCTTGACTTTGGAAGAGAAGGAATTTTATCTGAAACATCTGAGTATTATCTGACAATATAACTGCCATTTGGTAATTATGTGAAACCATACAAAAAAATTTATAGAGTATAATTGTAAATATGCATAAAAAATCACAATATAAGTATTCCCATTTTTGGTTATTTATATTAGAATAGGCATAGGTTATGTGAATTTGTATGCAAAAAGGGAGTTTTACATTGTTTATATTGCATATATACTCAGGAGGTATTCGATATGATTTCGAATCAAATTATGCAAAATACACTAGAAGGGCTTCATCAGCTGACTAAAATAGACTTAGCAGTTATGGATTCTGATGGTGTCATGTGCGCAGCAACATTTGGGGACACTGCACAGTACTCAGATGCAGTGGCTGTTTTTGCGGCTTCTGAGGCTGAAAGTCAGGTCGCATTAGGTTGTCATTTTTTCAAAGTATTTGACGATCAGCAGTTAGAGTTTGTTGTTTTAGCTTTAGGCGATAATGAGGAGTCTTCTACTATTGGTAAGATTGCAGCTTTCCAGATTCAGGAGCTGATGATTGCTTATAAGGAACGCTTTGATAAGGATAATTTCATCAAGAATTTATTATTAGATAACTTACTTCTTGTTGATATCTACAATCGTTCTAAGAAGCTACATGTGGATATTAATGCACGTAGAGTAGTTATGATTGTCGAAGTAGGTCCTGAGAAGGATGGCGATGAGCTCGATAGAGTGCGTTCTGTATTTGGGGGAAAGAACAAAGATTTCGTTACAGCAGTTGATGAGAGAAATATCATTGTTGTCAAAGAACTTGGAGAGAACGATTCTAATGCAGAAATTGATAAGATAGCAGCAGTTATTATCGATGCTTTCCATGATAAGGACACTAAGAAGGTAAGAGTATCTTACGGTACTGTTGTAGGAGAAATCAAAGAAGTTTCACGTTCTTATAAAGAAGCTTCTATGGCTATGGATGTAGGCAAAATCTTCTTTAACGATCAGAATGTTATCGCATATTCTCAGCTTGGAATTGGTCGTCTTATTTATCAGCTTCCTATTCCACTTTGTAGAATGTTTATCTCTGAGATTTTTGAAAACAAATCTCCAGATGATTTTGATGAGGAAACACTTACAACTATTAGTAAGTTCTTTGAGAATAGCCTGAACGTTTCAGAGACATCACGCCAGCTCTACATTCATAGAAATACTCTTGTATACAGACTAGATAAGTTGGAGAAGAGCACAGGCCTTGATTTGCGTGTATTCGAGGATGCAATTACTTTCAAGATTGCTTTAATGGTAGTAAAATACATGAAGTATATGGAAAGTGAAAAGTTCTAGATATTAGTTAGTTTGGAAATGAGGTATAGAATTGATACGATTAGATCATGTTAGTAAGTCCTATGAGGCTGGCAAACCTGCTCTTGAGGACGTAACTATTCACATTGATCCAGGCGAATTCGTTTTTGTTGTTGGAGATAGTGGCTCTGGTAAGTCTACCCTTATCAGATTGTTATTGAAAGAATTGGAGCCTACCAAAGGCAAGATTTATATTAATGGTCAGGATTTAAAAAAGGTTACTCACAAAAAGGTTCCTATGTATCGTAGGAATGTTGGCGTAGTATTCCAAAACTTCCGTCTTCTGCCGGATAGAAATGTATATGAAAATGTTGCATTTGCTATGAAGGTAGTTGAACGTTCAAATCGTGAAATAAAGAAAAAGGTTCCTACAATGTTATCTCTTGTAGGACTTGCAGCAAAATATAAGTCAAAGCCTAGTCAGCTTTCCGGTGGAGAGCAGCAGCGTGTTGCTATAGCAAGAGCGCTTGTTAACGAGCCAAAGATTATTCTGGCTGATGAGCCTACTGGAAATCTTGATAGTGATAACACATGGGAAATCATGAGACTTCTTGACGAAATTAATCAGCGTGGTACAACAGTTGTTGTTGTAACACACAATATGGAAATCGTCAGAGCCATGAATAAGAGAGTTATTACAATCAAAAAAGGTGTTGTAGTAAGTGATGTGGGAGGTGACAACTATGAAGATTAGTACCCACATTTACAACCTGGGACAAGGTTTAAAGAACATTTGGAGAAACAAGATGTTCTCACTTGCTTCAATCGCTACAATGACAGCATGTATTTTCCTTTTCGGTATTTTCTATGCGTTGGGAACAAATTTCCAGGCTATGGTAAGATCCGCAGAGGAAGGTGTTGCAGTTACAGTTTTCTTTGATGAAGGAATATCTCAGCAGCGTATAGATGAGATTGGTAATGAAATAAAGAAGCGCGTAGAAGTAAAAAGTTATAATTACATTTCCGCTGAGCAGGCTTGGGCAGATTATCAGGAAGAATACTTTGGTGGAAATGAGGAGCTTGCAGCTGGATTTGCAGATGACAATCCACTTGCCAACTCAGCAAACTATGAGATATATCTTAATGATGTAGCTATGCAGCCAACACTGGTTTCCTTCCTTAATGGACTTGACGGTATTCGTCAGGTAAATCAGTCTGAGGTAGCTGCAAAAACACTTACAGATATCAACAGAGCCATTACAATTGTATCTATGGCGATTGTCATCATACTTCTTGCTGTATCGGTTTTCCTTATCAGCAATACTGTTATGGTTGGCATTTCAGTTAGAAGAGAAGAGATTGCTATCATGAAGCTCATTGGTGCGAAAGATGCTTTCGTTAGAGCTCCATTTGTAGTAGAGGGTGTTTTCATTGGCTTGATAGGTTCAATCATTCCTCTTGTTCTTCTGTTCTTTATTTATGAAAAGGTAATTGAATATGCTAGTTCTGAATTCAATTTCCTTAGCAATATGGTTACATTTATTCCAGTAGAAGAAATTTTTAGAACTTTGGTTCCTATTTCTCTCATACTTGGTATCGGAATTGGCTGGTTCGGTTCTCGTGTAACATTGCACAAACATTTAAGAGTTTAGTTAAAAATGTTTATTTAGGGAGTGCCTTGGCGGATGCTGAGGCACTTCTATATATAATGGAGGTACATAATGTTTGAAGATCAGAATGAACGAGTTGGGAAGGTAGTAGATCCAGAGACAGTAAATTATTACTTTGAAGAAAAGGTTCAGCCTAAGCCTAAGAAATGGCCTATATTTTTAGTTGGATTCTTAGGAATAGTAGTAGGCTGTGTTGCTACAGCTATTATTGGACTTGGATTAATAGGTTCAAGAATTTCCTTTAAGGACGAGTCCTCTAAAGAGGTATTAGAGTCTCTTCAGGGCGGAGAGTCTGGAGATTCAAAATTTAGTACTATTCTTTCTGTAATAGAGACATATTACTATCAGGATGTTGATAATGATAAGCTTGTAAATGGCGTTTATAAAGGAGTTGTAGAGAGTTTGGATGATCCATATTCTGAATACTACACAGCAGAGGAGTACGAGGATTTGATGGCTACCCTCACTGGAAATTACGCAGGAATAGGAGCGCTTCTTCAGAAGAATGCTGAGACAGGCGCAGTTACTATTACAAAGGTTTACAAAGAAACACCTGCAGAGAAGGCTGGACTAAAGGAAGGCGATTATATTGTTTCTGCAGATGGATACCTTGCAACTGATGAAGGACTTGATACTTTTGTTCAGCACATTCGAGGCGAGGAAGGCACTGATGTTGAACTTGTTATTTCAAGAGATGGCGAAGAGCAGACAATGGTATGTACCAGAGCATCCATTGCCACACCTACTGTTGAGTATCAGATGCTTGAGGGAAATGTTGGTTATATCGCTGTATCTCAGTTTACAGAGCATACATATAAAGACTTTGTAGCGGCTTACAAGGATCTTGAAAAGCAAGGAATGGTATCAGTTGTGTTTGATATGAGAAACAATGGTGGCGGATTACTTGATTCGGTGGTGGAGATGCTTGATTATCTCCTTCCAAAGGGCACTGTTGTTTACACAATGGACAAGGCAGGTCATCGTGAAGATTTCCTTTCTGATGAAGGTTCATCAAAGGATATTCCTATGGTAGTTCTTGTAAATGGAAATACAGCTTCAGCAGCAGAGATTTTTACAGGTGCCATCAGAGATTTTGACTATGGCACAATCATTGGTACAAATACTTTTGGTAAGGGTATTGTTCAGTCTACAATTCCACTTAGCGATGGTTCAGCATTAAAGCTTACAACACAGACATATTACACTCCAAGTGGCGAATGCATCCACGGAAAAGGAATCGCTCCAGATATCGAACTCGAGTACGAATTTCAGGGTGGCGAAGACGACGCTTATAGTGTAGACTTAGATAATCAAATCCAGAAGGCACTCGACGTATTATCAGAGAAATAATCGTATAATATGTAAAAATAGCTTATAGTTATCAGGCATTGGGTTTAAAGCGTAATAATAGATGAGCTGGTAGGAATCAAGCTCTTATGTTTCTTGAGCGAATCGTGTTAGATGAGCGGAGAAATATAAGGCTTGTTGCCGTAACCAGCGGACTGGAAAGAGGTGATTTCGTGATAGAACTTGATCAGTTCAAGCAGCGACTTACGTCGCAAAAAAACTCTATGACGGAAGTGAGGGATTCACTTTGACGTCGCAGCCAAGAAAGCTCGCATAGAAGAGCTTGAGCGCGAGATGGAGGCTCCAGATTTTTGGACAGATGCTACCACATCTACAGCCAAGATGAAAGAGCTCAAATCCATGAAGGATGACGTTGCAGTCATAGATAAGCTTGAAGACTTATATAAAGAAATAGAAGATTACATTGAGCTTGGAAATGAGGAAGAGGACCAGGAGATAGTTGATACTGTTGCTCTTCTTATAGAAGAGTTTGAAACAGATTTAGAGACTCTCAGAATGAAGACACTTCTTTCTGGCGAGTATGATGGTGATAGTGCCATTGTTACATTACACTCAGGAGCAGGCGGTGTTGAGGCTTGTGATTGGGTACAGATGCTTTACAGAATGTACAGCCGCTGGGCTTCTGATATGGGCTTTGCTTTGGATGAGCTTGATTACCAGGAAGGTGATGAAGCGGGAATAAAATCAGTTACATTCCAGGTAAATGGTGAAAATGCCTATGGATATCTAAAATCAGAAAAGGGTATCCACAGATTGGTTAGAATTTCCCCATTTAATGCACAGGGAAAGCGACAGACATCCTTTGCCAGCTGTGATGTAATGCCTGATATCGAAGAGGATGTTGATGTAGAGATTAAGGATGAGGATATCCGTATCGATACTTATCGTTCATCAGGTGCCGGTGGTCAGCATATCAATAAGACAAGCTCGGCTATCCGCATTACCCATTTCCCAACAGGAATAGTTGTTACCTGCCAGAACGAGCGAAGCCAGTTCCAAAATAAGGACAAGGCTATGCAGATGTTGAAGACAAAGCTTCTTCTTTTAAAGCAGGAGGAGAACGCAGCCAAGGCCAGTGGTATTCGTGGTGAGGTATCAGAAATCGGATGGGGCAACCAAATCCGCTCCTATGTCCTTCAGCCTTACACCATGGTCAAAGATCTTCGCACAGGAGAGGAATCAGGAAATGCCGATGCAGTTCTTGATGGAAAACTCACACCGTTCATGAATGCGTACCTGAAATGGTTATCATTAGGTTGCCCAGACCGTGGCGCTAACGTAGACGATTAAACTAGCAAGTAACTATCAAGCTCTGAGTGTTACTCAAGCGAAGCTTTCTTCAGCTGAGCGGAGTAATATCTCAGGCTTGAGAGTGTAACTTGCGTAAGGTTTAGAATACTTTCACAATTTAATATGATAAAGTACTTGAATTTAGGTAGTGTTTAATGTTATTATCTTTGAAGCGTGTACAAATGTATTTGTACAAAAGACACTTGTGGAGGAGATATGGCAGAGAAGACTACCTATTTTGTTTTAAAAGAAAAAGCTGTACCAGAAGTATTGCTAAAGGTTGTTGCCGCTAAAAAGCTTATTGATACTGGTAAATGCGATTCAGTTCAGGAGGCTACCGAAAAGGTTGGCATAAGCCGTAGCTCATTTTATAAGTATAAGGATGACATTTTCCCATTCCATGAGGATATAAAGGGAAAGACTATTAATATGGTTATCCAGCTGGAGGATGAGCCGGGAATTCTATCCGGGGTTTTGGAAGAGATGGCCCATTTCCATGTGAATATTTTGACTATACATCAAAGTATTCCGGTCAATGGTTTTGCCACCCTTACTATTTCGGTGGATGTGCTGGAAGATTCGGGGGATTTCTCAGATCTTGTCAGTGCGATAGAGGCCGTTGATGGTGTTCATTATGTAAAAATTTTAGCAAGGGAGTGACAACAGGATGAAAGCAGCAATTATGGGATATGGAACTATCGGTTCCGGAGTAGCAAAGGTTCTTGAGACAAACAAAGACATCTTGGCAGAGAGAATTGGTGAGCCACTTGAGCTTAAATATATTCTTGACCTTAGAGATTTTCCTGGTGACCCTAACGAAAAATGTTTTGTTAAGGATTACAAGGAAATCGTAAAAGATAAAGATGTCAAAATCGTTGTCGAGACAATGGGTGGTGTTGAGCCTGCATTTACCTTTGTGAAGGCAATGTTGGAAGCTGGTAAATCAGTTACTACATCTAATAAGGCACTTGTTGCCGATAAGGGTGCGGAGCTGATGCAGATTGCAGAAAAGCACAATGTTAACTTTGTGTTTGAAGCAGCCGTAGGTGGCGGTATTCCTATTATTAGAACCCTGACTGCCTGCTTAACTGGTGATGTTATAGAAGAGATTGATGCTATCTGCAACGGTACTACTAACTACATGCTTACAAATATGGAGCAGTTTGGCAGTGACTATGCAGAGATTTTAGCGGAGGCACAGTCTCTTGGCTATGCTGAGAAGGACCCAACAGCAGATGTTGAAGGTTTTGACAGCTGTCGTAAAATTGCCATCCTTACATCTCTTATTACAGGAAAAAATGTTGATTTCAATGATATTCCTACAGAGGGAATCAGCAAGATTTCTGCTACTGATTTCAAATATGCTAAGGCTATGGGAAGAAGCATTAAGCTTATTGCCCGCAGCGTTAAGGTTGGAGATAAATATGCATGTCGTGTGGCACCATATTTAGTTAAGCCAGAGAACATGCTATATCACGTTTCAGGTGTTATGAACGCAGTCTCTGTAAAGGGAAATATGCTCGGTGAGTCTATGTATTATGGCGCTGGTGCAGGAGCACTTCCTACAGCATCAGCTGTTGTGGGGGATATGGTTTTCCTTGCGAAAAATGTGGACAAATATGTAAAGATTGGCTGGACATCAGAAAAGTATCAGCTTTCAGATCCAACCCAGGAGCAGTTCAGATATTTTGTTAGAGCCACAGCTTCACAGTCTAATATTGAAAATGAATTCGAGAATGTTGAATATGCTAACCTCGACTTGGATGATGAAGTTGGTTTCATTACTTCAGAGATGACAGAGCGTGAATTCAACGAACGTATTGCGGCACTTGGTGGAATAATATCAGTTATTAGATTGGCATAAGGAGAATAGACATGTACGTTACTTGCTTAGATTTAGAAGGTGTTTTGGTTCCAGAGATTTGGATTGCTTTTGCCGAGGCAACAGGCATTCCTGAGCTTAAAAAGACTACAAGAGATGAGCCTGATTACGACAAGCTCATGAATTATAGAATTGGTATTTTAAAAGAGCATGGACTTGGATTAAAAGAAATCCAGAATACTATTGCTACTATCGATCCACTTCCAGGTGCTAAGGAGTTTTTAGATAAGCTTAGAGCTTTTGGTCAGGTTATCATTATTAGTGATACATTTTCACAGTTTGCAGGCCCTCTTATGGAAAAGCTTGGAATGCCTACAATCTTCTGCAACGAGTTAATCGTTGGAGATAATGGTGAAATCACAGGCTACAAGATGCGCTGCGACAAGAGTAAGCTTACAACAGTAAGAGCTTTGCAGTCCTGTGGTTTTGAAACTATTGCCAGTGGCGACAGCTTCAATGATCTTGCAATGATTGAAGCATCAAAGGCAGGCTTCTTATTCAGAACAACAGATGCTATCAAGAAGGATTATCCACAGTATCCGGCCTTTGAAGAATACGACGACTTATACAACGCAATAATTGAAGTTCAAAAATAACAAAAGAGCAAGTTTTGGTATCTATTATCAAAACTTGCTTTAATTTTGCCAAAAATCTTTCTGTGTCGCACACTTGTCTATTTTATCTAAACATAAAATCCCTTAAACTCACGAAATTATACATAATTTACAGTTTGTTAATATCATAACAATGACAATTTTGAGCAATTATGTACAAGTAATGGTAATTATGTGAAAATTTTATGTTGAATTTTACCCAGGTGTCGTGTATCATTTACATATAAAAGTTAATAAATGCCCGTGAGAGATGAGAATGTGGCTGTGTCGAGAGTTGGAGCTCTTGTATCTTTAGGCATGTTCTTTTTTTGTGCCTAAAACAATAAGGGTAATAGAGGGAGTATAAATAGATATGCATAGAGACTTCATCGAAAAACTGGAAGCAAACCCAGTTATCGCAGCCATAAAAGATGATAAAGGGCTTGAGAAAGCGATTAAAACTGATTGTGAGATAATCTTCATACTATATGGAGATGTTTGCACGATTCCAGGTATCGTGGAACGAATCAAATCTTCAGGAAAAATCGCAATGGTTCATCTAGACCTGATTGCAGGCCTCAATAATACCAAAGAAATCTCGGTAGACTTTATCAAAAACAACACCAAGGCTGATGGGATCATCACCACCAAAGGTAATCTGATCGGAAGGGCAAAGGAGTTAGGCTTATATACAGTGCTTAGATATTTTGTGATTGACAGCATGGCTCTTGTTAATATAGAAAAGCAAGACCGGCACGGAGTATCTCAGCCAGATGTCATCGAAATTCTTCCAGGAATAGTCTTACCAAAGATTATCAAGAGAGTGAATAAAGCCAGTAGAGTTCCTGTTTTAGCAGGAGGTCTTATTGGCGACAGAGATGATGTAATGAATGCACTTAATAATGGGGTGCTTGCCGTATCTACTACGAACGAAGAGGTATGGGAGCTTTAAGTGATTCATATTTAGCCACTCCTTAGTATTAGCCAAAGCCACAAGGCAAAAGAAGGAGGAGTAATAATGGCAAAATATGTAATGGCGCTCGATGCCGGAACAACAAGTAACAGATGTATCCTTTTCAATGAGAAAGGTGAGATGTGCTCTGTTGCACAGAAGGAATTCACACAGTATTTCCCACAGCCAGGCTGGGTAGAGCATGATGCTAATGAAATCTGGCAGACACAGCTTTCTGTAGCACGTGAGGCTATGAGAAAAATTGGTGCTAAGTCAGAGGATATCGCAGCAATCGGTATCACTAATCAGCGTGAGACAGTTATCGTTTGGGATAGAGCAACAGGACAGCCTATCACACACGCTATCGTATGGCAGTGCCGTCGTACAGCTGACTGGGCTGAGCAGATGAAGGGAAAGATTCCAGGCATCGTTGAGAAGTTCCAGCAGAAGACAGGTCTTAAGTTTGACCCATATTTCTCAGGAACAAAGATCCGTTGGATCCTTGATAATGTAGAGGGCGCTCGTGAAAGAGCAGAGAAAGGAGAGCTTTGCTTTGGTACTGTAGATTCATGGTTAATCTTCAAGCTTACAAAGGGCAAAGTACACGTTACAGATTACTCTAACGCTAGCCGTACATTATTATTCAACATCAACACTCTTGAGTGGGATGATGAGCTTTGCCAGATTCTTGATATTCCAAAGAGCATGCTTCCAGAGGTTAAGCCTTCAAGCTGCATCTATGGTGAGTCAGATCCAGAATTCTTTGGCGGTCCTATCCGTATCGCTGGTGCTGCTGGTGATCAGCAGGCAGCTCTTTTCGGACAGACATGCTACAAGGAAGGCGAGGCAAAGAATACATACGGAACAGGCTGTTTCATGCTTATGAACACAGGTGAGAAGCCAATCTTCTCTAAGAATGACCTTCTTACAACCATCGCATGGGGATTAGATGGAAAGGTTACATACGCACTTGAAGGTTCTGTATACGTTGCTGGTGCTGCTATCCAGTGGCTCCGTGACGAGTTAAAGATTGTAGATTCTTCACCAGATTCAGAGTACTTCGCTACTCGTGTTAAGGATACAAATGGATGCTATGTTGTACCTGCTTTCACAGGTCTCGGTGCTCCTTACTGGGATCCATACGCACGTGGAGCTATCACAGGTCTTACACGTGGTGTAAATAAATATCACCTTATCAGAGCAACACTTGAGTCTCTTGCTTATCAGACATACGATGTTCTTCATGCTATGGAGCTCGACTCTGGAAAGCATCTTACAGCTCTCAAGGTTGACGGTGGCGCATCAAACAACAACTTCTTGATGCAGTTCCAGTCTGATATCATCAACACTGACGTTCTTCGTCCAAGCTGTGTTGAGACAACAGCTATGGGTGCTGCTTACCTTGCAGGTCTTGCAGTTGGATATTGGAAGAGCAAAGAAGACGTTATCCAGAACTGGTCGGTTGATCGAGAGTTCAAGCCAGAGATGACAAATGCTGATAGAACAGCTGCTCTTAAGGGCTGGGCAAAGGCTGTAGCAGCTACACGCGGCTGGGCTAAAGAATAAGTCGTTAAAAAATTGAACAATAAGCACCCTTCGGAAAGTTGGCAAGCGCGAGCAGGAAGGCTCCATGCCGGGGAAGGAGGGTGCCCCTTTAGGGGAGTTCCCTTGCCCGAGTATGGAAGTTGGCCTGCGGGAGCATGTTATATTTATTGGGTGCTTATAAATATTATATTTTAAGTAAGGGGGAAATTTTTATGTCAGTTTATGTAGGCGAGTTTATAGGTACTATTTTACTGGTATTACTCGGAGATGGTGTTTGCTGTAATGTTTCATTGAACAAGTCAGGATTCAAGGGCGGCGGAGCTGTTCACATCCTTATCGGTTGGGGAATGGCAGTTATGGTTCCTGCATTTGCAATGAGCAACTTCACAGGATGTCCTTCAGCATTCAACCCTGCAGTTACAATTGGTATTGCAATTAGATCAGGTGACTGGAGCACAGTTCCTGGACAGATTGTTGCACAGATGCTTGGTGGTTTTGTTGGCGCAGCTATCCTTATTCTTCTTTACAGCGATCATATCAAGGCAACAGCTGAAGATGATGTTGTTAGAGGATGCTTCTGTACAGCACCTTCAATTCCAAATCAGGCTTTGAATTTCCTTTCAGAGTTTGTAGCTACATTTGTACTTGTATTTACACTTGCTCTTATTCCAGCAGGTTCTGACCGTACAGTTTGGGTACTTGTTTACGGCGTAATCGTTGCTTGTGGTGCTTCATTTGGTGGTCTTACAGGATACGCAATGAACGCAGCAAGAGATACAGCTCCTCGTATTGCTTACCTTTGTCTTGCACCAAACTTTGGCAAGAAGAACGGTAACTGGAGCTATGGTTGGATTCCAGCAGTAGCACCTATCTGCGGCGGTATTGTTGCATCGCTTCTTTATAATGCACTTGCAGCTGCTCAGATGTTTGGCTAAAATATAAATATAATTAAATAGTGGTTCATTGAGGCGAGAGAATAATGAGACTACGGGGGACGTAGTTTATTTCTCTCGCCTTATTTTATAAGTTTTATTAGAAGGAGAAAAAATATGTTGTATGATGTCATAATCATAGGCGCAGGCGTTTCAGGAAGCGCAATTGCAAGGGAACTCTCACGTTTCGAAGCTAACGTCTGTGTTCTTGAAAAGTGTGAGGATGTATGTGAGGGTACATCAAAAGCAAATTCTGCAATTGTTCATGCAGGTTTTGATGCTGCAGCAGGTTCGTTAATGGCTAAATTAAATGTACGTGGAAATGAGATGATGGACGACCTTTGCCGTGATTTGGACATTCCGTTCAAACGAAATGGATCTATGGTTGTTTGCATCCATAAGGAGGCACTCCCAGGACTTCAGGACCTTTATGACAGAGGCGTTAAAAATGGTGTAAAAGGATTAAAGATTCTTACACGTGAGGAGGCTCTTAAGATGGAGCCAAACCTTTCAGATAATGTTGAGGGGGCTTTATATGCACCAACTGGCGGTATCATCTGCCCATTCAAGCTTTGCATTGCAATGGCAGAAAACGCAAATGTAAACGGAGTCGACTTTAGATTCAATACTAAGGTTGAGAATATTGTAAAAGATAAAGATGGATTATGGCACATTCGCACCAACAATGGTGAGTATGTTTCTAGATATGTAGTAAATGCAGCAGGTGTTTATTCTGGTGTTATCCATAACATGGTTAGCAAGGATGATGATAAGATTGAAATCATTCCTCGTCGCGGAGACTATTGCCTCCTTGATAAGGAAGTGGGTGGTCATGTTAGTCACACAATCTTCCCACAGCCTACTAACCTTGGTAAGGGTGTTCTTGTATCACCTACTGTTCACGGCAATCTTATCGTTGGTCCTACAGCTATCGATATCGAAGATAAAGAAGGTACAAACACAACAGCTGACGGAATCAATGACCTTATTGCAAAGGCAAATGACCACGTAAAGAACCTTCCAATGAGAAAGGTTATCACATCATTTGCAGGCCTTCGCGCGCACGAGGCTCGTCACGAGTTTATTATCGGCGAAGTTGATGGCGCCCCACACTTTATTGATTGTGCAGCCATCGAGTCACCAGGTCTTACATCAAGCCCAGCTATTGGTGAGATGGTAGGAAATATGTTAAAGGATATGATGGGACTTACTCCAAAGGCTAACTGGATTAGCACACGTAAGGATGTTATGAACCCAGCAGACCTTTCAGTAGAAGAAAGAAATGAGTTGATTAAGAAAAATCCAGCATATGGTAACATCATTTGCCGCTGTGAATCCATTTCAGAGGGAGAAATTCTTGATGCGATTCATAGACCTTTAGGTGCTCGTTCTCTTGATGGTGTTAAGAGAAGAACACGTGCTGGAATGGGAAGATGCCAGGCAGGCTTCTGTTCTCCTAAGACAATGGAAATTCTTCATAGAGAGCTCGGCCTTAAGTATGAAGAGATTACAAAGAGCGGTGGACGTTCAAACATTGTTATTGAGCGCACCAAGAATCAGAAGGGAGGCGAGCAGTAATGTTGAATTATGATATTGTTATTGTTGGCGGTGGCCCAGCAGGTCTTGCAGCTGCAGTTGCAGCAAGAAACGCTGGTGTAGATAAAATTCTTATTTTAGAGAGAGATAAAGAGCTTGGTGGTATCCTTAATCAGTGCATCCACAATGGTTTTGGTCTACACACATTTAAAGAGGAGCTTACAGGCCCAGAGTATGCTTACCGTTTCATCGAGAAGGTCCTCGACGCTAAGATTGAGTACAAGCTCAACACAATGGTAATGGATATTTCAGGTGATAGAGTTGTTACGGCTATGAGCCGTGAGGATGGTATGTACCAGATTAAGGCTGGCGCAGTTATCCTTGCAATGGGATGCCGCGAGCGTCCAAGAGGAGCTTTAAACATTCCAGGCTACAGACCAGCTGGTATCTTCTCAGCAGGTACAGCTCAGCGTCTTGTTAATATCGAAGGTTACATGCCTGGTCGTGAGGTAGTTATTCTTGGCTCTGGTGATATCGGACTTATCATGGCACGTCGTATGACACTTGAAGGGGCAAAGGTAAAGGTTGTAGCAGAGCTTATGCCATACTCAGGAGGCTTAAAGAGAAATATAGTTCAGTGTCTTGATGACTTTGGTATTCCACTTAAGTTGAGTCACACAGTTGTTGATATCGAGGGCAAGGAGCACCTTACAGCAGTTACAATTGCAGCAGTTGATAACAAGGGCAAGCCAATCCCAGGTACAGAGGAAAGATATACTTGCGATACTCTTCTTCTTTCTTGTGGACTTATTCCAGAGAATGAGCTTTCGAGAACAGCAGGTGTTGAGATGAGCCCTATCACAAGCGGCCCAGTTGTAAATGAGTCTCTTGAGACAAATATCCCTGGCGTATTTGCCTGTGGTAACGTTCTTCACGTACATGATCTTGTTGATTATGTTTCTGAGGAAGCAGACAGAGCAGGTCAGAACGCCGCTAAGTTTGTTAAGGGAGAGCTTTCTGATGGAGCAGCTGACATTGAAATTGTTGCAACAGAAGGCGCTCGCTATACAGTTCCATCTACAATTAATGTAGACAGAATGGATGATAAGCTTACAGTTCGTTTCCGTGTTGGCGCAGTTTATAAAGATTCATATGTAAGTGTTTACTTCGATGACGAGAGAGTAATGCACAATAAGAAGCGTATCATGGCACCAGGCGAAATGGAGCAGGTTATCCTTCTCAAGGACAAGCTTGCTGAAAAGCCAGGTTTAAAGAAAATCACAGTAAAGATTGAAGCAGAGTAAAAGGAGGCGGCAGATAGATTATGGAAAAAAGAGAATTAACATGTATCGGCTGTCCAATGGGTTGCCAGATTACAGTAGAATTAGAAAATGGCGAGGTTTTATCTGTAACAGGTAACACTTGCAAAATCGGCGAGAATTACGCTAAAAACGAAGTAACACATCCTGAGAGAACAGTTACATCTACAGCTGTTATCTTAGGAGGGGATAAGCCACGTGTTTCAGTTAAGACAAAGTCCAACATTCCAAAGGACAAGATTGCTGACGTTATGAAGGAGATTGATGCAGCAGTCATGAAAGCTCCAGTTCATATCGGAGATGTAGTTGTTAAAGACGTTTGCGGAACCGGCGTAGATGTTGTAGCAACAAGAAATGTAGAGGCACTATAAAATGAAAATGACTGGCACTTAGTGTCAGTCATTTTTGTATTATTCAGAAGAATTATCAAAAGACTTCCTATTTCAGGGCTTGACTATTTGAAAAAAGAGTACTATAACATAGTCGAACACGAGAAACAAACGAAACGCCAATTGAATATCGACATTCCGCAAATTTCCCTGCTCAAATATTTGTATTTTAGGAGGAAGAGACAAATGGATACTTACAAGGTA
Organism: Pseudobutyrivibrio xylanivorans DSM 14809; assembly: GCF_900141825.1. Lineage (GTDB taxonomy): Bacteria > Bacillota > Clostridia > Lachnospirales > Lachnospiraceae > Pseudobutyrivibrio > Pseudobutyrivibrio xylanivorans. The sequence continues at coordinate 11,777 of NZ_FQYQ01000007.1, read as the reverse complement.
CAAAGACGTGACATGGAAAAGAAAGCAAAGAGGTTGAGAAGAGAAGGCTACGTTACAGGTAACCTGTTCGGTAGAGATATCGAGCAATCAATCCCACTCCAGTTCGAGGTTAAAGAGGCTGAGGCTCTTAGGAAGAGTAAGCACACTCAGATGACCCTTGACTTGGAAGGAAAGAAGTACAATGTGTTATTAAAGGAATTGCATTTCGATGCAGCAAAGCATCAGATTTTAGAGATGGATTTCCAGGAGCTCGTAAAAGGCGAGGTTATCCATGCAACAGCAGAGGTTGTTCTTGAAAACAAGGAAGCTGTTACAGAAGGTGTTTTAGAGCAGCTGCTTTCAGAAGTTGCTTACAAGGCAAAGGCTGAGGATGTAGTTGAGAAGATTGAAATTGATTGTAGTTCACTTAGACTAGGTGATACAGTTACAGTTGCTGATTTGGCAATAACAAAGAACAAGAAGGTTGAAGTAACCACAAGAGCTGATCAGGTAGTTGTTGAGGTTATTGCAGCAAAGAATAAAGTTGCAGATGCAGAGGAAGAAGAGGATTCTACTCAGGCAGCATCATAGAGAGTTATCAATATGGAGTCTCCGCTCGGAGGCTCCTTTTTATATGGATTTTGACAAGTGGGAGTTAGTATGATGAAGTTGCTATCCCAATCCATTTTTAATATACTTATCTAGAAAATAATTCTAGGAGAGTATATATGAAAAAACGAATCATAGGTCTTGATATCCTGCGTGATATCGGAGTAATTTTTATATTCTTTTATCATTTCTTTGTTGAGTACATAGTTACAGCTGGTGGCACAGATGGTGCAATGTTTGGCTACAATTATTTCTTCAATATTTTGGCTCGTCCAGCCAGCTTGTTTTTGTTTGTAATTTCAGGCTACGCCCTAATGTACAATCATGAGGACGAGCTTCCCCTTGGAAAATATTATTTAAGAAGGTTTAAGGGACTGTTCATTCCATTTTATGTAGCATACACATTGATGTTTGTGGTTTGCTTTTTAGTAAATAATCAGGTGGTAGGACACGATCTTCCTATTAGCAGATTCCTCTTCACCCTTGCGGGAATAGATGGAGTTGCACAGCTTGTCACAGCAGATTTTTATCTCATAGGAGAGTGGTTCATGTCCTGCATAGTAATTTGCTATGCTCTGTTTCCAGTTCTTGCAAAATTACTTAAGAAATTTAAATTCATCACACTTGCAGTTTTATTGGTATGGTATGTCATTGCTCTTCTTGTGTACAATCCATTCCCATTTACACAGTTGATGAATCCTCTTTTCATAATTGTGTATTTCTACATTGGGATGCTTCTTCAGCAGCTCGGAGATGAAAAGATTAACACAAAGCTAAGATTAGTATGTGCAGTCCTTTCAGCACTGATATTTATATATTTCTGCCTCATAGGCTTTGTTCCATCCTTAGAATGGATGAAGCTTACTCAGGAACAAAACGAGCTTATTTATTTTGCAATCAGTATGACAATGCTTGTTGCACTTCGTGATGTGGAAATCCCATCCGACAAATTCGTATATACGTTAATAACTTACATCTCTGGCATTAGCTGGTATGTGATTTTATTACATCATAGAATAATGATTTTATTCTATTCACATTTATCGGTAGAAGCTTACAATCATCGAGAAATCTTTGCGTTGCTCTTAGCGTGCATATTCATCACCTGGTCAGCGTCAATTCTCGTTCGTAATCTTTCATCACGTGTGAAGAAAATTTTTAAATAGGAGTACATCATGGATATTACTAAAAAAATAGCAACTGAATTACAGGTTCGCCCACAGCAGGTTGATGCTGCAATAAAATTATTAGATGAGGGCAACACAGTTCCTTTCATCTCACGATACAGAAAGGAAGTTACAGGCGGTCTTAATGACGAGCAGCTTCGTGCTCTCTCAGAGCGTCTCACATATTTAAGAAACCTTGAAGATAAAAAAGCTACATGCCTTGCTTCTATCGAAGAGCAGGGACTTCTCACAGAAGAGCTTAAAAAGGCAATTCTTGAAGCAGAGACACAGGTAGCTGTTGATGACTTATATCGTCCTTACCGCCCAAAGCGTCGCACTCGTGCAACTATCGCTAAGGAAAAGGGCTTGGAACCACTTGCAAACATCATCATCCTTCAGATGACAGATAAGTCCCTCACAGACGAGGCAAAAGCTTTCATCAATCCAGAAAAAGAGGTTAATACACCTGAGGAAGCTATTGCAGGTGCCTGCGATATTATCGCTGAAAGCATTTCTGACGATGCAGATTATCGTACCTGGATTCGTGAAAAGACTTTCAAGAATGGCCGTATTGTTTCAAAGGCAAAGGATGCTGAGGCAGAATCAGTTTACGAGAATTACTATGATTATGATGAAGCTATCGCAAAGCTTCCAGGACACAGAATCCTTGCTCTCAATCGTGGTGAAAAGGAGAAAATCCTCAAGGTGAGCATTGAAGCTCCTGTCGAGGATATTCTTAACTACCTTCAGAAGAAAATCATCAGTCGCGATAACGTAAATACGAATCAGGCTCTCATCGATACAATCGAGGATGCATACACAAGACTTATTGCACCTTCTATTGAAAATGAAATTAGAAATAACCTTACAGAGATGGCAGAGGACGGAGCTATCAAGGTATTCGGAAAGAATCTTACACAGCTTCTCATGCAGCCTCCAATTGCTGGCCGCAATGTCCTTGGTTGGGACCCAGCTTTCCGTACAGGTTGTAAGATTGCGGTAGTTGATGCAACAGGAAAGGTTCTCGATACTACTGTTGTTTATCCAACAGCACCTCAGAACAAAGTTGAGGAGACAAAGAAGGTTATCAAAGGCCTTATTAAGAAATACAACGTATCTCTCATTTCTCTTGGTAATGGTACAGCCAGCCGTGAGTCTGAGCAGATTATTGTAGATATGCTTAAAGAGATTCCCGAAAAGGTTGAATACATTATTGTAAATGAGGCAGGTGCTTCGGTTTATTCTGCCAGCAAGTTAGCTACAGAGGAGTTCCCTAATTTCGACGTAGGACAGCGTAGTGCTACATCCATGGCGCGTCGTCTTCAGGATCCACTTGCTGAGCTTGTAAAGATTGATCCAAAATCTGTAGGTGTTGGTCAGTATCAGCATGACATGAATCAGAAGAAGCTTGATGAGACTCTCGCAGGCGTAGTAGAGACTTGCGTTAACGCCGTAGGTGTAGATCTTAATACAGCCTCAGCTTCACTTTTAGAGTATGTTTCAGGTATCAACAAAACTCTTGCAAAGAACATTGTTGAATACCGTGAGGCTAATGGTCGTTTCAATTCACGTGCTGAGCTTAAAAAGGTACCAAAGCTTGGGCCAAAAGCCTTCGAGCAGTGCGCAGGCTTCATGCGTATTACAGGTGGAAAGAATCCACTTGATGCCACAGCTGTTCATCCAGAAAGCTATGATGCAGCTAAAGCACTTCTTGAGAAACTAGGCTTTGATACAAAGGATATTGCAGCAGGCACACTTAAGGATATCCACAAGAGCATTTCTGACATAAAGGCTTTATCCACAGAACTTGGCGTTGGTGAGATGACTTTAGAGGATATTGTTAAGGAGCTTGAAAAGCCAGGCCGTGATCCTCGTGAAGATATGCCAAAGCCAATCCTTAAGAGCGATGTTCTTGAGATGAAAGATCTTAAGCCAGGCATGCAGCTTAAGGGTACAGTTCGTAATGTAATCGACTTTGGTGCTTTCATTGATATCGGTGTTCATCAGGATGGATTAGTACATATTTCTCAGATGACAGACCGTTATATCAAGCATCCGCTTGAGGTGGTTTCAGTTGGAGATATCGTTGATGTTGAGGTTTTATCTGTTGATGAAAAGAAGGGCAGAATTGCACTCACGATGAAGCTCAATAAAGCTAAGAAAGGTTAAAGGTTTAAGTGTTGTAATCCTATACAGATATTAACAACTGAAATTGTCATATTTTTACAAAATAATACTCTTAAAGGGGCAAACTGTTGACATTAATTACTAGTAATTCTATACTTTCCTTAGTCGAGAAAAGTAACAGTGAGTTTGCTTTTTAGGAGATAAGGTTTGAGTGAGTCGTTAGGGGTTTCGACTCGCTCTTTTTTGTTTCTATTCAGAGCAAAGTAAAAATATGGACGCCAGGGAATGCTTGCATTCACTGGCGTCCATATTTTTACTTTGCGAGAACCTTACATGAGCAAAAGAAAAGCAGCGCAGCTGCGATTTTGCGAATGTAAGCTGAATAGAAACAAAAGCTAAAAGGTTTATGCAGAGAGCAAAAGCAGCGCAGCTGCGATTTTGCGAATGTAAGCTGAATAGAAACTATCTAGAATAGAAACTTGTTGAAATAATTATATATATGATAAAATAAAGAAAAATAGGGAGAATACGTGCATTATGGAAAACATTAGCTTTGAAACCCAAATAAAAGAAGAAGATTTATTCAGATTCAATTGGCACCATGCCTTAGGACAGCGTATCATGTCCCTTACACTTGGAATACTATTACTACTTGTATTAATGCTAAAATTTGATACATTACCAGTGTTTTGGCGAATGGCATATGTTTTATTTGCTGCAATTATTATTTTTTACATGCCATTTACCCTGAAGACCAGAGCTAAGCTTCAGATGCAGCAGGAGGTGTTCAAGCACCCGATTAAGTATCAGCTTAAGGATACAGGCATTGTTGTATCATCGCCTACTTCAGAGGAGCCAGCAGAGCTTCCATGGGAGTATGTATTCAAAGTAGCCACTTGGAAGGAGTATCTTCTTATTTACAGCAACAGGGTAAATGCTTATATCATTCCAAAAGAAGACATTGGAGATGTGTATGAACCAGCTGTTGATTACATTAAAAATCACGTAGAGGATTACAAATTACAAATAAAATGATAGAAATATTCGAAACTAATTCACCAAAAGAAACAGATGCCCTTGGCAGAAAGCTTGGCGAAGCAGCCACACCAGGGCAGGTATTTACACTTATTGGAGATTTGGGTGTTGGCAAGACAGTGTTCACTCAGGGGTTTGCCACAGGTCTTCACATTGATGAGGCCATCTGTAGCCCTACCTTCACTATTGTGCAGGTATACGACACAGGCAGATTGCCTTTCTACCATTTCGATGTATATCGTATAGGCGATGTAGAGGAAATGGATGAGATTGGTTACGAGGATTATGTATATGGAGATGGAGTCTCACTTATCGAGTGGGCAAATCTTATCGAAGACATTCTTCCAGAACACTACACTCAGATTACTATCGAAAAAGATTTAGAAAAGGGATTTGACTACCGCAGGATTACGGTAGAACAGATATAGAATATGAAGATTTTAGGAATAGATGGCTCAGGTCTCGTTGCCTCAGTTGCCATCGTAGAAGACGATAATTTAATTGGTGAGTACACTACAGGCTATAAAAAGACTCATTCGCAGACTTTACTTCCAATGCTTGATGAACTCAAAAAGATGGTAGAACTGGATCTTAATTCAGTAGATGCTATTGCAGTAGCTGCAGGCCCTGGTTCGTTTACAGGACTTCGAATCGCCAGTGCCACAGCAAAGGGCTTGGGACTTTCACTTGGTTGCCCAATCGTTTCTGTACCTACAGTAGATGCTCTTGCTTACAACATGTGGGGAAACGACGGAATTATTTGCCCTATCTTAGATGCAAGACGTGGTCAGGTATACACAGGTCTTTATAAGTTTGAACAGTCCGGTGAGTTCACAGTTGTACACGCTCAGTGTGCAGTTGATTTTACCGAAATAGCAGAAAAGATAAATGAAGCTGGTCAGCCAGTTACCTTCCTTGGTGATGGGGTGCCAGTTTTCAAAGATAAGATTAAAGAAATCATTAAGGTTCCATACAGATTTGCGCCAGCGCACCTTAACCGTCAGCATGCTTCATCAGTAGCGTGCCTCGGTTCAATCTACTATGCAAATGGTGATTGCGAGATTGCAGCAGATCACAGACCAGAATACCTTCGTCTTTCTCAGGCAGAAAGAGAGCGTATGGAAAAGGAAGGAAAAGCTTAATGGCTTTCACATACAGATTTGCAAATGAAAAGGACCTTCCATCGATAGTAGAAATCGAAAATGAAGCCATGAGCTGCCCTTGGTCTTTGAAGTCTTACGAAGAAGCAATTTCCTCAGATCATTCATTTATAATGGTTGCAGAGGATGATGGTCAGATAGCAGCATTCAGCGTTTTCTATCTAACCCCTCCAGAGGCAGAGCTTCCAGATATTGTTGTAGATGAAAAATATCGTGGCCAGGGACTGGGTCGTCAGCTTCTCACCAAATCATTAGAAGAGCTTGAAACGCGTGGAATCGACACCATCTTCTTAGAGGTGCGTGTCAGCAATACCCCAGCTCGTCGTTTGTATGAAAGCTTCGGTTTCGAAGAAATTGGCGTTCGTAAATATTTCTACTCCAATCCAGTGGAAGACGCCATTTGCATGAAATTTGAAAGGACTATTTAATGTTAGACGTTTGTTTACTAGGCACAGCAGGCATGATGCCGCTGCCTAATAGATGGCTCACTTCATGTTTATTTAGATTCAATGGAGAGGGCTTGTTAGTGGATTGTGGAGAGGGTACACAGGTTGCTCTTCGAGAAGCGGGCTTCTCACCGAACCCAATCTCTATTATATGTATTACACATTACCATGCTGATCATATCAGCGGACTGCCAGGATTGCTACTTTCCATGGGTAATTCAGACAGAGTTGAACCAATTACTATCGTAGGTCCTAAGGGGCTTGAAAAGGTGGTTAATTCTCTCAGGGTAATTGCTCCGGAGCTTCCCTTTGAGATTAAGTTTCACGAGATTACAGAAGCAGATGAACGCTTCGAATTATTAGGCTACCATATCCATGCATTCAGAGTTAACCACAATGTACTCTGCTACGGATATACGATAGACATTCCAAGAAAAGGTCGATTTGATGTAGAAGCAGCCAAATCTCTTGGACTTCCTGTAACACTATGGAATCCGCTTCAAAAGGGCAAGACAGTAGAACACGAAGGAAAGACCTATACTCCTGAAATGGTTATGGGAGATGCCCGCAAGGGTATAAAAGTTACCTATTGTACAGACACTCGTCCTACCAAATCCCTTGTGGAGGCGGCGGCGAACTCAGATCTTCTTATCTGCGAGGGCATGTATGCAGAGGAAGATAAATTAGCAAAAGCAAAACAGAATAAGCATATGACCTTCTATGAGGCGGCTCAGGTTGCCAAGGATGCAAATGTAAATGAGCTTTGGCTTACACATTTCTCACCATCCATGACAGGTCATAAAAGATATATGAAAGCTGTCTGTGATATTTTTCCACAGGCTAAGCTCGGGGAAGATGGCAAGTTCTTAGAATTGGATTTTGCGGAGGAGTAATATGAAAAAGGTACTGCGAATAGGAATAGCGGTTATCTGTATGGCATGCCTTATTGTAGGCTACTATACCTATCTGTCACGTCGTAATGCCACGGCTAAAGCAGATGAAAATGTAGAGTTATCCGAAGTGCAGACTATCATTTCGAAGAATTTTAAGAATGATTATCCTGCCACACCTAGAGCGGTAGTAAAATGGTACAATCGAATTATTTCAGCCTACTATTCAGAGGATTATGATCAGGGTCAGCTTGAAAAGATGGCGGATCAGGCCAGATTTCTCATGGATGATGAGCTATTGGCATACAATCCAAGGGATACATATCTAGCTTCTCTTAATTTAGAAATACAGGATTTTAAGAACCGTTCGCGAACCATAGTTTCAGCGACGGTCAGTGATTCTAAAGAGGTTCAGTACAAAACTGTTAATGGTTATGAGTGTGCATTCGTCTCCACGAACTATTTCATCAGGGAAGGGAGTACCTATGAACGTACCTACGAGGACTTCTGTTTGAGAAAGGATAAAAATGGTAACTGGAAAATCCTTACATGGAGGCTGTCTTCAGAGGATAAAGTAAATGGATACTAAAGAGATAAAAATATTAGCAATTGAAAGTTCCTGCGATGAGACTGCGGCTGCGGTAGTTATCAACGGAAGAGATGTTAGAAGTAATGTGATATCCACACAGATACCACTTCATACACTTTATGGTGGCGTTGTTCCAGAAATCGCATCACGTAAACATATAGAACGTATTAATCAGGTTATAGAGCAGGCTCTTGAAGAGGCTGACATGGGCTTGGAGGATATGGATGCTATTGCGGTTACCTATGGTCCTGGTCTTGTTGGAGCACTTCTTGTAGGTGTTGCAGAAGCAAAGGCTATCGCATTTGCGGAGCAGCTACCTCTTATTGGAGTCCATCATATTGAAGGTCACATTAGCGCTAATTACATTGAGAACAAAGAACTGAAGCCGCCATTTCTTTGCTTGGTAGTTTCAGGTGGTCACACACATCTTGTTCGTGTGGCTGATTATGGTAAATATGAAATCCTTGGCCGCACCAGAGATGATGCAGCTGGAGAAGCTTTTGATAAAGTTGCACGTGCCATCGGATTAGGCTATCCAGGTGGTCCTAAGATTGAAAAAGCAGCTCACGAGGGTGATCCTTTTGCGATTCAGTTTACACGACCTAAGGTTTCTGACGGAGTATATGATTTCTCCTTCAGCGGTTTGAAATCTCAGGTTTTAAATTATATTAATGGTGCGCAGATGAAGGGTGAGACTGTGAATGAGGCTGATGTAGCGGCGTCATTCCAACAGACTGTAATTGACACTTTGTGTGAACATGCAGCCCTTGCCATTGATGAATTTGGCATGGATAAATTTGCAATCGCCGGAGGCGTTGCATCCAACCAGACTCTTAGAAGTGCCATGGAAAAGATGTGTCAGGAGAAGGGGGTAGAATTCTATCATCCATCGCCTATACTTTGTACAGATAATGCAGCCATGATTGGTGCAGCAGCATATTACGAGTATCTTGCTGGTCGACGTGATGGTTGGGATCTTAATGCTATACCAAATTTAAAATTAGGTGAGAGATAATGAATAAATTTACGGCAATAGTTCTTGCAGCTGGCAGCGGAAAGCGAATGGAACAGGAGATTCCAAAACAATATATGAGATTAGGAGATGCACCATTGATGGTGCATTGCTTACGGACCTTTCAGGAAAGTAAAGTCACACAGATTGTTTTGGTAGTTGCACCTGGTGACGTGGAAAAATGTCGCAAGGAGATTATTGAAAGATATCACATTACTAAGTGTGTAGCCATCGTAGAAGGTGGTGAGGAACGTTATAATTCTGTGTATGCTGGACTCCAGGCAATCAATGATGGATATGTACTCATTCATGATTGCGCCAGAGCCTTTGTTTCTATTGATGTTATTCACAGATGTATGTCGGCAGTTACTCTTTACGAGTCATGTGTTGTTGGTATGCCTACAAAGGATACAGTTAAGCTCACAGATGATCATAGAAAGGTTCTTGATACCCCAGACAGAAGTAATGTATGGATAGTGCAGACTCCTCAGTGTTTTGAGTACAATCTTATCCGCGGTGCATATGATAAGGTGATAGCATCAGCTGATACTTCTATTACAGATGATGCCATGATTGTAGAAAAGGCAACGGACCATGATGTGCATATGATTCCTGGTTCTTATATGAACATCAAAGTAACTACTCCTGAGGACATTGCATTTGGCGAAGCAATCCTTAGAAATAAGCACTAAATCTTGTGATATATAGACCAAAATATATATGCTAGAAAAGTTAGGAAAAATGTGCTATTGTCGCAATATTCCGAATTCAAAAATTTATAAAAAAACTTACAATATTTTGTTGACATATGGGTAGACGGATGGTATTATACTATTCGTGTCCGAGAGATACAGATGCAGAGGTATCGAAGTGGTCATAACGAGGCGGTCTTGAAAACCGTTTGTCCGCAAGGGCGCGTGGGTTCGAATCCCACCCTCTGCGTTAAGGCAATCGCGAAAGCGGTTGCCTTTTTTGTTTATAAATGTTACTTAGAATAAGTGACTCCTTGCCGCTATGAATAATTTTAGGTGCAAAGCACCGAGAAAGAACTCTGTAAGAGTTCAATTATGAATGCGGTAGGGGGGCGCGAATAGGATTATTGTCAGGGAGGTAGGATATGTTATATTTTTCATGTGATTATGCTGAAGGGTGTCACCCTAAAGTTCTTGAAGCGTTAACAGAATCAAATCTTGTTTCAACACCAGGATATGGTGAAGATAAATATTGTGCGGAAGCGAAGAAGAAGATTCGTGATTATATTAAATGTCCAAATGCAGATATTTATTTTCTGGTAGGAGGCACACAAACTAATCAGGTCGTAATAGATTCTATGCTTTCTAATTATGATGGAGTAGTTGCCGCAGCAACTGGCCACGTGGCTTGTCATGAGGCGGGTGCTATAGAGTACAGCGGCCATAAGGTTATAACATTACCTGCCCACGAGGGAAAGATTGATGCTGCCGAGTTAAAAGATATGTTAGAGACTCATTATGCAGATGACAGCTATGAACATATGGTTAATCCCGGAATGGTATATATATCTTATCCAACTGAGTATGGAACACTATATTCTCGTAGCGAGCTTGAAGCTGTTTCTTCTATATGTAAGGAGTATGACATTCCATTGTTTATAGATGGAGCTCGCTTGGCATATGGCTTGGCAGCCCAGGATGAGTTAACAATGGCGGATATTGCTTCTTTTGCGGATGTATTTTATATAGGAGGAACAAAAGTAGGAGCTCTTTTTGGTGAGGCAGTTGTATTCACTAAAGGAAATACCCCTAAGCATATGATTACTCAAATCAAACAGCATGGAGCACTTTTGGCAAAAGGCAGACTCCTTGGTGTGCAGTTTGGTGCATTATTTACAGATGACCTATATATGGAAATGGGACGTCACGCTATTTCACAGGCTACTATAATAAGAGAGGATCTTCGTCAAAAGGGATATCAGCTTTTTATGGAGAATCCTACAAACCAGATCTTTGTTGTCATGGAGAATGAGGCGCTTAAAACATTTGGAGAAAAGGTGGCCTATGGCTTCTGGGAGAAGTATGATAATAGTCATACAGTAATACGAATTGCAACCAGTTGGGCGACTTCAGATGAGGCGGTAAATGCCCTAAAAATGATTCTGTGAAAAAAGTGAAAAAATATCGAAAAAGATGTTGACACATAAAGGGCTGGGTGCTATTATAAACAAGCTGTCGCGTGAGCGAAAACACTTGAAAAAGTGATAGTTATAACTCACAAAAACAGCTGAAAAAATTAGTAAAAAGTGCTTGACAAAAAGCCATCCACTTGATACTATATACAAGCTGACGCGAACGAGCTCAGCCCTTGGTTTTTCTAAGAAAATCAAGAAAATAAATTAAAAAAGTTGTTGACAAACAGCCAGCATCGTGATAATATAAACGAGTTGCTGCTGAGAGCAACACAAAGTGAAGATTGATAACTGAACAGTGAAACAAACCTTGAATTAATACAAGTTTTTAAAACATGTATCCTTGAAATTCATTTAGTTTCTAAGACGAAACAAAAACCTTTATTAGTAAAGAAGTCAGTTTTATACTGATTCGGAATTAAACTTTTTAACATGAGAGTTTGATCCTGGCTCAGGATGAACGCTGGCGGCGTGCTTAACACATGCAAGTCGAACGAAGCAATTTCTTACGATCCCTTCGGGGTGACGAGTTATTGACTGAGTGGCGGACGGGTGAGTAACGCGTGGGTAACCTGCCTTGTACAGGGGGACAACAGTTGG
>NZ_FQYQ01000043.1 GCF_900141825.1 Pseudobutyrivibrio xylanivorans DSM 14809 | reverse complement strand
TTCATTCCGATCAGGGCTGGCAGTATCAACATACTTATTATCGTACTGCTTTACAAGAGCATGGCATTATCCAATCTATGTCTCGAAAAGGTAACTGTTATGATAACTGTATAATGGAGACATTCTTTGGAAGATTAAAGAACGAAATGTACTATGGTTATGAGAAAGACTATTCTTCTTTTGAAGAATTCTCAAAGGCAGTTGAAGAATATATAGATTACTACAATAACAAAAGAATTCAGGCAAAAACAAAATGGATGCCACCTGTACAATACAGGATAGCATCCATGTGTTCAGCCTAGTTCATAAATATGTGTCCAGGATTCTGGGTACATATCAAATCCTGATCTCCTTTATGAATATTTTATTTATAAAAAGAATTTATTCTACTACAGTTTCAGCCTCAACTGCTTCAGCCTCAACAATTGCAGCTTCATCTGTCTCTGCATCCATAGCCTCAACAGCTTCAGTTTCAACAACTGCAGTTTCCTCTACCTCTGCTTCAATAGACTCTTCTACCTCAGACTCCATTACCTCAGAAACTTCTGTTTCAACAGAATCCTCGTTAGTTGCAGGAACAAAAGTTGTATATTTAGCAAGAACATCCTCAGTGATATATCCATCAGCAACTGCCTTCTTTGCTAAGTCGTAGCAAGCAGCTGTTGTCTGTGTAGGAATAATTGATGTTCTGGCTACAGATGTTGTTCCATAAAGTGAAGTATAGAATGATGTTGTAGCGAAGTTTAAAGTAAGCATTCTAGTACCTGTTTGTACCCATAAAGTACTTCCCTTCTTCTCACCACAGCAATCATAGCTTCCCCAAACGTCTTCGCGTAAGTAGCTATCACAATGAGCAGCTGAAGAATCGCCATTATAACCGCCATCTTCGTGATTAACACCGGCATACTGCCAAGCAATATTAAGAAATGTAGAAACACTGTAGAATGGATTCTTATCACTAGTATCTCCAAGTCTCTTTACCATACCTTCACGAGTGAAGCCCTTGATAAGAGGTGAACCAAATGTAACTGTATTAAGTACTTCGTAATTGTCCTTAATATACTTATCAGCTGCCACCTGCTGTGCAATCATTCCACCAAGACTATGTCCTGCAAGAATAATATTGCTACCTGCTGGAATTCTATCAATGATAGCATTCTTTACATTTGTCTTATACTCATTACTTAATTCAAAGCCTGATAAAAGATCTTCCTTAATAGTTGTAGTCTGATTCTCAACGATTGTCTCTGTTCCTGAAAGTGCTACTACATAAACTTCCTTATCTTCAGCACCCCAGTAAGTATTATAAGTCATTCTACCCTCTGTGATAGAAATAGGACCAGCTGTCTGATAATCTGCATAACCAACCTTTGCAAGTGTTGCCATCTGAGCGGCATTCTCAAAAGTTACTGTCTCACCATTCTGGATTTTATAAACCATATCCATAAGCTTAAAATCAGTTTCTGTGTGAAGAACGTAATTATATTCTCCGCCTGATGGAAGAATTGATCCAGCCTCTGAAACGATTGGATTAACAAAAACAGTTGTAACAGCAAGAGCTGTAGCTAAAAATCTTAAAACTCTTTTCTTCATTGTTTTTCTCCTTTTCTAATGCGGAAACTAATATATCAAGATTAGTATCCGAATGCTTGCCAAAATCAAATCAATAAAAAGAGTTTTTTTTGTTATTATTGCGATTTGTCACACATTTTTATTTTTCAAGTCAAATTTGGTATTATTCCATTCTTTAATTTTCAAGTAACCTTTTTTCACAACATTTTTCTCAAAACTATTGGATTATGGTCGGAATAATATTTCTAACCTGCATACCAAAGAGTTTCAAATATATCTTCAGCATTGATACCATTTATTTCTATGTCATAAATGTATCCTTCACCAGAAGGATTCTCCAAATGGAAGCGAATAATGCGTCCATCTTCTATTCGACAGTCTACTTCATCTTCTCCATTAGTACGAATAATGCTGTAATGTGTACCTGATGGAAGTGTTACTTCCTCGCCGGTTTCCTCTCCTGCTTCATCTACAACTGGAACAGTAAGCTCCATCTTAGATACTAAATCCTGCTGATGAGTACGGCTTGTTTTGTAATACTTATCCACTGATGTAAATGTTCCATTGCTCTCAAAAGAATAATTTCTGGTTCCACCAAATGTAGCAAGTAAATCAAAACGACTAACAAATGCAACCTTTTCTGGATCAATTGGAACAATTTGGCCGTAATCATCTCCCTCACAAACCATACCATGAGAAAAATTGTCATTAGATAATAACTTAATCTGACCATCTAATGAATATACATAGCTACAACTATAATCATTATCACCTGTGGTCATAAGCATAAGACTTTCTGTGCCATCTGGCATATGAATAATATATGCTTCAACATCCCATACATATAAATCATCTGTAGTGAATGTCTGTCCATCCTTACTAATATTCAATGACTGAATCCAGAACAAATCCAGATTATTTGGATCGTAATTAGGTGAAATTGATATACCCTCATCCAGAGAATCTACTATATCAATATGAGTAGTATCAGGATAATAGAGTGGAATCTGTGAGATATAGCCTTCATTTGAATTAATCGCAAAATCCTGTGTAAGGAATGCGCTATCGTATGGCAAATTAGCAGTAATTACTCCTGCTGAATATGAGGCAAATTCATTTGAATAGAAAGTAATTCCATTATAATCAAAGGCCCACTCGTAATTATCTAAACTTAAATCTTCCAGATTACCCTCTAAGTCATTAAAGGTATCCTCACCATATTTTTCAGTGAGAGCCTGGGCTAACTTACTTTGAAATGCTTCCTTATCAGTCACAATATCTGCAAGTAAGATTTCTTTTCCTGACTGCACATCAAAATTGTAGCTTTCATATCGGGTAACTCCATGAGCACCTGCTGCATACTCAGTATCCTGATCCACAAAGCTTATTACTTTTTCATCAGCTCTTCTAAGGAAAAGATCTGACTCTAAAACGAAGGTACTTACCTCACCGCTTTCACGTAGCTGTTTGCTGGAATCCAAATATTCAGCGTGAGTCTCGTCATATTTCTTTTTACGAGCGTTCATGCTATCCTCAATCGCTGTGTTCAGGGCAGGATATGCTTCCCTTGTTTCTGGTGATAATTTGTACATATCATAGTGGCCTGTTACGTATGCATCTGAATATACGCCATCCTCATATGCCTCTTCAAAAATATATTCTTTACCACTATATATTTCTGGACGAAAATTAGAATTCTCCTGAGTCGCTACTTCTGTAGTTTGGCTATCCTCTTTTGTAGAATTATCTTCTACTGCTGGACTCTCCACTGAGCCCTTACATCCTGTAGCCACAAGGGCCACACACAATAATGATAAAAATAATTTCGTTCTTTTCATAAAAAAACTCCTTCCAAATATATATTACTCAATTTGAGAGGAGAGTGCATTAAATTTTGTAGCTAATTACTTTTTATTATTTATGGTTTCAAGAAATATAGTAAATCTGAGGTAATGTGTCACATAAAAACCCCCGTGAAAATTTCCTGACAATACTGTACAATGGTTACCAAATTATTTTAAATGCGGAGGTAATGTCATGATTTATTTAAAAGAAGCTAATTTAGATGATGCTAAAGAAGAATACAAAATGTTTGCTCAAATGCCTGCAGATGAAAATGGCTTTACTAATCCTGAATTTGGAGCCAGCTTTGATGAATACGTAAATACGATATTACCTATAAAAATCAGCAATTCTAAAGGAGTAGATTTACCTGATGGCTTTGTCCCTCAGACTGACTACTTTTTATGGGATGACGATAAGGTTGTAGGACTTTTTAGATTACGTCACTACCTAAATGATTTTCTTAGAGAAAATTCAGGACACATAGGATATGGTATTCACAGAGATTTCAGAGGAAATGGCTACGCCACCAAAGGCTTAGAACTTCTTCTTGATATAGGCAAAGACGTAATCGAAGAAGATGAATTCTATTTATCAGTGCATAAAGATAATCCTGCATCTCTTAAAGTGCAGATGAGCAATGGAGCCCGAATAGTTCGTGAAGACGAAACGAACTATTATACAAGGATTGCAAAATAATAAAACAAGACCACCGGCTAAACCCGGTGGTCTTGTACTTTAGATTTCAATACTTCCTGCACAGATAAGTCTGCCAGATTTTCTATCAAACAGCAGAATATCTTTTCCTGCACACTCTTTTAGAGATTAATCACCTTAATCTCTTTATATTTCTCATAATTGTCATGCAGCATATCTGTCTCTAGTTTACCATTTTCATATGTAAAGCTGTAGAGATTATATTCTCCCTCAAGATATCTAAAGTCTTCCCCATTATCCTGATAATGAGAACCCCATGCACTGTCACCAGCTACTAAAAGCTCTAAAGTGTCATATGGCTTTTCCCCAACATACTGAACTGGCTCATACATAGGAATAATGCTGCCTTCCTTTATGAAAATAGGGAGCACATCAATCGGTGCATCCACAATAATGTATTTTCCACCAGCATGACGTTCACCTGTCCAATAATCAATCCATGCGCCTGATGGAAGATAAACCATTCTCTTGAAAGCTCCCTGCTCTACTACAGGTGCAACAAGCATGTTTTCGCCAACTAAAAACTCATCATTAAGATTGTATGTGTTCTCATCATCCTCGTAATGAAGAACCAATGGACGCATTACAGGAAGACCTGTCAGCTGGCACTCAAATAATAAATCATAAATATATGGAAGGAAGCGATAGTGAAGCTCTACGTATTTACGATATACGTTTACAGTCTGCTCTCCAAAATGCCATGGCTCTTGCATTCTGTGTCCCTTAGCACAATGGTTTCTGAAGAAGGTAGAAAATACAGCTGCCTCTATCCATCTCATAAGAAGCTCCGGCTTTGTATCTCCTCCAAATCCACCTATGTCTGTTCCTGCAATAGGAAAACCGCTGATACCAAGATTGCAAAGCTGTGGTATGAGCATCTGCAGATGTGGCCACACACTCTGATTATCTCCAGTCCAAACGGCAGTATATTTTTGAGAACCACTGTAGCAAGCTCTTGTGATAACTAGTGGTCGCTTTCCTGTGAGTTCTTTCATTCCCTCGAAAGTAGCCTTGCTCATGAAATGTCCATATACATTGTGCATCTCACTGTGGTCTGTTTCTCTTTCATTTACATGGAACTGCACATCAAGTGGAAGTGGTCCTTTAAAGCTGGCTGGCTCATTCATATCATTCCAGATTCCCTGGATGCCCATGTCCACAAGCTTTTTATGACTCCTGCTCCACCAGTTTCTTACTTCTTCCTTACCAAAATCAGGGAATACCGAATCTCCTGGCCAAACTTCGTTTACATATACCTTGCCATCCTTATCCCTAGCAAAGTAATCATTCTTCATGCCCTCGTCGTACATGAAGTAACCCTCATCCACCTTTACACCTGGGTCGATGATGCATACAGCTTTAAAGCCATCCTCAGCCAGCTCCTTTATAAGCTGTCCCTCTGGCTCGTAGTTTTCCTCATCCCATGTGAAGACTCTGAAGCCATCCATATAATCAATATCGTACTGAACAGTCTCGCAAGGGATTCTGTTCTCGCGCATCTTTGTGGCAACTTCACGAATATCCTTTGCACTTTCATAGCCCCAACGGCACTGATGATAGCCCAATGTCCAAAGCTGTGGCAGTGGTGCACGTCCTGTAAGATATGTGTAGTGCTCCACAATATCTGTCATCTTTTCGCCAGCCATGAAGTAGAAATCTAAGTTTCCATCATCTGCACCGTAGCAGAAATATTCTGTGCTCTCCTTGCCAAGATCCATGTAACTGTGGAAGGTATTATCAAAGAAAAGACCGTAAGTGTATCCTGGTCGCTTTCCAATAATAAATGGAATTGATTTGTAGAGAGCTGGCATGTTCTCCATGTGCATCTGAGGAATGTCTGAGTTCCAATTCTCATAAGCATAGCCTCGCTTATTTAAGAAGCCAGTCTTATCACCTGTGCCGTAGAATCTGTCTTCTGGATTAAGCTTGAAAAGCTGCTGCACTTTATGATTTTTGTACTGGTCAGCATTGAAGAGATGCCCCTCTGCAATAAGAAGTGCTAGCGCTTCTTCTGATAATCCACCCATTATAGTACGGCTGCCATCATAGCTTGAAAGGAGCTCATCTGAGAATTTATCCATAAATTTGAAGCTAAAATCATCCCCCAGCTGAAGAATAACCGAGCCTGTTGTAATGGAAATGTGATCCTCAGTCTGTGACACCTCGAAATCTACAGGAACCTGTGGATTACCCTCGATGGCAACTGACTTGTAATACTTTATCCAATACGGAACTAATACCCTGATAATTTCTTCTGTAATTACCTGAATAATTACTTCCTGATTTTCATATTTGACTGTAACCTGATCGTCCTCGGTTACATATCCCAATAACTTACCGAATCCCATAAAATCATCCTCCTAGCTAAAAAACTAAATGTAGAATATCATATTACTGGAAACGTTTCCAGTGATAAATAAAAATCTTATATACATCAAGATTGAACTTCAGTAAAGATAAGTTTATCGCAGAGGTTTAGTCTTTGGCTAAATCTTTTTTCTTTGAGCTTTGTTCATTCTATCTGCCAAGAGTCCCAGTCAAGTGCAAGACCTGGCGGCTCGGCTTCGCCGCCCCTTGACAGCGCCTCTTTTGGCAGATACTAGGCAAACAAGTTCAAAAAAAATAGGAGTGTGGCAAAGCCCATTGCATTTACTACCTGAGACCTACTAATTTGATAAGGTAGTAAATTTTTTTAGATATTCTACTACCTATATACAAGAAATGAACACAGGTAGTAACTATTTACTACCTCAGGGGAAATTATCAACACAGGTAGTAGTTTATAAATCAAAAACTACTACCTCTATAAGCAAAATCTTTTCAGGTAGTAAAACTCCCATTTTTTCTTACTACCTATATCAATATATTTACCTTTAGATAGTAAAATTGATAATCTATCTGTATTTTTTTTATATAAATAATTGTCCCAGTTCCAAATATGTAGTGTGGCTCTGCCACAATCCCATTTTCACC
>NZ_FQYQ01000018.1 GCF_900141825.1 Pseudobutyrivibrio xylanivorans DSM 14809 | reverse complement strand
CGATAGCCCAACGTGTATTGAGTTGCTACCGCAACAGGGTGGGTAGAGGGGTTCGAACCCTCGACCTTCGGAACCACAATCCGACGCGCTAACCAGCTGTGCCACACCCACCATACTGATAAAATAAACCGTATAAATGTGCCAGAAGGGATTCGAACCCCCGACCCACGGCTTAGAAGGCCGTTGCTCTATCCAGCTGAGCTACTGACACATATTGATAAATCTTAGAAAGTAAAGAGCGGGTGATGGGAATCGAACCCACGTATTCAGCTTGGAAGGCTGATGTTCTACCATTGAACCACACCCGCATATGTATATTCAATTTGAAGTCGGGGTGACAGGATTCGAACCTGCGACCCCCTGGTCCCAAACCAGGTGCTCTAGCCAAACTGAGCCACACCCCGATAAGTGATGTCCGCGTTTCATGCGTATCTCTCTCGCGAACAAAAAGAAGTATATAGGAGAATAGCGTTAATGTCAACAACTTTTTTCAAATTTAATTGTTAGATTTTAACCTGAAGTTTCTGAAATTCCGACAACTTCTTTTTGTATTGAGATTGATACCTACAAGCTATTCCAGAATATGACTCAAGCCCTGTGCGATAATCGTTACGACGTGTTCGTCGGCGAGGCTGTAGTATATCTGCTTACCCTCGCGTCGGCTCTTTACAAGCTTATTAGTACGAAGAATCTGGAGCTGATGAGATACTGCAGACTGGGTCATTCCAAGGCTCTCTGAAATATCGCATACGCAGAGCTCCGTTTCGAATAAAGCAACAAGGATTCTCACTCTTGTGCTATCACCAAATACCTTAAAAAGCTCTGCCAAATCATATAGAGCATCCTCATCTGGTAGTTCTGTTAATACCTTATCTACTAAATTTTTATGAACACAATGTTCTTCACAACACTCTACATGCTTTCCCATATCTGTACTCCATTTCAAATATTATAGTATTACTATAACACAGTTTACTTCACTCTTAATGCTCTAATTGCATTTAAAACTGCAATAACCATAACTCCAACGTCTGCAAAAATTGCAGCCCACATGTTGGCTATACCAAAAGCTCCAAGAATAAGGCAACCCACCTTGATTCCAATTGCAAAATATATATTCTCATAAACTATTCTCATGCACTTACGGGCAATACCAATAGCCTTTGCAATCTTCTTTGGGTCATCATCCATAAGAACGATATCTGCAGCCTCTATAGCTGCATCTGAGCCTAATGCGCCCATTGCAACACCAATATCTGCTCTGGACAGTACTGGTGCATCATTGATTCCGTCTCCGACGAAAATCAGCTGTTCCTTTGACTGTTTTAATTCTAACAGCTCTTCCACCTTTGTAACCTTGTCAGCTGGAAGAAGCTCTGAGTAAACCTGATCAAGTCCTAAATCTGCTGCAACAATATCTGCCACCTGTTTGCTGTCTCCTGTAAGCATAACAGTCTTTTTTACTCCAGCCTTCTTCAATGCTTGGATAGCTTCCTTAGAAGTAGATTTAAGCTTATCTGAGATAAGTATGTATCCCTTATACTGGCCAGCAATAGCCACATGAATCACAGTACCTGGCTCATTTACACTATTAATAGAAAGACCCAGGGATGACATAAGCTTTTCATTACCTGCTGCCACCTCTAATCCATCCACATTAGCCTTAATTCCTGCTCCTGCCACTTCTTGTACATCAACAACCTTTGATGAATCTATTGGCTTGCCATAAGCCTCTTTAAGACTCTTTGAAATAGGGTGATTAGAGAATACCTCTGCCATGGCTGTCTTCTCTAAAAGCTCAGCTTCAGAAATATCTGATGTCACAATCTTTGTAACCTGAAATACACCTTCTGTAAGTGTGCCTGTCTTGTCCATTACAACATATTTAGCACGTGATAATAAGTCTAAATAATTAGAACCCTTAACAAGAACACCTGCATGGCTGGCGCCACCGATTCCTGCAAAGAATGTAAGCGGAATACTAATTACAAGTGCACATGGACAGCTAATAACAAGGAATGTAAGAGCTCTGTAAATCCACTGTGTCCAAAGTGGATCCATACCAATAATAAGTCTGATTACTGGTGGCAATACAGCAAGTGCCAATGCTGAGTAACATACAACTGGTGTATAAACTCTGGCAAATCTTGAAATAAAATTCTCTGGCTTAGATTTCTTAGATGAAGCATTCTCCACCAAATCCAAAATCTTAGAAGCTGTAGATTCGCCAAATTCTTTTGTAGTACGGATTGTAAGCACACCTGACATATTGATACAGCCAGATATAACATCATCTCCTACCTTAGCACTTCTAGGCACGCTCTCGCCTGTGAGAGCAGCTGTGTCGAGGCTGGCTGAACCATCAATAACAACACCATCAATAGGTATCTTTTCACCTGGCTGAACCACTATCTCACTTCCGATTTCAACCTCATCTGGATCAACCTGAACGAGTTCACCATTTTGCTTCAGGTTAGCATAATCAGGTCTGATATCCATAAGGGCTGAAATATTCCTACGGCTCTTTCCGATGGCATATGACTGAAACAGCTCTCCAATCTGATAGAACAACATAACTGCAACACCCTCGGTGTATTCGCCAAGAGCCATAGCACCAACAGTTGCCACTGCCATAAGGAAGTTCTCATCAAATACCTGTTTATTTTTGATGCCCTTAAATGCCTTTTGTAATATGTCATATCCTATTACAAAATATGGAACCAAAAACAGCACAAATCTGATGATGCTACCCTCCTCAAGTGGAAGAAGCAACAGAGCCACCATCAATACTGCTGCAATTATTATTCTATATAAAACCTTCTTCTGCTTCTTAGTCATATCGTACCTCTTCGTAGAATGTAAAATTTCATAGGCGGCTCATAATCTTGGCAAGCGCGAGCAAGAGGGCCCCGCTCAGGTTCTTTGACATCTAGTCAAAGGTTCTGAGATGGGAGATGGCTTGCGGGAGCATGAGAACCTAGGCTACCGCCTTTAAAGATATATCTCACAGTCGTCCTCAACCTTTTTACAATTCTTAAGGACCTCATCCATAACAGCCTTTACATCTGCCCCATCCTCGAACTCTACACTCATCTTAAGTGCCATAAAATTTACAGATGCATCTGCAACCCCAGCTGTATCCTTAGCAGCCTGCTCCATCTTATTTGCACAGTTAGCGCAATCAACTTCAATCTTATAAGTTTTCTTCATTTATGTTTCCTCCTCGTCTGAACATTTGAATGATTGTTCATATGTTGATATAAATATAAACCCATCAACATTATCTGTCAATGGGTTTCATAAATTTTTCTTATTTAGTTTCTTCCTTAACTATTTTCTTTATCTCTTTGTATACAGTATCTGAAATCAGATCATAGCCTTCAGCAGTAAAATGTATTCCATCAGTGTAGAGGTATTCTTTACCAACAGTTACAGCTTTTAAATCAATGACATTGATACCTGCCTCTTCTGCTACAGATGAAATAATCTCGCCAAGCTCACCATTTACGATGTCATTCTGAACACTATACTCTGCCTGCTCCCTGTTTTCTATAGGAAAACAATATGGGCTGCGCATAAGATAAACCACAGGCTGCTCTTCAAGATTCTGGTAACTCTTAACCAGATTAAGAAGACCTTCTCTGTACTCTTCAGGATTCCAGTTATATGTCTTTGTATCATTGGTTCCAAGCATCAAAATAACAATGTCTGGCTTTGATTCTAGCGACTCCTTATACTGCTCTGATTCCACATAAGGTAAATCCCCACTTGCAGACGCAGTGGCATTTCTAAGACCGTAATTTGATACCAAATAACTTGTTCCTAACTTTACCTGAAGCTGAGATGGATACGAATCAATTTCCCTTGTTTTTAAAACACCACTTCCGTATGTAAGACTGTCTCCAGCACAGGTGATACGCACTCTTGTGTCCTCACCGCCAAACATACCCGAATTAAAAAGCACCACAAAAAGCAGAACTATCGCAACTAGTAATACAACCATCTTTCTTTGAAATAAGCCTCTCACAATTTCTTTAACGTCCATGACATCTACCACAAGCCAAGTATTAGTCTAATGACTCAATTACAATTAGCGTCCCCTCTTCTATAGTTATGACTCCCTCATCCTCTGCAAGCTCATTACTGACAGTAAGTGTACTAAATCCATGAATCTCACCATCTTTCACGGGATATTTGAAGCCAGTCATATTAAGCCCTTTTACTGGCCCCATATAAGGAAATACAGATATATATTTTCCAAACTGATAATCCTTTTCCACAATATAGGTTTCACCAGGCTTTATCATTTGAATGGAGTTGTGGGAATCCAACATGGTAACTTCCCTGTCAGCAAGTAATCCCTTTCCAACAAGACTGATATTTCCAAGTACATGATCAATACGAGTTCCTGTGACTCCAAGAAGGAAAATCTCATCCTCCTCTGTAGTCTTTTTTATCGCCAAATCCAAAGCCGCCTCAGTGTCAGTATCATCCTTTACAGGATTAAGTCTAATCACCTGAACACCAGCCTTTTCTGCGCTGCCACTAACATCCCCAGATGCCGAATCAAAATCACCTATCAACACATCAGGCTTAATACCCATGCGTTCGCATGCTTCATAACCCTTGTCGCATGCAATCAAAAATAAGGAGGACTCATCTAAGTCCTCAATGAATCCTCCTATAAACTTTTCATCAATATTGCCGCCTGCAATTATAACTACTATCACTGCATTTTCTCCAATAATCTCTCAGCGTTAGCCTTAATATCGCCATTAAATACAGCTGAGCCTGCAACTATAATATTGGCACCAGCCTCTAATACATCCTCAATTGTGTCGTCGTTAATTCCGCCGTCCACCTCGATGTCTATTTTCAGTTTTTTCTGACGTGCCATAACAGAAAGCTCTCTCACCTTATCAATGGTGTAGGGGATAAGACTCTGTCCACCAAAGCCTGGATTAACAGTCATGATGAGGACCATATCTACCTTTTCAAGAACATGCTGAATCTCACTGAGCGGAGTAGCTGGGTTGATGGCAACACCTGCCATCACTCCTGATTTTTTGATTAAATCTATTGTGGCATCAAGATGCTTGCATGCCTCGGCATGAACTGTAATAATATCCGCTCCAGCATCAACAAAATCCTTAATGTAACGTTCAGGATCTACAATCATAAGATGCACATCAAAAAGTCTGTCTGTGTATTTACGTATAGTACGAAGAACCGGAATTCCAAAGCTAATGCTAGGAACAAATACTCCATCCATTACGTCAAAATGAACGTACTGTGCGCCTGCTTCGTCAATAAGTTCCAATTGCTCCTTAATTATTCCAAAATCCGCAGATAAAATTGATGGTGCCAGACATTTTTCCATGGTCTTCTCCTATCGATATTTATTATTTTGTTGTTCAACCATCTCAGAGTAAATCTGTAGATAGTTTTCGTATCGGCTGGCTGCAATCTCTCCTGACTCTACTGCCGCCTTAACTCCGCAGTCTGGCTCCTTATGATGAGCACAGCCTGTAAATCTACAATTCTCAGCAGGCTCTATAAACTCAGGAAACAGCCTGTATAAATCCACTGGATCCACCTTCGGTACAAACAGTGATGAAAATCCCGGCGTGTCCATTATGTATGTATCATCACCAAGATATAAAAGCTCTGAATGTCTTGTGGTATGTTTTCCTCTGCCGATTTTCTCGGAAACCTCGCCAGTTTCCATAACCTGACCTTCAGTAAGAATATTAACGATAGAACTCTTACCAACGCCAGATGGGCCCGCAACAGTGGAAGTCTTTCCCTTTAAAATATCTTTAATAGCATCGATGCCTGCTTGTTCCTTTGCAGAGGTAAATATTACCCTGTAACCTGCAGGCTCGTATGTGTCTCGCATCTGCTGTTGAAAACCTTCATCAGCAAGATCGTCCTTGTTGAAACAAATAATGATTGGAAGATCCTGCTCTTCCATCATGCATAAAAATCTATCTAAAAGATTGAGATTAGGCTCAGGGCTTTTAGTAGCAAAAATGAGCAATGCCTGATCTACATTCGCCACGGCAGGTCTGATAAGCTCAGACTTTCTTGGGAGAATGTTGATAACATTGCCCGTCATTTCCTCTTCTGAAATAACGTCGATTTCCACGTCGTCCCCTACAAGAGGCTTTATTTTCTCTTTTCTGAAGGCACCCTTTGCCTTGCACTCGTATACACCGGATTCTACCTGAACATAGTAGAATCCAGCGATACCTTTAATTATCTTTCCTGTCATAAATTAGTTTGGTGTTCCCTTAACAGTCTGAGTTGATGTCTCTGTAGCGTTTGGATTTGGCTTCATACTTCCATCACCTGAAAGATATAAAGGTGTGTAAGTAAGTGTAACTGTGAGAGTATCAACCTTAACCTCTGAAATATTTATAGAACCATTCTTTGGTATTGTTCCTGTTTTACCAAGCTCAACAATTTCATATGTGCACTCGCCATCATATGGATTTGGAATGCTGTAGCTATATGTAACATCTTCCTTGCCCTTGCTGATTACAAGAGTAATGCTTGTGTTAGGTGTTACCTTTTCGCCTGCCTCGATAGACTGACTTACAACAGAACCGGTTGGAACGTCCTCTGAGAACTCCTGAGTAGTGCTTGTAACTACAATCTGCGAATTGCTAAGTGTCTGTGTAGCATCTGCCTGTGTCATACCAACAACACTAGGAACTGAAACTGTTCCGTCAGAAGATGAGCTAGACTCTGACTCCTTTGACTCTGATTTTCCTGAATCCGATGATCCATCAGAACCTTCAACTGTAAGACGAAGTGTGTCGCTGAGAGAGAATTCCTTGCCCTCTGGAACAGACTGCTCTGTGATGATTCCATCTGACACATCATTGTTATCTTCGTAAGATACAACTACATTCTTATCTGTAAGACCAAGATCCTCAAGCTGCTGAAGAGCTTCCTCGTACTGAGTACCTACTACATTAATCATTGTGACCTTCTTTGAACCAAAACTGAAAAGGCCTACAAAATTGCCAGCGATAACTACAAGAATTGTAACGATTGCTATAGCTGCAACAATACCTGAGATTGTAAGGATACGATCCATCTTAGAATCTTCCTCTTCATCATCATAATCGTCGTCATCATAGTATTCGTCATCGTAGTACTCATCATCATAGTACTCGTCATCATAATCATCATTGAAAGTAAGAGCCTCTGCAGCACGCTTTGTAAGAGTCTCCTCCTGCTCTGGAGTAACCTTATGCATAACACGTGTCTGACCAAAATCTGACTCTACAATAGTAACGAAATCTTCGTTAGGGCTAACAAGAGCCTTCTTTAAATCCATAAGCATATCTGAAATAGTGGCATAACGTCTGTCTGCCTTTTTCATGGTAGCCTTAAGGATAATTTTCTCAAGCGAAATAGGAAGGTCTGGTGCATATGCGCTAGGTGCAACCATCTCCTCCTGAAGATGCTGAATAGCGATAGCTACAGTGTTGTCACCATCAAATGGAACACGACCTGTAACCATCTCATACATAACGATACCAAGTGAATATATATCGCTCTTTCCATCTACGAAACCATTTCTAGCCTGCTCTGGTGACGAATAGTGAACAGAACCCATAACATCTGCATGAATAGTGTTTGAGCTGGCTGCACGGGCAATACCAAAATCTGTAACCTTAACCTTACCCTCTGTAGAAATGATAATATTCTGTGGCTTAATGTCACGGTGGATGATGCCCTTCTGATGAGCTGCCTCAATACCACGACCAACCTGGATTGCAATAGAGATTGCCTCTTTAAAATTAAGTTGCCCCTTCTTCTCAATGTAAGTCTTAAGAGTGATTCCTTCTACATACTCCATAACGATGAAGTACATACCGTTCTCAGAACCTACATCATATATATTAACGATATTTGGATGCTCTAAACCTGCTGCTGACTGAGCTTCTGTTCTAAACTTAGCAACAAATGTTGCATCCTCGGAAAATTCTGGTTTTAAAATCTTAATAGCAACTTCACGTCCAAGGATATGATCCTTTGCGCGATAAACATCAGACATTCCGCCTGAGCCAACCTTATCTATAATTTCATATCTATCTGCTATAAATACGCCTTGTGTAATCATGTATTCTCCTTCTACTAGATATCTATTCTATAATAATAACCGAAATATTATCTTTACCACCATTACTGT
This sequence comes from Pseudobutyrivibrio xylanivorans DSM 14809, assembly GCF_900141825.1. Taxonomy (GTDB): domain Bacteria; phylum Bacillota; class Clostridia; order Lachnospirales; family Lachnospiraceae; genus Pseudobutyrivibrio; species Pseudobutyrivibrio xylanivorans. The sequence continues at coordinate 55,703 of NZ_FQYQ01000018.1, read as the reverse complement.
TAGCTCGCTGGATTAGCTCCTTTGCTCTAGACTCCAGAGAACCTGCTGCTGTTATGACTGAATAGATATCACTATCTTCAACCATATTTGTAAGACCATCGGAACAAAGTAAAACTTTTTCTCCGCCCCTTAATATTACATCAAAATAATCAGGGGTGATTTTTTCTTCTGCACCGATGGCTCTTGTAATCATGTTCTTGCGCTTATCGGTGCGAGCATCATCCTCATCAAGCTCTCCTGTACGCACAAGCTCTGCTACCACAGAATGATCCTTGGTAATCTGTAAAAGCTTGGTAACTGTAGCTACATAAAGACGACTGTCACCGACATTTGCCACATAAATATGGCCATCAATAAATGTGGCCAAGACCAAAGTGGTACCCATTCCAGCCTTTGCCGAATCACTTTTTGACTCCTGATATATTATTTGATTTGCTGATTGAATTGCCTGCTCAAGAATTTTTACAGGCTCTGACTCTCTGGAATTTCTAACACCATCTACAACAATCTCGACACATTTTGCTGAGGCATAATCACCTGCCAATTCTCCGCCCATGCCGTCGGCAACTATATATAGATTTGGTAAATTGCCAATTCCACTGTCATTAGCATACACGGTGTCCTGGTTGACTTTCCGCTTAATGCCAACATCAGTTATCTTGTAACTTATCATTAATTATTCCCTTTCAAGGCATCTGAATGCCTCTTTCTAAGTTGTCCACAGGCCCCATCTATATCGCGGCCCATTTCCCTTCTAATAGTAGCATTATTAACATATTTTTCAATCTTTTTTTGGAATGCATAGGCTCTATCCATTGAAGGACTAACGAAATCTCGCTCCTTAATAGGGTTAACCGGAATGAGATTTACATGACAATTAAGATGTCCTATAAGCTGACCTAATTCTGCCGCATCCTCATCTCTGTCATTGACTCCACCCACAAGGGAATACTCGAAAGTGATGCGGCGACCTGTCTTTTTAAAGTAGTACTCACAGGCATCAATAAGCTCATGAATCTCATATTTATTAGCTACTGGCATAAGCTCTGCTCTCTTCTGCTGATTTGGTGCGTGAAGAGAAATGGCAAGAGTGATTGTCAAATCTTCCTCTGCCAGCTGCTTAATACGTGGAACAATACCACAGGTGCTGACTGTAATATTTCGCTGTGAAATATTTAAGCCATTTTCATCTGAAAGAAGACGGACAAACTTAACGATATTATCGTAGTTGTCCATAGGCTCACCTGTACCCATAACTACAAGGTTTGACACACGCTCTCCTGTGTCTTTTTGGATAGCATAAATCTGTCCAAGCATCTCTGATGGAGTAAGATTTCTAACCCATCCATCAAGAGTAGATGCACAAAAACGGCATCCCATCTTACAGCCTACCTGTGAACTGATGCAGACAGAATTGCCGTGCTTGTAGCTCATCCAAACACTTTCTACCATCTGACCATCGTAAAGCTCAAAGAGATACTTACGAGTGCCATCGATTTTTGAAACCTGCATATCAATCTTCTTAAGAGGATGATAATTGCAGTTGGCCTGAAGCTTTTCTTTAAGTGACTTTGGAATGTTCTTCATCTCGTCATAGTCCTGGGCAAGATGCTGATGCATCCACTCATAGAGCTGCTTCGCTCTGAACTTAGGCTCTCCAAGCTCTGTTGTTACATAGTCTGTAAGCTCTGTTAAATTTAATGACCGAATATCGGTTAATTCTTTTTCATTACACATATAAAAAATCCATCGTGTTCTTTGTTAGGGAAAAGCTGCTGCATTTCCTTTTTCTCAAATTCAGGATGAGCCTTAAGAAATGCCTCCACCTGATTTTCATTTTCATCTTTATTGATAGTGCAGGTGCTGTAGCAAAGTGTACCGCCATCCTTCACATACTGACAAACTGTATCAAGAATCTGACCCTGAAGCTTTGTAAGCTCTGCTAAAGAGTCTTCTGTCTGATTATATTTAATATCTGGCTTCTTTCTGATAATACCAAGACCAGAACATGGTAAATCCGCAATAACGGTATCGTATCTACGAATCGAGTCTTCATCTAAAACTGTGGCATCCCACTGCTGAGCTGTCACGTTTGTAGCACCAGTTCTGTTAATGTTTTCCTGAATCAATGCTACCTTCTGCTCTGTAAGATCTCGTGCTATGACAGTGCCATCTTTCACAAGCTCTCCACAGTGAAGTGCCTTTCCGCCTGGTGCTGCACATACATCAACGACCTGCTGCCCTGCTGCAACTCCTGCCATGTAAGAAACCAGCTGCGAAGAATAGTCCTGCACATAAAACAATCCTTCGCTGAACTCTGGAATAGCTGCTAATGAATCATAATCTGAAATATAGCATGCACTTTCAACTGTATCGCATATACGAACCGAAATACCCTGCTTCTTAAGACGCTCTGCTAAATCTTTTCGTGAAATCTTATTAAGATTTACCCTAATGCAAAGTTCCTCTGGCTCAAGGAAGCCCTTAAGTATTTCTTCTGTCTGCTCTTTGCCATAATCTGCCATCCACTTATCAACAATCCACTGTGGCATGGAATACTTTGTCCACAATTCTTTGAATTCCATGTGGGATTTCTCTCTGGCGATATTTCTAAGAACGCCATTAACAAATCCAGATAATCCTGCGAAGCCACGCTTTTTGGCAAGCTTAACGTATTCGTTGCAGGTAGCAGAATCTGGAACTGCATCCATATAATAAATTTCATAAACTCCCATACGCATGATAGTGCGAATGAGAGGTTTCATCTTTTTAACTTTTGTTTTAGAGAAGCTGTCGATAATGTAATCCAGCTGAAGCTTTCGCTCCACTGTACCATTTACAAGACGATTCAAAAAGGCTCTCTCGTTCTTCTCGAGGTACCCATACTTATCTAAAACTGCCTTTAGATAGATGTGGGAAAACTGACCATTTTCAAGAATCTCAATGACAGTCTCCATGGCGATTTCTCTTAAATTAATCCCTGCCATTTACAAACCTCTTACCTGCTTCTAAGCTATAACCTCTGAGGAAATCTCCTGATGCCATACGCTTTTTGCCTTCAAGCTGAAGCTCATTAATTTCAAGTGCTTCATCTCCACAGGCTACGATAAATCCGTTTTTATTTACATCTATAATAGTGCCTGGCTCACCAGACTTTTCAACAACAGTAGCTTTCCAAAGCTTAAGTTGTTTCCCATCTACAAATGTAAATGCTGATGGCCATGGATTAAGTCCTCTGATAAGACGCTCAATCTCTACCGCAGGCTTTGTCCAGTCGATATTTCCCATATCCTTAGAAATCATGCCTACATGAGTAGCCTGTGATTCATCCTGAGGAATAGGTGTGATTTCTCCGCGGTCAAGTGCCTCGATAGTCTTTACTGCAAGCTTTCCACCATCAATAGCAAGCTTATCGAAAAGGCTTCCACCTGTTTCGTCTGCAGCCAATTCTATCTCAGACTTGAGAAGCATATCACCATCATCAAGTCCTGGTCCCATAAGCATTGTGGTGTTACCAGAAAACTTTTCGCCGTTGATAACAGCCCACTGTATAGGTGCAGCGCCACGGTACTTTGGAAGAAGTGAACCATGAACATTTACACAGCCAAGGCGTGGCATATCAAGAATTACCTTTGGTAAAATCTGTCCAAAGGCAGCTACCACAAAAACATCTGCTTCGTATTTACGAAGATACTCAACAGACTCCTCTGCTCTGATTTTCACTGGCTGATAAACCGGGATGTCGTGCTCCATGGCAAACTCCTTAACAGGAGTAGGCTGAAGCTTTCCACTACGTCCCTTTGGCTTGTCTGGCTGAGATACTACAAGGATAACCTCGTGACCAGCCTCATATATTGCTTTTAAAGTCTCCACCGCAAAATCCGGTGTACCCATGAAAACAACTTTCATTTACTCTTCGTCCTCTTCTACTTCTTCTAATAAATCTTCTACATCGTAAAGCTCTCCCTCTACCTTCTCTGTGTAGATATGGCCATCAAGGTGATCAATCTCGTGAAGAAGTGCGCGAGCCATAAGCTCCTCACCCTCTACGATGATTTCTTCCATATCTTCGTTAAGAGCCTTAACCTTTGCATAGTTAGGACGTGTAACAACGCCTGTCTTTCCTGGAACTGAAAGGCATCCCTCGTTACCTGTCTGCTCGCCTGATGTCTCAAGCACTACTGGATTGATAAGAGTAACAGGCCCCTCACCGATATCGATAACGCAGATACGACGAAGTACGCCTACCTGAGGTGCTGCAAGACCTACACCATCTGCATCATACATTGTGTCATACATATCCTCGATTAATGTCTTAAGCTTTGGTGTAAGCTCCTTTACAGGCTTACATGTCTTTAAAAGGACATCGTCCTTACCATATTCTCTAATATCTAAAACTGCCATTTTATACCTCTTTCTAAAGTGTGTTAATTGGATCGAAATCAAACCATGTGCTGGTGTTTCGATATTGTTTTTGTTCTAATAAAAATTTATCGATTGCATCTTTTATGCGGACGAGTCTGTCATAATCATCTGCCCTGAGATAGATTACCCTGCGGTAAACATCCTTTAGCTTTCCGATGTAGGCATCCTCCGGACCCATTATAACAATTTCAGGGTCGGTTCGTCTAATCAGGTCCGCAAGAACATCGGCCTGACCGTACGCATCCTTTTGTTTATCGCAACTAACCTGAATACCAAGCATGTGTGAGCAAGGTGGGTATGACAATAATCTTCTGAAAGCAATCTCCTGAGAATAGAAGCTGTCATAATCCTGATTTGCCGATGAAACCACTGCGTAGTTCTCTGGCTGATATGTCTGAATAACAGCTATACCAGGCTCAACGCCACGACCAGCACGCCCAACAGCCTGTGTAAGAAGCTGGAAGGTACGCTCTCCGCTGTGGAAATCAGATTCGTTCAGCGATATATCTGCTGCGATGATTCCTACCAATGTAACATTGGCAAAATCATGCCCCTTAACAATCATCTGTGTGCCAATAAGCACGTCTGCTTCGTGGGCTGCAAAGGCTGCCAAAATCTCCTCATGACCATTCTTGCCTGAGGTGGTATCAGCATCCATGCGAAGTACTCTGGCCTGTGGAAATGCTTCCTTTACAATCTCCTCCAGACGCTGTGTACCAGCCTTGAAGCTGCCGATGTATTTACTGCCGCAGCTAGGACAAATCTTCGCTGCTTTTGTAGTAAATCCACAATAGTGGCATTTCATGATACCGCCACTGTGAAGATGCAGGGCCACATCGCAATGTGGACATTTTAACACATGACCACACGCCCTACAAGAAACGAAGCCCATCAGGCCTCTTCTATTTAAAAACAGCATAATCTGCTGATTTTTGCTTAATCTGTCAGCCATCAGTTCTTTCAGCCTGCGGCTAATCATGGAACGATTGCCTGACTGAAGCTCTGCGCGAAGATCTACAATCTCGCAGGTGGCCATATCCTGACCCATGGCTCTACTGTGGAGAGTGATAAGCTGATACTCTCCTTCCTCAGCTCTGCTGTATGCCTCAAGGCTTGGTGTGGCAGAACCAAGGATTACTGTAGCGCCTGCAAGCTTTGCTCTGTAAACCGCAGTCTCCCTTGCATGATATCTAGGAATAACCTCAGATTTGTAGCTAGGCTCGTGCTCCTCGTCTATGATGATAAGCCCAAGATTCGCAAAAGGTGTGAAAAGTGCCGAGCGAGGTCCTACCATAATACTAATCTCACATGATTTGGCACGTTCAAACTGGTCGAAACGTTCTCCCGGAGACATACGGCTGTTCAATATGCTGACTTTATCTCCAAAGCGAGTGTAAAAGCGCATAACTGTCTGATATGTAAGAGCAATCTCAGGAATCAACACGATGACCTGCTGGCCCAGATTAATCACATGCTCCATAACATCCATATAGACTTCTGTCTTACCTGAGCCTGTGACGCCGTGGATAAGATAAGTCTTGTGACGTCCTGTGTCTATATCTGCCTTTATCTGCTCAGCTGCCGCCTCCTGCTCCTCATTAAGTGTAATCTGCTTTCTGTTAGCATCTTTATTAAGATGTGGATTACGGAAGGTTCTCACCGATTCAATGTGGACAATCCCCTTCTTCTCCAAATCGCGAATATTGGCCGTAGGTACCTGCAGCTTTTTAGTGGCAAGCTCCCAGTCAAGAGTGTCTACTTCCAAAAGCTCTCTTAAGAGTCGCTCCTTGCCCAGAGCGTGTCTTGGCTTGGCCATGAGCTCATTCAGCTCTATCTTCGCTTGTTCCAAAGAGATGGCGAGGGAGATTTCCTTCTTCATCTTCTCATTCTCTTTTTTCTTAATAGGAATGACAGTCTTAAGCGCCTGATTCATGGTACTACCGTAATTACGTTTTAGAAAGGCAGCCAAAGAAATAAGCTGAGACTCTATGGCGATACTGTCCTTTACAACTCTCGCAATAGGCTTCAGCTTAGTGACATCGAAACCCGGTTTGTCATGAAGCCCTACCACATATCCTGTGATGGCACGGTTTCCCTGACCGAAGGGAATAACCACCTGAACCCCTTCTACAACCTGCTCTTCCAACTCATCTGGAACTATATATTCAAATGTTTTATCCAATCTCTCGTGCGAGATGTCAATAATAACGTCTGCGTATTTCATAAAAAATATTTTAGCATAAAAGGGTTTTATTTTGAATTCAATATGGTAGAATAAATTGATTTGAAAACAATCATTCATTATCAGGGAGGATACATATGCGTCATCTAATGAGCCCTCTGGACTTTACCAGAGAGGAGCTAGAGCAGCTTATGGACCTGGCGGATGATATCAAAACTCATCCAAGCTCGTACAGCGAGAAGTGCCACGGCAAAAAGCTAGCTACTTGTTTCTATGAACCAAGCACCCGTACAAGACTTTCTTTTGAAGCTGCCATGCTTAATCTTGGTGGTTCTGTCCTTGGTTTTTCTTCAGCTGATTCTTCATCAGCAGCAAAAGGCGAAAGTGTTTCTGATACTATTCGTGTTATTTCTTCTTACGCAGACATCTGCGCTATGCGTCATCCAAAGGAAGGCGCTCCACTTGTCGCTTCTCAGCGATCTCTTATTCCCGTTATTAATGCCGGTGATGGTGGTCATCAACATCCCACACAAACACTTACAGATTTATTTACCATTCGCTCTTTACGTGGCGAAATCAAAGACCTTACTATCGGACTTTGTGGTGACTTAAAATTCGGCCGTACAGTGCACTCTCTTATCAATGCACTTGTTCGTTATCCGGGAATTAAATTCGTTCTTATCTCACCAGAGGAACTTCGTGTTCCTGAATACATCCGTGAAGATGTGCTCGATAAAAATGGATACGAATACAAGGAAGTAGATTCCTTAGATGATGTTATGGGCGAACTGGACATCCTCTATATGACACGTGTTCAGCGAGAAAGATTCTTCAACGAGGAGGATTACATCCGCTTGAAGGATTTCTTCATTCTCACACCAGAAAAGATGCGTCTGGCAAAGAAGGATATGATGGTTCTCCATCCACTTCCAAGAGTTAACGAAATCTCTGTTGATGTGGATGACGACCCAAGAGCTATGTACTTTACCCAGGCTAAGTACGGCGTTTTCATCAGAATGGCGCTGATACTGACGCTTCTTGAATTAGTATAGGGAGGGAATACAAATGCTTAATATTTCTGGAATTCATCAGGGATTCGTACTTGATCATATCAAGGCCGGCGAATCCATGACAATATACAACGACCTTCAGCTTGGCAATCTTGGATGTGACTGCACCGTAGCCATGATTATGAATGCCAAGTCAAACAAGATGGGCCGCAAGGACATCATCAAAATCGAGTGTCCTATCGAACGCGTGGATTTAGACATCCTCGGCTTCATCGACCACAACATCACCTGCAATATCATTAAAGATGATGTTATCGTAGAAAAGCGCCAGCTCACTCTTCCAAGAGAAATCAAAAACGTAATTTCTTGCAAGAACCCTCGATGCATCAGCACCGTAGAGCAGGGCCTCGATCAAATCTTTGTACTGACAGATATAGAAAACGAAGTATACCGCTGCAAGTACTGCGAAGAGAAATACACAGGAAAAAAATAAAGATAAATTTTATTTAGAGGTTTAGGCACAGCCGTGTCTAAACCTCTTTTTACTGGTCAAGCATATAATTTTTTAAATAAGTTAGAAATTATATGCTTGAGAAGCCCAAAATCATCATTGAATAGCTTATTCAAGCATATAATTTTTGAAAAATGTTAATAATTATATGCTTAGCAAGTCCAAAATCATCATTGAATCGCTTATTCAAGCATATATTTTTTGAAAAATGTTAATAATTATATGCTTAGCAAGTCCAAAATCATCATTGAATCGCTTATTCAAGCATATATTTTTTGAAAAAAGTTAATAATTATATGCTTAGCAAGTCCAAAATCATCATTGAATCCCTTATTCAAGCATATATTTTTAAAAAATATCAGTAATTATATGCTTAGGAAGCCATATAACACTAAAGAATCATCTATTTAAGCAAACTATAAAAAGAGGTTTAGCCAATCTGGCTAAACCTCTAAATCATTCTATAACTTATTTTGCTGGAGCCTGTGCAATTACGATGCCAGCTGCATCTGTCTGATAGTACATGTCACCGATTTGTACAAGCTGGTTAACTACGAGCTTGCCATCAGCTCCGAAGAGGTATGGCTTCTTGTCAAGTGTGACAACCTGGTTGAATACGAGCTTGCCATCCTTGCCAGCATAGTAGATGCCATCCTTTGTTGCGAAAGCACCTGTAACCATGGCGCCATCTTCACCGAAGTAGAAGATTCCATCTCCGATAGTCTGCATACCTGTCTGCATCTTACCATCAGCTCCGAAGAAGTATGTCAATCCGTTAACCTTAATTATGCCAACCTGCATCTGGCCCTGCTCGTTGAAGTAGTATACTGCTCCATCGATAGCTGCAAGTCCTGTTACACGATGTGCATCTGTAGGGTCTAAGTAGTAGACACCTGTAGCATCGTTCCACCATCCCTTATATAGCTTACCGCCATCCAATGGATTGAACATGTATGTAATCTTATCAAGTGTAACCCATCCAACCTGAAGGAATCCCTTGTCGTTGAAGTAGTATACATCCTTATCAATGGCATTAAGACCTTTTACCATGTGACCATCTGTAGCATCAAGGTAACGAACGCCTTCTGCATCATTCCACCAGCCTGTGTAAAGCTTTCCGTTTTCAGCTGGATTAAAGAGGAATGTATTTCCACCAAGGTCAATCCAACCTGTCTGAAGCTGTGCAGCCTCGTTGAAGTAGTAAATGCCATTGTCGATGGTATTTAAACCTGTAACAGCATTTGCTGCACCTGGAAGGAAGTAATATGCTCCAGTTTCATCTGCAAACCAGCCTGTGGTTACAAGACCAGTTGCTGGATCTGTGTGATATTTTACTCCTGCCAAATCTACCCAACCGTACTGCTTACGGAAGTTGTTGTAGAAGAATACATTGCCCTGTCCAAGGTCAAGTAAACCAACCTGTGGAATGAAAGCTGTGTAATCTTTAACAGCTACGTTCATATCGACACGTCCATTCACACCAGGTACTGCTCCTCCTGAAGAGTACTGCCAAATCTGCCATCCTGCAATATCGTTGTGATCAGCATACTGAGCAATCCACTTATCACATGCAAGTGCTGATGTAAAATGTGTCTTATAGAAATTAGTGTATGTATAAAGGATTGGTGTGTATCCAGCCTGGTTAATAACACTGGCAAATGCATTTGCCATGGCTGTACATGTGTTAGCATCCAATCCCTTCTGAGTCTTATCCTCAATATCGAAGGCTACAGGGAAATTGATGTTGTATCCCTCAATCCACTGTACTACAAGCTGTGCCTCCTGAATGGCAGCCTCAACTGTTGTTGCATACGAATAGATGTATACACCTGTACGTATACCTGCTGCCTGCGCTCCCTTAACGTTTGCTGCGAAATATGGGTCTATTCCGGTGTTTGTACTACCCACCTTAATAAATGTGTAAGTAATACCTGACTGTGCAACTGCCGCCCAATTAATGCCTCCCTGATATTTGGAAACATCAATGCCCTGAATGCCTGCTGCACTAGCTGTGAGCGGTGTCGAAAGCATTAATGAAGCTGAAAGCATTACGGCCGCACACGCCTTTACCAAACGTTTAAATTTCATAAACTTACCCCTCCTCCATTATATTAACTTAATTCTAACATATTTCTTAGTTCTGATGTCTAACAACTTTGTATTCATCCCCGTCTACAAAGTAAGGACATTCTTTATAATGACCTGAAACAAGACGAACGTAATCATCTTCATCCATATCCATTTCGCAATAATACTGCTCATCCTCTTCGTCCCAGACGAAGTTATTGCAGTATTCACATGCTGTAGAACTTTTTACACCAGCCATCTGATAAATCCTCCTATTAAAACCGCACAGAGAATTGTTCCAAGCATGATAGCATATTGATATCCTTCATGCTCCTTTCCCCACTTGGTATTAGTGATACCAATGTAGAGAAACAAACCTGATAAAATTGCAACTACGTTTATTAACATATTTGCTGTATCCATACTAAGCTGCCACTCCTATATAAGCACCAAGACCTAATGTACAAACTAAACCTACGATACAACCTGCAAGTGCAATTCCACCTACAACAGCAAGAATTGTTGACTTGAAATCCATATCAAGAATAGATGCTGCAAGTGTACCTGTCCAAGCTCCTGTTCCTGGAACTGGAATACCTACGAAAAGAAGAAGTGCTACGAAAAGGCCACGACCTGCCTTCTCCTGAAGCTTCTTCCCCCCCTTCTCTCCCTTTTCAAGGCAGAAGGTAAAGAAACCACCGATAACTGGCTTATCCTTACCCCACTCAAGAACCTTACGTGCAAATAAATAAATAATTGGCATTGGAAGCATATTTCCGATTGCAATTATGATATATGATGCTAAAAGATTAAAGTTTGGATCTAAAGCCTTATATCCATATGCCCATGGAATAGCTCCTCTAAGCTCTACAAGTGGTACCATTGAAACAAAAAATACAATTAAATATCTAATCATTACTTTACTCCTAAAATTTCCTTAATATTTTTTATAAGCCTCTGCATCTCCTCATCTGTACCAATGCTGATACGAAGGTAGTCTGCAATGCGCTCTGGCTTTGAGAAGTGACGGACAAAGATGCCCCTCTTCTTAAGCTCTTCAAAAATGAATACCGCATTTACGGATTCATGCTTTGCAAAAATAAAATTGCTCATTGAATCTGGGAAGGTAAATCCCAATGAAGAAAGCTGCTCTTTAGTCCACTCTCTTGTGGCAATAACAGCATCAATCTTCTCTTTGAAATACTCATCATCAGCAATAGATGCAACGCCTGCTGCCAAAGTGATGGTATCCATAGTGTATGAATTGAAAGAGAATTTGCAGTCAGACAAATACTTAATCAATTCAGGTGAGCCAATGGCATAACCGATACGATTACCAGCCATAGCTCTTGATTTTGAGAATGTGCGAACTACAAGCACATTATCATATTTATCAGTTAAATCGATGCAAGATTTTGAACCAAAGTCCACATAGGCCTCATCGATAATAACTACGCATTCTGGATGAGCCGCAACTATCTTTTCAAAAAATTCTACTGGCTCAGCCACACCTGTTGGTGCGTTAGGATTTGGAATTACAATACCGCCGCACTCTTCCTCATAATCTGATGCTTTAATCTTAAATGAATCATCAAGTGGCTTTTGAACATAAGGAATCCTGAATAAATCAGCCCAAACATCATAGAAAGAATATGTAATATCTGGGAATAAAACTGGCTTGTCCGAATTAAAAAATGTAAGGAAGCTCATTGCTAATACGTCATCTGAGCCAACTCCTACAAATACCCTTGAAGAATCCTTCTTATGATAATCTGCAATTGCCTGAACCAGATTAACACATGCTGGATCTGGGTATTTTCTAAGAGAATCCATACTAACTTCAGAAATAGCTTTACCCACCAAAGGACTTGGTGGGTATGGATTCTCATTTGTATTTAACTTAATAATATTTTTGACTTTTGGCTGCTCACCTGGTGTGTAAGGTATTACTTTTCTAACGTTTCTAGTCCATGATTGCATTTCCATCTACAACTTCTCCCTCTGTAGGTGCCAACTCCGCTGCCTGTGCCTTTAAAGTCTGAAGAACGAGCTCAGCATTTACAAGATCCTCATAATTCGTAACAAGAGGCTTCTGTTCCTCTGAAAGTGAATCATATTTCTGTCTTGCAAGAGCAATCTTTGCCTCAGACTCAAGGGTAACTGTCTCAATATCTGCGATAAGATTCATAACATCAATCTGTGGATTCTGAAGTCTGAAATTCTCCTCTTCAGTATCACCTGTATAGAATACGATTACTGGCCAACCAGCCTCAACGATATCGTAAATCTTCTCCGCCTGTGAAAGTGGAAGATTCACACAACCGTGGCTACCACTGGTCTTGTAAAGTGTGCCTCCGAACTTAGATCTCCAAGTAGCATCATGAAGACCTTCGCCCATGTTAAATGGCATCCAGTAATTTACATGAGACTCATAATTATCTCCTCTAAGGGTAGCATCCTTCTGCTTGTAAGCGATTGGATATACACCTGTGTGTGTACCATGTCCCTTAGAAATATTACCTGATACACAGCTTGTATCAAGAACCATCGCTCCATCTTTGTATACATACACATGCTGAGTTGTAAGATTTACTTCAACATATGAATTACCATAATCCTTTTCACCATGGCTGGTTCCACGATAGAGGTATGTGAAATCTCTTGTCACATCCTGGCCAGCTTTAAAATCTGCGATGATAGCATCAATCTCACCATCATACGCAATTCTCCAACCAAATGAACCTGCTGGAACCTCTATTTCTTCACCCTCTGTAGTGACAAACTGCTTTTTCTTTCCATAAGTATTATATTTGTCACCCATGGAATTAACGTATTCGCCAATGGCTTCTCTATCAAATTCAACTTTGAAATCATTATCCCATTTGAAGAATCCAGACTTAACTTCCTTAGGAATTTCCTCTGAGATACCCTCACCCAAATCATAATGAATATTAACATTCATGTATTTGTTAAGAAGGTCTTTTGCTGCATTAATATTTTTATCTTCTGCCTTAACAGCTGGCTTATGGTAGCATGTTCCATCAGAGATATTAATCTTTGTCTGAAGATTCTCAACTGCATATATAATAGCTTCCTCTACGCCTTCTGCGTCGATTCTGTCTCCATAAATCTCATCAACGATAACAAATTCGTTGCCATCATATTTGATGTAAGCATCCTCAGATTCCTTAGTAGACTTCTGGTGACTAAAATCAAGACTTGAAGCAACCTGCTTAACCTTTGCCTCGTCGTAGGCGTTGCCTGTCTTAGTATAATTCTCTGCTGGAATTAAAAGACGTCCAACCCAGTTAAAACCTGTCTGCTGGTCGAGAAGAGCCTGTACCTCGTCTACCTGATAATTAACATCAACGCCAAGATCAGCTGCACTAACTTCGTTAACCACTTCGCCTTCTTCATTTTCAAATGTGATGGTGTATTTATCCGCATTAGAAAGAATCTTTTCGTAAGCACCTTCTGCAGTTCTAAATGATGCACCAACTCCATTTACCCTACTTCTGATATAGAAATGGCTTCCAAAGAAAATACTGCCAGCCAGATACACAAATAAAACAATGCCCGCTATTATCTCTATGCGAAGCATTGTTCTTTTATCTAAATAAAATTTATGAGCTTTTCTTTGGGCTTTTGCCTTTTTCTTTACTCCACTCATTATCTTAATTCCTTTATGTAAAAAGTTTACACTTGTTCCGTGTGATAGTTTACATGAAAATACAACTGAAAAACAACTAAAGTTTTCCCTGTAAACCACCATCTATCATTAATTTTTCCTAAAGCTCTTTAATTCATCAATAGCAAACTCATATGCCTCATTGCAGAACTGGCATCTTACCTCAACAGGCTTGCCGTCTGAAATGATGTCATCCATATCCTCTTTACCAAGAGATGCAAGACTCTTGATAACTCTGTCTCTTGAGCAATCGCACTTGTAGCATACCTCGTAAGTCTCCTTGAAGTCGATATCAAGACCAACAAGTACTGTCTCAAGCATCTGCTCTGGTGTCTTTCCGCTAGAGAGCATATCTGTAACAGATGGGAGTGTCTGAAGGTTCTCCTCAAGCTTTGCAATAACTTCCTCTGAAGTAAATGGCATAAGCTGAATAATAAATCCACCAGCACAATTTACAGTATTATCCTTGTTCATAAGAACGCCAAGCCCTACTGAAGATGGAATCTGCTCTGATACTGCATAGTAATATGTTAAATCCTCAGCGATTTCGCCTGTCTGAAGCTCAACTGTACCTACATAAGGCTCTTTAAGACCCATATCTTTAATAACTCGCATGATACCAAGGTCGATAGCTCCACCTACATCAAGCTTTCCATTCTTTGGTGGAAGGTCTACTACAGATACATTAGGGAATCCCTTTACCTCACCCTTGCTGTTAGCAGTAACAGTGATGCCCTTCATTGGACCAGACCCCTGAATCTGAAGAGTAACTAAATCATCTTCGCCCTTAAGCATAACACCCATCATTGAGCCAGCAGAAAGCATACGGCCAAGTGCTGCTGTAACGATAGGAGAAGTGTTATGACGCTCGCGTGCCTCTTCAACAATATCTTTACTTGTAATTGCAAATGCGCGGATTGCATCATTTGCAGCTGTTGCTCTAACTATATAATCACTCATTATTTTGTTACCTCTCTTGCTATAAAATACAACCTGTCACTATCCTCTGCCGGTGCAGACATAGTGGCTACATCTAAAATATCTAAAAGCTCTAAGCCACTTTCTTTGATGGCTGCTTTGATCTCCTCAATTGTAAATGCATGCTGAAGATGTTCTTCCTCATATCTGTCGAAAGTCCCATCTTCATTCTCTTCATAAATCGTAAGATAGTAAGCATTATCACGGGTAGAAGAATCATAATCATTTTCCCAGATAAAGCTACCCTCTTCACGATTCTCAGCAATAGTGCTGGTCCCCAGCTGCTGATAAAAATGCTCTGTCTTAACATCAAAAATAAACAATCCCTTAGGATCAAGATAATTATTTGCAAGCTTGCAAACTGTAAGAAGCTCTTCGTAATTACGAAGATAATTCATACTGTCACAAAGGCTGACAACTGCACCTACCGTACCATACAGCTCGAACTCACGCATGTCCTGACATAGATAAAGGATTCCTTCGGAATCCTCTGCTGCCATTGCCTCCATAAGCATATCATAAGAAACATCTATACCAATCATGTCATAGCCTGCGGCCTTGAGACGTCTGGTAATCTGACCAGTGCCACAGCCAAGGTCACAAACTATTTCCATTGGCATATTAAATTTATTAAATAAAGTCTTTATATTTTCTGCCCATGTATCGTAAGGCACATTGTCCATGTACCTGTCATACACACTGGCAAAGCCTGTATAAGCTTCCATCTTCTATACCCTCTTAGATAAAAAGCCAGATATCTTTCTAATAATTTCGAAATCGTCCTGAATCTCTTCCACCTTAAGACGATTCTCCTCTGAGAATCCCACCAGAATGTCGTGATTGGCCTCTGCAAGGTAATCCATGATACCGTCGATATCACTCTTAATATTCTTAGGACACTTAATGTAGTGACGCTTAGCCGCAGTAATATAAAGAGTGTAGGTGATTGAGAAATGATGCCATAAAAACTTATGCATAGTGGAATATTTGTAAATCCAAATAATGGCATCAATCGGAACAATAGCCACGCCATAGCTGCTGGTCTCAATAAAGTAATGCTCCGTAATGAACATATCCTCTGTGGCCAACTGTGGAAGTGTGGCAAGCTCTTCCTCTGCCTCTGCCAAAATCTCGGCAGGCTTTCCGTAAGCTCTGGTCTTTTGGACCGGAATAGATACTACAGGAAAAGCTATAAAAACGCAATATATAATAATCGATAAGGCACTATACGCACCTGTTAAAACATAAAAAAATTCAAAGGCCTTTGATACAAAGCCTGTGGCATCCGGCTCAGAAATAGTATAGCTGGAAACTGTGGACAAAATGCCATCTTCGCTCCAGTTAAGGTCTCTAGCCAAATTTGAAAGAAGTGATCTGGCAGCCTCGGATTCGTAAAGAATCTGACCTCTGACTGTCAGCTGTTCTATAGTAGGTGCTCCCTGCTCACAGGTGTCAGGATCCAAAAGAACTATAACACACTCCGAACCCAGCATAGTGTAGTAATAGTATCCTCTGGTTCTGTCCAGCCACTTACTGGTGTAACCTGTAAAATAAAGATTAGACAGCTTGAATTTGCCGTAGGTCTCTTTATTGTTGTAGAGCTGGTACAGGCTGACATTATCGGCAGAATATGTCCTTGGTAAAAGCATGTGTTTTACCGGGAAAATAACCGCCAATGCCATAAGGATAACCAGAAATATAATAGGAGCATAAAGCCTATTTTTGTAATATGTTTTGATTGACCTTGTAATTAAATGCTCCAGTGAATCCATATCGTCTCCAGAAAATATTATCTATGTGCTTCCATCCACTGGTAGAGATCTGCAAATACCTGCTCTCTATCCATCTCGTGAAGAATCTCGTGTCTATCACCTTTGTATAGCTTCAGTGTGGTGTCTTTGATACCACCTTTTCTGAATGCTTCATATACTGCTGTTGTGCCGACTCCAAGATTTCCAACTGGATCAGAATCACCTGAAACCACTAATAATGGCATGCTTGAACGCATCTTTGCAACGCACTCTGCTGTGCCATCATATTTAACTGCCTCAGCCAGTCCCTTATAAGCATTGACTGTAAACAGGAATGTACAATATTTATCATGGTAGTATCTCTCTACCTCTTCAACATTCTTGGTAAGCCATGAATTGCCATAATCCTTACCAAGACAATCGTACTTTTTATAAGGCGCACTATAACTCATATCCCTAACCAAAGTACTTCTATAATTCTTTCCTCTGAATAAAGAAATAAGCTTAATAACAGCCAAACCACCATTACATGTAGCAGCAGTCTCCTGACCAGTACCCATGATGATAGCTCCACTCATAGCCTCGATGTATGCTGACTTTACAGAAAGGAACTTTCTTACCATGTAAGAGCCCATAGAGTGACCTAAAATAAAGTATTTTAAAGCTGGATAAGCTTTTCTTGTAATTGAATAGTGGGTATAAATATCCTCCACCATATCATCTGATGGATGAACGCCAGTCATAACGCCAAGCTCGTCATCACTAGCGACAGAATGTCCATGACCAATATGATCATGACCTACAACCACATAACCCTTCTCAGCTAAAAATGTAGCAAACTCATCATATCTTTCAATGTATTCAAGCATTCCATGCACCAACTGCAATACTGCAACAGGCTCCCCCTTTGGAATCCACTTTCTACAATGAATCACCGAGTGACCATCGGCTGAATTGAAACTATACTCCTCTTGCATTATCATACCATTTCCTCCCAAAAAAAAATGATAACTACTCATACTCCGAGTAGTTATCATTTTAAGGTATTTTTTAGGTATATTCAATGTTATATTTTGTACAGATTATTCGCTCCAGCGCCTTTAAGTCGCGCCATTGCACGAGCCATATTATTTGCAGAAATCTGGTAGTCAATACGGCTCTGCTTCTGCTGAAGCTGTTCCTGAGCACGCTCAAGAGCTTCCTGAGCACGGAATGTATCAATATCCTCTGGACGCTCGCATGAATATGCTACTACTACAACTGAACCATCAGGCTCAACTGTAACTAGTCCATCGGAAATAATAGCATTTCTCTTCTCGCCATCACCTGTTGTGAAGCGGATGTTACCAATCTCCACAATGCCGGTAAATACCTCATGATGATTGAGAATAGCATACTCACCATCGGAGCCTGGAAATACTAATATCTCACATGGGCCGTCGTAGAAGATTCCATCGCAGGCAATTATTTTAAGATTAAATAAAGATGCCATAGGTTACTCCTTTGCAAGATCTGCAGCCTTCTTCTTAACATCCTCGATTGTACCAACATTAAAGAATGCTGCCTCTGGATACTCATCCATCTCGCCATTTAAGATAGCCTTAAATCCGCGAACTGTCTCTTTTACAGTTACAAACTGTCCCTTAACGCCTGTGAAGTTCTCAGCAACTGAGAATGGCTGTGAAAGGAAACGCTGTACCTTACGTGCACGATATACTGTAAGCTTATCCTCGTCTGAAAGCTCTTCCATACCAAGGATAGCAATAATATCCTGAAGTTCTTTATACTTCTGAAGAATTTCCTGTACACCACGAGCAACTGCATAGTGCTCCTCACCAACAACGTCTGGCTCAAGGATACGTGATGTTGACTCAAGTGGATCAACAGCTGGGTAAATACCCTGCTCAACAATCTTACGAGAAAGAACCGTTGTAGCATCCAAGTGTGAGAATGTTGTAGCTGGTGCTGGGTCTGTTAAATCGTCCGCTGGTACATAAACGGCCTGAACTGATGTGATTGAACCGTTCTTTGTAGAAGCGATTCTCTCCTGAAGCTCACCTAAGTCGTTAGCAAGTGTAGGCTGATAACCTACGGCAGATGGCATACGACCAAGGAGGGCTGAAACCTCTGAACCTGCCTGTACGAAACGGAAAATATTATCAATGAATAAAAGCACATCCTGATTCTTAACATCACGGAAATACTCAGCCATTGTAAGTCCTGTCTCAGCAACACGCATACGTGCTCCAGGTGGCTCGTTCATCTGACCAAATACTAAGGCTGTCTTGTCAAGAACTCCTGACTCAGCCATTTCTGTCCAAAGATCATTACCTTCACGGGAACGCTCTCCAACACCTGTAAAGATGGAATAACCACCACTCTCAGTAGCGATGTTGTGGATAAGCTCCTGAATAAGAACAGTCTTACCTACACCGGCACCACCGAAAAGTCCGACCTTACCACCCTTAGCATAAGGAGCAAGAAGATCGATAACCTTGATACCTGTTTCAAGCATCTCAACAACAGGGCTCTGATCCTCGAATGTAGGTGGCTCACGGTGGATACTCCAATGCTCTTCATTATCAAGCTTCTCACCCTTATCAAGTGTGTCGCCAAGAACATTGAATAATCGACCAAGAGTACATTCACCAACAGGAACAGTAATGCTCTCTCCTGTAGCTACAACCTCCATATCGCGGGCAAGTCCCTCAGATGGTGCAAGTAAGATACATCTTACAACACCAAGACCGATGTGCTGAGAAACCTCCATTACTCTCTTTTCATCCCCTACCATTACGTAAAGGGCATCTCTGATGGCAGGAAGGTCATTCCCTGAAAATTCTACATCTACGACAGGTCCTGAAACCTGTACGATTTTTCCTTTTAATTTCATGTTTGTTCCTTTCCTAATGTAGAACTGCCTACAAAAAATTTGAAATCAAAAACCTTTACTTTTTTGCTTTCTTCTTTTTGAGTGCCTTAGCACCGCTAATTACCTCAGTAATTTCCTGGGTAATAGCAGCCTGACGCACTCTGTTGTATTCAATAGATAATTCACGAAGAATTGCCTCTGCATTATCTGTAGCGGACTGCATCGCCATCATTCTGGCATTTTCCTCACTGGCTGAACATTCTACAAGGGCACCATAAATGAAGCCTGTAAAATTGTTGTGAACCAGCTGTTCCAAAACAGCTTTAAGTGATGGGAAGAATGGCATCCATTTATCGCCACCCTTTGTTACAGCCTCGTACTCGTAACTGTTAATTGAGTGAACATGCTTAACTCCGGATTTCATTTCCTGAGCTGCCTTACCTGTTCCCTCAATATCCTCCTCAATCTCTTTAGCCTTTTCCTTAATGAACTTCTGTGTTCTAAGAGGAAGAAGACGTTCTACACAGGTTTCCTCTGTTACAGAATTAAGCATCTTAGTGTAGACAACATCAATTCTGTCCAGCTCGCCATTGTTATACTTTTCAATCATGTACTCTGAGATAACTCTGGCTCTGTGCATGGATGGATTATTTGAAGAAAATCTAAAATTCTCATCCACATTGTAGCCGCCGTTAAGGAAGAAATTTCGTCCCACCTCACCAACAACAAACAATGTGTACTCATCCTTTTGCAAATCAGAAATTCGATCAAGGGCCATCTTAATGGCGTTATGGTTATAAGCACCAGCCATGCCCTTATCACCAGTGAAAACAATAAAGCCTCTGTGTTTTAAACACTCCTGCTCATCCTCCACACGATTATCAAAATATATATGTCTGATATCTGGGAAATGAACAAGGTTCTCTGCAAGCTCTCGCTGAACTGCATCGAAGAAAGGCTCTGTATCGGCAAGCTTCTGCTTTGCCTTTCTAAGCTTCATTGAGGACATCATGTACATGGCATTGGTAATCTTCATCGTATCCTGAATACTATTTATTCTATTCTGGATTTCTTTTGTACTTGCCATAGCTTACTCCTGATTGTTTTTAAACTCAGTAGCTGCCTCGATGATACTTTCCTTTAACTCATCTGTCATATTCTTAGTCTGATTAAGCTGATTGATAATATCGCTGTGCTCCTCGTGGAAGAATGCAAGCATATCTAATCTGAACTTCTTAATTGCTGTAACATCTAAATCACTAAAAATATGTGCATTTGCTGCCACAAGAATAATAACCTGTTCTGCCATTGAGAAAGGTCTGTTAAGTGGCTGCTTTAAGAGCTCCATAAGAGCACGTCCGTGAGCAAGCTGTCTCTTTGTCGCATCATCAAGATCTGATGAGAACTGTGTGAAGACTTCCATTTCACGGTACTGAGCTAAGTCGATACGAATTGAACCTGCGGCCTTCTTCATAGCCTTAGTCTGAGCTGCACCACCAACACGGGATACAGAAAGACCTACGTTAACCGCTGGTCTCTGGCCTGCATTAAACAGCTGTGACTCAAGGAAAATCTGACCATCAGTAATTGAGATTACGTTGGTAGGGATATATGCTGACAAATCACCTGCCTGTGTCTCAATAATAGGAAGGGCTGTGATAGAACCGCCTCCTGCCTCTGGGATGATTCTTGCTGAACGCTCTAATAATCTTGAGTGTAAGTAGAATACATCACCTGGATATGCCTCACGTCCTGGAGAACGCTCAAGCAAAAGTGAAATAGCACGGTATGCAACTGCGTGCTTTGATAAATCATCATATACAATAAGTACGTCCTTGCCTGAATACATGAAATATTCTGCAAGAGCTGTACCTGCATATGGTGCAATATACTGAAGTGGAGCTGGATCTGCTGCTGTGGCACTAACGATGATAGTGTAATCCATAGCACCGTGCTCCTTTAATGTATTAACAAGCTTTGCAATTGTAGATGCCTTCTGTCCGATTGCAACGTAAACGCAGACAACATCCTTGCCCTTCTGGTTGATAATTGTATCTGTAGCAATTGATGTCTTACCTGTCTGTCTATCGCCGATGATAAGCTCACGCTGACCACGACCGATTGGGAACATTGAATCGATTGAAAGAAGACCTGTCTCCATTGGTTGGCTAACTGATTTTCTATCTACGATACTTGGTGCTGGGCACTCTACTGGTCTGAATCCATCAGCATCAATCTCACCCTTTCCATCGATAGGAGTACCAAGTGCATCTACGATTCTGCCAAGGAAGCCTTCGCCAACAGGAATACCAGCCATCTTGCCAGTACGTACTACCTTCGAACCTTCCTTTATATCTACATCGCGATCAAAAAGGATGATACCAATTTCATCGCGGCGGATGTCCTGAACCATTCCTTTGACACCACAATCAAAGATAACAATCTCACCATAAAATGCGTGGTCGATACCATTAACGTTAACAATACCGTCACCAACCCACTTTACGATTCCGACTTCCTTATCCTTAACCTCGAAATCATCAATACTAGATCTTAAGATAGAAAGGATATTTTCATCTACTGTACTCTTCTGAACAGCCTCATTAATTCTCTGAGAAAGCTGCTCAATACGGCTCTGCTCACTCCAGTCGTACTCCCTTGAGCCAACTGTAAGAACGAAGCCGCTCTTAAGTGAAGGATCTTCTTCCTTCTTAATAAGGATATCCTCACTGCCATATTCCTTTGCAAGGAACTTTCTAATTCCTGCAAGCTGCTCATCTGTAGGTGCTGTAACATATCTAAGTGTTGCATACTCAATGTTCTCTCCCTGATTTTCAAGGAAAGCCTTGTAGTCAGCAACGATTTCACCAAATGAGTCAAAATCACCATTATCACAAAGTAGCTTTAAAAATTCACGAATTTCACGTGGGAAGATTTTGTCAACTACCATGTGCTTTTTAGTGTCAGGCACAGTAGGATCCGCGAGCTCCTCACCAATTGCTGGTATCATATCGATGATAGATGCAGCGTTCTGCAGATGAGATCCCGCATTTTTGATACTATGTAAATCACTAATGTAATTAAAAGACTTATCTGTCACTGTTATTCACCTGCTTTATCAATAAAATCATCAAACAACTGGCTGTCAATATCAGCCCCTGTTCTTCCTCCGATAACCTTTGCTGTAGCTTCTACAACCATATCAGCAATTTCCTTCTTTGCACTGGAAATAATCTTGTTCTTCTCGATTGTAGCCTCAGCAATAGCGTTCTCCTGGATAGTCTTGGCATCTTCCTGAGCCTCTGCAATAATCTTCTGATAATGATTATCTGCGTTCTTTCTTGCTTCAAGAATAATCTGCTTCTTCTCAGACTCAACGTTGGCAAGCTTATCCTCATATTGCTTTGCGTACTCCTCAGCCTGTCGGTTTGTCTCCTCAGCCTTGTCGTAGATTTCTTTAGCTTCTTCCTGACGCTTCTCGATGATGTTATCGATTGGCTTGAAGAAGAACTTCTTAAATGCAAGACAAAGAATCAGAAGATTCACAACAGTCCAGAGTATATTCCAAAATGAAACGTTAATCATTTTTATATCCTCTTAAATTTTTTATTTATCTACATTTTTTCAAGGAAGAACTGCCATTTATAATTGCTTTCAGCAATGGGCAGTTCTGGATATCAAGGAATCTTCCCTAAAGGGCCCCTCCTTGATACATTTACTGTAGCATTACGATAATCATAAGTGCGATAACGAAACCGTAAATAGCTGTTGCCTCTGCAAGGGCACAACCTAAGATAAGGTTCTTCTGAATCTTTCCTTCTGCCTCTGGCTGACGTGCGATACCTTCGCAAGCCTTACCTGTTGCGATACCGATACCGATACCTGCTCCAAGACCTGTTACAACTGCGATACCTGCTCCGATTGCTATAAGTGTGTTCATAAATTTTTCCTCCTAGAAGTTTATTCTACTGCCTCTTTAATATATAACGATGTTAAAAATACGAAGACGTATGCCTGCAATAATCCGTCGAATAAATCGAAGTATACGGAGAAGATTGCTGGAATAACTGGTGGACATACAATCTTAAGTAATTCCATGATTACGAATGCGCCAAGTACATTTCCAAAAAGTCGCATGCACAATGACAATGGCCTTGTGAATACATCCAAAATGTTGAATGGAGTTACGATGGCAACTGGCTCTGTAAAGTTGTGGAGCCACTTTCTAACCCCGTGCTGGTAAATACCTGCGCCTTCTACAAGAATGATACTCATAAGTGCTAATGCTAATGTAACATTCAAGTCCTTAGTTGGTGACTTAAATCCAATCAATCCGATTATATTTGATAAACCAATATACAAAAGGACTGTTGAAAGGTAGACCGTGTACTGCTTAGCTTCCTCGCCTAGCATTCCGCCTACGATACTGTGCAGCTTTTCGTAGATAAACTCAGCGAAAGCCTGCTTCTTGCTGATATTTTGTGTCTTTAATCCCGTCGTTAAGAATATAGCTAACGGAATAAGAATGCCCATTACAATCCAGGTAACTACAACTGACTCCATAACCGGAATTTCATAACTACCTATGTGGAGGGTAAAAACGGCTTCACAATTTAGCTCTTCAATAAGCTCTTCTGCTAAATTCAAGAAAACACCTCCTTATCTTATTCATATGTCCTCTATTCTAGACTTTTTACACAAAAATATAAGATACAAATTATGAATATTGTATAGCACAGGGTATATTGTTCTACATTAAAGGATTATAGTAGATGTTTTTGTTAGAACTGTGATTAATCTGTTATCTTTTTAATTCTCATGGAAATAAAAAAACAGAGCAGTACGCACTACTCTGTCTTTCACTATTCTATCCTTGTATATACCTTGCGGCCTTTAACAAATTTATCTTTTATTATCGCATCTGCATCGTTGTAGCACATTCTCTCAACACGCTCGCGAATCGACATATCTCGCATTGAATACATCTTGCTATCATCAACAACAACAGCATCAAAATCAAAGCCTGGCTTAAATGAACCAATCTTGCCAAAGTAACTTCCGCCACCTTCTGTTGCAAGATAAAATACCTCTTCAAATGTAAGTGGCTTAACATTCTGATCTACCAAACGATAGTACATCTTAGAAGCCTGAAGAGTGATTAGCATAGTCTTCACCATGTTCATTGATGAGCCTGCTGCAACATCAGTACCAAGACCAATGTTAATTCCTGCATCCATAAACTTTCTGATTGGTGCAATGCCTGATGTAAGATTCATGTTTGAATCTGCGCAGTGAGCAATATATGCTCCATGCTTCTTTAATATAGACATCTCTTCTTCGTCAGAGTGAACACAGTGCGCCATGATTGTAGGACAATCAGGTGTGCCCATTGTGTCGAATATCTCGTATGCATTTGCATAGCTGGTAGATTCTGGAACAAGTTCCTTCACCCATGCTATCTCAGAAAGGTTCTCTGAAAGATGCGACTGGATTCTCAAGCCATTTTCTCTTGAAAGAACACCAATACTCATCATAAGCTCGTCTGAACATGAAGGAATAAATCTTGGAGTAAGAATTGGATACGTATTTACGTATCTACCTTTGCATCTTTCAAGCCATTCTTTTGTAGCCTCAAGAGATGCTTCTGCGCTCTCCTCCTGTAAATTCTCTCCGCCGTTTCTGTCCATGTTGACCTTACCAACATAGGTAATAAGGCCAGTCTTATCAAGCTGATCCATAAGCTCAAGTGTGGCATCAGTGTGAAGTGTACCAAATACTACAGCTCTTGTAGAGAAGCAACGTCGCAAATCCTCTGTGAAATACTTGTAGGCTCGACGTGCATACTCCATATCAGCGTACTTCGCTTCCTCAGGGAATGTATATGTAGAAAGCCACTCTAAAAGCTCTTCATCCATACCAATTCCACGGAATGTGTACTGAGGTGCATGAACATGTAAATCTGTCATGCCCGGAATGATGAGTCTCTCACCATAATCATAAAGTGGAAGATCTTTATATTCATCTGGCAATGAAGGGAAAGCTCCCATACAGATTCCATCAACGCAGACGATGTATCCTCTGTAATATGTTGTTATTCGATTTTTGTCTTCGGAGAAAGCAATGCCTCCACGCAAAATAAAACTATTATTCATCTAAATTCCTTTCGGGAAAGCAAGGCCCATGCAAATTGCCTTCGGCAATGGGCCTGCTGTGGGAGACAGGTTCTCCCCCTGGCGGGGCCCCCCTATCTCCTAACCCTGTAATCCTCTTGCCTGTCTATCCATATCTTCTACTACGATATCGTAAATTTCGCCAAGACTACGGCAATACTCTAATACCTTCCATGGCTCGTTTGTATGATAGTGAATCTTAATAAGCTCCTCATCACCTACTGCAAGAAGACAATCTCCCTTGAAGTTCTCTGTGATGTAATCGTTGATTGCATCCTCATCAAGGTCCTCTCCCTCAATAAGAAGCTGAGTATCATATCTAAATTCAATTGACTGCTCTGGTAACATATTTTTGTCCTCCATATAATCATTTTTAACAGCTATAATTTAACATAGTTTCTATAAAAAAGGTAGTAAGTTTATTCTAACCTTATTCAGACTTTAATAATGCATAAGCTCTGAGCACCTCACCTACAGACCAGGCCTGTGCATAGCAACCGCGGCCATAGTGTGGTTCATCTCCATCAAAAATCTCGCTGATAGAACCGATGCAATTGTTCACAAGGTGCTTCTCTACTGGCTCAAAAAATGCTTTTGCTTCCTCGATAGATTGTGGGCTACCGCCGCCAACCTTTAAATAGCTTTCTATAAATGCACCAAGTAAAAATCCCCAGGCTGTACCCTGATGATAAGCATGGTCGCGCTTTTCTAGGGCTCCCTTATAAATTCCAATATACTGTGGGTCGTCCACATCAAGAGAACGAAGTCCTACACCAACATAAAGTCTCTCCTTGACCACTCGAACAACCGACTTTTCCTTTTCAGGGTCAAGCATTGTAAATGGAAGGCTGACTGCAAAAATTTGATTTGGTCGAAGACTGGCATCCTTGAAATCATCACTTACTACATCATATAGATAACCGCCCTCTTCATACCAGAATTCCTCGTTAAATGCTTCCTTTACCCACATAGCAAGCTGACTACAGCCGCCTGCGTAGGCAAGATAATTCTCTGGTTTGTTATGGGTACGACGAGCGATTCCTCTAGAAATCTCATCCATAGTCATCAACGCATTGTACCAAAGCGCATTAATCTCAACAGGCTTGCCGTGACGAGGTGTGACAACCTCATCATTAATGCGCACATCCATCCAGGTTACCTGATCAAGACCAGAACCTGCACGCATAAGAGCATCATCATCCATTCCTATTGAGAACAATGTTCCCTTGCGATAGGCTCCCATAATTTCCTGAAGTCCTGGATAGATTTCCTCTTCCACAAACTTCCATGCATCATCCGTATCTACGTATTTCAGATAATTGTAAACTGCGTAGAAATACCAAAGAGAAGCATCTGCTGTGTTGTAGAGCGGATCCTTTCCATCATCTGGGAACATATTAGGAACCAAACCGTTCTTAATGTATTTTGAAAATGACTTAAGAATCGACTTTGCCTCTTCAAACCTTCCTGTTTCAAGGCAAAGACCTGTGAAAGCAATCATAGTATCACGGCCCCAGTCTGTGAACCAAGGATACCCTGCCATGATTGTCTTTTCACCTGTTGATTTTCTGTCTACGATAAACTGATCTGCTGCAACTGTAAGAAGCTGGGCAAGCTCATCCTCATCAGAGAACTCCGCTTTTTCAATTAAATCAGCAACACGCTTTTTAGCTTTTTCTATCTCAATGAAAGCTGTATCTTTTCCAATAGCTGGAAGCTTTTCAAAGGCGCCTCGCTTCTTGCCAACGTTTTCTCTTATATCAACAGTACAAACAAAGGAGCATTTTGACACTCCTCCTGCTTCAACCTCCATAACGAAATCGTATGGCTTAAGGTGACAATCAAGACCATCAGCCTCGTTATCCAGTTCGAACTGAAGCTCCATGTTTTCATCATAGATGTTGTTGCGCTTGACCATCTCGCAGCCTGCACTCAGAAGAGAAATACGTATATTCGAATGACCAACTGGCTTGTAGAAGAAGCCAACATTTCCGCTGGCCTCATCCCTTACCTCCTGGAATACTTCCTCTGGAAGCTCCCAACGTAAATCGTCGACTGTCATGTGCTGGCCATGCTCTCTAAAATTCATTAGAGGTGTGATAACCACCCCAGCGGCTGGACCATTATTCTCTAACGTATATGCGATAACACACTGATTCTTACCATACACTAATGAAATGGTTTTGGTGAGGCGCATGCCACCTGCCTCGTAAACATAAGTGATGGTGCCGTCATATTTGAAATATTTCAAATGCATATTGCCCTGATTGAATTCGCTTGTGTATGGGCCTTTATGCTGGGCCGTAGTCAAATCGTAGATTCTGCTACCGCACACTAATCTCTCGTTAGTCTTAGAAAATACAAGGTATCTGTCCACCGGTGGACGAAGGCTGGCAATCAAATAGCCCTGATGGGTACGCATGTGCGCACCAATAATGGTGCTTCCAGCATAGCCACCAAGGCCATTTGTTAAGAGCCACTCCCTGTAAAGATTAGCTTTATAATTATTTAACTTGTCAAAAACATATTCAAAATTCATTACAATTCTCCATTTCGTCATAATCCCCAACGAATTAATTGTAACGATTTTGCCCTTAAATGACCACCCCTATATTAAATAAGAGAAGCTACACATTCCTCTACCTTCTTCATGTCTGCTGTAGGCTCAAAACGTGCTACAACATTACCCTGACGATCGATGATGAATTTAGTGAAGTTCCACTTGATTTCTGGGTTGTTCTTATAGTCCTTATCAATCTTCTTAAGCATTACTCCCATAGCAAGAGCTGCAGGTCCCTTACCGAAGCCCTCAAAGCCCTTCTGAGACTTAAGATATTTGAATAACTCAGTAGCATTCTCGCCATTAACATCAGTCTTCTTCATCTGTGGGAACTGTGTATTGTAGTTAAGCTGGCAGAACTCGTGAATCTCCTCATCATTTCCAGGTGTCTGACCTGCAAACTGATTACAAGGAACATCAACTACCTCGAAACCCTTATCATGATAGGTCTCATAGATACGCTCGATATCCTTGTAGTGAGGTGTGAAGCCACAGCCTGTAGCTGTATTAACCACCATAACAACCTTGCCCTCAAACTCTTTCATTGAAAGCATTTCGCCATTTGTCTGCTCAACTGATAAATCATAGAATCCCATTGTGTAATCCTCCATTCTTTTAAAAATATATTTTTCGTTTAGATTAATTGTGTGCAATTGATTTTATAGTTGAATTGTACGCAATTAAATTTTGTTTGTCAACACCTTTTTTGAAATTATTATTGATTGAGGTCTAATATCAACATCTGTTAAAATAATTATAGTATATTTATATTTGGGGAGGGTAATTAATGTATAAGTCTTTTTATTCTAGGAGGATTGTCTTAAATCTTCTTCTATCAGCGTTTGTTATCACACTATTGATGGGGTTCATTCCCGGAAATTCAATATATGCAAGAGCTGCATCTTACTCTATTTCAGAGGCAAATGGTACACTTTTGTCCTGCAACGGTACAGAAGTGTTTGCTGACGCAGATCCATCTACATATGTAACTACATTGACAGCCAATAATCCTGTGCTTGTAACAGGACTAACCAGCAATGGCTATTGGCGAGTAGATATAGGGGGTACACCTTTTTATATTTCTCAACAGGCACTTTCCATGCAACCAAATACTACAGCTTATAAGCTAACATCAATGGATGCAAAAGCCGCTTTGGTCATGAACCTTAGCAACGGTAAACCACTCTACTCTCAGGGAGCCACTGACAGATTAGAGCCAGCCAGCACCACAAAAATGATGACCGCACTGCTTACCATTGAAGCCATTGAGTCTGGACAGATTGCACTAGAAACTCCTGTAATGGTTTCTGCCGAATCAATCAAAGGCATGCCTAGTGATGCAAGCCATGTCACACCTCGTATCCAGACGGGAGAAGTTTTTAACGTAGATCAGCTGCTGACAGCCATGATGGTCAGCTCAGATTGCCACTCATGTAATGTTTTGGCTGAATTGGTTGCTGGCTCTGTTCCAAATTTTGTGGCTATGATGAATGCAAGGGCTGCTCAGCTAGGCTGCGTCGATACAAATTTCACTAACCCATCAGGCTATCCAGATAAAAAAATGTATACCAACGCTTACAGTCTGTATTTAATTGCTGCCAACGGAATTCAGCATCCTCTATTTAATAAGTATTTCAATGTTACTAAAGCAGTGTTACCAGCCACTAATCTCTGCCCTACTGTCAGAGTTCTTGAAAACACAGATTCATTAATCAATCCCGCAAGCGGATATTACAATCCATATGTAATAGGAGGAAAAACTGGAACTGCAAACAGAGCTGGTCAATGTCTTGTGTGCGTAGCAAAACAAAATGAAAAATCTGTTATTTCCGTTGTCTTAGGGGCCAAAAATCGAACAATGTTTGATGGTAGCACAGTCTCGATGAGATACTACGAAACCAATCGATTAATTAATATGGGCTTCCAAAACTATTATTTGTGAAAAAGCAACTAAAAACTTAAACGTTTAATATGAATAATATGTAAAAAACTTCCAAAATGACATACATTTTTCACATAAAAGACCGATAATACACTTAGGTGATAGATTTATGTAGAAAGGGAGTGTTTTCCATGATTAAAAATCTCAAGAAAATTAACTCAATAGCTCTGGTAATTCTCCTCTTTGTGGCATTTAGTCTGTCCGCCATCACTGCACAGGCCAAACAGCGCATTATCGTAATTGACCCCGGGTGTCAGGCTATTGAAAATAATCAAAAGGAATCAATCGGACCAGGGGCCTGGAAGCGAGTTTCCGAAGATATGGTTGGTGCAACAGGTGTTACTACTGGAAACAAAGAGTATGACGTTAATTTGCAAATAGCTTTAAAGGTCAATGAGCTGCTTGGTGACAACTACAAAGTCGAGCTTACACGCAAATCTAATGATGTGGATATGTCTAATTCAGACAGAGCCATGATTGCAAATACTCTTAAGGCAGACCTTTATATCAGCATCCATGCAAGTAACCCTAATGATGCTTCAAAAGGAATTACCGTTATTTGCCAGACTAAAGATAATCCTTATAGCTTAACAAACTATAGTAACAGCCGTTTGCTTGCGGATACTTTACTTGGCAGTCTTGCAGACAAAACTGGTGCTGAAAGCTATAAAGTTCTCGAATCAGATAAATTAATGGGAATCAACTGGTGCACAGTTCCAAATGCAATTGTAAATGTTGGAAACCTGAATAATCAACAGGATGATGAAAGGCTTGCAGAGGAAGATTATCAGCAAAAAATCGCCGAAGGAATTGTAGCTGGTATCGATAGCTATTTTTCACAGAAATAAATCTTAATGAAGTTACAGGAGGTGGCTTATCAGCCATCTCCTTTTTATTGCCAACATACGAAAAAGCCACCCGCTACCCCGTTCGGTAACGAATGGCTTAATCTATTATTAGTGGTACCATTATATAACTTCACGTATTTCTATTTGTGAAGAAACTGAGTATAAAATGAGAAAAAAGTCTTAATTCTGTCCGTAGTATGCATTTGCGCCGTGCTTACGGTTGAAGTGCTTGTCGCGGATGCAATCTGGAGCTGGCTTAACCTGTGGATTAACCTGCTCTGTGAAGAGAGCCATCTTAGCAACCTCTTCAAGTACAACTGCGTTGTATACGGCCTGGTCTGCATCCTTGCCCCATGTAAATGGGCCGTGGTTCTTGCAGATAACTCCTGGCACGTACTTTGTATTAATTCCTCTGTCCTCAAAGGTCTCGATGATTACCTTGCCAGTGTTTACCTCGTATGCCTCATCGATTTCCTTTTCTGTAAGATTTCTTGTGCATGGAATTGTTCCGCAGAAATAATCTGCATGTGTTGTTCCATAAAGTGGAATATCTCTGCCAGCCTGTGCCCATGCTACTGCATAAGTAGAATGAGTGTGGACAACTCCACCGATATTCTCGTATTTCTTGTATAACTCGCAGTGAGTAGCTGTATCAGAGCTTGGTCTATATTTGCCCTCAACAACTTCACCATCAAGATTTACAAGAACCATATCCTCTGGCTTTAAATCTTCGTACTCAACGCCTGATGGCTTAATTGCAAAGATTCCAGATTCTCTGTCGATACCTGAAACATTTCCCCAAGTGTATGTAACTAGGCCACGCTTAGGAAGCTCCATGTTAGCCTCGTATACCTGTTTTTTAAGTTCTTCTAACATATCATTATCTCCAATTTTCTACAGCTGCCGACTCAGCTTTAAGTCCTTTACGATATTCTGCAATCCACTCGTCGTAACCCTTTACCATCTCTGGATCTGGCTCCATTGTAGTAGACTCCTGTCCTGCGAATACCTTCTCATCAAGGTAGCTCTGAAGCTTCTGTGATTTGTCATCACGGATGCAGTAATTTGCAAGTACTGCCATACCCCAGGCACCACCTTCACCAGCTGTTGCCATAACAGTGATAGGTGCATTAAGTGCTGCTGCAAGTACTGACTG
This sequence comes from Pseudobutyrivibrio xylanivorans DSM 14809, assembly GCF_900141825.1. Classification (GTDB taxonomy): domain Bacteria; phylum Bacillota; class Clostridia; order Lachnospirales; family Lachnospiraceae; genus Pseudobutyrivibrio; species Pseudobutyrivibrio xylanivorans. The sequence goes on along the minus strand of NZ_FQYQ01000018.1, from coordinate 23,543 downwards.
TCCAACGCCTTTTGTCTTGAAGAATCCACCATGTCCTGTAATAGATTTGATGTTAACCTTCTCCTGCTTTAAGAGAATGTCATTACCAATCTTAAGAACACCGAGAGCTCCATAAAGATTTGAACGCATAAAGTTTGCAAGTGTAAACTTAGCATCTGGCTGACGAACAACCATTGGACGGCCTTCGTTCACACCAACTACTGGCTCGCCACCGAAGTAGTTGTATGATAATACTCCGCCGCAGTTAGCATCCTCTGTAAGAGCCTTGCGATAAAGAGTACCGTAAATATCATTCATTGAAATATCTACACCAAATGCATCAGCGAACTCCTTGAAGATACCAATCCAAGAGTTAAGATCTGATGTACAGTTGTTGCAGTGAACCATAGCTACTGCCTCACCTGTAGGTGTTGTTACCATATCGATTTCCTCGTATGGCTTTGAAAGAGCCTTTTCCAATACAACCATAGAGAATACTGATGTACCAGCTGATACATTACCTGTACCAACAGAAACAGCGTTTGTAGCAACCATACCTGTACCTGCATCACCTTCTGGTGGAGCAAGTGGGCATCCTGGCTCAAGCTCTCCTGTAGGATCAAGAAGCTTTGCACCTTCTGCTGTAAGAGTACCAGCATCATCACCTGCTACAAGAACCTCTGGAAGAAGATCCTCAACCTTTGTGCTAACACCGTGTGCTGCAGCAAGCTTGTTGAACTTCTCAAGCATAGCCTTGTCATACTGGCATGTTGTTGAGTCGATTGGGAACATACCTGATGCTTCGCCAACACCAGCCACCTTGCGGCCTGTCATCTTGTAGTGCACGTACACTGCAAGTGTCATGAAATAAGCTACATTTGGTACATGTGGCTCCTTATTTAAAATACACTGATAGTAGTGTGAAATGCTCCAGCGCTGTGGCATGTTGAAATTGAGCTCCCTAGAAAGCTCTGTAGCAGCCTCGCCTGTGATTGTATTTCTCCAGGTTCTAAATGGAACTAAAAGATTATCATCTTTATCAAATGCAAGATAACCATGCATCATAGCTGAGAATCCGATTGCACCCAGCTTTTTAAGCTTAACATCATACTTATCGCTAACATCCTTTTTAAGCTTAGCATAGCAATCCTGAACACCTTCCCATACCTCTTCAAGTGGATATGTCCAGATGCCGTTATCTAGGTGGTTCTCCCACTCATGGTCACCCTGAGCAAGAACCTTATTGTCCTCGTCAACTAAAACCGCCTTAATACGTGTTGATCCGAACTCAATACCGAGAGCAGTTTTCTTGCCCTCTGCGATAATCTCATTAATATTCATAAATTATTTCCCCCAATAATTTAATTTTTTACTCTCCGAAAACTGCAATGTAATCCTTCTGGAACTTCTCAATACCTGCAGTTGTAAGTGGATGATTAATCATTGTCTCGATTACAGAGTATGGTACTGTTGCAATGTGAGCACCTGCAAGTGCGCAGTCTGTAACGTGAATTGGGTTACGAACTGATGCAGCAATAATCTCTGTCTCGTATCCATAGATATCAAAGATCTCTGCGATATCACGGATAAGATCAATACCTGCCATGTTAATGTCATCAAGTCTGCCAAGGAATGGTGATACATATGTTGCTCCAGCATTTGCAGCAAGGATTGCCTGGTTTGCTGAGAAGATAAGTGTAACATTTGTCTTGATGCCCTCAGCTGAAAGAACCTTTACTGCCTTAAGACCTTCTGCTGTCATAGGAATCTTTACAACCATGTTTGGATGCATAGCAGCAATCTCACGACCCTCCTTAATCATACCTTCAGCATCAACTGTAGTAGCCTTAACCTCTCCTGAGATAGGTCCATCAACGATTGAAGCGATTTCCTTAAGGATATCTTCCTGAGCACGTCCACCCTCTTTAGCGATAAGTGATGGGTTTGTTGTTACTCCGCAGATTACTCCAAGATCATTTGCCTTCTTAATGTCCTCAATTTTTCCAGTGTCAACGAATAACTTCATTTCTTTTTCTCCTTCTTTTTACCTGCTCAAATACTTGAGCCATATTTTTAATCAATTGTGGTTATGCTAGTAATTCTATTACTACGTTAAAAGCTCCACAATCAAATTAATGACTAACTAATGGCAAGATTTTTACTTTCCATATACGAGACTTCCAAGTGCAAGGTCGCGCTTAAAGTCACGAATCTTTGTATCAGCATCAATGTAAACTGCCTCAATTCCCATAGCTGCGGCCCAGTCTCCCATCTGCTCAGCAGTAAGATCATATGTAAATGCTGTGTGATGTGCACCACCTGCAAGAAGCCATGCTTCTGTGCCTGTATAGAAATCTGGCTGTGGTGTCCAGAAGTTGATAGCTGTAGGAAGCTTTGGAAGTGGCTTCTCAACCTTCTTACAATCAACATCCTGAATGATGAGACGGAAACGATTTCCTAAATCGATAAGTGATGTAGCAATACCCTTGCCTTCCTTTGACTGGAATACAAGACGTGCTGGATCCTCACGATTTCCCATTGAAAGTGGCTGGCACTTGATCTGAATTGGGCCGTCTGAAATAGTTGGGCAAATTTCAAGCATGTGAGCCTGAATGATGCCTTCCTTGCCCTTTACAAGATTGTATGTGTAATCCTCAAGCATTGAAGTACCCTTAGCATCCTTCATGCCTGTAGTCATTATCTTCATAAGACGAACCATAGCTGCAACTTTCCAGTCACCCTCTGCACCGAAACCATAGCCCTTCTCCATAAGTCTCTGTATAGCAAGACCAGGAAGCTGCTGTAATGCGCCAAGGTCACCGAAGTGAGTTACGATTGCCTGATAGTTCTTTTCCTCAAGGAATCTCTCAAAGCCAAGCTCAATCTGAGCCTGAACAGCTACATGTCTTCTGAACTCCTCAGGATTACGTCCCTCGAGACAAATATCGTATTTACCATAATACTCATCTACAAGTGCATTTATATCTGACTGAGAAACTGCTGCAACTGCCTCTGCGATTTCATTTACTGGATAAGCATCTACTTCCCAGCCAAACTTAAGCTGAGCCTCTACCTTATCACCTTCTGTAACTGCAACGTTACGCATGTTGTCAGCAATTCTCATAACACGAATATGGCTGGATTCTACAACACCGATTGCTGTACGCATCCAAGATGCAAGCTTCTCCTGTACCTCTGCATCCTGCCAATATCCAACTATTGTCTTTCTCTCAACGCCCATTCTTGAAAGGATATGAGCATACTCTCTATCTCCGTGAGCAGCCTGATTCTCATTCATGAAATCCATATCCATTGTCTCGTATGGAATCTCACGATTGTACTGTGTGTGAAGATGGCAAAGTGGCTTTCTAAGCTCCTGATGACCAAGTATCCAAGACTTTGCTGGAGAGAATGTGTGCATCCATGTGATTACACCAGCACATGTTGGGTCATTGTTGGCCTCGTTAAATGTACGTCTGATTACCTCATTTGTAATCATTGTTGGCTTCCATACTACTTCAAATGGAAGTACTCCTGATTTGTTAAGACACTCAACGATTTCCTTTGAGTGTGCTGCTACGTGTGATAAGCACTCATCACCGTAGAGATCCTGCGAACCTGTGCAGAACCAGAACTTGTAGTTAAGCTGTGTTTTCATAAAATTATCCTCCAATACTTATTATACCGATGGAAGAACTGCCATTAAAAATTGCCTAAAGGCAATGGGCAGTTCTGGATATTAAGGCATCTTCCCTAAAGGGTCCCTCCTTAATATATGTTCTACAAAAAAGAATACAACTTGTACACCTTTGCTTACAAGTTGTATTCTCTTTATCCACATTCTCAGTAAATTCAATTAGTATAAACAGTGTACAAGTTAGTTTTCAAGTGTACAAGCACGCCTCAAAGAGAAGCCTATAAAGTACTTTTTCTTTCCACAAGCTCCGGTGTCAGCAAAATGTGAGCCTCTTTTCTGCTTACATTTCCTTCTATAAGTCCAATCAAAGTCTCAGCTGCCATACGCCCCATATCCTCCTGTGGATGAGATACAGTGGTAATCCCCCTGCCTTTGGCAAGAAGAGAATTATCAAAACCAGTAACTGAAATATCATGCGGCACCTGTCGACCAATACCAGTCAGCCCCTTTATAACATCTGCTGCAATTTCATCATTATAGCAAACCACAGCATGACAGCTGATACCACTCTCCAGAATATGTATCATTCCCTCTAATGGGCGCATTGTTCTATCCTTCGTGTGATACCAAACCACTAAATCCGGATTGTAAGGAATCCCTGCCTCGGTGAGAGCCTTAACATATCCCTTATGGCGAAATATTCCCTGCATATCATCAGCCTTAAAAATTCCTGCAATATTCTTATGGCCCAGCTTTATCAAATGTTCTGTAATAAGCCTTCCGCCCTCTACATCATCAAGCATAACGTGTGGCCTGTCCAGCATAGCCTCATAACATCCCTGTATAAATACGTAAGGAATTCCCATGGAATCCATCTGTTCATAAAGTACCTGATGTTGACAGCTAATAGCGCTTTGGCTTGGCTCAATAATCATTCCATCGATATTCTTTGACAGAAGCTCCTCCATACACCACGCCTCTCCCTTGCGGGAATTGTTGGTGGTTTTCAAGAGAATACTATATCCTCTTTCTGACAGCACTTTATTGATTCCTTGAATAACCCTAGGAAAAATATAATCGGACATATAAGTTGTAACAACAGCAATATTTTTACTGTTGCCACGCTTTTTCAATTGCGGTGCCACAAAGGTACCACTTCCCTGTTTTGAATAAAGGTATCCTTCACTAACAAGAACCGATAGTGCATGCCTCACCGTCTGACGAGTCACATCATACTTTAGAGCCAGCTGATTCTCAGAGGGAATCTTCTCATTAACAGAATAAGCCCCTAGATTAATCTGTTTCTTTATATCATTTACTATAAACTCATACTTTGTAGAAACCATATTTCCCCTTGAAAATGAATTCATTTTTTCTTTAATAAAATTATCTTATCAAAGGCTTATTCTCCTCTCAAGCAAAAAGAGCCAAGGAAATTTTATTCCTTAGCTCTAAAAAACATTATAATTTAATGCTTCCCCAAGAATTTGCTCTCCATTTAAGCTCTCCTTGGATATGCTCTCTTTCGATGGTTACATCAAGTCCTCTTACACAATCCAAATCAACACCATCGTCATAAGGGTTAAGCACATACACAGTATAGAAAGTTTGATATGTGCCTGGCTGAATTTTGGATAAATCTACAACTACTTCAAATTCACCTTCATCTCCAGGCATTCCATTAACTACATTATCAAAAACCTGTGTTGCAAATGGATGATCAGTATCTGACATAAACTCAACTCTAATTCCAGCTTTCTGTACTTCTTTTATGTTTTTGTACTTAATTAATATACGCATTTTATCATCCGTAAATACGTTATTATCCTTGTCAGGATACTCGGCCCATGTCAATCTCACATCATCTCTCTGCAACCAGCCTGGTCTCATGTATCCTGCATAATCTGAAGTGGTTTCAGTTTTAACATCAACGCCATTATACTTTTTTACAGCCTCCTCTACAGATCCATCGAAAGCAAGTTTGCCATGCTGAAGAACAATACATCTATCGCATAGATTGTGAACAGTCTCCATGTTGTGACTAACATATAGAATTGTCCTCCCCTCAGTCTTTGCGATTTCACGCATTTTATCAAGACATTTATGCTGGAACTTAATATCTCCAACAGCCAATACTTCATCCATTATCATAATATCTGAGTCAAGATGCGCAGCCACTGAAAATGCCAGCTTTACGTACATTCCTGATGAATATCTCTTTACAGGAGTGTCTATGAATTCCTGACACTCTGAGAACTCTATAATGGAATCAAGCTTTGCATCAATTTCCTGACGACGCATCCCCAGGATTGAACCATTAAGATAAATATTCTCACGTCCAGTCAATTCTGGATGAAATCCCGTACCAACCTCAAGCATACTTGATACCTTGCCATCAATATAAATACGCCCTCTTGAAGGTGAAGTAATACGGGATATCAGCTTTAATAGTGTAGATTTTCCTGCACCATTTGAACCAATTAAACCTACACATTCACCGCGACGAATCTCCAGGGAAACATCATCCAAGGCAGTAAAAACCTTATTATGAACCTGCAATTCGTCATCAGCACCTTTTTTATTTTTCCTTCTTTGCCGCAAAGCATCTTTTAAGGTCTCTCCGGTAACAGTTCCCAGAATATAATCTTTACCTACGTTTTCAATTTTTAAAACTACATCATTATTTGTCAAAATTGTTTCCTCTAATATGAACATTAGCCCATTTTTTACCATACTTGGTATTTCTAATAGAATCCAGCTGTTTATCTAAATCCTTATCACTAAGATTCTTAAGCTTATATTCAATATGAAATCCTATTAGACTCTCAAAGAAGCTCTTGAAATCTTTGTTCAATGGCTTGTTGTATAATTTACATTTTTCATAAATGTATTCACCCAAGTTATAAAGTTTTAATAACATGGTCTCCTGAGATATCCGGTTAACAAGTGAACCTGGTGTAATTCTATAAAAATAAAGCATATCGCACAGCTGAAACACTGCTCTCACATGAAGCATATACTCAAGAGTAAAGCACAAATCTTCTGCAAAAACTTTTTTAGTATCCACGAATCTTATTTTGTATTCATCAATAATGCTTTTTTTATATATTCTTCCCCATGCTTCCCAGCCATCTTTATAAACACTCAGCCTGGTACTAATATAACAACTTAAGTCTTGGGCATTAATAAAACGATGTCCGGTATTTTCATTTGTATAAATAATCTTTTCACCTATATTTCCATTTATGTCAATTCTTCTAATATTATACGAGTACAGTTGAGCATCATACTCGGATTTAGCATCTTCAAGCTTCTCAAAGAACTTATCAGAAATCATGTCATCGCTATCCACAAAGACAATCCATTTGCCCTTTGCAACGTCAAGACCTGCATTCCTTGCAGAAGAAAGACCACCGTTTTCCTTATGAATAACCGTACATAACCCTTCATATTCTTTTGCAAATGCATCACAAATAATTCCTGAGTGATCTTTGCTTCCATCATCCACCAGGATAATTTCATAATCCTTAAAACTTTGATGTGCAACAGAATTAAGGCATTCTTTCAAATATGCTTCTGTGTTATAAATCGGTATTATTACACTATATTCCATCAACTCAACCTATAAATAACTCAAGAAAATAGTTTCTCTATTTCAGCTGCTCTCTTATAAAAATCAATGATTTCTTTTCTTTCTGAAATCTTGTTTTTGTAGTAACTGCGAAGTTCGGGATTTTCCAAAACCCTTCTCATATTGTTGTAAATTCCATCCACATCTATTGGCATAACAATGCCGTATTCGCTATCTCCCAACAGTTCTCTAACACCAGAGCAATCTGTTAAAAGCATTGGAATATCAAGAATTGCTGCTTCCTGACTTACCAACGAATATCCTTCAAAAATAGAACTTGAAATAAACCAATCTGCAATAGCCATATATTTATAAGGATTACTTCTTCCACCTATAAACTTGCAGCTCTTTACGCCAGTCTCTTTCAGTGCAATTTGTATTTTTTCATACTCGTCTCCCCACTTTTCTTTGGCGCCAACCACTATAATCTCAAATTTGTAGCCTTCATCTTCAAGCTTTTTAGCTGCTTCAATAAGAAGTGTGTAGCCTTTTTGCATATTAAGTCTACCTACAGACACAAATCTAACTGGACGATCTTTTTCAGGAAGCTTCATTGATTCAATATCTGTTACTTGTTCCTTGGATTTCTTCAATACAATATCCACATTAATTGGATTATATTTAACAACAAGATTTCCAGGGTCTCCAATCACATCACAGATACCTTTTTTCACATTCTGTGCAACACAAATTATATTGTCATACTGCTGCATTGCCTTAACTTCGTTTTCTTCATTTCCAAAAATATAATTTGAGGAATGATAATTATTATAATCAGTGTGATGCCACGCGAATTTTACTGGAATCTTATATCTAACACCTCTCCAAAGTGGCCAACCATCCTTCATGCATAATAAGACATCAAATCTCATAGCGTTTACCATTAACTCTACAATGGCCCTATACGGTTTTCTTATCCAGAACCAAAACCCCCGCTCAGCATTAGGCTTTATAATTCCCTTAGATAAACTTAAATATTTTACATCTTTTGGATAGTACTCGTAAAAGCGCTTATCATAATCAAACGTCATGATGGTAATATCGTACTTTTCATGCCAAGCCCACACCAAATCATACATGAGCTTTTCGACACCGCCACCGCCTAAAAGTATATCGTTTGTAACAAGTAGTTTTTTCTTCATAGTGCTCCTATACATAAATTCCATTAGATAATATCTATGAAATCCTTTTCAGTCTGATTAAACATCACAACTGCAACTATCGTTAATGCTAAAGTAAAAATCGTGCTATAAATAAGTGCTAACATATTTATTTCTCCGCTTCCTAACATACAAAGTCGAAATGCCTCTACATATGAAGAAATAGGATTTATATACACCAATCCTTGAACATACTTAGGTAACTGAGAAGTGGAATAAACTACAGGAGATACATACATCATCACTGTTGTGAGTAATCCCACCATATGCGAAAAATCTCTATATTTAATAGTTATACATGAAACAATTAGTCCCATTGCTGTTCCCATCAGCGACATTACTAATGCTATTGGCAGAACCCATAAAATCTTCAGGTCAATCATCTGAGCGTCTCCTGCCAAATAAAAGAATAACCAAGCACACAAGGTCACTAAAAACTTGATTCCAACTCTTATCGCATTAAAAAGAATGTTCGCAATCGGCATTATAAGTCTTGGAAAATAAACCTTTCCAAAGAGGTAACTGTTTTCTAGCAACACTCCTGTATTACTTCCAAAACAACTAATAAAGAAATCCCAAACCACACTTCCTGTCATATAAAAAAGAAAATAAGGTGTTCCGTCAGATGAAAATTGTCCCACATAGCCAAATACAAATGAAAAAATACCTGAATTAATAATCAGGCTAAAAATCAGCCAAAGCGGTCCTAGTATCGTCTGCTTATACTGGACCTCATAATTTCTTTTTACTAAGGTCCACACTAATTCTCTATATTTAATTATTTCCTTAATTGGTACCTTAAATAGCGGAACCTTTGGTTCAATAACCGTTGTCCAGTTTTTACTCATATTATCCTTCAAATAATTTTTCTATTTCGTTAATTCGATCCTGGTAAGTAATGATTTTCTTTCGTTCCATAATCTTTTTCTTGTAATACTCGTGAAGACCAGCATCATCCATTACTCGTTTCATTGCTTTATAAATTCCAACCACATGAATTGGAGCAACGATTCCATACTCACTATCGCCAAGTAATTCTCTGACTCCTGAGCAATCAGTAAGAATCATTGGGACATCCAGAATTGCTGCCTCCTGACTTACAAGAGAATATCCCTCATAAATAGAACTAGATATAAACCAGTCAGCAATTGCAATATATTTATACGAGTTTTGACGTGCACCTATAAACTTGCAGCTTGTAACTCCAGTTCTTCTCAGTTCTTCCTGAATCCTCTCATATTCATTACCCCAAGGCTCTCTTCCACCAACGACAATAACCTCGAATTTATAGCCATCATCTTCAAGTGCTTTGCAGGCCTCAATCAAAAGAGTGTACCCCTTTTGGTCGTTAATTCGTCCAACACTGACAAATCTCAGTGGTTGTTCGTCTTTTGGCAATTCCAAGGAATCAACATCAACTACAGGCTCTTTAGCCTTTTTTAAAACATTCTCAATATTGATTGGATTGTACTTAACAATGAGATTTCCTGGGTCTCCTATCACATCACATACACCTTTTTTAATGTCCTTTGATACGCATATGATATTCCTAAACTGCTGCATCGCTGCAACTTCATTTTCTTTACTACCAAAAATATACTCCGAATAGTAATGGTTATTATAATCTGTATGATTCCAAGCATATTTCAAAGGAATATCGTATTTTGCTGCACTTAAAAGAGTTCCACCTTCTTTCATGCAAAGCAAAACATCAAAGTTCATTCTTTTTATTCTAGCCATAAACGTGTGCTCATAGAGTCTACGATTGATACTACTAAAGACATGAACAAGAAAATTAGATTTATATTCCTTTGGAACACTTTCTGATAAATATTTAACATCCGATGGATAATGCTCATAAAATGATTCATCATATTTATAAGTCATGACAGTGATCTCATACTTTTCATGCCAAGCCCAAACTAAATCATACATGAGTTTTTCCACGCCACCGCCAAATGCTAAATCATTCATTATAAGAATTTTCTTTTTCATTGATAATTCCTTCTATAATTCAATCCCTAGAGCTAACTAATTCTATCCTATAGTCTTTCTAATCTTTATTCTGTTATATAATTCTATAATTCGAATCAACACTTTTAGCATAAGAAAAATGAGTATAATTCGAACAATATAAACAGACACAAAACCTAAGAGCTGATATTTTACAAATTTCCCAGCTACTAAGTACCATGGAAACGCTATCATCTCTACTGTATGTATACACATAAAATAAAATGAATATCTTCCTAAATATCTAAGTGCGTTTGTTATTTTTCCATTATTTGTTTTATTGATTCTCAGAAAAACATATAACACACCTATTCCTAGCAAACCATTTTCTATATAAGTAACAGGTCCTAAAGAATATACATTATCGGCCATTTCTGTAAGCATGCCAAAGAACGTAAGAATTATGTTAGGTATGATTACAAATAAGGTGTATTTTACAATTAACTTGTCACTGTGCTCTGATGTAAGGATTCCTGATTTTCTAGTATAGTAGCCCATATAAACATACAAAACACCAATCAACCCCTGCGACAGGCAGAATGGTGTATATTTCACATAGCTAAGCAGCCATCCTATGAACGATAAGCCTAGCGCGTAATATTTTATTTTTTCTTCATCCATCATGTTTAATAGGATATTGAAAATAACCAACGCCCAGAATAGTGCTAAAACAAACCATATGGGACCATTAGCAAATAAAGTAATCTTTCCTAATTGAACATTCTGAGAAAACCCAAGCACCATTCCACCGAGTACCTTCGCACTCTCCTGTAATGCTCCTGGAATATATCTGAAAAAACAAAAATGAAAAATAAAATTAAAAACTACTGTGGCAATTGTAGCCCAGAGATAAGGCTTTAATAGCTCCTTATACTCCAATGAAAAGCATTTTGAAACAGATCTTTTCCTAACAGTGTAACCTGACAAAATCAATAGTGCTGGCATCAAAGAAACAACTACAGCTCCTATCACCGCAAAACATAGCCTTCCAAAAATAGACGCCTCATATACATATGGTATATATCTAAAAGCACCTTCGTTTGTATATCTTGTGATAATATCAAGCTTCATTGTTGGAAAAATCGATCTATTATGTCCAAACACAATCAGCAACATTGCTATTCCTTTTAATAAATCAAACATTCCAATTGATGTTGTGATTGGAAAATTTATATTTCTGAATATTTTCACAGTTTATCCTCATTTATCTCTAAATCGTTGCATTGTCAAATAATTCAAAATACAAGCGATAACGATTATAACACATTATATAAAACCGCATAACCGTAATAACCCACATGTTTTATAACGCTATTCATATTTTTTTATTCAAGTTGTTGTTATATTCCCATTTATTGGACATTTGTATTTATTTCGTTGTATAACAAAAGAGCTAAGGAAAGTTAATTCCTTAGCTCTGGTTTAGTCAAAGATAATTATTCTAACTAATTCTTTTTCTCTTCAATAATAGAGATGAGATCTCTAATACTTCTGATTTTTAATAAATCATCTGAAGCAAATTTAACATCATATTTAACTTCAATATCTCCGATAATTGACATTATCTCAATTGACGAAAGACATAAATCATCAAGCATTTCGCTATCTAATTCAATCTCATCCTCTGGGATGTCTGCAATATCTATTATTATGCTCTTAATGTTTTCAAAAATTTCATTCATTTACAAAATCCCTCCTTTGTTGTACCTAACGTTTAATCTTTCCAGTTGCTGTCTTGTCGAATTCTGTATCTCTAAACTCTACAAAGTAAATCTTTTTATATGCAGGCAAAGTCTGATTGAGGTTACTTATGTAATCCTTAATGCTCTGCTCATCCTGCTCAGGTGCATAGATTTCAATAGCAATTCTGTCTTTCTTCTCAAAGACTTTACACTCTTTTACTAATGAATTCTCATATACCTTAGTTTCGATTTCTTCTGGGCTAACATTTTCACCGCCAGAAAGGATAATCAAATTCTTCTTTCTTCCTGTGAGGTAGACGTAACCATCATCATCAACACGACCTAAATCACCAGTGTAAACTACTCCATCTTTCATACACTCTTTTGTCTCTTCAGGATTTTTGTAATATCCCAGCATGTTACTCCAAGATCTAACGCATATTTCTCCGTCAATACAAAATACTTCTGCGCCATCTGCAGGTCTGCCGATTGAATCGATGTGATTGTCCATATCAAAATTAGCAGTAACCGCAGTACCAGTTTCAGTCATTCCATAATACTGACCAACAGTGATGCCATTATCCATGAAGAATTTGATAAGTGGTGGCTCGATTAAAGCTCCACCAGATATGATATGTCTTGGATTACCTATACGATCCTTGCGACCACGCTTAATGCAATTAACCCACATCTTAAGCAATGCAGGTGTAACTGCTGCAAAATCAATTGAAATATTCTCTAAATCTGAAAGTACATGCTTAGCATCTCTACTAATACAAATTGTGCTGCCATTAGCTGTCCAGCTAAGCCAAGCTATAATTCCTCCCAAATGGTACATAGGGAAATTAGTGTATGCATGCGCATTAACAGTATCTTCCTTCCCCTCTAAGTATGCCCCTGGGAATATCCTTCTTATATTGCCATAAAGATTTCTAACAGATAAAGCTACGCCCTTTGAAAGGCTTGTTGTTCCCGATGTGAACAAAATAAGCGCTAAATTGTCAGCTTCTTCATCCTTGAAATCAACTAATTCTTTTTCGTCTGATGCTTCTGAAATAGTAGCAAACAGCTTTTCCTGACTAATTAATGTCAAATCTTTAAATGCTCTTTTTTCTTCAGCGTCTGGAAGAATTAACGCATCAGCCTCAGCCTGACTAATTGCATACTGGAGATTATCCATAATCTCATAATTGTTAAGAGGAATAACAACTGCACGAGAAAAAACAATTGCGCCAACAAGAACCATATACTGATAATCAGTGTTAGCTAAAAGACATATATGCTTTCCTTCAATATTTCCAAGCTGTGCTTCTAACTGATATGCACATCTTTTCATATCACGAAGATAGTCCGCATATGTCCAACTGTCTACATTGACGCCATCCAACATCTTTACAACGTTAGCGTCGCTGTGTTTTTCTAGCAAATTTAAATAATCTAACATATTTATTACACATTCCTTCTATAAATTGTATTAAAATCCATCATTGGTGTATTTACCACAATAATTACCGTTCATTATAGCATATGATTTTAGTTCATAATATTGTAATAATTTACACAATTTGTAACATTGTACCGCTTCTTTTATTCATGTTGTCAATTTTTATGTTCATGGCACAAAAACACCCCAAATGGCATTGCCAAAAGGGGTGCAATAAATCTCTACTTATTAAATTATAAACTCTTGATTCTTTCAATAGCCCTAACAGTGTTCTCTGCAGAACCAAAAGCTGTCAATCTAAAGTATCCCTCTCCTGAAGGGCCAAATCCAGCACCTGGTGTACCAACAATCTGAACCTTCTCAAGAAGATAATCGAAGAAGTCCCAAGATGTCATGTTGTCAGGAGTCTTGAGCCAGATGTAAGGTGCGTTAACACCACCGTAAACCTCGAAGCCTGCATCTTTAAGACCTGTGTAGATTGTCTTAGCATTGTTCATATAATAGCCAACCTGCTCCTTAATCTGAGCCTGTCCCTCTGCTGAGTAAACAGCCTCACCAGCGCGCTGGATAATGTAAGGCGCACCGTTGAATTTTGTGCCGTGACGACGAGCCCACATAGCGTTAAGTGAAGCACCGTCAAATACAAGATCCTTAGGTACTACTGTGTAGCCAAGACGAACGCCTGTGAAGCCTGCATTCTTAGAGAATGAGTGAATCTCGATTGCACATGTCTTAGCGCCTGCACACTCATAGATTGAATGAGGAACATCTGCCTCTGAAATATACGCCTCGTAAGCTGCATCAAAGATGATAAGGCTTCCGTTCTTATTTGCATAATCAACCCAAAGCTGAAGCTGGCTCTTTGTAAGAGTTGTACCTGTAGGGTTGTTTGGAAGGCAAAGATAAATTACATCTGGAACTTCCTTTGGGAACTCTGGAACGAATTTATTCTCTGCAGTAGTTGGCATGTAGATAAGATCTGACCACTTGCCAAGCTTCTCATCATAAGTACCAAGACGACCTGCCATAACATTTGAATCAACGTATACTGGATAAACAGGGTCGCATACTGCAATCTTAACATCTGCTGCAAAAAGCTCCTGAATATCTGCTGAATCAGACTTAGCTCCATCTGATACGAAGATTTCATCTGCTGAAATATCGCAACCTCTTGCCTGGTAATCATTCTTTGCGATTGTCTCACGAAGGAATGGATATCCTAAATCTGGAGCGTAACCATGGAATGTAGAAGCGCTTCCCATCTCATCAACTGAATCGTGAAGAGCCTTAATCATTGCTGGTGCAATTGGCTGTGTAACATCACCAATACCAAGTCTGATGATATCGGCATTTGGATTTGCCTCGCTGTAAGCAGCTACCTTTTTTGCAATTGTTGAAAATAAGTAGCTGCCTGGAAGTTTCTGAAAATTAGTGTTTACCTTGAACATGTTTACCTCCTTAAGTGACCGATTAAAAAACTATCGGCTTACAATTCTCTTAACTATTCTGTCATATGATAGATGTCCACCAAACAAGTCCAAAGCAGAACCTACAGTGAAATCCATATTATTATCAGAAAGATAGCTGATTAGCTCGATGTCGCCGTAATCGGAAACACCTCCGGCATATGTAACCGGAACCTTTTTGTAGGATGAAAGCAATCCAACTAAATCTCTGTCTATACCATTTTGTCTGCCCTCTACATCTGCTGCATGAACTAAAAATTCATCACAGTAGAAAGCTAATTTATCAAGGAAATTATAAGTAATAATTTCGTCTGTTCTCTTCTGCCATCTGTCGGTAACAATGTAGAACTTGTCATCTACTCTTGTGCAGGATAAATCAAGAACAAGATGCTCTCGACCTACTACCTTAGATAGATGCTTTAATGCGTCATAATCAATGCGACCACCATTAAATACAAATGATGTTACAATAACGTGGCTTGCTCCTGCCTGGATAAAATCCAAGGCATTTTTATCATCTACTCCACCACCGTATTGTAATCCACCTGGATAAGCTTGCAGGGCTTTTAGTGCCGCTTCCTTTGATGCCTCGTATTCCTTAGTCCCCTTTTTGTTAAGGTTAATAATGTGTCCACCCTTAAGTCCATCATGCTTGTAAAGATTAGCATAATAAACTGCATCTTTATCAGCAACGAAGTTCTCCTCTGGGTGTCCGTTCTCCTTCCACAAATCCGCAATTGTGGAACCAACAATCTGCTTTACCTTACCATCATGAATATCAATGCATGGTCTAAATTCCATACTCCCAAAATCCTCCCAGTGATAATTATTTAGCGTTCTTTATCACGCTAAAGCAAAAAATCACTTCAAAGTATAACTGTCTACGGCTGTACTTTCAATAACAGTTTCGTAAAATTTAATTGCGATTTTGAGTAAATATTCGGTATCTTTCACACCTGCTGTCTCAAATGGAGAATGCATAGCAAGCTGAGCCAGGCCGATGTCCACGCCGTTAATAGACACGTGTGCATTTGATATGTTTCCAAGTGTAGAACCACCTGCCACATCAGAACGATTTACAAAGGTCTGGAATGGCACCTTAGCCTTCTTGCAAATCTCTGTAAAAATTCCAAATGCCAATCCATCAGTCATGTACTTCTGATTAGCATTGAACTTAATAACAACACCCTCGTTCATGTATACCTTATTAGTAGGATCGCTCTTTTCCGCATAGTTTGGATGAAGAGCGTGAGCATTGTCCGCTGAAACCATAAATGAATTTGCAATAGTCTCAAGAAGCTTTGAATTATTTCCGTTCATCGCTTCGTTTATACGAACCAAAGTATCATAAAGGAATGTAGAATCTGCACCCTGCTTTGTGCCGCTTCCTACTTCCTCGTTATCAAATGTTACATGAAGCTCTACTGCTGAATCACTGTTCTTCGCATTTACGATACCCATCATTGAGCTGTAAGAACACTGTAAATCATCAAGACGTCCGATAGAAATAAATTCATCCTTAGCGCCCCATACACGACCTGCGTCTCTGTTATATAAGAATAAATCAGAACCAACTATGTCCTCTGCCTTTACCCCAAGTGACTCTGCCACCATATCCTTAAGATTGAACTTTTCATCCATGGAAATAAGTGGAAGTAAATCCTTCTGGGCATTGTATTTATATCCATCATTTGCCTCACGATTCATGTGGATAGCAAGGGATGGAAGCATGCAAAGATCACGGTCAAGATTTACAAGCTTTGTTTCGATTTTGCCTGCGTCTGTGCGAACGATGGCACGACCTGCAATGGAAAGAGGTCTGTCAAACCAAGGAGCCATAAGCATTCCGCCGTAACGCTCTGTGTTAAGCTTTACGTAGTGGCCTTCCTTCATCTCTGGCATTTCCTTGATTCTGAATGTTGGTGAATCAGTGTGAGATGCCATAATCATGAAGCTCTTGTATTCCTTCTTAGGCATTCTGAATGCAAGAATAGATGAACCATTTCTTGTAACGAAGTAATTGCCACCAAGCTTTAAATCCCAGCTGCTGGCCTCTGTAAGCTCCTCAAAACCTGCATCTAAGAATACCTGCCGCTGATTAGCTACAACATGAAACTGAGAAGGACTCTTCTCTATAAAATCAAATAAACCCTTAACTGTCTTATTCATTATTTTTTTCCTTCTTTCTTTATTGAATAACCAAATGTGCCCTGAGGCTTGGTTAATCCGTAATAAGTGCCATGGCTATATGCCAAAAGGCCTGCCTTTTCCAGCTCAAATTTGCCTGTCTCATTCATGTATTTTTCATCGGCATGAACACAGAGAACATCAGCAACAAACATTGTATGAGAGCCGTATTCATGTACCTCACGAACTCTGCACTCAATGTTAACTGGAGATTCCTCAATAAGAGAAACATTTATCTCATCAGCCTCTACTTTGTGAAGACCGCACTTTTCAAACTTATCTACATCTTTTCCCGATTTAACACCACAAAAATCAGTAGCAAATGAAAGCTCTTCTGTGGTGAGATTTATAGCAAATTCTCCCGTCTCCATAATCATTGGATAGGAATGTCTGCTAGGTCTAACTGAAATATATGCCATAGGCGGATTAGTACAAACTGTACCTGTCCAGGCAACAGTCAAAATATTGTCTTTTCCATCTTTTCCACGGCAGGTAACCATAACCGCTGGAAGTGGGTAAACCATATTTCCTGGTTTCCATTTTTGCTTTGCCATAAGCACCTCCTAAACGCTTTCAAATCTATATAAATATACCTTAGTTCACCTGTAAAAAAAAGAGGTTAAAATGCAGGCGCGGATTCTACATTTTAACCTCTAAACCGAAAATCGGTAATACCTCATTATTCATTAATCATCTCAGAGAACGTACCCATATATACATTTCCTTTACCAAGGATAAATCCTAAGTCATCCATGAAAGCCTTAGTCTTAGGGTCATCTGCAAAGCCTCTGTCCTTAAGCTCCTCTAAGAACTGTAATCCAAGTGGAGAATCAATAATGTAATCCTCATCTACCTCTGGATCATCGAAGCTTCTGTTTTTAACATACTCACCTCTGAATCTCTTATACTCAGCAGCCTCCACGCCATCATACTTCATCTCGTCCTTTTCGATGATTCTGATACACTCAAGCATATCCTCTGCGTCGTTTAAAGCGTTGTGAGCAACGTGACCACCAAGACCACAAATTGTCTTCATATCTGCAAGAGATAGATTAGCATCCAATCCGCCTGTGATATCAAGGCTCACATCCTTTTGAATATTTTCAAAGGTGCTGATGAATTTTGCTACACTTCTCTTAAGTGGCTTCTCCAGATTACGTGATTCAAAATCCCTCTGGAAATTATTCTTATCGCCGCCCCAGACGCAAATCTTACCAACCTGCCATTTCTTAATTAGATTGATAAGCTCTGTCATAACATCTTCATAGCTAGGTGCAAATTCAAGCTCTTCATTTGTAAGTCCTGTAAGCTCCGTGATAAGAGGTGGGAGCTTGTGACCTCTTGTAAGCTGAACTGTAGAATAGAATCTGTCCAGCTCCTCATGTTCCGGATTAGTAATGACCACTCCCACAGATATAACATCCTCAATCGAGGTCTTTTTAAATCTGGCACTTAGATATTCGGCATCAAGAAATGCTTGGTTCTTTCCCTTGAATCCTAATGGTGCAGTCTGACTTGGCCCCTTTTTGTTTGTAGTTTGTTTTCCTGTGTTAGTGCTCACTAAATTACCGCCCTTCTTTGACCGCGCGTTTTACGCTGTACATCTGCTCATCCGCACGACCAATAACCTCTTCCAAGTCTATCTTTTCATGGAAGACTGTTTCATATATTCCGAGACTGGCAGAAATTTTGTATTCCAGTCTCGCACTTTCATCATTTAATACATCCTCTATATCAGAGATGATTTCATCTGTATCACATTCACCAAGAACGAAGCTAAACATCTCATCACCACCAAATCTGACGCTGATAGCACTAGGTGGGCATGCGTCAGTAAGCGCTTTTGCAACTGTAGCTATAGCATGGTCGCCTGCACTGTGACCGCATGTGTCATTGATGGATTTAAGTCCATTCAAATCAGCCATAATAACTGTAAGTGGCTGTCCGTTATTAATAGGATTCTCCTTCAATTCCTCAAAATGCCCCTTGAAAGCCATTCGGTTGTAGAGACCTGTAAGTGAATCGTTCTGATACATTCTCCTGATTTTATCACGGAGATATTTTTGGTATTTCATTGAAACATAACCGCCAATTCCCATTCCAATACTGTTGGTAATAGCCGGCATTTTCGCGTAGTCAATAATATCAAATCGAGGATAGGTATAGCAAATAAATCCTAAAGATTTTCCCATGTATTCAAGCGAATTGAAAACCAAGGGATATCCCTTTTCCAAAATACCATCTAAATGAGGAATGATTGTCTCAGGATTATAAAGCACAATCCTGTCCCCTTCAGAATATGAATCTAAGAAAACACATTTCTTTCCACTTGCCTTTTCTTCCTCGAAGAAATTGTTTTCCATATCAAAGCAAGACTCCTCAATAACACAACAGGTGTGAGCAGTCATCGGATTCTTTAAATAATGAATGCATTCCTCTATTGACTGAGCTCCCATTGTACGGGAAGCAATGTTCTGCATAATATGGATATCATCCTGATGATGATAAAATCTATTATTCAAACCATCAACAACTGATAACAAATCCAGCTTACATCTTGGACATCCGCAGGATTCATTTGCAATAAATGATGGCTCAATCCACTTTTCAATATTTCTTTGGCCTTTAAACAACTGGCGAACAACATCCATAATGGCTGTAGCAAGCTCTTTACTGTTGCAGGCTGCTGTCGTGATTCCAGGTACAGACCAGAAGGCCTCCTCTATTCCGTCAAAGCCTGTGACAATAATGTCCTCGGGTATCTTAAGACCTGCCTCCTGAAAAACATCACAGACATTTATCGCCATAATATCATTAGCACAAATTACTGCCTCTGGCAGATTTCCAGATCTTATAATTTCCTGAGCTGCAAGGCGCGCTGGCATAGACCAGAAATCTCCATAGCTAAGCATGCTGTCATCAAAGGCGATTCCGTTTTCTGCAATTACCTTTTTAAAGACTTCTATTCTGGCATTTGAAAACTCGCTTGTTATTTTTCCTGCCATGAAATGAGGACGGGTTACGTGATGATCCTCTATGACGTGGCGAACTACCGCCTCGAACCCCTTCTCGTAATCATAGTTTACAAAGGATACGCCATCATATTTTCCATCAATAACGACAGACGGAACATCATGAGCTTCTGCCTTTGCAATAATACTCTGAACCAGCTCGCGACACTTTATCTTCTCATCCATTATGACTACAGCATCCGCTTTATCATAAGGAATCAAATCGAAAACTGCAGTCTCCGCCTGATTATCACCGCTGTTTCCTATTTCTGTATTCAGAGCGTAAACGAACAGACAACAATCCTTTTCATTAAGAAGTCTGTTAAGCTCAGAAATAAAACTAAACACCTGCGCATCGTAAACTCGATACGCACAAAGAACCACTAATTTCTTGCCGTTAATCATAGTATTTCTCCCAATACAAAATTCACCCCATACGACTGCATTTATTGTACTCTATTTTTATGAATTTTTCGTTACCTTTTTTATAAAATTATCAATAAGTTTCCATCTCTGGGGTCAAAAAATTTCCTTATTTTTGGTTAATTGAACAAAAATTATATCTGCAATGTATTAATTGAAGTACATTGTTATTTTCTTATCAAACATATGTTATAGTATTTCTCAGCTAGCGTGTTAGACGCATCTAACTGTCCAATGATATGCGTAAGCACAACCCCAACTAGCGTGAAGCATTTAATGTTATTGTAGTAGAAAGGAAGAATAATCATGGCAAATCACGATTTCTCACAGTGGGATGGATTCGTAGGTCGCGTTTGGAAAGACAACGTTGATGTACGCGATTTCATCCAGAACAACTACACTCCATATGATGGAGATGAATCTTTCTTAGCAGACCCAACAGAGGCTACTAACACTCTCTGGGGAAAGCTTCAGGAACTTCAGGCAGCTGAACGTGCAAAGGGTGGCGTTCTCGACATGGATACAGATATTGTATCTTCACTTACTTCTCACGGCGCTGGTTACATTTCAGAAGAGACAAAGGATCTCGAGCAGATTGTTGGTCTTCAGACAGACAAGCCTCTTAAGAGAGCTTTCATGCCATTCGGTGGTATCACAATGGCTGAGCAGTCTTGCAGAATGTACGGCTATGAGCCAAGCGAGAAGCTTCACGAGATTTTTACTAAATATCACAAGACACATAATCAGGGTGTATTCGACATCTACACACCAGAGATGAAGATGGCCCGTCACAATAAAATTCTTACAGGTCTTCCAGATACATACGGACGTGGACGTATCGTAGGCGATTACAGACGTGTTGCTCTTTACGGTATTGATTACCTTATCGAGAAGAAGCAGGCAGATTTCGCAGCTACAGCTCGTCAGGGTATGCGTCGTTACGATTTCCAGCTTCGTGAGGAAATAACAGATCAGATCAATGCTCTTAAGGGCATGAAGGAAATGGCTGCTATCTACGGCTACGATATTTCTAAGCCAGCTGGTACAGCTAAGGAAGCTGTTCAGTGGTTATACTTCGGTTACCTTGCAGCTATCAAGACACAGAACGGTGCTGCTATGTCAGTAGGTCGTGTATCTACATTCCTTGATATCTACTTCTCACGTGACCTTGCAAAGGGAATCATCACTGAGTCTGAGGCACAGGAAATCATCGATCACTTCACAATGAAGTGCCGTATGGTTAAGTTTGCTCGTATCGAGTCTTACAACCAGCTCTTCTCAGGTGACCCAGTTTGGGCTACTCTCGAGGTTGGTGGTATCGGTCTTGATGGTCGTCACCAGGTTACAAAGACTTGCTACAGATTCCTTCACACACTTGAGAACATGGGACCTTCACCAGAGCCAAACCTTACAGTTATGTACTCAAGCCGTCTTCCTGAGTCATTCAAGAAATACGCTTCAAAGATTTCTGTTACTACATCTTCTATCCAGTACGAGAATGATGATGTAATGCGTGTAACCTGGGGCGATGATTACTCAATCTGCTGCTGTGTATCTGCAACAGAGACAGGTAAGGAGCTTCAGTTCTTCGGTGCTCGTGCAAACCTTGCTAAGTGCCTTCTTTACGCTATCAACGGTGGTGTTGATGAAAAGTCTGGCGACCAGGTTGGACCAGAGTACAAGGCTATCACATCTGAGTACCTTGACTATGATGAGGTTATGCAGAAGTTCGACCAGATGATGGATTGGCTTGCTCACCTTTATGTAGGTACACTTAACATGATTCACTACATGCACGACAAGTACTACTATGAGGCTTGCCAGATGGCCCTCATCGATACACATGTACGTCGTTCATTTGCTACAGGTATCGCTGGATTCTCACACTGTGTAGATTCACTTTCAGCTATCAAGTACGCAAAGGTTAAGGCTATCCGTGATGAGAACGGAATTACAAAGGACTTTGAAATCGAGGGAGATTTCCCACGTTACGGTAACGATGATGACAGAGCTGACGAAATCGCTATCTGGCTTCTTCGTACATTCATGGGCAAGCTTCGTCACATCCATACATACAGAGATTCAGAGCCTACAACATCAATCCTTACTATTACTTCAAACGTAGTTTATGGTAAGGCTACAGGTGCTCTTCCAGATGGACGTCCAGCTGGCGAGCCACTTTCACCAGGTGCTAACCCATCATACGGTGCTGAGGTTAACGGACTTATCGCTTCCCTCAACTCTGTTGCTAAGCTTCCATACGAAGAGGCACTTGATGGAATCTCTAACACACAGACAATCAACCCAGGTGCTCTTGGTCACACAGATGAAGAGCGTACTGCAAACCTTGTTAACGTACTTGACGGTTACTTCGATCAGGGTGCACACCACCTCAACGTAAACGTATTTGGCAAGGAGAAGCTCATTGATGCTATGGAGCATCCAGAGAAGCCAGAGTACGCTAACTTCACAATCCGTGTATCTGGATACGCTGTTAAGTTCATTGACTTAACAAAGACTCAGCAGCTTGACGTTATTGCACGTACTTGCCACGAGGCACTTTAAGATATAAGAGGTGACAAACTATAAGAAGTCAATAGATAAATGATGTTTTATTAGAATCTCAAAAAAAGCATAAAATTAGTAAGCCATCTGAATTTTGTATATCAGATGGTACATACATGAAGGTTATTGGCTTTATTTATCGTACTTTTGAAGGATTAAAATCGATGTCTTGCTTTTCTAAAGCAAAAATAACTCTAACAAGCTTTTTAGCGACATGAGTTATAGCTACTCGATGAGGCTTTCCTTCGGCTCTTTTTTTGGCATAGTAGGTTGCAAATGTCATATCAAATCTAATCAATGGCAAGCAACAATTTATTAATGCATATCGAAGTTGCGAGGAACCAT
>NZ_FQYQ01000003.1:163594-239695 GCF_900141825.1 Pseudobutyrivibrio xylanivorans DSM 14809 | reverse complement strand
GTGGTGTCCCAATCGAAGATTCCGTCAGACCAATCACCTTCATCATAAATAAAGAGCAGAGACTATAAAAGCCTCTACTCATATATTAAGAATCGTTGTTTGTAGGAGTGACACAATGCTTACAGAATTACATGAAAAAGTATTGCTAAAGATATGTATGCTATTACATGATTCCGGTAAGGATGTTTGCTGGGGATTAACAGGAAGTACATCTTTTGCACTTCAGGGGATGGATTATGAGCCTCACGATATAGATATTCAGACTGATGAAGCAACGGCTTATATCTTAGGCGAGTTGTTAAAGGAATACGAGGTACAGCCTGTAACCTTTAGTGGTAATGAAAAGATTAGATCTCACTTCGGAAAGTTTTTAGTTGATGGAATGGAAGTTGAGGTTATGGGAGTTATTCAAAAAAAGCCAGCCGATGAATGGGAGAACATCATCCCGCTAGATACATTGCTTGATTATGTTGATTGGAATGGATATCAGGTTCCGGTGTTGAAACTTTCATATGAAGCTGAAGCCTATAGAAAGCTGGGACGTTTAGAGAAGGCAGAGCAACTAGAACGATTTGCACGGGAAAGACAACTTCAAGTTTGTCCAGCTTTTAATTGAATAATGAACATTACAAATGGCAGTTATCGAAAGATAACTGCCATTTTTTACTTTCAAAAAAATAAAAATATTTAAAGTTTTGAAAATGCGGCGTAAAAATTTACGTTGCACTTGCGTCGGGTTTAATAGTTTTCGCCTGTAAAAATGTATTTCTACACTAATTGAAAAGACTGCACGGATATAAATCGAAATATATGCCGATATATGTTAAAATATAATAGAAAAGGAGGCGGATATTATGACTAATGCTGACGCATGGAATTATGCAATAGGTATGATTAAAGTAGACGGTCTAGAGCCAACTAAAGATTTTAAAGAATATATAGAAAAAGAAAAACGTGGTGAAGTAACAATGGAGGATGCAAAGCGTTTTTTAGATAAGAAATATAAGATGAAGGAGTCCACAAATGCGTGATCCTTATCTTTATGAGGACGTTCCTGTACTAAAAAATATTCTTGGTATAAAATCTCAAGAATTGCTGGATGAAGCTGAGGCTGATTATGTTGTATATCGATTAAAAGATGTAGCAATTAATCCATTGCCGGGAGATTATCACACGGAACATTTTCTTAAGATGCATCAGGTTATCTTTCAAGATATATTTGATTGGGCGGGTTCGCCTCGAACTATTTCGATTTATAAAGAGGAAGATGTTTTAGGTGGACAATCTGTAGAGTATTCTGATCCGTTTGATATTGTTTCTGATATTCATCATGTATTGAAAGACATGAGAGAAAAAGAATGGGATGCATTTAATCATGAAGAATTAGCAAATCAATTCTGCGATTCTTTAGCAGCATTGTGGAAAATTCATCCATTTAGAGAAGGAAATACTCGAACTACAATAACTTTTTGCTGTCAATTCATTGAAGCACAAGGAATAATGATTAATCGAAAGCTTTTTGAAGAAAATGCTGGCTATGTTAGAACTGCTCTTGTTGCATACAATGCATTCTTTTCTGATGGAAGTGATTTTAGCAAAAAAGAGTATTTATATAAAATTGTTTATGATGCTTTTTCTGAGCAATAATGTGAACGTTGCAAAAAGTGTCGTAGGATAGCACACCACTACAGGCAGCAATTGCAAACAAATAGTTTGCAATTGCTGCCTGTAATAATGGGACAAGCCCAGCAAAACTGCAAGCAGTTTTGGGGGGCAAACAAATAATTTGCCACTTGTTAAGTCAAGAATGGGACTGTGGCTGGGCCACAGCACATTTAATGGCGTGGGGGCATGGATTACGGAAGAATGAATGATTTTGGCTTGCTGTTACGTAGTCATTTTTGTAGTTTGGGCTGGTTTTACGGAAGAATGGAACATTTGTGCATAGAATTCCGTAAGATTTTGGGTAGCTGGAGAGTCTAGAAGGTTTTTGTGCCTAAATCCCTACGGAATAAGAGCTGGTTTTGGCTTATTGTTCCGTAATGAGCTTTGATTTATCAAAAATGGCTACGGAAAAAGTGAATAGATTGGTCCAAAATTCCGTAAAATCAAATGTCTATGATACTGTTTTTTTAGACCAGGCTACGGCGCCGCATCTGGCACAGCCGTAGTATCTATAATTTCTTGTGAATTTACTGTCGCGCTTGCGGTAGATTGTGGCACCACAGTTGCCGCAGGTGAAGACATATTTGATGCTCATTTCTGAGCCTTCATAGTTCTCAACACCTTTTTCCTGTCCCTGGGTGACTCTCTTGATGTTATATCCATAAACATGGTTAACAACTTCGGCATAGTACTTCCATTTGCCAGTGTGGCGCATGCAACCTTTGCAGGTGTGGAGTAGTTCGTGGATGATTGTCTCCTTGCAGGCCTGCTCAGAGATGCGGTCGTCCGCAAGAAGGCGGGATGCAATTTCGATGGAGTAGGTTCCGTCGTGGTTTAATTTGCAGAGCCCCCAGCGTGTTTTTGCTCTTGTATTTATTGACCATGAGGAGATGGTACCTAGCTTGATGCCGAGGTGGGTTACCTCATGTATGCATTGTTCTCTTAATATTTTAAAATTTTTCATATTAAAATCTCTTTCAATAATATGAGCCAATTATATTGATTTTCCCTTTGAAATACAAATGCTAAACAGGCTTCTATTGAAGAACACAAGCATTTTACCTATCTTTTCAATGAGACAGACTATTTGATTTGGTTTAAAAATACATTTCTGATTGCCACGATGACAATGATTTTAACTGTAAGTATTTCAGCTATTTCTGCATATATTATTTCACGCTTTAGTTTTAAACTAGAGAAAAAGATGTTGATGTCAATGCTGATTTTACAGATTTATCGTCACATCTTTAGGCGGTGGCGGTGTGAAAGAATAAATTTAAGGAGAGTAATATAGTGGAGCACAAGCTTGATTTTACAAAAGCAAGAGAGCTTAAGATACATAAGCTTTCAGAAAAATTTTGGGGAACAAATCCAAGTGGAGGTGAGCTTGGATTTACCAATTATTACATGATGGTTGATGGTAAAGCTTTCTTCGCCATCAGCGGTGAATGCCATTTTTCCAGAGTTCCTGAAAATCAATGGGAAGACACAATACTTAAAATGAAGGCCGGTGGACTTAATGTGATAGCCACCTACGTTTTCTGGAATCATCATGAGGAAATCGAAGGTCAGTTTAGATTTGATGGCCGAAGAAATATTAGAGGGTTTATTGAACTTTGCAAAAAGCATGGCATGTATGTAATCCTTCGTATTGGTCCCTTCGACCATGGTGAGGTGAGAAACGGTGGTCTTCCTGATTGGTTATATGGAAAGCCATTTGATGTGCGCACTACAAACGAGAAATTTTTACATTACACCAGACTTCTTTATAGAGCCATTTATTCTCAGGTAAAGGGGTTATTATACAAGGATGGTGGACCAATAATAGCAGCACAGCTTGATAATGAATATATGCATTCCGCAGCACCTTGGGAGATGACACTTGGGACCTCCAATGAATGGACAAACGGTGGTACCGAAGGTGATGCCTATATGCTTGCCCTTAAAAAGATAGCAATTGAAGAGGGAATAGTCACACCTTTTTACACCTGTACAGGTTGGGGTGGTGCAGCTACTCCAACGGAGGAGATGATGCCTCTGTGGGGAGGCTATGCATTCTGGCCATGGATGTACTATGGAAATCCAGACTATAAGCATCCGGCCACTCCTGAATATATTTACAGGGATAATCATAATAATGATGTGTCTGCCACCTACAATTTTGAACCATTTTATAAGCCGGAGGATATGCCTTATGCTTGCTGTGAGATGGGTGGCGGAATGACAAGCTACTATAACTATCGCTTCCAGATTCCATTTGAGTCTGTAGATGCGATGGCAAATATCAAAATGGCTTCAGGCTGTAATTTCCTTGGCTACTACATGTATCGCGGTGGTAATAACCCTAAGGGTGAGCATGGACTATTTTTAAATGAGCATCAGTGCCCGAAGATTTCATATGATTACCAGGCACCTATTGGAGAGTTTGGGCAAATCAGACCAAGCTATCACAGACTTCGCCGAATTCATTTGTTTGCAAAACATTTTGGATATCGTATTTGCGATATGGTTACAATGCTTTCGGATGACAATATAGAAATCACTCCGGAGGATACAAGTAAGCTTCGTTATGCTGTAAGAACTGATGGTGACGCTGGCTTCTTATTTATAAACAACTATCAGGATCATGCGACACTTACAGATAAGAAGGACGAAACTATCATTATTAATACACAGGATAAAGAAATCAAAATAAGTAATATTTCCATTGGAGCTGGCGAATCAGCTATTTTGCCTATCAATATGGAGCTTGATGGAGTGAAGCTTTTATATGCTACTGCTCAGCCTCTTAGCAAAGTGGAAAAGGATGGCATAATTACCTATTATTTCTTTGAAATTCCTGGAATGAAGCCAACTTATTTATTCGATGGTGAAGAGCCTGTGATTGTCGAAGTAGGTAAAGACTTAGGAATTACACGAAGTGCGGGAGATAAGGAAATTAGATTTGTAACTTTAAGTACAAAGGAAAGCCTGGATTACTATGAATTTGAAACAGAAGAGGGGGTAAAGTTTCTGTTTTCTGAAACTCCTGTTGTCTGGGATGGAAATAACTTCAAGACAGAGCTGCACGATCAAAATGTCCGTGGGCTTCAGTGGAAGAGGTGCGGACAGAGTAGATTCACATTTACTATTCCAAAGCTTTCTGATGATGCAAAGGACACTATCCTTAAGATTGATTACAGCGGAGATGTTGCCAGCATTTTCAATGAGGCAGGCGAGCTTATTGAGGATAATTTCTGCAATGGGAATGTATTTGAAATAGGTTTGAAGGAAGCTGAGCTAAAGGAAGGAGATGTTCTTACACTCTACATCACACCACAAAAGGATGATGTAATGGTGGATGTATCCTCAACTATGGCAGGTCGTATGGAAAAGTCTACAGACCAGCATTTCGAGCTAAGAAGTATTGAATTGGCAGAGGTTATTGAAATAGTATGCTCTAGAAAAATACAAAGGGGAAAATGATGCTTAAGAATTACATGAAAGAAGGACAGAAGTTGCCACTTTTTGGGGTGGGACCATATATTGTCTATGGCATGGCAGTTGTGAATATTATAGGGATTATTCTATTTGGATATGTTTTCAAAATAGGAATACTGGAGACTCCATGGACTGTGGGTTTTCGTGTTATTGGAGGGATATTGATAGCTGTTGGTGTTGCGGTCTGGTATATTGGTGCAATGCGCTCAGATATGGATGATTCAATCACTGAAAACAAGTTGCAGACTAAGGGGATTTATTCCTGGGTAAGAAACCCAATGTACAGCGGATGGTGGATTGCTTTTACAGGTATCTTATTAATGTGGCATAATGTAAGTATGTTAATCCTGCCAGTGATTGATTGGCTCATTATGACAGTAGCATTAATCAATACTGAGGAGAAATGGTTACTTGATTTATATGGGGAGGAATATGTCCAGTACAAGAAGCGGGTTAATAGATGCATTCCGTGGAAGCGGGGAAGCAAAAATATAAAATGGAGTATATAAGTATGGTAAGAGAGGCAACAATGAAAATCATGGTTAGTGCATGCCTGCTAGGTCAGAATTGCAAATATAATGGTGGCAATAATTATAGTGAGAAGGTTGCCGAGTACATAAAGGGACATGAGGTTATTCCGGTGTGTCCTGAGGTGGCAGGGGGACTTCCTACGCCAAGGATTCCTTGTGAGATTGTGGATGGAGTTGTCACTAACAAAAATGGAGAAAGTAAGGATAAAGAATTTAGAACTGGTGCGCAGCTTAGTTTGCATAAAGCACTTGATGAAAAGGTTGATTTAGTGATTCTTCAGTCGAGAAGTCCTTCTTGTGGTGTGAAGCAGATTTATGATGGTAGTTTCACAGGAAAGCTGATTGATGGACAGGGCGTGTTCGCAGAGCTTCTGATTCAGAATGGAATTAAAGTGTTGGATTTGAAGGATGTTTAGGTTTGAGAAGGTAATGGGAGAATAAGTTAATTAAGTCGCCAGTAAAGGTTGAAATAAGGATATAGAAAGAGAGCCATTTGCATGAACATACAGATTTTTGGAACCAAGAAATGCAATGATACTAAGAAAGCAGAGCGTTTTTTCAAAGAGCGCGGCATCAAGTATCAGTTTATTGATATGAAAGAAAAGGGAATGAGCAAGGGTGAGCTTACATCAGTTGCAGCAGCAAATGGTGGCATCTCCAACCTTGTAAATCCTGATGCAAAGGATAAGGATGCAGTTGCACTTTTTCAGTATATTGCTGACGAGGATAAGCTGGAGAAGCTGCTTGAGTCTCAGCAGATTATCAAGACACCAGTGGTAAGAAATGGTAAGCAGTCTACAGTTGGCTATCAGCCAGATGTGTGGAAGAAGTGGGAGTAAAATGTACAAAATCGAAACATTCATACCAAAAGAATCACTGCAGGAACTTCGCCAGGCATTGTTGGATGTGGATGCAGGTCATATAGGAAATTACAGAGGATGCCTGTCTTATTATCCTGTGACAGGTGTATGGTTTTCAGATGAGGGCTCGAATCCTACAGTGGGTCAGCAGGGGCAGTGGAGCGAGGAGCCAGTGATTAATGTTATAAAACTTGATTAATTTATCTATAAGGGGGCGATGGTATGTGGCTTTTATTTGCGATATTGTCATCAGTATTTGCAGCATTGACATCAATCTTAGCGAAGGTTGGCATTGAAGGTGTAAATTCTAATCTTGCAACGGCTATACGAACAGCTGTGGTTTTGATAATGGCGTGGGGAATGGTTTTCCTGACGAATGCTCAAAGGGGACTTAGTGAGATAAGCACAAAGAGCTGGATATTTTTAATTTTATCGGGGCTTGCCACTGGCGCATCTTGGCTTTGTTATTATAAAGCATTGCAGATAGGCGAAGCTTCAAAGGTTGTTCCAATAGATAAGCTGAGTGTAGTGATTACACTTGTATTGGCATTCATATTCCTTCATGAGCAGGTTACACCTAAGTCTATTGTTGGGTGTATTCTAATTGGAGCAGGAACTTTGTTTTTAGTAATGTAATAGAATTGTCATGGTGATAGTTGTTTATTAAGAGGCTGATTAACTGCAGTCTCTTTTTTTAGCTATGAGTTAGACACAACTAACCAAACGTGCTATAATACAGTTAGAAGAACTAAGGAGGTGCGTACTATGACAGTAAAACAGATTGTCGCGGTTCTATTTCTTATTTCTGCCTTAGTATGGCAGCTGGTTTATAGGCATAGACATAAGTTTTAGAAAGTAGAATTGTTCTAGGAGGAAGAGTCATGATTTGGTATGTATTCGTAATTGAAGCAATCATATTTGCAGCGATTTTTACGACGATACTTTTTACCCTGTATCGAGGGGAGCGAATGTATCGCCCAGAATGTATACATAACTATCCTCCTGATATCCAGGAAGAGTACTTCAAGACTCATGAGAAGGTGGATGTATCTTACAAATCCAAGAATGTGGTGCTGGCAAAGTCTTGCGGGATATTGGTGTTCACAGCAATTCTTACTGTCTGCGCAAAGGTTGTCGGAGCAGCGACATTCTGGCAGGGATTTGGAATTGCCTTTGGGCTGATGGTGTGGATTGGCGCCTATGATACCTTCTTCTTGGACTGGGTGCTATTCGCTAATGTAAAGAAGTTCCGTCTGGAAGGCACTGAGCACATGGATAAAGCGTATCATCAAAAGTGGTTTCATCTTAAAGGCTGTATTTTCCCAGGACTCGTGTTTGCAGTGATACCAGCTGCGTTGGTGGGAGTGTTTATAGAGTTAATGTAGCAGCTGATTTGATATTTCCAGCATATCAAAGAATGATTGAATATATAAAGAGGTAGTAATTATGATTAAAACAACACTAAAAATCGATGGTATGATGTGTGGCATGTGTGAGTCACATATCAATGATGTAATTAGGAGAGTAGTTCCGGATGCACAGAAGGTGAAAAGCTCTCATACAAAAGGAGAGAGTACTTTTATCTCAGAGCAGGAACCTGATGGAGATAAGATTATTGCAGCAGTAGCTGAAACAGGCTACACTGTGCAGTCCGTAAATACGGAATCATATACAAAGAAGTTTCTAGGATTGTTTTAGGAACTATTGTGATACAATGATTTTAGTAGGTGGCACGATGTTTGAGAAAGGCGGTGCCTATGAAATAAAAAGGGGGATTACATTATGAACGAAACATTAAAGGTTTTAGAATCGAGAAGAAGCTGTAGAAAGTTTAAGCCAGATGCTGTAAAGGACGAGGAGCTTAAGGCAATTGTTAAGGCTGGTACATATGCAGCTACAGGTATGGGAAAACAGAGCCCAATCATTATTGCGGTCACAGATAAGAAACTCAGAGATGAAATTGCAGAGGAGAACAGAAAGATTGGTGGTTGGCCAGAAGGCTTTGACCCATTCTATGGGGCACCAGCTATTCTGATTGTTCTTGCTGACAAAGCGGTTCCTACTCATGTGTATGATGGTTCACTTGTTATCGGCAATCTTATGAATGCAGCAGAAAGTCTTGGTGTTGCAAGCATTTGGATTCATAGAGCAAAGGAAGAGTTTGAGTCAGAGTTTGGCAAGAACATTCTTAAGAAGCTTGGTATTGAAGGCGAGTATGAAGGTATCGGTCACTGCGCCCTTGGTTATGCAGAAGAGCCTGCAAAGCCAGCTGCTCCTAGAAAAGATAATTACGCATATTTTATTTAGGATTTTTGCCAGCTTTCAAATCTAATAGATGAGGGATGAAGCGAAAGCTTTCTTGAAGAACTATTAACATATTGATTAAGTAGTGAGGGGGGTCTATGCAAGAGAAGTTGAAAAAGATAAAAATGCTTTTTGGTGATGTAGATAACACATTGCTTTGCCTGAAAATGTACAATGAAGAAGGCAAGAGAGTCGTTGGTTTTGAGAGCCCGGAAGATTGGCTTAGGTACAATATCAACAACAATGCCTACATTAGATGCCAGGCACCTAGAGGAGTAAAGAATCTGATTGATGATTTGTATTTTAATCAGGGCGTGAAGGTCTATGGACTCACTGAATGTAGTAATTCTTTTGAGTACAATTCAAAGTATAATCGCTTGAGAGAATGCTACCCTGGTGTGTTTGAACATCATGGAGATTTGATATCTACTGAGAGCCGTCATAAGAAAGTGCTTATCATGAAGATGATTGCAGAACGTGATGGTATAAATATGGATGAAATCATGTTTATTGATGACAGCTATACGGAAATAATGGAGGCCTTTGGGGCTGGAATTCTTTCTATGCACACAACAGAGGTTATGGAAAGATTTATGTGATTTAAACAGGCAGAGCTTAATGCTTTGCCTGTTTTTTGAATTATTATGATGTGAAAAGATTGTGGAGTGAACAAATTAATCACAATGCAATGCTATAATTTCCCTACAAAACAGCTAATGTAAATGTGTAGGGGGATAAGTTAATGATAGATATGCTAAAAAAGAGATAAAACAGCAAGTGATTCGTTGTGATCAGCTGATAAATTACCTAAAGAGTCTGAAGACAGAGTGTAGAGATAGTACTAAGGCGATGCTGAAGACTGGTGAGCACTTGCTTGCAATGAATGATACTGAAAGGAACGATTACCTAAAGAAATATGCTGATTTGGTGGCCGAAGTAAATAACACTTCAAGCACTACTGATGAGGTGGTGGAAGAGAAAGTGGATGTAAATCGAGAGAACAATCTAATTTGTCCTAGATGCGGAGGCCAGTTGGTACTACGTACTGCTAAACAGGGAAGTAATGCTGGCAATCAGCTTTATGGTTGCAGTAATTATCCTAAGTGTAGGTTTATTAAAAATCTAGAGTAAAAATATTATATTAAGCCACAAAAGTTACCCCCTGTGATATACTAAATGTAGTATGTACAGGAGGGTATTTTGCATATGAGGGGGCAAATATGCCAGTAAATATGAGCAGCAAAGTGGCAAGTCCAATTATAAGACAAATTAAAGACAGTCGAGATGCGTTGGATTTTTTTGAAAGTGTTTTGCTTCCAGAAGAGGATGAGAAGACACAGAAAATTATTATGAATTATCCTACAGTCTATATCCATAATTGGAAAGCATCTGGAGACTTTGAAGTATACGTTGGTGAATCAAATGATGTTTTTAAAAGAACACGTCAGCATTATGACGCAGCTTCAGATAGAAGTGCCTGGCAGAGTAGACTATTAGAAAAGGATGCTCGTCTTTTTATCATTGGCCATGAGCACTTTAATAAATCACTTACACTTGATGTTGAAAACAGACTCATTCATTACCTGATGAGTGTTGATAAGGTAAAGCATGTTCATAATCAAAGAGGAAATCCTCAAAATAGCTATTATCCCATTGAAGAATTAGATGATATTTTTCAAAAGATTTGGAAAGGTCTGCGTAAGGAGAATAAGGAACTCTTTCCAACAGAAAGTTCAATAAAAGATTCTGCTATTTATAAGGCGTCTCCGCTGCATAAACTTACAAAAGAACAAGAAAATGCTAGAACATTAATCATTCAAAAAGTGATAAAAGCGCTTGAAGATAATGAAACTAAGCAACTTATTTTTATTGAGGGCGAAGCTGGAACTGGCAAGACTGTATTGAATAGCAGTACTTTTTATGAATTATATTGTCAGGCAGAAGAAGACAATAGAAAAATTGATTGCCATTTGTTAGTAAATCATGATGAGCAGATAACTGTTTATGAACAAATAGCAGAAAAACTTGGATTGACGGAAAAATATGGAAAGGTTGTATGTAAGCCTACCACTTTTATAAACAATCATTCAGAAGATAATCCAGTAGATGTTGCTTTTATAGATGAAGCTCACTTGTTGCTTACACAAGGTAAACAATCTTATCGTGGTCAGAATCAATTAAAGGATATCATTGATAGAGCAAGAGTAACAGTAGTTATGTTTGATGAGAATCAAATTTTGACTACAGAACAGTTTTGGGAATCACAGATTTTGGACGAATATCGAAATCAGGCTAAGGCAGTTGATAATTATATTGTTTTAGATAAGCAGCTTCGAATGCATGCAGATGCGGCAACTATAGATTGGATTGATTCTTTTACTAAGAAGGGTGAGTTAAAGAAAATACCAAGAGCATCTGAGGACTATACGATAAAAGTATTTGATTCTCCAGAACTTTTGGATAAGGAAATTAAGAAAAGAGCTAACGAAAGTGATTCGGCGCTATCGCGCGTAATTGCTACTTATGATTGGGAGTATAGCTCTATAAATCGTCCTGTAAATCATTTGATTAAGTATTGGGAAGTGCTTATCGGCGGATGGCATAAACCTTGGAATAGAGAATTAGAATCTGAACTTACTCGCAAAGAAAAGAGAGCTATCAACGGCCTGGCTTGGGCAGAACAACCACAGACAATTAATGAGGTGGGTTCGACATTTACAATTCAAGGTTTTGACTTGAATTATGCGGGGGTTATAATAGGACCGTCTGTTAAATATCGTGACGGAAAGATTATATTTGATCCATCTGCTAGCCATAATGATAAGGCTGTACGAAACAGAACATTGTCAGATGGAACAAAAAGAAAGTTTGGAGAAACTTTAATTCAACATGAGGTTAGAGTCCTTATGACGCGTGGAGTAAATGGTATGTATATATATGCATGTGATCCAGAACTTCAAGCAGAGCTTATAAAAGCATCAAAATAAGAGGGATGAATATGAGACAAGAAACGATAGACAGAATTAGAAAATTTACCGAAGATCGTGACTGGGACCAGTTTCATGCACCAGTTCATTTGGCAAAATCTATAGTTATTGAAGCAGCAGAATTACTTGAGTGTTTCCAGTGGGATAACGATAGGTTTGATGAGGAGCATGTAAAAGAAGAGCTTGCAGATGTGATGGTGTACTGTCAGAACTTAGCAGATAAGCTTGGTGTAGATCCAGATGAGATTATCAATAAGAAGATGGATCAGAATGAAGCAAAGTATCCTGTGGATAAAGCTAAGGGGAGCAGCGCAAAGTATACCGATTTATAATAATTGAAGAGGATAACTATGGGGAAGCTAGTACGAGACAGAATACCTGAAATTATTAAAGCTGATGGAAAGGAACCAATAACGAGAATCCTTTCACAGGAAGAATATCTTCAGGAGTTGGATATTAAGCTTAATGAAGAGGTTGCAGAATATCAGGCGGATAAATCAATTGAGGAGATGGCGGATGTACTAGAGGTATTGTTTGCTATCTGCGAGGCTAGGGGATATTCGATTGAGCATCTTATGGAAGTTAAGCAAAAGAAACAAGATAAAAGGGGCGGTTTTAAGAACCGAATATTTTGGGAAGGCAATAAATAATGAATAATGAGCTGAGCCTAAATATTGATGGAATATATTATAACAATTTAGATGTAGAAGGGTTTTCGCAAATGCTAAAGGACCCTTCTTATTGCTATAAGTTTTATTGGCTGGAAGCAATAGTAAAGCTGATATCCAGAGACATCGTACAAACATCTTTTAATGACATTATTGATGAGATGATTTGTAATGCATGGTATACAGTTTTAGAGTTTCATGTTCATTTAAGTGGCTTTTTACTTGGAGAACCAAGAGATGCTCTTGAACTTGCGGTTATCAAACTCCAAGAACTGAGTGAGTTAAGGTCTGATGCTGATGCAGTTATTATCAGAAATCAAATTCGTAAATACGATAATGAACTTCGTGAATATAAAAATAGATTAACAAGAAATGTGCCGTATAGAGCACTTTCAGGTTTCTTCGATAATGCAAAGCAAAATGTGGATTGGGGAAGAACTGGTGCGCTTATAAAGTACGCACAGCTTTTGAATGAGTCTACACCGCTACCATATGTTATTGGTGATACAGCAGGATTAAAACGTGAAGTAACTTTCAGTAGCGAATGGATAAAGCTGATTAAGGATAACACTGTTTCAATATTAGGATGGATTCAATTTGAAAAGGTCAAGTGGCTTCAGAGTAACAATCCAGAGGTTCCTAGTCTGGTTTATAAATTGGCGCCTATGGATGAAAAGATGCGCAAACTTAACCATGTTAGAGATTTATGGGAGCTAATTCTTGAACAGCAGCCAATAATTGATGTATTTAAAGGTACACCTATAGAAAAGGGGAAATACGATATCGACCATTTTATTCCATGGTCATTTGTAATGAATGATGAGCTATGGAATTTAATGCCGATGGATTCATCATTGAATTCAGCTAAAAGTAATAAGCTACCAGATTGGAATAGATTTTTTGGAAAATTTGCGTACAACCAGTTTATTCTTTATGGAATGATAAATAATGATAGTAATCCGCATATACGAAGCAGTTTTGAAAAATGCTATAAGGATAATCTGCATTCGATTTGGGCTAATCAGGAGTTATACCGAAGAGGGAATTCAAAAACAGAGTTTTATAATATTTTAGAGAAGAATATGCAACCTGTCTATGATAGTGCAAGGAGACAGGGGTATTTGGTTTGGTAGAATTTTAAAGATGATGGGTGAGATATACGTAGGTGCATTATGGATGAGATGAAGGCGGGATTATATGAAAAAGTAATAAATGAGCAACTTGAAAAAGTGCTCAATGAAGTACCGGATAATTGTAAGTATATAGAGAAAATCGATTCGGCAGAGGCTTCAAGCATATTGACAAATTATATATCTACAGTAATTAAGAAAAAACTCGATGGATATGAGGAAGAATCTTTAGAAAAACAAATTGAGTTGATTAATAAGATTGCTGTTGTCCTATCAGAAAATTCAGATGAAGAATATCAAGTTTCGGAAAATCCAAAACAACTATTGTCTTTATTATCTACCAATGATTATGAAGTGATGATTGGAACTAAGACAGCAAAAAAGGTAAGTAGACCGGAGACATCTATTGCAAGAAGTAGTTTGTTTACAGGAGCAATAAAGGAACCACAGATGATTTCAGAACTTAAAAAGGAGATTGAAAGTTCTGATAGGATTGATATGCTGGTATCTTTTATACGCTGGAGTGGTTTACGTGAGCTGATTGTGGAATTAAAAAAGTTTACTCAAAGAGGTGGTAAACTTAGAGTCATTACAACTTCATACATGGGGGCAACTGAAGTTAAATCTGTAGAGGAATTAAACAAACTCCCTAATACAACAATTAAGGTTTCTTATGATACAAACAGAACTAGGCTTCATGCAAAATCTTATATTTTCCATAGAGAAACAGGATATACGACTGCATATATTGGTTCATCTAACATTTCAAAGGCTGCATTATCAAGTGGCCTGGAGTGGAATGTGAAAATAACTGAGCAAGATATGCTGGATGTATTAGAAAAAGTTAATGCTAGTTTTGAAAGCTATTGGAATACGCCGGAATTTGAGACATACAATGAATCTGATAAAGGGAGATTAGTGAAGGCTTTAAATCTGGAAAATAATGAAACAACTCAAGGTGGATTTTCATTTTTATTTGATTTAAACCCTTATACATATCAGCAGGAAATATTGGATAATCTAAAGGCTGAAAGGGTCGTAAGAGGAAGGAATCATAATTTAGTTGTCGCGGCTACAGGTACTGGGAAAACTCTTATTGCGGCATTTGATTATCGCGAGTACTGTAAAAAGAATCCTAGAAAAGAAAATAAATTGCTTTTTATTGCTCATAGAGAAGATATTCTTAAACAAAGCATGGCGGCTTTTAGAGCAGTTTTAAAAGATCCTAATTTTGGAGAGTTATTTGTTGGTCAACATAGACCAGATGGATTAGAGCATTTATTTGTTTCTATACAAACTATAACTAGTCAAAGATTGTATGAAATAATAGATGCAGAATATTATGATTATATAGTTATTGATGAATTCCATCATGCGGCAGCGGATACTTATAATGCTGTATTAGAACATTTTAAGCCATGTATTTTATTGGGACTTACTGCAACGCCGGAACGTCATGATGGAAAAGATATACTAAAGTACTTCGATGGAAGTATAGCAGCAGAAATACGACTACCTGAGGCAATAGACAGAAAATTGTTATGTCCATTTCAGTATTTTGGCATTGCAGATACTGTTGATTTGGATGATATCCAATGGAGAAAAGGCGGCTATGATGTTAATCAGTTAACAAATGTCTATGCAATAGATAGAACAATAGCGGAGAAAAGAGCGGCCTCGATAATAGTTGCAATTGAAAGATACGTTGCAGACATGGAAAAAGTTTGTGGATTAGGGTTCTGTGTGTCAAAAGAGCATGCAAGATTTATGTCTGATTATTTTAATGTGCATGGAATACCTAGTATTAATTTGGATGCTGATTCATCGGAAAGAGTACGCGAAAAAGCAAAAAAGGATTTAAAGAATAATATTATTAATTATATATTTACAGTTGACCTTTATAATGAGGGTGTTGACATTCCAGAAGTTAACACGGTCCTTTTTTTAAGACCAACAGAATCCTTAACGGTTTTTTTACAGCAATTAGGTAGAGGGTTGAGATTATACGATGGTAAGGATTGTTTGACGGTATTGGATTTTATAGGTCAAGCAAATAAAAAGTATAGTTTTGAACAAAAATTTGAAGCTCTTCTTTACGATAGAAATCATAGCATCAAACATGAGATTGAACATGGTTTTGTTTCCCTTCCTAAAGGATGTTATATTGAATTAGAAGAGAAACCTAGAACAATAATTTTAGAGAATATTAAGCAATCATTTGGAAATAAAAATGCTTTAGTATCTAAAATTAGAACATTTACGGATGATTCAGATAGAGAACTAAATTTAGAAAACTTCTTGAAGTATTATCAATTATCAAAGAAGACAATATATCAGAAATATTCATTTGTAAGATTATGCGTTGAGGCAGGAGTTAGACAAGAGTTTGAAGAGCCGCTAGAAACTATAATTACTAAAGCCTTACCTAAAATTGCTCGAATAGATTCTAGACGTTGGATTGAATTTCTTCTTAAGAACTTATCTGATATTTCTGTAGAGAAGATTAAAGAAATGTCAGACCTCGAGAAAAAAATGATGCAGATGTTTTATATTACAATATGGAATACAGCTGCTGATTGGGATTGTGAAGAAACCATTAATAATATTCAAGAATTAGTAGAAAGTACTAATATGCTAGCAGAAATAATTCAATTGCTTCAATATAATCTTGAGCATATAGATTTTGTGGATGAATATTGTGATTTAGGATTTGATTGTCCATTAGATGTTTATTGTACTTATACGAGAGAACAGCTATTGTCAGCCTTTGAATATTATAATTGGTCTAGTGTTCAAGGAGGAGTAATATGGCTGCCACAAAAGCGGATAGATGTTTTGATGAATACCTTGAATAAATCAGAAAAGGATTATTCACCTTCTACTATGTATAGAGATTATTCAATAAATGAAGAGTTGTTCCATTGGGAAAGTCAGAATAAGACGTCCGAAACGTCAACTGTGGGCGCAAGATATATAAATCATAAACAACAAGGAAGTAAGGTGTTGCTTTTTGTAAGAGAGCATAGGAAAGATGAATATGGTACAGCTCCATATATGTTTTTGGGTACGGCTAATTATGTGAGCCATAAAGGCAATAAGCCTATGAGCATAATATGGAAACTCGATAAAAAGATTCCAGCAAAGTTTATTAAGAAGACTAATAAGCTGGTTGTAGGTTAATATATTCACAAAAACTAGTGAAATCATTTTGTGATAGGAATATATATGAGCAGACTGGTTAAGGGGGTTAATGATTTACAGTCTAAATACCCAAGTATTGCCGGAGAATGGAGTTATGATAGAAATGGTGATATAACACCAGATTTAGTGTCGTATGGTTCTAAGAAAAGAGTGTGGTGGGTATGTCCGCAAGGAATGGTACAATAATCATATGAAAAGACGAAAACGTAAAGAGAATCTCAAGAACATAATATGGGCCAAAACAAATGGCATCTGTGTCAAGTGTGGCAAGGATGTTGAAGCAGATAAGCGCACCATTGATCACTTCATTCCAAAGTATCATGGTGGGACAGATGACATCAGGAATCTTATTCCATTGTGTAAGGCTTGCAATAGAGCTAAAAGCTCCAGGCTCATGAGTATAGATGAGTGTTGTCCATTTCTTGATGAGGAATATAGGATTCAGATTCGTAAATACGTAGGGAGGGAAATGGAGTTATGAATGAAAATGCGTGT
This sequence comes from Pseudobutyrivibrio xylanivorans DSM 14809, assembly GCF_900141825.1. GTDB lineage: Bacteria > Bacillota > Clostridia > Lachnospirales > Lachnospiraceae > Pseudobutyrivibrio > Pseudobutyrivibrio xylanivorans. The sequence continues at coordinate 222,375 of NZ_FQYQ01000003.1, read as the reverse complement.
TTACAAATTATTTATCAGCAGATATAATAAGAATACAAAAGGTGCCAACCATTAACGGTTGGTCCGTTCAGAAAAGCGATGTAACCGCTCAGTCTTCCCAGGACTTATGAGCGGTTACTTTTTTGTTGCATTGTCTCGGCCAAGTTTGTAGCCGATTCCAAATGCAGTAAATAATAATCCAGTAATAGCTACAAATTGTTCTAATGTCATAAAAGTTTTCCCCTTTAGATATTTCTGCTCAAAGACAGATTATTCTAAATAGAGGTCTCAGTCCTCTAGTCGAAGACCAACCGCCAACCCTAATGGTAGCATCGAGAATTAGTCTATCAAACAAATGTGGGATTAACAATCGAACAAATTATTAAATTTGAGATAACTTTGTTGCTGCAGGGCTTCTAGCACTGTAGCTTTTTTTGTATAATGAATACTAGTTGGAGCTCGGGCAGACCTGGTCCTGGAAGGGCCTGCTAGGAATGGTACAAAAGGAGATAAAAAGCATGAATGAAATAGAAGCAAGAGAGATTAGAGAAGCTATTGATGCGGCGGATAATGCGCTGGAGCATCTTCGCTCTGCAAGAAAGTACCTTGATAGTGCAGGTAACTGGGGCTTGCTTGATATGTTTGGAGGCGGATTAATCTCTGGATTTATGAAGCACAGCAAGATGGGAGATGCTGAGCGTGAGATTGATAATGCCAGGTATGCGCTCCAGAGATTCAGCAAGGAGCTGAGGGATGTCAGTGGATACAGTTCTATTCACATCAATGACTTTCTTACCTTTGCGGATTTCTTCTTTGATGGATTTGTGGCAGATATTCTGGTGCAGTCCAAGATTAGTGATGGAAAGAGGCAGTGCGATGATGCTATCAGGAGAGTGGAGGGCATCAGGGCTGAATTGAAGGAGAAACTGAGGGGGTATTAATAAACACGAATTATGGATACAAGAATAGAATGGGCAAGAAGCAGGGACGAATTGGTGCAGGCTATAAGGAGTCTGGGATTTCCTGATGAGCTTGGAATGCAAATTGCAAAGATGCTTGGTAGTCCCAAGGCGATGCAAAGGATGCTGGCTTATCTTTATAATGTAAGGCCTAATACGGCAGAGCTTATTGTGGATGAGGCACTTGCTATTTGCAGCGATATAGATAGATGGCGGGAGAAGAAGGCCAGTGAGGCTGCCAATGCGGAGTACAATGAGATGCTTTACTACGGATTGGAGTCGGAGGAATACCAGGAATAAGCATCTAGATTTATAAAGTATAGGAGTGGGTTATGAATAAAAAGGATCAAATGACGGTAGAAAACTTTGTAAGCACTGGTATGGAGCTTGAGACTCTTTACAGCTGCTTCCCAGATTTTTCTAAGGAAGAGATTGCAGAAATATATAATAACTACAAGGCAAATCAGCATGAAGCTGTTGATGGACACACAATGAGCATTAACTGTTCTTAACAGTGATGTCAAAAGTCGAGCATTGCGAAGACTTGTTGGCATCAGGAGGCCAAAGGCCGACGAAGGGGGATTATCATGACACAGGAAACAATAGACAGAATAAGAAAATTTACGGAAGACCGTGACTGGGATCAGTTTCATTCGCCATCAAATCTCGCAAAGTCTATAGTCATAGAAGCTGCTGAATTGCTTGAGTGCTTCCAGTGGGACAATGAGAGATTTGATGAGCAGCATGTAAAGGAAGAGCTTGCGGATGTGATGGTGTACTGCCAGAATTTAGCTGACAAGCTTGGCTTTGATCCTGATGAAATTATAAATATGAAGATGGATCAGAATGAGGCCAAGTATCCGGTGGAGAAAGCCAAAGGGAATAACTGTAAATATTTTGAGCTGTAAGGGGTGCCTGCGGGAGGTGCCTGAATTAGTAAAGCATATAATATAGTAATTTTTTTAAAAATTATATGCTTACTTGGTGGATTTCTATGAGGAAAATCTTGGTCTAAGCATATAATTATGCCATTATTTTTAAAATTATATGCTTACTTGGTGGATTTCTATGAGGAAAATCTTGGCCTAAGCATATAATTATGCCATTTTTTTTAAAATTATATGCTTACTCGGTGGAATCTTTAAAGAGAAATCCTGCTCTAAGCATATAATTATGCCATTTTTTAAAAAATTATATGTTTGCTTGGCAAAAAAGCTATGAAAAAGAGCTTCACTGAGCATATAAAATCAAGAAAAATGACAAAATTATATGACTTCTTGCTGACCAAACAAGGAAATTGTCAGCAAGAATCCTGCTTTGCAGGACATGAAAATAGATAAATCTATTTTCATGGTATTTACGATTCCTGAAAAACTGATGTTTTTCAAGAATCTATAGGTTTTTGATTTTCCTCAGAAAATCAAGAACCGGACATGGACAAATATTTTCTGAAAGAAAATATTGCTTGGCAAAGCCAAGTTCTTGTGGGCTTTTTCCTTAAGTAGCCCACAAGAAGTCATTCTTAAGCAAGAAAATCAGTGTGGAGAATATGACCATGAAGACGATAAAAGTTGTTGCAGCGGTAATCTGTGATTCTATTCAGGAGAAGAATAAGATTTTTGCAACCGCAAGAGGTTATGGAGATTATAAAGGTGGATGGGAATTCCCAGGAGGCAAGGTAGAAGCGGGAGAGACTTCCGAGCAGGCTCTCGTCAGGGAAATAATGGAAGAGCTTGATACTCTTATCGAGGTAGGACCATTTATCGATACTATTGAATATGATTATCCTACATTCCATCTTTCAATGGATTGTTTTTACTGTGAAGTGAAGAAAGGGCATTTGGAGCTAAAGGAAGCAGAAGCTGCAAAGTGGCTTACTAGAGAAACCATTGATGCTGTGGCTTGGCTTCCAGCTGATATTACATTGATTGCTAAGATTAAGAATGATATGCAATAAGAATTGCCAAAATTCTCATTAGTATGTATAATACGTAGGATTTTGATTTTAGAAGGAGTATAAAAATGAGAATAGCAGTCACATATGATAACGGTCAGGTGTTCCAGCACTTTGGACATACAGAAGAGTTTAAGATTTTTGAGGTAGAGGATGGCAAAGTTGTTTCTTCTGAGGTTATTGGCTCAGATGGTCAGGGACACGGTGCTTTAGCAGGTCTACTTAGCAATAATTCAATTGATGTACTTATCTGCGGTGGTATCGGCGGTGGTGCACAGGCTGCTCTTACTGAGCACGGTATTGAGCTCTGCGCTGGTGCAACAGGTGATGTTGATGCAGCAGTAGAGGCTTATCTTAAGGGCGAGCTTATTAACACTGGTGTTAATTGCAACCATCATGGCGAGGGACATACATGTGGCGACCACGAGGAAGGACACAGCTGTGGCGGTCACTCTGGTTGTGGCGGATGTCATTCAGAGCCTGCATTTGAGGGCAAGAACGTAGGAAAGACATGCCGTACACATTACAGAGGTACATTTAACGATGGCACACAGTTCGATTCATCTTATGACAGAGGCGAGCCACTTGAGTTTGTTTGTGGCGCAGGCATGATGATTAAGGGCTTTGATGCTGCAGTTGCCAATATGGAAGTCGGCGAGAAGGTTGATATTCACCTTATGCCAGAGGAAGCTTATGGTCAGCGTGATGAAGATGCTGTCATTACATTGGAGATTGCACAGCTTCCAGGTTCAGAGGATTTAGTAGTAGACCAGCAGGTATACTTACAGGATCCTTATGGAAGACCATTCCCAGTAAAGGTTGTTGCAAAGGATGAGACAAATATCACTCTTGATGCAAACCATGAGATGGCAGGCAAGGAACTCAATTTCACTATTGAGCTAGTAGAGGTTAAATAATTTAAGTGTATAGGCATCTAATTCTTCGCTGAATTAGGTGCTTTTTTCTTTAAAGAACGATATAATATTAGAAATTTTATTCGAAAAAGCGGAGAATGTATTATGACTGAAGAGATTTTTGACATCGTGGATGAAAAAGGACAGCCTACCGGCGAAACAGTGACCAGATCACAGGCCCATGCAGAAGGCATTCGACACAGAACAGCTCACATTTGGGTGACCCGTGAAAATGGAGATAAGACAGAAGTGCTTTTACAGAAGAGAGCTCTTAACAAGGATTCTTTTCCTGGCAGATATGATACATCATCTGCTGGCCATATTCAGGCAGGGGATGAGCCATTGGAATCAGCTGTAAGGGAGCTCTCAGAAGAGCTTGGAATTCATGTGGATGAGGATGATTTACATTTTGCAGGAACATTTCCTATTCAATATGAGAAGGAATTCCACGGCAAGATGTTTAAAGATAATGAGATTGCATTTGTATATGTCTATGATGACGAGGCAGACATCGATAATCTTACCATTCAGAAGGAAGAGCTGGACAGTGTGGAGTGGTTTGATTTAGAGGAAGTGTATCAGGCTTGCCAGCCACCAAGGAATGAGAAGTTTTGTGCTCCTATGGGGGGATTGGAGATAGTTCGTAAATACGTTAATGAGCAGGAGAATGTGAGCAATAGTATGGTTCGCGGCATGAGTGTGGGTATGTCTACAGGAATGTTTATTGGAGCTGCTATTGGCATCGCTACTGACAGGATTGGAACATTTATGTGCATGGGAATGATTTGGGGAATGATATTTGGATCGATTTTGGGAAAGAGGAAGAATAATAACAAAAATGACTTTTAAAACGTTGTAGTAATTAAAAAGAGAATTATTACACTAAATTTTTCATATCGAAAAAAATACCACAAAAATGACAATTAGCCGTTGCTAGTTGTCATTTTTTTTGTTACAGTACTGAACTTATGAAAGAGAGGAAATAAAGTTATATGAAAGAAATGAGTTCAAAAGGCGTTCGATCGGGCCGCCTGGCCTGTAGTTTACTTTTAATCACATCACTTTTACTAATCTTATTTAACCATTGCTACAAAAGAAGTTATGCCATGCCAATTCAGGCGGCAGAAGCAGAAACTATTCAAGAGACAGCATCTTTCGAAGAGACAGAAATTATTGAAGAAACGGAGACTATTGAAGAGACCTATACATTTGAAGAGACAGTAATACTAAACAATCTTGCTGAGTGCACCACAGTTACTATTCAAGAAGAGTGCGCAGTATTAGCAGGACCAAAAAAGACATTACAGGAAGCAGAGAAGACGGTATACCACATACCAAGTAGCTTTGTTCATCCAGTTTCAGGAAAAACAGTTAGCTACAAAGGTGGAAAGACAATCGAACGTTCAGCCAAGATTACATACGGCAGAGCGGGATACATTAACGCTATGGCGTCACCAGATAGTGATGGATTCATGAAACTGGACGACAGATTTTTGATAGCTGTCGGAAGTGGTTTTGGCACAGTGCCAGGACAGTACATTGACCTGGTTTTAGGAAATGGCGTTGTTATCAAATGCATAATGGGTGATGAAAAAGCCGATGTAGATACAGATTCTACAAACATTTTCACATACAGATCATGTTGTTGCAGCGAATTTATTATTGATCAAAATTCTATTCGCTCAGATATTTATGAAAGAGGAAATGCATCACTTAAAAGTTATACCTGGGGTTCTCCAGTAGTTAAGGTAATTGTTTACGATTACCACTATGAGTCTTAAATTTATACCTATAAAACTGGCAGTTATCGAAAGATAGCTGCTTTTTTCATGCATTTAAATAGTATGCAATTACTTTGCGAAAAATTAACGAAATAATTGTGAAATCTAAAAATGACGACTTTTATGATGGTATTATAGCGGTATCAGTCGAGTATTACTTTTTGGGGAAAAGGAGTACAACTATGGATAAAAAGAGGGGTTCTTTAAAGACTGTGCTTATCGCAGTCATCTTGGCGGCAGTAGTAATTACTGCAGGTATTATTTCTACATTCACAGTTATTAACACACTGAATACTAATTCCGAGCAGACAGAGGCTTATAAGGAAAGACTCTATGCTGATGTTAAGAATCAGCTTAAGTATGAAACCGAAGAAGCCATGAGCATCTGTGCCTTTATGTATGCGAAGCACCAGGCTGGAGAGATGACTTTGGAGGAGGCTAAAAAACAGTCTGCAGATATTATCAGAGAGCTCAGATACAACGACGGCAGTGGATATTTCTGGGTTGATACTTCGCAGGGTATTAACGTAGTTCTTCTTGGTAGAGATACTGAGGGACAGTCTCGTTGGGATTCAACCGATTCAAGCGGAAATAAATTTATCCAGATGATGATTCAGAATGGTTTGCAGGAAGGCGGCGGATACACAAGCCTTATGTTTGCTAAACCAAATGAGACAGAGGAACTTCCAAAGATTAACTATACAGCTTACTATGAGCCATTCGATTGGGTTATGGGTACTGGTGTATGGGTAGATGATTTGGAAGAAATGACTGTTGTATATAGCCAGCATGCCAATGAGGCCCTTAGAAAGAGCATCATCACCACAATTGTTATTCTTCTTATTCTTATCGTTTGCGGTGTTGTAGTTGCGCTATTCTTTGGCACAAAGATTACACAGCCTATTTCTCTTGCTGCCAGCCAGATTGTTCGCATGTCTAACAGTGACTTCACCGAGAATGAAGAAATGGATAATGTTAGAACCCTTGTTAATAGAAACAACGAGATTGGTCTTATTGCAGAATCCCTTGATTTAATGCACGGGAACATTAGAAATCTTATGATGGAGATTTCAGGAACAACTGCTTCAGTTGCAGCTGCATCAGAGGAGCTTTCAGCATCTGCATCACAGTCAGCCGAGGCATCAGAGATGGTTGCAACATCATGTACAAACGTTGCAAACTCTTGCTCAAGCCAGATCAATGCTGTGACAGGTGCAAGTAACGAGACCGATTCCTTCGTTACAAATATGGAGAACTTCCAGGAAGCTATTAATCGTACTACAGATATGATTAAATCTACAAACGAGGCAGCTGTTAATGGCGCAGCCGACATGACAAACGCTACAGATATGATGGATAGCATCAGAGAATCTGTTGAGAACACAGCTCAGGTTGTAGAGGGACTTGGTGAGCGACTTAAGAGTATCAATGATTTCGTAGTTACTATTTCAGAGATTGCCAGCCAGACAAACCTGCTTTCACTGAATGCAAGTATCGAGGCTGCCCGTGCCGGTGAAATGGGTAAGGGCTTCGCAGTTGTTGCCAGCGAGATTTCAAAGCTTGCTGATGATTCTAATCAGGCAGCGCAGAAGATTACAGAGTTGATTGCTGGTATCACAAAGAATTCTGAGGAAGCTGTGGAAGCTATGCATGATGGCGCACAAAACGTAGTAAACGGAGCAGAGCTTGTTAATGAGGCAGGTAGCACCTTCAATAACATTGTAAACATGGTTAACTCAATCTCAGAGGAATCAAATACAATGAGTAGCATTGTTGCTCAGCTTTCTAGCGGAACTGAGACAATTGCCAAGAACATCAAGGATATCGAGCAGATGAGTATTGAGGTGGCTGATGAGACATCGAATGTTTCGGCAGCATCTCAGGAGCAGACAGCATCTTCTTACGAGGTTGCACAGGCATCCGACAAGCTTGCTGGAAATGCTCAGGAGCTTCAGGACTTCGTAGCACGATTCTCCCTTTAAAAAGTATTTTAAAAGTCACCCTGCAAAGGGTGACTTTTTTGTGACTTGACTATACAATTGTGGGGCGAAAGTGTTAGAATTTAGACAAGTATATAATATAGTGGTTGAATTCTACGCATCATTAAAGGGAGAAAAGTGTATGCAGGAAGAATACAAGGGAAAATCTATCTTCAGCCGAAGATATGTTGGCATGAATGAAGAGGCTATCAGAGAAGAAATAGACCGTCTACAGGGGCAGGTATATGCATTGGAAAAGGCGCTGGATTTGCTGAAGGAAGATGACAAGAATTTTATTGATGCCATATCAGACAATCAGGCTAAGATGGAAAGACTGATTAAAGAGATAGATAAGAAGATTACCAAGCTTCAAAGCTCGCTGGACTATGACGCGCCCATTAAGAATCAACTGGATATCGCCTCAAAGGACATTGGCGCAAAGCTAAAGGCGGCTAACAAGGAAAGTTTGGATACGCTTATACGTGTTTTGCAATTTAATACAGTGATTTTAATACTGTTATTATGCGTGGTGATTTATAAATTCGTAATTGGTTAACATCGGGGGCTACTATGAATTGGTTTACAGTTAATGTGGTAGTTTTGCTGGCAGCTTTAAATCTACTTATAGGGTTACCTATTCATTTCGCCAGAAAGAATGCCAGAAGGGATGCTCAGCAGCAGTTTCAGGAATATTGGCAGGGGATGGTAAATTTGGATAAGATTTACACGCCTCATATCAATGAGCTCAACAAGCACCTCAATACAATTAACTATTGGCTGAAGACGACAATTGATCCTTCTGAATCTGAGGAGGATCAGGAAAAAGTTGATCAGGAAGACAGATTCTTTGCCGGACTTATGAACCCGCTTGAAGCGAAGAAATGGAAGGAAGCTGTCAAGGCTGCAAGAGACGAGGCAGCTACTGACGAAAGTATAAAAGAAGCTCGCCAAAGGGAGTTCTTTGTAGAGGGGATGGAGCCGTTAGAGGTTGAGCAGACAAAGATGAACTTTATATATGCCAGGGAGCATGATGATTGTATTTATTATTGCGTGACTCCTGAGGCCGTTATTAAACAGCAATACAGACATGTCATCTTTTTCACTACATCAAGACCTACTAATCTTCCAATTGCATACCCGTACAAGTATGAGGGCGCACAGATGCTTTCTCTGTACAAGCATCCAGCTCAGACAGTATGGTTTTTGAAAAACTGGAAGCTTATTAGAGAGGGCCTGGAAGGCGGTCCACCTGAGGACATAGTTGAGCTTGACGATAGTGTTGTAGATTTCGACCTATAAAGCGTTTTTTCTTAGCAGGTGTTTTTATGGGGAAAAAAGAAGATATCGAGAAATTTGAGAAGGAGTTTCTTGAGCGCAAGCCTAATCGCTGCTCTAAGTGCAAAGGGCGCTTAAAATATATCGGCGGGGGTTATTATGAGTGCTACGATTGTGGCCATCAGGAAATAGATGATTTCGGGCGAATCAAGGACTACATAGATGAGTATGGGGCTGCGCCTGCTGTTGTAATTTCAGACAACACTGGGGTTCCAATTGAGCTGGTAAATGGAATGCTCAGAGAGGGGCGCCTGGAGATACCTGAAGGGAGCAGCGTTTACATCAAATGTGAAACCTGCGGCTGCAGTATTCGTTACGGACGCTACTGTCCGGATTGCATCCGCAATCGCACCAACAGCCTAAAAGGGGTTTTCTTTAATCCGGATGTAGGCGAGAAACCGCAACATGAAGTAAAGACTCAGGATGGCCGTATGCACTTCTTAGGGTTTGATAAATAATTAAGGTAGCTGGTATGTCACAAGCTCTTAGGTTTCTGAATGAAGCATTCTAAGCTGAATGAGGAAACACTAAGGCTTGTGACAGTAACCAGCTTTTTTTAGTATGGTGGAAAATACTTTAGTGTGCTAACGCATTACCGTGGTGTACTGACAAATGTCCGCGAAAGGTGTACAATCTGTTTTGTTGTGTTATTGAGAATAATGTTTGGAGACACTAATGAAACAGATAATTAAGACAGGCTTAATCGTTATTGCGGGACTTTTCTTGTATGCCCTAGGGGTGGCATTCTTTGTGGAGCCATCAGGGCTTATCACAGGAGGCGGTACAGGTCTTGCGCTTTTTGTTCATCACATGTGGGGCATCAAGACTTCATATGCTGTGTTTGTAATTAACACAGTTCTATTTCTTGTCGGCTGGCGCGTTATGGGACGCCGTTTCGCAGCCAACACTTTACTTTCCACATTTTGTTTACCAGTTGAGATTCACATTGCAGAGATTATTGCATCTCACTATGAGCCTGTTGATGATATAGTTTTATGCACTGTTTTCGGTGGATTACTTATAGGCGCCAGCCTTGGAATTGTAATCAGAACAGGGGCATCCACCGGTGGTATGGATATTCCACCAATCGTTATGAATAAATTTTTTGGCACATCCATTTCAGGTGTAATGTGGATTTGCGATATTATTATCCTGGGTGTTCAGGCTGTGTTTACAGACCAAAGCCTGGTGCTTTACGGAATTATCCTGGTGGTTATCTACACCATGACACTTGATAAGACATTAATCCTTGGCAAGGCCAAGACCCAGGTAAAGGTTGTCAGCAAGAAGAGCGACGAGATTCGCCGTGCCATCCTTCAGGATGTGGACCGTGGTGTCACAGTTATGTACGGCCGCACAGGCTACCTTGGCAAGGACACAGAGATTTGCCTTTCAATTGTTTCCACAAGAGAGCTTGCAAAAGCAGAAAAGCTTGTCCACCAAATTGACCCTGAGGCTTTCATTATTGTTAGCCGCGTGTCTGAGGTAAAGGGCCGAGGCTTTACAGAGCAGAAGAAATATTTATAGAGTTTATGAGAGTCATCCAGAAGATTTCTGGAGACTCTTTTTTTGCAGATTCACTTTACTGTGCTAAAGTGTTCTGCTAGAATGAAAATCAAATAAAAGCGTATGAACTGGAAGGGAGAAGGACTATGCCAGTATTTGATTTTGCAAATGATGAGAATGTGAAAAAAGAAGCTGTGGTGACATACACCACTTTCAAGTCGGATGAGCCAGTTGCATCTGCTGAAAAGCCTATATTGGTTTTGACAGATAAGGTAGGGGAAATGAAGCATCACACAAATGGAACATTTACGAATCCGATTTCAAGAAGCAGCTTCGAATATGAATCAGATAATGGCGTGGTTTCTACAGACATATTAAGGGTGGATTCTCGTTTTGTGAGCCTTATTGGCTGGTTAGGAGAAAATCATATCCCAGTGAGACTTTCAGGTGCTAACACAGCTGAGGGCTATGCAGTGTACAAAATTAGAGAAACAGCTACTGGAAATGGCAAACTCTCTTCTGAGGATGGTTTCCTTCAGTTTATGATGGAGCGTCTTTTTGCTTCTAATGCCCCTTCAGAGGAGGAGCTGGATGATGAGGATGCAGAAGATGGCGATGACATGAAGCTTACAAGCATCCAGTCCATCACTGATTTCATAACATGCGCAGGCAGAACTTTCCCAGACAATATCAGATTATGGGCTCGTCGTAACCTTGCTGTTGCAAAGTCTGCAGAGGTTACTATCGAGGAACGTCGACACGCCCAGCGAGCCCTTTCTATCATGACGGGTATTCACTGGAAGAGTGACTATTTTGAAGCTATCGATCCAGTAGAAGCAAGAAGAATTCTCGATGAAGAACTATACGGTCTTGAATCTGTAAAGCAGAGAATCATGGAGACTGTAATTCAGGTGAACCGCACCCACACCCTCCCTAGCTATGGTTTGCTTTTATGTGGTCCTGCGGGAGTAGGAAAATCTCAAATCGCATATGCGGTAGCAAGAATCCTGAAGCTTCCTTGGACTACACTTGATATGAGCTCTATCAACGACCCTGAGCAGCTTACAGGAAGCTCACGAATCTATTCAAATGCAAAGCCTGGTATCATCATGGAGGCCTTTGCAAATTCTGGTACCAGTAATTTAGTATTCATCATCAACGAGCTTGATAAGGCAAACTCGGGAAAGGGCAACGGTAACCCTGCTGATGTCCTTTTGACACTACTTGATAATCTGGGATTTACCGACAATTACATGGAGTGCATGATTCCTACAATGGGTGTTTATCCAATTGCCACAGCAAATGTTAAGGCAGATATCTCAGCACCACTTATGTCACGTTTTGCTGTTATCGATATTCCGGATTATTCTGTTCAGGAGAAGAAGGAAATCTTCCGTAGATTCTCCCTTCCAAAGGTATTAAAGAGAATGGGAATGGCGGCAGAAGAGTGCCAGGTTACCGAGGACGGCCTCGATGCGGTGATGGAGAAATTTGTTATTTCCACAGGTATCAGAAATGTGGAGCAGGCAGCTGAACATCTTGCAGCAAACGCACTGTATCAAATTGAGGTAGATGGAGTGACGTCAGTTGTCTATGATAGAAAAATGGTAGAAAAACTTTGTTTATAGGGTAGCAAAAACTTGATTTTTGTGATAAAGTTTTCTTGTTAATATCTACAATATATTCAATTAAAACGAAAGGAGAGCAGCTATGGATAAATCCGACAGTCACGGGCGATTATGTAACTTATTTGCAGCTGCTCTTTTCTTATAGTAATCGGGCAGTTTTCCTTTTTGTGTTTTGCAACTACATAATCAGTGACTTTTTTATGCCTATAGTTCAAACGAAACTATGGAAACAAAGGACTTATTAGAGGACAACAAGATTCAGGAGATTATAGACTTATTGCGCTCAGATATGAGTGCGGAGCAGATGATTGAGGCATTGGATGATTATCATGAGAATGATATCGCCGAAGCATACGAGTCTCTTGAAACAGAAGACAGACAAAGACTTTTCGGCATCTTAGGTGCGGAGCTTCTGTCTGAAATTTTCCCTTACATCGAGGATGTAGGAGAGTACTTAACTGAAATCACACCAGAGCAGGCGGCTGACGTCCTTGAAAACATGGATGCCGATGATGCTGTTGATGCTTTGGAAGATATCGACGATGAGGAGCAGAGAGAAAAGCTCATCGAATTGATGGATGAAGATGCATCCGCAGACGTTCGCCTGATCAATTCTTACGATGAAGATGAAATCGGTAGCATGATGACTACGAATTTCATCGTTATTGAAGAGGATTTTTCAGTAAAGCAGGCGATGCGCTCCCTTATTTCTCAGTCTCAGGACAATGACAATATCAACACTATCTACGTAGTTGATAAGGAACAGAAATACTGTGGTGCTATTGAGCTCAGAGATTTGATTCTTGCGCGCGCCGATACACCTCTTGCAGACATTATCAGTCACAGCTACCCTAGTGTTCAGGCTGATGCGTCTATTTCAGACAGTATCGAGATGTTAAAGGATTACGCGGAGGATTCAATTCCTGTACTTAATCCTAATGACGAAATCATCGGTGTAATCACAGCTCAGGATATCATCGAGGCCGTTGATGATGAGATGGGTGAAGACTACGCTAAGTTGGCTGGTTTGACAGCAGAGGAAGATTTAAATGAATCACTTCTAGAGAGTATTAAGAAGCGTATTCCTTGGCTTTTATTGCTTTTAGGTTTAGGACTTTTGACCAGCTCTGTTATCGGAATTTTCGAAGGTGTTGTAGCATCAGTAGCAGTAGTTGTGGTATTCCAGTCTCTTATTTTGGACATGGCTGGAAATGTTGGTACACAGTCCCTGGCTGTTACCATCCGTGTTCTTATGGATGAGGAGATTTCCGGAGTAGAAAAAGCAAAGTTCGTGCTTAAGGAAATGCGAGTAGGTGGCACCAACGGATTGATTTTGGGATTGCTTGCATTTGTGTTTGTTGCAGTTTATCTTCACGGCTTCAAAGCTTACGTATGGTATGCTGCATTCAGTGTATCCGGCATTGTTGGATTCTCACTTTTTGTAGCGATGATTGTTTCAAGCTTTATTGGTACAATCATTCCTATCTTTTTCCACAAGATTAAAGTAGACCCAGCGGTAGCTTCTGGCCCACTTATTACTACAGTAAATGACTTGGTTGCAGTAGTTACTTACTATGGTTTGGCAGGTCTTCTTTTGGTTGGAAGATTGTAATAATAAACAGATTTTAAATAGCCCTGTATATTGTTATTCAAAATAACAATATACAGGGCTATTTTCACACAATTGTCATAAAAAACAACAAAATGTTGTAGAACTTATCATGCAAATAAGATAGAATTAAATTATAAAAACTACCTTCTATGCAGTCGATAAATTAAGTACAGAAGCTCTTGTTTTTTAAAATTTAATAGGTAAGGAGTGTGACCCCATATGAAGAAAAATTACGTCCTTGATACCAACATTCTGATCCATTGTCCTACTGCATTATTTGGTTTTGATGATAATAATGTAATCATCACAACCACAACTCTTCAGGAACTTGATTCCAAGAAGACAGCCTTTGCACAAGTGGGCTATGGCGCGAGAGAGTCAATTCGAAACATCGAATCTATTGAGGGAGATTATGCGAGCGGGGTTACAATGCCGAATGGTGGTACCTTTAAAATCGCCAAAGAATCTGAATTTGAGAAGCTGGTTCCAGCAGAGTATTCGCTAGACAAACCGGATAATAGAATAATAAATGGTGTACTTGGTATTGCTAAGCAATCAGACTTAGAAACGATATTAGTTACTAATGATATTTCGATGAGAATCAATGCTACTATGTGTGGCTGCGTGGTACAAGGTTATCACAATGAGATGATTCTTGATAACGAAAACTATTCAGGACGAAGGGATATCACACCGGAAGATATAGAAAGCCCGTTTAACAAGGGATTCTTAGAAAATGAATTTGGTATTTGTAGAGATGGCAGCAATTCTGCCCTTTACACTTTCAAAGAGGATGGATGGCATTTATTGAAGGACAGAGATTATTACACTCCATATTGTCAGCCTAGAAACGTAGGACAGAGATTTGCTTTATATGCGTTGCTGGCTCATCCAGAGGATTTACCACTTGTTATCTTAAAGGGTAGCGCAGGTACAGCAAAAACTTTTCTTTCACTTGCGGCAGGACTTCAGGGTTATTATCACAATGGCTACGACAGAATTATGATTACCCGAAGCAACACACTTTCAGATAACGACTTAGGATTTTTGCCAGGTGATTTGGAAGAAAAAATGACTCCTCTTATTGCTCCATTTATGGATAATTTGCAGGTACTTTTAAAGGGACAGAATGAGGAAAAGGAACAGGTCAAGCTTCAGATAGAGGACATGTTCGAGACAGGTATTATCGAGATTTGTTCACTTGCTTACATGCGTGGTCGTTCTCTTGTAAATTCATTTATCATCGTTGATGAAGCTCAGAACTGTACAATTGGTCAGATTCTTGAAATCATCACAAGAGCCGGCAAGGGTTCAAAGGTAGTTCTTCTTGGTGATCCAGACCAGATTGATTCTCCAAAGCTGGACAGAAAGAACAATGGTCTTTCATTTGCAGCTGAAAGAATGAAGGGCTCAAAGCTTTGTGCACAGATTACCTTTGATGAAAGTGAGACAGTTAGAAGTGCACTAGCCGCAGAAGGCGCAAAACGTTTAGTAATCAAGTAATCTTCCAATTTTCGAATTGTTGTTATAATCCTCCTTTTTATGGCCCCGGGAAAAGCTCGGGGCCTGTTTTTGGAAATTATTAAGAATTCTTAAAAATTCACTGTACTACTTGATATAATACAGAGGATGTGTATACTGAGGTACAAACATAGTTTTAGAGTTTTAGGTAATACGGAGGGAACGTTTAATGAAAAAAAGAATAGCTATGCTTTTAATCTGTGCAGTAGCAGGTACATCTATGATAGCCTGCGGAAAGAAGACAGAGCCTATAAAGACTGATAACACTCAGGCTACAGAACAAGTACAGCCTGCAGAAGATACTAATAGTGAATCAGATAAGGAGCCAGTTAGCACATCGGCACCAGATATTACATTTACTTCTGTAAAGGCAGAGGACTATGACTATTTCATAGGAAGTGTTCAGTGCATTCAGGTTACGGATGACAAACACCCAGAGCTTAAGGCGGCTATGGATGAGTATTTTGACGGTATAGTTAAGACATTTAACTCTGGTATCGAGGATATGAATGCTCAAGCTAAACAGCAGAATGAGGAAATGGGAGATTCAGAGGACACAATGAAGTATTCCCAGGATATTAAAAATGAGCTTATACGCCGTGATAACAAAGTGCTAAGCTTTGTTCTTAACACTTATACATTTATGGGCGGAGCTCATGGTGGTGGAACCTACACAGGTGTAAATTTTGATGTAGCCACTGGAAAGCAGATTACACTTGATGACTTAGGTGATGCAGAAACAATCAGACAGACATCAAAGCAGTATATTTTAGATACAATAGCAAATTCCGCAGATGAAGCTAGAGGAAACCTATACAGTGATGATATAATAGACTATAAGCAAGTGATTGAGGAGTATTTCTCAAATGGTAATCAGCCTGAGTTCTATTTAGACAATGTAGGTATTACATTTATCTTCCAGCAGTATGATATTGCACCATATGCTGCAGGTACTATTTCTGTTACTGTACCTTACAGCCAGTATGAAGGACTTAACGATCGTTACACACCACTTTCAGATGCACCATACGTACTCAAGCTTTCTAATGCTGGTATCGATAGCAGAATAGATTTTAATGGCGACGGTACCCTTGATACTATCAGTGCAGTCAACACTTGGGATGAGGACTCTGATAAAAACTACGTTGTATTAAGAGTAAATGGCGAGGAGCTGAAAAACGAGTCTGGCAATGGTAGCTGGTACACAGGTTATTTCATCCATAACGATGAAGGTAACTTTGTTCTCCTTGCAAATGATGGCATCAGTATGGACCTTTATGATGTTTCAAATGGCATCAAGGCTAAGGGCCATATGGATACAACACTTTCCGTAAAGGAAGTAACTGAAACAGGCATTATTCTTGGTGAATACACATACAATGATAATAACATTGAATGGAGTAACGAACAGCAGATAGGATTTGACTTTAAATAATTGATATAGGAGGGGGTTATGAAAAAGAGATTGATTCTTTTGGCGTTGATTGCAATATTAATTCTTTCTACTATGGGGTGCGGCAGCTCGGCAGACTATGATAGTTCTGGAAGCAACGCTTTTTATACTAAGGATGTTGCGGAAGAAGGCTGGGCTGATACAGCTACAGCGGACACCGGCATTGCTGAAGAAAAATCTGTCGAAGCGCCAGCAGAATCAGGTCAAGAAGATTTGGAGGGCTACGACCTTAGTCGTAAAATTGTCTACACTTCAAACATTGGTATCGAATCCAAAAAGTTTGATGAGGACGTGGCTACTGTTAAGGGCTTGATTTCATCAAACGGTGGCTATATTCAAAGCTCATCTCAGTATGGTAGTGCGGAGTATGGCAACAGAGACTGCCATTTCACAGCTCGTATTCCGGCTAAAAGCTACGATGCTTTTATGACGGCGGTAGGCTCGGTAGGCTCCATGACATCAAAATACGAGGACGTGCAGGATATCACATCTGAGTATGTAGATGTTCAGGCCAGACTAAAAAGCCTAGACACAAAAATGGAAAGGCTTCGTGAGCTGGAGGCTAAAGCTGAAACTGTTGAGGAACTACTTCAGATAGAAGACAGAATCAACGACGTTCAGTACCAAATCGAAAGCTATACAGCTCAAAAACGTGTATACGATGATCAGGTAGACTACAGCACTGTGGATATCACCATAGAAGAGGTGGCTACCTTCACAGAGGTAAAAGCGGACACAGCCTGGAACAGATTTGTAGATGCAGCCAAGGATTCATGCTCAGGCTTTATCACATTCCTACAGGATTTTGTAATCGCACTGATTTATATATTCCCATATGCGTTAATTATTGTAGTGATAATCTTTATCATTGCATTCATTCGCAGGAAAAAAGGTAAAGGGCCACTGTTCAAATATAAGAAAAAGAAAAAGGAACAAGAGGTTACAAATACCGAAAAATAGTAGTAATTAAAGGAAGGGGTCTGTTAAACGGGCCCCTTTTTTGTTATAATTCTTAAATTAGGATTATTATATGATTTTTAGGAGGCAATATGAGGATAGGTACAGGTTATGATGTACATAAGCTTGTAGAGGGCAGAGACCTCATTATAGGCGGCGTGAAAATTGACCATACACTCGGTCTTTTAGGCCACTCAGATGCTGATGTACTTTTACATGCTATAGCTGATGCTGTTCTCGGAGCAGCAGGATTAAAGGATATAGGCGCTCATTTTCCAGATACAGACCCTAAATACAAGGGGGCTGACTCCATGAAGCTTTTGGAACAGGTTCGTGAGCTTGTTATGGACAAGGGTTACGTGGTAGGAAATGTGGACGCTACTGTTATCGCTCAAAGACCTAAGCTTCGACCATTCATTGAGCAGATGGAAGAAAACGTTGCACGATGTTTGGGCATCGATGTTGATCAGGTCAATATAAAAGCTACTACAGAGGAGCATCTTGGCTTCACAGGTAGAGAAGAGGGAATTAGCGCACAGGCTGTCTGTTTGCTTTACGAGTTTTACGATGGAAGCAATGTAGTATTTGACAGCGGACGCAGCTGCGAGACTTGCGGTGGTTGCGCTAGAAATAAAGGAGAGTAATGAAAATGGATTTTAAATTTTATAATACAGCATCTAGAAATGTAGAAGTTTTTAAGCCTAATGAAGAAGGTAAGGTTGCAATGTACACTTGCGGCCCTACAGTTTATCATTTTGCACACATCGGAAATATCCGTACATATATCATGCAGGACGCACTTATCAAGTCACTTGAGTACGCTGGTTACGACGTAAAGCGTGTTATGAACATCACAGATGTAGGTCACCTTTCAAGCGATGCTGATACTGGCGAAGATAAGATGGTTGCTGGTGCAAAGCGTGAGCACAAGACAGTTATGGAGATTGCAAAGTTCTACACAGATGCATTCTTCAAGGATTTCGATGCAGTAGGAAACAAGCGTCCAGACGTGGTAGAGCCTGCTACAAACTGCATCCCAGAATTCATTCACATGGTAGAGGTTCTTCTTGAAAAGGGCTACGCATATGTTGCAGGTGGAAATGTTTATTTTGATACTAGCAAGCTTAAGGATTACTATGTATTCTCATCATCAGTTGAAAAGGAAGCTCTCGAGGTTGGAGTTCGTGATGATGTAGAAGAGGATACAAATAAAAAGAACAAGACAGACTTTGTTCTTTGGTTTACAAAGTCAAAGTTCGAGGATCAGGCTCTTAAGTGGGAAAGCCCTTGGGGTGTTGGTTATCCAGGATGGCACATTGAGTGCTCTTGCATTTCAATGAAGCACCTTGGTGAGTATATGGATATTCACTGTGGCGGTGTTGATAACATCTTCCCACATCATACTAACGAGGTGGCTCAGTCAGAGGCTTACCTTGGACATAAGTGGTGCAATTACTGGTTCCACAGCAATCACCTTAATGACCAGTCAGGAAAGATGTCAAAGTCAAAGGGGGCTATCCTTACAGTTTCAGTTCTTCAGGAAAAAGGATATGATCCACTTGTTTACAGATTCTTCTGCTTACAATCACACTATCGTAAGCCACTTGTATTCTCTTGGGAGAATCTTGATAACACAGTTACAGCTTACAATAAGCTGGTTAAGCGTGTTTCAGAGCTTAAGGCTGAGGGGGTAGTAGATGAGGTTGTTAAGAAGGAGTTCGAGGATAAGTTCTGCGAGGCTGTTTCAAACGACCTTAACACATCAATGGCTATCACAATCCTTTATGATGCATTAAAGGCAGATACAAATGATGCTACAAAGCTTGCTCTTGTAGAGAGCTTTGACAGAGTACTTTCACTTGATTTGATTGGTCACGCAAAGGCTCTTAGCGAGGCTGGCAGCAAAGTTGATGCTGAGCTTGAAGCATTTATTAACGATGCAATCGCTCGTCGTGCAGAAGCTAAGAAGGCAAAGGATTTTGCTACAGCAGATGCAATCCGTGATGAGCTTTTAGCAAAGGGTGTAGAGATTAAGGATACTCGTGAAGGAGTAGTATGGCATCTAGTTTAAATGACTATTTGAACGGCAAATTTAACATTGAACCAAAGGATATAAGAACCTATTCACCACTGACACTTGCCTATATAGGCGATGCTATTTTTGATGTGGTGATTCGTTCTATCCTTGTTAATAAGGGTAATACCGCGGTGAATAAGCTTCACCAGAGAACCAGCTCCGTTGTTAAGGCGCCTACACAGGCGAAGATGGCAGCAGCTCTAATGGATGATTTTACTGAAGAAGAGGCAGGCTGGTATCGGAGAGGTCGCAATTCAAAGCCACACACAAAGGCTAAGAATGCCACCACCATGGACTATCTTGAGGCTACAGGCTTTGAGGCGGTCATGGGATATCTGTATCTTACAGGAGATATGGACCGTATATGCGAATTGGTTAATCGCGGTATTGAACGTTTGGAATTAGATATATTGGAGTAAATATGGAAGAAAGTAGAATTGTAGAAGGACGTAATGCAGTATTAGAAGCTTTTCGTTCTGGAAAAACTATAGACAGATTGTTTGTACTTGAAGGCTGCAAGGATGGCCCTGTTCAGACTATCCTTAGAGAGGCTAAGAAGAGCAAGGACACAGTTGTGAGCTTTGTTAAGAAGGAGCGTTTGGATCAGCTTTCAGAGACAGGCAAGCATCAGGGCGTTATTGCCTATGCTGCCAGCTATGACTATGCTGAGCTTGATGACATTTTAGCTTCAGCTCGTGAAAAGGGTGAGGATCCATTCCTTATCATTCTTGATAATATTGAGGATCCACATAATCTTGGAGCTATCATTCGTACAGCAAATCAGGCTGGTGCTCATGGGGTAGTTATTCCAAAGCATCGTGCGGTAGGTCTTACAGCTACTGTTGCAAAGGCTTCTGCTGGAGCAATCAACTATACTCCAGTAGCAAAGGTAACAAACATTTCTAAGACTATGGAAGAGCTTAAGGAACAGGGCATGTGGTTTGTCTGTGCTGATATGGGCGGCACTACTATGTATGACCTTAACCTTACAGGCTCAATTGGTCTTGTTATTGGTAACGAGGGTCATGGCGTTTCTGAACTTGTTAAGAAGAACTGTGATATGGTTGCCAGCATTCCAATGTATGGTGATATCGATTCACTTAATGCATCAGTTGCATGCGGTGTATTGGCATACGAGGTTGTTAGACAGAGAATCAACAAAGCAAAATAATTCCTACGGGGGTTAAAGATGGACCTGAGAGAAGAGTACGCTAAGTTTTCTGATGAGGAACTTGTAAAGAGCTACCAGTCGGGAAATGTAGCTGTTGTTAATTATATTTGTGAAAAGTATAAGCCTCTTGTTTTGAAGCTTTCCAAGAAATATTTTTTGATTGGTGGAGAGAATGAGGATCTCATTCAGGAAGGTATGATTGGTCTTTTTGGCGCAATTGGAGATTATGATACTGGTTCCGATGTTACATTTTTCCATTTTGCCCAGATTTGTATCGATAGACAGATGATTAAAGCCATCGAGGCCAGCAATCGAAAAAAGCATTCTCCGTTGAATGCCTATGTCTCTTTGTATGATGAGGATGGTGGAGAGTATGAAGAGCCTTCATCCGTTGCAGATGATCCTGCTGAAATCATCATCGAAGCCGAGGAGAATCTTAGTCTTATTGATCGTTTAAAAGCAGTTCTGTCGCCAATGGAGCTTCAGGTTTTTGAACTATATATGAAGGACTTTGATTACAAGGAGATAGCCAATAAGCTTGGGAAAACACCTAAGAACATAGATAATTCTCTTACAAGAATCAAAGCAAAAGCTAAAACAATATAAACAAAAAGCAGCCATGTGGCTGCTTTTTGTTATTTAAGAATACCTTTTGTATATATGTCGTAAAGATTTGAATCTACATGTTCCTTTATGTTTGTATAAATTGGAACAGCAGCTTCCTGAATCTGCTTCCTAAGCTCATCACTTAGTGGAATTACCTCAGTTCCAGATTCCTCTATGGTGGCAATTCTCGATGCGATTCTGGCATCGCTTTGTTCTCTTGCATATTTGGTAGCAGTAGTAGCTGCTTCTCTAAGGATTGCCTGTTCCTCAGGTGTCTTATCCTTCATGAATTCCTCACTTACGATTAAGGAAATGAGATGTGGCAAATGATTTGTCTCCACAACGTAATCCTGTTGCTCGTAAAGCCTGTTGGATACGATAACTTCATAAGGATTTTCCTGTGCATCAATTGTTCCCTGCTGTAATCCAATATAAACCTCTGAGAAGGTCATTGGAGTAGGGGATGCTGAAAGGGCTTTCCAGAAATCTAGGTGATAAGAATTTTCCATTGTACGGATTTTCTGACCCTTGAAATCGTTAATAGTTTTGACTGGCTTGTTGGTAGTCATAACTCTGAAGCCCTGATCGGCATAGCCAAGAAGTTGATAGCCACCCTTTTCGTAAACGGCAGATATAGCTGTCATAAACTCAGGATCATCTACCTTTTCTCTTACTTCATCAATATTTCCAAACATACATGGCATATCGAAGATTGCAACGTCAGGAAGGAATGTAACCTGTGGAGCGGTGTTCTGTACAACAAATGGAATATCACCATCCTTGCAGGATTCCAAAAGCTCTCTATCGCCGCCTAAAACGCTGTTAGGGTAAACCTGAATAACCATCTGACCATCACTGAGTCGGTAGACTTCTTCAGCGAATTTCTCGGCGTAGATCTGTGTGACAGTATCCTCCGGACTGGAGGTGCCAAGAGGCCAGGCGTAAGTCTGGACATCCGACGATTTGCCACATGAGCAAAGACAAAGGGCTGATATAAAAATAGTAGATAGAGCAATAATTCGTTTGAATTTCATATCATCCTCCTAAACGAAAACCAAGCTGATTCCAGGAATAAAAGTAATCAGCAATAAAGCGATAATAAACATAAAAATCATAGGCATTGCTTTTACTGCTATGTCAACAACAGGCACATCTGTAAGTGAGCTTGCAACGAAAAGGTTAACACCGATTGGAGGTGTAACGAAGCCTATAGCAAGGTTAACAACCATCATTATACCAAAATGAACTGGGTTCATTCCAACTGCTGTTACGATTGGCAGAAGGATAGGAGATAGGATGAGGATTGCTGGTGTTGTATCCATAACCATTCCTACCAGAAGCAGGAATACATTGATAACAAGCAATAAGATAATCTTGTTTGTAAAGTTATCAAGGATGTAGGCGCTGACTGTCTGTGGCACCTGCATAAGGGTAAGCACTCTTGAGAAGGCTGTTGATGCTGCCAATATGAAAAGGATTGGAGCGTAGGTCTTCATAGCCTCTACAAAGATATTCCAAATGTCTCTGATATGGATGGTCTTGTAGATGAAGAGGCTGACTATAAGTGCGTAGAATACTGAAATAACCGCTGCTTCAGTTGGTGAAGCGATTCCTGCATAGATACAACCTAAAACAATAATAGGGCTGAGGATTGCAAAGAAGCTTTCCTTGAAGATCGTGCCGAAGCCCTTAGCGTGAAGTGCATTGATTTCGGCGTTAATCTTTTCCTTATCCTCGCCTACAAGCTTGCAATGGAAATATGCATAGGCCATAAGCAAAGCACTTATTAGAAGACCTGGAACTATTCCGGCAATAAACAAATCACTTACTGACTGGCCAGATGCCATGGCGTACATGATGAAAGGAATACTTGGAGGGATAATAACTCCAAGTCCTCCAGCAACAGCGACGATTGCTGTAGAAAATTTCTTATCATAGCCCATCTCTAAAAGAAGAGGGATAGTCATAGAACCAACAGCTGCAACAGTAGCAGGAGCGGAACCTGAAATAGCACCGTAGAACAGGCAGGTGATAATAACTGCGCAAGGTACGCCGGCTGTCTTCTTTCCGATGAAATATGAGAATACATCAAAGAGCTTCTTTGAAATCTGTCCGTGAGCCATGATGATTCCGGAAAGAACAAACATTGGAACAGCTAAAAGTGGAAAACTGTCAATTCCACCAACCATTGAGCGAATAACATAGCTTGCACTGGCTGTAAATGATGGATCAAATGCTCCAGGCAATACTGCAACTATTCCGAGGGAGATAGATACAGGAATGGCGATAATTAAGCATATAGCAAATAAGATAAGTACGGTTAATGCACTCATTTCTTCTTTCTCCCTTCTTTAGATTTTGTATTTTCAAGTACTTCTTTATTAAAATTCCCCTTAGCAAGGAGAGAGTTCATTTCAATTTTATGTTTTTCACGTTCTTCTATCTGTTTGAGATGAGAAGGCCATGTTTTTAATTCTTCGCGATGGATAACATTGTGCCATTCAAGGAACCATCTTTCTAAAATTCGGATGGCGCAAAGTGTAAAGCACACTAGCGGTGCAGACTGTACAAAGTACATAGGGATTCCGCAGGCAGGAGATACCTGACCGCTTTCAATTGTTGAAATAAGGTAACGATATGCGAATGGAATGAGATAAACGAAAAATATAAATTCGATTGTAAGGTTTAATACCTTAAACAATGCTTTTCCTCTAGGCTTAAAAGCGCGGATAAACTGATCAATTTTGATGGAAATGCATTTCTTTGTGCAAAGACTCACGCTCAAAAATGCAGACCAAATGAATAAGTAACGGGTGATTTCTTCAGACCATGAGAGCGAGGCTCCTAAGATATAGCGACAGAAAATCTGGATGCCCATAATGACACTCATACCGATGAGAAGAACAACCATGATAAACTCTTCGAGATATTCATCTATAAAGAAAAAGATACGTTTCATGTGATTTATGTCCCCTTATAATTCAATAGGGCAATTTGTGCATTTACACAAATTGCCCTATAAATGCTTAATGATTACATTGAACCATGTATAAGATTAAGTATTGTTGAAAGATCAGAAGCATTCATCTGACCAGGAGCAGAAGCCTTTCCAACAGCACCGAAAGTAAGTGCTGAACCGAAAGCTTCGCCACAAAGACGGCTTACAAGGCCTGTGCCAGCCATTGACATTGTAATGATTGGACGGTCTGCGTAATTGTCAGCCATTTCCTGTGTTGCGCTAAGGAGTGTAACAACATCCTTACGGCATGTAGGCATAACTGCAATCTTTGGAACATCAGCTCCAAGCTCCTGCATCTTGCGAAGTCTTGAAACGATATCATCCTTGTCAGGTGTCTTATCAAAATCGTGATTTGAAGCAACAACCTTAACGTTATTCTTGTGAGCCTCAGCAACGATATCCTTAACGATATCATCACCTGTGAAGACCTCAACGTCTACTAAATCAACAAGACCAGTAGCAGCAGCCTTCTTATTAAGTGTAGCGTATGCATCCTTCTCGATTGACTTTTCGCCACCTTCATTTGAAGTTCTGAAAGTGAAGAGAAGAGGTGTGTCGCCTAAAGCAACTCTAAGGTCCTTAAGGACATCCTCAACCTTATCGAATTCGAAAACGCCATCGAACCAGTCAACACGCCATTCTACAACATCGTGAGCAACTCCCTTGAAGGAATTAGCTGCAGCAAGGATATCTTCCTTTGTCTTACCAACGATAGGTACACAAATCTTTGGAACACCTTCGCCAAGTACTACATTTCTAATTTTAACAGTATTCATAATATTTCCCTCTATTAAGTGTGTTTATGAATTAGCTTCTACCATCTTAGTATATCTTAAGTTTACGAAGATACCAAGAACTACACCGATAGCTGTAAGAACAATGTTCATAACCATAACGCCTGATGGTGTCATAGCAGCAGCTGCTGTAAGGATTGTGTAGTTGCAAAGTGATGAAGCAATCATAACAAGTGCTGTTACAGTACCCTTAATCTTAGGGAAGAGCATGTTACATACAGATGTTGCAATCTGAAGAAGTCCACCTGCTCCAGCCCAACCAATAGCGAATGCTGCAAACTTCATCATGCCCTGTGATGGTGCCATAAGGACAAGGATTAATGTGCAAAGACAAATGATAGGGTAAACTACGATGAAACGAACGTCCTTAATCTTACGTGTAAGAATAGATGTAACGATAAGAGCAAGGATTGTACCTGTTGAGTAGAATGTCTGCATGATTGAAGGATCTTCCCAACCAACGTTTGTCTTAGCGTAGTTCTGTGCACAGTTAAGCCATAACTGGAATGTACCTGTACATGTGAAGCCGATAAGAATCATTGCAATAGACTCGATAGAGAAGTGAGTCTTCTTTAAGCTTGCGATAAGTCCCTCTTTCTTCTCAGCTGCAGCTGCATCTGAATCTGGAAGCGGAAGGATGAAAATAAGTACTACTAAAATGATATATCCAATACCACAGATGTAGAAAAGTCTGTTGTAGCTTACTAAGCCAGCAGCATTTGTTGCAACTGTCATTCCAAGGAAGAATGGAAGAAGCATCTGTGAGATTGCGATAAAGAACTTGATACCCATTGTAGCAATACCAGGAGCATCGCTGATGATCTCAGCAACAGCTGGGTAAATACCAGTATCAAGGAATGAGTTAGCAATACCACCGATGATAGCGCAGATGTAAGCAATCTGGTAACCACCGTTTGTACCTGCATTAAATGCAAGTGCAAGACCGATAACGTAGATTGCATAAGAGCAACCACCGATAACTACAGAAATACGACGACCAAGTTTGTCTGAAAGAGGTCCAGCGAATGGAAGAGCGATAAGTCTTCCAAGACCAAGTGCAGCTGAAATAGCTGTGATTGACATTACCTCAACGCCCCAGCTAGTAGCAAGAGCCTCTTTGATAACTGATTGTCCAAGAATTGAGCAGCCTACTCCGTGAATAAAATAGTTCAAATAGAGAATTAAAGCTGCAGGATAATATTTTGCTTTTGAATTATTTCCCATGAGATTTCCTTTCATTATTTAAATATGAAAATAATTTGCTTACTCGTACTTAATACCAAGTACTTCCTTCATATGTTCGATTGGCATATCCTGGCCTGTCCAAAGCTTGAAGCCAGCAGCACCCTGGAAGAGCATCATGCCAAGACCGTTCATCTTCTTACATCCAACTTCTTCAGCCATCTCTAAGAACTTTGTCTTAGCTGGAGCGTAAACAGTGTCTGTAACGATGAGGTCTGGACGAAGATAAGAAGTATCTGGAAGCCATGTCTGACCCTCGAGAGGCTTCATACCCATACCAGTTGCATTTGCAAGAAGGTAGCTGTCTGCGATTTCGCGTCTAAGAGCATCCTTATCAGCAAGATCGTAAAGAGTTGCCTTACAGTCTGTTCTGTCGTTGATCTTATCAACTGTTTCCTGAGCCTTATCCCAGAATGCATCCTTGATGTTGAAGATAGATAATTCCTTAACGCCATCAAGAGCTGCCTGAATCTGGATTGCTGTACCAGCACCACCGCAACCAACGATAGTCATTTTCTTTCCGATTACGTCGATATCGTAATCCTTAAGTGACTGCATGTAACCAATACCATCTGTGATGTGACCTGTAAGAACACCATTCTCGTTTGTGATAGTGTTTACAGCACCGCAAAGCTCAGCTGCAGGAGAGAGCTTGTCGAGATACTTGCCAACAACAGTCTTGTTTGGCATTGATACGTTCGAACCAACAAGCTTAAGAGCTCTAATACCCTTAACTGCATCCTCAAGTGTGCTGTTGTCTACCTCAAATGCGAGATATGCATAATCAAGACCAAGATAAGCAAAAGCCTCGTTGTGCATAGCTGGTGAGCTAGAGTGTCTGATTGGATAGGCCATAAGACCGATGAGCTCGGTGTGGCCAGTAATTCTTTCTGCCATTTTTCATTTCCTCCAAAAGTGTTTATTAAGAATTTTTGCTTTTTAACAGTGCCCGCTAGTTAAATTGTTAAATTCTTAACAGTCTCTATGTATATTATTTTAAATGTATTAATTAAAAACTTCCAATACTTATATTGCGTAGAATTAATAGCATAATTGTACTGATTATGGTATTATTAGCTATATAGAACGAATTGATTGTGAATAAATTGTGCATTTCTATGAATGAATTATGAAAAGGAGTCCAAAATGACATTAAATCAACTCACCTATTTTTATGAGGCAGCTAAGCTACAACATTTCAATCAGGCGGCAGAGAAGCTTCATATATCTGAGCCATCTTTGAGCCGTTCTATTAGTTCGTTGGAGAGTGAACTTGGAGTTGTTTTATTTGAAAAGACTGGAAGAAATGTTGTTCTTACCAAAACAGGAGATATCTTTTTTGAGCATGTAGATAAGATTCTTAGAGAAGTGAATCAGTGCGATAGAAAGATGCATCAGTTATCTGGGTCTGGAGGACACATTGATCTTGCTTATGTGGCTCCTCTTGCAGGTTCTTTTATTCCTAATATGTGCAGAGCCTTCTTATTAGAAGAGAAGAACCAGGCAGTTACCTTTACATTCCATCAGGACATTACTTCTAGAAATATAGAAGGTTTAAAGGCGGGAAATTACGATATTATATTTGGTTCCTTTGTTAAAGACGAGCCTAATATCAAGTTTATTCCTGTTATGCAACAGGAGCTTGTGGTTATTATGCCAAAGGGACATCCACTGGAACAGTATGAACTTATTGATGCCAGCGCCTTTGCAAATTACCCGGTTTTAGGGTACACAAGAAACTCAGGCTTAGGTCGTCTTACAAGAGATTTCTTTACTCATAATGATGTGGAACCTAATTTTATTTGCGAATCGCCTGACGAAAATGGTATTGCTTCCCTTGTTGCAGCGAACTTTGGTATTGCTTTGGTGGCAGATGTTACTTCTATTCATAGAGATGATGTTATTATAAGGAAGCTTTCAGCAGAACAGTACATTTCGCACACTGTTTATATGGCTTATATAAAAGGCAGATACCAAATGCCAGCGGTTCAGCGTATGATAGATTTTATATTAGTACACTCAATGCATTAATGATTTGCAAAAATTGTATTGGATTTATTAGTTAAAGCGGGATTATACTTTCATTAAGAAAGCATGCCCGCTTTTGTTTTTTAAATTCTAAATAGCTCTCGTAAATAATTGTTTATTTAATAGGAGCGTCTAAATTATGAAAAGCAAATATCCACACATTTTTGAACCACTTACAATTCGTCGTATGACACTTAAGAACCGCGTTATGATGACACCAATGGGAACAAACTATGGTGATCAGAATGGCGAGATGACTTTTGTGCACATCGATTATTATGAGCAGCGTGCCAAGGGTGGCACTGGTCTTTTAATGGTAGAGAATGCCAGCGTATTTTCTCCACAGGGTTCAAATGGTACAACCCAGCTTAGAATTGATCACGACAATTACATTCCACGTTTATGGTACTTTACTGAGAGAATGCATAAGCACGGTGCTTGTGTAGGTATCCAGATTAACCATGCAGGTGCATCAGCTGTTTCTGCTCGTACAGGTATGCAGCCAGTTTCTGCATCTGACATTCCATCAAAGGCAGGCGGAGAGATTCCACGTCCACTTGAGAAAGAAGAGATTTATGAAATCGTAAAGAAGTATGGTGAGGCTGCAAAGCGTGCTCAGACAGCAGGCTTCGATTGCGTTGAGATTCATGCAGGTCACTCATATCTTCTTAGCCAGTTCCTTTCACCTACAACTAATAAGCGTACTGATGAGTTTGGTGGTTCTGCAGAGAACAGAGCTCGTTTTGCTAAGCTTGTTATTGAAGAGGTTAGAAAGCAGGTAGGACCATTCTTCCCAATCTTCGTTCGTATTTCTGCAGAGGAGTTTATGGAAGGTGGTAACACTCTTGAGGATACATTAGATTATCTCCAGTACTTCCAGGAAGAGGTTGATGTATTTGATGTTTCAGCTGGTCTTAATGGTTCTATCCAGTACCAGATTGATGCTAACTATCTTCCAGATGGATGGCGTTCATACATGGCAAAGGCTGTTAAGGAAAAATATGGTAAGCCATGTGTAACAATGGGGAATATTCGTGATCCAAAGGTCGCTGAGGAAATCCTTGAGAAGGGCGACGCAGATATCATCGGTATGGGTCGTGGACTTATCGCAGATCCAGCATGGGTAAATAAGGTAGAGTTTAATAGAGAAGACGAGCTTAGAAAGTGTATCTCTTGTAACGTTGGTTGCGCTGGCCACAGAATTGGTCTTAATATTCCAATCAGATGTACAGTTAACCCTGCAGTTAATGCAAATGACGAATATTATAAGAGAAAAATCAATAAGCCTTGCAACGTAGTTGTAGTAGGTGGTGGTACTGCTGGTCTTGAGGCTGCTTGTACAGCTGCTGAGGTTGGATGTACTACATTCCTTCTTGAGAAGAAGCACGAGCTCGGTGGTCTTTCTGTTCAGATTTCTAAGATTCCTGATAAGAAGAGACTTGCTGACTTCCCTACATATATGATTAATCGTGCTAGCAAGCTTAAGAATCTGTTTATCTTTACAGATAATGACACTACAGTAGAGCAGGTTAAGGGATTAAAGCCTGATATTATCGTCAATGCTACAGGTTCAAATCCTACACTTCCTCCAATCACAGGTCTTATGGATCTTGTAGATAAGGATGACTCTAATGTAGCTACAGTTATCAAGATGATTGAGAGAATCAATGATTACCCAGAGGATATGAAGGGTAAGAAGGTTGCTGTAGTTGGTGGTGGTGCCGTAGGTCTTGATGTAATGGAATTCTTTACAGAGAGAGGTTGCGAGGTTACTATCATCGAGATGCTTCCAATGATTGGTAATGGTCTTGATCCTATTACTAAGTGTGATACAGCAGCTAAGATGAAGAAGTACAATGTTCGTCAGATGACAAATACAGCTCTTCAGGAAGTTTGCAACGATAAGTTTATCGTTAAGACTCCAGAGGGCAATATCGAGAACATCGACTTCGACTATGGCTTCGTATGTCTTGGTATGAGATCTAACACACCTATCATCAATGAGCTTCAGGATGCATTCGCTGATACTGATGTTGAGATTTACAACATTGGTGATTCTAAGCGTGCTCGCCGTATCATTGAGGGAACGGAAGAGGGCCGTGATATTATTAAGGTTCTTGAGAGACATGAGTTTCTTTAAGATATAATCTGATATAATTACAGACAGATTGAAATTATGGGTTTCAATCTGTCTGTTTTTTTGCTAATATTAGTGTTACAATTTAAAGCACTAAAGTGAAGGAGAAGCTGTTATGGATCAGTTAAAGATGTTACGTGAACATTTAGGACAGAATGATGAGATTATTTTAAATGCGCTTTTAATGAGAAACAGCATTGTTGAGGAAATCATGGCTTATAAGGAGGCTAATGGTCTTCAGATTTTACAGCCTGAGCAGGATGAAAAGCGTGAGAACTGGTTAAAGGCCAGTCTTGAGGGGAAACGTCACGGTAAGGAAGTTCAGAATGTATTTAAGAGCATTGTTGAAAATTCTAAGCGTATTCAGGCGAGACATCTTTTTAATTACAATATTGTACTAATTGGTTTCATGGGGGCTGGAAAGACTACAATATCTGATTATCTTAGCACATGCTTTGCTATGGATGTGGTGGAGATGGACCAGGTTATCTCAGAGAGAGAGGGTATGAGCATCTCTGATATTTTTGAGGTTTATGGTGAGGAGCATTTTAGAAATGCTGAAACTAATCTTTTGAAGGAGATGCAGACAAAGCATAACGTAGTTATTTCCTGCGGTGGCGGTACTCCAATGCGAGAGTGCAACGTTGTAGAAATGAAGAAGAATGGCCGTGTGGTTCTTCTTACCGCAAAACCAGAGACAATCCTTGAGCGTGTTAAGGATAGCCATGACAGACCACTTATTGAAAATAATAAAAATGTGGAATTCATCGAGGAACTTATGCTGAAGCGTCGTGAAAAATACATGGCTGCAGCTGACATTATTATTGAGACAGATAATAAGACTGAGCTGGAAATCTGCGAGGAGCTTGTAAATTCACTTTTGAAGTTTGATGCAGATAACAAATAGTTTTAGATATGAGAAAAAGCCTGAGCTTTTCCTATAAAGGATAAGCTTCAGGCTTTCTGTTTTTATAAACCATAAATTCTTTGAATCCGCAGGTATTTAACATGTCAGGGAGCTTTTCAAAATCTGCAGCTACATGAGCAGGTTCGTGGGCATCTGCACCAAGTGTTATCATTTTTCCGCCAAGCTCATGATATCGTTTTACAATGGATAGGGCAGGATTAGGATTTGCCAGGCCTTTTCTGAGACCGCCAGTATTTATTTCCAGTGATTTATCCATCTTTATTATCTTATTAAGAATCTCATCAACAATTTCAAAGTAAGGCTGGTGAGTATCTTCTTTTACTGTAGGGTCTTTTGCATATCTGAACGCGTAATCCAGATGGGCAACAGTATCGAAGTCTGTAAAGGCTGTAATATTCTCTAAAACACATTCGTAATAACGGGTGAGAAGTTGTCTGGCATCTCTTGATTCCCAGAATGTATCAAAATAAGGATCCTGCTTATCAATGAGATGAGTACTTCCTATTATAAAGTCAAAAGGGATTTCTTTAGCTACTTTGTATATATCATCAGCTATGTGAGGCTGGATACCAAGTTCAATTCCAGTTAAGACAGTGAAGTTATCATCGGACTGCTCAAGGGCAAGCTTGTGCTGAGCTTCATAGTAGCTGTAAGGGTCCAGTTCGAAGAATCCATACTTAGGTGGATAATCCAAATCCATATGGTCGGTGAAGGTGATACCTCTAAGTTTTTTTGCTCGAGCTGCATTTATCATATCAATGGGTTCGGCTTTGGAATCCCCTGAAAAATTACTGTGCATATGATTGTCCCAAAACATAATTCTGCCTCCTTTTGAGGCTAATTCTAGCAGATTGAGAAAATTTTAACAATATTTTCATTTTGGGCTTGAATTTGAAATTGGTTTTGTTTAAAATGTAGTACATACGGGGTGCTTTTTTGAGGCACTTCAAAAATTAATATTTTAAAAGAATCTTTAGGAGGATTTAAAAATGGCAGTAAGAGTAGCAATTAACGGTTTTGGCCGTATCGGACGTCTTGCATTCCGTCAGATGTTCGGTGCAGAAGGTTACGAAGTAGTAGCAATCAACGACTTAACTAGCCCAAAGATGTTAGCACATCTTTTAAAGTATGATTCATCACAGGGAAAGTACGAGCACGCAGATGAGGTTTCATCTACAGACGATTCAATCATCGTTTGCGGTAAGGAAATCAAGATCTATGCATTCCCAGATGCAAACAATTGCCCATGGGGTGAGCTTAAGGTAGACGTAGTTCTTGAGTGTTCAGGATTCTACACATCAAAGGAAAAGGCACAGGCTCACATCAATGCAGGTGCTAGAAAGGTTGTTATCTCTGCTCCAGCAGGAAACGATCTTCCTACAATCGTTTACAATACAAACCATGAGACACTTAAGGCTTCTGATACAATCATTTCAGCAGCTTCTTGTACAACAAACTGCTTAGCACCTATGGCTGACGCACTTAACAAGTACGCTCCAATCCAGTCTGGTATCATGGTAACAATCCATGCTTACACAGGTGATCAGATGACACTTGATGGCCCACAGAGAAAGGGTGATCTTCGTCGTTCACGTGCAGCAGCAGTTAACATCGTTCCTAACTCAACAGGTGCTGCAAAGGCTATCGGCCTTGTTATCCCAGAGCTTAACGGAAAGCTCATCGGATCTGCTCAGCGTGTTCCTACACCAACAGGTTCTACAACAATCCTTACAGCAGTAGTAAACAAGAAGGACGTTACTGTTGAGGGTATCAACGCAGCTATGAAGGCAGCAGCTAACGAGTCATTCGGTTACAACGAGGATGAGATCGTTTCTTCAGATATCGTAGGTATGAGATTTGGTTCTCTCTTCGATGCTACACAGACAATGGTTTCTAAGGTTTCTGATGATCAGTACGAGGTACAGGTTGTTTCTTGGTATGATAACGAGAACAGCTACACATCACAGATGGTTCGTACAATTAAGTACTTCTCAGAGTTAGCTTAATTCGTTTATCGAAATTAACGACTTTATTAGGGGTCCGGTCCACATGGACCGGACCCCTTTTTATTTAAGGAGGATTAAGAAAAATGGCATTAAACAAAAAGACAGTTGATGATATCAACGTAAAGGGCCGTCGCGTTCTCGTTCGTTGTGATTTCAATGTACCACTTAAGGCTGGCGAGATCACAGATGATACACGTATCAAGGCAGCTCTTCCAACAATTAACAAGCTTATTGCTGATGGTGGAAAGGTTATCCTTTGCTCACACCTTGGTAAGGTAAAGAATGGTCCTAACGAGGGCGAGTCACTTGCTCCTGTAGCTAAGCGTCTTTCAGAGAAGCTTGGTAAGGAAGTTACATTCGTTTCTGATTACAACGTAACAGGCGAGGCTGCTACAAAGGCAGTTGAGGCTATGAAGGAAGGAGATGTAGTTCTTCTTCAGAATACTCGTTTCCGTGGCGAGGAAGAGACAAAGAACGGTGAGGCATTCTCTAAGGAGCTCGCTGATCTTGCTGATGATTATGTATGCGATGCTTTCGGTTCATCACACAGAGCTCACGCTTCTGTAGCTGGTGTTACAAAGTTCATCACAGCTAAGGGTGGTTCTAACGTAGTTGGATACCTTATGCAGAAGGAAATCGACTTCCTTGGCAACGCTGTTGAGAATCCAGTACGTCCATTCGTAGGAATTCTTGGTGGTGCAAAGGTAGCTGATAAGCTTAACGTTATCAACAACCTTCTTGAGAAGTGCGACACACTTATCATCGGTGGTGGTATGTCTTACACATTCCAGAAGGCTATGGGATATGAAATCGGAACATCACTTTGCGATGATACAAAGCTTGATTACTGCAAGGAGATGCTTGAGAAGGCTAAGAGCATGGGTAAGGAGATTCTTCTTCCTACAGATGCTGTTACAATTGCAGAGTTCCCAGATCCAATCGATGCTCCAGTTGAGACTGAAGTATATGATTCAGACAAGATGCCTGCTGACAGAATGGGTTGCGATATCGGACCTAAGACAGTAGAGCTTTTCTCTAACAAGGTTAAGACAGCTAAGACAGTTCTTTGGAACGGACCAATGGGTCTTTTCGAGAACCCAGCACTTGCTGTAGGTACAGAGTCAGTTGCTAAGGCTCTTGCTGAGACAGACGCTACAACAATCATCGGTGGTGGTGATTCAGCAGCAGCTGTTAACCAGATGGGATTTGCTGACAAGATGAGCCACATCTCTACAGGTGGTGGAGCTTCACTTGAGTTCCTTGAGGGTAAGGAGTTACCAGGCGTTTACGCAGCAGATGATAAGTAAAATTCGTCTTTTTCAAAAATTACTGCGTTAATTAGTATTTGCTGTACGTCTTTGTACAGCTACATACTAATTGCCTTATAATTTTAGAAAAATACTAGAATTTTATATAATAATTTAAGTTATTTAATGGCTGAGAATTTTTACATATACTTTTACAAGACCTTCTTTTTCCATCCCTACTTAGATGGCACGAAGTGGCATCTTATGTAGGGCAATGAGAAAAAGCAGAGCGAAAGCGTGTCTGTAAAAGTGTATGAAAAAATTGAAGCCAATTTAATAAGAGGAGAACTAAAATGGCAAGAAGAAGAATTATTGCCGGCAACTGGAAGATGAACATGACACCTTCTGAGGCTGTAAAGCTTGTTGCTGAGCTTAAGGATTTAGTAAAGAATGATGATGTTGATGTTGTATATTGCGTTCCTGCAATCGACATCGTTCCTGTAGTAGAGGCTGTAAAGGGTACAAACGTAAACGTTGGTGCTGAGAACTTCTACATCGAGGATAAGGGCGCTTTCACAGGCGAGATTTCAGCTCCTATGCTTGTAGACGCTGGTGTTAAGTACGTTATCATGGGACACTCTGAGAGAAGAGATATCTTTGGTGAGGATGATATCCTTATCAACGCAAAGGTTAAGAAGGCATTTGCAGCTGGTCTTACACCAATCCTTTGCTGTGGCGAGTCTCTTGCACTTCGCAAGGCTGGCACATACAAGGAGTGGATCGAGCGTCAGATCACTTGGGATCTTTCAGGTGTTACAGCTGACCAGGTTAAGAATCTTGTTATCGCTTACGAGCCAATCTGGGCTATCGGTACAGGCGAGACAGCTACAGCTGATCAGGCTGAAGAAGTTTGTGCATTCATCCGTGAGCTTATTGCTAAGCTTTATGATGGTGCTACAGCAGAGGCTGTTCGTATCCAGTACGGCGGTTCTATGAACGCTTCAAATGCAGCTGAGCTTCTCAGTAAGCCAAACATCGATGGTGGTCTTATCGGTGGCGCTTCTCTTAAGCCAGACTTTGGTAAGATTGTTAATGCTTAATTAGTAATAAAAAACTCCTAAAGTTTTTATAAATGCACCACATTGTTGGTGCATTTTTTTTGTTCAAAAGCCTTGAGTTTTATGATATAATTTGCGCTGATGGACAAATTTTGTCTTCATCGAAGTATGGAGGTATTATGAAGCGAAATTTTCATTTGTTTTTATTGGCAATGATTTCCGCTACAGTCTTAATTGGTTGTTCCAAAGACACAGAAAATGAGACCGAAGAAACAGTGGACACCACTGAGCAGGTAGCATTTGATGATGTAGAGGTTGAGGACTATACAGTTCTTTCGTATAGTGAGCTGGAGGTACTTGCTTATCAGGGTGATACCGAAGCTCAGATAATGCTTGGCAGAATGCTGGAATACGGCACAGAAGATGTTAAGCAGAATTTTACAGAGGCCATTTCCTGGTATCAGATGGCATCTGATTCAGGCAGTGTTGATGGTACCGATGCACTTGGTTATTTCTATCTGACCGGTGCCGGTGTTGATCAGAATCTTGATAAAGCAGAAGAGCTTTTTAAATCAGCAATAGATGCAGGCTCGGTAAATGCTAAGGTTGGGCTTGCCAGAGTTCTTTTGGAAAAGGGCGACTACGAAGCAGTTATCGATGAAGCTGATGAAATGACAGAAGAAAAATCCGAGGCAAAGTCAGAAGAGAAGACTTCCAAAAAGAAGGATGAATCTGATGAGACCGAAGAAAATGAGCTTGCTCAAATAGTCGAACTGCTTACAGTTGCACAGCAGGCAGGCGACTTAGATGGTGGCTATTATCTTGGATACATCTATGAAAAAGGTATCGGAGTCACTCAGGATTACAAAAAGGCTTACGACTACTACAATAGAGTAGTCAGAAGTTCTAGTACGGCTTTAAATGACAGAGATTCAATTAATCTTTCTAATATTGCCATTGGTATTATGTACATCAAAGGCTACGGTGTGGGAGTTGACACCGATGCGGCCTTAGAGCATTTCACAGTCGCGTCAGATAATTCTTCCCCAAAGGCCAGCTATTATATCGGTCAGATGTATGAAAAAGGCATTGGTGTCGATAAAGATTACGAAAAGGCTATGGAGTATTACCTTAAAGCAGCGGATTTTGATTTTGCTCCAGCACTTAATCAAATCGGATATCTTTACTACAATGGTTACGGGGTTGATGTGGATTTCGCGTCAGCAGTTTATTATCAAAAACTTGCAGCATTGCAGGGATATGCAATTGCACAGGTTAATTTAGGTTTTCTTTACGAAAACGGATACGGGGTTGAGAGGAATTTGGAAACAGCTTTATCCTATTACGAAATGGCTGCAAATTCAGGTTATGAAGGAGCGACGGAGGCTGTTGTCCGAGTAAAGGCACAGATAAATGAGGAAATGTAGTTATGGCTTAGCTATAATTATTGTTTTCACTTCATTATTACTAGTTGGATGCGGCATAAAAGAGACAAATGTGGAGACATATGCAAAATTAAAAGAGAGCCAGCCACAAAAAATACAAATAGCAGATTTAAGTGATGCTTGGGATACCATTCTGAATAACAGTACAAAGGCGTTCATTGGCGGTCACCCAATTGATGAGACATTTTTATCCATGGTCACACATGAATATGGAGAGAAGACTGTCCAGGAGATTGCCAGCTATGCTAATTTTGAAACACCAGAAATATGGTATGAGCTTACAGGCAAAAGCATTCACGTTCTTTGGTACGATTATTGTAAAAGTACCGGTATAAAAAATTACTCTTTTGACAGAATCCATGAAATTGATATAGATGGAGAGGATATTGTTCTTGATTTCACAGGAGATGTATCCTTTTCAGACGGTGTGGCAACCACCGATTATATGGATCATCAGATAGGCGGAATTACGGAATGTTTTTCCGAGGATTTATTGGCTGAGATGCGTTCCGCCGATGTTATGATGATTAACAATGAGTTTGCCTACACTACAAGAGGTGCTGCTCTTGAAGGAAAAGCATATACCTTCAGAAGCGCTCCTAGCAGAGTTTCTCTTTTAGAGGAACTTGGAGTTGATATTGTTAGCGTTGCTAACAACCATGTTTTTGATTACGGCGAGACTGGACTTCTGGACACACTTGATACACTTAGAGGTGCTAATATGCCTTTTGTAGGAGCAGGTGTTAATTTAGAAGAAGCTAGAAAACCAGTCTATTTTATAGCAGGAGGCAGGAAGATAGCTATTTGTTCTGCCACACAAATAGAACGTACTCTTAATTTTACACAGGAGGCTACTGGTATATTGCCAGGCGTTCTAAAATGTCTTCATCCAGAGATTTTCTGTGATGTTATCAGAGAGGCAAAGGCCAATGCGGACTATGTTATAGTTATTCCACATTGGGGCACTGAGGGCAATGCCAATTATGGTGAAGACCAGGTAGCTCTTGCAAGAAGCTTTGTTGAAGCGGGAGCAGATGTTATTATTGGCGGTCACACACATTGCCTGCAGACTGTAGAATATATGGATAATGTTCCTATTTTCTATAGCCTTGGTAATTATTGGTTCTCCATTACAGGAGAGATGCCAGCAGATTATCACACTGGATTAGCTCAGATTAGGATTTCTAAGGACGGACACATTGATGCAAACTTCATTCCATGTGAGTTTTCATCAGGTGTTACGAGCCTTTTAAATAATAAAGATAAAGCATATAGCGATATCATAGACAGTCTCAATAGTCTTTCGAGCACAGCTCTGATTGATAAAGAGGGACATATAACAAAAAAACAATAGAATAATGAACTAGTATTACACTAGGCATTTAAGGAGGAATTACTATGAGTAAGAAACCTGTAGTACTTATGGTTCTCGATGGATATGGTCTTAATGACAATCCTAAGGGAAATGCTATTGCAATGGCAAAGACACCTGTTATGGATAAGCTTATGGCTGAGTGCCCATTTGTTCCGGGTCAGGCATCAGGCATGTTCGTTGGTCTTCCAGATGGCCAGATGGGAAATTCTGAGGTAGGTCACATGAATATCGGCGCAGGCCGCATCATCTACCAGGATCTCACAAGAATCACTAAGGCTATCAATGATGGCGAGTTCTTCGAGAACAAGGTTCTTCTTCAGGCAATTGAAAACTGCAAAAAGAACGATTCTGATTTACACCTTTGGGGTCTTCTTTCAGACGGTGGCGTTCACAGCCACATCGAGCACCTTTACGGTATGCTTGAGATGTGCAAGAAGAACGGTCTTACAAAGGTATTCGTTCATGCATTCCTTGATGGTAGAGATACTCCACCAGCTTCTGGTAAGGATTTCTTAGCACAGCTTCAGGCAAAGATGGATGAGATTGGCGTTGGTACAATCGCTTCTCTTTCTGGTCGTTACTATGCTATGGATAGAGATAACAACTGGGATCGTGTTCAGAAGGCTTACGATTCGCTGACTAAGGGTGAGGGCGTAAAGGCTACTTCAGTTCCAGATGCTATGCAGGCTTCTTATGATGAGGGAATTACAGACGAGTTCGTTCTTCCTACAGTTATCACAGATCCAGCTGGCAACCCACTTTCAGTTGTTAAGAACGGCGATTCAGTTGTATTCTTCAACTTCCGTCCAGACCGTGCTCGTGAGATTACAAGAGCATTCTGCGATGACAAGTTTACAGGATTCGATAGAGAATTCCTTGATTTATATTATGCTTGCTTCAAGGATTACGATGAGACAATCCCTAACAAGCACATTGCTTTCGAGAAGGAGAGCATTACAAATACTTTCGGCGAGTTCCTTGCAAACAATGGTTTAAAGCAGCTTAGACTTGCTGAAACAGAAAAATACGCACACGTTACATTCTTCTTCAACGGTGGTGTTGAGGAGCCTAATAAGGATGAGGAGAGAATCCTTGTTAACTCACCTAAGGATGTAGCTACATATGACCTTAAGCCTGAAATGTCGGCACCAGAGGTTGGAGCAAAGCTTGTAGACGCTATCAAGTCTAACAAGTACGATGTTATCGTTATCAACTTTGCTAACCCAGATATGGTAGGTCATACTGGCGTCATAGAAGCAGCTGTTGCAGCTGTAGAGCGTGTTGACTCACTTGTAGGAGAGGCAGTAGAGGCAGTTAAGGAGATGGATGGAGCATTATTCATCTGCGCTGACCACGGAAATGCTGAGAAGATGATTGATTATGAGACAGGAGAGCCACACACAGCTCACACAACAAATCCTGTTCCATTTATCTTAGTTAACTATGATGAGGCTTATACACTTCGCGAGGGCGGTGCTCTTTGCGATATCGCTCCTACACTTATCGAGATCATGGGTCTTGAGCAGCCAAAGGAGATGACTGGTAAGTCACTTTTAATTAAGAAATAATTATTCGCCCCCTTTAAGGGGGCTGGATGATTAAAATAAACTAAATAAAAAGAGAGAGGATTTGATTATGAAACCAATTAAAGAGGGAAAAGTAAGAGAAGTATACGATAACGGAGACAGCATTATCATGGTGGCCACAGATCGTATATCTGCATTCGACGTAATTTTAAAGAACAAGATTGTTAATAAGGGTGCTGTTCTTACACAGATGTCTAAGTTCTGGTTCGACCTTACAAAGGACATCGTTCCAAATCACATGCTTTCAACTGATGTAAAAGATATGCCTGAGTTCTTCCAGAACGACGAGTACAAAGGCAAGTCAATGATGTGCAAGAAGCTTACAATGCTTCCAATTGAGTGCATCGTTCGCGGTTACATCACAGGCTCTGGATGGGCTAGCTACAAGGAAAACGGTACTGTTTGTGGCATTAAGCTCCCAGAAGGTCTTAAGGAATCAGATAAGCTTCCTGAGCCTATCTACACTCCTTCTACTAAGGCAGAAATTGGTGATCATGATGAAAATATCTCTTTCGAGCGTTCCATTGAAGTTCTTGAAAAGGAATTCCCAGGTCACGGTTTAGAGTACGCAACTGCTCTTCGTGATAATACAATTGCTCTTTATAAGAAGTGCGCTGATTATGCTCTCACAAAGGGCATCATCATTGCAGATACAAAGTTTGAGTTTGGTCTTGATGAGGATGGCAATATTGTTCTTGCCGACGAAATGCTTACACCAGACAGCTCACGTTTCTGGCCACTCGAGGGTTATGAGGCAGGCCATGGACAGCCTTCTTTCGATAAGCAGTTTGTACGCGACTGGCTCAAGGCAAATCCTGAGTCTGATTACCTTCTTCCACAGGATGTAATTGATAAGACAATCGATAAGTACCTTGAGGCTTACAAATTACTTACAGGTAAGGAACTCAGTATCTAGACATATTTCGGATTAAAGTAATAGGAGTAATTAATGGGAGATTTTAACTTAAAGGACATGCCATGGGACGGACTGCATGAGGAGTGCGGCGTCTTTGCTATGTATGATTTCGACGGTGGGGATGTTGCCTCCTCTATTTATTATGGCCTTTTTGCTTTGCAGCACAGAGGACAGGAGAGCTGCGGTATCGCCGTATCAGACACAAATGGTCCAAAGCGTAACTATGCTTTGCATAAAGACATGGGCCTTGTTAATGAAGTTTTCAATCAGGAAATTCTTGAGGGCATGCACGGTGATATCGGTGTAGGTCACACCAGATATTCCACTGCAGGTTCTTCTTGCCGAGAGAATGCTCAGCCACTTGTGCTTTCTTATTGGAAGGGACTTCTTGGAATGGCACACAATGGAAATCTTATCAATGCTGAAGAGCTTCGAGATGAGCTTTCTATGACAGGTGCTATTTTCCAGACTACTATCGACTCAGAAACAATCGCTTATCTCATAGCAAGAGAACGACTTAAGAGTGCTTCAGTTGAGGAAGCTGTTGCAAAAGCCTGTGACAGAATCAAGGGAGCTTACTCACTTGTGGTAATGTCACCACGAAAGCTTATTGCTGCACGTGATCCACAGGGATTTAGACCTCTTTGTATTGGAAAAAGAGATAATGCTTATGTTATCGCATCTGAGACATGTGCTCTTGATACAATCGGAGCAGAGTATATTCGTGATGTAGAGCCAGGCGAGATTGTTACCATTTCACCAGACTTTGGAATCAAATCTGACAAGAGCAGATGTGTAGATAAATCAAGGCACGGTCGTTGTATTTTTGAATACATTTACTTTGCAAGACCTGATTCTGATATAGATGGAATTTCTGTTTATGAATCAAGAATTAAGGCTGGTCGATTCCTTGCTCAGGATTCTCCAGTTGAGGCGGACTTAGTTGTTGGTGTTCCTGAATCAGGAAATGCTGCTGCTCAGGGATTTTCTCTTGAGTCTGGCATTCCTTATGGAACAGCCTTCGTAAAGAATAGTTATGTGGGCAGAACCTTCATAAAGCCAAAGCAGGCCAGCAGACAGTCATCTGTTCAGGTAAAACTTAATGCCTTAAGAGAGGTTGTAAGAGGAAAGAGAATCATTATGATTGATGATTCAATTGTCCGTGGTACTACATCTGACCGCATTGTTAAGATGCTTAGAGATGCTGGTGCAACAGAGGTGCATGTTCGTATTTCATCACCACCATTCTTATGGCCTTGTTATTTCGGTACAGATGTACCATGTCGAGAGCAGCTAATTGCATACAAGCATTCAGTAGATGAAATATGCAAGATTATTGGAGCTGATTCATTGGCATACCTGAATTTTGAACGTTTGCCACAGACGGTTGATGGTTTAGAGATTTGCCATGGATGTTTCGATGGAAATTATCCTATGGACCCACCTACTAAAGATATAAGAGGAGATTATGATGAGTAATACAGATAGATACAGTAGCCCTTTAAGTGAGAGATATGCCAGCAAGGAGATGCAGTATATTTTCTCTCAGGATAAGAAGTTTTCAACATGGCGTCGTCTTTGGATAGCTCTTGCTGAGACAGAGATGGAGCTTGGTCTTTCTCAGGATGGAAAGCCAGTTATCACTCAGGATATGATTGATGAGATGAAGCAGCACATCGAGGATATTAACTATGATGTTGCTGTTGCTCGTGAGAAAGAAGTAAGACACGATGTAATGAGCCATGTATATGCTTATGGCAAACAGTGTCCAAAGGCAGCTGGTATCATCCACCTTGGTGCAACAAGCTGCTACGTTGGTGATAACACAGATATTATCATCATGCGTGATGCACTTCTTCTTATCAGAAAGAAGCTTGTAAATGTTATCGCAGAGCTTGCGGCATTTGCAGATAAATATAAGGCTCAGCCTACACTTGCATTTACTCATTTCCAGCCAGCACAGCCTACAACAGTAGGAAAGCGTGCAACACTCTGGCTTAATGAGTTCGTTATGGACCTTGAGGATTTAGATTATGTTCTTTCTACTCTTAAGCTTCTTGGTTCAAAGGGTACTACAGGTACACAGGCAAGCTTCCTTGAACTTTTCAACGGAGACAACGAGACAATCGATAAGATTGATCCAACAATCGCAAAGAAGATGGGATTCGAGTCTTGCTATCCAGTATCAGGCCAGACATATTCTCGTAAGGTAGATACAAGAGTTTGTAATATCCTTGCAGGTATTGCAGCATCTGCTCATAAGATGTCAAACGACATCCGTCTTCTTCAGCACCTTAAGGAAGTAGAAGAGCCATTCGAGAAGAGCCAGATTGGTTCATCAGCTATGGCCTACAAGAGAAATCCAATGAGAAGTGAGAGAATCGCATCTCTTTCAAGATACGTAATGATTGATGCACTTAACCCTGCCATCACATCAGCTACACAGTGGTTTGAGCGTACACTTGATGATTCTGCTAACAAGCGTCTTTCTATCGCTGAGGGTTTTCTTGCTACAGATGGAGTACTTGATCTTTGCCTTAACGTAGTAGATGGCCTTGTTGTTTACGATAAGGTTATTACAAAGCGTCTTATGTCTGAGCTTCCATTCATGGCTACTGAGAATATCATGATGGATGCAGTTAAGCTTGGTGGCAACAGACAGGAGCTTCACGAGAAAATCAGAACACTTTCTATGGAAGCAGGAAAGAACGTAAAGGTAGAAGGTAAGGAGAACAACCTTCTTGAGCTTATCGCAGCAGATGATGAGTTCCCAATGGGACTTGAGGAGCTTGAGGCTACAATGGAGCCAGCCCGCTATGTTGGACGTAGCCCACGTCAGGTAGAGGTTTACCTTCGTGATGTTATTACACCTATCCTTGATGCTAATAAGGATATCCTTGGTGTAAAGGCAGAAATCAACGTTTAATAGTTCAATTAAGATTTAAAAGTGACTTCGTAGTTACGGAGCCACTTTTTTATTTACTTCTTTACTTTATCGGTTTAAAGCGGTAGAATTAAACCAATATTTTATAAAAAGGGAGAAAATTTTATGGAACTAATTAAGAAGTACAATAGTGTGAGTTTGATTGTAAGAATTATAATCGGACTTGTGATAGGTGTAATCCTTGGATTACTATTTGATAACCTGTCATTTATTGCTTTGATTGGAAGCATTTTCGTAGGTGCTTTGAAGGCTGTAGCGCCAGTGCTTGTATTCGTCCTTGTAATTTCAGCTCTTGCACAGGGCAATGATAAGCTTGATAGAAGATTCGGTCTTGTTCTTGCCCTTTACATGGCAAGTACACTTCTTGCGTCTGTAGTTGCTGTTATCGGAAGCTTTATG
Organism: Pseudobutyrivibrio xylanivorans DSM 14809; assembly: GCF_900141825.1. Lineage (GTDB taxonomy): Bacteria > Bacillota > Clostridia > Lachnospirales > Lachnospiraceae > Pseudobutyrivibrio > Pseudobutyrivibrio xylanivorans. Next base: position 177,819 of record NZ_FQYQ01000003.1, on the reverse strand, counting down.
TTCCCACAGACACTTACACTTACAGAGGCAGCCAGCGCAGATACTATTCCTACAAGCGTAGGCGAGGTTCTTGCTAATCTTCTTAAGACAATGGTATCAAACCCAGTCAGCTCACTTGCTGAGGGCAGATACATCGGTATTCTTTTCTGGGCAGTTGTTCTTGGTATCGCATCAAAGAGGATAGCAAGTGACAGCACAAAGCAGATGATGGCTGATATTGCTGATATTGTTTCACAGGCAGTTAGATGGATTATCAATCTTGCTCCATTTGGTATTTTGGGTCTTGTTTACGAGAACGTATCTACAAATGGTATGTCAATCTTCACAGACTACGGAAAGCTTTTAATTCTTCTTGTAGGATGTATGCTTGCGGTTGCACTTATTGTAGATCCACTTCTTGCAGCAATCGTTCTTAGAAGAAATCCATATCCACTTGTTTTCAGATGCATTAGAGAGTCTGGTGTGACAGCATTCTTCACAAGAAGCTCAGCTGCTAACATCCCTGTAAACATGGAGCTTTGCGAGAAGCTTGGCATGGATCCAGAGATGTATGCAGTTTCTATTCCTCTTGGTGCTACAATCAACATGGACGGTGCTGCTATTACAATAGCAGTTATGTCACTTGCAGCTGCAAACACAGTCGGAATTCAGGTTTCATTTGCTACAGCACTTATCCTTGCGTTCATTGCAACTCTTGCTGCATGCGGAGCTTCAGGTGTTGCTGGTGGTTCACTTCTTCTTATCCCTATGGCTTGCTCATTATTCGGTGTTAATGCAGATGTAGCCATGCAGGTAGTAGCAGTTGGATTCATCATTGGTGTAGTTCAGGATTCTGTAGAGACAGCACTTAATTCATCTGGTGATGTTATGTTTGCTGCAACAGCAGAGTATGCTCAGTGGAAGAAGCAGGGAAAATCACTTCCTACATTTTTAGGCGGAGACACCAAACTTGATATCTAAATTTTATTGAATTTTTCCTATCCCAATGTGGGGCTTAGTGCTTCACATTGGGATTTTTTTTGCCGATATATAGTAATGGAATATATTCTACACTAGTATGGGGCGGTGAAAATAATGGATAAAAAATTTCTTGTACGAATACTGGCATTGACCATGGTTGTAGTGCTGGTACATACATATTTAAATAGAGAGTTCCTTTTTTCTGAAGCAGATGAATTGGACTTAAATATAAATACCATTTTGGAATTAAATTCAGACAGCTCAGGAGATACTGAAGAGACTAAGGCGGAAGAACCTAAAGGTGAGGAGGAACATAGGAGCACGGAAGAACCTAAGGCGGAAGGAGAAACAGAATCTGAAAACGAATTAAATTCAGAGGAGAAGCCTGTGATATTACTAAAAAGCAGTGATGGAACCACCGGCGAAGGTGGAGAAGATGGTAATGGAGACGGCACTGGAGACGGAGATAATCAGGAAGGTCAAGACCAGAATGGTCAGGAGGGTCAGGGTCAGGACGGACAGAATGGTCAAGGTGGCCAGGAAGGCCAGGATGGTCAAGAAGGTCAGAACGGTCAGGGCCAAGAAGGACAGGAGGGCCAAAATGGTCAGACCCAAAATGGGGAGCCTACTGGAGATAATGAAGATGATAAATTTACAGTAACTGTAAAAGAAGGTATAGAAAATGTTGCGATTCAAATATCGAATTATAATCCTGTAAAAGATGACACTGTATCTATATCTGCCACTCCAGATGAAGGATACAGTTTAAAGAGTCTTACAGTAAAGACAACGGATACAGAAAGTCCTGCTGATGTTGCATTGACTCATACAGATGGCAATAACTACGAATTTACTCAGCCTGAAGCTAATGTAATAATAGATGCTTCGGCAGAAATAGTTAGCTATACCATAGCAACACCTACAACAGCCCAGACTGAATGCAGTATCCAGATACAAAGTATTTTAAAGCAGCCAGAGTCTATTTCTGATGGCAGCACAAATGCTTGCGTGGGAGATAAGGTAGTTTTGGCTGTCACATCAAAGGTGGGGTGTGTTCTTTCATCTATTACGGTTACTGCCAGCACAGGAAATACTATTGATGCTGTAAAGAATTTTGATAATAATTATGAATTTATAATGCCAGCGGCAAATATCGATTCTATTGTTGCAGTGTTTACAGATTTTATCATTCTGGAAGAGGCCACAAAGCCATTTATTGTAAATGCCAACGGAAACGCTATCCCTCAGGTGGGAGACAGACTTACAGCATGTACACATGCATTACCAAATATTCAGTGGAAATGGTATGCAGATGATGTATTTATAGAAGGAGCTACCGAGCAGATACTTGTATTAACAGAAAAGGAGCTTGGTAAGACCATAAGGGTACAGGCTATACAGCCTCGTAACGCAGCAGGAGAGGGAAGACCAGGTACAGATATTTACATTATGTCTGATGCTACACCAGCTGTTATTGCCAAGGTGATTGGCACTATTACGCCAGAAGAAGTAACTGCTGTCACTGTTTATGATTATGTAAATGAGACTATTAATGTGACAGAAGCCTATGAACTTTCATTATCTGATTCGGTATTAGAAGGACAGGCATCTCTTGCGATTACAGAAATATTGGATAGAGAGGTAAACAGAGTTGTTTACGTTAGGAGAAAAGCTACAGACATTGCTCCAGCAAGTGAGTGGTTGCCTGTATTTCTTTCAGAGAGACCGGCTGCACCGACAGTAAGTGTGGAAAATGCTGTTTTGTCTGATTGGGACTATGGAAAATTAGTTGGAACAACTGCTGCCATGGAGTATAAGCTAACATCAGACCCAGGCTTTACAAGAGCAAGTGATTCATATACCAGGGTTAAGGTTGGAAAGTATATAGTAAGATATGCTGCAAGCACCACAGCCTTTGCAGGAAAGACAGCAGAGTTTACCGTAAGAAGACAATGTATTGAGCTGACGTCTCAAAATAAGCCAGTGATTGTTAATATCACAGCTTCAAGAAGTCAGCCAGTCATAGGTGATACCCTTGAGGTGCAGGTGAATGCTGGACCTGGATTATCATATCAGTGGTATTTAAACAGCTCACCTATTAGTGGTGCAACAGACGTAAGATATAATTTGCCAGCAAGTACATACAACAAGAGGATTTCTGTAAGGGTAACACAGGCTGCCAATGTTGATGGAGAAGGCCATCCAGCCAGTGCGATAACAGCATCTTCAGATTTTGTTGGTCCTGTAAAGAAGGTTCCTGGAGATTCCATTAGTGAATCAGAAATCAAAGGTCGCCTTAGTTACAATTATCCTATGGAAGTAGTGGCGGTCAGTGCAGGTTACGAGATATCAACAGGTTCTGGTTCTTCAGGCGCTTCAAGTCTTAAGTTGACAAGTGTTTTGGATAGAAACAGCGCTAAATATATTTATGGAAGAAAGAAAGCTTCTGATTGGCAGGAGGCAAGCTCATGGGTAAAGGTTAGTATTCCAGAGAGACCTGCCAGCCCAGGAAATCTAACTACAGAAAGTGCATCAAGTGAAACCGCTGTTGATGGTAAGATTATTGGAACCAGTCAGGCAATGGAATATAAAATGAGTGGAGCTTCTTCTTATACTCAGGCTTCACCTGGAACTACGCTTGTTAAAGCTGGTACTTATTTCGTAAGAGTTGCAGCTACAGGCTCAAATTTCGCCAGCAAGTATGTAACTGTAAAGGTGGAATCTAAAACAAAGAAAACAGACACCACCTTGAAGACTAAGACAACCACAAAGAAGAGCAGTAAAAAATCATCTTCAACCAAGAAAGAAACAGAGGAGGAAGATGATGAGGATTTGGATTTTGATCTCATAGACAAGTCTGAATTGTGGAAAACTCTTTCTCAGGATATAAAAGATGGCCTAAGAGAATTACTAGAAGAGTCAAAGGGTGAGTTGGTTGATGCAAATGATTTATTAGATCCAACAGCCATACCGGGGAGTAAGATTGCTGTAAATGATATGCCTATAGCTCTTGTAATTGGAAAAGGTGTTATTGTTATTGAACTGGATAAAATAGCTTCAGGTGTAATCTTACCAGATGCTTATGCAGTGGCAAGAGGAATACTTACAGAAGAGCAGATTGATTTGATATCAAGAGGTGGTATTGTTGAGCTAAAGATTGCAACTGATTCTGTTATCGAAGATCGAATCCCGGCAGAGGAAAAAGCTGTTTTCGAGAATAGCTTTACAGAATACAGTGGAGATTATCCTAATCTTACAAAAGCAGGATATATGGAAATTAATATATCTTATAAGTTCTACACCCATGAATGGAAGGAAGTCACGGAGACGCTAGAGCCTATAGAGTTTGTTTTTGAATTACCGGATGATCTTAAAAATACATCAGAAAGCTTTTACATGATAAGAGTTCATGATGGACAAGGAGCTTTACTAAGTGACTTGGATGAAGATGTTAATACAGTCACTATATGCTCAACCCAGTTTTCTAACTACCTTTTGGTACGCACGCCAGAGGTGCAATTAGCCACCGAAGAAGCTGGTGATGATGAAGCTGATGAAAAAGGAAATAATCCTATAAAATTCTTTGTTACTCATCAGTGGCCGATTCTTTTCTGGGGATTAGTAGGGCTGGATGTGGTTTATATAGCCATAAGGAAGATTCGGAAATTTAGAAGGAACAAAAGATTAGCGACAGCTAAATAAAATTAACTCCCTTGCTGAAAAGCGAGGGAGTTTTTTTGTTTTTTCACATAGCCGTCACATAGAAGTCAGCTAACGATAATATTAGTGTTTTATACTTTCGCAAGACAAAAACACAAAGGAGAGTAATGGCTATGATAACCGTAGAGCATTTATCTAAAAGATATGGCGATGTTCTTGCAGTGGATGATTTGTCTTTTACCATTGAAGATGGTCATATTTATGGTTTTCTTGGTCCTAACGGAGCAGGAAAATCTACAACTTTAAATATTATTACAGGCTGTCTTGCAGCGACAAGCGGCGATATTAAAATCGATGGTCACGATATATATGAAGAGGAAAGGGAGGCTAAGAAGCTTATCGGATACCTTCCTGAAATTCCACCTCTTTATGTTGATCAGACACCAAGGGAATACTTAAAGTTTGTGGCAGAAGCCAAAGGTGTTAAGAAGGCCGACATAGAAGCTGAAATAGACAGGGTAATAGATGAGACTCATATCACAGAGATGCAGAATAGATTGATTAAGCATCTGTCAAAGGGGTACAGACAGAGAGTGGGAATATCTCAGGCTCTCATCGGAAATCCTTCTGTAATTATCTTAGATGAGCCTACTGTTGGCTTAGACCCTATGCAGATTATTGAAATACGAGATTTAATAGCTGAGCTTGGAAAGAAGCATACTGTAATTTTGAGTTCACATATTCTTTCTGAGATTCAGGCTATTTGTGAGAAGGTTCTTATCATATATAAAGGAAAGCTGGTAGCTTTTGATAATATCGAAAATCTTGGAAAAACTATGTCTGAAGGTAACCAGATAGAGATATTATCCGGAGGAGATCCTCTTGAGACAATCGAATTACTTGAAAGAAACACAGCTATAACTTGTTTTGAGCAAAAAGAAATGATAGATGGTTATAACAGCTTCAAGCTAACCACAAGCAATAGTAATCCTTATGAGATTTGTGAGGAGCTGTTTGTAGCTTTTGCAGGTAAGGGTATTCCTTTGGTTAAACTAAATCCTATTAAGACCACATTAGAGGATATCTTTATTGAGCTTACATCAGAAGAAGATGAGGATGCGCTATATGGAGGCCCAGAAGCAATCGAGCCTGCTGAAGAAAAAGCAATTCCAGAACAGGAGGCGAGATAATGTTAGCGGTTTTAAAACATGAGTTATCACTTTATTATCATAGCTTGTCAGGCTATGTATTCGGAGCCTTTCTTTTGGCTTTTACAGGTATAGGCGCACTGATTTATAACATCAACGCATCAGTAGCTAATTTTGAATATGTTCTGAGCTTTATTCAGATGGTGTTTATTATCATTGTTCCAATTCTTACAATGAGGATAATCGCAGATGAAAAGCGACAGAGAACAGATCAGCTACTTTATTCATTACCAATAAGAACAAGTGAGATTGTTGTTGGAAAGTTTTTTGCATTACTTGTGGTATTTATCATTCCAATGATTGTTATATGCCTTTACCCATTGATTTTCTCAATGTATGGAGATGTTTATCTTCCAACAAGCTATGGTTCAATATTCGCATTTGTATTTTTGGGACTAGCTCTCATAAGCATTGGAATGTACATTTCATCACTTACTGAGTCCCAGGGAATGGCGGCAGGAATCTGTGTTGTAGTTATGCTACTTAATTATTTTTGTGTTCAGATTGCCAATGCTATTCCAAACGAAACAATTCAAAATATTATTGCAAAGATATCTTTATTCCAGAGATTTTCCTTGTTTTACAATGGAATTTTCGATTTGACAGCGATTGTGTATTACATAAGTATCATTGCCTTCTTCCTGTTCTTATGTGTGCAGTCACTTGAGAAGAGGAGGTACAACGGATAATGAAGCTTCAGAAACCAAATTTTGACATAAAAGATTTTCAGAAGAGAACAAAGGAATCGTTAAATACAAAGAGATTTAAGATAGGCAGCTATAGTAAGGTCTTAACTATCCTTGTCCTTGGTATCGTAATAGCGATAAATGTGTTTGTAGCATCTTTGCCTGAAAAGTTTACACAGTTTGATATATCAGCAGCCAGACTATATTCACTAACATCTTCAAGTAAGGCAGTTGTAAGCAATATAGAGGATGATGTGACTATTTACTGGATATGTCAGGCAGGACAGGAATCTACAGTTATTGAGAAACTGTTAAATGTTTATGATTCATTATCAGACAATCTGAAGGTTGTAAAGAAAGACCCAGATACTTATCCAACCTTTGCAAAGGAATACACAGACGATACTGTTACGAACAATTCATTGATTGTAGTTTCAGGGGATAAGAGCCGTTACATAGGCTATGAGTCAATGTATAAGATGGACAATAGTAAATACTACACAACAGGCTCTGCATCTCAATCTTTTGATGGAGAGAGTTTAATCACAACAGCTATAGATTATGTGGTATCAGACGAGCTTCCACAGGCATACGTCCTTACAGGTCATGGAGAAGGTGAAATGGGTACAACAATGAAATCTGCACTTGAAAAGTCCAATGTGGAGACAAAGGAGTTTTCACTTTTAAATGAGGACAGCGTACCTGAGGATGCGTCAATCATTCTGATAAACTCACCTGTAAGTGATTTATCTGATAAAGAGGTTACAATTCTGGAATCCTATATGGATAATGGCGGTCACATTGTTGTTCTTTCTGGACCAGAACAGGATGTTGATCTGACTAATTTCAAAAGCCTGCTTGAGTACGTTGGCGTATCTATGACAAATGGAATAGTAATAGATACCAATAGAGATAATTACGCCTTTGAATATCCATATTTCCTTCTACCAACTATAGGGGAATCTGATATTACGAACTCTTTGGTTGAGGGAAACAGCAAGGTAATTATGCCAATTTCAGCTGGACTTAAAATCAACAATACAGCTGGGGCTTATACAGTAACATCACTTCTTGACAGCTCATCAGAATCCTATGCGAAAACAGCAGGATATTCTCTTAACACATATGATAAAGAGGACGGTGATGTAGATGGCCCATTCTCACTTGCCATATCTGCGGAGAATGCAAGTGAAGGCTCGTTAGTGTGGATTGCTTCTGACTATCTTTTGGATGACCAGTACAATTCTTATTCTTCAGGAGCAAACACAGACTTCTTTATGAATGCTATTAGCTGGAAGATGACAGATAATGAATCACTTCAAATCAGAGCAAAGTCTTTAGATTATAACTATCTTACTATCAGCGCATCAGCTGCAAGAATGATTAAGGTAATTATGATTGGACTGATTCCTCTTGGATATCTGCTCTATGGTATTGACGAGGTGGTTCGCAGAAGAAAAGTAAGTCTTGAGTAGGAGGGACATAATGAAGCGAAGAAAGACATTGCTGATATTAAGCCTCGTGCTTGTGGTAGCCGTGGGTGCTATCGTGGCAGAAAAGGCTGTAGCTCAGCATGTAGATAAAATAAACACAATTGATGAAGAGGTATTTAATATCTCTGCCGAGGATGCTACCCAATTGACTGTAACTAAGGATGGAAAAACAGCAGTGATAGAAAAGCAGGACGACACCTGGAAGAATACTTCCGACACAGATTTTCCTGTGGATCAGGATTATGTAGCAAAAATATTTGAGGCATTTGAATCTGTACATGCCAGCTTCATAATAGATGACGTGGAGGATTACAGTCAGTATGGAATTTCAAATCCTGAGGGGAAGATTACATTCACAACTGCTGATGGTACTAATGAGATTACCTTTGGCTCATTTTCCACAATTGATAAAAAACGATATATCTGCGTGGATGGCGGCAGTGTCTATCTAATTGATACAGACTTACTAGAGAAGCTTTCAGGAGATATCGAAGATTATCTGGATAGAGATAAGGTGGAAGGTTACTCGCAGCTAACAGCTATGAGAATTACAGGAGCCAGCAAGGCAAATGTTGTTTACGATCCAGATGGAAAATATACATATACAGATGCTTACAATTTTTATAATGTAAGCGATAATGAACATCAGCCACTTTCAGAGAGTAAGGTTTTAGGATACTTAAGTACTTTAAGTTCTCTTGATTTAAGTAATTATGAAACTTATAAGGCTACTGAAGAGGACATGTCAAAGTATGGTCTGGATAAACCAACATTGACAGTAACACTTACTGGAGAAGTGCCTGCAGATGATTCAGATGAGGATGATTCCGTTAAGTCAGTAAATCAGACTTTGTATTTTAGTTATAAAGATGGCAAGGATAAAGCATATCTTTGCTTCGATGGTTCTACTATTGTATATGCAATAACAGCAGAGGAATATGAGAATGTTCTAAAAGCCAACTATGAAGACTTAAGACCTGATGAGATTGTTTCTATAGACTGGACTAAGGTGGCTCAGGTATCTGCAAAGATAGATGGTGAGACCCATATTATTGAGGTAGACCATAGTGGCGATGGAAATAAATATTCTGTTGGAGATGACAAGATAGAATTTGTCACAGCTACAAGTAAGATTGACGGATTGACTCTTTCAGAAGTAGGAGAAGATTATAAGAAGGGAACAGAGGAATTAGCATTTGCAATCACATTGGATGATAATGATGCCACAGTAGTAAATGTAGTTATGTACCAGTATGATGGAGATTCATGTGTTGTATCAGTGGATGGAAATATTGTTGGACTTTGTAACAGATCTTCAATGTCAAACCTCAGAGAGGAGATTACCAGCGCGATATTAAATAAGGGCAAGGACCAGTAGCCCTGACCCTGTAATTAACTTAATAGTGTCCCGGTTATTGATTTTCTGAAGAAAATCAATAACCTATGACATCTTGCTGACCAAACAAGAAAATTGTATATTATTAGAGGAAAAAAATGTATATTACACTTAAAAATTTATTGCTTTAAAGTACTAAAAGATGTACAATCTTTTCTAGGTTTTGATGAAGCATAGGATGACTTCATCAAAATATAGCTTAAAGCTAGATTGTGTCGGTAGAGGTCTCCGGCGCACCTGAACTTAATTTTGGAAGGAGAGAATAACAAATGAATTTTAAGAGTAGTTATTTACAGGGCGTTTACGACGGACTTGAGGCAAGAAACGCAGAACAGAAGGAATTCTTACAGGCAGTAGGAGAGGTTCTTGAGTCTTTAGAGCCAGTTGTTGCTGCTAATCCAAAGCTTGAGGAGCTTGGTGTTATCGAGCGTATCGTTGAGCCAGAGCGTATTATCCAGTTTAGAGTATCTTGGGTTGACGATAAGGGCAAGGTTCAGGTAAACCGTGGATACAGAGTACAGTTCAATTCAGCAATTGGACCATACAAGGGAGGTCTTAGACTTCATCCTTCAGTAAATCTTTCAGTTATCAAGTTCTTAGGTTTCGAGCAGATCTTCAAGAACTCACTTACAACACTTCCTATCGGTGGTGGTAAGGGTGGTTCTGATTTCGATCCTAAGGGTAAGTCAGATATGGAAATCATGAGATTCTGTCAGGCATTCATGACAGAGCTTTCAAAGCACATTGGTGCTGATACAGACGTTCCAGCTGGTGATATCGGTGTAGGCGGACGTGAGATTGGTTATATGTATGGCCAGTACAAGAGACTTCGCAACGAGTTCACAGGTGTTCTTACAGGTAAGGGACTTTCTTACGGCGGATCACTTGCTCGTACAGAGGCTACAGGATACGGCGTATGCTACTTCACACAGGAGATGCTTAAGTCTGCAAAGAACACATCATTCGAGGGCAAGACAGTAGCTGTTTCAGGTGCTGGTAACGTAGCTATCTATGCTATCCAGAAGGCATATCAGCTTGGCGCTAAGCCAGTTACATGTTCTGATTCTACAGGTTGGATTTATGATCCAGAGGGAATCGATGTTGATCTTCTTAAGGAAGTTAAGGAAGTTAAGAGAGCTCGTCTTTCTGAGTATGCTGCAGCTAGACCATCAGCTGAGTACCACGAGAAGAAGAATGGTGAGCACGGTGTATGGCAGTACAAGGTAGACATCGCTCTTCCATGTGCTACACAGAACGAGCTTGACGAGAATGATGCTAAGATGCTTATCGATAACGGCGTTCTTGCTGTATCTGAGGGTGCTAACATGCCTTCTACTCCAGAGGCTGTTGCTGCATTCCAGAAGGCTGGTGTTCTCTTTGGACCAGCTAAGGCTGCAAACGCAGGTGGTGTTGCAACATCAGCTCTCGAGATGTCACAGAACTCTGAGAGACTTCACTGGTCATTCGAGGAAGTTGATTCTAAGCTTAAGGGCATCATGGAAGGTATCTTCCACGCATGTGATGATGCTGCTAAGAAGTATGGTATGGAAGGCAATTATGTTGCAGGCGCTAACATCGCAGGCTTCGAGAAGGTTGCAGATGCAATGATTGCTCAGGGTATCGCATATTAATCACATATTCTTGATATCATATCTCCAGAACGTTATTGTTCTGGAGATTTTTTTACTTTATAGGAAATTACGCATTATTTGGCAAGAAATTCTTAAATTTGGCAATAAAATGTTATAAAAGGACTTTTCAAATAAAAAAATCATGGTACAATAACATTGCGAATTTTGGGTTATAAAAGATATATATTCTTGAAAATAATGAGGTAAAAGTAATGTCGAGAAAGAAAGTTGAAAGTTTATTGAAAGGTGTGGCCATAACGGGAGCGACAGTTGGTGGAGCTTCTGTACTTGGCGATGCAAATTTAGCATATGCGGCTGAATTAGGTGAAGAGCAGGCTGCTGCAAGTGCCCAGGGTGTTATCACTATAGAAGTAACTCAGCAGCAACAGCAGCAGGTTATTGAATCAACAGTTCAGAGTGTTCAGGAAGAAACAGCACAGGAATCTGCAAACGAACAGGCTAAGGAAGAAACAGAGAAGCAGACAGAGGAGATTGATTCAACAATAACTGCAGAAAGCCAGTCAGCAAGTGATTCAGCAGCAACAGAGTCATCTGAGCTTGAGTCACAGTCAGAGGTGGCAAGCAATTCTTTATCAGAAGAGGATTCAACAATTTCATCAACTTCAACATCGGCATTAGAGTCATTAACATCGGAAAATGAAAGTTTAGCTAGTACATCAGTGTCAGATTCAGAGAGACTTGTATCAGAGAGCACAAGTCTTTCTACAGCTATGTCTGAGGCTGAGGCAGATTTCGATTCAGCGTCAACTTCATTTTCTGAGGCAGGCCTTCAGGATGAGTATCTTGAGAATCTTATAAAGGAAATCGAGGAGGCGCAGGCAGAGCTTAAGGCCGCACAGGCTGATGCAATCGCTCATGGCGAGAGACTTAACCATACTTCTGCATCTAATAACTATTATGGATACGGCGATAAGCTTGCAAACCTTCTCATCCAGTATTCATTTTATCAGGAAGGTTACGTTGGAGAAATCCTTTACAGTGATTGGGATAGTTCTAATTACAATACTAACAGCGTAAAGGTTACTTATATTGATGCGGCAGGTGAGACAAAGTACGCTTATTTTGATTATGTAACAGTTGATCAGAATGGTGATGCTTTGATTCCGGGGCTTACAACAGGTTGGGGACAGAACGACAACGCTAATGTTGTTTCTGGAATCATGGTTGTTAAGAAGACTGCACAGTACACAGATGGTGCTGGAAATGTTCTTACATGGAAGTATGAGACAAATTATGCTGCAGATGGAACAGCTCAGACTGTTTGTAAGTATTATGTAAACGGATATCAGCTTCAGGATGTTGTTAATGTTCAATTAAATGATGACAACACATTTTCACTTTCATGGGTTGATGAAACGGCTAAATCTATTACAGTAAATGTTGGTTGCTACAATGATTATTATACCTGCGATGGCAATGTATATAAGAATTTAGCATACTTCTCAACAAAGGATAATGATTGGAACAACACCTTTGATGGTATCTATAGAAACCTTTACAATGACAATCTTGGTGTTGTTGTTAATAACTGGAACGGAACTGGAACATACAGTGAATTAACAGATACAGCGGGCAATGTAGTTAGTCTTGTATCTAAGGAAAAGGCTGTTTACGGCCAGAACAAGTGGTGCTGGGAGATGGATAAGTATACAGCCATCTCTATTGGAGGAAAGACTTATTACTACGAGTCTTCTAACATTTCTAAAAATCCAGATGGAACATACCATCTTGTTGCATATTTAGATGGAGTTGGAGAGACATATGAGGCACAGCACATTACATTAAAGGCTGCCACTGTTTCTTCTACAACTACAGTAAATTACAAGATAAGCTTTGTAGCTAAGGAGCATGAAGATACTGATACATACTTTAACTACAACAATGAGGCCAGAGATGGAAACTTCGGAGTAAAGGGTTATACATACTTCGGAGAAGATGCATTTAACAAGGGTAAGGATGATTATCACGAGGCTAGAAGTGAGGTTACTTCTTTATCTGAGTCAGTTAGTGCAATTACATCTCAGTCAGTTGCTTGGTCAGAGTCAGTAAGTGCAAGCCAGGCTGCATCACAGAGTGCATCAGCTCAGAGAAGTGAGTCTCTTTCAGAGAGCTCAAGAATGTCTGAGAGTGCATCTCAGTCTAGAAGTATGTCACTTTCTGAAAGTGCAGCTGCATCAGAGTCTGCATCCTCATCAAGATCAGAGTCAGCAAGCCTTTCTGCAAGTGCATCAGCAAGCACAAGCGCATCTATGAGTGAGAGTGCTTCTGCAGCTACAAGTGAGTCAGCTAGTACATCGGCATCTGTAAGTGCAAGTACATCAGCATCAGAAAGTGCATCAACAAGTGCAAGCACATCGGCATCAGAAAGTGCTTCAACAAGCATGAGCAACTCAGCAAGTGAATCAGCTTCTATTAGTGCAAGTGAGAGTGCTTCCTCAAGTGCATCTGCATCAGAGTCAGCAAGCGCCTCAATGAGCCAGAGCATGTCAGAATCTGCAAGTACATCAGCATCAGAGTCTGCATCAAATAGTGTAAGTGAATCAGAGTCAGCAAGTACATCAGCTTCAGAGTCTGCTTCAAATAGTGTAAGTGAATCAGGGTCAGCAAGTACATCAATGAGCAATAGTGCATCTGAATCAGCCAGCACAAGTGCAAGTACATCAGCTTCAGAAAGTGCATCAACAAGCGCAAGTACATCTGCATCAGAGAGTGCCTCAACAAGTGCAAGCACATCAGCATCAGAAAGTGCATCAACAAGCATGAGCAACTCAGCTAGTGAGTCTGAATCAGCTAGCACAAGTGCAAGCACATCAGCATCAGAGTCTGCATCAAATAGTGTAAGTGAATCAGAGTCAGCAAGTACTTCAATGAGCAATAGTGCATCTGAATCAGCCAGCACAAGCGCAAGTACTTCAGCTTCAGAGTCAGCTTCAAATAGTGTAAGTGCAAGTGAGTCAGCAAGTACTTCAATGAGCAATAGTGCATCTGAATCAGCCAGCACAAGTGCAAGTACATCAGCTTCTGAGTCTGCCTCAACAAGCGCAAGCACATCAGCATCAGAAAGTGCATCAACAAGCATGAGCAACTCAGCTAGTGAATCTACATCTGTTAGTGCAAGCCAGAGTGCATCAGAGTCAGCTAGCACAAGTGCAAGTACATCAGCTTCTGAG
>NZ_FQYQ01000003.1:0-163584 GCF_900141825.1 Pseudobutyrivibrio xylanivorans DSM 14809 | reverse complement strand
GCATGAGCAACTCAGCTAGTGAATCTACATCTGTTAGTGCAAGCCAGAGTGCATCAGAGTCAGCTAGCACAAGTGCAAGTACATCAGCTTCTGAGAGTGCTTCAACAAGCGCAAGCACATCAGCATCAGAAAGTGCTTCAACAAGCATGAGTAACTCAGCAAGTGAGTCAGCTTCTACTAGTGCAAGTGAGAGTGCTTCCTCTAGTGCATCTGCATCAGAGTCAGCAAGCGCCTCAATGAGCCAGAGTATGTCAGAATCTGCTAGTACATCAGCTTCAGAGTCTGCTTCAAATAGTGTAAGTGAATCAGAGTCAGCAAGTACATCAATGAGCAATAGTGCATCAGAGTCAGCCAGCACAAGCGCAAGTACTTCAGCATCAGAAAGTGCTTCAACAAGTATGAGCAACTCAGCTAGTGAGTCTGCATCAGCAAGCACAAGTGCTTCAATGAGCCAGAGCATATCAGAATCTGAAAGTACATCAGCTTCAGAGTCTGCATCAAATAGTGTAAGTGAATCAGAGTCAGCAAGTACATCAATGAGTAATAGTGCATCTGAATCAGCTAGCACAAGTGCAAGTACATCAGCTTCTGAGTCTGCCTCAACAAGCGCCAGCACATCGGCATCAGAGAGTGCATCAACAAGTGCAAGCACATCGGCATCAGAAAGTGCTTCAACAAGCGCCAGCACATCGGCATCAGAAAGTGCTTCAACAAGCATGAGCAACTCAGCTAGTGAGTCTGCTTCTGCAAGCACAAGTGCTTCAATGAGCCAGAGCATGTCAGAATCTGCAAGTACATCAGCTTCAGAGTCTACTTCAAATAGTGTAAGTGAATCAGAGTCAGCTAGTACATCAATGAGTAATAGTACATCTGAATCAGCTAGTACAAGTGCAAGTACATCAGCATCAGAAAGTGCTTCAATAAGTGCCAGCACATCGGCATCAGAGAGTGCATCAACAAGTGCAAGTACATCAGCATCTGAAAGTGCATCTACAAGCATGAGCAACTCAGCAAGTGAGTCGGCTTCTGTAAGCACAAGTGCCTCAATGAGCCAGAGCATGTCAGAATCTGCATCAATAAGCGCAAGCACATCAGCTTCTGAGTCTGCCTCAACAAGTGCAAGCATTTCAGCATCTGAGTCAATGAGCACTTCAGAATCAGCAAGTGTTTCTGCATCACTCAGCGCATCAGAGTCAGCAAGTGTTTCTGAGTCAATTAGTACATCAGAGTCAGCTAGTGTTTCTGAGTCAATTAGTGCATCAGAGTCAGCTAGTGTTTCTGAAAGAATTAGTGAATTGGAGAGTGTATCTTTTTCATATAGCATGAGTCAGTCTGCTTCATTAAGCATCTCTGAGAGTACTTCAGTAAGTGCATCAGAGTCAGCTTCAGTAAGTGAAAGCATCTCAACTTCAGAGTCTGTATCAGCAAGCATCAGCACTCTTGAGAGCCTTTCGACTTCTGTAAGCCTTAGTGAGTCAGTATCAGTAAGTGAGAGCACAAGTGTAAGTGTTTCTGAGAGTATCTCAACAAGTGAGAGCATATCTGTATCAGAGTCAGTTTCAACAAGTGAGAGCATCTCAACTTCTGAATCTGCTTCTGTAAGACTTAGCGAGCTTGAGAGCATGTCAGCATCTCAGAGATTAAGCGAGCTTGAGAGCATGTCTCAGAGTGCAGCAGTATCTGAGAGTGCTTCAGCAAGCCTCAGTGCTTCTGTATCTGAGTCAGCTTCAGCAAGTATGTCAGAGTCTGCAAGTGCCTCAACAAGTGCAAGCACATCAGCATCAGAGAGTGCCTCAACAAGTGCAAGCACATCAGCATCAGAGAGTGCCTCAACAAGTGCAAGCACATCAGCATCAGAGTCTGCATCAACAAGCGCAAGTGAGAGTGCTTCAGCAAGTACATCAGCTTCTGAGTCTGCTTCTGCTGCAGCGTCTACTGTAAATCAGGGAAGTAGTAATGGAAATGGATCAGGAAATGGTTCTGGTTCATCTACATCAGCAACAGAGACAGCTCAAGTTGCACCTGAGACTACAGCTATTAATAACTTTAATGAGCTTGCAGATGCAAAGATTACTGTAAAGACTACTAAGTTCAATGAAGTGGATGTAGCACTTGAGAATCAGGAAGTTAGCCTTGCAGTAGTTCTTGATGATGAGGCAGCTAAGGTTGATGATGTAGTTGAGATTCTTGAGGAGGAGACACCTCTTGGAATGTCAAAGGCAGGAATAAGCGGAAGAGTTTGGTGGTACTGGATTCTTATTCTTATCAGCGCTATTTCTGGAAAGATTGCAAAAGATAAGAGAAAGAATAAGGTAAACGAAATTTCTGAGTAAGCCCCGGCTTGGATATAAAAATTCACAAAAGTTGGTAGATTGTAAAAAAAATATTTTCTATAATTAAGAGGGTAGTGGGGAGTTTCCTACTGCTCTCTTTGCTTTTTTCTGAAATGAGAGGAGTGACTTATGAACAGAAAAGTAAAATCTTGTTTGGAGGCTTTGGCAATTCTTTCAATCACTATGATTATTGCCATGTCCAGTCCATTTAATCCATGGATTGAAGGCACTTTCACGACAATCCAGTCTGAAATATTAGATATAGCATATTCTGTGCGACAGGGCTTCTTAGCCTATGTTGAACTGGATGGACACTATGGTCCAGTGCTATATGAGTTCTACGGACTTGGATATCTTCCAACAGATACTCATATTGTTCATTTTATAATGGAAAGCGTAGTGATATTCTTTACAGTTTTGTTTAATTTCAAGACTGCAAAGTTGTATACATCTGAGGTCTTTGCATTGATAAGCACATTCTTCCTTACTGTATTTGAAATGGGTTCTTTTACCCATGCAGGAGCAGAAGAGTTTATGTTCTTCCTGATGTCATTGACTGCTTATCACGTTGCGAGACAGTTAAAGTATGGATTCCTTTCATATCATACATATTTGCTTACAATCGATTTTGGATTGGTATTTTTCTTGCAGCCGGTTTATTCGCTGATTTGGATAGTCCTGATTATTTTCTTTGCTGTAAAATTTAAGACAGAGAAAATTTCTTCAGATGCCTATAAAGCTTTTGTTATATCTGTGATTGAGGGACTCATTACTGTAATAATCCCTATGGGTCTGTACCTTTGGTATTTCAAAAATGCCAAAGCGTTCTGGCAGCAGGTTGTTGTGTATAACTTCAGCAATATGGGGACATTTGGCGAAGGTCTAAAGACTGTTTGTGGAACACCTTGGATTATTTTACTTACAGTTTTAATTATTGTTATTATCATTAAACATTTAAAGAAAGAAAACGTTTCGGATTTATGTTTCTGGCTTGGATTTATGTTTGTTTCTTACGTAATAATCGCGTTACAGGGAGATAATCCGACATCAATAGTGCAGTTGTCAAAAGCTCTTTATATTGTTCCTATCGCAAGTGCTTGTTCTCTTTTTGACAAGTTCCTTGGATTGACTGTAGAGAAGAGACAGTTTTAATTATTCAAATGGAAGAAAGCCATGGATAGAATTAGAATACTGCAAATTGGACAGGATAGCTGGGAAGACAGATTCCAGCTTCCAACACGGGTAAAGCTTATACACTCCGATGATAAGATCGAGCTCAAAAAGGAAATTTATGAGCTTGTTGTTTTGGAGCGTAATATTACCGAAGAGGAGTTCAAAGCAGTAGATAAGATGTCCATGGCTTATTGTTTTTTTGTGGTGGATTCTTTTGTACTATCGCCATTAACCAAGAAGCTTTTTGAACGAAAAATGGGAAAGATTATTCCAGAGAGTGCTATCCAAAATTTTTTGGATAACGAGGTTAAAAAGTACTTTCCTAAGCCATACGGTGAGAAGTTCAGACCGGAGGCTCTTGGTATCGCCCAGGGATTTAAAGGAAGCATAAAATGGTATGGCCAGTATAGTGTTACAGTGGATGGAAGTTACGGGCAGGAGTTTAATCAGATAGCCTTTTGGAGAGGAAATATTCCTATTGAGGAAGGTCAGGCTATCGATTTTTGGCTGGAATACAAAAAGGCGCCTGAAGTGGAGATAATGCTTGTAATAAAGCAGTTTGTCTCAGGAAGCCTTGCAGATATTTGTGACAGCTGGGAATTTACAGAGGAAGATTTAAAAAATCCGGTACTCATTGAAGGAAGAAATGGTTCCGGTACTATTTTCTGTGAGCTAAAAGCAAAGGGAAGTGGAAGACTGGATATAATTGGGTTACATGACCGTATTTCAAGATGGGACCAGGGATGCTTTATGGTAGGTGGAGAGCGATACGTAACCTCTGACAGAGAGGAGATTTTCGCCTATTTTGATCCTGGTGATATGAAACCACCAATGGCAGTATATTTTTCTGGATATAAGACAATGGAAGGCTTTGAAGGGTATTACATGATGAAGAAGATGGGATGCCCATTTCTGCTTATTGCAGAGCAGCGTTTCCAGGGTGGTGGTTTTTATATGGGAAATACTGAATATGAAAAGCTGATGATTTCTGTAATTGAGGGATACTTAAATCGACTGGGATTCTATTCTGATCAGCTTATTTTGTCGGGGATTTCCATGGGCACAATAGGTTCCATGTACTATGGCTGTGATTTGAGACCGCATGCCTTGATTCTGGGTAAGCCTTTGGCGAGTATTGGAAATATTGCAGAGAATGAAAGATTAAAGAGGCCGGGAGGATTTCCTACCTCTTTAGACTTGTTGCGTTTTCATGGCGGTGGAATGGGACAGGATGCTATTGAAAAATTGAATGACAGATTTTGGAATAAAGTAAGAAATAGTGACTTTGGTCATACTAAATTTATAGTCTCTTATATGTACGAAGATGATTATGATGATACAGCATACGAAAAACTGTTATCAGAATTAAATTCATCGGGAGTTCAGGTGTACGGTAAGGGACTGCATGGACGCCATAACGATAATTCCGCAGGAATCGGCGCCTGGTTCAAGAGCCAGTACGAGCGAGTCCTGCGGGAAGATTTTGAACGTATTTAATTATAGTGAGCTACATACCGGAAGTCTTGACGATAGAGCAGAACGAACATGGTTATGCGCTATCTCTGTGTCGCTAACGTTGAAGTATTGATATGAATAGGTATTTAAAGTTTCATTGATGGTGTCATCTCCAGTAACATCTACGTTATAGAAGTTTCCACCTATCTTAACGATGTTCCAGGCGTGTTCTTCGCCATTAGCAATTCCAGTAACGTAATAACAGGTTATGCCAAGTTTCTGGCAGGCAACCTGGAAAGCTCTTGAATATCCGGCGCATACACTACTTCCTTCTACCAAAGCGGAGTATGCACTTTGATGACTGCAATTCACATTGTCGTAGGTCGATAAATCACAAATCATATCATGAACGATTCGTTCTCTTTCCAAGTCAGTAGGATAAGCAGCAGCCTGCTCAACTATATTATTGACAGCGTTGTTAAAAGCTAAAGTTGCAGAGGCAAGATTAGATTTTGGAATGCAGTAATTTAGCTTTAACTGTATAACCATGCCCTTGGAATTATAGCCATATTTATAGGATGTATTAACCCAAAACAGCTCGGGATGATCATTATAGACGGCATTCATTGTGGTGTACAAAGAATCGTGAGTCAGTGGTGATACCAGTGTAAATACACTCTCGTTGAAGGCCAGAATATTCTCATAAACCTGCTTGTACACCTGCTGTTGTTTTTGACTCAGTACCGTGTTGTAGATATATAAATCATTAACAGCATAGGCCTCAAAATCACAATTCATAAATAGCATTACAAGAATTGAAATAATGCAAATGCCGGTTATTCCCTTACCAATGTGCTTATTTACTAATCTTACCATATTTTATACCTCAAAAGTTAAAGTTTCGAGTAGTAGTTGTAACTGGTAATATTATTATAACGAATGATTAATGAACAAATTGTTAACTACACAGAAAATTCATACTTGTTTAACCTAAAAAATACGTATGTAAATTTAGACCATGTTATTATTAGGCTACATTCCTTTGCTTTTTTTGGAGGTGTCTATGAGTTTTGTAGAATTTAAAAATGTAGGTAAGATTTATAAAACCGGAGAGGTCAGAATAGAAGCCCTTCATGACGTGAATTTTGAGATTGAAGAAGGGGAATTTTGCATTATAGTAGGGGCATCTGGCGCAGGTAAAACCACCATATTAAATATACTTGGCGGCATGGATACTCTTACAAGCGGAGGTGTATATCTGGCAGACAGAGATGTGTCAGGTTATTCTCCAAGAGAGCTTACAAGCTACAGACGTTTTGACGTGGGATTTGTATTTCAATTCTACAATCTTGTAGGTAACCTTACAGCTAAGGAAAATGTAGAGTTGGCTGCTCAGATATGTAAGGATCCAATACCGGCAGAGAAGATATTGGAAGAGGTAGGTCTTAAGGAGCGAATGAATAATTTCCCTGCCCAGCTTTCAGGAGGAGAACAGCAACGAGTGGCAATAGCTCGAGCGTTAGCAAAGAATCCGAAGTTACTTTTATGTGATGAGCCTACAGGAGCTCTTGATGATGAAACAGGCCGTCAGGTCTTAAAGCTTTTGCAGGACACCTGCCGTAAAAACGGAAAGACGGTTGTGGTAATTACCCACAATCATGCATTGACTGCTATGGCTGACAGAGTAATAACAGTTAAATCTGGGACTATAGCAGATATGTATATGAATGAAAAACCAAAGAGTGTGGATGAGATTGAATGGTAGCAAAGGCTCCCATTGAGGTGAAGCTGTCAGCAGAGCTGACTGATGAGGTGTAAAAAATATGTTAGCTTTATCAACATTTAGAGAAATAAAACAGTCTCTAGGGAGATACATCGCGCTTCTAATGATTATTGCCATCGGAGTAGGCTTTTTTGCAGGTCTGAAGGTCACAGACCCTGCTCTTCGTGCGTCCATGCAACAATACTTTGAGGATAATGAATTCTATGATTTTCGTCTTATTTCGTCACTTGGCTTTGGAGAGGATGAAATCGAGTATATTAAGAATAATATTGATGCCAGATATGTAGAGGAATCTATAGCATTTGATGTAATGATGTCGTACGCGGATAGCGAATATGCTATGAAGATAATCAGCCTTCCAACAAACATCAATAAGGTAGTTCTTATGGAGGGCACCTGGCCAAAATATGAAAATGAGTGTCTTGTGGATGCAGCAGCATTTGATGAGATTCATGTTG
This sequence comes from Pseudobutyrivibrio xylanivorans DSM 14809, assembly GCF_900141825.1. Taxonomy (GTDB): domain Bacteria; phylum Bacillota; class Clostridia; order Lachnospirales; family Lachnospiraceae; genus Pseudobutyrivibrio; species Pseudobutyrivibrio xylanivorans. Next base: position 156,382 of record NZ_FQYQ01000003.1, on the reverse strand, counting down.
GGGATACCATTAAGGTGGCAGACGGTAATGAGAAGGAGGACAGGGATCGCTTTAAATACAGTAGCTTTAAGATTGTAGGAATAGCAAAATCACCTCTATATATTCAGTACGAAAGAGGTACCACATCTATTGGAACAGGAGTACTAGATGGATTCTTATATGTAAAAAATGAAGCATTTAAGGATGATATATATACGGATTGCTACGTTAAGCTTGATTCAGATCCACCTATTTATTCAGATGAATATGACAAGCTCATAGAATCTAAAGAAGATGCTGTTCAGGCAGTATTAGATAAGGCGGCTGAGGACAGGTACGCTGGAATTATTAAAGAAGCACAGGATAAGATGGATGATGCCAGGGAAGAACTGGAGGAGAAGAAGGCTTCCACAGGTAAAGAGTTTGATGATGCCAAAGCAGAATTGGATTCGGCAAAGAAAAAGATAAATAGCGGTAAAAAGCAGATAGAGGAGTACGAGTCCCTGGAGGCTCAGCTAAAGGATGGATTAGATCAGATGCTTTCTGGCATTAATCAGATGGAGATGGCCCGGTCTGTGAATCCAGCCATGTTTGATGAGAATCAGTACAATGCACTTATGGCAGAGTATCAAGAGAAATCTGCTCAGTTATATACACTTCAGTCTGGACTTGAAAAAGCCCGAAAGGAATACAACAGTGGCAAGAAGGAATACGAAGATGGTTTGGCTGAGTATGAGGATGGTGTTAAGGAGTTTGATGAAAAGATAGCAGAAGCAGAGGATGAGATTGCTGATGCACAAAAGGAGATTGATGACATTGAGGAGGCAGACACATATCTTCTGAAAAGAGATGGAAATGCTGGATATGTTTGCTTTGAAAGTGATTCTACCATAGTAGGTGCTATCGGTAACGTATTTCCAATATTCTTCTTCCTGGTTGCAGCGCTGGTTTGTATGACTACCATGAACCGAATGGTGGAGGATCAGCGAACTCAGATAGGTGTGCTGAAGGCATTGGGCTACAGCAATGGGGCTATAATGGGGAAGTTTGCTTTTTATTCAGGCTCAGCAGCATTTGTTGGTACATTATTGGGATTCTTCCTTGGTACATTCGGATTCCCACAGGCAATCTGGTATGCATATCAGATGATGTATAATACCAGAGGGGTGGATTATTACTTTGACCCTGTTATGCTTGTGATTTGTTTTGTAGTTGCTTTTATATGTTCAGTTGGGGTGACACTTGTTTCATGTCGTGTGGAAATGACTGAGATGGCAGCATCCCTGATGAGACCAAAGGCACCTAAAGCAGGAAAGCGAATCTTTTTAGAATACATTCCGTTCTTCTGGAACAGACTTAAGTTTTTACGCAAGGTAAGTCTTAGAAACATATTCAGATATAAAGGTCGTCTGATTATGATGGTAATGGGAATCGGAGGATGTACGGCACTGCTTGTCGCTGGTTTTGGTGTGTATGATTCCATCGCTGATATAGCGGAGAACCAATATACAAATATTTCGTTATACGATATGGATATAACCCTGAAGAAGGGAAGCAAGGTGCCAGTACATGTTTTAGAGAAGAATGGATATGACACAGAGGACTATATTCTTTTCTATCATAGCTCGGTAGACTTGAAATTTGGCAAGCATACCAAGAATATCTATATGAACGTATATGATGACGGCGCTGACATCGATAAGTTTTTTGACATCCATGATGTGAAGGGCAATCATATAGATATGGAAAGTCTTGGGGATGATGAGATAGTTCTTAACATGGGTATATGTGACAGGTTTGATATAAAGAAGGGTGATAAGGTTACAATATCTTCTGAGGATATGAAGCCTGTGACTCTCACAATAGGTGCAATCAATCAGAACTTTATTAACAACTATATGTACATGAATGCCAGCACCTATGAGAAGAACATTGGTCCTATACCGGAAAAGAAAAATCTCTTTGTGGTTGTTGATGAGGGAATAGATTCTCACGAGGCAGGTGCTGCTCTTATGGGGGATAACGCCATAAGCATCGTTCAGCCAACTCAGGATATGTTAGACAGAGTAGAGAATATGATGGGCAGCTTGAATATCATAATATACCTTGTTATTGGTTCAGCTATGGCACTTGCGGCAGTAGTTGTATATAATCTAACAAATATTAATATTTCTGAGCGCGTAAGGGAAATTGCAACAGTGAAGGTGCTTGGCTTCTATAAGGAAGAGACCAGATCTTATGTGTTTAGAGAAAATATTCTTTTAGCTATTATGGGTGCAGCAGTAGGTCTTGTGCTGGGTAAGTTTTTCCATGCATTTATAATGAGCCAGATTATTGTGGATCTCATCACCTTTGATGTGAGGGTAACTCCTCTTAGCTATGTTCTTTCATTTGTACTGACTGTAATATTTACGTTAGTAATAAATGTGCTGATGGGACCAAAGCTTGATGAGATTAGTATGACGGAGTCTCTGAAAGCAGTTGAATAAAAGTGAAATTTCATCTAGACTTTACTTCTTTACTGTGCTACAGTAAACTGAAAAGAAATTTATAGATAAGCGAGGGAAGAATCATGTCAGTTAATTATGTTAGTACTAGAGATTTAAATAAGCAGGAAATCACTGCTTCTCAGGCGATCTTAAAGGGACTTGCAGATGATGGTGGTTTATTTGTTCCAACATCTATTCCTAAGTTAGAAGTTCCAATAGAGAAGCTTGCTGAGATGACATATCAGCAGGTAGCTTATGAGGTGTTAAAGCTCTTTCTTTCAGATTTTACAGAAGAAGAATTAAAGCATTGCATTAACAGTGCTTACGACAGCAAGTTTGATACTGAAGAAATAGCTCCACTTGTATATGCTGATGGTGCATATTACTTAGAGCTATTCCACGGTGCTACAATTGCATTTAAGGATATGGCACTTTCAATTTTGCCACATCTTATGATTACTTCCGCTCGAAAAAATAATATTAAAAATGATATCGTTATTCTTACAGCTACATCAGGTGATACAGGTAAAGCTGCACTTGCTGGCTTTGCAGATGTAGAGGGTACACGTATTGTTGTTTTCTATCCAAAGAATGGTGTTTCTGCTATTCAGGAGCGCCAGATGGTTACTCAGAAGGGTGATAACACTCATGTAGTTGGAATCAAGGGTAACTTTGATCAGGCTCAGACTGGTGTTAAGCAGATGTTTAATGACAAGGCTCTTGCAGCAGAATTAGATGCAGCAGGATTCCAGTTCTCATCTGCAAACTCAATCAACATTGGTCGTCTTGTTCCTCAGATTGCTTACTACGTATATGCGTATTCAAAGCTTCTTGCCGAGGAGAAGATTACTTCAGGCCAGGAGATAAACGTAGTAGTTCCTACAGGTAACTTTGGAAACATTCTTGCAGCTTACTATGCAAAGAATATGGGACTTCCTATTGCTAAGCTTGTTTGTGCATCAAATGAGAATAAGGTTCTCTATGATTTCTTTACAACAGGTGAGTACGACAAGAACAGAGACTTTATTCTTACAAACTCTCCATCAATGGATATCCTTATCTCAAGTAACCTTGAGAGATTGATTTATCATATTGCTGGCAATGATGCTGCAAAGAATGCAGATCTTATGGAGTCACTTAAAGCTACTGGAAAATATCAGATTACAGATGATATGCGTGCAAAGCTGGACAGCTTCTATGGTAACTATGCATCAGAGCTTGAGACAGGCATGACAATCAAGGATTTATATGATGAGACAGGCTACATTATTGATACACACACAGGTGTAGCTGCATCAGTTTATAACAAATATAAAAAGGAAACAGGTGATGATAAGGTAACTGTTATCGCATCTACAGCAAGCCCATTCAAGTTTACACGTGCGGTAATGGGTGCTATCGATTCTGCTTACGAGCAGGAAGAGGATTTCGTTCTTGTAGATAAGCTTTCAGAGCTTGGCAAGGTTGCAGTACCTAATGCAATCGAAGAAATCCGTTCAGCTCCAGTTCGTCACGATACAGTCGTAGAAGTAGAAGATATGTGCGCTGAGGTTAAGCGTTTCCTCGGAATTTAATTCGTATTAAAGGATTTGGAAAATTAAGAGCCCCCAGTAGGTAACAAGCTCTAATAATTCTTAAGCGAAGCTTTCTTCAGCTGAGCGTAGAATTCATTAGGCTTGTGGCCGTAACTGAGGGCTCGTATTATTTAGAAACAAACTAAAAGGTGCACAGTTCCAAATGGATAAGCCACTGGAAAATCTACACATTTATTAGGTCCCGATAGAATACCTTCCTCCGTAATAACTGGAGGTGAAAGTGAAATATCTTTAGATAGCTGATTAGAAGCATTTACAATGAATAATCCATTGTGGAGATTAAGGAAATCCTCTAATGCAGCCACAATATATTCATTAAATTCGTTGAAATCTTCTTTTGCATATCTTGATGAAAAAGCGATTGCAGTTTCTCTATCGCAGTCTATATGAGTTATATAATCATGTCCACTGCTAATAGCCTGAGACACTCCAAAGGTAATAGGAAATTCATCCAGTATCATTGGTGAAAGTGGAGAAAAGTCCTCGCCAATAAATCTAATCAAGCTGTTAAACATAAGCTCAAGGTACATAAGATTCAAGTCATTGACAGGCATTTCTGCCATAAGGAAAAACTTTGAAATAATAGTCTGGATGGCTTCCTGATTTTCGACATCAAGGCTCAAATCATAGAGCTCAGCTTCGTTCTTGTAATCAAAGACTATTCGCTCAAGCTCTTCGTAAGAAAAAACTCCATCTTCAACCAGATTCTGACCTAGCAGAATGAAGTCAGGTGTCTGCTTTGAAAGAAGCTCTTCAACCTGTGATTCATCCAAGTATCCTCTGGCAATGGCGATTTCACCGAATCTTTTATCTTCACGTGTTTGAACATATAGGCATTCATCTACCTCGTTCGCAGTCATAAGCCCTTCATGGATAGCGATTGTTCCAAGTTTAATGTGCGTTTGAGAAAGTCTAGCCATGGCATTGAAAAGCTGTTCTTGCGTTACAAGTCCCCTTTGTAAGAGATAGTTGCCTAAGAACTGTGTATACATAAACTATTTTCCTCCAAGGCGTAGTTCGATAATTTCTTTAATCTGGTTTTTCTCAAATGGCTTTTGTATAAAATCTTTCGCGCCTAATTTAATTGCTTTTTTAAGCTGCTCCTGTGTACCTACAGAAGATACAATAATGATGACTGCATCTGGATCAAAATCTTTAATTTCAGCAAGTGCAGTATTACCATCTTTTTCAGGCATTACAATATCCATAAAAACAAGGTCAGGCTTTTCACTCTTGTAAAGGTCAACCGCCTCAGCTCCATTTTTACCTTCGACAAAGATGGCGCCTGTTGCAATTTCATTAACAGCATCAACTAATTGCTTTCTGGCAAGTACTGAATCATCGCAAATAAGAATTTTTTTATTAGTTATGTCCATAAAGCCAATACCTCCTGCATATTATAAGTTAATAATACAATAACAATTAGGTATATTCAAATAGATTTATCAGATAAAATAAGGAGATTTTATGAATTTAAGAAAAATTTAATGGTTCAATTAATACTGATTAAATTTGTGTATTTAATAGAAATACAAAGGGATGTTGGGTATAATTATTACATTAAGTTTTTGGAGGGAACAATAATGACAATGAATTTTTTCTCAATTTTTGATGCAATTATATCTTTGCTGGGAGTGTACCTTGTATTCGTAGGAATAAAAGGATACAAGCGCGGCGAGGTAGATCCAATGGTTATAACAACAGAGGAACTGACTAGATGCGGAGATATTAAGGGTTTGTCTGAGTATTTAATGCCTAAGGTTGCTATCTTTGGTGGATTTTGTATGCTGTTTGGTGCCCAGGGACTTTTAAATGATTCACAGGTAGTTACATTTCCAAAGTATGTAAATATAGTTTTCCTTGTTGCATTTGTTATTGTATGGGGACTTTTCTCAGCTGCAATTCATAAAGCAAAAAAGCAGTATATTCATTAAAAAATTTAAATAACATCACCCAGAATTCACATAAGTGATGGATACTATAACCGATAACATACGAATCGTGTTTTAGGAGGCGTGCATGAAGAAGATTTTAGTAGTTGACGACGAAGAAAAGATTCGTTCAATTATTCGTAAGTATGGTGAGTTTGAAGGATATGAAATTGATGAGGCCTGCGACGGAATGGATGCTATAGAAAAGGTCAGGGCCAACAGTGATTATGATGTTATAATTATGGATGTTATGATGCCGGAGTTGGATGGATTTTCGGCATGTAGTGAAATAAAAAAGATAAAGGATATTCCTGTTATTATGCTTTCGGCAAGAGGCGAGGAGTATGACAGAATTCACGGCTTTGAAGCAGGAGTTGATGATTATGTAGTTAAACCATTTTCACCTAAGGAACTGATGATGAGAGTGAATGTTGTTACCAGCCGTAGCAAGCCTGACGCTGGAGCAACTATGGATGTATTCAAATACGAAGGTTTGGAAATCAATTTTACGGCCCGTACTGTTTCTATCGATGGAAAGAGAATCGAAATGTCTCCAAAGGAGTATGAGCTTCTGTTTTATCTAGTTCGTAATAAGAATATTGCCCTTGAGAGAGAAAGACTTATCACTGAGGTGTGGGGTTACGATTACTATGGCGATGACAGAACATTGGATACCCATATTAAGTTGCTGAGAAACAGTCTTGGAGAATACAGAAAATTATTAATCACTCTTCGTGGCGTTGGCTACAGATTTGAAGCGTAACAGATGGAGGTATTCCTTTGAGAAAAAGTCGTATTAGTATTAAATGGAAGACCTTTTCAATATTCCTGATTTTTACCATAGTACTTCTCGGAGTACTATGGTTTTTTCAGATAGTCTACCTTGATGATTTCTATAAAATCATCAAGCGTCAGGAGACGGAGACGGTCCTTAATAATGTGGAGGAATTACTATTATCTTCACATGAAGGTGATAATGACTGCTCCGAAGAAATTGAAAAGATTGCTGCAAATCATAATCTTGGTATTTACATTACAGACGAGGATGGCAATTCTATCTATAATGCAGAGTATATCTATAATTCACAGATGTCATCCTTACCACCTTTTATGTTTGAAATATTTTATGATGAAGCAGTGGCAAATGGTGGAGAAGCGGTCATTGAGTATAAGGGCGGGGAGATGCAAAACAAGATTCGAGAAGTTCTTGATAGCATGGAACAGCCTACTGAAGAGGAGGACTCTAAAGAGGGCCGAATCGCATATACGATACCGCCAAAGAGAGAGGAACCAGGACAGTTTAGACAAAACATTGGCGATGACATGGCTGAGTCTGTTATCTATGTTAGGGTAGCAGATGTGGGTGGCACCAAGGAGGTAATTATGATTAACTCAGTTCTTACTCCTGTGGATGCAACAGTCAGTACATTAAAAGCGGAGCTTAAGTATATTTCAATCATCCTTATTGTTATTGCTTTTGTTCTTGCGGTAGGTTTATCGAGAAGTATTTCAAAGTCTATTATAAAGATAAATGACGGTGCTAAGAAATTGGCTGCTGGGGATTATTCTGTAAAATTTAGCTCACATGATTACATGGAGGTATCTGAGCTTTCTGATACATTGAATTATGCTGCATCAGAACTTGGTAAAGCAGATAGCTTTCAGAAGGAGCTCATCGCAAACGTATCTCACGATTTAAGAACACCTCTTACAATGATTAAGGGATATGCTGAGGTTATGCGTGATATACCAGGAGAGAATACTCCTGAGAATGTACAGGTAATTATTGATGAGACTGAGAGATTATCAGGACTCGTTAATGACATGCTTGATATTTCGAAGCTAAAAGCAGGAACAATTACAATCCAGCCAGAGGAATACAATTTTACAGAAAGTATTCGTCACGTTTTGGAGCGATATAATAAGCTTCGTGAGGTGGATGGATATACTATTGATTTTGTATACGATAATGAAGTTAACGTATATGCGGATGAGCAGAAGATGTATCAGGTGCTATACAACCTGGTAAATAATGCTATCAACTATACTGGTGATGATAAGAAGGTTACTGTCATCCAGAAAGTATTGGATAATGTTCTTCGAATAGAAGTAAAGGATACTGGTGAAGGAGTGAAGCAGGAGGATATTCCTTACGTATGGGATCGTTATTACAAGGATTCTGCAGCTCACCGCCGTGCTATCCAGGGCACAGGCTTAGGACTTTCTATTGTTAAAAATGTGCTGGAGCTCCACGGAGCAAAATACGGAGTTTTCTCCACTCAGGGGCAGGGCGCTACCTTCTGGTTTGAAATATCAATCAATCCTTTTGAAGAAGAGGATGAGGAATAAAATAAATTTGTTTAAGGATTCTAGTATTTGGCTGGGGTCCTTTTTTATTTTCAACCTGCTGATTACATGATACCCATACATTTTTTATTTGAGCTTAGTACATTATATCTGCCAAGAACCCCTATCAAGGGCAAGGGCAAAAGCCAGCTTCGCTCCCTTGACAGAGGTTCTTTTTGCAGATATTAGGCAAACAAGCTCAAAATAAAATTGGACTGTGGCGAGGCCCCAGTGAATAGATATATTTAGGGCAAATATATGCTAAAACTGCGATTTACGGAAAAATGGTATGGTTTATGCTTTTGTTACGTAGAGTTTTGATAGAGTGAGTATTATTTCGGGAACATATTTTGAGTGATGTGTATAATTGAATGGCTATATAGAAGTAGATGGATATATAAGTAAATATGTGGATTATTGCTTACGGAATAATCGTGGAAAAAGAGCATTATTACGTAAATGAATCTCTTGTAAGAGTAGTTATTTCCTGCATATACAGTGTTTTTACAAAAAAGTAAATAAACACTGTATATTTTCAACTCACAATAGAGTATAAGAGAATTAATACTCTTATTGGAAAAATTGGAATAGGATTTTGAGAGTAGATTAGACTCATCTAGTGTAGGAGTGTCTACTAAAAAGAAAAACCATACAGTGTTTTTTGAGAAAAATACGAAAAACACTGTAGATTCCCTGAATATATGTGTTTTGAAGGGCTGGTGGTTTGCCACAGTCCCATTTTCAAGCAGGCTTGAAAATAAAAAAGGATTCTAGTCAAAAACTAGAATCCTTAAATGCATTTCTTTAATCCACAACTCTCTCTTCAATTGGAATGTATTTCTTATGCTGGCATACTGTCATGTAAGCAGGTCTCATAATCTTACCCTTATGACAGATTTCCTCCATGCGGTGAGCACTCCAGCCAGCGATACGAGCGATTGCAAAGATAGGAGTGAATAGCTCTCCAGGAATGCCAAGCATCTGATAAACGAATCCTGAATAGAAATCCACATTAGGTGAAACACCCTTATAGATTTTTCTCTCCTCAGCGATAATCTTTGGAGCGAGCTTTGCTACTAATTCGTAAAGACGATATTCTTTTTCCATGCCCTTTTCAATGGCAAGATCTTCAACGAATGAATGGAATGTAAGAGCACGTGGATCTGAAACAGAATAGATAGCGTGTCCCATACCATAGATAAGTCCCTGTCTATCGAAGGCTTCTCCGTGAAGAAGAGCACGAAGGTAATTTCCTACTTCCTCTTCGTCTTCCCAATCCTTTATAACAGACTTCATTTCATCAAACATCTTTACTACTTTGATATTAGCACCACCGTGTTTTGGTCCCTTAAGTGAACCAAGAGCTGCCGCGATAGCTGCGTATGTATCTGTACCAGAAGATGAAACAAGGTGAGTAGTAAATGTAGAGTTGTTACCACCACCGTGCTCCATATGAAGAATCAATGCAACATCAAGAAGCTTTGCCTCAAGTGGAGTAAATTTGCTATCTGGTCTTAAGCAGTGAAGGATGTTCTCTGCTGTAGAATAATCAGGTCTTGGCTGATGAATGATGAGAGAATTCTCATTATAATAGTAATCATAAGCTGCATAGCTATAAACCGAAAGCAATGGGAAATTAGCAATGAGCTGTAAGCACTGTCTTAATACGTTTGGCTCTGAAGTATCATCAGCGTAATCGTCGTATGAATAAAGAGCAAGTACTGAACGAGCAAGTGAATTCATCATGTCTTTTGATGGGCTCTTCATAATCATATCACGAACGAAATTTGGCGGAAGAGAGCGGTAGTGAGCTAGGATGCCTTTGAAATCTTCCAGTTGTTCCTTTGTAGGTAATGTGCCAAATAATAAAAGATATGCACATTCCTCGAATCCAAAATGCTGCTCCTGTGGAAGATTCTTAACTAAGTCACGTACATTGTAACCACGATAGAAAAGCTGACCGTCGCAAGGAACCTCTTTTCCATCAACGAACTTTTTTGAATTAACCTCTGATATTTCTGTAATACCAACCAGGACACCCTTACCATTAAGATCACGAAGACCTCTTTTTACATCGTATGTTGTGTACAACTCTGGATCTATATATGAAGATTTTTTGGAAAGCTCTGCCAGCTGTTCCAATTCAGGAGTTATCTCGCTATAATTCTCAATTACCATGTAACATAATCCTCCTTAAAACTATTTCACACTTTAGTGTGCTAAACTGTAATTTAAAGTATACTACCATAAAATAAGGTAAATATACAAGCTTAATTGTTACATTTATTTAAGTTAATTTGCAAGAGATATGGGCAAATTTATGAAATTTTTTATAGTTAGCAAATTGCTTAATTTTAGTGATAAAAATTGTACAAATCATAAAACACTTTTTTTGTGAATTTATTGACAATAATTTGTGTAACGTCTAGAATGATAACTAGCGAAAATTAGTTATAAACCTTTAATATATAGGGGTTAGCTAGTTAAAAATTATATTTAGAAAAGCGAGGTAAGATAAGATGGCTAGTATCGATTTGACAAAGTATGGCATCACAGGAACAACTAATATTGTTCATAATCCTTCTTATGAGGATCTCTACAAGGAAGAGATTGATTCTAAGCTTGAGGGGTATGAGGTAGGTAAAGAGACAGAGCTTGGCGCTGTTAACGTTATGACTGGTATTTATACAGGTCGTTCACCTAAAGATAAGTATATCGTAGTAGATAAGAACTCTGAGAACACTGTATGGTGGACATCAGAGGAGTATCCAAACGATAACCACAGAATGAGCGAGGAGACTTGGGCAGCAGTTAAGGAAATCGCTAAGAAAGAGCTTTCAAACAAGGATCTTTATGTAGTAGATGCATTCTGCGGAGCTAACAAGGATAGCCGTATGGCAGTTCGTTTCATCGTTGAGGTTGCTTGGCAGGCTCACTTTGTTAAGAACATGTTCATCCAGCCTACAGCAGAAGAGCTTGCAAACTTCGAGCCAGATTTCGTAGTTTACAATGCATCAAAGGCTAAGGTTGAAAACTTCAAGGAGCTTGGTCTTAACTCTGAGACTTGCGTAGCTTTCAATATCACATCTCGTGAGCAGGTTATCATCAATACATGGTACGGCGGAGAGATGAAGAAGGGTATGTTCTCTATGATGAACTACTACCTTCCACTTAAGGGCATGGCTTCAATGCACTGCTCAGCTAACACAGACAAAGACGGAAAGAACACAGCAATCTTCTTTGGTCTTTCTGGTACAGGTAAGACAACACTTTCTACAGATCCTAAGCGTCTCCTTATTGGTGATGACGAGCACGGCTGGGATGACAATGGTGTATTCAACTTCGAAGGTGGTTGCTACGCTAAGGTTATCGGCCTTGATAAGGAATCTGAGCCAGATATCTACAACGCAATCAAGAGAGATGCTCTTCTTGAGAACGTAACAGTAGCTGCTGATGGCAAGATTGATTTTGAGGATAAGAGCGTTACAGAGAATACTCGTGTATCTTACCCAATCAACCACATCGAGAATATTGTACAGAAGGTTAACCCTGTTTCTGCAGGTCCAGATGCTAAGAATGTTATCTTCCTTTCAGCTGATGCATTCGGAGTACTTCCTCCAGTATCTATCCTTACACCAGAGCAGACAAAGTACTACTTCCTTTCTGGTTTCACAGCTAAGCTTGCTGGTACAGAGAGAGGTATCACAGAGCCTACACCTACATTCTCTGCTTGCTTCGGTCAGGCATTCCTTGAGCTTCATCCTACAAAGTACGCTGAGGAGCTTGTTAAGAAGATGGAGAAGTCTGGAGCAAAGGCTTACCTTGTAAACACAGGTTGGAACGGAACAGGAAAGCGTATCACAATTAAGGATACAAGAGGAATCATTGATGCAATCCTTTCTGGTGACATCAACAAGGCTCCTACAAAGACAATTCCTATGTTCAACTTCGAGGTTCCTACAGAGCTTCCAGGTGTTGATCCTAAGATTCTTGATCCTAGAGACACATATGCTAACGCTTCTGAGTGGGAAGAGAAGGCTAAGGATCTTGCTGCAAGATTCAACAAGAACTTCGTTAAGTACACAACAAATGAGGCTGGTAAGGCACTTGTTTCTGCAGGTCCACAGCTCTAAAATTTAGTTTTGATACTTAATTAATAAATTTTAGCACCCTAATGTTACATAAAAATATGTAATTTAGGGTGCTTTTGTTTTTTATAACACGAATATGATTAAATTGTGAAAAAACAGTTCTTTATTTTGTCACAAATATGATGTAATATAATTGCAGGTACAAGATACCGACTTTTACCTAACCTGGGATGTACGATTTAACTTATCCTTTTTGAACCTACATTTACTTTAAATGGAATGCTTATATTTCTAATCGGCTGTCAGGCCTCCTTTGCAGTGGAAGGCAAAAGATTAGTTGCGGCGATCCACCTAGCTGGCGCTAGGAGTCAATTGATAGGCCCGGCACCTCCGGGTTAGGTTTTAAATGAAAACTGAAGCGTCTATGCGTTGCATAGACGCTTTTTCTTTGTTAAAATTTAGGCGTTGAGGAGAATATTTTATGTGGACATTTTTAGGATATGGAAAAACATATTTAGATAAATGTGGCAGGGATAATATTGGTGCGTATGCTGCTCAGACAGCCTACTTTATCATTATGACTGCAATCCCTGTGACTATGCTTTTGGTATGGATTGCGGGCTTAATTCCATCTATCAGCCATTATCTCAATGAGCTGATTTATGAGGTTATTCCGGCGGAGTTTTCTCCATTTATGGCTAAGGTGGTTGACCTTGTTACAAAGGGGTCAGTTGGTGCAATTTCTATTTCTGCATTGATGGCCATCTGGTCTTCTGGAAAAGCCTTTCAGAATCTTATGGTTGGTCTTAACCAGGTTAATCAGATAGAAGAAACAAGAAACTGGTTCGCCAGACGACTTAAAGCTATTTTCTACACGATGTTTCTTCTTTCAATTATTGTGGTAATCATGCTTATGCTTGTATTTACCCAAAAGCTTCAGGGCTATGCCAAGAGCACATATGGTTTTCTTGCTTATGTGTTTGGAATACGTCCTTTGTTTAGAAGTATTTTTGTGTTTATTTTTTTGGTTATCGTATTTACGTTTTTATTTACAGCGTTGCCAAATAAAAATCTAAAGTTTATGAGTCAGCTTCCAGGCGGAATAATATGTGCGGTTAGCTGGTATGTATTCAGTTTGTTCCTTGCTATTTGGGTAAAGTATTTTAATGGTTTTTCTATGTACGGAGCCCTTGCTACCATGATGATTTTTATGTTCTGGCTTTACTTTTGTATGTACTTCATGCTTATGGCAGCAGAGGCTAATGTATTTTTTGCAGACGCATTTGGACAGGCATGGGAAAAGTTTAAAATTGACTTTAAGGCGAAGCATTTTAGCAATTGGACTACTAAGTAATTCTGTGCTAAACTAGGTTGAATGTTTATAAATGATTTAGAAAGAAATTAAGATGTTAGTAAAAGATTTTGATTACGAGCTTCCTGAGGAGCTGATAGCTCAGGATCCTCTTGAAAAGAGAAGTAACTCAAGACTTATGGTCTTGGACAAAAACACAGGTGAGACAGTTCATCGCCATTTCTATGATATTAAAGAATATCTCAGACCAGGTGACTGCCTGGTTATCAATAACACTCGTGTTATTCCAGCAAGATTATATGGAGCCAGAGTTGGCTCAGGTGGAAAGGTAGAGATTCTTCTATTAAAGAGACTCAGCGATACTCAGTGGGAGTGTCTTGTTAAGCCAGGTAAGAAAGCACGCCCTGGTATGGAGATTTCCTTTGGAGATGGTCTTTTAATCGGAAAGATTATTGATATTGTTGATGAAGGTAATCGTATCATTGAGTTTTCATACGAAGGTATTTTCGAAGAGATTTTGGATAAGCTTGGTGAGATGCCACTTCCACCATATATAACACATAAGCTTCAGGATAGAGACAGATATCAGACTGTTTATGCGAAGTTTGATGGAAGTGCCGCAGCGCCTACAGCTGGTCTTCATTTTACTTCTGAGCTTCTTGAAGAAGTAAAAGCAATGGGTGTGAAGATAGCAGAGGTTACTCTTCATGTTGGTCTTGGTACATTCCGTCCTGTTAAGGAGGATGAAGTATTAGATCACCATATGCATTCAGAATATTACGAGCTTACACAGGAAGCCTGCGATATTATTAATGAGACAAAGGCTAACGGAGGAAGAGTTATTTCGGTTGGTACTACCAGCACACGTACTCTTGAATCAGCTGCGGAGCCAGGAAAGCCACTTGTTCCAAAGAGCGGATGGACACAGATTTTCATCTATCCTGGTTATGAATTCAAGGTAATAGATTGTCTTATTACCAATTTCCATCTTCCACAGTCTACACTTATTATGTTGGTTTCGGCATTGGCTGGAAGAGAGCATGTGCTTGCAGCATATGAGGAGGCTGTTAAGGAGAGATACAGATTCTTCTCCTTTGGTGATGCTATGATGATTACTGACTTACAGGAGTAGCAGAAGTATTGAATTTAACACTTTCAACTGTTAAAATTTTGACTTAGTGAGAATTTAGTTTAGGGAGGCCACCTATGGTAGATATTATTTCAGAGTTAAGTGCCAAGTTCGAGACAGAACTTCAGAATATTAAGAATTCTGAAGAGCTCGAGAACATCAGAGTTTCATACCTTGGCAAAAAGGGTAGCGTTACTGCTGCCATGAAAGAAATGGGCAAGCTCTCAGCGGAAGAGAAAAAAGAGTTTGGTCAGAAAATTAACATGCTTAAGAACACTGTTGCAGACAAGATTGCTCAGAAGAAGGATGAGCTTGCAGCATTAGAGCTTCAGAAGGAAATCGATAAGGTTCCAGAGTTTGATATTTCCCTTCCAGAACATTTTGATCAGGGAAGCTATCATCCAATCACACTTGTTCAGCGTCAGTGCGAGACTATATTTAAATCAATGGGATTTACCGTTGAGGATTACAGCGAGGTGGTTACAGACTACGAGTGTTTCGAGTCAGTTAATATCCCTAAGTATCATCCTGCCCGTGATATGCAGGATACATATTATCTTGAGAATGGTCAGCTTCTTAAGTCTCAGACTACAGCTGCCCAGAACGCTATTTACAAGAAATATAGAAAGCAGCTTCTTGAGAATGGTACACCTATTAAGGCTATCTTCCCAGGACGTTGTTTCAGAAACGAAGCTACAGATGCATGTCATGAGAATACATTCTTCCAGATGGAAGGTGTTATGGTAGGTAAGGATATTTCTATTTCAAACCTTATCTACTTTATGAAGACTATGCTTTCAGAAGTATTTAGAAGAGATATTAAGGTTCGTCTTCGCCCAGGTTTCTTCCCATTTGTGGAGCCAGGTTTCGAGCTTGATATCAACTGCCTTAACTGTGGCGGGAAAGGCTGTCCTTCATGCAAGCATTCAGGATGGCTTGAGCTTTGCCCATGTGGTATGGTTCATCCAAAGGTTCTTGAAGAGGGCGGTATCGACCCAGAGAAGTACACTGGATTTGCATTTGGCCTTGGTCTTACAAGACTTGCTATGATGAAATATGGTATTAAGGACATCCGTGATTTGAACAGCGGCAATCTTAACAGCTTAGCTCAGTTCACAGATGACGAGCAGTAAGGGAGGACGAATAAATGTTTATTTCAATGAATTGGATCTCTGATTTTGTTGACCTTTCAGGTCTCGACAAGATGGAGCTTATTGCTAAGTTCTCTCTTGCAACAGCAGAGGTTGAAAATGATATTTTCCATAAAGGTGAGGATTTATCAGGTGTAGTTGTTGCTGAGATTAAGTCAGTAGAGGAGCACCCAGAATCGAAGAAGCTTCATCTTTTAAAGGTAGATGCTGGTGATGGAAAGCTTACAGATGTTGTTTGTGGAGCACCAA
Organism: Pseudobutyrivibrio xylanivorans DSM 14809; assembly: GCF_900141825.1. GTDB lineage: Bacteria > Bacillota > Clostridia > Lachnospirales > Lachnospiraceae > Pseudobutyrivibrio > Pseudobutyrivibrio xylanivorans. The sequence continues at coordinate 140,110 of NZ_FQYQ01000003.1, read as the reverse complement.
ATGTTCGTGTTGGTATGAAGACAGCTTTTGCAAAGGTTGGGGCAAAGCTTGGTGAAATTACAATTGCGCCACGTCCACTCGCTGGTTTTGAGTCACACGGTATGTGCTGTTCAGAGAAAGAAATCGGAATCTCTGACAATAACGATGGCATCATGGATATCACAGAAGATGTTGCCAACGGAACAGATATCAAGGATTTATACGAAATTGACGATATTATCTTTGAGGTTGATAACAAGTCACTTACAAATCGTCCTGATCTTTGGGGGCACTACGGTATCGCAAGAGAGTTTGCTACAATTGCAAAGCGTCCACTTAAGGAGCTCCCTACAATCGACTTAAGCAAGTACGATAATCTTGAAAAGATTGATCTTAAGATTGAGGATGAGCTTTGCCAGAGATATTCTTCAATCAAGGTAGAAAACGTTGAAAAGAACGTTGCTCCTATGAATATGAGAATTCGTCTTTTCTACTGTGGTATGAGAGGAATCAATCTCCTTACAGACCTTACTAACTACATCATGCTTGAAATGGGTCAGCCAATGCATGCTTTTGATTCTAGAAAGGTTGGCAAGATTCGTATCAAGAGATTTGATAAGCCATTTACTTTCACAACACTTGATGGTGTTGAGAGAAACATAGATGAGAACACTCTTATGATTTGCAACGATAACACACCAGTTGCTATCGCAGGTATCATGGGTGGTCTTGATTCAGAAATCGTGGAGGATACAACACAGCTCACACTTGAGTCAGCTACATTTAATGCTGCTTCAATCAGAAAGAGCGCAGTTCGTCTTGCTCACAGAACAGACGCTTCTGCTCGTTACGAGAAGAGCCTTGACCCTGAGATGACAACAGTTGCTATTGCTCGATTCATGAAGCTTCTTCTTGATATCGATCCAGGAGTAAAGGTTGTGTCAGCGCTTACTGATGAATATGCATTCCATTATCCACACGTTGCCCTTGATTTTGACAAGAACTTTGTGGATAAGTACACTGGTATTGAGATCACAAACGAGCACATTGTGGATACTCTTACAGCTTTAGGTTTTGGGGTTAAGCATGAAGGGGATAACTTCCATGTTGATGTTCCTTCATACCGTGCTACAAAGGATATCAGCTTAAAGGCAGATATTATCGAAGAGATTACACGTATCTACGGTTATGATAACTTTGAATTAGTTACAACAGCTGCTCCTCTTTACCCAGTTCGTATGGACGAGACAAAGAATGTAGAAGACAGAATTAAGGATATTCTTGTTAAGAGATTTAAGCTCCACGAGGTTCATTCTTATGTATGGCAGTATGCTGACGAATATAAGAAGCTTGGAATGGATGTAGAAGAGAATGTTAAGCTTGCAAATTCTACAAACCCTAACATTGAGACACTTAGACGTTCAATGATTCCAACACAGCTTTGCCAGGTTAATTACAATACAGGATATGCTACTGATTTTGGTATTTTCGAAGTTGGTCGCGTTGTTGAGGGACTTAAGGCAGATGGCCTTTGCGATGAGAAGAAGAAACTTTGTATCACATTATTCTCAAAGACAAAGTCACTTGAGAAACTTTATTTTGAGCTTCGCGATATGATCGCTGAGACAGTAGATGATGTTAGAAATAAGGCTCTTACATATAAGAAGCTTGAAGCTACACATTCATATGAGCATCCAAAGAATCTTAATGCCCTTATTCTTGACGGTGTTCAGATTGGTGAAATTGGCGTTGCTCATCCAGTAGTTTCAAAGAAGATTGATAAGAAAGCGGCTATCGTATTTGCAGAAATCGATGTTGAAGCTCTTTCAGATATCAATCCAGAGCCAATAAAATATGAAGAACCATCAAAATATCCATCAATTGAAGTAGATTTATCATTTATTGCCGAGAAATTTTCAGAAATAAATGATACAATAAAAGAAAGTGCTAAGGATATCTTGAAGAAGGTCGGTGTATCTGACGTTTATTCAGATGGAGATAGCAAGTCAATTACCGTAAGATTGCTCTTTGGGGATGATGAGCGTACTCTTACACATGACGAGGTTCAGAATGTAGTTGACGAGATTATTGAGAAGCTTAAGAATAAGGGGATAAATCTTAAAGCTTAAACGGGTAACTACTAATTAATGTATTGGGGGGCATGAGATGGAGGAGAAAAGAAAAAGCAAACGTTTAGACATTGGTGTAAAGGTTGAAATCGAGCGAATTGATGAAGCCAACATAACAACCGTGAAGTACATGGAAGTTGAGGTTACCAATATCTCGAAGACAGGTTTAGCTTTTAGGGTTCCTAATGTTGAATTTGAAATTGGTGCATGTTTTGATGCGAAGATTCAGATTTGGACTAAGGAAACCATTGATTCCGTATTTAAGGTTGTTCGTTCAAACAAGCTTGATGGCGACATCTATGAGTATGGCTGTATTTTTGTTGGAATGACAGATACAGATGCGCTAAAGATTGAAATTTACCAGTTGTTTAGCGACGCAGAATAGAGGAGACATAATTTTGGATTCTAGCATTATTTTTCCAAATCTTCATATCACTTTAAACAATATTGAAAAAGGATTCCACGTCGGGTCCTTTTTCATTGCGTTTTATGGCGTAATTATCGCTATCGGTATGCTGGTTGGGGTTACTTACATTCTTAAAATGGCAAAGCGAGAGGGCTTTGACGAAGACAGATTTCTGGATATCTGTATTATCACTATTATTGTTGGAGTGATAGGAGCCAGATTGTATTATGTTATTTTTGCCTGGGAATATTATAAGGATGATTTCCTGAGCATATTCAATATCAGGCAGGGTGGTCTCGCAATTTATGGTGGTGTTCTTGCTGGTATCGCCTCGGTGGCTGTGCTTTGTAAGATTAGAAAGCATAATTTCCTTCAGGTAATGGATATTTGCATTGGCGGAGTTGTTATTGGTCAGATATTTGGCCGCTGGGGCAACTTCTTCAATAGAGAAGTCTTCGGACAGTATACAGATGGATTGTTTGCTATGCTTCTGCCAATTAATTCTATTAGAAGCCAGTCAGATGTTACTTCTGAGATGCTTACAAACCTTGTGCAGATAAACGGAGTGGATTATATTTCCGTACATCCTACGTTCCTCTATGAGTCTTTATGGAATCTAGGTTTGTTTATCATCATGTTCCTGATGATAAGAAAAAAGAAGTTTCATGGACAAGTATTTTTTACATACCTTTTAGGATATGGAGCGGGACGTTTCTGGATAGAAGGTATACGTACAGATCAGCTTAAGCTTTGGGGAACAAACATCCCAGTATCCCAGGCGTTGGCTGCGATTCTGATTGTTCTTGGAACAGGATTGTATGTATATAACATGAAAAAATTGAAAGAAAATTAAATAAAATTGTATTTTTTTAGATACAATCTTCGACATCGGTGCTTCCGATGTCTTTTTTTTATGTCTTTTTTAGCATATTTTGTGCCAATAGTGGGAGAGCTCACCACTTTATACCACATGTGGGGAATATTGATTTTACGGGCTTCGCGGGTTGCATAGAACTGTGATTTGGTTTAGAATGTAGTTAAAAGTGGAGGAAAGTGGAACAAAAGTGTCATAAAGTGGTGGATGTGGAGACAGTCTACCATTTAGAAAGGAGGAAGTGTCTCATGTTCATGGGCGAATACAGTCACAATTTAGACGCGAAGAACCGTCTTATTATGCCTGCTAAGTTTCGTGAGCAGTTGGGAGATCACTTCGTTGCCACTAAGGGACTTGATGGTTGCCTTTTCGTTTATCCACTTAGCGAATGGCAGACTATCGAGGAAAAGTTCCGCGAGATTCCACGTACCACAAAGGATGCTAGAAAGTTCTCCAGATTCTTCTTTGCAGGAGCTGCAGAATGCGACATTGATAAGCAGGGAAGAGTACTTATTCCAGCCACATTAAAAGAATATGCTGGAATTGATAAAGAGGTTGTTTCCGTTGGCGTTCTTAACCGAATTGAAATTTGGTCTAAGGAGCGCTGGATAGAGGAAGGTACCTATGACGATATGGATGAAATTGCAGAGCATATGGCTGAATTAGGCCTTGGAATTTAAGGAGTTAAATGGAATTTAATCATTATTCAGTTCTCTTACATGAGACAGTGGACAATTTAAATATTAAGCCTGACGGAATTTATGTTGATGGAACATTAGGGGGTGGCGGCCATTCATTTGAAATTGCAAGTCATCTTACTACAGGACATCTTTACGGATTTGATCAGGACACCGACGCCCTGAAGGCAGCTGGGGAGAGGCTTGCTTGCTACGGGGATAAGGTCACCAGAATTCATAGTAACTATGAATTCATGAAGGAGCGTCTTGCTGAGCTTGGCGTTACTAAGGTGGATGGCATTATGCTCGACCTTGGTGTTTCCAGCTTCCAGCTTGATGAGGCAGACAGAGGATTTACATACAGAGTTGAGGATGCTCCTTTGGATATGCGTATGGACAAGGATAATCCTATGACGGCGGCTGACATTGTTAATACTTATTCAGCTGAGGATTTAACCCGAGTCCTATACACATATGGTGAAGAGAAGTTCTCTAAGCAGATTGTTAAGAACATTATTAAGGAGAGAGAAAAGGCTCCAATACTTACAGCTGGTCAGCTCAATAAAATTATCGCCGAAAGTATTCCAAAGAAAGCTCAGGTTGGTCAGGGACATCCATCTAAGAGAACCTATCAGGCTCTTAGAATTGAATTAAACAGAGAGCTAACAGTTCTTGAAGATCATATAGATGACATGATCGATTTACTTAATCCAGGTGGAAGACTTTGCATCATCACCTTCCATTCATTGGAGGACAGAATTACAAAGGTTGCCTTTAAGAGGAATGAGGACCCTTGTACCTGCCCAAAGAATTTTCCGGTTTGTGTATGTGGAAAAAAGTCAAAGGGTAAGGTGGTTACGAGAAAACCAATTTTACCTAGTGATGAGGAGCTGGAGGCAAACTCTCGCTCGAAGAGTGCAAAGCTTAGAGTATTCGAACGTGGTGACGAAGCCTAAGCAATAAGAGAAATATTACTAGTTTTAATTGCTAGTTGGGATAGAGGAATAGAGATATGCAGGAATTAAAGACTTACTACTACAACGATGGCAACGCCGTCCGCAAAGAGACTGAATATCAGATGCGTCCGGCTAGAAGTCTGCCTACACGTGAGCAGCGTGAGAGGGAGAAGAGAGAAGATGCCATTCGTCGTCAAAAGATTACAGATAGAAGACGTGCGGCCGCACTTAGAAAGAATAGATTGTTAACAGGCTATATGATTATGGCAGTTATACTTACTTGCCTTATGTTAGTTAGCTATGTTTCTCTTCAGACTAATGTTACAACAAGAATGAGCCATATTGCAGATATGGAAAATGAGCTTTCTACTATCAATGCAGATAACAACGCAGCAGAGAGTAGAATTGCTACAAATACCAATCTTTCGGATATAAAAGACAAGGCAATAAATGAGTTGGGAATGGTATATGCAACCAGCAACCAAATAGTGTATTATAGTATAGATGGTGCTGACTACATGAGTCAGTACAAGGATATACCATAGGAAGATAATGCATAATGCCTAGTAATAAAAAACGAAGAAGAATAAAACCAAATAAAAAAATCTTAAAAAGAATGCAAAGAAAACTCTGGCTGGTCTTTGGAGTTGTTTGTATTCTTTTTGTTGTTCTAATAGGTCGTATTATGTACATCCAGTACACCAGCGGAGATAAATACGAAAAGATTGTTTTAGCCCAGCAAAAATACGACAGCACGATTATTCCTTTTCAAAGAGGAAACATTGTTGATACCAGAGGAACAGTACTTGCTACCAGTGTGGATGTTTACAACGTTATTCTTGATAGCAAGGTGCTTAATGAAAATGAAAAGAAAGCTAAGGATAAAAATAAGGATAGCTGTATTACAGCTACGGTAAACCTTGTAGCAGAATGCTTTCCTGAAATAGATAAAGAAAAGATTAGAACTCAGCTTGAGAAACATCCAAAATCAGCATATTTTGTTCTGGCAAAAAAGGTTCCCTATGAAGAGATGGCTGCATTTGAAGAGAAGAAAGCTTCAAAAGAAAACAAAGGAAAGGTTTTTGGTATCTGGTTTGAAAAGGAATATGTAAGACAGTATCCATACGGAAGTCTTGGGGCCGCCACTATAGGTTATGCTAGTAGCGGTAATGTTGGTGTAATCGGTCTTGAAAATAAATATTCCAATGTATTAAATGGAATTAATGGTCGTACCTACGGTTATCTTAATTCAGACAGTAACTTAGAGCAGACTACTATCGACGCTACAAATGGTAACAACATTGTTTTATCACTTGATGTAAACATTCAGACTATTGCAGAAAATGCAATTAAGGAATGGAATGATAAAACAATGGCACAGTGGAATGCTGATCATCCAGATGAACCAGAATATCAGGGTTCCCTTCACACTGCAGCTCTTGTAATGAATCCTAATACAGGTGAGATTCTGGCTATGGCACAGTATCCATCCTTCGATTTGAATAATCCAAGGGATTTATCTGCGTATTATACAGAAGAGCAAATCGCAGAAATGTCCACAGATGACAAGATGGATAAGCTCAACAAAATCTGGCAGAATTTCCCAATTACATATACTTATGAGCCTGGTTCTACCTTCAAGCCATTCACTGTAGCTATGGGGTTGGAAACTGGTGCTTTGAACGGAAATGAGACATACTTTTGTGATGGTGGTGAGATGATTTCTGGCTATCCAAAGCTTGTCAAGTGTGTTGCCCATAAAAAGGGCGGACATGGTACACAGACTATAGCTGAAGCCCTTTCCAATTCATGTAATGATGCTTTGATGCAGATGGTAAGAGTGATTGGCCCAGATACATTTGCAGATTATCAGTCAGTTTTTGGATTTGGTCAAAAGACAGGAATTGATCTTACTGGAGAGGCTAGTACAGCAGGATTGATTTACAGTAAGGATGATTTGCATTCAGCAATCAACCTTGCAACAAACTCATTTGGACAGAACTTTAATACAACTATGATTCAGCTTGGAACTGGTTTTTGTTCTTTGGTAAATGGTGGAAATTTATATGAACCTCATTTGGTTAAAAAGATAACCGATTCAAATGGAAACACAGTTAGTGAGATAGAGCCTACACTTCTTAAGAAAACAGTTTCAAAAGAAGTTAGTGATATGCTAAAAGAGTATCTTCACTTCGTAGTATCTGACGGAACAGGAAAGACAGCAGGAGTAAATGGCTATACTATCGGTGGAAAGACCGGTACTGCCGAGAAGCTTCCTCGAGGAAATCACAAGTATCTGGTATCATTCATTGGTTTTGCACCGGTGGAGAATCCTCAGCTTGTTGTATATGTTATTGTAGACGAGCCTGGTGTAGGTGCTGAGGGCGACAATCAGGCCCACAGTAGCTTCGCACAGGAAATTGTACACAATATTTTCGAACAGGCATTACCTTATATGGGGGTGGAGTCATCCCTTACAGAAGAGGAGGAGGCTGCTGCAGCATCAGCACTTACAGAGGCCGCTCAGCAGAGCGAACCAGATGAAGGAGTAGCGGAAGATACTCCAGAGGGCGGCGAATCTACAGCCGACCCGTCCGTAACACCAGACAATGGTAACGAAGAAGAGAACAATTAAGGAGTTTTATTATGTTAGAAGTTTTTTTACCTATGTTAATTTCATTTTTTATAGTAGTTGCGCTTAGTCCTATATGTATTCCGCTTTTGAGACGTCTTAAGATGGGAAACACTGAGCGTGAGTACATCAAGGAGCACAAGGCTAAGAACGGAACACCTTCCATGGGCGGTATAATGATTCTTATTGCTTTTGCAGTTGTTGGTCTGTTTTTTGCAAGAACAGCTCCACACATCTATCCAATTGTTTTTCTTACTGTAGGCTTCGGTGTACTTGGCTTTGTAGATGATTTACTCAAGGCTTTGAAGCGTAGTTCGGATGGTCTTAAGGCATGGCAGAAGATGCTTGGTCAGATTGTTTTAACAACAGGTTTTGCTGTATATATGGTAAAGTTTTCGGATGTATCACTAGAGCTTAGAATTCCAGCTACAGGAGCATTTGTTGATATCAGCTGGCTTTCAGTACCGCTTCTTTTCCTTGCAGTTCTTGGAACAGTTAATGGTGCAAACTTCACAGATGGTCTTGATGGACTTGCAACTTCAGTTACACTTGCAATTGCAGGATTTTGGGGTCTTGTAGCTATTCACCTTTCTTCAGATATTACTCCAGCAATTGCAGCTATGATTGGTGCATTGTTTGGATTTTTAATGTTTAATGTCCACCCAGCAAAGATTTTTATGGGTGATACAGGTTCACTTGCACTTGGCGCATTTGTTGTATCTGTAGCATATACTTTACAGATGCCAATCTTTATCATTGTTGTAGCACTTATATATCTTGCAGAGGTTCTTTCAGTAATTCTTCAGGTGGGATATTTTAAGATGACAGGTGGAAAGAGAATTTTTAGAATGGCACCAATTCATCATCACTATGAGCTTGGTGGATGGTCTGAGGTTAAGGTTGTTGCTGTGTTTACTACAGTTACAATTTTCTTATGCACATTTGCATATTTTTTGGTATAGGGGAGTTAATTTAGTTTTATGAAAAGAGACAAGGAGCTGGCCGCCTCGAGAAGAGAGGCCAGACAACGAAAAAAATTAAAAAAGCTATTGAATTTTGATTACACTCTGCTTTTTATCGTTGTGTTTATTTTAGCCTTCGGTCTGGTTATGCTTTACAGTACTTCTGCTTATGCAGCATCTCTTAAATTTGGAAATTCCATTTACTATCTTAAAAAGCAGATGTTCGCAGCTGGTCTTGGATTTATTGGCATGAGCTTTTTTACTAAGGTTGATTACAGAAGGTGGAGCGCCTTTGTTATTCCATTTTATACTATAGCCTTTGTGTTATGCTTAATGGTTAATTTTGTAGGTACGGAATTAAATGGTTCTAGCCGTTGGCTTAATATTGCCGGAGTTTCTGTTCAGCCGTCGGAGATTGCAAAGGTATCAGTTATTTTGCTAATTGCCTTTGTTATTGACAGGGCACCAAAAAAGCAGCGTACTGTTCAGGGAACTATACGCACATTGCTTCTTACTATACCGGTTTTAGGTGTAGTTGCATACAATAACTTATCTACGGCCATTATTATTGCAGGAATTGCATTTGTTATGACATTTGTTGCGTCACCAAAATACAGGCCATTTTTTCTTGCAGGTGCTGGATTCTTTTTCCTTGGTCTTTTGGCAATCCATTTTGTAAGTTATAGAGCACAGCGTATTGCAGCGTGGCTAAATCCAGAGGCTTATATCGAAGAGACTGGTTTCCAGATTCTTCAGGGACTCTACGCTATCGGTAGTGGAGGATTGTTTGGAAAAGGCCTGGGTGGCAGCATGCAGAAGTATATTGTGCCAGAGGCTCAGAATGATATGATTTTCTCTATTATCTGTGAAGAATTAGGTGTATTTGGCGCGGTTTGTATCATTCTTTTATACATCCTTCTTCTCTACAGATTACTGTTTATTGCAACGCATGCTAAGGATATGTTTGGCTCATATATATGCATAGGGATTATGGCTCACATTGCACTTCAGGTTGTACTTAACATTGCAGTTGTTACCAATTCTATTCCAAATACAGGTGTATCTCTTCCGCTGATAAGTTATGGTGGTACATCGGTAGCTATTCTATTATCAGAATTTGGATTAGCCCTTAGTGTTTCTAAGAATATGGATTTTGATTCGGAGGAATATGAGTAAAAGAAGTCGAAGACGTAGAAAAGCTTTTTTGCTTATTCTTATAGAGTTAATATTAGCTATAGTTATTGTGGCATCCTTACTGGCAGTAGGAGCGTACATCCTTTGCCCAATAAAGGAGCTTTCTGTGGAGGGAACGGATCTTTACACACCTGATGAGATAAAGAACTATATTCTAGATGATGAATATTCCGGCAACGCTATTTATGCATACGGAAAGAATAAACTCTTTCCAAAGGGGGATGCGGAATTTATTGAGTCTTTTGATGTTAAGCTCACAGGCATGAACTCAATTACAATTGTGTGTAATGAGAAGAAGATTCTTGGATATATCCCTCAGGAGGATGGAAAGTACATCTACTTTAACTATAGTGGAGAAATAGTCGAGATTAGCGAGACCTTTGTGGATAGAGGATACATGAAGGTGGAGGGAGTAAACTGTGAAGATCCAGAAATTGGAGTCAAGCTTCCAATAGGAAAGGAACAGATAGGATATCTCACTTCATTAATCAAGATATTAAATAAAAATGATTTGATGCCAAATGTGGTTTCATATGATGAAGATGGACGTATTACATTGTCATATGACACCTATAATATATCTCTTGGAAGTAGTGTTTATCTGGAAGAGAAGATAGACCGAGCACTGCGTATACTGCCACAGTTGGAAGGAATGGTTGGAACACTACATCTTGAGAATTATTCCAGCTCCAGCACAGATATTGTATTCGAAAAGGACTCTGCGGAGGAAGAAAATTAACTTTTTTTGATAAAAAACGGTTGATAAATAGAGTGAAAAAATATAATATTATATATAGTATTTTGGTATTAGAGAATTTGTTTAACCTCCCTTGAGGTTTAATAATAAGGAGGATAAAGTTTTGATTAACATTACGACTGACGAGACAGGGGCTCCTGTCAGAATCATTGTTGTAGGCGTAGGCGGCGCCGGCAATAATGCTGTAAAGCGTATGGTTGAAGAGGGAATTGGGGGAGTTGAGTTCATTGGCATCAACACTGATAAGCAGGCGTTGGATTTATGCAAAGCGCCTACTCTTTTAGCTATAGGTGAGAAAACAACAGGTGGAAAAGGCGCTGGCGCTAATCCAGAGGTAGGTATGAAGTCTGCTGAGGAGAGTGCAGAGGATATTTCAGCAGCTATTAAGGGTGCTGATATGGTATTCATCACATGTGGTATGGGTGGTGGTACTGGTACAGGTGCTGCTCCAGTTGTTGCAAGAATCGCAAAAGAACAGGGCATCCTTACAGTAGGTATCGTTACTAAGCCTTTCCAGTTCGAAGGAAAGCCACGTATGAACAATGCCCTTAATGGTATTGAAAGATTAAAGGAGAGTGTGGATACTCTTATTGTTATCCCTAACCAGAAGCTTGTTGAAATCTGCAACAAGTCTATGGGTATTGGAGAGAGCTTCCGTATGGCAGATCAGGTACTTCATCAGTCTGTTCAGGGTATCACAGATCTCATTACAAAGAATTCACTTATTAACCTTGACTTCGCAGATGTTCAGACTGTTATGAAGGATAAGGGCTTAGCACATGTAGGTATCGGTTCTGCAAAGGGTGATGAGAAGGCTCTTGAGGCTGTTAAGGCAGCTGTTGCTTCTCCACTTCTTGAGACAAGCATCCAGGGTGCTACAGATGTTATCGTTAATATCTGTGGTGATGTTGGTCTTAATGATGCAAACGAGGCTACATCTTATGTTCAGGATATGACAGGTGCAGATGCAAATATCATCCTTGGTATCACAGTTGATGAGACTATGGACGACGAAGTATCTGTTACAGTTATTGCTACAGGTCTTGGTGAGCCAGTTTCTACACCAACAGGTGCATTCCGCAATTCTGCTGGTATGGTTTACAACTCACAGCCTAGACAGTCTAGCGCAGATTTACTTGCTAGCATGCAGCGTACAGTAGCTCCAGCTGGTCAGGCAGGTGTTACAAATCCTACACCAGTAGTTAACAGACCTGTTACACCTACACCATCTATTCAGAAGCCAGTTACACCAGTGGCTCCTACAGAGAGCTCAGTTCCAGAGCTCAACATTAAGATGCCAGATTTCATGAGCTCAATTAAGAAATAGTTTTGAATTAGCAAAGGCACTGCATATGCAGTGCCTTTTTTGTGTATTGAATTTATAACTCATATTTACTTTTTTTCTTGGTAATTTCTGCCATATAAGCCGCTGTGATAATACCAGTCGGCAGTGCAATGACAGCCATTCCTACTAACGCAGAAATCATTGTTATAAATCGGCCTATCGGTGTGACAGGAGATATATCACCATATCCGATAGTTGTAATTGAAATAGTCGCCCAATATAGAGCATCGAAAAATGTATCAAATAGGTCTGGTTCCAGCTGATATATTAACATAGCTGATACCACTATATAAACGATGATAAGTATTAGTACCGCCAAAAGCTGTGCTTTAACTTTTCTCACTACATTAGCAATGATAATCATTGTTTTTGAGTATCTAACCAGCTTGAGAACCCTAAAGATTCTAAAAAGTCTAAATAGAGAAATTATGGTTGAAACTGGAAAGAAGATATATAACACAGGTGAAATTGACAGTAAGTCAAATAACGCTAAAGGTGTAAAAATATATGCTATGTAGGCTCTATAATTCTTGTATCCCATCTTATAATCTGCAGTATATATTCTGGCTATATAATCAATTATGAACAGAATACTTACAGATATGTCTATGATAAGAGTGAGTGTGTTATTTCCTTTTTGAGTCAAAGGAACAAGACCTACAATAATAGCTACAGTCATAAGCCTGTCGTAGGCGCGGCTAGAAATATCACCTATAGAAGATACTTCTAACACCTCATAAATTCTTCGTTTGAAATCGTATTGAGTTTCCATTAGATGTTACCACCTTTGATAAACGCTATGAGTCCAAGAATAATTAATGCAATGGTAAGGATATTACATAGCAGTACAAAAGCTCGTGCCTGTTTGGTATGTATATCCTTTGTTATTCCGGAATCGCTTATTAATATATCTTTGCTTTTTTTCTCTTTTATATTCATAGATACACTCTCCTAAATTAGATATTATCATCTGAGTGTGAAAAAATATTATACACATTATGTAGATTTTCGTATCTTTATCACAAAAGTTTACTTGCAAAAAAAGTATGATGTGGAAGGTGTAAGATCCATTTTTTGTAAATCATGATTTTATTTTAAAAATAATCTGAAATATTGTATTGACACATACTAATTGTGATGATATATTTACTTCAACATAATAAAGTATTAAACCGATGAGGGAGAAGAGTACCTCTACATGATTCTTTAGAGAGAGCTGCGATGGTGGGATGCAGTAAGATAGTGTTTTGGGAATGGACTCCTGAGGGCGTGAGGAAATAGCTGTTAGCTAGAGTATTGCACGACGTAAGACATACGTTAGTTGTCAGGGATATGATAGTATCCTGTAAGAGCATGAGTATTCATGAATTCAAGGTGGCACCGCGGAATAAAATTTTCGTCCTTGATGGAAACGTAACCTAGCGTTTCTATCAAGGACTTTTTAGTTTAGAGCGGCTAGAAAAACTAGGTAAGCGCGAGCAGGAAGGCTCCATGCAAGCTAGGAAGGAACCCGAAGGGGAGGTTGCCTAGCGAAGTATGGAAGGTGGCCTGCGGGAGCATAAAAAAACAGGATGCTGCTCAATAGTAGAAAGGAGAATAAAAATGATAAAAGAAGCAATTGTAAAAATCGTAAACAAAGGAGACCTTACATATGATGAGGCCTATCAGGTAATGAATGAGATTATGAATGGAGAAACATCGCAGACTCAGAACGCTGCTTTCCTTGCAGCACTTTCTACAAAGAGTGCAAAGGCTGAGACAACAGATGAAATCGCAGGATGTGCTGCAGCCATGAGAGAACATGCATTGAAAGTAGAAACTGGTATGGATGTTTTTGAAATAGTTGGAACTGGTGGAGACAATGCGCACAGCTTTAATATTTCTACAACTTCTGCATTAGTAGCAGCTGCTGGTGGAATGAAAGTTGCAAAACATGGAAACAGAGCAGCATCTTCACTTTGTGGAACAGCCGATTGTCTTGAAGCACTTGGTGTAAATATCCAGCAGGACCCAGAAAAGTGTGTGGAGCTATTGGATAAAGTAGGAATGTGCTTCTTCTTCGCTCAGAAATATCACACATCAATGAAGTATGTAGGAGCAATCAGAAAAGAGCTTGGATTTAGAACAGTATTTAATATCTTAGGACCTCTTACAAATCCAGCTACTCCTTCAATGCAGCTTCTTGGTGTATATGATGAGTATCTAGTTGAGCCACTTGCACAGGTTCTTGTAAGCCTTGGCGTAAAGAGAGGTATGGTTGTATATGGTATGGACAAGCTTGATGAGATTTCATTAAGCGCTCCTACTAAAATTTGTGAGATTTATAATGGCGAGTTGCTTACATACACAATTAAGCCAGAAGATTTTGGATTTAACAGATGTACAAAGGAAGACTTAAAGGGAGGCACACCTGAGGAGAATGCAAAGATCACTAGAGAAATCTTAAACGGTGCAAAGGGTGCTAAGAGAGATGCAGTTCTTTTGAACGCTGGAGCTTCACTTTTTATTGGTGGAAAAGCTGAGAGCTTTTCAGAGGGAATTAAGTTGGCTGCTGAAATCATTGATTCAGGAAAAGCACTTGAAACATTAGAGAAATTTATTTTAGTTAGCAATGAGATTAAAGCAGGAGAGGCAGATGAACATACTACAGCAGCTAGGGCAGCATGCAACGCATAGAGTTGAGGAAGCAAAAAAGCAAGTTTCTTTAGAGGAATTAAAGGAAAAGGCTACAAGTCTTCCAAAGGGGAGCTTCGAATTTGAAGAAGCCCTTAAGAAACCAGGTATCAGTTTTATATGTGAATGCAAAAAGGCATCTCCTTCAAAGGGAATCATTGTAGAAGAATTTGATTATCTTAGGATAGCAAAGGATTATGAAAAGGCTGGAGCAGACTGCATATCAGTTCTTACCGAACCAAAATGGTTTTTAGGCAGTGATGATTATCTTAGAGAAATAGCAAATACGGTAAAGATTCCATGTATAAGAAAAGATTTTACTGTAGATGAATATATGATTTACGAGGCAAAGGTTCTTGGAGCCAAGGCGGTACTTCTTATATGTGCGATTCTTACTGAAGAACAGATAAGAGAATATATTCGTATATGCGATAATCTGGGACTTAGTGCTTTGGTGGAAGCGCATGATGCTGACGAAGTTAAAATGGCAATAAGAGCAGGGGCACGCCTGATTGGTGTTAATAACAGAAATTTAAAGGATTTTTCGGTAGATACAGGTAATAGCAGAAACCTTAGAGAAATGGTTCCAAAGGATGTGATATTCGTATCAGAAAGTGGTATTAAGGGACCAGAAGATATAAAGCTTCTAAAGGATTCCAAAGTAGATGCGGTCCTTATTGGCGAGACGTTGATGAAGGCAGAAGATAAAGCAGCAAAACTTAGAGAGTTAAGAGGAAATTGATATGACAGCAATTAAATTATGCGGACTTACAAGAGAAGAAGATATTAAAAAAGCAAACGAAGTTAAGCCAGAGTATGTTGGTTTTGTATTCTATGAGAAGAGCAGACGAAATATCACAAAGGATAAGGCGAAAAAGCTTAGAGCAATGCTTAACCCAGAAATTAAAACTGTAGGTGTCTTTGTTGATGCCAATCCAGTTGAAATTGAAAATCTATATGATGAGAGAATTATTGATGTGGCTCAGCTTCATGGAAATGAAAGTGAGGATTATATCAAGGAGCTTCAGGATAAGAGTATTCCTGTAATCAAGCGATTTAAGGGTGATGAACCTGAGGAGCTTATTAAGGCTGAAAAGTCCAGTGCAGACATGATTCTTTTTGATGTAGGTCAGGGAGAAGGAAAGACTTTCAATTGGAAATTGCTTTCATATATCGATAGACCTTTTATGTTAGCTGGTGGTCTCAATCAGGAAAATGTTGCTGATGCTATTGAAGCTACTAATCCTTATGGTGTAGATGTAAGTTCAGGTATTGAGACTGACAAGCTTAAGGATGGTCATAAGATGCGTGAATTCGTAAATGCGGTACGAGAGGATAAAAAAGCATCTAAGACTACAGGAAGATTTGGTGTACACGGTGGTCAGTATATTCCAGAGACTCTTATGAATGCAGTAAATGAGTTGGAGGAAGCTTACAACCACTACAAGGATGATCCGGAATTTAATAGAGAGTTAAAGGAACTTCTTGATAACTATGCTGGTCGTCCAAGTCTTCTTTATTACGCTGAGAAGATGACTAAGGATTTGGGCGGAGCAAAGATTTATCTTAAGAGAGAAGATTTGAATCATACAGGTTCCCATAAGATTAACAATGTTTTAGGACAGGCTCTTCTTGCAAAGAAGATGGGAAAGACCAGACTCATTGCTGAAACTGGTGCAGGACAACATGGCGTTGCAACAGCCACAGCGGCAGCCCTTCTTGATATGGAATGTGTAATTTTCATGGGTGAAGAGGATACTAAGCGTCAGGCATTAAACGTATATAGAATGAAGCTTTTAGGCGCAGATGTAGTTCCAGTTACAAGTGGAACAGCAACTCTTAAGGATGCGGTTTCAGAGTGTATGAGAGAATGGACTACAAGAATTGATGATACACATTACTGTCTTGGTTCTGTTATGGGGCCACATCCATTTCCTACAATTGTTAGAGATTTCCAGGCTGTTATTTCAAGAGAATCCAGAGCACAGATTCTTGAGGTGGAAGGAAGACTTCCAGATGCTGTTCTAGCCTGTGTAGGTGGCGGAAGTAATGCAATGGGTTCATTCTATCACTATATTGGAGATGAAAATGTAAAGCTAATCGGCTGTGAGGCAGCTGGTCGTGGTATTGATACATTTGAGACAGCAGCTACAGTTAACACTGGTAAGGTGGGAATCTTCCACGGTATGAAGTCATATTTCTGTCAGGATGAGTATGGACAGATTGCACCTGTATATTCTATTTCGGCAGGTCTTGATTATCCTGGAGTTGGTCCAGAGCATGCATATCTTCATGACATTGGCAGAGCAGAATATGTACCTGTTTCAGATGATGAGGCAGTGGAGGCATTTGAGTATATAGCTAAGACAGAGGGAATTATTGCAGCAATCGAAAGCTCACATGCTATCGCATATGCGAAGAAGCTGGCACCTACAATGAGCAAGGATCAGATTATCATGGTTACAGTTTCAGGTCGTGGCGACAAGGATTGTGCCGCAATTGCACGTTACAGAGGAGAGAACATCTATGAGTAAAATAGCAGAAGCATTTAACAATAAAAAAGCATTTATTCCATTTATTACATGCGGTGATCCAGACCTTGAGACCACAAAAGAAATAATAAAAGAGCTTGAGAAAAACGGCGCAGATTTAATTGAGCTTGGTATCCCATTTTCAGATCCTACAGCAGAGGGACCAGTCATCATGGAGGCAAATATCAGAGCTCTCAAGAATAAGGTCACAACTGATGATGTGTTCAATATGGTTGCAGAGGTTCGTGGGGAAGTAAGTATACCATTAGTATTTATGACATATGCAAATGTAGTTTATTCATATGGAAGTGAAAGATTCTTTGAAAAGTGTAAGGAAACAGGAATCTGCGGAATTATCCTGCCTGATGTTCCATTTGAGGAAAAGGCTGAGTTTGAAGATGTAGCTGTAGAATATGATGTAGAGTTTGTGTCAATGATTGCACCTACTTCAGAAGACAGAATTGATATGATTTCTGCAGATGCTAAAGGATTTATTTATATCGTATCTAGCCTTGGCGTTACAGGTACAAGAAAAGAGCTTAATGGAAATATCAAGTCTTTAGTGGAACGTGTTAGAAAGAATACTGATGTACCATGTGCAGTAGGCTTTGGCATATCTACACCTGAACAGGCTGGTGAAATGGCAGGTATTTCAGATGGAGCTATTGTAGGTTCTGCAATTGTGAGAGTTATTGCAGAGCATGGTAAAGATGCACCTAAGCATGTAGGAAGATTCGTTAAAGAAATGAAGGAGGCTTATTATGTTTCCTAGTTTAGAGGAAGTAAAAAAGCTGGCTGAAAGCGGTGACTATAAACGTATTCCTGTAGCAATTGAGATGCTTTCAGACAGCCTTACTGCAATAGAGACAGTGAGAATTTTAAGAAATGCAAGCCATCAATGTTATCTTTTAGAAAGTGCCAGCCAGTCTGAGACATGGGGAAGGTATTCATTCTTAGGGTTCAACCCTAAAATGGAAATCACCTGTCAGGATGGTACAGTGCAGATTAAAGATAATCATGGGGCAGATAAAACTCTTGTAGAGGAGCGTAAGGTTGCCCATCCAGGATTAATTCTTCGTCAGATACTTAATGACTATAAGAGCCCAACTGTAAAAGGCTTACCAACTTTTACAGGAGGTCTTGTTGGATATTTTTCTTATGACTATATTAAGTATGCTGAGCCAAAGCTTGCCCTTGAAAATCATGGAGAAGATGATTTTAAGGATATGGACCTTATGCTTTTTGATGATGTAATTGCATTCGACAATTACAAGCAGAAGATTTTCATAATTACAGGAATAATGCTAGATACTGATTCTATGGATGAAGCATACTCAAAGGCCGGCGAGAGACTAGAGCAGCTAAAGAAGCTTCTTAATGAGGGTGTTAAAATGGAGTTTAAACCACTTAAGCTCAATTCAGAAATAACACCAAAGTTTTCAAAAGAAGAATATGGTCAGATGGTTGAAAAAGCCAGACATTACATCAAGGAGGGGGATATCTTCCAGGTGGTTCTATCTAACCCTATGACAGCAAAGGCAGAAGGAAGTCTGTTTGATACATACAGGTATCTACGTTCTACAAACCCATCACCATATATGTTTTATTTCAACAGTGATGACATAGAAATTGCAGGTGCATCACCTGAAACTTTAGTAAAAGTAGAGCAAAAAACTGTAAGCACATTTCCACTTGCAGGGACACGTCCTAGAGGAAAGAGTCAGAGCGAAGATGAAGCACTTGAGGCAGAGCTCCTAAAGGATGAAAAAGAACTGGCAGAACACAATATGCTTGTGGATCTTGGTAGAAATGATATTGGAAAAATAAGTAAGCTTGGTTCCGTAAATGTAGAAAAGTATATGGGAGTAGAGCGTTATTCTCATGTAATGCACATAGGTTCTACAGTGGTAGGACAGCTTGCTGACAATAAGGATGTTATAGATGCTGTCGATGCAATTTTACCAGCTGGAACTCTTTCAGGTGCACCAAAGTTTAGAGCTTGTCAGATTATCGAAGAACTGGAACAGAGCAAACGTGGTATCTACGGCGGTGCATTAGGGTATATTGATTTTGCAGGCAATCTTGATGTGTGTATTGCTATCAGACTTGTTTATAAGAAAAAAGATGCAATCTGTATTCGTTCGGGGGCTGGAATTGTGTATGATTCAGTACCTCTTACAGAGGCAGAGGAGTGTATCAATAAAGCAAAGGCAGTAGTTAATGCTGTAAAATACGCAGAAGGGGGATTGGCATGATTTTACTAATAGATAATTACGACAGTTTTTCATACAATCTTTATCAGCTGGTTGGAGAGATTAATTCAGATATATTAGTAATTCGTAATGACGAACTTCGTCTATGCGATATTGAAAAGCTTAATCCTGATCAGATTATTATTTCCCCAGGTCCGGGTAGGCCAATAGATGCTGGGATTTGCGAAGATGTAATAGCTCACTTTGCAGGAAAGGTTCCTATTCTTGGAGTATGTCTTGGACATCAGGCAATCTGTGAGACATTTGGCGCTAACATTACCTACGCTAAGGAATTGATGCATGGAAAGCAGTCGGTTGTTTCAATTGACAAAGACTGCAAATTATTTAAGGGACTTCCTGAAGTGATAAAAGTAGCCCGTTACCATTCCTTGGCAGCAGACCCTGAAGTTCTTCCTTCTAATCTAAAAGTGGTAGCTACTTCAGATGATGGAGAGGTAATGGCTGTAAAGCATAAGGATTATGAAATTTACGGGTTACAGTTTCATCCAGAATCAATTCTCACACCTGATGGACGTCAGATGATTAAAAACTTCATAGCTTAAAAATGTTGAAATTGCCAGCCTTCGGGCTGGCTTATTTTTTTTATTTTGTTATACTAAACATGTATGTTTTGAAAAAATTGGAGGAAGAATATAACAACAATGAAGGACTTTGATCATTTTGATTACAACAAGAAAGCTTCCAGCCGAGGAAGGAAGCAAAAAAATATTATTAAACGCAGGATACTTATTGGCGGCATCGCTGTAGGTATTCTGTTTTTCACACTGGGGACCGTATTTATTGTCAAAAAACTAGCTGGTGGAAAGGAAGAACCAGTCGAGGTGGCAGAGATACAGGAGCCAGAGGATGATGTGAAAATCGAAGTGGTGACTGGGGAGCCACAGGAAGAATCAGAAGAGGCAACGGAGCAGCTGGAGGAATCCGAAGAGGATAAAACAGCAAAGGATCCACAGACAGAAGTAAAGGTGGAATCAGGCGAGGTTGTAGATGTTGGTAATTTGGTTAGTGCCAGCACAGTAGGAGAGAATTCAAACATCACTTATGGTATAGATGTTTCTAAATTCCAGGGTACAATCGATTGGGCCAAGGTAGCTTCATCTGGTATCAATTTTGCAATGATTCGTGTTGGTTACAGAGATTCATCTACAGGAGAAATCAAAGCTGACACAAATGCAAAATATAATATGCAGGAAGCTGAAAAGAATGGAATTAAGATTGGTGCTTATTTCTTTTCTACAGCGATAAATTCTACAGAGGCCAATGAGGAGGCTACCTGGGTTGCAAATTATATTGCTCAATATCCTATAACATATCCTGTTGGATATAACTGTGAGGGATTTGAAAATAGCTCAAGTCGACAGTACAATCTGACAATGGATGAGAGAAGTGCAGTTGCAGATGCTTTTTTGGATGCCATATATAAGGCCGGATATACACCTATTTTCTACGCTTCAAAAAATGAGCTGACAAATGATGCCAAGTGGAATGCATCTTCGTTAGAGAAAAAATGGAAAATCTGGATGGCATGGTATAACCAGGACACATCAGCCATTGCTACAGGTCCTGCATATAGCGGAAAATGCGCTATGTGGCAGTACACAAATCAGGGAACTATTCCTGGAATTAGCAAAAAGGTAGATGTTGATGTGGCATACTTTGGTTACAACGGCACAGAAACAGCCAAGGATACATCTGAAAGAGCAGTGGCGTCAGCTGACGTGGAAGCACTTATGAAGTTCGATGCTGTGGAGGAAACAGTTACAGCGAAGAGTAAGACAAACTTAAGAGATAAGCCTAGCCAGGGAGCAGATAGTACAGTTAAGGTGACACTTCTTAATGGTCAGACTGCTACACGTACAGGAGTCAGCAAGAGCGGATGGTCAAGAGTGGTATTTGAGGGTGGCACATATTATGCAGTTTCAAGCTACCTTACAACAGATTTATCTGCAGCCGCCCAGACAGCACCTTCACCTACTCCAGAAACAGCTACAGATGCAGCCCAAGCAGAGCAGACACCAGCTACAACAGGATTTAAAACAAAATTTACAGATTGTAATGAGTTAATAACTGCAAAGGAAATAGTTAACCTTCGCTCTAAGCCAAGTGTTACCGATGCAGATTCGCAGGTTGTTATCACTTTATACAATGGTATGACGGCTACACGTACAGGGATTAATAATGAGTATGGCTGGTCAAGAATTGATTACAACGGACAGACACTATATTGCGTAAGCAGTTATATAAAAGTAGTAGAGTAAAAATGATACTCGCCAATTTAAAGTTTTCCTTCTGAAAAAGGAAACTCTAAAAAAAGACCCGATTTTTTTGTAAGAAAAAATTGGGTCTTTTTTAGTAAATATGCACAGTGAAAAATTAAATCGAAAGAGTAAAATATTAACAAAATATTACGAAAATGATACAAAGTGCATAAAAAAATACTACGATTAATTGTTAAAAATACTAGTATATTAGTCTTGACAGAGTTTTTGCGACGTGAAAACTGCACGTGTGAAATAATACACAGCGAGGCATAAGTTATTGACTATAACGTTTTCGAAAACTTATTATATATATAGGTCGCGACAGTAATTTGAAGGGAGATGCATAAGAATGCATAATGTTAAAAAAATTAAGCGATTATTATCGTTAGTATTGACATTAATAATCGTTGTAACAGCAGTTCCTGTAAAAACAGCAAATGCTGCCAGCGGTACAAACAAAACTGCTACACAGGTTGTCTCAGACATGACAGTAGGTTGGAATATTGGGAACAGTCTTGACTCATATGGTCAGAAAGCCAATTTCCCATACACAAGCTCAAATGAGACATACTGGGGAAACCCAAAGACAACAAAAGCATTAATCGATGAAGTCGCAAAGGCAGGCTTTAATACAATTCGTATTCCTGTTTCATGGGGACAGTATACAACAGGATCTAATTATCAAATTCCTGATTTCTTCATGAAGAGAGTACATGAAGTAGTAGATTACTGTATTGCAAATGATATGTATGTAATCTTAAATACACATCATGATATCAATAGTGATTATTGCTTCTATGTTCCAAACAATGCTAATAAGAATCGTTCAGAGGCTTATTTCAAGTCAGTTTGGACACAGATTGGTAAAGAGTTCAAGGATTATGATTATCACCTTGTTTTTGAAACAATGAATGAGCCAAGACTTGTTGGACACAGCGAGGAGTGGTGGTTCCCAAGAAATAATCCAAGCTCTGATATTAAAGAGGCTGTTGCATGCATCAATGATTACAATCAGGTAGCACTTGATGCAATCAGAGCAACAGGTGGAAACAACGCTACAAGATGCGTAATGGTTCCAGGTTATGATGCTTCTATCGAAGGCTGTATGACAAATTCATTTGCTATGCCTAAGGACTCTGCAACGGGCAGACTGATTCTTTCAGTTCATGCTTATATTCCTTATTATTTCGCTCTTGCAAGTGATACATACACAACAAAGTTTGACGATAGCAATAAGGGGGATATTGATTCATTCTTCAATGATTTAAATTCTAAGTTCTTATCAAAGAACGTACCAGTTATCGTTGGTGAGACAAGTGCAACAAACAGAAACAATAGAGCAGACCGTGTAAAGTGGGCTAATTACTATTGGGGAACAGCTGCAAAGTACAGCAATGTAGCAATGGTTCTCTGGGATAACAATGTCTATGAGAATAATTCTGCAGGTTCTGATGGTGAGTGTCACAGATACATTGATAGAAATTCATTAAAGTGGATGGATCCAGAAATCATCAGTGCAATTATGAAGCATGTAGATGGAACACCAGCTACTATCAATGGAAAAGTTGTTCCAACACCTACACCAGTGCCAACAGCAACACCTACACCAACACCAAAGCCAACACCTACACCAACGCCAAAGCCAACACCTACACCAACTCCTCAGCCAACAGCAACACCTTCAGCTACAGGTGATTTAAAGGCAGAGTACACAATTAATAATTGGGGTTCAGGCTATCAGGTATTAATCAAGGTAAAGAATGATTCTTCAGCTAAGGTTAATACATGGACAGCGAAGGTAAATAAGAAAGATGTAAAGATTGATTCAAGCTGGTGTGTAAATGTTGCCGAGGATGGTGACTATTATGTAATCACACCAATGTCATGGAATTCTTCTATAGAAGCGGGAGCGTCGGTAGACTTCGGAATTCAGGGCAATGGTTCAATTGGTACAACAGTAGATATAACTGTTAAGTAAGATTAAAAAATTAGAGAATGCGGGTAGATTTTTAGAGTAAATTTTACTCGCATTCCTTTTAATCAGAAACTCAAACGTTTAAGTAAACTATGATATCAAGCGCGCGGATATCATAATATAAAAACAATTTTTAAGGAGGAATATGTTATATGCACAAAAACACAAAATCTTTTTGCAAAAAGGTTCTGATGTGCTCTCTGTCTGCATCCATGGTGATTGGCGGCTTTAGCCTTCCAACACTTAAGGCTGATGCTGCAAATTACAATTATGGTGATGCTCTTGCAAAGTCATTATTGTTCTATCAGCTTCAGGAATCTGGAAAGCTTTCAGAGGAAACATTATCAAGAACAAACTGGAGAGCAGATTCTGCACTTAAGGATGGCTCAGACAACGGACTTGATCTTACTGGTGGATGGTATGATGCTGGTGATAATGTTAAGTTTAATTTACCAATGGCATATTCATCTATGGTTCTTGGTTGGTCATACTTAAATAATCCAAAGGCATACAAGGAGTCTGGACAGGAAAAGTGGATGCTTCACGATATTAAGTGGGCAAATGATTACTTTGTAAAATGTAATCCAGATTCAAACACATATTATTATCAAGTAGGCGATGGTGGAAAGGACCATGGATTCTGGGGCGCACCAGAGCTTGTTGAAACAAAGATGTCTAGACCATCCTTTAAGGTAGATGGAACATCTGCAGGTGGTGGTTCTTGTGTAACAGGTGAGGCTGCAGCTTCACTTGCAGTAGCATCTCTTGTATTAAAGGATTCAGATCCTTCAAGAGCAGCATCATACTTATCACATGCCAAGACCTTATATAAGATGGCAGAAAGTGCAAAGAGTGATGCAGGCTACACAGCAGCAAGCGGATTCTACACATCATACAGCGGATTCTATGATGAGCTTGCTTTAGCTGGATGCTGGTTGTACAAGGCAACAGGAGATAAGACATATCTTACAAAGGCAGAGAAGTATGCTGAAAACTTTGGTTCAGAATTCCAGGGTGGCGATGAAATTGCATATTCTTGGACAATGTCTTGGGATGACACACACATGGGTGCATGCTTACTTCTTGCAGAGTTAACAGGTAAAGATAAGTATTACACACCAATTGAGAATAGTATTGATTGCTGGAATGGCAAGCTTGAAGGTTCTAATTCAGTAAGAATTACTCCTGGTGGACTTTCATTCTTAAGTGAGTGGGGCTCAGTTCGTTATGCTTGCAACCAGGCATTCATTGATACAATATATCTTGGTCTTGATAAAGCAGATAAAGCTCATAAGGATGGAGCAAATGCTTATATCGAAAGAACAATCAATTACACACTGGGAAGCAATGGCCAGAACTTCATGGTTGGCTACAATGCACAGTCTCCTAAGAATCCTCATCACAGAGCAGCTCATGGTTGCTGGTCAAACAACCTCAACGCAGCTCCTGAGAATTCAAGACATACACTTGTAGGTGCTATCGTTGGTGGACCTGGTTCTGCAGACGATTCATACAAGGATGTTCGTAGTGATTATCAGGCAAACGAGGTTGCTTGCGATTACAATGCAGGCTTCACAGGCGCTTGTGCATATCTCTATGAAAAGAACGGATTTGGTGCCGTTACAACACCAACAGCTATCGAAAAGACAGATGGTGAAGAGTTTGTTCTTAAGGCTGGCATCAATGCTCAGGATAAGAACAACAAGATTAACTTTGTTGAGCTTAAGACTGTTATCGAGAATCATACAGCATGGCCAGCAAGAGTTACTGACAATCTTAAGCTTCGTATGTACTTCGACCTTAGCGATGTTATCGCACAAGGAAACAGTGCATCAGATATGAAGGTTTCTACAACTTATATGCAGCATCCTGTAAAGATTTCTAGCTTTAAGAAGTCTGGCAACTCAGGTCTTTACTATATCGACCTTGATCTTGCAGGCGCTGAAATCTATCCAGGTGGACAGAGTGAGTGCAAGTGCGAGCTTCAGATTAGAATTACAGCACCTGGTAAGTGGGATTATTCTACAAGCCCATGTGTAGCAGGACTTGGCGGAACAAGCAATTCTCAGATGTCTGCACCTAAGGGAATGCAGCTGTTTGAGGGCTCTACATTAGTTCTTGGTGAGAAGACAGTAGATGTTGTTGATGAGCCAACACCAACACCAGTAGTAACACCAACACCAACACCTACACCAAAGCCAACACCAACACCTACACCAAAGCCAACACCAACACCTACACCAAAGCCAACACCAACACCTACACCAAAGCCAACACCAACACCTACGCCAAAGCCAACACCAACTCCAACACCAGTGCCAACTGAGACACCTTCAGGAAGCTTGAATGCTGATTATTCAATTAACAACTGGGGTTCAGGCTATCAGGTATTAATAAATGTTAAGAATGACTCTAAGATCACAACTAACACATGGACAGTTAAGGTAAATAAGAGCGACATTCAGATTGATTCTAGCTGGTGCGTAAACATTGACGAGACAGATGATTACTATGTAATTACCCCTATGTCATGGAACGCAGTTCTTGAGCCAGGTGCATCTACATCATTTGGTGTTCAGGGATCAGGCCATGTAGGCTCAACAGTTGGAATTACTGTAGAGTAGGAGGTGCAAAGTGCAAAAAAAATCTATTTGCAAGAAGACATTATCCGCTTCTTTAGCTGCCTTATTACTTGTATCAGGATGCAATCTTGCACCTCTTAGTGTAAGAGCAGCAGAGAAGGAATTAACTACAGCCTATACAATTAATAATTGGGGCTCAGGCTACCAGGTATTAATTAAGGTAAAGAATGATACAATAACCAGAGCTGATTCTTGGGCTCTTAAAGTGAACAAGAATGATGTTGGAATTGATTCAAGCTGGAACGTTAAGGTAAAAGAGTCTGGTGACTATTATGAAATCACTCCAATGGAGTGGAATTCAGTTATCGAGCCAGGTAGCACAGTAGAATTTGGCGTTCAAGGTTCAACACATGTTGGTTCTACAGTTGAGATTATTGCAAATGGGGATGGACAGGCTGATACTCCAAAGCCAACACCTACACCAGTAGTTACACCAACTCCAACACCGGTTGTAACACCAACACCTACAGCAAAGCCTACACCAACTCCAACACCAGTTGTGACACCAACACCTACTGTTAAGCCAACACCAACACCAACGCCAACTCCAACTCCTACAACAGTGGTAGAGGATCCTTCAGTTCAGGAAGATGACTGGCTTCACACAGATGGCCATAAGATTCTTGATAAGCAGGGACGTGAGGTATTCTTAACTGGTGCAAACTGGTTTGGATTCAACTGCTCAGAGAAGGTATTCCATGGATTGTGGAGTGCTAATATGAAGGATGTAGTTGAAGGAATGGCAGATCATGGTATCAACCTTGTACGTGTGCCAATTTCTACAGAGCTTCTCCTTGACTGGAAGGCTGGTAAGAAAGTAAAAGTTAATGTAAATACATACGCTAATCCAGAGCTTAAAAGAGCTGATGGAAGCGATATGGATTCAAGAGAAATTTTTGATACATTCGTAAAGCTTTGCAGAGAAAATGGTATCAAGATTATGATGGACTGCCATAGTGCTGATGCCAACAACTCAGGTCACAATTATAATGTTTGGTATGGACCTAAGGGCTTCACCACACAGGATTGGATTGATGGTTGGACATGGTTTGTAAAAGAGTATAAGAATGATGATACAATCATCGCTTGCGATCTTAAAAACGAACCACATGGCAAGTATTCTACAGGCGAAGAGCCTGCAGCTAAGTGGGACGATTCTAAGGATGAGTGCAACTGGCAGTATGCAGCTAGCCGTTGTGGAAAGGCTATCCTCGATGTAAACCCTAACCTTCTTATTATGGTAGAAGGTATCGAGGAGACACCAAGAGCTGGTTATGATTACAACTCAGGCTTACAGGATCCTAATGCTTCAGAAGATGAGCTTAAGTATTACGGGGGATGGTGGGGTGGAAACCTCAGAAACGCTGGAAAATATCCAGTAGACCTTGGAAAGTATCAGAATCAGTTAGTATATTCTCCACATGATTACGGCCCACTAGTTTACGAGCAGACATGGTTCAAGAAGGATTTCAGCGAAAAGACTCTTCTTGAGGATGTTTGGTATGACAGCTGGTTCTATCTCCAGGATAAGGATATCGCACCTCTTCTTATTGGTGAGTGGGGTGGATTCATGGATGGTGGTTCTAATGAGAAGTATCTGAATATCATGTCAGATTTCATAGCTAAGAATCACATCAATCACACCTTCTGGTGCATTAATCCTAACTCTGGTGACACAGGCGGACTTCTTGAAGGCGACTGGGTAACCTGGGATTCAGCTAAGTACAACATGATGAAGCAGACACTATGGTCTGATTCAAAAACTGGTAAGTTTGTAGGTCTTGATCACAAGGTGCCTCTAGGCTCAAATGGTGAGACAGTTACAACTTATTATAAATAAAAAACAGCCAGGCATCAGATGATGTCTGGCTGTACTTTTTAAATAGTTAATGATAAAAAATTTAGGCTTTTGTTTTTCTGAGAAACCTATGCAAAATTACTTTTTTCGTCATCAGTAACTTCAACTGAGACTTTAATCTTCAACTCATGCTCTTTGCCTTCTTCCATTCTGCGATAGATGTTTGCAAGTAATGCTCCCGAAATGTTATGCCATACAGAGAAGATTGCTCCTGGTACTGTAGCCATTGCGAGATTAGGAAAAGCTGTAGCTGCAAGTGAGGTCGCAAGGCCTGAGTTTTGCATACCAATTTCCACTGAAAGAGCTTTTTTCTTTGCGAGAGAAAGCTTCAATGCCTTTCCAAGTAATAATCCACATGCATAACCAAGAAGATTGTGAAGGATTACAACTAGGAAGATAACTGCACCTGTAGTGAGAATCTGCTCTGAGTTGTGGGAAACAACAGCAGCTACAATCATAGTGATTGCAAGAACAGATACAAGTGGAAGAGCCTCTTTTACTTTTGCGGTGTATTTACCAAAGAAGTGATTGATTACAAATCCAAGAGCGATAGGTACAATAACTACCTTTATAATAGAAATAAACATTGCCATTACATCAACTGACACAGTTGTACGAAGGAATAAATATGTAATAACTGGTGTGAGAAGAGGAGCAAGAAGTGTATTAACACTAGTCATTCCTACAGATAAAGCAACATCACCTTTGCTAAGGTATGTAATTACATTACTAGATGTGCCACCAGGACAGGTACCAACAAGAATTACACCTGCCAGAAGTCCCGCCTCAAGCCCAAACGCTTTGCCAAGTAGGAAAGCAAGTATTGGCATAATTGTGAATTGAGCAATACAGCCAATAAGAATGTCCTTTGGATGAGTGAATACTAAAACAAAATCCTCAGGCTTAATGGTAAGACCCATCCCGAACATTACTATCATAAGAAGATAGTTAATCCAGCTGGTCTGAATCCATAGACAGCTTGCAGGCACAAACAAAGCCAATGCTGCAACTACAAGTACAATGACAGCCATGTACTTTCCGATAAAGTTACTTATTTGTTTCATAACATAAACCATCCTTTCTGAATTAAATAAATTTAGCACTTTAAAGCAATAGCACTTTAAATTACAATACCACTTGAATCCTTATTTTTCAAGGATTTTGGGACTAATTAAACCTTGAAAAATGAGATTTTTTAGAAAAATTCCCTTGCATAAAAATTTAAAAAGTTGTATAGTTTTGCACAAGACAAAGGCGTCTAAAGAAATTTCCTTAGGGGAAGTCTCTTTAGACGTCTTTTTTGTTATGTAAAATGTGGAAGGAGTAGCGAACATGGATAATTGCAATCAGCAGATGGGATTATACAATCCAGCCTTTGAGCACGATAATTGCGGAATCGGAGCAGTTGTTTCAATCAAAGGAATCAAGACTCATCAGACTGTATCAGATGCTTTAAAGATTGTAGAAAATCTTGAGCACAGAGCCGGTAAGGATGCAGCTGGAGAAACAGGTGACGGCGTAGGTATTTTACTTCAGATTTCTCATAAGTTTTTCAAGAAAGCTTGTAAGGCTTCAGGCATTGCTATTGGTGATGAGAGAGAATACGGAGTGGGTATGTTTTTCTTCCCTCAGGATGAGTTGAAGAGAAAACAAGCCATGAAGATGTTCGAAATCATTGCAGAGAAGGAAGGCTTGGAATTTTTAGGTTGGAGAGAGGTTCCAACAAAGGCAGAAATTCTTGGAAAACTGGCAGTAGAATGTATGCCTCATATAATGCAGGGATTCATTAAAAAGCCAGCAGACTGTAAGAAGGGACTTGATTTTGATAGAAAGCTTTACGTGGCACGTCGTGTCTTCGAGCAAACTGCTGAGGATACATATGTAGCTTCTCTTTCTAGCAGAACTATCGTATATAAAGGAATGTTCTTAGTTGATCAGCTTCGACTTTTCTTCGAGGATCTCCAGGACCCTGATTATGAGTCAGCTATCGCTACAGTTCACTCAAGATTTTCAACAAATACAAATCCTTCATGGGAGCGTGCTCATCCAAACCGCTTTATTGTGCATAATGGTGAGATTAACACAATAAAGGGTAATGCAGATAAGATGCTTTCACGTGAAGAGACAATGGTATCGCAGGTTCTTGAATCTGAGATGACAAAGATTACCCCAGTATGTAATCAGGCAGGTTCTGATTCAGCCATGCTTGATAATGCTTTGGAGTTCCTTGTAATGAACGGCATGCCACTTCCACTTGCTGTTATGATTACAATTCCAGAGCCATGGGTAAAGAATAAGGCTATGGAGCAGGCTCGTCGTGACTTCTATCAGTATTATTCAACAATGATGGAGCCATGGGATGGACCTGCATCAATCCTTTTCTCAGATGGAGATATTATGGGTGCCGTTCTTGATAGAAATGGTCTTCGCCCATCAAGATACTATATTACAAATGATGATTACCTTATTCTTTCTTCAGAGGTTGGTGTACTTCCAATCGAGGAGAGCAGAATTAAGGCAAAGGATAGATTAAAGCCAGGCAAGATGCTTCTTGTTGATACTGTAGAGGGCAGACTTATTGCAGATGACGAGCTTAAGGCTACATTTGCGGCACGTCAGCCATACGGTCAGTGGCTTGATGCAAATCTTGCTCACCTTGCAGACATTAAGATTCCTAATGAATCTGTGCCAGTATATTCTCAGGCTGAGAGAGATAAGCTTCAGAAGGCCTTTGGATATTCATATGAAGAGATTAAGGATTCTATCCTTCCAATGGCATTAAATGGTGGTGAGAATACAGGTGCAATGGGTATTGATGTACCACTTGCCGTTTTATCAAAGCATCATCAGCCATTATTTAATTACTTCAAGCAGCTTTTTGCACAGGTAACAAATCCACCAATCGATTCTATTCGTGAGGAGATTGTTACTGCTACAACTATTTATCTTGGAACAGCAGGAAACGTCCTTGAAGAAAAGGAAGAAAACTGCAACATGCTCCAGATTAACAACCCAATCCTTACAACAACAGATTTGATGAAGATTAAGTCTATGAAGGTGCCAGGTCTTAAGGCTGAAACAGTGCCAATCATTTACTATAAGAATACTTCTTTGGAGAAGGCTATCGAGCATCTTTTTGTTGAGGTAGACAGAGTAAACAGAGAGGGTGCAAATATCATCATTCTTTCAGATAGAGGTGTTGATGAAAACCATGTGGCAATTCCATCACTCCTTGCAGTTGCCGCTGTACAGCGTCATTTGGTTCAGACAAAGAAGCGTACAAGCCTTTCAGTTATTCTTGAATCTGGTGAACCTAGAGAGGTACACCATTTTGCAACACTTTTAGGTTATGGTGCTTCTGCTATCAACCCATATCTTGCACAGGAGACAATCGCTGAGCTTATCCAGAAAGGACAGCTTCAGAAGGATGTCCATGCAGCTATTGATGCATATAACGAGGCTGTTATTTCAGGCATTATCAAGATCGCATCAAAGATGGGTATTTCTACAGTTCAGTCATATCAGGGTGCTAAGATTTTTGAGGCTATAGGTATTAGCTCTGATGTAATTGATAAGTACTTTACAGGAACCATCAGCCGAATTGGTGGAATTACATTAAAGGATATTCAGGAGCAGGTGGATATGCAGCACTCACATGCCTTTGATCCACTTGATTTAGATGTAGATGAGACTCTTGATTCAAGAGGTCAGCACAAGATGCGCTCAGGAGCAGAGGAGCATCTTTATAATCCAGCTACAATTCATCTCCTTCAGCTTTCTACAAGAACAGGAGATTACAATACCTTTAAGGAATACACTAGCTTAGTAAATGAAGAGGATAATATTAGAAACCTTAGAGGTCTTATTGATTTTAAATATCCTAAGAAGGGTATCAGTATCGATGAGGTAGAATCAGTAGATTCTATCGTTAAGAGATTTAAAACTGGTGCAATGAGTTATGGTTCTATCTCAAAGGAAGCTCATGAGACTATGGCTATTGCCATGAATATGCTTCACGGAAAGTCAAATTCTGGTGAAGGTGGTGAGGAAGACGAGAGATATGAGATTGGACCAGATGGTCTTAACCGTTGCTCTGCAATCAAGCAGGTAGCATCAGGTCGCTTTGGTGTAACAAGTAAGTACCTTGTTAGCGCCAAGGAAATCCAAATTAAGATGGCACAGGGTGCTAAGCCAGGTGAAGGTGGACATCTTCCAGGAAAGAAGGTTTACCCTTGGATTGCAAAGACTCGTCTTTCTACTCCAGGTGTTGCTCTTATTTCGCCACCACCTCATCACGATATCTATTCAATCGAGGATTTGGCAGAGCTTATTTATGATTTGAAAAATGCAAATAAGGATGCTCGTATTTCTGTAAAGCTTGTATCAGAGGCTGGTGTAGGTACAATCGCTTCTGGTGTAGCAAAAGCAGGTGCACAGGTAATTCTTATTTCAGGCTATGACGGTGGTACAGGTGCAGCTCCAAAGTCATCTATTCACAATGCAGGTCTGCCATGGGAGCTTGGTCTTGCTGAGGCTCATCAGACTCTTATGATGAATGGTCTTAGAAATAAGGTCGTTATTGAGACAGATGGAAAGCTTATGAGCGGTCGTGACGTAGCTATTGCATGTGCTCTTGGTGCAGAGGAGTTTGGTTTCGCTACAGCCCCACTTGTAACCATGGGTTGCGTAATGATGCGTGTATGTAACCTTGATACATGCCCAGTTGGCGTAGCTACACAGAATCCAGAGCTTAGAAAGCGTTTCGCAGGAAAGCCAGAATACGTTGTTAACTTTATGCGTTTTATCGCTCAGGAGCTTCGTGAATACATGGCAGAGCTTGGCTGTAAGACTGTAGATGAGCTTTGTGGACGTACAGATTTACTTAAGGTTAAGGAAAACTGCAAGAACGGTGCCTATGGCAAGGTTGATATGTCTGCAGTTCTTAATAATCCATTCGAGGGTGAGAAGATTTCTTACGAGAACAAGAATGTATATAACTTTGAGCTTGAGAAGACTGTTGATGAGAAGATTCTTCTTAAGAAGCTTTCAAGCTCAATTAAGTCAGGAAAGGCCGGAGAACTTTCTGTAGATATTTCTAATACAGATCGAAGCCTTGGAACACTTCTTGGTGCTGAGCTTACTCGTCACTTTGGAGAGAGTCTTGAAGAGGATACATACAAGGTTAGCTGCCACGGTGCAGGTGGTCAGTCCTTCGGCGCATTTATTCCTAAGGGACTTACTTTAGAGCTCGAAGGAGATTCTAACGATTACTTCGGTAAGGGACTTTCAGGTGGAAAGCTTGTAGTTTATCCATCAAAGGAAGCGACCTACAAGCAGGATGAGAATATCATCATTGGTAACGTTGCGCTTTACGGTGCTACAAGTGGTAAAGCATTTATAAATGGTGTTGCCGGAGAGCGTTTTGCAGTTCGTAATTCCGGAGCGACAGCAGTAGTAGAAGGCTGTGGAGATCATGGATGTGAGTACATGACAGGCGGTCGTGTAGTAGTTCTTGGTACAACAGGAAAGAACTTTGCTGCCGGTATGTCAGGTGGTATTGCATACGTTCTTGATGAGGATGCAACACTTTATAAGAGGCTTAATAAATCTATGGTAAGCCTTGAGACTGTAACAGATAAATATGATGTTTTAGAGCTTAAGGAAATCATTAAGGAGCATGTCAAGGCAACAGGCTCTGTGAAGGGTAAGGAAGTATACGAAAACTTCAGCGAGTACCTTCCTAAGTTCAAGAGAATTGTGCCATTCGACTATAAGAAGATGATGCAGACTATCGTTCAGATGGAGGAAAAAGGATTGTCTTCTGAGCAGGCACAGATTGAAGCTTTTAATTTGTTATGTCGATAGGAGGGAAGGATTATCATGGGAAAGCCAACAGGATTTTTAGAATATGAGCGCAAAGAGGCTTCTGCAGTTAGTCCTCTTTGCCGTATAAAGAATTTTAATGAATTTCATACACCACTTTCAAAGGAGGAGCAGCAGAAGCAGGCTGCCCGTTGCATGGAGTGTGGTGTTCCATTTTGCCAGGCAGGTATGACAATTAAGGGGATGACTTCAGGCTGTCCTCTTAACAACCTGATTCCTGAGTGGAATGATTTAGTATATCAGGGAAATTATGAGATGGCTTACAGACGTCTTCACAAGACAAGCAATTTCCCAGAATTTACCTGCAGAGTATGTCCTGCTCTTTGTGAGAAGGCATGCACCTGTGGCCTTAATGGTGATGCTGTCTCTACAAAGGAAAATGAGATGGCTATCATTGAATACGCATATGCGAATGGTCTTGCGGATGCAAAGCCACCAAAGGTACGCACTGGAAAGCGCGTTGCTGTAATTGGCTCAGGCCCTGCAGGTCTTGCGGTGGCAGATCAGCTTAACAGACGTGGCCACAGTGTCACTGTATATGAGAGAAATGATAAAGTGGGCGGCTTGCTCCGCTACGGTATTCCAAACATGAAGCTTGAAAAGCAGATTATTGACCGTAAGGTAAAGATAATGGAGCAGGAAGGCGTAAGCTTTATCGTAAATGCGAATGTAGGTGATAACGTTAAGGCAAATGATGTGGTATCAAAATATGATGCTGTAATTCTTTGCTGTGGTTCATCTAATCCTAGAGATATAGCGGCTACAGGCCGTAAGGAGGCTAAGGGTATACATTTTGCTGTAGATTTCCTTACCTCGACTACAAAGTGCCTCTGGGCTAATAATATGCAGCTTGTTGATGGTGAATATATTTCTGCCAAAGGTAAAGATGTAATTATCATAGGTGGTGGTGATACAGGAAATGACTGTGTAGGTACAGCTATTCGTCACGGTTGTAAATCTGTTATTCAGCTGGAGATGATGCCAAAGGCTCCAGATGTTCGTGCTGAGTCCAATCCATGGCCACAGTGGCCACTTGTGTGCAAGACTGATTACGGTCAGCAGGAGGCTATTGTAAAGTTTGGTCATGACCCACGTGTTTACACCACAACTGTCAAAGAATTTAAGACCGACAAAAATGGCAACCTTAAGTCTGCAGTCTTAGTATCTTTAGAGTCACAGGTGGACAAGAAGACAGGCCGAAAGATGATGGTACCAGTTGATGGCACAGAAAAGGAAGTACCATGTCAGCTTTGCCTTATCGCAGCAGGATTCCTTGGTTCACAGGATTATGTTACAAAGGCATTCAAGGTAGATGTGGATGGACGTACTAACGTTGCATCCGTAAATGCGAATTCTTTCGCCACAAATGTGAAGAAAGTATTCACAGCTGGAGATATGCATACAGGCCAGTCTCTGGTTGTAAAGGCCATTCGTCAGGGCCGTGATTGTGCCCGTGAAGTAGATGAATATCTGATGGGATATTCAAATTTATAAAAAAAGTTGTTGACAACGAATTAACAAAGTTTTATTATTCAAATCAATAAAAATCAATGGAACGACAAAGGCGTCGTGAGAAACACTTAATGTGTTTCTCACGGCGCCTTTTTTGTTTCATACTGGGAAGGTGATTTATATGTGTTCAATTATGGCTTTAAGCAAATGCCACGTCGACATGAAAGATTTTGAAGCGGCATTCTCTAAAACAGTGTCTAGAGGACCAGATATGCAAAAGGTGATACGCATAAACGATTCGGTCCTGGGATTCCAAAGATTATCAATTATGGGCCTTACGGAGGCAGGAATGCAGCCCTTTGAACTGGATGGCAATTATGTAATCTGCAACGGTGAGCTATACGGATTCAAGCCAGTGAGAGAAGAGCTGAGAGCAGATGGTTACAAGTTCTTAAGTGACAGCGATTGTGAAATCATCTTACCAATGTATCGTAAATACGGTACAGAGATGTTTGAAAAGCTGGATGCAGAATTTGCAATGGTCATCTACGACAAAGAGGAAGACGATTTGGTAGCAGCAAGAGATCCAATCGGAATCAGACCTTTGTTCTATGGATACGATAAAGCTGGTTCAATTATGTTTGCTTCTGAGGCAAAGAACTTAATAGGTCTTACAGATGAGGTTAAGCCGTTTCCACCGGGACATTACTACAAGGGTGGTCAGTTCATTTGCTACAGAGATTTGGCAGAGCGCAAGCCTTACAGTAAGGACGGAGTAGAGGACGCGTCAGCAAAGATTAAAGAACTTCTTGTAGCAGGCATTGAAAAGAGACTTGATGCAGATGCACCAGTTGGTTTCCTTCTTTCAGGAGGACTTGATTCTTCACTGGTATGTGCCGTTGCACAGAAGATGATGGACAAGCCAATCAAAACATTCGCAATTGGAATGAATGAAGATGCCATCGATCTTAAATATGCAAAAGAAGTTGCTGATTACATTGGAAGTGAGCATCACGAAATTATCATCAACAAGGACATCGTTCTTGAATCCTTAGAAGAAGTTGTTGCTGCTCTTGGAACATACGACATCACAACAATAAGAGCCAGCATGGGAATGTACCTGATTTGCAAGGGTATAAAGAAAGAATTCCCAGAGGTGAGAGTACTTCTCACCGGTGAGATTTCAGATGAGATTTTCGGATATAAATATACAGATTTTGCTCCTAATGCTGAAGAGTTTCAGCTTGAAGCAGAGAAGAGACTGAGAGAGCTTTATATGTACGATGTACTAAGAGCTGACAGATGTATCTCAGTTCATTCAATGGAAGCAAGAGTTCCATTTGGAGATTTAGCCTTTGTGGATTATGTTATGAGCATTAATCCTGAAATAAAAATGAATAAGTATAACAAAGGAAAATATTTATTAAGGCATGCATTCGAGGGAGACGATTACCTGCCTTACGACATTCTCTTCAGAGAGAAGGCGGCATTTTCCGACGCAGTTGGACATTCAATGGTTTATTACTTAAAGGAGTATGCAAATAGTATTTATTCAGATGAAGACCTCGAGAATGCAAAACGTAAATACGAATACAGAACACCATTCACAAAGGAATCTCTCCTTTATAGAGATTTATTTGAAAAGTATTATCCAGGTCAGGCAGAAATGATTGTAGACTTCTGGATGCCAAATAAAAATTGGGAAGGATGCAACGTAAACGACCCATCGGCAAGAGTATTATCAAATTATGGAGCTAGTGGAATTTAAAAGGAGGAATAATGATATGAGCAAGGTAACAGAAATTTTTGGTTCTAAAGTCTTTAACGACGAAACTATGAAGGAAAGACTTCCAAAGGACGCATATAAAGCGCTCCGAAACACAGTAGAGGAGGGACGTCCACTTGATAGAGAGCTTGCAAATGTAATTGCACATGCTATGAAGGAATGGGCTATTGAGCTTGGTGCTACACACTTCACACATTGGTTCCAGCCAATGACAGGTGTTACAGCAGAAAAGCATGATTCATTTATTCAGCCAGAAGAAGGTGGAAAGGTTATTATGACTTTCTCAGGTAAGGAGCTTATTAAGGGCGAGCCTGATGCATCTTCATTCCCATCAGGCGGACTTAGAGCTACATTCGAGGCTAGAGGTTATACAGCATGGGATCCAACATCTTATGTATTTATTAAAGATGATACACTTTGCATCCCTACAGCATTTTGCTCTTACTCAGGTGAAGCACTTGATAAGAAGACACCACTTCTTCGTTCAATGGAAGCACTTGATAAGTCAGCAGTTAGAGTACTTAAGCTTTTCGGACATGATGAAGTAAAGAGAGTTATTACAACAGTCGGTCCAGAGCAGGAATATTTCCTTATTGATTCTGAGATGTATAACAAGCGTCCAGATTTAATTTACACAGGCCGTACACTTTTCGGAGCAAAGCCTCCAAAGGGACAGGAACTTGAGGACCACTATTTTGGAACAATCAAGCCTAGAGTATCGGCTTTCATGAAAGAGTTAGACGAGGAGTTGTGGAAGCTGGGAGTTCTCGCAAAGACAAAGCACAACGAGGTTGCTCCAGCACAGCACGAACTTGCACCAGTTTTCTCAACCACTAATATAGCAACCGATCATAACCAACTCACCATGGAGATGATGAAGGTAGTGGCAGGCAGACACGGCATGACATGCCTGCTCCATGAGAAGCCTTTCGCTGGTGTCAATGGTTCAGGTAAGCACAACAACTGGTCTATTTCAACAGATACCGGAGTGAACCTGTTAGAGCCAGGCGCTACTCCTTCCCAAAATGCCCAGTTCTTATTATTCCTCACAGCCGTGATCAAAGCTGTTGATGAATATCAGGAGTTACTCCGAGTATCTGTTGCTTCTGCTGGAAATGATCACAGACTTGGTGCAAACGAGGCACCACCAGCAATCATCTCAATGTTCATTGGTGATGAGCTTGAGGCAATTGTTGAGTCTATCATTGATGGTAAGGATTATGCAGATGTAAAGAAGAAAAAGATGTCAATTGGTGCTGCAGTTATCCCAAGTATTTCACAGGATACTACAGATAGAAACAGAACATCACCATTTGCATTTACAGGTAATAAGTTTGAGTTTAGATCACTTGGTTCATCAGCATCTATCTCTGGACCAAACGTAATCTTAAATACAATCGTTGCAGAGGAGCTTGATAAGTTTGCAGAGGAGCTTGAGAAAGCAAAGAGCTTTGATAAGGCACTTGATAAACTTATTAAGAGAGAGCTTACAGCTCATAAGAGAATCATCTTCAACGGAAATGGTTACTCAGAAGAGTGGGTAAAGGAAGCTAAGAAGCGTGGTCTTAAGAATCTTAAGTCTACAGTAGATGCCCTTCCAGCATTTGTTGATAAGAAATCGATTGATGTATTTACTAAGCACGGTGTATTTACAGAGCAGGAAATCTTAAGTCGTTACGATATTCAGCTTGAGAATTACTATAAGGTAATCGATATTGAAGCTCTCACATTTGATTCAATGGTTAAGAGGGATATCATGGCAGCTGCATCAGATTATCAGTACACACTTGCTGAAACACTTAATGCTAAAGCGGCAACAGGACTTAAGGTTGATTCATCAGTTGAGAAGAAGCATCTTGAGAAAGCAGCTAAGCTTACAACAGAGATGGATAAGAGACTTGAGAAGCTTGAGAAGGATATCGAAGGTGCAAAGAAGCTTTCTGATACATACGAGCTTGCTAAGTTCCACCATGATGTAATCTTTGCAGACATGAATGAGCTTAGAGAGGTTGTAGATGAGCTTGAGACAGTAGTACCAAGCGATATCTGGCCATATCCAACTTATGGAGAGATTTTATATTCAGTTAAGTAACACCTCATCAGTCAGCTAAAGCTGACAGCTTGTCTCACCTCCCGGCTCGGTCGTTGCTGAACAGGCTCCACTGGAGCCTAGCAACCCTCAAGGGGAAGCCATATTAGGCACAAAGGCGTGCGACATTCGATAGAATGTTGCGCGCTTTTTTAAATAAAGATTTAGGAGGAAAGTATTATGGAAGAGTATACTAGCATTTTATTTGGTGTGTGGTTCCTGATAGGTGCCGCATTGGTTTTCTGGATGCAGGCAGGTTTTGCGATGGTCGAGGCCGGTTTTACCAGAGCAAAAAACACAGGAAATATCATTATGAAAAACTTAATGGATTTCTGTATCGGTACTGTAATGTTTGTTTTCTTAGGTTTCGGTCTCATGTTTGGTGAAGACACACTCTTTGGTCTTGTTGGAAAACCAACACTTGGAATCTTTACAAACTATGCAAACTTTGACTGGAGCAATTTCGTGTTTAACTTAGTATTCTGTGCTACAACAGCTACAATTGTTTCAGGTGCTATGGCAGAGCGTACAAAGTTTGTTAGCTATTGCGTTTATTCAGGTGTCATTTCACTTGTAATATATCCAATTGAGGCTCACTGGATTTGGGGCGGCGGCTGGTTATCACAGCTTGGCTTCCATGATTTCGCTGGCTCAGCTGCAATTCACATGGTTGGTGGTATCTGCGCTCTTATCGGTGCAAAAATTCTTGGACCTCGTATTGGTAAATTTAGTCATGATAAGAATGGTAAAATTACAAAGGTAAACGCTTTTCCAGGTCACAACATTGCACTCGGAGCTCTTGGCGTATTTATTCTTTGGCTTGGCTGGTATGGATTTAATGGTGCTGCAGCTACATCTTTAGAGCAGCTTGCATCAATCTTTGTTACAACAACCATTGCTCCTGCAGTTGCAACTGTAACAACAATGGTATTTACATGGCTTAAGTTTGGTAAGCCAGATGTTTCAATGTCACTTAACGCTTCACTTGCTGGTCTTGTAGCTATCACAGCTCCTTGTGATGTTACAGATGCATTTGGTGCTATGGTAATTGGTATTGTTTCAGGTTTCCTTGTAGTATTTGGCGTATGGCTTCTTGATTACAAGCTTCATGTTGATGATCCAGTTGGAGCTGTAGCAGTTCATATGATGAACGGTATTTGGGGTACAATTGCAGTTGGTCTTTTTGCAACAACTTCAGCTCCAGCAAGTGAGCTTACAGGTCTTTTCTATGGTGGTGGTTTTAAATTATTAGGAATACAGTTACTTGGTATAATTGCAGTAGGCACATGGGCAGCAGTAACAATTGCAATTACATTCTCAGTAATTAAAGCAGTTATTGGTCTTCGTGCTTCAGCAGAAGAGGAAATCGTTGGTCTTGATAGAACAGAGCATGGTCTTCCAAGTGCATATTCAGGCTTCAACATGCTTGATGATGACTTTGATTCTGATGAATATGATGAGGAGACAGCAAGTCTTATTTCAGAGACACTTGAGGCAGCAGGTCTTGCATCTCCTGAGGAGGCTATTGAGGTTGAGTACGCACCTTCACAGATTACAGCAGCAGGTCGCCCTCGTATGACAAAGGTAGAAATCCTTTGCAAGGAGCGTAACCTTGAGAAGCTTAAGAATGCTCTCCTTAAGCTTGGTATTACAGGTATGACAGTATCTCACGTAATGGGTTGTGGTGTTCAGAAGGGTGCTCCTGAATACTACAGAGGTGTAGCTTTAGAGCCATCTCTTCTTCCTAAGATTCGTGTAGACGTAGTAGTTTGCAAGGTGCCTGTTAAGGATGTTATCGAGACTGCTAAGAAGGTTCTTTACACAGGACATATTGGTGATGGAAAGATCTTCGTATATGACGTAGAGCAGGTTGTTAAGATTCGTACAGGCGAAGAGGATTTTGCAGCTTTACAGGATGTAGAATAAATTTAAATTTAGTTTAATAAAACACTTTACAAAAGGATACGCCTGTTGTACTCTAGATGAGTACAAAGGCGTATTTTTTGAGCAATAGAAGGCTTAAAAAGTGCGCCCTTTTTTTACATAAAAGGATTTATTTAGGAGGGAATATGTCACAGTTTACAGTTGAAGATGTAATTGAGTTTATTGAAGAAAACGACGTTAAGTTTATTCGTCTCGCATTTTGCGATTTATATGGTATTCAGAAGAATATTTCCATAATGCCTGGAGAGCTTCGTTCAGCTTTTGAAAAGGGAATTAATTTTGATTCCTTCCTTATAAATGGATATGAAAAAATCGAGAATCAGGATTTATTCTTAAAGCCAGATCCTGACACACTTCATATATTACCTTGGCGTCCACAGTCAGGACGAGTAGTTAGATTATATTGCGATATTGTTTTAGCAGATGGCACACCATTTGCATACGATTATCGTCATTTCCTTAAAGATACTTTAAAAGAGTGTGAGAATGAAGGATTTAACACAAGAATGGGTTTAAAATCTGAGTTCTATCTATTTAAGACTGATGAGGAGGACAATTCAACAAATATTCCATTTGATAATGGTAGTTATTTTGATGTTGCTCCTAATGACAAGGGTGAAAATATTCGAAGAGAAATCTGTCTTACACTTGAGGAGATAGGTATCAAGCCACAGTCATCTCATCACGAGAGAGGACCTGGACAGAATGAAATTGACTTTATGCCAGATGATGTTCTTACTACAGCAGACAATTTTGTTACATATAAGAATGTAGTTGAAAATATTGCAGCAAGAAATGGTGTGTTTGCTTCCTTTGATCCAATGCCACTTGAGGACAAGCCAGGAAATGGTCTTCATATAAAGATGGCCAATTATAAGAAGGGAGAGAATCTCCAGATTACAGATAAGGAATTTTCAGAGAGCTTTATAGCAGGAATTCTCAACAGAATGAGAGACATCACTCTCTTCCTTAACTGTAGAAAAGATTCGTATAACCGTTTTGGAATTACTGAGGCACCAAAGTATATTACATGGTCTTCCCAGAACAATTCCAGACTTTTAAGAGTGCCTGAGATTAATGGTCACAGTGAGCATTTCATCTTACGTTCACCTGATTCATGTATTAATCCATATCTTGCAAGTGCTATTGTTATTCAGGCTGGCTTGGCAGGTGTTAGAAATAAAGAACAATTGCCACCACCTCTTGATATTAATTCAAGATTATTAACGGAGGATAGAACAGCAAATTTGGCAACACTGCCTCTTACCATTGAGGATGCTATTGAATGTGCTTCGAATAGTGAATTTATTAATAATTCCAATTTCAAAGATATTGCTACTCATTACATTGAGACAATTAAGAGCAGAGTTTAAGGAGTATTAATAAATGGATAGGGCACTAATTGTGTGCGATAACGAAAAGGGTACTTCTTTTTACAAATCCTTCCTAAAGGAAAATGGTTACATGGACATGGTTGATGTTACAAGTGGACCAATGGCCAAGCGTGCCATACTGGACTATGATTTTGATATTTGTATCATTAATGGTCCGATAGGAGGGGCTAGTGGAGAAGAGCTTTCGAAAGATATCGCTGAGAAAAATATATGCCAGGTAATACTGTTTGTTAAGGCAGAGCGCTTAGAGGAAATCTCTGCTCAGGTGGAGGACTATGGTGTTATCACTGTGGGGAAGCCTATCAATAAGCAGCTCTTCTGGCAGGCATTGAAGCTTGCTAAGGTGGCCCAAAGACGTATTAACATGGCACAAAAAGAGAATGAAAAGCTTGAGAGGAAGCTTGCTGATATGAAGGTTATTTCCAGAGCTAAAATACTGCTTATGGTTGAAAATAACATCTCTGAGGAGGAGGCTCATAAGCTGATTGAAAAACAGGCTATGGACAGAAGAATGACCAGAATAGAAATCGCCAGAGAGATTGTTGGAGGGCGATAATAGCTATAATAAATTCCTAATACGAAGTATAGAAAATTTCTATTAGGAATTTATTTTAAACTTCTTGACTTTAGCACTTGAAAGTGTTATCAATTTAAATTGACACTGTTAATTAAACATAGTTTTATTTTTTGAGTAACGAAGATATGGCAAATGTTGATTTTACTGAGGTTACATCAGACTCATTCATAGAAAAAAGCATAGATCAGCAAGATAGAGATTCTACTATCAATAAAGACGATTTAGGACTTTCTGAGGATACAATCACCGAAGATAGTGTTCATGCATATATCGTATTTACGAATGAGATTTCTATTAATCAGGGTATTGCTATTATTGAAGAAAAGGTCTGTAAGGGCCAGACTCTTCAGGTTAACAGAAAAGACGATACAAGTAATGCCATAGTTGCAGTTGTTTCTAACTCAGAAGCTAAAACGATTGAGCAGTTATCAGAGGTTTCATTAGTGAAGATTGATAAAGGTGCTCAGATTACCAACACAGAAGGGAAAAAAGACGAGACAGAAGAGACGACAAATTTAGATGAGACACAAGAAAATATAGAAAAAGAGCATACAAAAGATTCATCAAATACTGAATCACAGGCTAATGAATCAGTAGAAGATGATGTTATTACTTCAGAGACAACAGCTGAAGTTCAGGAGAATAATTTAGATACGAGTATTAGGCCAGGGGTAAATTTACCAATTGCAA
The DNA here is from genome assembly GCF_900141825.1 of Pseudobutyrivibrio xylanivorans DSM 14809. Lineage (GTDB taxonomy): Bacteria > Bacillota > Clostridia > Lachnospirales > Lachnospiraceae > Pseudobutyrivibrio > Pseudobutyrivibrio xylanivorans. The sequence goes on along the minus strand of NZ_FQYQ01000003.1, from coordinate 96,171 downwards.
TAGCTGTGCTTTTGGGAATAGTTGTCCTAATTGGAATTTTTATAAATAAATCTAATAGATAGAAATACGTATCTGACTATATCTGGTTAGGTACGTTTTTTTATAAATAATATAAAGGGAGGACTCATTATATGAGAAGGAACTGGATACCAAAAAAGGTATTGTCTGTAATCCTGGCAGCAGCAATGACAATGTCGCCAGCACTTACAGCACTTGCTAGTCCAGTTGACGAGTCAGCAGAGGTAACCGTCGAAGCAGAAGTTTCTGACGAAGCTGCCGCTACAGCTTCTGAAGAGACAGATGAGGCCGAAGATGTTGAAGCATCAGAGGAAGAGACTGCAGAGGTTGAAGAGACATCAGATGCTGAGGAGCCACTGTTTGAGGAAGTAGATCCTCAAGAAGAAGGTCTTGTTGATCCTAAGGAAGTTATCACAGGGGAGGAAGTTGAAACACCTGTAGAAGCTCAGGATCCAGAAGAGCAGACCAGAGTTATTATTGTTATGGAGGGCGACAGTGTCCTCGACAAGGGGTTTGATACAGCAGATTTAGCAGAGAATAAGGCTGCTATGAAGGCTGCTGATAAAATCGAAGCTCAGCAGGAGAAAGCAGTAGAGAAGATCGAGAGAGAAGCTCTTGACGGAGAAGCTCTTGATGTTAACTACAATTTCTCTATTTTAGCAAATGCTATTTCAGCAGATGTAGCATTTAAGGATATTGAAGAGATTGAGAAGGTTGATGGTGTAGCTAAGGTTTATGTAGCAGCACAGCACGACCCACAGGTAGAGGCAGAGCCTAACACAATCACTTCAGGCGATATGGTAGGCAGCTATAACACATGGACAGCTGGCTACACAGGAGCAGGAACAAGAATCGCTGTAATTGATACAGGTATTGATATCGATCATCCATCATTTGATGGCGGTGCATTCGATGCTCACCTTAAGGAGACAGCAGAGGCTGCAAGCAAGACTGTAGCTGATTATGATCTTCTTGATAAGGAAGAAATCGCAAATGTTCTTCCAAATCTTAATGCATTTAAGAGAGATGCTGATGTAACAGCAGAAACTCTTTACAACAACGAGAAGGTTGCTTTTGCATTTAACTATGTAGATAGCAACCTTGATATCACTCACGACAATGATGATGAGGGAGACCACGGTACACATGTAGCTGGTATTTCTCTTGCAAACACTTATGTACCAAGTGCTGCATCAGCAACAGGTTATGATAAGCAGGCTGCAGGCGTTGTTGGTATCGCTCCAGATGCACAGCTTATTGTAATGAAGGTTTTTGGTACAAACGGTGGTGCTTACACAGATGATTACATGGCAGCTATTGAGGATGCAATCCTTCTTAAAGCTGATGCTGTAAACCTTTCACTTGGTTCTTCAGCTGCTGGTGAGTCTTCTGATGTAGAAGGTTATATCAACGATATTTTCAAGAAGCTTGAAGGAACAAGTACAGTAGTTTCTATCTCAGCTGGTAACTCGGGTCGCTGGTCAGATAGCTCTATGTACGGTGTAAACTTAAGCAAGGATGTAAACCTTGATACAGTTGGTTCACCAGGTTCATACTTCAATGCTCTTACAGTAGCTAGTGCTGTTAACTCAGGTTTAACATCTTTCTATTTTGCTACTACAGATGATAAGCATGTATTCTTCTCTGATGGTTCAGATTCACTTGCACCACATTTCTACGAGCTTGATACAACAGCTGATCAGAGTGGTGTTGAGTATCCATTCGTATACTTTGATGGTATCGGCGAAGCTTCTGATTATGAAGGTGTAGATGTTAAGGATAAGGTAGTACTTGTATCTCGTGGTTCTATCACATTTGCTCAGAAGCACATGAACGCAGCAGCAGCTGGTGCTAAGGCTTGTGTAATTTACAATAACCAGCCAGGTACAATCAGCATGACAATGCAGGGCTCTGATGCAACTATTCCAGTATGTTCTATCACACAGGCTGATGGACAGGCTGTAGCTGCAACAGGTAAGCAGGTCGCTGAGGGCGTTTACGAAGGAACAATCAATGTAACATCACTTCCTGAGACAGTAAGAGATGTAGCTGATGGTTACACAATGAGTGATTTCTCATCAGTTGGTGTTCCAGGCACACTTGATCTTAAGCCAGAAATCACAGCACCTGGTGGAAATATCTTCTCTACAAGAGATGATGGTACTTATGGCCTTATGAGTGGTACATCAATGGCTGCTCCTTCAATCGCAGGCCAGAGTGCTCTTGTTCAGCAGTATATTCGCGAGAATGATCTTGCAGAATTAAATGGTGTATCTGTACGTACACTTGCTCAGTCACTTCTTATGAGTACAGCAACACCATTATATGAAGGAAATGATAGAGAGAACGGTCTTGAGTACTCACCTCGTGCACAGGGTGCAGGTCTTGCAAATGTTCAGGATGCAGTTTCATCACCTTCATATATCCTTGTTGGTGACAAGGAAGGTAACGATGGTAAGGTTAAGGCTGTTCTTGGCGATGATCCAGCAAAGACAGGTTCTTACTCATTCGATTTCGATATTTACAACATGGATGTTGATCCACAGTACTATGTACTTGATTCAACAGTATTAACTGAGGAGCTTTATGATGAGGAGGGTACAACATACTTCTCTGGCACATCACATAAGCTTAACCCAGCAGTAACACTTACAGCTGATGATACAAAGCTTGTATATGACCTTAACGATGATGGTAAGGTAAATGCTAAGGATCGTAAGGTTCTTCTTCAGGTAGTAAACGCAAACAAGACAGTAGCTATCGTTGAGAATAACGAAGAGTACTTCGATTTCAACAAGGATGGCGTTGTTAATACAAAGGATGTTTACACATTCTCTAAGGCACTTAAGGGTAACGCAGATGTAAATCTCGGCCTTGAGGTTGTTGAGGTTAAGGATAGCACAAAGATTTCTGTTAACATCAACCTTTCAGATGATGACAGACAGTATCTTGCAGGATTTGAAAACGGTATGTATGTAGATGGTTACATCTATGTAAATGGTACAGTAAACATGTCAGTTCCATTCCTTGCATTCTATGGAAACTGGGCTGATTCTCCAATGTATGAAGATTTTGATTTCATGCAGTACTGGCATGATAAGGAGTATGCAGCTAATGCTGTAACATACTCAGGTGTTAAGAGAACAAACTTCCTTTCAATCTTCCCACTTGGAATAGCTAACGAGAACTACTATGTTCCTAACTATTTCACAGAGGATGCTAAGTATATCCCAGATAGAAATGCAATCAGCTCTGAGAATGGTACATACCTTGGTTCTCAGTACTACACATTAATCAGAAATGCTAGTAGATTAGTTCTTACTATTAAGGATAGGGCTACTGGCGAGAAGTACTTCGAGAATGTTACAAATGAGAACTACGCTGAGTTCTACTATGCAAGCAGAGGTCAGTGGATGGAGACACTTGCAGCACAGGAACTCAACTGGGCTGGTACAGATGCTAATGGAAATCCACTTCCAGATGGAACACAGGTTGACATTACTCTTCAGGCTATCCCTGCTTACTATGATGACGTAGAGGATGTTACAACACTTACATCACCAGGAATGTATCTTACAACTCCTATGACAATTGATAATACAGCTCCAGCTGTTGTAGATGCAGTTAAGGGTGAAGATGGTAAGTATGACATCACATTATACGATAATCGATATGCTGCTTCAGTTCTTGTAATTGGTAGCGATAAGGAGACAATTATCGGTAAGTATGCAGTAAATCAGGAGACACCAGATCAGGATGTTACAATCTCTATCGATGCTCCAGAGGATGTATTCTATGTAGATGTTATCGACTATGCTATGAATGAATCAGTATATCGTTTCAACAATACTGGTCACGCTGATACAAAGTATGTTACAGAACTTTCTGTTGATAAGGATGAGGTTGAGCTTAAGGTAGATGAGAAGGCTCAGGTTACAGCTACTGTTGGACCAAAGTGGTTAGCAGAAGGTTATGAGCGCCTCGTTTGGATTAGCGATAACAGCCGTATCGCATCTGTAACACAGAATGGTGTAATCACTGGTAAGAAGGCTGGTGAAACAACTATCACTGTTTACACAGTTGCTACAGATAAGAAGGGAAAGCATCTCACAGCAGAGGTTAAGGTAAAGGTTGTAGAGCCTGAAGAGGACGAAGAAAAGCCTGAGGACGATAAGTCTAAGGATACAGAGACTTCTGATGATGAGAAGACAGCTGATGTTAAGACAGACGATGTAAAGGCAGAAGATACAGAAGATAAAGATGATTCTGAGGAGCCAGAGTCAAAGGTTTCCGAGGAAGAAAAGTCAGAGGAATCTGATGAGGATTCTGAAGTAGTAGAGGACCAGTTAGGAGGAGAGAATGATGAATAAGAATTTAAAAAGAGCAGTCGTTCTCGGTATGGCAGCAATTACATTACTTACTGGAATACCTGCTACACCAGTTTTAGCTGCTGAGAAGACACCTGTTCATACTTCAGTTCAGTCTACAGGTAAGGGCGACAGCCAGAAGGTTACTGTAAAGGTAACATTAGATAAGACAACAGTTACTGATGGTAGAGTTGCTGTTGAATACGATCCAAGCGTTCTTGAGCTCAAGAGTGATTCAGAGGGTATCAAGTTTGCGGATGCGGACGTAAACAAGTCATTTGAAGATGGCGCATCAAAGGGAGTTGCCTATGCATTCGTTGGAGAAGCTCCAAAGACAGTAAATGGCACTCTTATGACTGTACAGTTTGCAGTTAAGAAGGGACTTAAGTCTCAGAAGACAACTATCGGCACAAAGGTATTTGGAATCAATAACGAAGAGGCAGCAGTTGTTGAAGAGACATTACTTCAGGATGAGGTTGAGGTTGGAAGACCTAAGCTTGTTAAGCCATCTATCAATAGCATAAGCCAGACACTTATCGGTGCTTATGTTCATTGGTCAAAGGATCCTAATGCTGACGGATATGTTGTATATCGCAGCACATCAAAGAATGGCAAGTACACTAAGATTGCTACAATTAGCGGTTTTAATGGATATTGGGATGTTATGGTAGCTAACAATAAGACATACTACTATAAGGTAGTTTCATTCCAGGGAAGTGGAAACAGTCGTGTATACTCAGAAGAGTCAGCACCTGTTTCAATAAAGATTAAAAAATTCTTTGGATTCTTTGGATAATAAAAAATGCGGCTGGGACTTAATTGTCCCAGCCGTTTTTTATTTATGTCCAGTTGCTTTTTGCATAAACTTTTCATTATTGATTATGAAGCGTTCATGGGTACCCATACCTACCATTCCGTTTTCGTCGGAACAAACAACTTCAAAGACAAGCTTACGTCCATCAATACTAATTAGTGTCGCTTCACACATAACTGTGGAGCCGATAGCACTTGGTGCCATATGGCTTACATCTACTTTAGTTCCTACAGATCCGAGCCCTTCTTCAAGTTCTGGCTGAATCATTTTCCAGCATGTTTCTTCCATAAGTGAAATCATTGCTGGTGTTGCAAAAACCTCCAGAGCTCCACTTGTAAAAGCTTTTGCAGTGTTGTCCAGAGTGACAACTGTTTCTGCATTTCCCTTCATTCCGATTTCTAACATATTTTTTAGATGCTCCTTCCTCTAAAAAGTTCATAGATTTATTATACTCTTTTTATGAATAAAGTGGTAAAATTATTCTAAACTCTAGACAGAAAGGGGAATCGGCATGATTAGCGAAGAAAACATTATCGATTTATCGGATTTTGCAGAACGTGATATTAAGGAAGAGTTTACACGGCTTAAGGACAGTATCACTGTGCTTGAAAAGCTTATTGATTCCAAAGATCTAGAACAGCCAAGTGAGAACGGAAAAATTACAAGGGAGTTGAAAAACTCAATTCGGGAAAATCTTGAGGAGATTACTTTGCCTTTAGAGCAGAAATGTGATGTTTTGGAAAGTAAGCTAAATGGAATACAGGAAACACTTAATCAGGTAAAGCTCAGACAGGAGACTAGAGAAAAGTTACTAGTACTTAACACAATCGGTCTGGGTATTATTCTTGTGATGTATATTTTGAGTTATATTGGTATATAATCCTTGATTTATGGAGAATCCCACGATTGTGGGATTCTCTTTTTTATGGTATAATCAACCACCGTGGATTTGACTTTTTTAAGTAAATTATAAATAGATTTTATATGGAGGATAAGAATGAAAGCAATTCTTCAGCAGATTAAGGAAGAAGTTGTAGCAGGTTTTACAGCCTGTGGCTATGACGAAAAATACGGAATGGTTTCTCTTTCAAACCGTCCAGATCTTTGCCAGTTTCAGTGTAATGGCGCACTTGCAGCTGCAAAGGAATACAAAAAAGCTCCTATCGCCATCGCTGGTGAGGTAGCAGAGAAGCTTGCTGCAAACAGCATGTTTTCTAAATGTGAGGCTTGCCCTCCAGGTTTCATTAATATGAATCTTTCAGACGAGTTTATTGCGCAGTTCGTTTCAAAAATGGCTGATGATACAGAGCGTTTTGGTGTAGACAAAGTTTCTTCACCAAAGAAAGTTATGATAGATTACGGCGGACCTAATGTTGCTAAGCCACTTCACGTTGGTCACCTTCGTTCTGCTATCATTGGAGAGTCTATTAAGCGTACAGCACGTTTTATGGGTGATGAAGTAATAGGTGATGTTCATCTTGGAGACTGGGGTCTTCAGATGGGACTTATCATTACTGAGCTTAAGCTTCGTAAGCCAGAGCTTGTTTATTTTGATGAGAACTATGATGGAGAATATCCTACAGAGCCACCTTTCTCTATTACAGAGCTTGAGGAGATTTATCCATGTGCTTCAGGAAAATCAAAAGAGGATCCTGCATATAAGGAAGCTGCTATGACAGCTACTTATGAGCTTCAGCACGGAAGAAAGGGCTATCAGGCACTCCTTACACACATTCTTAATGTTTCAGTTACAGACTTAAAGCGTAACTATGAGAAGCTTGATGTAGATTTTGATCTTTGGAAGGGGGAATCAGATGCACAGCCTTACATCCCTGATATGGTTCAGAAGATGAAGGACGATGGCTTTGCTTACATTTCAGAGGGCGCTCTTGTAGTAGATGTTAAGGAAGATACAGATACAAAAGAGGTACCACCATGTATGATTCTTAAGTCAGATGGAGCATCTCTTTACAATACAACAGACCTTGCAACACTTGTATGGCGTATGAAGGACTATAATCCAGATTCTGTTATATATGTTGTTGATAAGCGTCAGGAGTTATACTTTACACAGGTATTCCGTTGTGCAAAGAAGACTGGTATTGTTCCAGCAGATAAGAACCTTTACTTCGTAGGCTTTGGTACTATGAATGGAAAGGATGGAAAGCCATTCAAGACACGCCAGGGTGGTGTTATGCGTCTTGAGTATCTTCTTCAGGAAGTAGAAGAGAAGATGCTTGAGAAAATCAAAGAGAATGGTACTATGAATGATGAAGAGGCTGCTAAGACTGCACAGATCGTTGGTCTTTCAGCTGTTAAATATGGTGACCTTTCAAATCAGGCATCAAAGGATTATATCTTTGATATTGATCGTTTCACTTCAGCAGAAGGAAACACAGGCCCATATATTCTTTATACAATCGTACGTTGTAAATCAATCCTTACAAAGGCAGGAGTTAGCTCATTTGATGGAGCTATTCTTCCAGCACATTCTGAGTCAGAGCGTGGCCTTCAGCTCGAACTTACAAAGTTTATGGCAGCTCTTGCATCAGCATATGAGGAGATGGCACCACACAAGATTTGTGCTTACATATACGATTTAGCAAATGCATTCAACAGATTTTATCATGACACTAAGATTTTGGCTGAGGAGGATGCGGCAGTTAAGGCCAGCTACCTTAAGCTTTTATGGCTTACAAGGGGCGTTCTGGAAAAGGCTATAGACCTTCTCGGTTTCAATGCACCGGAGCGTATGTAAATGGATACATCTTTTTTACCAATTGATTTTGTTAATCGCATGGAGCAGGACTTAGGCCCTGACTTCCATGCGTTTTTGCGTTCTTATGAGGAAAATAAGATATCAGCACTGAGATTTAATCCTATAAAAGCAGATGATAAGGCAGTGGAAACTATGTCATCTATGCTTACAGGAAAAGTGGATTGGAGTAAAAACGGATATTACTATGATGAGACTTACAGACCAGGACTTCATCCATATCATGCTGCAGGTGTATATTATATACAGGATGCTTCGGCTCAGCTTCCTGTAGAAATGTTAGCCCCAGTTCCAGGGGATATCTGTCTGGATTTATGTGCCGCTCCTGGTGGTAAGTCTACGCAGATAGCAGGCTATTTAAACGGTGAAGGAATTCTTGTATCAAACGAACCGATGAAAAACCGTGCCAAGATTTTATCTGAAAATGTAGAAAGACTGGGTATCAGAAATTGCATTGTTACATCTGAGTATCCAGATAAGCTGGCAGATACATTCCCAGAATATTTTGATAAGATAATGGTAGATGCGCCTTGTTCTGGAGAGGGAATGTTCAGAAAGAATCATGATGCATGTGATGAGTGGTCCCTTGAATCCGTAGAGATGTGTGCTGACCGTCAGGCAGAGATTTTAGACAGAGCTTACGAGATGCTTATTCCTGGTGGAAGAATGTGTTATAGCACCTGTACATTTGCAAAACTGGAGGATGAGGAAGCAGTGGCTGCTTTCATCAGTCGTCATCCAGATATGATTCTTATTGAGGAAAGGCGCTTGTGGCCTCATGAGGTAAAGGGAGAGGGGCATTATGCGGCTCTCCTGGAGAAAGCAGATTCAGATGGTCGTAGAGAAGAGTGCGCTGCTGATAGAGCGGTAATCTCAATAAAGAAAGTAAATAAAAAGATTAAAGAATACTTTGATTTTTTAAGAATTGATATTCCATTAGATAAATGCCTTCCCCTTGAAGGGCGAGAGAGGTCCAGTGGACCTCAGGTTCGAGCAGACCGGAGCGGAAGCGGAGACAAGGTGGGCCCGAAGGGCTCGGATGAGGTGTTGTTATACCTGCTTCCCGACAACTGTCCTGATTTTTCAAAACTCCATGTACTTCGAGGTGGACTTTTCCTTGGTACACTTAAGAAAAACAGATTTGAACCTAGTCATGCACTGGCATTAGCACTCACAAGGGATGAAGTTAAAAACAGCTTCGATTTACCAGCTGATGGTCAGGATGTTCAGAATTATCTTAGAGGACAGTCAGTGATGGCTGATGTACAGGATGGCTGGACACTCATTACTGTAGATGGATATTCTGTAGGATGGGGAAAGGCTGTTAAGGGTCAGATAAAAAATCATTATCCGAAGGGGTTACGTTTATTATGATTCATAAAATTTATATGCACAAACAGGATATCTACGAATATATCATGTTTACCATAGCTTCTGCTGTTATGGTTATTGGAATATATTTCTTCAAATTCCCTAACCATTTTTCTTTTGGAGGCGTGAGTGGTATTTCCATTGTACTTGCCCAGTTATTACCTAGAACACCAGGTAATATTAACTTAATCATTAATATGATTTTGTTAGTGATAGGATTCCTGGTATTTGGAAAGAAATTTGGCGTGAAGACTACATATATTACATTACTGGTTTCCTTTGGGCCTCGTATCCTTGAGATGGTTTGCCCTATGGATGGGCCTCTTACAGAAGAACCAGTATTGGAGTTATTATTTGCTGTGGCATTGCCAGCGTTTTCATCAGCGATTTTCTTTAATCTTGGTGCATCATCTGGTGGTACAGACATAGTAGCAATGATTTTAAAGAAATATACAAAGGTAGATATTGGTACAGCTTTGTTCATGTCAGATGTCTTTATCGTTGCATGTGCATGCCTTGTATTTAATGTTCAAACAGGACTTTTTTCTCTTGTGGGACTGTTGGCAAAATCACTTGTTGTTGATGAGACAATAGAAAATATTAACCTTGCAAAATATTTCACTATTATTTGCAATGACCCAGAGCCTATTGTTAATTATATTATGAAGGATTTGGGAAAAGGCGCTACCGTTTATAAAGCTGAAGGAGCCTATGGTCATAAGGAAAAGACCGTAATTCTTACAATCCTTAAGAGACAGCAGGCAGTGGAGCTGAAGAATTATATTCGAAGAAATCAGCCTTCTGCATTTATCGCAATTACGAATTCCAGTGAGATAATAGGTAAGGGATTTAGAGGATATAATTAATGAAATCAGTATGGGGAATAATGGCACATGTAGATGCGGGAAAAACTACATTGTCCGAAGCAATTCTGTATAATGCAGGCCAGATAGCATCCATTGGTCGAGTAGACCATGGGGATGCTTTTTTGGATACTGATTCTCAGGAAAAGGCCAGAGGAATCACCATCTTTTCAAAGCCTGCAGTTTTTCAACACAATAATCAATCTATCACTCTTTTAGATACACCAGGGCATGTGGATTTCGCTACTGAAGTAGAGCGAGCAATATGGGCTCTTGATTATGCAATTCTTCTGATTTCTGGCACAGATGGTGTTCAGTCTCACACTAAAACTATCTTTAGACTTCTGGAAAATAACAATATTCCTACAATTGTCTTTGTAAATAAAATGGATATGGATACGGCGAATCTTGATGATGTGATGGCGGATTTGAAGACACAGCTTTCTGACAGATGTGTTGTTTTCACAGATAAGGAATCAATGTCCATGGAAGATGAAGACGCCATGGAGGAATTTTTAGAGACTGAGGATTTAAGTCAGAAGACAATATGCAGACTTGTTTTAGAACGAAAGACAATTCCTGTTTTTTCTGGCTCAGCCATGAAGAATGAAGGTGTGATTGAGCTGATGGATTTTATGGCATTACTTTCAGATGGCATGGAGAAAGCAAAGGATTTTGGTGCAAGAATATATAAAATAGAAAGCCTTGGCAGAGATGCCAGACTAACATTTACAAAAATAACAGGGGGAGAGCTTAAGGTTAAGGAAGTTCTTCCAAATGGCGAAAAAGTAAACGAGCTTCGCATATATTCGGGACTTAAATATCAACAGGTAGAAAAGGCAGAGGCCAAAGATGTGGTGGCTATTGTTGGTCCAAAGGAAACCTTCCCAGGACAAGGACTTGGAGTAGAAGCCAATAGAGCAGAGCTTTCATTAAGACCTGTCCTTCAGTATAAGCTTGTCTTTACAGATGGCACAGTGCCAAAGCTTGCATACCCTAAGCTACTTGCACTTAATGAGGAGGACCCTTCTTTAAATGTTAGCTGGGATCCACATCAGGAAGAGATAAAAATGAATCTTATGGGTGAGGTTCAGACTGAAATTCTCATTAATAAAATTAAAAGAGAATTAAATTATGATGTAGAATTCCAAGAATCTGGGGTGTTATACAAAGAAACTATTGCTGCTTCTGTGGAGGGTGTAGGACATTTTGAACCTTTACGACATTATGCAGAGGCTCACATTTTAATGGAACCTTTAGAGGCAGGAAGTGGAATAGTAGTGGCATCTGATGTTGCCACAGACGATTTGGCTCTAAACTGGCAGAGATTAATTGAAACTCATATTCTTGAAAAGGAGCACTTGGGTGTTGAAATAGGAGCTCCACTGACGGACATAAAATTTACTATAGTAGGTGGACGGTCACATATAAAACATACAGAAGGTGGAGATTTCAGAGAGGCAACCTACAGAGCTATAAGACAAGGTCTTATGGAAGTAGGTACCACTATTTTGGAGCCATACTATAAATTTGAACTTTTGGTTCCATCTGATGCCATTGGACGAGCAATGACTGATATTGAAACAATGTCTGGTTCATTTGATGTACCTGAGGATTATAATGGTATGTCAAAGCTGACAGGTACTGCTCCTGCTTCGGAGATAAGAAATTATCAGTCCAAACTCATTACCTACACTAAGGGAGAGGGGCAGCTGTCGCTGACATTTTATGGATACCTACCTTGTCATAACAGCCTGGAAGTAAAGGAGATTGTAGGCTATAATCCTGATTCAGATGTGGACAATCCGTCCTCATCCGTATTCTGTTCTCACGGTAGTGCTGTTATTGTTAATTGGGATGAGGTTAAAGAAAAATGCCACGTGCCATGTCGTAGCCAGAAAACATCGGATGAATCAGAGGTTGTGGCTACAAAAAGAATGAATCACTCTGTTGATGAATGGCTTGATCCAGATGAGATAGATAAGATACTTCATATGGCTACACATAGTAATCATGGAAAGAATCCTAAAAAGGGGTGGCATTATGGAGATAGCAGCAGACCTAGAAGGGTAGATTCTGACTACGTATATACTGCACCGAAGGAAGTTAGGGCTAAGGAGAAATATCTCCTTGTAGATGGCTACAATTTGATATACGCCTGGCCTGAGCTGAAGGCTGTTTTAGATGTGAATCTTGATGGAGCCAGAGGAAAGCTTCTTGATATTCTTAGCAATTATAAGGCTATGACAGATTACAATGTTATTGCTGTTTTTGATGCATATCGTGTTAAGGGACATGAGGTGACGGCTTCAGATTATCTTAATATTCATCAGGTGTTTACAGCGGAAGCTCAGACAGCAGATGCCTATATTGAAAGATTTACACATGAGCACGGCAAAAAATATGACATCTCTGTAGTTACTTCAGACGGATTGGAACAGGTAATAATCCGAGGAGCAGGAGCGAGACTGATTTCATCTAGAGAATTTATTGAAGAGGTTGAAAGACGGGCTCAGGAGCTTAGAGAGCAGTTTGATATAAAATAATTTTTTAAAATAATGATTTAATTGTTTTTTTAACAGTTAATTCATTATTTTTTTTTATACTATTAAACGATAGGTGATTTCGCCTATTTATTTAGTGTATAAAAAGGGGATATTAAGAGCATGGAGAAGTATCAGTTTGGGGAAATTGAAAAGGAAGCTCTTGAAAGATTGAATATTGCCATGGCAATATATCAGTACATAGACAAGCGCGTAGTAACTCTGCTTGTTACTGATGGAATGTGTAAGCTTATGGGAATGAAGCGAGAAGATGTCATTACATATTTGGATGATGATATGTACAAAGATACTCATCCAGATGATAAAGCCAGAGTTGCTGATGCCGCACTAAAATTTGCTGCTGGAGGCGATAACTTTGACTGTGTATACAGGACAATGTCAAAGCTCATTAATGATTATGTGATTTTACATTCACACGGAGAGCATTTCTTTATGCCTAACGGAACCATGCTTTCATCTACTATATATATGGTAGAGGGACTGAATAGTGATAATCCGCTTACTGAAAAGCTGGCTTCTAATTTCAATGATATTATGACGAAGGAAAGCCTGATAAGAGATAATTTTTATGATACTCTTACAGGCCTGCCAAACATGTCTTATTTTCTTTCGCTTGCAGAGGCGGGCGGCCGGAAATATCGCAAAGAGGGCTATGCACCTGCAATGTTATTCTTTGATTTAAAGGGCATGAAATACTTTAATGAAAAGTATGGACTTAGAGAGGGCGATAATCTTATAATTGCCACCGCTAATACTCTAAAAAAATATTTTACTAATGAGAATTGCGGACGAATGGGATCTGACCATTTTGCAGTATACACTAAAACTGAGGGCTTGGAGGATATTCTGCAAAAAGTATTTGAAGACATGAAGTATGCCAACGAAGGAAGAACTGTACCTATACATGTTGGTATTTATTCTGATGCATTTGAGGAAATATCTGCAGCAACAGCATTTGATAGAGCAAAGATGACCAGTGATAGGGAAAAGGGTGCCTATGTATCTAAATTTTCTTATTATGATGCCAACATTCATGAATCCGCAACGAACTACGAGTATGTAATTAATAATTTTGAAAGGGCCATGGAGGAAGGTTGGATTAAACCTTACTACCAACAGATAATCAGAGCTGTAAACGGACAGGCATGTGATGAGGAAGCTTTGGCTAGATGGATAGACCCAGTAAGGGGTATGATTCCACCTCAGCATTTTATATATGTATTAGAAGATATTAAGCTTATTCATAAGCTGGATTTATATATTCTGGAGTGCGTTTTAAGAGATTTGGAAGAGGTAGCAAGTAAGGGTTATCCTATTGTTCCGGTGTCTATCAATTTATCCAGATTTGATTTTCAATTATGCGATATAGTTGAGGAAATTAAAAAGAGAGTAGATGAATCTTCGATTTCGCCTGATAAAATTACAATAGAAATAACAGAAAGTGTTTCAGCGTTAGAGATTGGTTTTGTAATAGAGCAAATCAGAAGATTCCATGAAGCTGGATTTAAGGTTTGGATGGATGATTTTGGAAGTGGATATTCGTCCCTTAACATGCTACAAAAAATTGATGTTGATTTGATTAAATTCGACATGAGTTTTATACGTGAATTTGCAACCAATAAAAAGAATCATGTCATTATTACAAAGCTCATCGAAATGGCAAGACAGTTGGGAATAGATACTGTTGTGGAAGGTGTTGAAACAGCAGATCAGGTTAGGTTCTTAAGGGAAGTTGGAGCAGGAAAGCTTCAGGGGTTCCATTTTGCTAAGCCTATTCCTTTAGATGAGTGGTATACAATTGCTGAAGCTAACATAGGAAATGTTATAGAACGGGAAGAAGAAGTGTCATATTATGATGCCATTACCCGTACTAATGTAATGGAGCTCGACGTTACAACGGATACTACTAACATTGGATCAAACGAGTTTTTGGGGCAGATACCTACGGGAATATTAGAGTTAAGAAATGATGGCTTATATGTAGTGCGATATAATAAATCCTTTGCAAATTTCCTGGTGAAGCTTGGATATGTAGAGCAGTCTGATCTTGGTCATATAATGATTAAGCAGAAAGCTCTTCCATCAGAACAGTTTTTACAAGCCGTCCAAACAAATGAAGGAAAGGATTGGGTTCTTGTTGAAGACGCAAAAGAAGCAGGACTTATAATGGATGTGTATATCAAGAGAATTGGGCAGAATCCTGTTAACGACAATATAGCTTTTGGAGTTTCAGTTATTGCAATTAAGAGTGACGTTTCTTAGGTTTGACATACTATGTCAAATGTGTTAACTTTTCATAGAATTTAATATGTTTCAAAAGATTAGGTGCCTATAGATTTCGTATTTGCGAAGTTGGTATGGGTGAAAAGGGAATCTGGTGAGAATCCAGAGCGAAGCCGTCACTGTGTTAGGGAGTCTGCATTTATATCACTGAGCATGCTTGGGAAGGGAATGTAGATGTTGATCGAAGTCAGGAGACCTGCCTAGTCTTCAAATTAATGATTTGCGGACTTTCAAATCTTAATTCATGATTTTGATTGAATTGAGGGTCGCACTATGCGACCCTTTTGATTTTTGTCCGTCTGAAAAATGGAGGTATAATAAAAAATGAAGAAAAAAGTTTTAAGTGTTTTACTTGTTGCGGCTATGTCTTTTAGTATTGTGGCATGTGGAACTAGTGAAGAGGCTAAAACTGAAACAGCCGATTCAACAGAAAGCAGCGATGCAGTTTTTGAAGAGCCTAATGGAGATGCAAACGTAAACAGAGCAATGGAAGTAGCAAAATTAATTGATGCAATTTATGTTCAGGAGTGGACAGAGGACACAGAAGCACAGTGTAAGGCAGCTAAGGAAGCTTGGGATGCACTTACTGATGAGGAAAAGGAATTAGTTGAGGGAGAGGAAGCTGATCCAGATTACTTTGGTAGAGATACAGGTGATGCATCTAAGGATGATCCTTTAAATCAGGATGAAATCGGTGAGAACGAAATTCTTGTAGTAAGCTTTGGTACATCATTCAATGATAGCCGTGTAAATGATATCGGTGGTGTAGAAAAGGCTATCGCAGAGGCTAATCCAGATTGGTCAGTAAGACGTGCATTTACAGCACAGATTATCATCAATCACATTTTAGCTCGTGATAATGAAAAGATTGATAATGTAAAGCAGGCTCTTGATAGAGCAGTAGATAATGGTGTTAAGAACCTTGTTGTTCAGCCTACACATCTTATGCACGGTGCAGAGTATGATGAGCTTATGGAAGCAGTTGATGCATATGCAGATAAGTTCGATTCAGTAAAGGTTGCAGAGCCACTTCTTGGTCAGGTTGGAAAGGATGCAGCTGAGGTAAACAAGGATAAGGAAACAGTTGCAAAGGCTGTTGTAGCAGAAGCTGTTTCTGTAGGTGGTTTTGACAGTCTTGATGCTGCAGCTGATGAAGGTGTTGCATTTGTATTTATGGGACACGGAACAAGCCACACAGCAAAGGTTACATATTCACAGATGCAGACACAGATGAATGACCTTGGTTATAAGAATGTATTTATTGGTACAGTTGAAGGTGAGCCAGAAGAGACATCTTGCGAGAATATTATCGCAGCTGTCAAGGAAGCTGGATTCAAAAAGGTAGTTCTTCGTCCACTTATGGTTGTTGCTGGTGATCACGCAAACAACGATATGGCTGGTGACGATGATGACTCTTGGAAGTCTATGTTTACAGCAGATGGAAGCTTTGAGTCAGTTGATTGTCAGATTTCAGGACTTGGTGGAATCGAAGATGTTCAGAAGATTTATGTAGAACACACAAAGGCAGTATTATAGGAGATTTATTAAATGAAAAGCAGATTTTTAGCATTAGCATTAGTTTTAACAATGGCAGCCTCTCTTGTAGGCTGTGGAAATAAGGCAGCAGAGGTTACTGAAGAACAGACTGCAGTAGAGGAGACAGCAGCTCCAGAAACTGAGCAGGTGGAAGAGCCAGTTGAAGAAACTGAGAGTGAGGCTACTGAGGTAGCTGGAATCGATCTTGAGGATGGAGTATATCAGGTAGATTTTAATACAGACAGCAGCATGTTCCATGTAAATGAGGCTATGAATGGTCACGGTACTCTTACTGTTAAGGATGGTCAGGCTACAGTTCACATTTCGCTTGTTTCAGACAAGATTCAGAATCTCTATGTAGGTCTTGCAGCTGATGCTGAGAGCGATGAGGCTAATTGGCTTCAGTCTACAGATGACGAAGTGACATATGACGATGGCACTTCAGAAATGGTTCATGGCTTTGATGTTCCAGTAGCTTCTTTAGATACAGAGTTTGATCTTGCTCTTATCGGCGAGAAGGGTGTTTGGTACGACCACAAGGTTAGTGTTACAAACCCAGTCGTAGAAGAATAGATCCGGGACTGCAGTAGCAGTTAATGAGGTGTTTTTTGAAAAAATTTGGTTTAATAGCTGCAGTGCTGGCTCTGAGTCTTACAGCCTGCAGCTTTTTTAATAAGGACAATTTAATAGAGAATAATGTTGTAGAATCCAGGCAGGAAAGTGCAGTTTATAGCTGTCAGGTCACCTTGGAAGGTGGCAGCGGCAAGGCTACGGTGGAATCTCCTGCGGAGGTTTCAGTAACAGGAGAGAACAAGACAGTTAAGCTTGTTTGGTCCAGCTCTCATTATGACTATATGCTTGTTGATGGCGTAAGATTTGATAATGAGGCTACACCTGAGGAGCATTCCGTATTTACGATACCATTTTCACAGTTTGATAAAGCATTTACTGTAATTGGTGATACTACAGCCATGAGTACTCCTCATGAGATAGAGTACACTCTTACTGTATATTCACCAGATAATGAAAATGAAGATGCGGCGGCAGAGAAAGAGGTATTATCAGAATCAGCTTCCATAAAGCCAGACCTGAGTGGGTACACATATGTATCTTCTTTAAAGCTTCAGTATGCCACTGAGTATTCTGTTGATTTCTATCAGGATGAAAATGGAAATCAATTTTCATTTATCACTATTGGTGAGGGAGATGCGGCCCAATATTTTATATACCCTGAAAAAGCAGGAACCTTTAAAGGAAATGTAAAGGGGGCAACAGTCCTTGGTGCAATTGATAAGACATATCTTGTATCTACATCTGTGATGGATTTATTAGAATCCATTGATGCCTTATCAAATGTAAGACTTTCTGGTACGGACATTAATGACTGGTATATTCCACAGGCGAAGAAGCTTATGAAAAGTAAAGATATTCTTTATGCCGGAAAGTATTCAGCGCCTGATTACGAGCTGCTTCTTACAGAAGGCTGCAATCTTGCCATTGAAAATACAATGATTTATCACAAGCCGTCCGTTAAGGAAAAGCTGGAAGCATTGGGAATACCTGTTATTGTAGAGCAGTCTAGCTACGAAAAAAATCCACTTGGACGACTTGAGTGGATTAAATTTTATGGTCTTTTATATAACAAAATGGATGAGGCCAACGATATCTTCGAAAAACAGGTTAAACGAGTAGGCAAAGTGGAGGAAAAATCCAATACAGGGTTGAAAGTTGCTGTATTTTCTATTTCATCTAATGGTCAGGTGGTGGTAAGACGCCCAGGAGACTATATTTCTACAATGGTTGGGATGGCAGGTGGTAATTATGTCCCAACAAATATCAATGAGTCTGAAGACACTGCAGTATCCACTGTTAAGATTACTATGGAGGATTTCTATCTTCAGGCGGCAGATGCAGATGTGCTTATATATAACAGCACAATAGAGGGCGAACTTTCTTCTATAGACGAATTAGTCGCAAAGGCCGAAATATTAGCAGATTTCAAGGCTGTCAAAGAAAATAGCGTTTATTGTATTGAAAAGAGCTATTTTCAAAGGACCAGTGATGTGGCAGAATTAATAGAGGATATACATAATATTTTAGTTAAAGAAGATGAGTCGTTATCATTTATTTATCAGCTAGAGGATTAAACATTGAACAACAAAAAAAGATATTACTTGATTAAATTTTTGGGAATGACAATATTGCTTTTTGCTATATTTGTGCTGAGCATTGGTATGGGCAGCGCAGATATTACTGTGCCACAAATCTTAAAAGCACTCTTTAGTTCAGGAGATGCTTATCTTGATAAAATCATTATTTCTATAAGGCTTCCTAGAATTTTAGCAGCTATTATTCTGGGTGGAGCCTTGGCTGTTTCAGGCTTCTTACTTCAGGTTTTCTTTGGGAATCCAATTGCGGGACCTTATGTACTTGGTATTTCATCAGGAGCAAAGCTTTTTGTAGCTCTAACAATGGTAGTTTACTTAGGACAGGGAAAAATCATGAGCTCCGCAGGAATGGTTATTAATGCTTTCACAGGGGCTCTGATTTCTATGGGAATAGTTTTGTTATTATCAAAGAAAGTTAGAAATATGTCTATGCTTGTAGTTTGCGGTGTGATGATTGGCTATATTTGCTCCGCAATTACGGAATTCATTATCGCATTTGCGGATGATTCAAATATTGTAAATCTTCATAATTGGTCTTTAGGTAGTTTCTCGGGTATTAGTTGGGAAAATGTCTATATTTCAATTATTTTTGTTACAGCATCACTTTTCATGTCATTCTTTTTATCAAAGCCTATAGGTGCTTATCAGCTTGGTGAAAACTATGCCAGAAATATGGGTGTAAATATAAGTGCTCTTAGAGTTGCTTTAATTATGCTTTCCAGCGTGTTATCAGGTACAGTAACAGCTTTTGCTGGACCAATTTCCTTTGTGGGAATAGCTGTGCCTCATATTATGAGAAGTATTTTGAAGACTTCAAAGCCAATCGTGATGATTCCAGCATGCTTTTTAGGAGGTGCGATTATTACATTGGTTTGTGACGATATTGCCCGTACTGCTTTTGCGCCTGTGGAATTAAGCATTAGTGCTGTTACAGCTATTGGACTTGCACCTGTAGTGATTTATCTTTTAATTAAGCGTAAGGAGGCAGGACATGGAACAAATTAGTGCAAGAGATCTAACAGTTGGATATGGGAAGGCTGTTATTTCAGACGCTACATTTCAGGTTTTGCCAGGAGAAATAATAGCCTTAATTGGACCAAATGGTTCGGGAAAATCCACAATACTAAAAACTATTACAAGACAACTTAAAAAGATGTCGGGAAAGCTTTTTATTGGTGGTGATATTGATGAATCAATCATGGATAATGAACTGGCAAAAAAGCTTTCAATGGTAATGACTGAAAGAATTCATCCAGAACTTATGACCTGCTTTGAGGTAGTTTCAGCAGGAAGATATCCTTATACAGGAAGGCTGGGAATACTCAATGCCGAGGATAAAAAAAAGGTGGCTGAGGCCATAAGTCTTGTTGGAGCTGAAGATGTTGCTGACAAGGACTTTATGAAAATCAGTGACGGACAAAGACAAAGGGTTATGCTGGCTCGTGCAATAGCTCAGGAACCAGAGATAATGATTCTTGATGAACCTACATCATTTCTTGATATTCAGTATAAGATTGATATTTTATCTGTAATAAAAAAACTGGCAATAGAGAAGAATATAGCAGTGTTGATGTCTATTCATGAATTGGAATTTGTACCAGCCGTCGCGGATCATGTGATTGGAATTTGCGATGGACAGATTTATAAGATTGGAACCCCTGATGAGATTTTCACAGGGGAGAATATAGAGAAAATATATGGAATGAAACCAGGTGATGGTGACAGAATCATTTCAGGATTGTTGGCATATTCTAATAGTATTATTGAGGTGTTATGAAAATCGAATTTGTTCTACCATCTGAAATTGAAAAACGAAGCTTTGAAATAATCTCTCAGGAGTTGGAGCAGCGAGGCGTCACTTTACCGCCTGATGAGGCTCCAATAACCATGCGCACTATTCATACCAGTGCAGACTTTGATTATGCAGATACTATGCGTTACTCAAAGGGGGGCATTGAAAAGGCTAAGGAACTTATTAGAAATGGAGCAGACATTGTTACAGACACTAATATGGCTTTGTCTGGAATAAACAAGAAAAGATTGGCATGCTTTGGTGGGCAGGTGCATTGTTTCATGGCAGATGAGGAAGTGGCAGCAGAGGCAAAGGAACGTCAGGTTACAAGGGCTACTGTATCAATGGAAAGAGCAGCAAAGCTTGGAAAGCCTGTTATTTTTGCAATAGGTAATGCACCTACTGCGCTTATTTCTCTTTACGAAATGATGGAGGCCGGGATATTTACTCCAGAGTTTGTTATTGGTGTACCAGTTGGTTTTGTAAATGTAGTGGCAGCCAAAGAACTATTTCTTAATTCAGACGTACCGTACATTATCAATGAAGGCAGAAAAGGTGGCAGCAATATCGCAGCCGCTATCTGTAATGCATTGATTTACTCTCTGTAAAATGAAGCCTTCCATCAAAAGATGGAAGCCTTTGATGTTAATGCAGATAAATCTGCAAGCCTTCCCCTTGAGGGGAAGGTGTCAGCGAAGCTGACGGATGAGGTGTTCATATGAACGAGAACTATAATCCAAATCTGAAGAAAAATTCTCAGAAATTGAGAAGGTCTATGACAAAAGAAGAAAAGCGCCTTTGGTATGATTGTTTAAAGGTATTACCATTAACTGTAAAGAGACAACAAATAATTGGTAATTATATAGTTGATTTTTATTGTGCGCAAAAAAAGATTGTAATTGAACTGGATGGAAGTCAGCATTATGAGGAAGAGGGGCATATAAAAGATATAAAACGAGATACTTTCTTAAATGAAAATGGAATTAGAGTGTTAAGATATTCAAATTTTGATGTTAATAAGAATTTCATTGCAGTTTGTGATGATATAAGAAAGAATTTAGGATTAATCAATGATTGAAAAAAGGACACCTCATCAGTCACCTTCGGTGACAGCATTCTCAGCTCCCGCTTCGGTCGTTGCTAAACAGGCTCCACTGGAGCCTAGCAACCCTCAAGGGGAAGCCTTAAAAAAAGGATTCACCACAGGAAGCTGTGCGGCAGCGGCGGCGAAGGCGGCGGCGTACATGCTTTTCACAGGGCAGGAAAAACTGAATATTGAAATTGAGACCCCTGCGGGAATCATGTTCAAGGCTGATATTGTGGATGTGAATCGACAGGAAAAACAGGTGAGTTGCGCTGTGATAAAGGATGGCGGAGATGATCCTGATGTGACTACAGGCTGTCATGTGACAGCAACAGTAAGTGTGATTACACCAGCTATTGAGGCTACAACAGGACAGAATCTTGAGCTTGAGATAGATGGTGGTGAAGGAGTAGGGCGAGTGACTTTGCCAGGACTTGATCAGCCTGTTGGAAATGCCGCTATTAATCATGTCCCAAGAGAGATGATTGAAAAGGAAGTGACTGAGGTTTGCAAGCTATTGGATTTCAATGGAAAGCTTCAGATAATTATTTCTATTCCAGAGGGAGTGGAGCTGGCAAGCAAGACCTTTAATCCACGACTTGGAATAGTAAATGGAATTTCGGTTTTAGGGACCACTGGTATTGTGGAGCCAATGAGTGCAAAGGCTCTCATAGATACAATTGAAGTAGAGCTGAAGCAAAAGAAGGAATTAGGTTTTAAGACTGCGATTGTTACTCCAGGAAATTACGGACTTAAGTTCATGAAGGAGCATTATGGCTATGATTTGGATAAGAGTGTAAAATGCTCAAACTTTATTGGAGAGACTGTAGACATGTGCCTCAAGCTTGGTTTTGAAGCTATGCTTATAACAGGTCATATTGGAAAGCTTGTTAAGGTGGCTGGTGGCATTATGAATACACATTCCCATGAGGCGGATTCCAGAATGGAGATTCTTTCAGCATGTGCTTTAAGAGCCGGTTGTGATGGAGAGTTGGCAAGAAAAATACTTGAATGTCTCAACACTGAGGAAGCCTTGCATATTATTGATGATGCAGGATACCTTAAGCCAACTATGGACATAGTTCTTGAGAAGATATTGTTTTATCTGGATTTTAGAGCTCAGGGAAGAATTAAACTCGATTGCATTTTATATTCAAATGAATTTGGACTTCTAGCGGAGTCTGCAAACAGTAGAGGAAAATTATTAGAATGTCAAAAGTAATAATGATTCAGGGGACCATGTCAAATGTTGGAAAGAGTCTTTTGGTAGGTGCCCTGTGTCGCATTTTTAAGCAGGATGGTTATAAAGTGGCGCCATTTAAGTCACAGAATATGGCTCTAAATTCATTTGTAACAGCAGACGGTTTGGAGCTTGGCAGGGCACAGGCTATGCAGGCTGAATGTGCAGGAGTGGCACCATCAGTTTACATGAATCCGATTTTGTTAAAGCCAACAAATGATATCGGAAGTCAGGTTATTGTAAACGGTGAGGCTATTGGAAACATGTCTGCCAGAGATTATTTCGCATATAAGAAAAAATTGGTTCCTGATATTATGGCTGCATTCAATAAGCTTGAAGAATGGGCTGACATCATTGTGATAGAAGGAGCAGGAAGCCCTGCTGAAATTAATCTTAAGAGAGATGACATTGTAAATATGGGTATGGCTGAGCTGGTAGATGCTCCCGTACTTTTAGTTGGTGATATAGATAGAGGTGGTGTGTTTGCTCAGCTTTTAGGTACTTTGGAGCTTTTAGAACCACAGGAAAGACAGCGAGTAAAGGGGCTGATTATTAATAAATTTAGAGGGGATAAAAGTCTTTTAGATTCTGGCATAGAAATGCTTGAGGAGCGCGGAAAGGTACCTGTTGTGGGAACAGTTCCATATGCCAGACTTATGATAGATGATGAAGATAGCCTAAGTGAAAGACTATCAAATACTTATGACTATGGTGATATCGTAAATACGATAGAAATAGCCGTGGTAAGATTACCTAGAATTTCAAATTTTACGGACATAGCTCCATTTGAAAATATTCCAGGCGTTAAAGTCAGTTTTATTTCAAATCCAAGAGAATTTACTGATGCAGATATGGTAATTATACCTGGCAGTAAGAACACAATCTCTGATTTGAGATGGATGAGAGAATCCGGCATGGAGGCAGCTATTAAGCGCTTTGCACTTAATAAGCCTGTGGTAGGTATATGTGGTGGATTCCAGATGATGGGGAATATCATTGACGACCCTGAGGCGGTAGAGGAAGGCGGTTCAATAAGAGGTATGGAGCTGTTCTCGCTTAAAACCGTTCTTAGTGGGGAAAAGTATCGTAGTCAGACTGAGGATTGCTTTGATGATTTGACTAATGTATTTTCCTCAATCGCCGGTGAAGAGTTCGTTGGTTATGAGATTCATAATGGTGTTACTACTATAGAACAGGATTTAGGTTTACCTGAAATAATTGAACGAGACGACGAAGGGAATATTATTCTCGTACAAAATAAAAACCTAATGGGCACCTATGTACATGGAATATTTGATAATGGTGATTTGGCATATAGGATTGCCGAGGCAATTGCCCAGTCAAAAGGCCTAAATCTAGATGGAGCTGGAGTTGATTACCAGCAACTAAAGGATGCTGAGTACGATAAGCTTGCAGCCATAGTTAGAGAGAATTTAGATATGGATTATATTTACAGCATACTAAAATAAATTGGAGGATTTATGATTTATTTCGTTGGCGCAGGATGTGGCGCAGCAGATCTTATTACAGTAAGAGGAATGAAGCTTTTGCAGCTGGCTGATGTGATTATTTACGCTGGCTCTTTGGTTAATCCAGAGCTTTTGGAATATGCGAAAGACAGCTGTGAAATCTACAACAGTGCCACTATGACTTTGGATGAAGTTATGGAAGTAATGCTTAAATCCGACAGGGAGAGAAAAACTCTTGTTAGACTTCATACTGGCGAGCCAAGTATTTACGGTGCTGTTCAGGAGCAGATGCATATTTTAGATGAAAACAATATTGCATATGAGAGCTGCCCAGGAGTCAGCGCATGCTTTGGAGCAGCGGCTTCTCTTAATTTGGAATATACACTTCCAGATATTAGTCAGTCTTTGATAATAACCAGAATGGAGGGCAGGACCTCAGTTCCGGAAAAGGAGAGCATAGAAAGTTTTGCAGCTCATGGAGCATCCATGGCAATCTATCTAAGTGCTGGTATGCTTGAGGAACTTCAGGAGAGACTGGTTAGGGGCGGATACGATAAAAACACCCCTGCAGCAATTGTTTACAAGGCCACCTGGCCAGATGAAGAAAAATATATTTGTACGGTAGGAACTCTTGCAAGTACTGCCAAGGCTAAAGGAATTAGCAATCTGGCGGTGATACTTGTTGGAAACGTAATTGCGAAGTCTAATTATTCTTTGAGTAAGCTTTATGATCCAAGTTTTGAGACCATGTATAGGACACCTCATCAGTCACCTTCGGACCACCTTGTCTCACCTTCCGGCTCGGTCGTTGCTGAACAGGCTCCACTGGAGCCTAGCAACCCTCAAGGGGAAGCCTAGGAGTAAAAATGTTAATAATTAGAGTAGTTTATTTTACTGATAATGGTAAAAAGATATCAGATAAACTTAATAAAATCTTCATTGTGGAGACAAAGCCAGATGACATTTCTTTGTCTGATTGGACAAAAGACTGCTTTGATACGCATTTGCCTATTATTTTTATTGGCTCTACCGGGATAGCAGTTCGTACTATAGCCCCTTTTATTACCAGTAAACTAAAGGATAGTCCAGTGATTGTGATTGATGAGTTGGGGAAAAATGTAATTCCAATCTTATCAGGACATTATGGCGGAGCTAATGATCTTGCAAGAATAATTGGAAAAGCTATTGGTGCAAATCCAGTTATTACTACAGCCACAGATATAAATAACGTATTTGCGGTAGATGTTTTTGCTAAGAAAAATGGTCTTTTAATTACTGATAAGAGTTTAATTAAAAAGGTATCGGCAAAAGCTTTGAAGGGCGAAGCGCTTGATATCAAAGAATCAGAAGATGAAATTATTATCGAAGGACTTAAGCTTATTCCAAAACGTTTGATTCTTGGGATGGGATGTAAAAAAGGAAAAACATTTGAGGAATTAAAAGCTTTCGTAAATACGTTTTATAATGATGATGAGCTTGAAAAAAATCTTTATGCAATAGCGTCTATTGATGTGAAATCAGAGGAAATAGGATTAATCAAACTGGCAGAGTATTATGGTGTGTTTTTTGTTACCTACTCATCTGAGGAATTAGATAAAGTTAATGGAGAATTTGAAGAATCTGATTTTGTTAAAGAACAGGTTGGTGTAGGAAATGTCTGCGAGCGCTCAGCCCTGCTTTTGGCAGGAGAAGGTGGCGTTCTGGTAAAAAAGAAAGTGGCGCAGGATGGCATGACCCTTGCTGAAGCCAAAAGAAGGAAAATATATTTAGCTTGGTAGGAGAAAGTATGGCAGGACATATTTATATTGTTGGAATGGGACCTGGAGATAAATCAATGATGACTGACGAGGCTTACTCTGCAATGGAGCAGGCAGATGTTATTGTTGGTTACACAGTGTATATCGACTTAGTAAAAGAACTTTTTCCAGAGAAGGAGTTTTTCACAACTCCAATGAGAAAAGAAATTGAAAGATGCAGAGCCTGCTATGATTTTGCTATAGTAGGAAAAAATGTTGCATTTATCTGCAGCGGAGATGCTGGTGTTTATGGTATGGCAGCTCCTATGTATGAGCTTCTTCCAGAATACGCAAATATGAATTCTGAAATAACCGAAAATAGCATTTCTATTATTCCAGGAGTTACAGCAGCTATTTCTGGAGCAGCCGTTTTAGGATCACCAATTAATCACGATTTTTGTGTCATTAGCCTTAGTGATTTGCTTACACCTTGGGAGGTAATAGAGCGCAGGCTAAAGGCTGCCATTGAAGGGGATTTTGCAATTGCTATTTACAATCCTTCAAGTCATAAAAGACATGATTATTTACAAAAGGCCTGCGATATTATGCTATCAGTAGGGGCCGACGAAGACAGAGCCTGTGGCTATGTGGAAAATATTGGAAGAGAAGGCTGCAGTGGAACAGTATGTACATTAAAGGAATTACGCGATACTCAGGTAAATATGTTCACTACAGTTTTCATTGGAAGCTCCAGAACTAAAATCATAAATAATAAACTGGTTACTCCTAGAGGATACAAAATATGAAAAAGGTAATCATTTTTGGTGGAACTACAGAGGGAAGGAACTTGGCAGCTACTCTTGCGGCTGCAGGTATTTCTACTGTTTACTGTGTGGCAACAGAATATGGCAAGGAGCCTGTTGCAGAATCACCACTTATTAAGATTCATACAGGCAGGATGAATGCTGATGAAATGGCAGAATTTTATAAGGATGAAAAGCCGGATGCCATAGTAGATGCTACTCATCCTTTTGCAGAAATTGTAAAAAAGGAGATTGAGACCAGTCTTTTTAAATATACCAGCGTTCCTTTTTATAGATTAGCCAGGGAAGAGGAGCAGATAGATTATAGTAACTGCACCTTTTTTGATTCTGTTAAAGAATGCGCAAAAGCTCTTTTAAATACAACAGGAAATGTTTTTCTCACCACAGGAAGCAAGGAGCTATCAGCCTTTTGTGAGGATGAATCTCTTAAAGAAAGAATTATAGCCAGAATTATTCCTAATGATGAGAGTCTTGAAATCTGCAAAAATTTAGGCCTAAAGGGAAATCAGATTGTGGCAATGCAGGGGCCATTTTCTAAGGGAATGAACATTGCTTTTTTTAAAGAGTTTAATGCACAGATTTGTGTCTTAAAGGAAAGTGGAAAATCATCAGGTGAGGCCAGCAGAATAGAAGCTGCAAACGCCTGTGGTGTGCGCTGCTTTGTTATTAGAAGACCAGAAGAAAAAACAGATGCCTTGTCTTTTGACCAGGTGGTTGAGGAAATATTTAAGCTATTTAATATTACTGAAAATCCAGATTTAGATATCCATAAGATTACAAAAGAAAGCATCACTGAAGACAAAAAAATCATAGTATCTTTAGCTGGTTTTGGAATGGGCTTTGGAACTGTTACTGCAGAGGTGGTTTCGGCAGTAAAGGAAGCGGATTATTTATTTGGCGCACCAAGAATGCTCCTTGGCATTGAAAGCCAGGCAAAAAAATACCCTTATTATCTGGCAAAGGATATTTTGCCTTGCCTTCAGGAGATTGCTGATGGTATTCAGTTTGGAATAAAAAAGGCAGTTGTTTTATTTTCTGGTGATACGGGATTTTACAGTGGTGCCACAAATCTTGCCAAAGCATTAAATCAGACAGGCTATGCCAGCGTTAAAATTTTACCTGGCATCTCATCTATAAATGCAGTAGCTGCTAAGGCAAATGTTACCTGGCAGGATTCGAAGATAATGAGTTCTCATGGAATCCCTCAGGAGAGGTGGAGACCGGAGCTTATAGATGCAGTGAAGCATAATAAAAATACCTTTGTTATCACATCTGGTAGTAAGGATATAAGAGATATTGGAGATATTCTCGTTTCTCTTGAGACAAATCAGAGTTATAAATTTAGAGTATTCATTGGAACAAATCTATATTCTGATGAAAAATTAGGTTGGTATACTGCCGAAAAATGCAGCACCTATAATCTGGATGGACTTAGCACAATCATTATTGAAAATGCCAATTGGCAGCCTAAGGTAATTGCACCAGTGCTTTCTGATGATGATTTTATAAGGGACAAGGTTCCTATGTCCAAGGAGGAGATTCGGCAGCTTTCTATCTGTAAACTCCAGCTGCATAAGGATGCTGTTGTTTATGATATTGGAAGTGGCAGTGGTTCTGTTGCTGTGGAGATGGGAAGACTAGATCCATCTATTAAGGTGTATGCCATAGAACTTAAAAGCGAAGCTACACAGCTGATTCGAAAAAACGTAGCAAAACATATGCTGGAAAATGTTTATGTTTTAGAAGGAACTGCACCAGATGCTCTTGATAATCTTCCAACACCGACTCATGTTTTCATCGGTGGAAGTGGTGGAAGATTAGAAGATATTCTTATGACACTGAAGAAAATGAATTCGCATATGCGAATCGTAATAAACTCCGTGACCATAGAGACTATTGCAGAAATCAACAGTGTGATAAAGAAATTTGAAATTGAGGATGCAGATGTTGTTCAGGTGAGCATATCAAAGGCTAAGAAGGCAGGCGACTACAGCATAATGCAGGGCCAAAACCCCGTATACATAGTATCGTTTAGCATATAGTTTTTTTGGTAGAAAGTTAAGGATAGCTAGTAGCTATCAATCTCTAAGAATTACTCAAGCGAAGTATTCTACACTGAGCGGAGTGATTCTTAGGATTGAGAGTGTAACTAGCGAGAGAATAATTATGGAGTATCCAAGAGTTATGATAGCTGCACCTAGAAGTGGCAGCGGAAAAACTACAATTACATGCGGAATATTGCGAGCAATGATAAATTCAGGGCTTAGTTTGTGTAGCTATAAATGCGGTCCAGACTATATTGACCCTATGTTTCACAGAACAGTTCTTGGAATCCCATCAGGAAATCTTGATACATTCTTCACTGATGACAGCACTACAAGGTCGCTTTTTGTACAATCATATTCAGGTGACATGGCAGTAATTGAGGGAGTAATGGGTCTCTATGATGGAATTGGGGGTGTTGAGACACAGGGCTCCAGTTATGATTTAGCCAGAGCCCTTTCAGTGCCTATTGTTCTTGTGGTTGATGCTAAAGGTGCAGGTCGTTCTATCATCGCTCAGCTTAAAGGCTTTTTGGATTATGATGAATATCATCTCATTAAGGCTGTAATACTAAATAGGACCAGTGTAGCCTTTGGAAATACTCTCGGGGTGATAATAGAAAAGGAGCTTGGTATCAAATATCTTGGAACCATACCTGAGATTAAAGATCAGCAGCTTTCAAGCAGATATTTAGGACTTGTAATGCCAGAAGAAGTACCGGAGATTAATAAAAAGATAGATGATTTGGCAGAGGTTATTACAGAGAACCTTAATCTTGAAGAGTTAAAAAAATTAGCATCCGAGGCAGCAGAATTAGATATAATTAAGGAAGATAGTTCTAGCAAATTCGTAAATGTGGGTGTGGTGCTTGCAGTGGCAAGAGACGAAGCATTTTGTTTTTACTACAAAGAAAATTTGGAAATGTTAAAGGAAGCAGGTGTAAAGCTAGTAGAGTTTTCGCCTATCAAAGATGCTCAGCTTCCTGATGGGGTAGATGGAATCCTCTTAGGAGGAGGTTATCCTGAAAACTATATGAAGGAGCTTTCTTCCAATAAAAGTATGAAGGCATCAATCAAAAATGCAATCGATTCCGGTATGCCAATTCTTGCAGAGTGTGGTGGCTTTATGTATCTTTCAGATTCTATTAAGAATTCAGATAATCAGATATATGATATGGTTGGTGCAATAAAAGCAAGAGTCGAGTGGAAAGGTAAGCTTGTCCGTTTTGGTTATGTAACAGTTGATATGGGTGAGCTTCAGATAAAAGGCCATGAATTCCATTATTATGATACAGATAATAATGGAGATTGCTGTGTTGCTACAAAGCCTTTCGGAGGAAAAAGCTGGAATTGTATTCATAGTAAAAATGGAGGTTATATAGGTTTTCCACATCTTTACTATCCATCCAATCCAGAATTTATAAATAATTTTGTGGAGGTTATGAAAAATTATGGGGGACATTAGATATTTATTTGACGACGTACTCGAAAACAAGCTTAAAGTAGAGCCTGTTGATAAGGAAGCCTTAAAGGAGATGCAAAATGAATGGGATAAGGTAGCAAAACCGATTGGAAGTTTTGGTACCTTTGAGGCAGTATATTCAAAGATTGCAGCAATACAGGGATTCAAAGCACCTGATTTATCCCATATGAAACTGATTGTGTGCTGTGGTGATCATGGCATAGTAGAAGAGGGAGTTAGCCAAACAAGCCAGGATGTTACAAGAATCTGTGCTACAAATATTGGCAAGGGTGTTACTACTGCTGGTGTTATGGCTAAATATCTGGGTATAGATGTCTTGTCTGTGGATGTGGGAATAAATTATTCTGAAGAAGTTCCTTATACCCTTAACCGAAGAGTTAAGTATGGCACCTGCAATTTCCTTAAGCAACCAGCCATGTCTGTGGAAGAGTTTTCACGTGCCGTTCAGGTGGGAATGGATTTGGTTAAGGATAGTCAGGATGAAGGCAAAAATATTATTCTTATTGGCGAAATGGGAATAGGAAATACTACATCAGCCTCAGTTATGGCTGGGTACTTACTTGATTTAAATGCAGAGGCAGTCACTGGCAGAGGTGCTGGTCTTGATGATGAGGGCTTCAGCAGAAAACGTGCAGTAGTATCTATGGCACTTTCAAAATACAGTGGATTAGACCCAGTTGAAATCTGTAGTAATTTTGGTGGACTTGAGCTTGCGGCAATGACTGGAATTGTTATTGGAGGTGCGTTATATAAGGTGCCAATTATTCTTGATGGAATGCTCAGTATGGTTTCTGCACTTGTGGCGGACAGATTACTTGATAATTCTAAGGATTATATCATTCCATCTCATATCAGTAAGGAGCCTGTAGCAAGAAAAATCGCAGGCAAGCTCAATATTGAGCCTGTTATTGATGGAAAGATGGCAGTAGGCGAAGGTGCAGGGGCTGTTATGATGGCACATATGCTTCGTCTTACTGATGAGGTTTTTCATAACGCACTTAAGTTTCAGGATTCAGAGGTTGAACAATACGAGAGATTTAATAAATGATTACATTGATCTATGGTGGCAGCAGCAGTGGAAAATCTGCTTATGCAGAGGATTATGTTTGCCAGTCCAATTGTAAAAATCGATATTATCTTGCCACAATGCAGGCACAGGATGACGAGTCACTGGAGCGTATTGAACGGCATAGAAGCCTTAGGGCAGGCAAGGAGTTTATTACCCTTGAGCAGCCTTATGATATTGCAAATACGATAAAAACCAGTGAGGACTGCATAATTCTCTTGGAGTGTATGTCCAATCTGGTAGCCAACGAGATGTTCAGAGATGGCAAAGTTAATTCCGAGTCATATACGGTTGATAAAATTATTAAAGATATAAAGACGCTTGATGAAAAGGTTTCCCAGCTGGTAATTGTTTCAAACGACGTTTTTGAGGATGGCCTTGAATATGACGATTATACAAAAGAATATCTCAGAGCGTTAGGAAAGATTAACGCTGAAATCGCCAGAATGGCTGACAAATCAGTGGAAGTTGTTGTAGGAATAGGAGTAGAAAGATGAAATTACTTAAATCAATAGTGGTTGCTTTTTCCATGTATTCAAGAATTCCAATGCCTAGATTTAATTGGGATAGTGAAGATATGGAATATCACTTGATATTCTTTCCATTTATTGGGGCTATAATTGGATTTTTAGTGTATTGGTGGAGACAGTTTACAGTAATGTTTTATATTGGGGATATAGTGTTTTCTGCCATTGCAATTGTAATTCCTATTGTTATTACAGGTGGATTTCATATTGATGGCTATATGGATACAAGTGATGCGTTGGCTTCATGGGGAGACAAAGAAAAAAGACATGAGATATTAAAGGATTCTCATATTGGTGCGTTTGCGGTAATAAGACTTGTTGCCCTTGGCTTAATTCTTTTTTCTGCTTTATTCCTAATGGATGACAATGCTGTTATGGCATGGTGCTTTTCATTTGTGGCGGCTAGATGTGTCAGTGGGATTTGTGTTGTTTCCTCAAAGAAAGCAAAAAATGATGGAATACTTAGCACTTCAGCTAAAAATGCTAAAGATAAGGTGGTAATTATATTCCTGGCAATTGAGTTTATTTTATGCGCGCTCACAGCTGGATATTTGTTACAGTGGTATTGGACAGTTTCTTTGGCTGCGCTTGTCATTGCACTGATTAGGTATATCTATGTAGCATATTCTAAATTTGGTGGGATTACAGGTGATTTGGCAGGCTGGTTTGTGTGTAGTGCAGAGACTTTGATGGCAGTGGCAGTCGCAGTTTTATCTGTGATGGGTAATGCATTGATTTTCTAGATTAAATTAGAGGTAGATTTATGATTTTAATTGTTGGTGGAAGTTATCAGGGCAAGACTGAATTTGCAAGAAATGAGTTCCCTGAGGCCAAGTATTTTAATCAACTTCATCTTTTTGTAAAAAAGCGTATTTCAGAGGGGAAGAACAATAGCGAAATCCTTGCGGAAATAAGAGAGGTTGTTAATGATGGAGAATGGGTAATTATTTCGGATGAGATAGGAAATGGAATCGTTCCTTTAGATGAGAATGACAGGACCTGGAGAGAGATTTGTGGTCGTATCATGATTGAACTTGCCAAAGATGCAACAGAGGTTTACCGTGTGGTTTGCGGAATTGGACAAAGGATAAAATAAATGGATAGAACAATTACTTTTATTCGTCATGGAAAAACAGCTGGAAATCTTACCAACTGTTATATTGGAATCACTGATGAAGGGCTTACCTTAGAAGGTGAGAAGGAAATTATGGAAAGGAATTATCCTGAGGCAGATATTGTTTTTTCAAGTCCTTTGATTCGTTGTATAAAAACTGCCAAGATTATTTATCCAGCCCTTGAGCCTATTATCATTGATGAGCTTAAAGAGACGAATTTTGGTGATTTTGAGGGGAAGAATTATAAAGAGCTATCATCAAATCCAGATTATCAGTTATGGATAGACAGTGGTGGAGATTTACAATTTCCTGGTGGAGAGAGTAAACAGGAGGCCACTGCCAGAGCTTTAATAGGATTTGATAAGCTATTGGAGATTAGTAAGGATTATTATAATATTTCCGTGATTGCCCATGGAGGAACTATCATGGGGATTCTAAGTCATATCTTTGGGGGAGAATACTATTCATATCATGTAGAGAACTGCGAGGGATATTCAATTGATTTATCACATGACGGCATTTTTAGCGGGCTTTATCCTAGATCTTTTCGTAGGTGATCCTATAGGGTTTCCACATCCTGTTCGCTGGATCGGTAATCTTATAAGCTATCTTACTGAGTTCTTTTTGAATAAAGCTGAGAGGATACTGGAACCAGAAAAGACTAATAAACTTAAGAGAAGATATGGACTGATAATGGTAATTATCGTAATTACGATTTCAGCCGGGATATGTTTTGCTATTCTTCACGTAGCTTACACTTTGAATTCAATATTGGGAGTTATAATCGAAACCGTAATTACGTACCAGTGTATTGCTACAAAAAGTCTTTATGTTGAGAGTATGAAGGTATATAAGGCACTTAAAAGTCAGGGTTTGGATGTTGGTCGTAAGGCAGTTTCCATGATAGTAGGCAGAGACACTGCATGTCTTGATGAAAAGGGAGTTATTAAAGCGGCAGTGGAGACTGTTGCCGAGAACACTTCAGATGGAATAATAGCTCCGCTTATTTATCTTGCCATAGGTGGCCCGGTTTTAGGAATTGCTTACAAAGCCATTAACACTATGGATTCCATGGTGGGCTATAAAAATGAAAAGTATATGGATTTTGGAAGGGCTGCAGCAAAGCTTGATGATGTGGTGAATTTTATTCCAGCAAGAGTTAGTGCTGTGTTGATGATTATAGGTTGTCTGTTTTTAGGCAGAGATTATAGCATGACTGGTGCTTTTAGAATTTTTAAGCGAGACAGATTTAATCACGCTAGTCCTAATTCGGCACAGACTGAAAGTGTTTGCGCTGGTGCACTTGGAATTCAGCTGGCAGGCCCAGCCAGTTATTTTGGAAAGATAGTAGATAAAAAATATATTGGCGAACCAATCCGTTCTGTAGAACTGGATGACATAAAAAGGGCTAACATTTTGATGTTGGCTACAGCCATAATATGTGAGGTTTTATTAATATGCACGGTGGTGATATTTACAGGAATAGCATACGGACTGATTTCTCAGTAAACATAAATCCTTTGGGAATGCCCTCTGAGGTTCAGTGGGTTTTGACGGAGGCAGTTTTACACGCTAATAAGTATCCAGATATTTATCACGAGAGACTTGTGGAGGAAACTGCAAATCTATTTAATGCTCCAAATGAAAATATAGTATATGGAAATGGCGCATCAGAGATAATAATGGCAATTTGCCATAGTATTTCACCTAAAAAGGTATTGCTGCTTGCTCCATGTTTCTCAGGTTATGAGACTTGTGTGAAAGGTGCATGCCAGGATTGCAGTATTTCATATCACACGTTGTCAGAGGATAATGACTTTGAAATTCATCATGATATTTTGGAGCATATTCAAGTTGAAAAAGCAGATTTGATGTTTCTGACCAATCCTAATAATCCAAATGGAAGACTTATATCAAAGTCACTTTTAGATGAAATAGTCATATCCTGTGAAAAGGCTGGAACAGTACTTGTTGTGGATGAGTGTTTTCTTGCTCTTACAGGAAAGGATATGGAGAATTCTCTTGCTTATGATATTACAAAACACAAATCATTGATTGTGCTTAGGGCATATACCAAGACATTTGCAATACCGGGCGTGAGAATTGGTTACTGCATTTGCGCTGATAAATTAATGGCATCATCCTTGAAGAATCATCTTCCTGAATGGAATCTTTCAATATTTGCGCAAATGGCAGGAGCCGAATGTCTGAAACATAAGGAATATTTACTGGACTCAGCCAAGCTGATCGAAAAGGAGAGAAGTTACCTGACTCAGGGACTTGCTAACCTAGGTGCAAAAGTATTTTCCAGCGATGCAAATTATATCCTGTTCAGATGCGCAGACTCAGAGCTGGATAAAAAAGTATTGAAGCATAGTATTTTAATTAGGGAGTGCTCAGATTATAATGGGTTGGAAAAAGGGTTCTATAGAGTAGCAGTCAAATCTCATGAAGATAACGAAAAGCTGCTGTCAGCCCTAGAGGACTTACTTAATGATTAATGAACAAAAGGTTAAACAGATATTTGCATAAATTAAGGAGAATAAACTTATGAAACTTGGTATAGCAGGAAATGGTGTAATTGTTCAGGAAGTTTTGTCATTTGTAGATGAGATAGGATTTGATGAAATATACATCAGCGGAAGAAAACAGAGCGAAGACAAGCTTAATGAATTAGCAAAAAAGTATCATCTTAATGGTGTTTATACAGATTATGATGCTCTTTTGAAATCAGATATTGATGTAGTTTACGTAGGTGTTTTAAACGATATGCACGTTGATTATTCAAAGCGTGCAATTGAAGCAGGTAAACATGTAATCTGTGAAAAGCCTATATCTATTACTTTAGAAGAGCTTAAGCAGCTTGATGAACTGGCAAAGAAAAATAATGTCATGCTTTTTGAAGCTATGAGCATTTATCATCTGCCTGCTTACAAGCAGCTACAGAAGGATGTAGAACTTGTGGGTGATATTAAGCTTTGTAATTTCAATTACAGCCAGATGTCTCGAAGATATAAAGCATTCCATGAGGGAACATCTACTCCAGCAGTATTCGACGCTTCACATGCGGGTGGAGCACTTAGAGATTTAAATGTTTATAATCTTTCTGCAATGGTTGGCTTGTTTGGAATGCCAAAGGCAGCCAGCTATAGTCCAAACATGGAAAAAGGTGTTGATACAAGTGGTGTTTTAATTGCTGATTATGGCAACTTTAAATGTATTTGCGCAGCCACCAAGGATTGTAATGCTCCAGGACCTTCTACTATACAGGGTGTTGACGCCACAATATGTATCTATCCACATGTAAATGGTATGACAGAATATGATGTATTATTTAATGATATGAATACAGATACAAAAGAGGTGGATCTATCTGATGGAAGTCATAGATTGTATTTTGAATTTGTAGAGTATAAGAGAATCATTGAAGAAAATGATACTAGCGCACAGCAGCAGCTGATGGAATACAGCAAAGCCGTGGCTGGTATCATAGATATGGTTCAAAATTAAAGCTCAGAAATATATTTACGCATAGTGTTCATTACAAGCTTCTTATTGCCACTCCAAAGTGGGGCGATAAGGAGCTTTTTTGGTCCATCTCCAGTGAGGCGATGGATAACTGTTTCCTTTGGAAGAAGTTTAAGACATTTTCCAACAAGAACACAATATTCGTCTAATTCGTATATTCGAAACGGTTTGGCTTCGTACATGTCAGCAAGCTTTGTGCCTTTTAGAACATGAAGAAGCTGTAGCTTGATTCCAAATAAAGTTGGATTCAAGTCAGACAGATATTTTACAGTTTCAAGTATATCTTCATCAGATTCACCAGGAAGCCCTAGAATTACATGAACTACCACTTTAAGACCAGCATCAGTCAATCTTCGATAAGCATCTTCAAATACAGAAAGCTCGTAGCCTCGGTTTATGAGTGAGGCGGTATCTTCATGAATTGTCTGTAGTCCAAGTTCAACCCATACTTCTTTAGTATGATTTAATTCCGCAAGAAAACTAATCATCTCATCAGAAAGACAGTCCGGTCTTGTGCCAATAGAAAGTCCTACAATCTCAGGGTATTCTAACACTTTGGAATACAAATCCATTAATCTTTTCTGATCACCATAAGTATTGGTGAAAGACTGAAAGTATGCAATGTACTTTCTCTCATTTGCAGGTATCTTCGCAGAAATTTTTGTATCTACACGAGCCCTGGCTTCTTTGATTTGAACCTCTAAATCAGCATATTCAGCTGCAAAATCTCCAGAACCACCTTCTGAACAGAAGATACATCCACCAATGCTGATGCTTCCATCCCTGTTAGGACAGGTGCAACCGCTGGTGAGGGAAAGCTTATATACCTTTGTGCCGTATTTTGCTTTTAAATAATCAGAAAGGCTTAAATAATTCATGACACAATTTTATAGCCTTGCAATAACTTCTTCAAGCATTAAAAAGAAATACAAAAAAAGTGATTGACAAGGCAAATGAAATGTTATAGAATTGTCAAGGTTTTGGAAACTGATTTAATATTGTAACGTTTTTGATTGTATTGAGGAAGAGGAATTATGATTACAGTTCGTACTAGAAGAAAGATTGGAATGACGCAGCAGCAGCTTGGTGGTACTAAGGAAGAAGCATTCATAATCAGCTTAGGACAGAATTTTATTGATTTTGTAGATAAGTATTCTGAAGATGGTCAGTGTGAAGATTCATTATTATATGAAAAGATGTCAGAGTACGTTAAGAATAAAGATTATGAAAATATTAAAAAGCTGTTTTCTACCATTCAGGTTTTTGGTACATACGATAAGGTAACTCAGTTTACTACAAAATATAAGACTGTTAAGTCAGCAGTCGGTAATGCATATAATGGCACAATGTTAGAGGGCGGAGCAGACGAGAAGACTGAGCTTGATAGAATTGTAGCCCATACATGTGGAATGTGTTCGCCAAAGGGTGATGAGTTCTTAGCTAAACTTTTAGCGTAGCCACAAGATAAATATACAGGTGACAGTGATTACTATTGCACCAAATACTAAAAATGACAGGGTTCTCCTTGAAATCATAAACTGAGAATTGATGATTATGGTTGCATCCTCAGCCTTTAAATCATCACCGTTGTATTTCAAAGGATTGATTCTACGCATTTTTCTGGATACAGATACAAGTAAATCAAATAATTCCATATGTTTTCTCAGGAATTGAATTAGATTGTCTGAGGTATGTCTCATCTTTAATATAGAGATGACTGCCTCAGGCTTTTTTCCTATTAGCTCCATTAACAGGTCATAATTAGTCACAAAGTCTATAGCGCCAAGCATATTGGTACTAAAACCATTCTGTTGCAATATTTCTCTTATAGAATCCACCATTTTAGGTTTTTCAACTTTATATCGCAAAGTGTAGGCTATAAGTTTTGCTGCACTATCTGAGTTTGTACTGTCTGAAAAAGAATAAACAAGCTTATCGGTATCACCACTAGAGGCATTAACAATAACGCTGCCAAGCATATTGGCAACTTTTTCCTTGGTTGACATACGTATAGATCTGATAAAGCTGTTAAGCATTTTATCCAGTGCTGACATTTTCTTATCCTGACCTGGTGCTTCATGAATAGTCATTTCACCAATATCATCATAGAATGCAATTGCATTTGGGCAATGATTTTCAGCAAAGCCAAGACGACCGTAATTGGTGCCTAAGTAGAACTGCTTCTTACCCACATCGTTTAGTAGGATATTTACAAAATCGCTTTCAGCACTAATATTCAAAATTTTACTTTGATTTTTAACTATAAGAGGAGAATATTTACGAATGAATTCGTCAGAAAAACCCTGCCCATCAAAAGAAAAGCAGTTATCAACTCTGTCATCCATAATTGTGATAAATTTTGCTTTATTGCCACCTTTTGAATGACCAGTTACTGTGATGGTATCATATCCATCCAAATCAAGAGATTTGAACCAGTTTAGAGCATTATCCTGAAATGCTGTTGGAACCTGATAAAGTCCAGAAACATTGTCTATCCATTCCGCGTCACTTTGTGTTCCCTTAAAAGCAACGATGGCTTCATTTGCTGATGGGTCGAAGAGAAGAGCACTGCGTCCACCGCCAGCACCCTCACTCTCATAGTGGACCTGCATTATGATGATGTTCTTAAGGTGTTCCAGAGGCCGGATTGCCCACATAAGTTGCTTATATTCAGCACCAGTTACTCCTGTGCTATATTCCTTGTCGTTTTCTATTTTTGTGGCATAGTGAAGTACACCATCCACAAAATCACCAATAGTTCTGGACTCCTGACTTATAGATAGGAAAGTTCCTCTTGGACCTCCAAGATTTTCACAGTAGAGCAAGCAGTTG
Source organism: Pseudobutyrivibrio xylanivorans DSM 14809 (assembly GCF_900141825.1). Lineage (GTDB taxonomy): Bacteria > Bacillota > Clostridia > Lachnospirales > Lachnospiraceae > Pseudobutyrivibrio > Pseudobutyrivibrio xylanivorans. Next base: position 56,673 of record NZ_FQYQ01000003.1, on the reverse strand, counting down.
ATTAATACGATTTCTTCTATAGATAAGCAACTGTTCATATGAATACCTCTTTAAATCACAACAAAATACTATCTGAAAAAACTCTGTCTCGAGCTGGGTCTCCATCTGCACTGGAAAGTATTACCAAATATACTTCGCCACTTATATTATTGGATTGGAGACAGGTTTTAATCTTTTCCATGATTGCGCGATAATCTTTGTCAGTAAGTTTGGAATCATCAAGGAATATTTTAAAATCATTTCCTGCATCTATTTCTCCAGTTAGAACCTTCTCAGGAGATAATTCTTCTCCATATTCCTCTCCAAGATATTCCCAAAAAGAAACTTCTATATTAATAACAGGGAGAGTAGCTTTATTTAGTAATTCTTCCAAATAGTTTTTTATAGGGGCACGAATTAGCTGACCAAAGAAGGCATCTTTTATAGTGAAATAATCACCCGACTCCTCGGACATTGCAATGAAAGCGGATTCCCTGTCAATTTCAGCAGATTTGAAATACCACTCAGAGTAGGTTCTTGTTGTACCTGACTTTGGTTCACAGCCGGTTATTTCAAAGGAAAAGCTGGGATATTTTTCTGTAAGGTAGTTTTCAACTGCCCTCATTTCATTTAGAAGGGCAGTATCACTTTCTCTAAGATTTCCACTTTCTATTTCTTCTGTGTTAAAGGAAATACCGTTTAATACTTTTTTCTCGGAAGCAGTTAATTCCATATAAGTTACCTCCATCCCATCACTACGAAAGCAATGCCATTCTACCACGTAAATATGAAAACAGTGTTAAATTACACATAAAGTTATAATTGAATTGTCACATAATAAATACTGTGATAAGATTCTCAACTGTTGAAATTATTAAGAATTTTTTGATGTTGATATTACCAGATGGAGGAGCAAGTGAATCGCGATATTGTTAATAAGGGACGACAAAAAGAATTAGACTGGGCTAAAGCCTTTACCATTCTTGTTATGGTTACTATTCATTGCTATGAGCAGATTAGTATAGTTGATACAGAGGTTGTTCCAACTGGGATTTTTAGAAATGTTCTAGAGTTTCTTGGAGGTCCTTTAGGCGCTCCCTTATTTATGTTCTGCATGGGTGTAGGAATAATGTATTCTCATAATAGCACACCTGCAGACATGGGAAAAAGAGGTGTTAAATTACTTAGAAATGGATATTTGCTTAGTTTTGTAAAGGGAACTATTCCTACTGTTATTGCAATCTATTTAGGTTATGCAGTGCCCTGGACTGTTGCAGATTCATTGTTTTTAGTGAGTATTCTTCAATTTGCAGGAATGGCATTCTTTGCAATAGCTCTTATGAAGAAATTCAATTTATCTCTTCCTGTTATGATGGGAATATCTTTGGTACTTTCCATTATTGGAGGGGAACTTGCAAATATTGATTTGACTGACAGTTGGACACAGTATCTTTGGGGATTGTTTTTTAATACTAATGATGTAACGACGTTCCCTTTATTTAGATGGCTGTATTATCCTATTTTTGGTATGATATTTGCTTATTTCTTGCAACGAACAGAAGATAAGAGCAGATTTTACCGTCGTATTTTTCCGGTAGCTCTATTCTGTACGATAGCATTTTCTATTATATATGTAGCACTTGGGTATGATATAAGAAGCATGTACATGCTTTCTGGACGAGTTATTTATAAGCAGTCTTTATTACATTATGTGTTTGCGACATTTGTGATTCTTACAGCAATGCCATTGCATTATGTTTTATCAGAAAAGGTTAAGCTAAAATCGTTTAGTGGAGCAGTAGCATATCTTGGAAAGAACTTAGATGTAATTTATCTTGTTCAGTGGGTGATTATTGTATATTTACAGTCATTTTTGAATATATTTGGCTATATTAGAATCACAGTACCATATATCATTCCTGTTGGTATGCTTGTACTTATATCTAGTATTGGAGCAATTGAGTTAGGTCGCCTTATTAAAAGGAAAAAAACGGCCTAATTCCCGGTAATTAATAGACATTAAAATATTTATGTGAACGTACGAGAAAAAAGATACTTAAACGTTTACGAAAATTACGAAAAAGTATTGACACAGGGACACATCCATGATAATTTATCATGCGTAGTGTGTAACTTGTAACCAATCAAGGCACGAACTATACATAATAACTTTTTGTATTTATGTGGGTTCGTGTCTTTTTTTATGCCCATTTACCCATCACCCGGCATAGGAGAAGACAAATACTTTCCCATATAGGTGCGCAAAAATTTTTCATGTATAGGAGATTAAAAAAAATGAAAGACAAAATTTTCGCAGTATTGCAGCGAGTTGGACGTTCATTCATGCTTCCAATCGCAATCCTTCCAGTAGCAGGTTTGCTTCTCGGAATTGGTGGTTCATTCACAAACGCAACTATGCTTGAGACATACCACCTCACATCAGTTTTAGGCCCAGGTACAGTAGGATATGCTATCCTTACAGTTATGAACGAGGCCGGTAACATTGTATTTGCGAACTTACCAATCATCTTTGCTATCGGTGTTGCAATCGGTATGGCAAAGAAGGAGAAGGAAGTAGCAGCTTTAGCAGCAGCTATCGCTTTCTTTATCATGCATGCTTCAATCGGCGCTATGATCACAATCAACGGCGGAACAGAGGCAATGCTTGATGGTGCAACAACATCAGTTTGCGGTATCACTTCATTACAGATGGGTGTATTTGGTGGTATGATCGTTGGTCTTGGTGTTGCTTCACTTCACAATCGTTTCTACAAAATCCAGCTTCCACAGGTATTATCATTCTTCGGTGGTACAAGATTCGTTCCTATCATCTCTGGTTTGGTATACACAGCAGTTGGTATTTTAATGTTCTTCGTATGGCCATTCGTACAGCAGGGCATCTACGCAGTAGGTGGTGTTGTTCTCGCTTCTGGTTATGCAGGAACATGGGTATATGGTCTTATGGAAAGACTTCTTATTCCATTTGGTCTTCACCACGTATTCTACCTTCCATTCTGGCAGACAGCTCTCGGTGGTACACTCGAGGTTAATGGTCAGATGATCGAAGGTGCACAGAACATCTTCTTTGCACAGCTTGGTGCACAGAACACAATTGATCACTTTGCAGTATCAGCTACAAGATTTATGTCTGGTAAGTTCCCATTCATGATTCTTGGTCTTCCAGGTGCAGCACTTGCTATGTACAGATGCGCACTTCCTGAGAAGAAGAAGGAAGTAGGAGGTCTTCTCCTTTCAGCAGCTCTTACATCAATGCTTACAGGTATCACAGAGCCAATCGAGTTCACATTCTTATTTGTAGCTCCAGCTCTTTACGGTATCCACTGTGTATTCGCTGGTGCATCTTACATGTTCATGCATATGCTCGGCGTTGGTGTTGGTATGACATTCTCAGGTGGTATCATCGACTTAATCCTCTTTGGTGTTCTTCCTGGAAACTCTATGACATCATGGTTATGGGTACCAGTTGTTGGTGTAGGTTACTTCGTAGTTTATTATTTCCTTTTCAGCTTCCTTATCAAGAAGTTCGATCTTAAGACTCCTGGTAGAGATGCAGACGAAGAGGTTAAGCTTTACAGACGTTCTGATTACAATGCAAAGAAGGAGTCTATGAACGACAACACTTCTGAGAAAATCTGTAACGGTCTTGGTGGTAAGGCAAACATCTCTGATGTTGACTGCTGTGCAACAAGACTTCGTGTAACAGTACACAAGTCAGAACTCGTTAACGATGCTATGCTTAAGGCTACAGGCGCTTCAGGTGTAGTTCACAAGGGTAACGGTGTTCAGGTTATTTATGGACCACACGTTACAATTATCAAGGCTAATCTTGAAGATTATCTTGAGACAGCTCCTAATGTTGAGTATAATGGAGCAAATGATGCAGTTGCTGAGGAAGCAAAGGCAGTTGAGACAGTTGAGCCAACAGGTAAGGTTGTAAAGACAGTTATTCTTGGTAGCCCACTTACGGGTGTTGCTGCTGATTTAGCAGAGACTCCAGATGATGTTTTTGCTCAGAAGATGATGGGTGATGGTGCAGTTGTTACTCCTAAGGAGGGCAAGGTTGTAGCACCAGCTGATGGAACAGTTGTATTCGTATTTGATACAAAGCACGCTATCGGATTCAAGACAGATGATGATGTAGCAATGCTTCTTCACTTTGGTATTGACACAGTTAAGCTTAAGGGTGAAGGTTTCAACGTTCACGTAACAAACGGACAGAAGGTAAAGAAGGGTGATGTACTTATGGAAGCTGACTTAGATTACATCTCTAAGAACGCTCCTTCAATTGCTACACCAGTTCTTTGCACAGAGCTTAAGGGTAATCAGAAGCTTCGTCGCATCGCAAATGGCGATGTTAACGCAGGTGATGACTTACTTGCAGTAGATTTTTACGAGTAATCATTAAGGAGAAAAAATGTACAGAGTCGAGAAGGTCCTCAATCACAATGCGCTGATAGGTATCTTGGAAAACACAACACAGGAGTATCTTATTCTCGGTAAGGGAATAGGGTTTGGAAAACATATCAGTGAGATTATTGAGACTACTGACGAGCATAAGATTTATTCTCTTAAGGAGTCTACAGAGAGAGGCGATAAAAAAGAGTTAGCAACCAGTATCGATCCTGTATATCTTGAAATTGCAAACGAGATTTTAGATGGCGCCGAGGAAGCATTTAAAACAATTGATCGTGATGTTTTGCTTCCTTTGGCAGACCATATCGAGTATGCAGTTAAAAGAAGTAAGAACAATGAGCAGCTAAAAAACCCCCTTACAGACGATATCAGAGTTCTTTTTCATTCCGAATTTAAAGTAGCAGAAGCAGCAAGGGAGATTTTGTCGAATCGTCTTGATGTCAATCTTACAGACGACGAGATTGGATATATTGCACTTCATGTGCATTCATCTATTATGGATCAGGCAGTATCTCAGGCTATGCAAATGGCCGACGCTGTGAGACAGTGCGTGAGCATGGTAGAGAAAGAAACAGGAAAGAAGATAGATACCCAGTCATTGTCATATAATAGGTTGCTCAATCATATTCGTTATATGATTGCACGTACTTTAAAGGGAGAGGTAATAAAGCTTGATATGAACGACTATATCAATGCCTCTGCCGCAAATTCATTTCAGGCAGCCACAAAGATTTGCAAGGAGCTCAGCAAGAGCTTAGGTCGTGATATCCATGATGCAGAGATTGGATATTTGGCTATGCATATCGAAAGAGTTGCATTAGACGAAATGGATTAATAATGTTGTTTTAAATCCCTAAAAACAGTTCACATTAAATAATCCCGATTTTTTTATAATCGAAACTTTATATAGCCAGCTTATTGAAAAATAAGCTGGTTTTTTGTTGAGATTTTTTCCCGATAGCAGATGGGGGAAAGTGTAGAAGTTTTAACAATTTTGTGATAATATATATGGTTGTTGTAGAGATTTAAATTTTGTCAAAAAGGAAGGAATTATCATGACAAAGATTGATATAATTTCAGGTTTCCTGGGCGCAGGAAAGACTACTTACATTAAGAAAATGCTTGAAGAAGCTTACAAAGGTGAAAAGGTTGTTCTTATTGAGAACGAGTTCGGCGAGGTTGGTATCGACGGCGGTTTCTTAAAGGATGCTGGTATCACTATATCAGAGATGAATTCTGGTTGTATCTGCTGTTCACTTGTTGGAGATTTCGATAAGAATCTTCACGAAGTACTTGAGAAGTTCAGCCCAGATCGTATTCTTATCGAGCCATCTGGTGTTGGTAAGCTTTCAGATGTTATGACATCTGTTATTAAGCTTGAGGAGACAGCTGACGTTAAGCTTTGCGGTCTTGTTACAGTTGTTAACGCACTTAAGGCTTCTAAGCAGATGAAGGCTTTTGGTGAGTTCTTCAATAATCAGATTGAATTTGCTACTACAATCGTTCTTTCACGTTCACAGACAGCTACAGAGGATCAGCTTGAGTTCTGCGTTAAGCAGATTCAGAAGCTTAATCCAAAGGCTGCTATCATTACAACTCCATGGGAAGAAATCACAGGAGAGAAGCTTCTTTCAGTTATGGAAGGACAGGATAATCTTGCAGCTGATTTAAAGCATCTTGCTGAGGAAGCTCACGAGGAACATGAGCACGAGCATCATCACCACGATCATGATGAGCATGACCACGAGCACGAGCATCACCATCACGACCATGATGAGCATGACCACGAGCATGAGCATCATCATCACGACCATGATGAGCATGACCACGAGCATGAACATCATCATCACGAGCATGGCGAGAACTGCACATGTGGTTGCCATGACCATGATCATGAGCATCATCACCATCATGCAGATGAAGTATTTAATACTTGGGGCAAGGAAACACCTCATAAGTTCGAGAAGGCTACTATCGAGAAGGCTATGAAGGCATTTGCTAATACTACAGATTACGGTACTGTTATCCGTTCAAAGGGTATGGTTGAGTCTGTAGAGGGCGGCTGGATTTATTTTGATTTCGTAGATGGAGAGTACGAGCTTAGAAGTGGCGAGCCTGATTACACAGGACGTCTTGTAGTAATCGGTGCAGACATTGACGAGCACAAGATAGAAGAGTTATTTGGTTTATAAGAGGATATTATGGCAAAAGATATACCAGTTTATGTGTTTACCGGATTTATGGATAGTGGAAAAACTACCCTTATTCAGGAAACATTGTTTGAAAATGACTTCGCACAGGGTGGCGAAGACAAAATTCTCATCCTTTCTTGTGAGGATGGAGATATTGAATATGATATTGAGAAGCTTAAGACAATAAATGCAAAAGTAGCTACTATTGATTCTGAGGATGAGTTCAATCTTGAGAATCTTACTCGTATCTCTAAGGAGTACGACCCAGATGTTATTTTCCTTGAGTATAATGGTACTTGGGGTGTAGATAAGATCTATGATGAGCCTCTTCCAGAAGGATGGGTTCCAGCGCAGAGTCTTGCTACAGTAGACGCTACTACATTTGAAAATTACCTTAATAACATGCGTACCATGATGATGGAGCAGCTTTTTAAGGCAGAAGTAGTTATCTTTAACCGCTGTACAGATGCTACACCAAAGACTAAGTTCAGAGGACAGATTAAATCTATGAATCGTCCTGCACAGATTGTATATGAGAGAGCGGATGGTTCCATTGATGATACACCAGAGGAGCTTCCATTTGATTTAGATGCAGATGTAATCGATATTACAGATGCTGATTATGCACTTTGGTTTATGGATTGTATGGAGACACCAAAGAAGTATGATGGAAAGACAGTTCACTTCAGAGGCCTCGTATATAATCCAAACGATAAGAAGCTTCGCAGAGATGTATTTGTTCCAGGTCGATTTGCTATGACATGCTGTGTTGAGGATATTCAGTTCCTTGGCATGAAGTGTAAATGGGATAACGCATCATCTCTTAGCCATAGAAGCTGGGTTGATATTACAGCTACTATTAAGGTTGAGTTTGCAAAGGAATATAAGGGTAAGGGTCCGGTTCTCTATCCTGTATCTGTAGAACCAGCTGAAAAACCAGAAGATGAACTTGTATACTTTAGTTAATATATAATTTACGCCTCTAGTCACACTCTCAAGCCTTGGTATTACTCCGCCGCGAGATTGGCTCCTTGAGTAACACCAAGAGCTGGATAGCTACTAGAGGCTTAATTTATGCCAAAAATACAATTTTGTTCACTTTAACACTTTACAATACTACAGTGAACGGATATAATACGTTAATACGTTTAAAAGGGAAGGAGTCTTGTTTATGTATCCAATCGTAAAAAAGGAAAAGCTTTCTGATAAGATTTTCCTTATGGTGGTTAAGGCACCAAGAGTTGCTGCCGGTTGTTTACCAGGTCAGTTTATTATCGTAAAGATTGATGAGGAGGGTGAGCGTATTCCTCTTACAATTTGCGACTATGATAGAGCAGAGGGAACAATTACAATTGTTTTCCAGACTGTTGGCGCTTCTACAGAGCGTATGGCACTTCTTAATGAAGGCGATGCTTTTGCCGATTTTGTAGGTCCACTTGGACAGCCATCAGAGCTTTGTCTTGAAGAAGATTTAGAAGAGACAAAAAAGAAGAGCATTGTATTCATCGCAGGTGGTGTTGGTACAGCTCCAGTATATCCACAGGTTAAGTGGCTTAAGGAGCATGGCGTAAAGACTACAGTTATCATTGGTGCACGTTCTAAGGATATCCTTTTCTATGAGGATGAGATGCGTGAAGTAGCTGATGAGCTTTATCTTGCAACAGATGATGGTAGCTACGGTTTCCATGGAAATGGTTGCCAACAGCTTCAGGCACTTGTAGATTCTGGTAAGAAATACGACCACTGCGTAGCAATTGGTCCTATGATTATGATGAAATTTGTATGTCTCCTTACAAAGGAGCTTGGCATTCCTACAGTTGTTTCTATGAACCCAATCATGGTTGATGGAACAGGTATGTGTGGAGCTTGCCGTCTTGTAGTTGGTGATGAGGTTAAGTTTGCATGCGTAGATGGACCAGAGTTTGATGGTCATCTTGTAGATTTTGATCAGGCTATGGCTAGAGCAAAACAGTACAAGACAGAAGAAGGCAGAGCACTTCTTAAGCAGCAGGAAGGCGATACACACCACGGCGGATGTGGAAATTGTGGAGGTGACGAGTAATGGGAGACGTTTTAGTTAGAGTACCTATTTCAGAGCAGGACCCAAAGGTTCGTGCTACAAACTTCGAAGAGGTTTGTCTTGGATATACAGAGGAAGAGGCAGTAGAAGAGGCAGGACGTTGCCTTAACTGTAAGAAGCCTATGTGTGTAGGCGGCTGTCCAGTTTCTATTAATATCCCTGCATTTATCGAGCAGGTTAAGGAACGCAATTTTGAGAGAGCATATGAAATCATTTCTGAGTCATCAGCTCTTCCAGCTGTTTGCGGTCGTGTTTGCCCACAGGAATCACAGTGTGAAGGTAAGTGTATCCGTGGTATCAAGGGAGAGGCAGTAGCTATCGGAAAGCTTGAACGTTTCGTTGCTGACTGGGCTCGCGAAAATGGAATCAAGCCAAAGAATACATCTACTCCAAATGGTCACAAGGTAGCAGTTATTGGTTCAGGCCCTTCAGGTCTTACAGCAGCAGGAGACTTAGCTAAGCTTGGTTATGATGTTACTGTATTTGAAGCTCTTCACGAGATGGGAGGAGTACTTGTTTATGGTATTCCTGAGTTCCGTCTTCCAAAGGACAAGGTAGTTAAGGCTGAAGTTGAGAACGTAAAGGCTCTCGGCGTTAAGTTTGAAAAGAATGTAATTATCGGTCGTTCAATCACAATCGATGAGCTTATGGAAAACGAAGGCTTCGAGGCTGTATTCATCGGATCAGGTGCTGGTCTTCCTATGTTCATGCACATCCCTGGTGAGCAGGCTAACGGAGTATTCTCAGCTAACGAGTACCTTACACGTAACAACCTTATGAAGGCTTTCAAGGAAGGATACGATACACCAATCGCTCGCGGCAAGAAGGTTGTAGTAGTTGGTGGTGGTAACGTAGCTATGGATGCTGCTCGTACAGCACTTCGTCTTGGAGCAGAGGTTCACGTAGTATACCGTCGTTCTGAGGCAGAGCTTCCTGCAAGAGCAGAAGAAGTACATCACGCTAAAGAAGAGGGCGTTATCTTTGATCTTCTCCAGAATCCTGTTGAAATCCTTGTTAATGAGGAAGGCTCAGTTCGTGGATGTAAGGTTATCAAGATGGAGCTTGGCGAGCCAGATGCTTCAGGTCGTCGTCGTCCAGTAGAGATTCCAGGTTCGGAGTACGAAATCGAGTGTGACACAGTCATCATGTCACTTGGTACATCTCCAAACCCACTTATCTCTAGTACAACAGCTGGTCTTGACACAAATAAGAAGGGTTGCCTCATTGCTACAGAGCAGGGCGCAACAACTAAGGATGCTGTATTCGCAGGTGGTGATGCCGTAACAGGCGCAGCTACCGTAATCCTCGCTATGGGCGCAGGTAAAACAGCAGCCGCAGCAATCGACGAGTACTTCAAGTCTAAGAACTAGACTAATATCAACTATATGGCGGTCTCTGGAAACTCCAGTGGCCGCTTTTTTATTGTTGGATGTCTTTTCAATTCTTTGCACTTCTATCAAGAATGTGTGCTTAACACAGACATGCAATATACTTTAGGAATTATTCTCCAAAGTTTTTGTTGAAGGTTGCTGGATATTTGGAGTGAGCTTAGTAGAACAAAAGAGATATTTGAATTGTAAGGGCAGCTGCCGCTAGGACGGCGGCAGCAGTGGTCACTTGAAACAGGACGTTGAATGTGCCACGGTGCCCTTACAACCAAATATCTCTTTTTATGTTCTACTTTGCAAACGGAATATGAAAGCAACCTCAACAAATAGCTTTGGAGAATATTTATAGATAAAAACATGTCTGTGAAAAGCACAACATTCTCTTCGAAGTGCAAAACCAGTGAAAAGACATCCAGAAAAGCTCAACCAGCAGTATTAAGAAAATCTATAATTCTGCTCAAATGCTTTAGTTGGTGGCGGGGAGGGCGGGTCCCCTGAGCCTGTGCAGGAGAGAAAAAAGAGTGTAGCTTGGGAGGATACAAAAAAAGCGGCCACCCAAATAGGTGACCGCCATATATTTGATATTAGTCTTCGTACTGGCCAAATGCATACTTGAAGAATGAAACCGGCTCCATGCCTGCGTTCTGCTGCTTTTTGCAATATTTCTCGTAATCTGAATAAATTGTGTACATCTGGAATGATACTTCTTCGAACATTCTTATTTCCTCCTAAATTCTCTTATTTTTTTAACATGGACATAATAAACCCGAGATTGTACTTTGTCAACAAAAACATTGCGAATAAATTGTGAAAAATGGACAAACCTATTTCTGTTGAGTTAGTTTCCATGGATGTGTTATTATTAGTGTAAGGAAACTCGTTATACAAATTATAGTTTTTGGGAGTAAAAACATATGAATGAAAGAATTTTAGAGGGTGCACTAAACGTATTTAGAAAAAAAGGACCTAAGTTCACAATGGACGACCTTGCATCTGAAATGAAGATGAGTAAGAAAACTATCTACACAGTATTTAATGATAAGAATGAATTAATGTGTGAGATGGTAGATTACGCCTTCAATATTATTAAGGAAGAAGAAGACAGGGTATACAAGAATGATAAGCTTTCCACTATAGAAAAGCTTAGAGGTATTCTTGTGGTGCTTCCGGAAAATAGCTATGGATTTGATTATGCTGCTATGCAGCAAATGGCTGAAAAATATCCAATGGCTCATGAGAAGCTCAATAATCGTCTAGAGAGCGGTTGGGATAAGACTTTCGACCTCCTTAATAAGGGGATGGAAGAAGGAAAGATTAGAAAGATCAATCTTGAAATCTTTAAGCTTATTTATGGTTCCAGCGTAGAACGTTTGTTAATGGGTGATTTCCTTAAGCGAAGCAATATGGATTACCCAACTGCTTTGAAGGAAGTTGTTGATGTACTTATTGATGGGATTCTTGTAAAGGAAAAGTAAATGGCACAAAGAATTTATTTAGATAGAAAATGGAGATTTAACGAAAACTTCTCTGAGGAGATGATTAATGAGCCAATGGAAAACAGCACATTAGTCAATATTCCACATACAGTAAAAGTGACTCCTCTTTCATATTTTGATGAGAGTATTTACCAGATGGTAAGTGGATATCAGAAGAGTATTTTTGCACCTACTCAGTGGGAAAATCAGTATGTATCTCTTGTATTTGAGGGTGTTGGACATTCCTGCGATGTATATGTGAATGGAAAGCACTTAAAGCATCACGATTGTGGTTATACAGCTTTTACTGTTGATATTACAAAGGTGTTAAAGCTCGGTGAAGAGAATCTTATCACTGTTAAGGTTGATTCTAGAGAGACACTCGATCAGCCTCCATTTGGGTACGTAATTGATTACATGACTTATGGTGGAATATACAGAGATGTATATTTCGAAGTTAGAGAAAAGGTTCATTTTAAAGATATTATTGTTCAGCCTTCTTTATTAGAAAGGGTCTCTACAAATAAGAGATCACCTAAGCAGATAAAGATGATGAATGTTCAGGGAATTATCAAGACTGAATGCTTCTTCAGAAAGAATGTTTACAAGCTTGCAAGCGAAGAACGATTATTCATAAGACAGTATTTGGACGAAGATTTATTAATCTCACAGCCTGTCGGAGGTTTGGAGGAGAAAGATGGCGGTTACTACCTTAGTCTTACAAGCGCGCCATCTACTGTAAAGCTTTGGGATATTGAAAGCCCATATCTCTACAGCCTTAAGACTCAGCTTATTCTTGATGACAAGGTAGTAGATGAGGTTAAAGAAACTATTGGTTTCAGAAGCTCAGAGTTCAGAAAGAATGGTTACTATCTCAACGGTAGAAAGGTGAAGCTCAGAGGTTTAAACAGACATCAGTCTTATCCTTATGTTGGATATGCAATGCCTGAATCTATGCAGAGATTAGATGCAAAGATTCTTAAAGAAGAGCTGGCTTTAAATGCAGTAAGAACATCCCATTATCCACAGTCACATTACTTTATCGATGAGTGTGATAGATTAGGTCTTCTCGTATTTACAGAGATTCCTGGCTGGCAGCACATTGGAGGTAAGGAGTGGCAGGATATTGCAGTAGAGAATACAAAGGATATGGTTCGTCAGTATAGGAATCATCCTTCTATCATACTTTGGGGCGTTCGTATTAATGAGTCTCCAGATAATGATGAGTTTTATGAAAGAACGAATGCCGTTGCACACGAGCTTGATCCTACACGACCTACAGGTGGCGTAAGATGTATAGCTAAGAGTAATCTTCTTGAAGATGTTTACACATATAATGATTTCTCGTTCTCAGGAAAAAATAAGGGTTGTGCTAAGAAGAGCGATATTACATCTAATGATGAAAAGCCATACTTAATTAGTGAGTACAATGGCCACATGTTCCCAACAAAGCCATTTGACTGGGAGGAACATAGACAGGAGCACGCTATAAGACATGCTACAGTGGTAGATGCAGTTGCTGGTGAAGCTGATATTGCAGGTGCCTTTGGCTGGTGTATGTTTGATTATAACACCCACAAGGATTTTGGCTCAGGTGATAGAATCTGTTATCACGGTGTTATGGATATGTTCAGAAATCCTAAGCTTGCAGCATCAGTTTATGCAGCCTTTTCTGACACAGAGACAGTTTTGGATGTTACTACAAGCTTTGATATTGGAGAGCATCCAGCATGTAATCGTGGAAAATCTTATATTATCAGCAATGCTGATTCTGTAAGAATGTATAAAAATGATGTTCTGATTAAAGAGTATGTTCCAGAGGATAGCAAATTTGAGAACATTAAGCATGGTCCGATTCTGATTGATGATTTCGTAGGTGATGCCATTGAGCAGGACGGCGAATTCACAAAGGGGCAGGCAAAGCTCATCAAAAAGATTCTTAATGAAGTTACTTTAAAGGGATTCAGACCTACACCAACACTTGCGTGGAACGCATTCAGACTTGTTGCCTTCCATGGTGTTAGTCCTAAGAAGGCAGTTCCAATTTACAACAAGTTCATTGGTGACTGGGGTGGAGAATCCCGCGAGTACAAGTTCGAAGCTATAAAAGATGGGCAGGTTGTTAAAACTGTTACTAAGGCCGCAGTTACAGAGGCTCATATAGAAGCAAAGGCTAGCCATACACTTTTAACAGAGCTTCATACCTATGATGTTGCTAATATTCGCATAAGAATTGTAGATCAGAATGATAATCAATTGTTCTATTTTGCTCAGCCATTGAGCTTTGAAATAGAAGGTCCTTTTGAAATAATAGGACCTACTGCAGTAGCTCCGATGGGAGGCTGCACGGGAGTATATATAAAATCCATTGGGGAGGATGGAGATGGTAAGCTTACTATCAAATGTGACGGCTTAGAGCCAGTTACAATTGGCCTTTCAGTGGAGTGTTTAACAAAATAATTAAAAGGGGTAAGAGGTATAAATAATGCAAGACAAGAGTAAGGTTATTTTTGGAAATGTTATCGCTGATAAAGATTACAACAAGGCTTGTAATTCAAAAGCGAAGTATGCCAAGAGATTTGGCGACGATTCAAATGTTGATTACAACATTGTCCTTGAGAAGAATTCACATATTGGAGATTCTCTTGGGGTTTATGATGTTCTCTTGAAGGATGGACAGTCAAAGGAACAGTTTGACACAGAGAAGGGGATTATTGTTGGAAATATCAGAATGGGCTTCGGTCATTACCGTATTTCAATGGCTATGGCCTCAGCAGCAAAAGCACTTGGTTATACTCCATACTGGATGGATTTAAACGGATATCCACAGACTACATGTACTAAGGTTATCAGCCATCAGAATGATTTGTATTCAAAGGGCTCACGTATGTCTAAGAATAAGCTCTTTAATAAATTTATCTGGGAGCCAGCTAACTATGAGTGGTTCAGAAAGCTTTCATATAATTCTTCAGATCAGAAGAATGCAGAGCTTATGGCACCAGTATTTAGGAATGTGCCTAAGGAGATTCCTGTTATCGGCACCCATGTATGGCCAGCACAGGCAGCTATCCATGCAGGCATGAAGAACGTTGTTAATGCTATTCCAGACAATTGGCCAATGGCACTTCATTTTGCAGAGGGCAGTGTTCACACAATCCAGTGCAAAAATGCGTACATGGGATATCGTATCTGTAATGGAATGGCACCAAATAATGCTGTTTGCAGCCCTATGCCAAATGATGACTTGGTTTACACAGGTCACTATATTGATCATGAGCTTGTTAGCAATATTGAATCTGATTGTGATGCAAGAATGGCTAGAAAACATGATGGAAAGGCTATGCGTTTCCTTCTTACAATTGGTGGCGCTGGAGCGCAGAAGGAGATTTTTGCAGCAATCATCAAGTACCTTCTTCCTGCAATTAAGCAGAACAAGGCAATGCTTTATGTAAATGTTGGCGACTACAAGAATGTTTGGGATGATCTTATGGCTGAGATTCCAGAGATGAAGGCTGTAGCTACTGAGCATTTCAATGAATTTGATGCCACAACAAAGTTTGCTGAGGATGCTATTACAGGTGATGTCACAGGTATTCACGGATTCTATCATGAAAATATTTTTGAGGCTGTTTACTGCACAAATCTTCTTATGAGAAGCTGTGATGTTCTTGTTACAAAGCCATCTGAGCTTGCATTCTACCCAATTCCTAAGCTTTTCATTAAGAGAGTAGGAAAGCATGAAATGTGGGGCGCAATTCATTCAGCTGAAATGGGAGATGGTACATTAGAGTGTAGAGATATCCCACATACTATTCAGATGATTGATATGTTTATGAAGGATGATCGTCTTCTATCAGATATGTGTGAGAGTATTAAGGTAAATAAGAAAATCGGTCTCTACGATGGAGCTTACAAGGTAGTTGAGCTTGCTATGGGACTTAAGAATAAGTAATAAGGGAAGGGTAATTATAATGGAAACACGAAAAAAATTAACAGGTACTGAGAAATTTGCCTATGGATTGGGAGCTGTAGGTAAGGATATGGTGTATATGCTTTCAGCATCATACATTTCAATATACTTTTTGGATGTAATGGGAATATCTGCAGTAGCAATAGGTATTCTTCTTATGGTGGCTAGAGTATTCGATGCCTTTAATGACCCATTAATGGGTGTTTTGGTTGCTAAGACAAAGTCACGTTGGGGTAAGTTCAGACCCTGGCTGATGATTGGAACTGTTACTAATGCAATCGTTCTTTATATGATGTTTAGCATTCCACCTTCACTTGATGGTGCTGGGCTTGTTGCATATGCATCTGTCACTTATATCCTTTGGGGCGTTACATATACAATGATGGATATTCCATACTGGTCAATGGTTCCTGCTTTTACAGAGTCAGGTAAGGAAAGAGAAGGCCTTTCCGCATTTGCTCGTTCATGTGCAGGCGTTGGTTCGGCACTGGTTTCTATTATTACTGTTATGAGTGTTGGTGCTCTTGGCAAGATGTGCGGAGGCAACACAGATAACGAAATCAACAGACTTGGATATAGCAAATTTGCACTTATTATTGCGTTAATATTTGTTGTATTTATTTCAATTACATGCCTTTTCATTAAAGAAAAATCTACAGTAGATATGAAGTCAGCCTCTATCAAAGACATGTTTAAGGCTCTTATCCAGAATGATCAGGCTATGACAGTTGTTATTGCCATTGTTATGATTAACACTGCACTTTATTTTACTCAGCAGTTGGTATACTTTTTCTTAAAGTATGATTTTAGCCCTGCTACATATCGTGATGATTTTACTCTTTTTAATACTGTAGGTGGCGGTTGCCAGATATTAGCAATGATGCTTTTATTCCCAATACTTAGAAAGTTTATGGATACAGTAAAAATATTCTATACATGCTTTGGAATGGCTGTTTTCGGATATATTTTGATTATTATCATTGCACTTTCAGGAACAGGAAAAATTACATGGCTTCTTATTCCTGCAGCTCTTATTATGGCTGCAGTAGGCGTTCTCAATGTAATCATTACAGTATTCCTTGCAAATACAGTAGATTATGGCGAGTGGAAAAATTACAGAAGAGATGAATCAGTTATTTTTTCTATGCAAACCTTTGTAGTTAAGCTTGCATCTGGTATTTCAGGATTCATGTCATCAATGGTGCTTGCTATATTTAGTATTAATCCTGATAAAGAGGCAAAAGTAGTTAAGGCTATTTCTGATTCACAGAGATTTGGTCTTCGATTTACAATGACACTTATTCCAATTGCTGTTCTTGCGATTGGCGCTATTGTATTCAAAAAGCGTTATATTCTTTTTGATACAAAGATGGATGAAATTACTGATGAAATTGAAGGCAGAAAAGCTATTTCATAAGATAGGAGAATAAAAATGATTAAGGCTGATGGTAAGGTATTTATTTTAAATACTAAGAATACTACATACGCATTTCGTGTAATGGAAACAGGTCAGCTGGAACATTTGTATTATGGAAGGCTCATCCACGAGGATGAGCCATCTGTGCTTAATGAAAAGCGCGCATTTGCTCCAGGAAATACTGTTACTTACAATCCTGAGCATCCTGAGCTTACTTTGGAGGATGTCAGACTTGAAACTTCAGCAATTGGGAAGGGTGATTTCAGGGAGCCTATGGTAGAGGTAATCTGCGCTGATGGCAGCAGCACACTTGATTTTGTTTATGACAGCTATCAGGTAATTAACTGTAAGCCAGAGCTTCAGGGACTTCCTAGTTCATATGATGAGGATGACAATGCCAAGACACTTGAGGTTACATTGAAGGATAAGAATCATGGATTTAAACTTATTCTTTCATATTCGATATTTGAGGAGTGTGATGTTATCACTCGAAGTGCCAGATTTGTTAACAGCTCAGAGGAATCTGTAAAGCTTACACGTATGCTTTCAATGGTTCTTGACTACGATAAACCGGGCATGAAAATAACTTCATTCCATGGTTCGTGGACAAGAGAGATGAACAAGGCTGATGTGGTTCTTACAGCAGGAAAGCTTGTTAATTCATCTTTTACAGGCACAAGTTCTAATCGCTGCAATCCATTCTTTATGGTTTCAGAAGCTGATACTACAGAGACTGATGGTGATGTTTGGGGTTTCAACCTTGTATATTCAGGTAATCATTATTCTGCCAGCGAGGTTTCGCCATGGGGCAAGACAAGAGTTGCTTATGGTATTAATCCACAGAACTTCTCTTGGACACTTGAGGCTGGAGAAGAGTTTCAGGCTCCAGAGGCTGTAATCACATATTCGGGTGATGGCTATAGACAGATGAGTCTTAATATGCACGATTTCGTTCGAGAGCATATAACAAGAGGTACATGGAAATATAAAGAACGTCCTATTCTTATAAATAGCTGGGAAGCATCTTATTTTGATTTCACAGATAAATCTCTCGTAAAGCTTGCAAAGGTAGCAAAGGATACTGGCGTTGAGCTTTTTGTTATGGATGATGGCTGGTTCGGTGAGAGAAATGATGATAAGAGAGCTCTTGGCGATTGGGATATTGTAAATAAAAAGAAACTACCAGGTGGTCTTGAGGGTCTCGCTAAAAAGATAAATGACCTTGGTCTTATGTTTGGCCTTTGGGTTGAACCTGAGATGATTAATGTGGACAGTGAGCTTTATCGCAAGCATCCAGATTGGGCTATTGATATTCCAGGTATGGATCACGCTGAGGGTCGTAATCAGCGTCTTCTTGACCTTTGCAATCCTGAGGTTGTCGATTATATGATTGAGGCAATGAGCGAAGTATTTGCTACTCCCGGTCTTTCATATATCAAGTGGGATATGAACCGCAATTTCTCAGATTATTATTCAAAATATCTTCCAGCTGAAAAGCAGCAGGAGGTTAGCCACAGATATGTTCTTGGATTCTATCGTTTGCTTAGAACATTGGCTGAGAAGTTCCCTGATATTCTCATGGAGGGATGTGCTTCAGGCGGAAACAGATTTGACCTTGGTGCACTTTGCTATTACCCACAGATTTGGGCCAGCGATAATACAGACGCAGTAAGCCGTCTTACAATTCAGAATGGATATTCTTATGCATATCCACAGAGTACTTATACAGCTCACGTATCTGCATGTCCAAATCATCAGACATTACGTGTTACACCAATCGAGAGCCGTTTTGCTGTAGCAAGCTTTGGTGTACTTGGTTACGAGCTTAATCTTAATGATGCCAAGGCGGAAGATATTGCCAGTGTTAAGGCGCAGATTGAGTTATATAAGAAATATAGAAAGACGCTTCAGTTCGGAGATTTCTATCGTCTTAAGAATGGAAATATTGTTGAATGGAGTATTGTAGATAAGAATAAAAATACTGCTGTAACTATGCTTATGCAGCGTGAGATTATGGCAGGAGAGCAGTATCTTAGAATAGATCAGGCCGGGCTTGATAATGATTCTAAGTATCACTTCTTTGGAAGAAAGCTTGAATATAATCTTAAAGGATTTGGAGATTTAGTTAATACAGTAGCGCCTGTTCATATCAAACAGGACGGAGTACTTCATAACGTAATTGCGAAGTTCGTAAAGATGCCAGGTGAATCAGAAGATTTTGTGGCCAGTGGTGATACACTTAACAATGTAGGTGTAAAACTTGCACAGTCCTTCGTAGGAACAGGATATAACGAGCAGGTTCGTTACTTCCCAGACTTCGGAGCACGTTTATACTTTGCAGAGAAAATATAATAAAAGCAACTTGTAGCTATCAATCTCTTAGAGTTACTCAAGCGAAACTTTCTATGTTGAACGGAGTAATTCTAAGGATTGAGAGCGTAACAAGTTGCTTTTTTTATTTTGACTTTTATTGTACTTTTTTATCTATGTAGTTACTTTTGTACTTCGAATATACGATTTTTTGTGCTTTATAGAGTCCTGTATATCCAGATACCCAATAGCTGAATGCAACAGCTAAAAGGAAGTAAGGCATTGGCTCGTAGCCGAATAATTCAAAGCAGATAAGTAAGCTTGATATTGGACAGTTTGTAACTCCGCAGAAAAGAGCACCCATTCCTACGGCAGCCATAAGTGGTGCCGGAAGACCAAGGATTGGCCCCATGGCAGCTCCTAAAGTTGCACCTATAAATAATGTTGGAACGATTTCGCCACCTTTATATCCACAGGATAATGTGAGGGTGGTGAAAATTATTTTTAGTAAAAAGAATTGTAATCCAATAGTTGCACCTGTAAAGCAGGATGCGATGATTGCAGAACCTGTACTATTGTAAGTCTGGTTTCCGACTAAAAGTGTAAGTATAAGAACTGAAGTACCACCAACAACAGCTTTTATGTATGGGTTAGTGAGCTTTCCTGAAAGGAACTCTTCATATTTATGCAGACAGGTACAAAACAATATTGATACGAAACCGCATATTACAGCGAAAACACATATTAAAACTGCGTTCTTAACTCCAAATGAAGGAATGTCAGGAATGAGATATTCTTCAGCACCTAATCCCATTTTAGCTGCTATAGCTCTTGCTACAAGTGAAGAAATCACACATGGTACCAAAGCAGCATAGTGCATGATTCCTACAGAAATGACTTCCATAGAAAAAATTGCGGCAGCCATTGGTGTTCCAAATAGCGCAGAAAAGGCTGCGCTCATACCGCACATTATCATTGTTTTTTTATCAGTAGAATTAAGTCTGAAGGCGCGTCCAATTCCATTTCCAATGGCACCTCCCATCTGAAGAGCAGCACCCTCACGTCCGGCAGAACCACCGATTAAATGTGTAATGCAGGTGGCAATAAAGATCAGTGGAGCAAGTCTAAATGGAAGCTTTTCATCAGATTGAATGGCAGCAATAACGGTATTTGTTCCGCTGTCTTTTTCCTTTAGAACGGTTTTGTATATAAATGTAATAATGACTGCACCAACAGGTAGAAAATATATAATCCAAGGATGGGCTTCTCTTGTTTGAATAACAAATCTCATGGAAAGACCAAAGGCTGATGCGAAGGCACCAACAAATAATCCTACA
The DNA here is from genome assembly GCF_900141825.1 of Pseudobutyrivibrio xylanivorans DSM 14809. Classification (GTDB taxonomy): domain Bacteria; phylum Bacillota; class Clostridia; order Lachnospirales; family Lachnospiraceae; genus Pseudobutyrivibrio; species Pseudobutyrivibrio xylanivorans. Next base: position 36,091 of record NZ_FQYQ01000003.1, on the reverse strand, counting down.
AGTATTGAAGCAATTGTCCAGGATACTACAGACAATGCGCGATGGCCGTTGTGGTCTATTTTATGATAGGCTTTTTTCTTAAATTCGTCGTTAATCATGGTGTTCCACCTTTCTTTTTTATCGATAGTTTATATGCTATCATTATTACATATTATAGAAAAGGTATTTTTATTATGAAGAATGTTTTTATTGTAAACAAAGCATCAAGAACAGGAAAAGCGGCTGATACCTGGGCGAGAATAGATGAGTATTTGAAAAATAACAAAGTGGAATACCAGATCTTTTTTACTGCAGGAGCAGGTGATGCTACAGAATTTGCCCGTCAGGCTACAAGCTCGGGGGAGAAGGTAGGTCTTTTTGTTATGGGGGGAGATGGCACTTTAAATGAGGCTTTGAATGGAATAGCTGATTTTGAAAATACATTATATACCCCTTTGCCATCTGGTTCTGCAAATGATTTTGTGAGTGGTATTGGCCTTCAGGGGGATGCCGTTGATATTCTCGATAGAGCATTAAACACAGAGGAATACAAAACATATGATATAGGTAAGGTTATATATGAAGGCGGGGAGAGACTGTTTGGGGTCAGCTCTGGGATTGGAGTAGATGCCTATGTGTGTTTACAGGCATTGACCAGCAGGTTAAAGAAATTCCTCAATAGATTTGGCCTTGGCGCTGCCACCTATGGGCTCCTTACTGTAGGTGATATTTTTACCATGCCATTTATCGATGGTGAAATTACCACATGGTTTAAAGATGAAAAGAGAGAGTTTTATTTTAATGGTACTATCTTTGCAGCAGCTATGAACTGTAAGGCCGAGGGTGGTGGAATACCTATGGCGCCAAATGCCAGACCAGACTCAGGATACCTAACAGCTTTTTGTGCTCATGATATAAGTAGACTGAAATGTCTGTGCCTGTTACCATTTTTAATAGCTGGAAAGCATGAGGGTAAGCCTGGTTTTAATTTATTAAATTTTGATAAAATCCATATCAAATTAAAATCGCCAATGTGCCTTCATGTAGATGGGGAACACGTTGGATTTTTTGAGGAAATTCGCTTTGAGTGTTTGCCCCATGCCCTGAAAATACGTGGCTGATGCTTATACAATTTATAAAAAAACTATTAAATAATCCACAGCTGTCGCATTGTTATTTTTGTAGTATAAGGTTATAATATATAACGGAGTGACGGGGAATCGTTTCTCGTATATATAAATAATTAAGGAGGATGGAAATATGCTTTTCCAAATTACTAATCTTTGGCAGATCCTTGGCTGGTGCTTAGTATTTGCTGGATTAATTATTATGAATGAGCTTGGACGTCGCACTAAGGTCGGCGGTATGATTATCTTCGTAATCATTCCAGCTATTCTTACTGTTTACTTTATTCTTGCACATGTTGGTATGTTCGGTGGTTCTGCTAATCCAACAGTAGCTTACATGGATGGTTGGTTCCACTACTTTAAACTTTATGCTGCAGACATCGGATGTGTCGGCTTCATGATGATCAAGTACAAGTGGGGCATTGGTAAGGCAAAATGGTTCGCTTGGTGGCCATGGTTTATCGTTGCAGCAAACATCATGATTGCTAACGTATCAGATATGGAGTCAGCTCTTGCTGCTTATCAGATTTCTGGTACACTTTCTGGTGCTTGGTGGGCTTCAAACGAAGGTGTATTCATCTACGGTGGATGGTGGAACGTTGTTAACGCTATCGCTGGTATGATCAACATTTTCTGTATGACAGGTTGCGTAAAGCTTTACACATCAAACGACAAGAACCAGTCAGATATGATTTGGCCAGATATGACAGTTTGGTTCATTATTGCATATGATGTATGGAACTTCGAGTACACATACTTAAATCTTCCTACACATACATGGTACTGTGGTGTTGCACTTCTTCTTGCTCCTACATTTGCTAACGCACTTTGGAATAAGGGTGCTTGGATCCAGAACCGTGCTAATACACTTGCAATTTGGTGCATGTGGGCACAGGTAGTACCTCTCTTCCAGTTAAAGGGTACATTTGCAGCTGTTCTTCCTCGTGTATACGGTGGCGCTACAGAGGCTGGTATCACAACAATGGATCTTTATGAGAAGGCTATCGCACTTTACTCAGCAGGCCAGGGCAAGACAGCAGCAGCTGGTGAGGCTATTGCAGCAATGGGTATCACAGCAGATCCTACAATGCAGGGCTTCGTAGCTATGGCAGCACTTGCAGCTAACGTAATCTGCATCTCTGTTATCATCAGAAATGCAATCAGAATCGGTGGAAACCCATATTCTAATTGCGTATTTGAAGGAACAAAGGATTTCGACGAGGCTATGGCTCGTGCAGCTAAGTAATTAGTTATACAGATTATTTTAAGTCCGGACAGTTTATCTGTCCGGGCTTTTTTGCTATAATTATCTTTAATTGGGGAGTTTTGTTAATAAGAAATTGTAATTAAAGAAGGGCCTGAATAATGACTAAGGTTTACTATTTGATGCATAGCTCGTTTTTAGTTGAGCTTGATGATAGATATTTGCTGTTTGATTATTTTAATAAAGAGGTTTGTGCGGAGGCTGTTGAGTATAGAGGTTCCTTGCCAGAACTTTCTACAGAAAAAGCTCTTTATGTGTTCGCCAGCCACAGCCACAAGGATCATTGGTGGCTTGAAAATCTCAGACTGGCAGAGGGCAGAGATAACGTAAAATTCATCCTGTCAAAGGATATTCGTTTAGGCCGCAATTACTTAATCAGAAATGGATTTGAGTTATCCATAAAAGAGAAAATTACTTTTGTGGCACCACTTAAGAAATATCGTATAGACGATATGACAATCGAGACACTTCGTTCTACCGATGCTGGTGTAGCTTTCGTTATTAATGTAAATGGTATGAATATTTATCATGCTGGCGATTTAAACTGGTGGAATGCTGAAGGTCGAGGAGAACTATATGGTGAGGTTTATGGCAGAGAATATAAACGAGCTCTAAAGCCAATTGAAAATCGTCATTTTGATATTGGATTTGTTGTACTTGATTCCAGAATGGGAGAAGATGGCTATTTCCTTGGAATGGAGCATTTTGTAAAAAATATAGAATGTGATTATATTTTCCCTATGCATATGTGGGGACAGTACCAGTGGATAAAGAGATTTAAGGAAAGGCCTGGCATGGCTAACCTTAAAGACAGGGTAGTGGATATTAATAGAGAAAATATTGTATTTGAAATAGAGGACTAGAATGGTTTTTAGTAAAAAATTTACTCCTGAGGAATTCAATCCCGAAGTCATTATGAACTCCGGACAGGTATTCAGAATGAAAAGGGAGACCAAGGGTGCCGATGGCATGCCAGATACTTACAGTGCATGTTCAGGTGACAATGACATATATTTTTATCTCAATACAGAGAAGGATACCTGGGATTTTGTATGCGACGAAAATCAGTGGGATTTCTGGCAGAGATATTTTGATTTTGATACAGATTACGTTGCTTTCAATAATGAAATTCGTAAATACGAAGACAAATTTTTAAAAGATGCACTAAAGGATTCCTTTGGGATGCGTATTCTCAGACAGGATTTATGGGAAGTCTTTATTTCCTATGTTATTTCTCAAAATAACAACATACCAAAGATTAAAAAATCTATCCAGATTTTATGTGACAGATATTCTGACGGAATTCATTTTCCAAAGGCCGAGACTTTGGCTTATATTCCTGAAACAGAGCTGATGGATGGAACGGCTCTTGGGTACAGGGCAGACTATATTATTGGTATTTCTAAAAAGGTGGTAGCAGGAGAGCTTGATATAGAAAAAATAAGTAAGCTGCCTTATGAAGAGGCTTATAGCAAGCTTCTTGAGATAAAGGGAATTGGCCCCAAAGTTGCCAATTGCATTATGCTTTACGGATTCCATTTTATGGAGAGCTACCCAATTGATACATGGATGAAAAAGATAATCAGCGAGGATTACAAAGACTATTCAAAGAACGATTATCTTGATTATATAAATTGCTCCTATGACGGATTTCAGGGGTATGTTCAGCAGTTACAGTTCTATCACAAACGTAAGACAAAATAATTTTATACAAGGGATAGAGTAATGTTTAAACTACACATTTATGGGTTATTATTAGGTACAATTTTAGAGTTTGTCATCGGGCGAATCTATAGTCTGTGGAATCCAATGGATTCAATCAGTAGACTGATTGAGTTTTTGGATAGGGCTCTCCTTGGAGATGAAATTATCCTTCTAGAGCGTTCTAAGCAAAGAAGCTTTGGAAGATGGCTCATTGTCCTTGTTTTGGTGCCAGTGTTTTTGATTAGTACATTCTTTACTATATTGTGCTATGAAATCGCTCCATTCTTTGGAGTTTTGTTTGAGGCGATAGCCACATATTTTTGTTTGGATTATTATCGATTATATTATGGTGGCCTAGGTGTCATGAATGATTTTTATGGCGATGGTATTGATGCTATGAAGCACTCTGCCAGCCTTCTTATGAACGAAGAAGAGACTGTAGATACGGAGTATGTTGTTACCCGGGACACCATCGATTATATAGCAAAAGAGACAGACCACAGTGTACTTTCATCTATGTTTGTGATGTTCTTGTTTGGACCAGTTGGAGGTTTTCTTTACAGATCTTTAATGCTGATTCAGGATAAAATCGGAATCCCAAATTCCAGATATGATTATTTCGGTCAGCCAATTGTGTCTGTAAATAAAGTTGTAGATTGGATTCCATCCAGAGTCAGCAGCGCTATTGTGGTATTTGCAGCTCGTCATACCTTCGGTGGTTTCAATGGCAAAAACGCTAGATACATCCATATGAGAGATGGAGGAGGAAGCATTTCAGCTTTTGCCGGAGCCCTTGATATTGCCTTGGGAAATGGGCTGATAGGAGATAGCGATAAGGTAATCGAAGCCAAGGATATAAGAAAGGCAGTGGGGCTGTTAAAAAATAGTTATTTACTTTGTCAGGTTATTTTAGTGATTTTATTGTTATTTTTCTGAAATACAGTGGAATTTAAAAATACTTTGGATTATAATTTGATTAAGTATGTAATACAGCTTTAATTAGTATTAAAAATTGTGATTTAGGAGGAATTGCCATGTCTGCATTTTTATCTACTTTTGCAAGTTATCTGATTAAGATGATCATACTGGTTGCGCTAGGCATCTGCGGAGGTTTCATTGGTGTTAAGCTTCGCAAGTCTAAAAATAGGAAAGAAGGTATTGAGGAGTAATTCTTCGTCTTCTTCCAAGTAATATATTTTGGAGGACTTTGTTTTGAATAACGGTGTTAATGATTTACGACGCGCCTACTTGGAGTTCTTTGAGAGCAAGGACCATCTTTGCCTCAATAGCTTTTCTCTTGTACCACAGAATGACAACTCATTGTTGCTCATCAACGCTGGTATGGCACCACTTAAGCCATACTTTACAGGTCAGGAGATTCCACCAAGAAAGCGCGTTACTACATGTCAAAAATGTGTTAGAACAGGTGATATCGATAATGTAGGTAAGACGGCTCGCCATCTTACTTTTTTTGAGATGCTTGGTAACTTCTCATTCGGAGATTACTTTAAGCACGAGGCTATCGCATGGTCTTGGGAATTTTTAACAGAGGTTCTTAAGCTTGATGCAGATCGCCTTTACCCATCTATCTACGGAGAGGATGAGGAAGCATTCGAAATCTGGACAAAGGAAGTTGGTGTAGCACCAGAGCGTATCACACGTTTCTATCGTGATCCAGAGACAGGCGAGTGCGACAACTTCTGGGAGCACGGCGCAGGTCCTTGCGGTCCTTGCTCAGAGATTTACTATGACCGTGGAGAGAAATACGGATGTGGAAAGCCTGATTGTAAGGTTGGTTGTGATTGCGACCGCTTCATGGAGGTTTGGAACAACGTATTTACACAGTTCAACGGTGATGGACACGGCGGTTATGAGGAGCTTTCTCAGAAGAATATCGATACAGGTATGGGTCTTGAGAGACTTGCAGTTGTTATGCAGGACGTTGATTCCGTATTCGACATCGATACAATGAAGGCTATTCGTGATAAGATTTGCGAGATGTCTGGTAAGAAGTATCAGGTTGATGCTCTTGATGATGTTTCGATCCGTCTTATCACTGACCATATTCGTTCATCTACATTCCTTATTTCTGACGGTGTTACACCTTCAAATGAGGGTAGAGGATACGTTCTTCGTCGTCTTATTCGTCGTGCTGCTAAGCATGGTCGTGCACTTGGAATCAAGGGCACATTCATGGCTAAGCTTTCAGAGACAGTTATTAATGAGTGTAAGGACGGCTATCCAGAGCTTTGGGAGAAGAGAGAGTTCATCTTCAAGACTCTTACAGCTGAGGAAGAGCAGTTCAATAAGACTATCGACAAGGGTCTTGAGATTCTTGCTGGTATGGAAGAGAAGCTTGTTGCTGCTGGTTCTAAGGAGCTTTCAGGCGAGGATACATTCAAGCTTTATGATACTTACGGATTCCCTGTAGATCTTACCGCAGAAATCCTTGAGGAGAAGGGCTTCACATATGATGCTGCAGGCTTCGAAGCTTGCATGGAGAAGCAGCGTCAGACAGCTCGTGCTGCTCGTAAAGAGACAAACTACATGGGTGCAGATGCATCTGTTTATGATGATATCGATCTTTCTGTTACATCTGAGTTCGTAGGTTACGACAAGACTACATCAGAGTCTACAGTATCAGTACTTACTACGGAGACAGAAATCGTTGATACACTTGCTGAGGGAATGATTGGTACAATCATCGTTCCAGAGACACCATTCTACGCTACAATGGGTGGTCAGATTGGTGATACAGGTGTTATTTCTACAGCTAACGGACAGTTCACTGTTAAGGATACAATCAAGCTTAAGGGTGGAAAGATTGGTCACGTTGGTGAGATGACTTCTGGTATGATTAAGGTAGGCGAGAAGGTTACACTTACTGTTGATGCTGAGCGTCGTGCCCGCATTTGCAAGAACCACTCAGCTACTCACCTTATGCAGAAGGCGCTTCGTGAGGTACTTGGTACACACGTAGAGCAGAAGGGTTCTTATCAGGATGCTGACAGAACTCGTTTCGATTTTTCTCACTTTGAAGCAATGACTGCAGAGGAAATTGCTAAGGTAGAGAAGCTTGTTAATGAGAAAATCGCTGAAGGCCTTGCAGTTGAGACAGCTATCATGTCTATTGATGAGGCTAAGAAGAGCGGTGCAATGGCTCTCTTCGGCGAGAAGTATGGCGACACTGTTCGTGTAGTAAAGATGGGAGATTTCTCTGTAGAGCTTTGTGGTGGTACACACGTTGCAAACACAGCTGAGATTTCAGCATTTAAGATTCTTTCTGAGTCTGGTGTAGCTGCTGGTACACGTCGTATCGAAGCTATTACTGGCGCAGCAGTATTCGAATATTATGCAGACCTCGAAGCAAAGCTTAACGCTGCAGCTGCAGCTCTTAAGTGTAAGCCAGCAGAGGTTGAAGAGAAGATTGCACACCTTCAGAAGCAGCTTAAAGAGACAAACTCAGAGCTTGAGTCATTAAAGGCTAAGGCTGCACAGGCAGCAGTTGGCGATGTTATGGATTCAGTCGTAGAGGTTAAGGGAGTTAAGCTTCTTGCTACATCAGTTTCAGGTGTAGATATGAACGGCCTCCGCGATCTTGGCGATGATCTTAAGACAAAGCTTGGTGAGGGTGTTGTTGTTCTTGCATCTGATTGCGATGGCAAGGTAAATCTTGTAGTTATGGCTACAGATGCTGCACAGGCAGCTGGCGCACATGCAGGAAATCTTGTTAAGGCTATTGCTCCTAAGGTTGGCGGTGGCGGCGGCGGTCGTCCAAACATGGCTCAGGCCGGCGGCAAGAACCCAGCAGGTATTGCAGATTGCCTTGCAGAGGCAAAGAGTGTACTTGAGTCAATGCTTTAATTAAAAAATGTTGACAAATATAGATTTTGTGTTACAATGCTTGTTAGTGCTTTTAGATTAATGAGTACAAGTCCCCAAATGGAGGGAGGTTAGGATTAGACTATGTCATATGTTACAGTTAAAGAAAACGAGTCATTAGACAGCGCTCTTCGTAGATTTAAGAGAAACTGTGCTAAGGCTGGTATCCAGCAGGAGATTCGTAAGCGTGAGCACTATGAGAAGCCTTCAGTAAAGCGTAAGAAGAAGTCTGAGGCTGCTAGAAAGCGTAAATACTAATTTACAGCTTACAATTTTGAATTTATGGCCTATATCGTTACGGCGGTATAGGCTATTTTTCGGTTTATATACATGGAGGTTTTAAATGGCTTTTACAGTTGAAGAAGAAATTAAGCGTCGTCGTACATTTGCGATTATTTCCCATCCCGATGCTGGTAAGACTACTCTTACAGAGAAGTTCCTTTTATATGGAGGACAGATTAATCTTGCTGGTTCTGTTAAGGGTAAGGCTACTGCAAGACATGCAGTATCTGACTGGATGGAAATCGAGAAGGAGAGAGGTATTTCAGTTACTTCTTCAGTTCTTCAGTTCGAGTATGATGGCTATTGCATTAATATCCTTGATACACCTGGACATCAGGACTTCTCAGAGGATACATATCGTACACTTATGGCAGCAGATTCAGCTGTAATGGTTATCGATGCATCTAAGGGTGTTGAGGCACAGACACGAAAGCTTTTCAAGGTCTGCGTTATGAGACATATCCCTATCTTTACATTCATTAATAAGATGGATAGAGATGCAAATGATACATTTGAGCTTCTTGATGATATTGAAAACGAGCTTGGTATCGCTACAGTTCCTGTAAACTGGCCAATCGGTTCAGGTAAGGAATTCAAGGGCGTTTATGATAGAAATACAAAGTGTGTTCGTATGTTCTCTGACACTCAGAAGGGTACAAAGCAGGGCGAGGAACGTATCGTTTCTATTGATGATCCAGCTTTAAAGGAAGAAATCGGACAGGATAAGTACGATCAGCTTATGGAGGAGCTTGAGCTTCTTGATGGTGCTGGTGCTGAATTTGATCAGGAATTAGTTACAGCCGGAGAGCTTTCACCAGTATTCTTTGGTTCAGCTCTTACAAACTTTGGTGTTGAGACATTCCTTGAGCATTTCCTTCAGATGACTTACAGCCCACTTCCTCGTAAGAGTGATGCTGGCGAGATTAGTCCATTCTCTGAGGATTTCTCAGCTTTCGTATTTAAGATTCAGGCAAATATGAACAAGGCTCACCGAGACAGAGTAGCTTTCCTTCGTATTTGTTCTGGTACTTTCGATGCTTCTAAGGATTATTTACACGTTCAGGGCGGCCGTAAGGCTAAGCTTTCTGCTCCACAGCAGATGATGGCTGATGAGCGAAAGATAGTAGATAAGGCATATGCCGGAGATATCATCGGTGTATTTGATCCAGGTCTTTACAGCATTGGTGATACATTTACTTCTGCTAAGAAGCCATTCAAGTTCGAGGGTATTCCTACTTTCGCACCAGAGCATTTCGCACGTGTTCGTCAGATTGATACCATGAAGCGTAAGCAGTTCATGAAGGGAATCACACAGATTGCACAGGAAGGTGCTATCCAGATTTTTCAGGAGTACAACACAGGTATGGAAGAAATCATCGTAGGTGTTGTAGGTGTTCTTCAGTTTGACGTTTTAAAATATCGTTTGAACAACGAATATAATGTAGAAATCGGTCTTGAGAACCTTCCATATGAGCATATCAGATGGATTGAAGGAGATTACGACATCAACAAGATTTCTGGTACTTCTGATATGAAGAAGATTAAAGATCTTAAGGACAGACCACTTCTTTTATTTGTTAACTCTTGGTCTGTTGGCATGGTTCTTGATAGAAATGATGGTCTTGTTCTTTCAGAGTTCGGAACAAATTAATGCTTGACTAATTAAATTTAGGATTGTATATTAATGGGCAGTGGCGTTCGCCACTGTCTTTTTTGTTTTTGTTTTATTCGATTTTTTATCCCATTTTATTGTTGACATTTAATACCCATTTCACTATTATTATATTTAAAGAACGAACAATTGTTCCGAACGGAGGTTTTATAAAATGGCAAATGAAGATAAGCTTAGAGCATTAGATGCGGCAATTTCTCAGATTGAGAAACAGTATGGAAAGGGTTCAGTAATGAAGCTTGGCGAGGGGGCTAATGTCCAGGTTGAGACAGTTCCTACAGGTTCCATCAGCCTTGATATCGCACTTGGTCAGGGCGGTTTCCCTAAGGGCCGTATCATTGAGATATATGGACCAGAATCATCTGGTAAGACTACACTTGCACTTCACGCAGTTGCAGAGGTTCAGAAGGCAGGAGGTATCGCTGGTTTCATTGATGCTGAGCACGCACTTGATCCTAAATATGCAAAGGCTATCGGTGTTAATATTGACGAATTATACATTTCTCAGCCTGATAATGGTGAGCAGGCACTTGAAATCACAGAGACTATGGTACGTTCAGGCGCTATGGACATCATCGTAGTGGATTCAGTTGCAGCTCTTGTACCAAAGGCAGAAATCGATGGAGATATGGGTGATAGCCACGTTGGTCTTCATGCACGTCTTATGTCACAGGCTATGAGAAAGCTTACAGGTATTGTTGCCAAGACTAATTGCGTAGTTATCTTTATCAACCAGCTTCGAGAGAAGGTTGGTGTTATGTTTGGAAATCCTGAGACTACTACAGGTGGTCGTGCTCTTAAGTTCTATGCATCTGTTCGTATCGATGTACGCCGTATCGAGGCTCTTAAGCAGAACGGTGAAGTAATTGGTAACAGAACACGCGCTAAGATTGTTAAGAATAAGGTAGCACCTCCATTCCGTGAGGCAGAATTCGATATCATGTTCGGTGAGGGTATCTCACGTGAGGGCGACATCCTTGATGTAGCTACTAATCTTGATATCATTCAGAAGTCTGGTGCATGGTACGCATATCTTGGTGAGAAGATTGGCCAGGGCCGTGAGAATGCTAAGATGTACCTTAAGCAGAATAAAGAAGTTTGCGAGGAAATTGCAAATGCTATCCGTGATTACTATGCTGAGACTGAAGAGAGCGAAGTTGGCTTAGTTGGTGGCGAAAAAGAAGATATACCTACAGAGGTTATTGAATAATTATGGAAATTACATCTCTTGTTAAATTATCCAAGGGAAGAGCAAAAATCTGTCTCGATAACGGGACAGATTTTGTTCTATATAAGAAAGAATACGAAAGCTATGGAATAGAAGAAGGTGCAGATTTATCTCTTTCAGATTATGAGGAGATTTGCAGGGAGATTCTTATTCCCAGATGTAAAAAGCGTGCACTTCATCTTTTGGAAAAGCAGGATCGTTCCGAGAAGAATCTCAGAGATAAGCTAAAGGAAGGCGGCTATTCTTCGGATATCATTGACATCGCCATAGATTATATTAATGATTATGGATATTTGGATGATGCCCGTATGGCGGCCAGTTATGTTCGCTTTTATCAGGATTCCCGTAGCCGAAACAGGATTCGTCAGGACCTTATGGGAAAGGGCATTTCATCTGATGTTATAGAGCGTGTTTTAGAGAAAGAATACACTGCAGATGAGCAAGAATTGATAAATCGACTCCTTGAAAAGAAGGGATATGACAAAGAAAATGCCACTTATGAGGACCGAGGAAAGATGTATCGATTTTTGGCAGGCAGAGGATTTTCATCTGAATCAATTGGTAAATCATTAAGTTGAGATTTAATTAAGTTTAATTTTATTTAATAGAATTGAAGTAAACCTAATTCATGCCCAGACTACTATATATAGTATACATTTTCTTGACATGAGCCCATTATAAAGTTAAACTAATTGTGTTGAAGTTTATAAATGAGAGCATTTTAGCTTTTATTTTATATTCAAATTTAGAAAATTATATAAGGAGGTGCTCCTGTGAACGTTGTAACGGTAATAGTAATTTGCCTTATCGTTGCAGTTGTCGCAGCTGTTGTTACACTTTTTGTAGCCAATAAGCATCATGAGACTCAGGGCAAGAATAAGGTAGATTCTGCCGAGGCTAAGGCTCGTGAGATTATCGATGAGGCTGTAAAGAGTGCGGAGGCCAAGAAGAGAGAAGCTATGCTCGAGGCAAAAGAAGATGCCATGAGACAGAAGAATGATCTCGACAAGGAAATCCGTGAGCGCCGAGCAGAGATTCAGCGCAGTGAGCATAGAATTTCTCAGAAGGAAGATAACCTTGAGAAGAAGCTCGAAGCGGCAGAGAAGAGAGAAGCTGAATTCGCTCGTCAGGAACAGCAGCTTAACAAGCAGCGAGAAGAGGTTGCAAAGCTTAATCAGCAGCGTGTACAGGAACTAGAGAGAATCTCAGGACTTACCTCCGAACAAGCAAAAGAACAACTTTTAAAATCTGTAGAAGAAGACGTCAAATTAGACGCAGCAAAGCTTATTAAGGAAAGTCTTACTCAGGCTAAGGATGAAGCTGAGAAGAAAGCACGTGAAATCGTTGTTAGCGCTATCCAGAAGTGCTCAGCAGATCACGTTGCAGAGACTACTATTTCTGTAGTACAGCTTCCTAATGATGAGATGAAGGGACGTATCATTGGTCGTGAGGGTAGAAATATCCGTACACTTGAGACAATGACAGGTGTAGAGCTTATCATCGATGATACTCCAGAGGCAGTTATTTTATCTGCTTTCGATCCAGTTAGACGTGAGATTGCACGTATTGCATTGGAGAAGCTCATTGTAGATGGTCGTATTCATCCAGCCAGAATTGAAGAGACAGTTGAAAAGGCTAAAAAGGAAGTAGAACAGCAGATTCGCGAGGAAGGCGATGCAGCCGCTCTCGAGGTTGGTGTTCAGGGTATTCACCCAGAGCTTCTTAGATTACTTGGAAAGATGAAATTCAGAACTAGCTACGGTCAGAATGTTCTTAAGCATTCTATCGAGGTTGCTCAGTTATCAGGACTCCTTGCTGCAGAGCTTGGGCTTGATGTTAGAGTAGCTAAGCGTGCTGGTTTGCTCCATGATATTGGAAAGGCAGTAGATAGAGAGCAGGAGGGTACTCATGTACAGCTCGGCGCAGATCTTTGTCGTAAGTACAAAGAGTCTCAGACAGTTGTAAATGCTGTAGAGGCACATCATGGCGATGTAGAGCCAGAAACACTTATAGCTTGTATTGTACAGGCGGCTGATACTATCAGCGCAGCTCGTCCAGGTGCTCGTAGAGAGGCTATGGAGACATACACAAACAGATTAAAAGAATTAGAAGAAATTTCTAACAGTTTTAAGGGTGTTGAAAAATCTTTTGCTATTCAAGCAGGTAGAGAGATTCGAATCATGGTGGTTCCTGAACAGGTTACAGATGCCGATATGGTCATCATGGCGAGGGATATTTCAAAGCAGATTGAGAATCAGCTTGAGTATCCAGGACAGATTAAGGTTAACGTAATTCGTGAATCACGAGTTACAGATTACGCGAAGTAATTACTGGGCGGCTGGTTTTCCAGCCGCTTTTTTAATGGAGGCAAATAATATGGAACAGATAAAACGAATAGATCGTAAATTAGTTCATAGCGGTGCTATACTTGATTTTTATGAGGACACCATGCTCCTTCCAAATGGAAATACAGAAAAATGGGATTTCATAAGCCATAGAATGGGCGCAGCTTGTGTGCTTGCAGTTAAGCCAGATGGAAAGATTCTTATGGTAAGACAGTTTAGAAATGCACTTGATAGAGAGACACTTGAGATTCCTGCAGGTAAAAGAGATTCTGTAAATGAAGATACAGCTATTTGTGCAGCAAGAGAGCTTGAAGAGGAGACTGGTTACAGAGCCGGTAAATTAGAAAAGCTTTTGTCACTTAAATCTACAGTAGCTTTTTGTGATGAACTGATTGATGTTTATCTTGCTACAGAACTTGAAAAGGTGGGAGAGCAAAAGCTGGATGAATCTGAAGAGATAGATATTGAAGCATGGGATTTAAGGGATTTGCTGGATATGTGTTATTCAGGAAAGCTTCAGGATGCAAAAACAGTTGCTGCAATTATGGCTTATGCAGTAAAAGCGAGCAACTAGTGATTTGCACTGTATCAACTAGTGGTTTATGGAGATTGAAGACATAGTTCTTTGATCTCTATTTTTTTACCTTGAAAACAGGAGTTTTTTTTAATATTTGGAAAATTTATTGTGCATTATCACAATATAAAGCCTATAAGAATTTGTGACATATTACCATATTGTACTTAAATAAAAACAACAAATAGTTATAAAACCTGTTATAATCTCAAAATGTGTTCACAAAAATAACACAAATGCATTTTTGTTTTTTGGTTTTAGGTTAATGGTTTTTGGTTTATTTTTTGGAGGTTTATATGAAAAAGACTAAGAAGACCCTTTTTTCCAGTGTAAAGACAAAGCTTATTGTTGCTATGATTGCTTTAGCAGCTATTCCACTTTTAGTAGCAACATCAATTAATTATAATTCATCTAGCAAGTCTGCTATACATGGCGCTAAGGAGCAAAATGAGTGGTCTGCATGGTATTTGCAGGCAGCACTTAACACTATTTTCGCACAAGGAGAAGCTGCGTTGAATACTATTGCTGCTTCTCAGGATACAGTAGATTTTCTTCTTAATCAAGAGAAGGCTGAGAATGTTAAATATCAGATGCAGTACATCAATTCAAAGATTAACGACGGTAATGCAATCACTCTTGTAAATACTCAGGGACAGATGGTTCTTAGAAGTGATGACAAGACTCTTTCTGATGTATCTGCCAGAGATTATTTTCAGGGTGCTGTAAAGGGTGAGACAACAGCTTCAGAAGTAATGGTAAGCTCTTCTACAGGTGTTAGAAGTATTTGCATTGCAGTTCCTGTTTTTCAGCCAAATACAAAAAATGTTGTTGGTGTTTTATATAGAAGTTATGATTTAGCACAGCTTCATGATGTATTAGTAGATGCAGGCGGATCATGTTTTATTGTTGATCAAAACGGAACTATTGCAGCTACTTCTACTATGGAGATATCAGCTGAGGATGAGCCAATCGTTATTGCTGATGCACCTTTCGTAGGCTCTGATGAAGAGTCTGGTACTTTTGAAAATAGTGCTATGGGTGAATTAATGTATACATCATACGTTAAAGAGCCTATCACTGGTTATACAGTATGTATGAATGTTCCTGTAAATCAGGTTCTTATGTCAGCTCGTATGAGTGCGCTTACAACTAATGTACTTGGATTAATTCTTATTATCATTGGTGGTGTTGTTGCGTTCTTTATTGCTCTTGGATTTACAAAGCCGATCCTTGCAGTAAATGATTCACTTGAGGCTCTTGCAGAGGGTAGATTTAAGACTATTGACAAGTTTACAAAGCGTAATGACGAACTTGGTCACATTGTAAATTATACAAATACAGTTATTGAAAAGCTTTCACGTATTGTTGCAAGTATCATGGATTCTTCATCTAATGTTGGTGAGTCTTCAGAAGAGTTATCAATGATGGCAGATCAGATTAATGCTACAGCAGAAAGTGTTGCAGTCGCAGTTCAGCAGATTGCAAGCGGTGCAGTACAGCAGGCAGAGGAAATCCAGTCTGCAGCACAGAGCACAAATCAGATTACTAATGCTGTTGAGAACGTACAGGGCTCAACAAATGAGATGACAACACTTGCAGATAGAATGAAGAATGCATCAGAAGCTTCAAGCTCATCACTTGCAGTTCTTCAGAATACAAGCAGTGATATGACTATTAAGATTGAGGAGATTGCTGAAAAGATTTCTTCAACTCAGAATGCTGTAACAAACATCAATGAGCGTGTAGAGGGTATTTCTGGTATCGCAGCTCAGACAAACCTTCTTTCACTTAATGCTTCTATCGAGGCAGCCAGAGCTGGTGATGCTGGTAAGGGCTTCGCAGTAGTAGCTGAGGAGATTAGAAAGCTTGCTGATGATTCAGAAAGCCTTGCACAGGAAATCAGAGTTCTTATGGATGAGCTTTTGGCAGAGGCAGAACAGGCAGTTAGCGCTGCTACACATGTAATGAATGGAAATATTGAGCAGCAGAAGGCTCTTGGTGAGGCTCTTGATACAGTTCAGGGTATGCTTCAGGATATCGATGAGACAGTTCAGAGTGTTACAAAGATTTCTGGCGAGGCTAATACATGTGTTTCTTCAAACACAGTAGTAGCTAATGCTATGTCTTCACTTTCTGCTATTTCAGAAGAGAATGCAGCATCTTCAGAGACAACTGGTGCTTCAGTAGAGGAGCTTTCTGCAACAGTTTCAACACTTGCAGAGTCTGCATCATACCTTAGAAATATTGCTGAGCAGTTAAACGATGAGATGAAGTTCTTCAAAATAGCTTAATATAAGTAGTTTAAAAGGAGGTTTCTATAATAATGAACGATTTAGTAGTTTTAAATAGAGTTGAAAATGAAGATAAGCAGTATATTGTATTCCATATCGATAAGGAATCTTTCGGTATTGATATTTCAGTGATTAACTCTATTATCATGGTCCCAGAAATAACAAGTATTCCAAAGTCTCCAGAGTATATGAAAGGTGTAATTAATTTACGTGGACATGTTGTTCCTGTAATGAGCCTTCGTAAGAGAATGAATTATGTAGAGGAAAATATTAATAAGGATACCCGCATAATTGTACTTAACCTTGAGAATGAAGAGATGATGGGAATTATCGTTGATGATGTAAAGGCTGTAATGAATATCGCAAACAGCGAGATTAATGAGCCTTCACCATTCCTCAAGAAAGAGGACAGCTTCATTAGTGGAGTTGGAAGAAAAGATGATGAGCTTATCTCCATCTTTGAAGTAGGTAGACTTACAGCATAAGGAAAAGCTCTAGTTACAAAAACACCCCTTGTTACGGCTACAAGCATTAGTGTTTCTCAGTTCAGTATAGAAAGCTTCACTTGAGAAACCTAAGAGCTTGATGCCTACAAGGGGCTTTTTATTATTTCTCTAATTTCTCTCTGCAATCGTATAGAGGAGATGACGAGTATCTTCCCAACCAAGACATGGATCAGTGATTGACTGTCCGTAGGTCTGGTTTTCTGAGATAGGCTGGCAGCCTTCCACAAGGTAAGATTCAATCATTACACCTTTAACTAATTTCTTAATTTCATTTGAGTGATTGCGATTATGCATCACTTCTTTTACGATTCGAATTTGTTCCTTAAACTGTTTATTTGAATTTGAATGATTTGCATCAATAATACAAGCTGGATTAACCAGATCCATTTCTTCATACATATTATGAAGGCGAATGAGATCTTCGTAGTGATAATTCTGTGTACTATTGCCATGCTTTGAAACCGCACCACGTAAAATTGTGTGAGCAAGTGGGTTACCTGTAGTGGTTACCTCGTAGCCAGAGAATGTAAAGTGATGTGGATGCTGTGCAGCATATACTGAATTAAGCATTACTGAAAAATCACCAGATGTAGGATTTTTCATACCAGATGCAACATCAAAACCTGATACAGTAAGACGGTGATGCTGATCTTCAACAGAACGTGCACCAATTGCTACATAAGAAAGAAGATCATCTACATATCCCCAGTTCTCAGGGTAGAGCATCTCGTCGGCAGCAGTAAGTTCAGATTCTGTCATTGCACGAATATGCATCTTTCTCATGGCAATGAGGCCAGCGAGCATATCTGGAGCCTCGTTTGGATCAGGCTGAGAAGCTATTCCTTTATAGCCGCTGCCAGTTGTACGAGGTTTGTTTGTATAAATACGAGGAACAACTAATACTTTGTCTTTGATATCTTCGGCAACTCTTGAAAGCTTGCTGATGTATTCACAAACGGCATCTTCGTTGTCAGCTGAGCAAGGTCCGATGATACATAAGAATCTGTCATCTTTTCCTGTGATAATATCAGCCACTTCCTTATCACGCTGAAGCTTAAGCTGTTGAACCTTTTCAGGTACAGGTAACATCTCCTTTATTTCTTCTGGTGAAGGCATTTTTTTAAGATAATTAAAGCTCATTTTTATTCCTCTATTCTTTTAATTTTATTTTCAACTTCGACAGGCATTTCCTGGCCTGTCCAAAGTTTGAAGGCAGCAGCACCTTGATAGAGCAGCATATATTTTCCGTTCATAGTTTTACAACCAATTGATGCGGCATCCTTTAAAAGCCTTGTCATATCAGGATGGTAGATGGTGTCGCAAACAATCAGATTTTTATGAAGGAATTCCTTTGGAACGAGAGTAGAATCATCGTCGCCCATACCAACGTTTGTACAATTAATAAGTATATCACTTTCTTGCAACGAAAACTCTAAAATGTCCATATCTGCCATGTCATAAACAAAAACATCGCATTCAGTTGCTTTTGTTATCTTGTCGGCATATTCTACTGTATCTTTAAAAGTTGAATTTTTACGTTTGAAAATATTTATTTTTGACACACCTTCGGAAGCTGCCTGAGTGATAATAGAAGTAGCAACACCACCAGCTCCGAGCATAGTTATGGTTTTGCCTTTATATTTGATTCCACACTCAGTCATAGACTGTAGGAAACCAATTCCATCAGTTGTATAACCGCGAAGTTTACCATCAACATTTACTACCGTATTTACGGAATGAGCCAATGATGCAATCTCGTCTATTTCATCCAAAAGAGGGATGATTGCTGTTTTGAATGGCATAGTGCAATTAAAGCCACCGCAATTTACAGCCTTCAGTCCATCAACAACTCTTGGCAAGTCATCTGGTTCTACGTTAAAGGCCATGTAAGAATTATCAAGCCCTAAAGTATCAAAGGCCATATTATGCATGGCGGGAGAGATACTATGTGAAACAGGGTTTCCGAGTAAACAATATAATCTAGTGGAACCAATTGGATTCATACTTACATTACCTCCTAAAAATAAATTATTATGATTTTAGAACACTTTAGCACTTTTATCAACTAAAGTTTTCTCTAAAATTAAGGTTTCTTATTTGATGTGAGTACTAACTTGTGATACAATAAATCGGCAAGTTAATTAGTAGGCGTAGCGTAGTTGGATAACGCATCGGACTCCGACTCCGAAGACCGCCGGTTCGAATCCGGCCGTCTACAGTTCGAAGCCTACAATACTCACTGGAGGGGCACATGGATTTTCAAAAGATAAAAGATAAGGTTAGATATATAGCAGGAAATTGCGGTGATTTCATCGCTTTACATAAGAGATACTTTTTGGCAGGTTGCATTTTCATATGCATGGCATGTGTTTTATTTTTAGGTACTGGAAAATCAGCAACACAGGAAAAAACAGCTGAAGGTGTTTATAAGAATTACAAAGAAAACAAGAACGAAGAACTGGATAAGTTAATAAATGATTATTACAAAGCATATGCTTCTGGCGATACAGATTCACTTAAGAAGCTTGCAGATCCTGTATCAGATCAGGAAGTAAGTTATATTCAGTTTTACAGCCAGTACATCGACAGCTTTAACAACATTAAGATTTTCACAAAAGACGGTCTTGAGAAGGGCTCATACCTTTGCTCAGTCAGAGTAGATCTTAAATATAAGGATATCGAAACTGAAGCACCTGGTCTTGATTTCTTCTATGTTGAGACAAAGGATGATAAGCTTTTCATCAACAATATTTACGGTTCATTCAATCAGACTAATAACATCTACGAGATGGATACAGAGGTTTCTGATCTGATTTCTGTATTTATTCGTCAGCAGGATAAATTAGACAAGGAAGCAGAGGTTACTGAGGCATACGAGGATGCAATCGATAAAGATGCCAGCCTTGCAACATTCATGTCAGAGACACTTCCAGCTGCTATCGTTCAGTGGAATTCGGATTATCAGGTTCAGTTAGCTGCTGCGGCTGAGGAGGCTGCAAAGGCTGAGGAAGAAGCTAAAGCTAAGGCAGAAGAGGAGGCAAAGGCTGCTGAGGAAGCTGCCAAGGCAGAAGAAGAGGAAGCTAATTCATTTACTGGAAAGACAAATGCTAAGGCTAATGTAAGAGCAGAAGCTGATAAGAATAGTGAAAGACTTGGCTCTGTTCAGAAGGGTACAGAAATCACCATCTACGGAGAAGAGGGAGATTTCTACAAGTTTGATTACAACGGCACAAAAGCTTATATCACTAAGGATGCTGTAACAGTTTCTAATGGAGATGCCGCTGAGGAGACTCAGGAGGAAGAGACAGAGGAGACACCAACAGTTACACAGAGCTTTAATAAGGGTGATAAGATTAGAATTAAGTCTACAACAAACATTCGCTCAAAGATGGATACATCTTCATCAAAAGTTGCAGTTGCATATGATGGTGATGAAGTAGAAGTTATCATGAGCTATGCTGAAGGTTGGACAAAGGTTAAATTTAAGAACAAGGAAGGCTTTATCAGAACAGATTTATTATCTAAATAAGCTTATCTGCTGATAAATTAAGAATTTTATGGAGACCATGAACTTGGTCTCCATTCTGATATATAAATGGAGGCTTTAGTGGAAGAATTATACAGATTAAATAAATATTTGTCTGACGCAGGGGTGTGTAGTCGAAGGGCTGCAGATGCCGCCATTGAAGCCGGAGATGTTATGGTAAATGGGCAGCCGGCAGTTATGGGAATGAAAGTGTCTGCCGCTGATGAGGTTTTGTTTAAGGGCAAGCCTGTTTCAAATGTTGGAAAGAAACAGATTCTTATCGCTTATAATAAGCCAGCAGGAATTGTTTGCACAGCTGAAAAGCGTGAGAAGAATAATATTGTAGATCATCTGAATTATCCAGAGAGAATTTATCCTATCGGTCGTTTGGATAAGGACAGCACGGGATTGTTACTTCTTACTAATCAGGGTGATTTAGTTAATAAGATAATGAGGGCTGTAAACGCCCATGAAAAAGAATATGTTGTCACTGTTGATAAAGAGATTACAGCCGACTTTATAAAAAAGATGTCAGCGGGAGTTTATCTCGAGGAATTGGATACTACTACTCGAAAATGTCAGGTGAAAAAGCTTGGACCAAACAAGTTCAATATCATTCTTACACAGGGATTGAATCGTCAAATCAGACGAATGTGTCAGGAGCTTGGTTATAGAGTGCGCACCCTTAAGAGAGTACGTATTATGAATATTGAGCTCGGAGATTTAAAGGAAGATACATATAGGGATGTGACATTACACGAACTGAAACTGTTAAATAAAATGTTAGAGGGATCAAAGAATTAATGTTATTAGAAGAATATAAAAAATTAGTCGATACTATCGACTATCACATGGACAAATACTACAACGATGATGAGCCTGAAATTACAGACTTCGAATATGATCAGCTTATGCTTCAGCTTAAGGCTGCCGAGAAGGAGCATCCTGAGTGGGTAACACCAGATTCTCCTACACAGAAAATAGGTGGTATTGCAAAGCGTGAGGCAGGTGTAAAGGTTACTCACGATGTACCAATGCTTTCTATCGAGGATGTCTTTACTAAAGAGGACGTAGTAGCATGGGTTGAAAAGGTTAAGGCGGTTCATCCAGATGCAAAGTTTTCTGTAGAGGCAAAGATTGACGGTCTTTCTATGACTCTCAGATACGAGAAAGATAGTCAGGGAAAGTTAAAGCTTAAGCTTGCTGAGACAAGAGGAGACGGTCTTGTAGGTGAGGACGTTACAGAAAATGCGCTTGTTATTTCAGATGTAAATAAATATCTTGATTTGCCATATGAATCACTTCAGCTTCGAGGTGAAGTTTATATGTCTCACGAGGATTTTGACAGATATAACGAGGAGCAGGAAATTGCTGGAGGTAAGCTTGCAGCTAATCCTAGAAACCTTGCTGCTGGAACACTTCGCCAGCTTGATGCAAATATCACTAAAAAGCGTGGTTTGAAGATGTTTGTATTCAATGTTCAGCAGGGTCCGGATGAGCTTACAGAGAGTCATTGTAAGGGACTTGATATTTTGGACGAGCACAATGTGCCAGTTGTTTTCCATCGTATATGCGATAATGCAGAGGATATTTTATCTGTTATCGATGAGATTGGCGAGAAGAGAGAAGAGTTTGAATTTGATATAGATGGTGCGGTAGTTAAGATTGATCAGGTCGTATATAGAGCTGATTTTTCTACAAGTGCTAAGTACACAAACGGTCATATCGCATACAAATACCCACCTGAAGAAAAGGAGACAAAGCTTTTAGATGTAGAGCTTTCTGTAGGCCGTACTGGTCGAGTAAATCCTACAGCTATTTTTGAGCCAATTCGTTTATGCGGTACAACAGTTAGCCGTGCTACTCTTCACAATCAGGATTTTATTGATGAACTGAACATCGGTATCGGAGATACGATAGTAGTTTATAAATCAGGCGAAATCATTCCTAAGATTAAAGAGGTTAAGCACGATAAACGTCCAGATGGAGTTAACACATATAAGATTCCAAGTGTTTGCCCAGCCTGTGGCGGCCCTGTATCAAGGGATGCTGATACAGCAGATATGAAGTGCTCTAATCCTAGCTGTCCAGCTCAGTTAGAGCGTCATATTATTAATTTTGTATCAAGAGATGCTATGGATATTAGAGGATTTGGTGAAGTATATATCATCGACCTTGTAAGAAGAGGGTACATTAAGGACATTGCTGATATCTATTC
This sequence comes from Pseudobutyrivibrio xylanivorans DSM 14809, assembly GCF_900141825.1. Classification (GTDB taxonomy): domain Bacteria; phylum Bacillota; class Clostridia; order Lachnospirales; family Lachnospiraceae; genus Pseudobutyrivibrio; species Pseudobutyrivibrio xylanivorans. The sequence continues at coordinate 13,493 of NZ_FQYQ01000003.1, read as the reverse complement.
TCTTAAGGATAAGCGAGATGAGCTTATTGAGGAGGGGATTATCGGTAAGGAAAAGAATACTGACAAGCTTCTTGGTGTTATTGAAAGCTCAAAGGAAAATGATGCTGTAAAGCTTTTCACAGGCTTTGGTATTCCTAATGTTGGAAAAGCTGCTGCAAAGGCGTTACTTGGACAGTTCAAGGACATCGAAAAAATCATGGAACTGTCAGAAGAAGAGCTTATGCAGGTTAATGATATTGGAGAAATCAGTGCCAAATCTATTTATGATTATTTGCACGACCCTGTAAATATTGACATTATAGGCAGATTAAAGGCTGCAGGTGTTAATATGGTAGAGGAAGAAAAAGAAGGCGCTACAGACAAGCTTTCAGGCCTTACTTTCGTAATCACAGGAACACTTCCTACTATGGGCAGAAAGGAAGCTCAGGAGCTCATCGAATTAAATGGTGGAAAGTGCGCAGGTTCTGTTTCTAAGAAAACTAGTTATTTAGTGGCTGGAGAGGCTGCTGGAAGCAAATTGGATAAAGCTAATTCATTAGGTGTTACAGTACTTGATGAAGAGGGCTTACTTTCGTTGATAAATAGTTAAAATATAACGTTTTTTTACATAAAAATACACATTTATACTTTATAATGTGCTTATGATGGAAAGAAGGCGTCAAATACTAATAAACAGGTACTTTATACTCCCAATGCTAATGATATTTATGATAGTAGTAGTGTTGGCATTTGGGGGTAAATGGTTTACCTCATCGTCAAACTTTTCAATCAGCCGTATAGATGATGGCTGGTCTGTTTTTCGTGGGGGTATAACCAGTAATGACGTGACTTTATCCAAATATAATATTGGAAAAAGCAAAAGAGGAGAGCGTATTTCCATTTCTAAATCATTTTTTATACCAGAGCACAATACACTAATGTTTAGAAGCAATTTGCAGGCAGTCGAACTTTTAGTGGATGGTAAAGTTAAGTATTCTTATGGTAGAGATGAATTAGAAAAAGGAAAATACATTCCTAAAAAATACAATATGGTTGATATGAACCCTCAACCTGGTAGGCATAATATTATGATTGTGTATACCATGGGTGAGGATAATTCTGTTGAAATATTATCACCGGTTTATTTAGGCCACAGAAGTTTATTAATGCAATCATTCTTCAGCTACAACAGAATTTCTATGTTTATCGGTAGCTTTTTGGTTGTCTATTCTTGCATTTTGTTTGCTCTGTCAATTTATCTTGCTTTTACCCGAAGAACGGCTTCTCAAATTTATATTGGTGCTAATTTTTCTATGATATTAGGATGCTATATCTTTGCTAGAAATGATATTTTATGGTTCATTGGTTCTCACGATGAATTTTTCTCTATGGTGGAGTATCTATCCTTCTATTGTATACCTTTGGCATTTTCAATTCTTTTGTATTCTACTCATCCAGATTTATTCAAAAGAAAACAGCGTATTTTTATTATTGTTAATATCGTATTTCCGATAATGTTACTTCTACTTCACGTAATTGGAATCCTTCATATAAACAGAATGGTTAATGTTGTGGGAGTGTTATGTTTTATTGAAATCATAGTTATTATGCCTCCTCTTTATGGAGCTATTGTAAAGAAGCAGAAAAGCAATGAGGAATCAGAGCTATATTATACGGTAGATGCTGATTATTACCTTGTGTTTGGCCTTATCACAATGCTTATTTTTTCATTTCTTGAAATAATTATTGGGGCTTTTTATAATCCTGATATTAATTTTACGGATACAAAACTATTCCCATCCTTAGATTTGTTGGAAATGGGAATGTTGTTATTCATGCTTTGCTATTTTGTATATTACTTTATGAATGGCATCAACCATATGAGTGCAGACAGAGTGAAAAAACAGTTGGAGGGCATGGCATACACTGATGCATTAACAGGTCTTTTAAACCGAGCTGCTTGCAATCAGTACTTTGCTACTTTGACAGGAGACTATACCATTGTCAGCCTTGATTTGGACAAGCTTAAAGTGGTGAACGATACCTTTGGACATACTGTTGGTGATAAGATGATTATCGCATTTACGAAGCTTCTAAGGGAAGTTTATGTAGATTCGGATATGATTGCAAGGACTGGTGGAGATGAATTTGTAGTTGTATATAAGAAAATCGATAGAGAAGCCTGTGAGGCCTGCGCCCAGGAATTGCAGGAAGAAATGCGCAAATATAATAAATATAGCAAGGATATAACACTAGGGGCATCTGTTGGTTTTGCCTATAGTGACGAGGTACAAGGGGGAAGATATAAGGATGTATTCGATAAGGCTGACTTACGCATGTACGAAATGAAGGGGGTGCATCATGGGTAAAAAAATACTTTATCTGGGAATCTCCTTTATATCCCTCTTAGTAATATACATCTTTGCTCATTATTTCTTTAAACCAAATAACTATTCAAATGTAGTTGTTTTGGATAGCGGGTGGGATGTTACTTACAATGGAAATCTTTATGAGGATGTGAAGCTATCTGAGCTTAGAAAGCTGATTGGGAATAGTACTTATAAAGGGGATATTATCACTTTAAAAAATGATAATGTTGATCTGGGCTATTTCATTTCTCCAACATTAATGTTTGATTCAAGACATAGTGCTTGGGAGGTGTATTGTGGAGATAAATTAGCAGGGCATAGATTTTTAGAGGAATATAAAACAGGAAAGTATATTGGCTGCGAAGTAAACTATGTGAGTTTGCCTAAGGCGCTTATATTATCCACAATTCAGATTACTCTTATGGTGACTGAGGATAATGCTTATGCATATTATCAGGCTCCGGCTGTAGGTGGCTACGTGGATCTGCTTATGTATAGCGTGTATAATCGCATGTTCATATATTTGGTTGGTGCGTTTCTTGTTGTTTTTGGAATAATGTTTTTTGCCGTTGCTTTAGGATTTAGAAGCAACATTCCGGAAGTGAACATGCAGATGTATGCTGCGTTAATGTATGTTGCTCTGGGAGTGTGGTTTTTGGCTCAGTTTAAGCTGGTGGATTTGTTCATTGAAACCAGCGGACATCAAACAGAAATAGAATATATTGCTTTGTATATGGTGGTTCCACTTATGTATATGACCATCGGCTGTATGAGAGACTACCTAAAAAATAAAGCGTTCCTGGTTTTCAGTATATGTGGTTCGATTATTCCGTTCTTATTAATAGCACTTCATTTTACAGGGCTTGTTCATATCAATAGGACACTGGGAATATATCAGCTGGATGCGTTAGTACTGATTGTATTTATGTTTGTTAAGGTCCTAATTAAGGATGCAAAAGCGAATTTGATTACCAAGTCCCAGTTTATTCAGGCGGTTGGACAAATCGGTCTGGCTGCAGCTTGTGTTATTAATGTTATCTTTTATTATCTAGAACTATATGGTATATGTGAACAGATAATGCTTTCTAAGTTGATTGTTCCTGTGGCTGCTATATTTATGGTTTTCGGAACAATGCTTAATTATTCAACCTTTATTTCAGAGTCTTTCGCTAGAAATGAAGAGTATTCTTCACTTGCACATCTTGCTTATGCCGATGAGCTGACAGGCTTGGCAAACAGATCTAGGTACGAGGCTTATATGGCTAAGATTTCTAAAAGCGAAGAGGATTATTGTGTTATCAGCATAGACCTAAACGGCTTAAAGGCTATCAATGATAATCAGGGACATCTGATGGGAGATAAATACATATCCGATGTAGGAGAAGCTTTAAAGGAAAGCTTTGGACATGTTGGCTTCATTGCAAGAACTGGAGGAGATGAATTCGTTGGTATTCTTACAGATAGCAGCATGGAAAAAGTAGATGAAATTATTGAAAGGCTGAATAGTTGTCTTGATAATATGAATAAATCTGACCCTAACATATATAGAAGTGCTGCTATTGGCTATGCTTTCAGACATGAATTTAAAAATGCGGATTCCAATCGAGTATATCTTATGGCTGACCAGCGCATGTACAAGAATAAAGAATTATTGCATGGCAGAAGAAGATAGGTTGTGTTATCATTAGTAAAGTTATTTATTGATTTTACTAGATGATAAGGAGAGGGTAAGTATGCCAATTAGAACACAAAACGATTTACCTGCTAAGGCAATACTTGAGCAAGAGAATATATTTGTTATGGACGAGAATAGGTCCACTCATCAGGATATTAGACCTATCTCTATTGGAATTCTTAATCTAATGCCATTAAAAGAAGCTACTGAGCTTCAGCTTTTACGTTCACTTTCTAATACACCTCTTCAGGTGGATGTAACATTCCTTACAGTAGGAAGTCACGAGAGCAAACACACAAGCAAGACTCATCTTGATACTTTCTATGAGCGCATTGAGGACGTGTACGATAGATATTTTGATGGTTTGATTATTACAGGAGCACCTGTAGAACAGATGCCTTTTGAAGAGGTGGATTATTGGAAAGAGCTTACTCATGTGTTCGAGTGGACTAAGACTCATGTAACATCTACACTTCATCTTTGCTGGGGATGCCAGGCAGGATTATATTACCGCTATGGTATTAATAAATATGATTTAGATGAGAAGAAATTTGGTATATTCCCACACAGAGTTCAGAACAGAAAGATTCCACTGGTCCGTGGATTTGATGATGTTTTCTATGCTCCACACAGCCGCCATACAGGTGTGCGCACTGAAGATATAGAAGCCTGTGACGAGCTTGTAGTATGTGCCAAGAGCGATGAAGCTGGCGTGTTCCTTTGCATGTCCAAGGATGGCAGCAATATCTTTGTAATGGGACATCCAGAGTACGACCGCTTTACTCTTGATAGTGAATATAAGCGAGATGTTGGCAAAGGATTAGAAATAGCTTTGCCAGAGAACTATTATCCAAATGATGATCCAGAGCAGAAGCCATTGCTTCAGTGGAGAAGTCATGGGAATATTTTGTATTCTAATTGGTTGAATTACTACGTGTACCAGAACACACCTTATGAGTGGAATAAGATTAGCGAGAAATAGCGTATTTATAAGGATTTTTGCTATTTATGTAAACTGTTATATCTTATCGTAACGTATCGTAAGTTGTCATAACTTGTGGTGTCAGAATGGCGTAAAATAAGCATTTTTGAAATGTATGTCGTGAGCAAATGGTGTCAAAATGGTGTCAATTTTTTTGACACCATTTGCCTTCCAAACTGAATATTTTTGTTACATAGAGTAGGTATTCTTTATTGAATAACTGCTCTTTTTTTGTCTCACTTATAGACAAAAATAAAATATTCATAAGGAGGTTAGTTATATGGACTACGAACAGTTCAAAGAGCAGTTCAAAGAAGACCTTAAGAGTAATCTTGAGGCAAAAGGGCATGATATCGCCAGTGTAGATATCGCACCTTCACAGAAGCTTAATCAGGATGGTTATGATGCAATTTCTGTTAAGCTTGAGAATTCCATGATGGGACCTAGCGGTAATTTCTCAAATCTGTTTGCAGCATATGAGAAAACAGATGATTACGACCTGGTCCTGAACCACGCGACAAGGATGATGGATGACGCTATTTCTAACATGCCAAGCTACGATGCAAATCAGCTTACAGATTATGATTTCATCAAGGACAAGCTGGTACTTGAAGCAGTAAATGCGGAAAAGAATTCATCACTTCTAGAGAAGGTTCCTCACAAAGATATGGAGGATATAGCGATTGTATATCGCGTATTGCTTGGACAGATGGATGATGGAATAGCATCAGTTGTGGTTACAAATGAGATGCTTGAAAAGATGGATATTACAAAGGAGCAGCTTCATCAGGATGCTCTTATTTCATCACCGGAGATCAGACCTGTGGAGGTTAATACTTTATTTGGAACAATTGCAGAGCTTATTCCGGATGCAGGATTTATGCTCCCTGCTGGTGGACCAGAAGATCAGATTCTCGTTGGAACAGTGGCGGATAAGCATCATGGAGCTGGTGTTATTGCTTATGAGGGCTTCTTGGATGAGCAGGCAAAAAAGATGGGAGAAGACTTCTATATTATCCCTTGTTCAATCCACGAGGTGCTTTTAGTACCTGAGTCTATGGCTCACGATATAGATTCACTTAAGGAGATGATATCCAATGTGAATTCTTGTGAGTTAGAGCCAGAGGACATCCTTTCGGATAATCTATATCACTATGATTCAAAGGAAAAGGTATTTGAGCTGGCAGAGAACTTCAAAGAGCGTATAGCTACAAAGGAGCATGAGCTCGATAAAGAGGCTGAGAAAGAATCTGCGGTTGGTAAGCTTAAGAAGACCCAGGATAAGGTCAAGGAAGCTCCAAAGAAGGAGCATAAACCAAAGTCTAAGGACAAAGGTGAAATGGCTATATAAGCCAAATAAAGTGAATATACGAGGTGGGATTTAATGTCTAAAAAGTATTTTTATGGTCGGCGGCAAGCTGACCTTTTTTCATTTATAAGAATTCCAAAGTTGTTACTAACGGGAAAAAGATATCGCAAGCTTTCCTGTGAGGCTAAGGTACTGTATGGTTTCCTGTTGGATAGGATGAGTTTATCTGCAGAAAATGAATGGTTTGATGATGAAGGTAGAGTCTTTGTTTACTGCACAATCAGTGAAGCTGCTGAAGAGGTTATTGGTTGTGGAGAGAAAAAGGCCTGCAGTGTATTCAAAGAGCTTGAGGAAATTGAATTAATTGAAAGAAAAAGGCAGGGGCTGAATAAGCCAAATCTCATCTACGTATTGGACTTTTCAGAGGAAGTGTCGGATGGACACTTCTGGAATTGTCCAAATGACAATTCAAGAAATGTCGATAAGTCAAATCAAGAATTGTCGGAAAGACAAACAAATAATACTAAGTTTAATAAAACTGAATTTAGTGATACTGAGTCTAGTCAAGTCTTGTCTAATGATGAAGGTTATGTAGATGAAGGACGGGACAGGACGAGACAAGACTTTGATAACTACTCCGCAATCAGATGTTATATTGCAAATCAGATAAGCCTGGATGCTTTGAGAGTTGATTATTCAGATAATCCTCTTGTTGATGAGCTTTATGAGTTGATTGTTGATGTAGTTACGTCATCTAAGAAGGAAATCGTTATTTGTGGAGAGAAAAAGCCAATGAGTATTGTTAGATCACAGTTTATGAAGCTGAATATGTTTAATATCGCATTCGTGCTGGAACGTCTAGAAGAAACAAAACCGAAAATAGGTAACATTAAATCGTATCTATTAACGACTTTGTACAACTCGCTGTTAACGACATCTTCTTACTACAGAACTCGTTGCAATAATGAAATATTTAGGAATGAAGGAGGGCTAACCAATGAGTAAGCCAATTGTTATGGCACTTGTAAATCAGAAAGGTGGGACTGGGAAAACCCAAAGTACTGAAAATCTTGGGATTGGTCTTGCTGCAGAAGGGAAAAAGGTTTTATTGGTTGATTTGGACCCACAGGGTTCACTTACCATCAGCCTTGGGTATCCACGAACAGATGAGATATCGGTAACAGTAAAGGATATTATGGCAAAGGTGCTTAATGAAGAGCGGATAGCTGTTGATGAAGGGATTCTTCATCACAAAGAAGGTGTCGATTTGCTTCCAGCAAACATAGAGCTTTCTGGTATGGAATTATCTCTTGTCAACTATATGAGTCGTGAAAGGGTTTTGAAAGAATATATTGATTCCGTAAAAACGAATTATGACTATGTGCTAATTGATTGTATGCCTTCGCTTGGAATGCTTACCGTAAATGCGTTAGCAGCTGCTGATCAGTTAGTGATACCAGTTCAGGCACAGTACCTTTCTGCTAAAGGTTTAGAGCAGCTTTTACAGACTGTTAGCAAAGTAAGACGACAGATTAATCCCAAGCTTAAGATTGATGGAATCCTCTTAACAATGGTGGATAACAGAACAAACTACGCTAAGGACATTAGTAATCTTATTCGTGAGACTTATGGCAGCAAGTTAAAGGTTTATAAAACTGAGATTCCACATTCAGTTAGAGCAGCTGAAATAAGTGCTGAGGGCAAGAGTATTTACGCTCATGACCCTAAGGGAAAAGTTGCAGAGGCTTATAGAGAGTTAACCAAGGAGGTATTGAAGAATGAAAGAGCGCGCAAACATTCAATTGACCAGTTACGATGATATCTTTGGCGGGGCAGCTAAGGAAGAAACAGCCAAAGTACCTGATGGTGATGTGGTTGTGCAATTGCCTCTTACAGAGCTTCATGCTTTTGAAGGTCATCCTTTTAAGGTAAAAGACGATGAAGATATGGCAAAAACAGTAGAGTCCATTCAGGAGTTTGGTGTTTTACAGCCAGCTATTGTAAGACCTGATCGAGATGGTTATGAAATTCTATCAGGACACAGAAGACATCATGCTTGTGAGATTGCAGGCCTTGAAACAATTCCTTGTATTGTTAGGGATTTGGATGATGATGCTGCGACCATCTTGATGGTAGATAGTAATCTGCAACGTGAAGAAATACTTCCTAGTGAGAGAGCTTGGGCATTTAAAATGAAATTAGATGCTTTAAAACATCAGGGAAAGATGGCGCAATTAACTTCGGACCAAGTTGGTCCGAAGTTGAGTACTGAGATAATTGGAGAAGAGGCAGGTATTTCTAAAACAAATGTTAAGAGATATATTCGTCTGACAAACCTTTGTCCTGAACTGCTTGATATGGTTGATGAAAAACGTATTGGATTTAATCCAGCTGTGGAATTATCGTTCCTAAATCCAACTCAGCAAAAAGACTTGTTAGAGGCTATTGAATACTCACAGTCCATACCATCTCTTTCACAGGCTCAGCGAATAAAAGCATTAGCCGTAGAAAATAGAATCACTCAGGAAGGAATGAACATCATTCTTTCAGAAGAAAAAAAGCAGGATGTAGACAGAGTCACCCTTAAGAATGATGTCCTTAAGAAATACTTTCCTAAGTCTTACACACCTCGCCAGATGGAGGATACCATTATAAAGCTGCTTGAACAGTGGCAGAAGAAACAACAAAGAAATAAAGATATGTGTTTGTAGGAGGTAACTATGATTCCAGTAGAAGTAGATTTAAGTTTTGACGAAAATCAAAAGAAAGCTGATAGGCTTTCAAAGTATCAGGAATTAATAAAACAGGATAAAGATAAAGAAGAAACAGATGCTAAGAATTAATATTTAGTATCTGTTTTTTAGTGGAGAGGAGGTGAGATTTTGCAGGAAGAGATAGAAGAGAAAACGGTCCGGCTGGCTATAACAGGTACTAGAATGACCATTAATGGAATTATGGCAGGTATTAGACTTTATATGCGGCATAGAGCTAATAAGAAGCTAGAAAGTATTGATAGCCATATCCAAGGAAAACAATCTATTGATGAGCTTATAAAGCAGAATCAAGGTGTTACCAGTATGGAGATTGGTGATAAAGGTATTAAAACCTTTGAAAGAATAGCTAAGAAGTATGGAGTGGATTTCGCAGTAATTAAAGATAAGAATCAAAATCCACCAGTATATACAGCCTTTTTTAAGGCTAGAGATACAGACGCTTTAGAAGCTGTGATGAATGAATATGGAGCCAAGATGGTTAGGAAAGAACAGAGGCCTAGCGTTCGTGAAAAGCTTAAACGTTTGGTTCAGAAGGTTAAGTCACAACCAAAGAAAACACGAACTAAGAAAAAGGAGCACGTTAGATGACAAAGCAGCAGAAGAAATTAATTCTGCTGAACGTTCCTTATGTGTTGATGGGATTATTCGCAACAAATCTAGGTGAAGCCTGGAGAATATCAGAAGGTATTGGAATATCGGAAAAGATTGATGGATTATTTCAGTCTCTTCCGATAGCCTTCTCGAATTTCTTACCAAGCTTTTATCCATTTGATTTGGTAGTCGGTATTGTTATTGGTGTTGTGATGAAGGTTGCTGTTTATGTGAAGGGAAAGAATGCTAAGAAATATCGTCATGGTGCAGAATATGGTTCAGCACGATGGGGAAATCAGCAGGATATAGAGCCTTTCGAGGCACCAAAGTTTGAGGATAATATCATCCTCACCCAAACAGAGCGACTGATGATGAGCAGCCGTCCTAAACAGCCAAAATATGCAAGAAATAAGAATGTTGTAATTACAGGTGGTTCTGGATCAGGTAAGACTAGATTCTTCTTACTGCCAAACCTTTTACAGATGCATTCTAGTTATGTAGTCACTGATCCAAAGGGAGATGTTGTTATCAAATGTGGTAAGACTCTTTTGAAGCATGGCTATAGATTAAAGATTTTTAATACCATCAATTTTGCAAAAAGTATGCATTACAATCCTTTCGAGTACATTCACTCTGAGAAGGATATTTTAAAGCTTGTTAATGCGCTTATTACTAATACAAAAGGTGATGGTAAAGAAGGAGATCAGTTCTGGACCAAAGCTGAAACACTCCTTTATACAGCACTCATTGGATATATCCATTATGAGGCCCCTGAAGAGGAACAGAACTTCAATACCTTGCTTGATTTCTTAAATGCCTGTGAGGTCAGGGAGGATGATGAGGATTATGAGAATCCAGTAGATATTATGTTTAATGAACTGGAGAAAAAGAATCCAAATCACTTTGCAGTAAGGCAATATAAAAAGTTCAAAATGGCAGCTGGCAAAACGATGAAAAGTATTTTAATTTCATGCGGCGCTAGACTGGCTCCATTCGATATTGAAGAGCTTCGCGAGATTACAACTTATGATGAATTGCAGCTTGATACATTAGGTGATCAAAAGACTGCATTGTTTCTAATCATGAGTGATACAGATGCTACATTCAATTTCCTCATTTCACTTATCTATACACAGCTTTTTAATCTGCTATGTGAGAAAGCTGATGATGTTTATGGTGGGAGACTGCCAGTGCATGTACGTTGTCTTATAGACGAAACAGCAAACATCGGCCAGATTCCAAACCTAGAGAAACTGGTAGCTACAATTCGAAGTCGTGAGATAAGTGCTTGCTTATTCTTACAGGCTAAATCTCAGTTGAAAGCTATCTATAAAGATCACTGTGATACCATTATAGGTAATATGGACTCACAGCTTTTCTTAGGTGGTTCTGAGCCTTCTACGCTAAAAGACCTGAGCCAGGCATTGGGTAAAGAAACTATTGATATGTATAACACTGGAGAAAGCAGAGGTAACAATCCTTCTTTTTCTACGAACTATCAAAAGACTGGTAAAGACCTAATGACTATGGATGAACTAGCTGTGCTTGATGGTGATAAATGTATCTTGCAGCTTCGTGGCGTAAGACCATTTTTGTCGGACAAATATGATGTCACCCAGCATCCACTTTACCATGAGACTGGAGAATATGATTCTAGGAATAACTTGGATATTGAGAAGTATCTTAAGGGTGGATTCAAGGTTAAAAGAGGAGAATTGTTTAATGTGGTGAGGATTTAAAATTATTTAAGCACTTCTTGTTGGCTTTATATGATATGATTAATATGGCTTGCGGAGGTGCTTACTATGAGTAAAAATATAATGAAATCGTATGATATTAGAGAAATTGAAAGAATAATTGATGATTATCACAAAAATCATCCTGCATTAACGGGAACTAAAGAACAAATTAGATATGAATTGCTTGCTACATATGGTGATTTATGTGTAATAAATTTTAAAGCTATGATGTTAAACCCATTCGCGATGGGGAAGATAACAGATTATATGGATGCATTAAACCAAGCCTTGATGTGGATTAACCAGGCTAGTTTAGATGATACTGATGAAAACTTAAGTTTTGAGCTATCTGAAAGAAGATATAAATTGCTCTATTCATTCCTAGATAAATATGCTTATCCATATTCAGTGATTTGTAGTGGATATATTTCATATTCTCGAAAACGATTTACTGCGGATGTTAAAAGAAAGAAAGTTATATTTAATTTGTCAAAAGAGAATGACACAGCTTGGAATGATATGCTTAGAGAAAGAATGAATACTGGAGACAATAATTTTCTTGAATTATTTAATCCAGTAAAGATATCAGTAGCTTTACAAAATCTGAGAGAACATGTTCATGTTGATAATGGTCAATTATGGTATGAAATAAATCATGATATATTAGAACCATTTTTAGAAATAGCATGTAATCAATGGGATGCTACAAAGACATTGCCTGAATACTGGCAATTTGATTTATTTTCTTTGGAAGAATATAGACAAACCTGGATTGATATTGCTGCGCTTTGTTATATACATTTTGGTAGTTTGTTTACTATAAAAGATCCAAAGGTAAGATGGGAAAATAGCATAATTAGAATTACAAAAGAAGATTTAGTCTCATTAATAGCATCAATCAATGGTTTAAAAAGAAAAGTTGTAGAAAACATTGTTGAATACCTTATTTATGATTACAAAATAAAGAATATGGATGTAATGTATCAGCCTATTATAGCATTGAGAAAACAAGGATTGTTAATTGCTCCGATGTTATTTATCGGTGCGAATCCAGAACGAAATCTTTTGTCGTTAGTTAGTTTGAAAAATAAGGATTATGAACATTCTAAAGAGGTTAATAATCTTGAAAATCTCATGGTGGAAAAAATCCAATCAGTGTTAAGTAAGAATTATTTTATAGTTAAACATAAACGACTTGGTGGACGATTGCCAGATATTGATTTAGGAATATATGATAAAGAATCGAATGTAATCTTACTATGTGAATTAAAGTGGTTTATGGCCGCTGATTCTAGTAAAGAGATATTTGCTAGGGAAGATGATATTACACATGGCTGCGAACAACAAGAAATGGTAATTGAGTATGCGACGAAAGATAAGCTAGATTTTATAAAAAAAGTATTTGGTGAATCAACAGAACAAGATGTGGATATTATTGCGTGTGTTGTTGCAAAGAATAATATTCGAACACAGAATGATAATATTCCGGTTATAGATGAATTAACACTTATAAATCTACTATCGAAAAAATCGTTGGGGGAGGTTTGTAGTATTATTAAAAATCACAAATATGAACTAGATATGCCAGATAATTGTTTAAAAACTCATAAAAAAGTTAGATATGCTGGTTTTACATTTGAAATACCAGCGCTCTGCATTGGTGATAAGTAAAAAGAATTATAGCGTTTTAGAATAATAACTATTATTAATAGACTAGTTTACATAGACCAGCGATTCTGGGGACGCCCAGATGATATGTACCCAGAATCCTGGACACATATTTATGAACTAGGCTGAACACATGGATGCTATCCTGTATTGTACAGGTGGCATCCATTTTGTTTTTGCCTGAATTCTTTTGTTATTGTAGTAATCTATATATTCTTCAACTGCCTTTGAGAATTCTTCAAAAGAAGAATAGTCTTTCTCATAACCATAGTACATTTCGTTCTTTAATCTTCCAAAGAATGTCTCCATTATACAGTTATCATAACAGTTACCTTTTCGAGACATAGATTGGATAATGCCATGCTCTTGTAAAGCAGTACGATAATAAGTATGTTGATACTGCCAGC
>NZ_FQYQ01000002.1 GCF_900141825.1 Pseudobutyrivibrio xylanivorans DSM 14809 | reverse complement strand
AATCTCGTCCTGAAGTGCCTCCAACTGCTGAATATCATCTGTTATATCTATAAGTAAAGGTATCTGTCTTTCTCTGACAAATCCCTTGGAATTCTCTGCTTCTTCACCAGTATGAGTATCATCATTTACAAAAGCCTCGAATGCCTTCATAAGAGAGTCTGACATAGAAAGAAATCTCTCGTAGTGCACTCGGCATGCCTCAAAATACTCCTTTACTTTACTGGTATTCCATTCAATATTTCCCATATTTATAATCCCTACTATCTATAATAAATCGACCATAACTATAACATCAAAAAAAGAACCAGGTAAAGTGAAACCTGGCTCTTTTTGAAACATTCTACAATTATCGTGTTTTACGTTAAAACGTGTGTGTATTATTTGTAAAGTTGCACAATTACAATCTGATACTTATTCTACATGTTCTCAGGTATTGGTAAATTGAAATGCTCATATGCAACCTTTGTGGCCACTCGCCCCTTTGGAGTACGAATAATAAGACCATGCTGCAAAAGGTATGGCTCATAAACATCTTCGATTGTACCAGAATCTTCTCCAACAGTGGCTGCAAGATTATCCAAACCTACCGGACCACCATTAAAACGCTCTATGATAGCAAGCAAAATATTTCTATCATTATTATCAAGTCCTAAAGTATCTACCTCAAGTGAATCAAGAGTAGCTGAAGCTACCTCCTTTGTAATCTCTCCATCATAACGAACCTCAGCATAATCTCGTACACGCTTAAGATATCTATTAGCAAGACGAGGGGTTCCTCTTGAACGAAGGGCTATCTGATAAGCTCCCTCGTAATCAATAGGTGCATTAAGCTTAGTAGCAGATGCTGTAACGATTGTAGATAGCTCCTCCGGAGTGTAGTAATCCATATGTCCGATGATTCCAAAACGATCCCTGAGGGGTGCTGAAAGCAGACCTGGTCTGGTGGTAGCACCAATAAGAGTGAATCGCGGAAGCTTGGTATGGATTGAACGAGCGGTAGTGTCTTTACCCATAACAATATCTACAGCAAAATCCTCCATAGCTGAGTAAAGTGTCTCCTCTACTGGCTTTGAAAGACGATGAATCTCATCTATGAATAAGATATCTCCATCTTTAAGTGTCATGAGCACAGCAACAATTTCACCTGGAATGGTAATAGCTGGACCAGATGTCACCTTTATATTTGACCCCATCTCTCCTGCTACAATACCAGCAAGTGTAGTCTTTCCAAGACCTGGAGGGCCATATAAAAGCACATGATCCAAGGCATCACCACGATTCTTTGCTGCCTCAATATAAATTTTCATATTTTCCTTAACCTTAGTCTGCCCAATGTAGCCATCAAAAGACTTAGGTCTAAGGGCATTATCATTAACAAGATCTTCGTGACTTGCTATTGTTGATGTGATTTGTTTGTTTGATAACATTGTAAACTCCCTGAATTATAAGAATGACATCTGTTTTAAGGTGTCACCTAAAAGCTGCTCTGTAGTGGTAGATTCGGTGATTGTCATCTTATCAAGAGCACGAGCAGCATTACTTGCGGAATAACCAAGAGATACTAGCGCTTCAAGTACTTCTTCCTTAACAGAAATCGCAGGAGCTGCTTTCTTCTTGCCCGATAAATCTGAAGTAATCTTAGCTTCAAACGCACCAATTATATCAACCTTATCCTTAAGATCGATAATTGCACGCTCTGCAGTCTTTTTACCAATTCCAGGACATGCCGCAAAAGCCTTTGCATCTTCCCCTGCTACAGCAAACTGAATATCACTGACAGTCATGTTGCTAAGGATAGCAAGAGCTCCCTTAGGACCAATTCCACTAACTGAAAGAAGAAGCTCAAACATCTTAAGCTCCTCCTTATCATAAAATCCATATAAAGTAAGAGAATCTTCCTTTGGAATGAGCTTTGTATTAAGCTTTATTTCTGAGCCAATATTAGGTAGCTGTCTAATTGTACTCATAGAAGAGCTAATAGCATAGCCCACTCCATTGTTCTCTATTATTACAATATTCTCATCAATATCTGAAAGTGTGCCGCGAACGTAAGCAAACATACACTCTCCCCCTTGTTGTTTATTCTGAGATTTCTCCAATGAAGTAGAATCCCTTACAACAGTTTAACCTAACATTGACGATTTTTCCAATCATAGATTCATCTCCAGGGAAATGAACTGTTACATTGTTAGCAAGCTTACCTGAAACAAGTGAAGCGTCCTGCTCATTAACCTCTTCAACGAGAACCTCCTGAACAGTTCCTTCAAGAGACTGAACCTTATCATGTCCGTGCTTCTGTACGAGAGCAAGAAGTCTGTCGAAACGATCCTTTACAACATCCTCAGGTACCTGATTCTCCATAGCCGCTGCAGGTGTGCCTGTTCTCTTTGAGTAGATGAATGTAAATGCTGAATCATAATGAACCTTATCTACTACATCCATAGTATCAAGGAAATCTTCCTCTGTCTCACCAGGGAAACCAACGATGATATCAGTAGTAATAGCTACATCTGGAATACGAGCGCGAAGCTTCTCAACCAAACCAAGATAGTGCTCCTTTGTGTAGCGACGATTCATCTTCTTAAGAATTTCTGTGCTACCTGACTGAAGAGGAAGATGCATGTGATGACAAACCTTATCACATGTAGCCATAGCCTCGATTAATTCATCAGATAAATCCTTTGGATGAGGAGTCATGAAACGAATACGCTTCAATCCCTCGATATCATTTACCATGCGAAGCAGATCTGCGAAAGTAACCTTTTCCTCGAGACCTACACCGTAAGAGTTAACATTTTGTCCTAGAAGCATAACCTCTACAACGCCATCAGCTACAAGTCCCTTAATCTCCTCAACAATATCCTCAGGCTTTCTAGAACGCTCACGTCCACGAACATAAGGAACGATACAGTATGAGCAGAAGTTGTTGCAGCCAAAGCTAATATTTACACCAGACTTAAATGGGTATTTACGAGAAATTGGAAGGTTCTCTACGATTTTGTCTGTGTCCTTCCAGATATCAATAATCATGCCCTTTTTATTGAGAAGTGCTGTAGTAAATAACTCTGCAAACTTATAGAGATTGTGTGTACCAAAAATAAGATCTACGAACTTGTAATTAGCTTTAAGGTGCTCGATAACTGTAGGCTCCTGCATCATGCAACCGCAAAGACCAATCATCATATCCCTATTCTTTTTCTTATAACCGTGAAGGATACCAAGATGACCATAAACCTTATTATTAGCGTTCTCACGAACAGTACAGGTATTGTAGATAACAAAATCAGCATTCTCATCTTCTGTCTCCACGTAACCTATCTGCTTTAAAATACCAAGAAGCTTTTCAGAATCTCTGGCATTCATCTGGCAGCCAAAAGTAGTAACGCAGCAAGTAAGCTTACGGCCCTTTTCCTGCTCCTTCTTTGCTACAATCTTCTTTGCTTCCTCAATAAAATAATATTGACGCTCTGGCTCCTGATCTGGAGCATTGTTTAATAAATCTGTAATACTCATTTAAAAATCCTATCTTACTTTCTAATCTGACCATCACCATAGATGGTGTATTTATAACTTGTTAATGCTAAAAGTCCCATTGGACCTCTAGCGTGAAGCTTCTGAGTGCTTATTCCAATCTCAGCACCAAAGCCAAATTCGAATCCATCAGTAAATCTGGTGGAAGCATTTACATAAACACAGGCTGCGTCGATTCCACTTAAGAATTTTTCTGCATTTTCCTTATCATTTGTGATTATAGATTCAGAATGACCTGTATTATATTTATTGATATGGGCGATTGCCTCATCAACATTGGAAACTGTTTTTACAGAGATGATGTAATCTAAATACTCTGTAGCAAAATCCTTTTCTGTGGCTGCATCTGAGCCCTCCATGAAAGATCTGGATTTCTCATCAGCAAAAATCTGCACACCGTGTTCTCTAAGCTTAGAATTCAATGCTGGAAGAAGCGATGCCGCTATCTGTTCATTAATTACAAGAGACTCACACGCATTGCAAACTCCAATACGCTGTGTCTTGGCATTTTCGATAATGCTAATAGCCATATCAATATCTGCATCATAATCTACGTAAATATGGCAGTTGCCCGAACCTGTTTCAATAACTGGAACAGATGCATTTTCTACAACTGATTTGATAAGACCAGCTCCACCTCTTGGAATGAGCACATCAATGTAATCATTCATGCGCATCATCTGGTTAGTGGACTCTCTTGTAGTATCTTCTATAAGTGTAATGGCATCTACTGGAAGTCCATTTTCCTGTAAAGAAGCCTTTATTACCTTAACAATTGCGTTGTTTGATTCAAGTGCATCACTGCCTCCCTTAAGGATAACAGCATTTCCTGTCTTAAAGCAAAGTCCAAATACATCTGCTGTAACATTAGGTCTGGCCTCGTATATTACACCTACAACACCAATTGGAACAAGTCTCTTTTTAATCTTCAATCCATTAGGTCTGTCAAATTCCTCTGTAATCTTTCCGATTGGATCTTCAAGCTCTACAACTACTCTAAGTCCATCAGCCATACCCTTGATACGACCTTCATCAAGCTTTAAGCGATCCAAAAGTCCCTGATTAAGCCCTTTTTTCTCACCGTTTGCCATATCAATAGCGTTGGCCCTGATAATTTCAGCACTGTTTTTCTCCAGTGCATCTGCCGCTGCTAAAATAGCTTTGTTTTTAACCTCAGTGGAAAGTAGTGCAATCTCGTATTTGGCTTCTTTAGCCTTTGTTGCAAGTTCAATTAATGTCATAGCCTTTTCTCCTTAAGATGCGCCTGTCAGTAACTATAATATCCATTGGAACATCATGCTCCTCTGGGATTATTTCATTATTAATCTGAGAGTTGAAGCAAAGACCGATTTTAATTACATCACTATTCTGATGGAAAAATCTGTCATAATATCCTGCTCCATACCCCAGACGATTAAGGTTAGTATCAAAAACCAGTCCCGGTGTAAATACAACGGCATCACCATCATTATTATAAACCGGAAGATCATCATTAGGCTCCATAATATCATATGCACCCAGGTGAAAATCTGTAGAAAGATTAGAAACTCTTCTAAAAATCAATTGATGATTTTCTTTGTCAGATACTGGGAAATAAAGCTCTTTCCCTTTATCCAAAAGATGCTTATATAATAGAAGTACATCCACCTCTGAGCCAAATGGATAAAAGCATAAAAAAATATTAGCTCTTTCAAAATCAGATTCCAAAAGAGCTTTTAAACTAATAACGATTTGCTGAGATAGAAACTGCCTGTCCTGTAGCTCAATACTATCTCTCATCAATTTGTTTTGTTTTCTAAGATTAGCGTTATTTTGACTTCTTTCCATATTTTTCGCCAAGGTTCTCTACCTTGCCATTTTCATCTACAATGTCAATATTATCTAGCTGAGCACGGACATTTCCCTTGATAGCATCGATATATGCTCTTCTAAGCTTTGCCTGCTCTTCCTTTTCTGCGTCAGTAAGGCCTTCTGCCTTGCTCTTGTGATATAATTCGTTGATTCTTGCAATATCTTTCTCTGTAATCATTTTAATCCTCTAATAAATCTAAGACTCGGACATCATCACGCTTGTTTGCAACAAATAATGTGCCCTTATCCTTGTTTTCAAAAATACGGTGTATATTACCGATGTGTGCGCCATTTGTAATAACCATATCAGCGCCACTGTACGTAGCAATCTGTGCTGCGCGAAGCTTTGCAGTCATGCCACCGGTGCCAACATTAGATGTGCTTTCCTCTGAGGCCATATCCATTACAGCATCCAAATCCTCTACAATAGGAACAAACTCCGCATCTGGATTTGTATTAGGATTATCTGTATAAAGACCATCTATATCTGAAAGCAATACAAGAGCATCAGCCTTAACAAGAGCGGTAACAATAGCTGAAAGGGAATCGTTATCACCAAACTGAATCTCGTGTGTGGCAACTGTATCATTTTCATTTACAACAGGAATAACGCCAAGTGCAAAGAGCTGCTCGAAGGTGTTACGTGCATTTTCTCTGGACTCTGGGTCAGTCATAGTCTTCTTAGTCATAAGAATCTGACCAGCTCGTTGATTATACTCAGAAAAAAGCTTCTGATAAACCGACATCAAATAAGCCTGCCCGATAGAGGCACAAGCCTGCTTTGTAGCCAGGTCCTTAGGACGTTCCTTAAGGCCAATGGCATAACGACCAACTGCGATGGCACCAGATGAAACAAGACATACGTCCTTGCCCTGAGCTCGCAAATCACAAAGCTGTCGTACTAAACGCTCCAGCTTAGTGTAATCAATGTTACCTGTAGCATCATGTGTAATAGTAGATGAACCAACCTTAACTACAACACGCTTCTTCTTAGTAAAATCATGTCCGTACATAGCGCTTCTCCTATTTATATTCCCCGATATCATACCACTTACCACCGCGTTTAGGCAAGAGAAATCAGCGCCATTCTAGTATAACATGCTCCCGCAAGCCAAGTTTATTTTGGGCGCAAAAAACCCTTAGCTTAATTTGCTAAGGGTTTTACGATTTATAAAATTATATGTCTTGGGCAAACTTCTGCACATTTACCACAAGATGTGCATTTGCTCTGGTCGATGTGAGCAAAGAATCCATCTACTGTGATTGCACCGAATTCACAAGTCTTCTCGCACTTGTGACATCCAATACAACCAACCTTGCAGACAGCCATAACGTCCTTGCCCTTATCATTGTTGTGACAACGAACTGCATGACCAGCTTCGTAAGGGATAAGCTCAATAAGATGATTTGGACAAGTGTCAACACACTTACCACATGCCTTACAGGCTTCCTTATCTACTACTGCAACTCCATCTATTATGTGAATTGCATCAAATGGACAAGCCTTAACGCAGGAACCGAATCCCATACATCCATAAGAGCAAGCCTTAGGGCCGCCTCCTGGAACAAAAGCCATCGCCTTACAATCTTCTACACCAGTGTAATCATAAAGCTGAGCAGCGTGGTCACATGTACCGTGACACATTACAAAAGCAACCTTACGTCCACCTTCCTCTGCTTCGACACCCATGATTTCTGAAACGAGTGCAGCCACTGGAGCCCCACCGACAGGACATCCATTAACAGGTGCCTCTCCTTTGGCAATTGCAGCAGCAAGACCTGAACATCCAGCGTATCCACAACCACCACAGTTATTACCAGGAAGAACTGCAAGTACAGCCTCCTCCTTAGGATCAACTGCTACTTTAAATTTCTCAGAAGCGAAACAAAGGAAAAATCCAATAATACAACCGGTAGCGCCAACAATGACTGCTGCCAGTAAAATTCCCGCAATACTCATACGTCAGCCCTCCTTATATTACTCCTGAGAATCCAAGGAATGCCATTGCCATAAGTCCTGCTGTGACAAGAACTATAGCTGAGCCCTTGAAAGTCTCTGGAATATCGTTGTATTCAATTTTCTCACGAATACCAGCCATGATTACAATAGCAATTGTGAAACCAACTGCAACACCGAAACCATTGATAACTGATTCGAGAATATCATAGTTGTTAGTTACGTTATTAATTGCTGTACCAAGAACAGCGCAGTTTGTTGTAATCAAAGGAAGATATACACCAAGTGAATTGTAAAGTGATGGCACATTCTTCTTTAAAACCATCTCAACAAACTGAACAAGGGCTGCGATAACAAGAATGAATACAATTGTCTGCATGTATTCAAATCCTGTAGGTGCAAGGATAAATTTGTAAATAAGTGAAGCAACAAAAGATGCTATCGTAATTACGAATATTACCGCACCGCCCATACCAGCTGCTGTCTCTACTCTCTTGGAAACTCCAAGGAAAGGACATAAGCCAAGGAACTGAGAAAGAACAACGTTATTTACGATTGCAGAAGCAACCAATAAAAGAACTAATCCTGTAAAATAACTCATTACTTATCTTCCCCCTTTCCTTCAATATCATCAGCATAAGAAGAATCAGATCCAGATTTTTCTACATCCTCTACATTCTTAGCATTAGCTGTGTGCTTAACCTCCTGTGCAACCATCTGTGGCTTTGCAACATCCTTAGGATTTACTGGAGGAAGCTCTTCTACATGATGTACTAAAGACTTACCAGTACATGCACTTGAAAGTGAACATCCTGAACAATCTCCACCGAGACATCCCTGAACTGCTGGAAGTGGTTTCCCTTTAGCTTCCATGTTCCTTCTAATAATATTCATGATTGCTACAAGGAACCCAAGTACAAAGAATGCACCAGGTGCAAGTCCAAATAAAGTAATGTGATAATCATTCAATGCAGCAATGTTGTTACCAAAGAATGAACCATTACCTAAGATTTCACGAACCATACCAATAAGTGTAAGGCCAACCGTGAAACCAAGTCCCATTCCAATACCATCAAACATAGATGGAATAACTGGATTCTTAGATGCGTAGCTCTCTGCACGTCCTAAGATGATACAGTTAACTACGATAAGTGGAATGTATATTCCAAGTGACTCATATAATGATGGAGTAAAGCCTTCCATTAAGAACTGTACGATTGTAACGAATGATGCAACGACTACGATGAACGCTGGCATTCTTACTCTGTCTGGGATGAGATTTCTAAGAGCAGAAATCATCATATTAGATAGTACAAGTACAACTGTAGTAGAAAGACCCATACCAATACCATTGATAGCTGATGTGGTAACAGCAAGTGTCGGACACATACCAAGCATCAATACGAAGGTAGGATTTTCCTTCCAAAGGCCGTTATATAATCTTTCAAGATATTTATTCATTTGCTGCACCTCCTACTAAAGAATTAAAGTAGGTAACACCTGCATTTACGCCATTAGTAACAGCTTTTGATGTAATTGTAGCTGCAGAAATGGCATCAATTTCAGAGGATTTAGATGCACCATTTTTTGTAACTGTAAATATCTCTGCTTTTCTGTTTTCAAACTGAGATGAAAACGTTCCAGCGCCAGTATCTCTTGCCTTCATTCCAAGACCCGCTGTCTCTGAAATACTGGTAATAGAATAACCATTAATTACACTGTCATTGGTGATACCCATTGAAAATGTAATCTTTCCACCGTATCCGGCTGATGAAGTAACAGTGATAATATATCCAACCTGATTGCCATCAGCATCCCAGGCTGTAACGCAATTATCAATTGTGTCGTCAGTATAGCCAGCTTCCTGTACTAAAGCAGTAGCCTTTTCTGAATCGAATCCCTCTAAAGGCTCATATGCTTCCGCGGTAGAATAAACTGTCTGATAGGCTTTAACCAAGGCATCATCCTGTGCTTTTGCAATAGGTGCCTTTGTGATTTCGTATACCAAACCAAGGGCAAAACCTGCAACAACAGTAATACCCGTAAGAACCAAAGCGTCTTTAACTAATTTATTCATTAGCCTTCACCTCCTTTGGTTTTCTCTCACGTTCAATACCAAATGCTCTAGGAACAGTTACTCTTTCAATAAGAGGAACAAGAAGGTTGCTAAAGATAATTGCGAAGCTGACACCCTCTGCACTGTTTCCAAAAATTCTAAATAAACCTGTAAGAACGCCAAGGCATATTCCAAATATAATCTTTCCCATAGGTGTAATTGGTGATGTTACATAGTCTGTAGCCATGAAGAATGCACCAAGCATAAGTCCACCACCACAAAGGTGAGCAACGATATATGTAGTGTCAAATCCATGTCCACCAAATAAAACGATGAATACAACAAAGCTCAAAATATAAACACCAGGAATTGTTAAATCAATTACTCCTAAAAGAATAAGAATGATAGCTCCAATTAGAATGCAAAGAGCACTTGTCTCACCGATGGTACCGCCTGTACGACCAATAAGCATATCAAGTGTATTTACTAATTCGCCATTTTTAAGACAAGCAAGAGGTGTTGCACCTGCAACGCCATCATACTCGAAATGAGTCATTGTAGCTGCGAAAGAAATTACAAGGAATGCTCTTCCGCCAAGTGCTGGGTTCATGAAATTCTGTCCCAATCCACCAAAAAGCATCTTTACAACGACTATCGCAAATACGGAACCAATCACTGCCTGCCATACAGGAAGTGTGCTAGGTAAATTAAGTGCAAGCAAAAGACCTGTAACAGCAGCACTTAAATCTTTAATTGTGCTTTTCTTACCAACTGCCTTTTCAAATAAAAACTCTGAAAGTACACATGTTAGAATACAAACTACAACTAGTAATAATGCTCTAAGGCCAAAATTGAAAATACCAAAAATCGTTGTTGGCATAAGGGCAAGGATTACATAAAACATGATACGACTTGTATCGTCCTTGGCTCTAACATGTGGAGATGAAGAAACCTTTAATAAATTGCTCATGTTTTGCCTTTCCTTTCTACTTTTTTCTCTTATCTGCCAGAACCATCTTCTTCATGGTCTTTATTGCCTGAGCCAGAGGCTTGCGAGCAGGACATGCAAAGCTGCAGCTGCCGCACTCAATACACTCAAGTCCGTACCATTTTTCGAACTGTTCCTTATCGCCATGATCAGAAAACTTAGAAAGTCGAGAAGGAATAAGATTTTCAGGACATGCTTCTACACATCTGCCGCAGTTAATACAAGCAGTTGTCTCGTACTTAGAAACCTCATCCTCTGAAAGAGCAACCAGTGCACCTGATGTCTTTGTAGTAGGTACATTCACATCCATAAGTGCAAATCCCATCATAGGACCGCCAGAGATAAGCTTCTGTGGCTCTCTTACATATCCTTCTGCAGCTTCAAGTATTTCCTTGTAGCTTGTACCGATGCAAATACGGAAGTTACGTGGTTCCATAATTGCATCTCCTGTAATGGTGAAAATTCTGTCCATAACAGGCTTGCCCTCTACAACTGCTGTGTAGACAGCATTAATAGTGGCAACATTATCTACGATACAACCTGCATCAGCAGGAAGCTTCTTTGAATTAATTTCTCTACCCGTGCAGGCTTTGATGAGCTGACGCTCACCGCCCTGAGGATACTTTGTCATAAGTGGAACTACCTCGAGACGAGGTTCTTTTTCACAGAGCTTAGACAGAGATTCGATAACATCACTCTTATTATCTTCTATTCCAAGAAGTCCCTTTGCTTTTGGAAACAGCTGAAGAATAATCTTCATTCCAGTAATGAGTTTTTCAGGCTCTTCAACCATTGATCTGTAATCAGATGTAAGATAAGGCTCACACTCTGCACAGTTTGCAATGATGAACTCAATGTTTTCTGGATTGTTTGGTGAAAGCTTAACATGGGTAGGGAATCCGGCTCCACCCATACCAACAATTCCAGCTTCCTGAATCTTTTTAATGAGTTCCTCTTTTGAAAGCTTTGTATAGTCTTCACAACCTTCAAAGCCTTTCTCAATAAATTTCCCATCGCTTTCGATGACGATGGAGTTCACCATGTCTCCCGTAGGTACTCGCCTAGGCTCTATAGCTTTTATAGTGCCTGATACAGAAGAAAAAATAGGTGCAGAAACAAAACCTCCCGCATCAGCAATCTTCTGACCTCTAAGTACAGTATCACCTACAGAAACGCAGGCTACCGCTGGCGCACCAATGTGTTGTGACAATGGATAAACCATTTCCCCCTGTGGTAGTAAATCCTTTATAGGCTTTTCCTTTGAAAGTTCTTTGCCGTCGTAAGGATGAACACCACCTTTGAATGTCTTAAGGCCCATGTACTTTACCCCTCTTTTGAAAATTTGTTTCATAACACTTAAGTAAATTGTATCATTTTGATGGAAACAAAAGATAAATATTATCATTTATTTTGTATATTTTTAAGTACAAAAATGGTAAAGTAGTTGTGTTGTTTGTGCAAATCATAATAAAAAGGACACTTAACATGGAAATTATAGAATATAGCTATGACATAGATAATATCAGCTACTCTTTAGATAAATATTTTGATGAGAACACAGTATTTTTTGATATAGAATGTACTGGTCTTTCACCTAGGAAATCATTTATATATCTTATCGGATATGCGGTAAGACTGGGAAATAAAATCGCCATCACTCAGCTTTTAGCAAAAAATGAAGCTGAAGAGCTTGAAGTTCTTGAGGAATTTGAAAAAGTAATTTGTAAATACGATAATTTACTTGGCTTTAATTCCACCAGATTTGATGAAGCTTTTATTGTAGAAAGATGCAGAAAATATAAGTTTAATACTGCTATTAAAACAAAACATCACATCGATATGTATCTTACGACTACAAAGGCAAAATGTCTTTTAGATTTACCAAATTATAAGCAAAAAACTATCGAGGAATTCTTAGGGTTACACCGCGAAGATAAATATAATGGAGGCGAGCTAATCCCTGTATATCAGCACTATTCTCTTATGGGAGACAATGAATCAAAAGACCTTATTCTCCTTCATAATTATGAGGATATTAAGGGTATGATTTACATCTCTGATATTATGGCATATGCGGATTTACTTAATTCGGATATACGATATTTGAGTCATGAAACAGACGAAAATAAACTTAGATTTGAAATTGAATCATCAATAGATTTGCCTAATTCTATTAATAAAATTCGTGAATACGGAATGTATATTATAAAAGGAAATCGTATTTACGTTACTTTGAATTTATTCAACGGTTCTTTATATACTTTCCTGCCAGATTACAGAAATTACTACTATCTCATTAATGAAGACATGATAGTTCCAAAATCAATTGGTGAAAGTATAGATAAAAGCTGTCGCCGTCCAGCAAGCCGTCAGGATTGTAAAGTATCTGCTGAAGGCTCTTTCGTAGCTCTACCAAAGGGATTTGATGTTGGGAACACACGAGTATTCAAACCTGAGTACAACTCTAAGGAGGCATACGTATCCGTAACAGATATTAAAGAAGATATTTTTATCAAAATTACTAGATATATGTTAAAGCATTAAAAAGAGCTATGGTAGCTATCAATCTCTAAGTGTTGCTCAAGGAGAGCTTTCTTCAGCTCGACGGAGCAATATCTTAGGATTGAGAGCGTAACCATAGCTCGTTGTATATTTTTTTATACTTTCTCGTAATAGAAGGAATATCTTCTCTTATATCCCAGTTCTTTGTAGTCTATTACCTGTTCTGTAGATCCAATGAAAAGGATTCCACCTGTCCTAAGGGATTTGCAGAACTTGTCATATACTTCTGTCTTAGCTTCATCTGTAAAGTAGATTAATACGTTTCTACATACAATCATGTCGTAATTTGAAGGATAAGGATCTCTAAGAAGATTATGTTCCTTAAACTCTACACATCTTTTTACTTCATCACTAATCTGATAAGAGTTACCAACCTGTGTAAAGAATTTCTTCTTAAGATCAGCTGGTACATTGGCAATACTCTTTGCGCTATATAAACCAACCTTTGCAGTAGCGATAACCTGTTTATCCAAATCAGTAGCGAAAATCTTAATCTTATTAAGTGGAATATGCTGTGACAAACACATTACCAAAGAATATGGCTCATCACCTGTGGAACAAGCTGCACTCCAAATCTTAAGATTCTGACCAGATTTCTTCATAAGCTCGGGAATGAATTCCTTGCTCATAAGATCCCATTGTTCAGGATTTCTATAGAATTCAGATACATTAATTGTCAGGAAATTTACAAATTCGTCAAAGACTTCCTTATCATTTTTAAGAAGCATTACATATTCATGATACTCCTTACATTTATGCTTAGTAACAAGAGAATCAATTCGACGACGCATCTGTTTCTCTTTGTAAGAGCTAAGGTCAATCTTTGTAAGGTTGTGAACTTCCTGCTTGAATCCTTCGTAATTATCCATATTACACTCCTTAATAGTATAAAATTCTATCTAAAGATTAGATACCACCACTTTGAATAGATACATTATACTGATTATTTGTGTATTTATTGTTATATTTCTAAGAATAAACAAAAAATAAGACCTAGAAACTAATCTAGGTCTTATAACTAGTCATTTTATTCTTCTGAAGCTGCTACTTCCTCAACATTAACATCAGCAACCTCTGCCTCATCAGCATCAGCTGTCTCTGGCTCAAGAAGAGCCTTCATTGAAAGACTGATCTTCTTCTCGTCATCGTTGAACTCAACAACCTTTGCCTCGATATCCTGTCCGATAGTAAGTACATCAGAAGGCTTCTCAATACGCTCCTTAGAAATCTGAGAAACGTGAAGAAGTGCATCAATACCAGGAGCAAGCTCTACGAAAGCACCGAAGTCCTTCATACGAACAACTTTACCCTTAACAACAGAGCCTACAGCGTACTTATCTGCAGCACCATTCCATGGGTTCTCATTGTCAAACTTGCAAGAAAGAGCAATCTTTCCGTCCTTGATTTCCTTAACAAATACCTTAATTGTATCTCCAACATTAAGAGTCTTTGTAGGATTCTCAACACGACCCCAGCTCATCTCTGAGATGTGGAGAAGACCATCAGCACCACCTAAATCGATGAATGCACCAAAGTCCTTAACGTTCTTAACTGTTCCTTCAAATTCCTGACCAACAGCAATCTTTGACATAAGCTCTTCCTGAGCCTTTGCTCTATCAGCAACAAGAAGTGTCTTTCTGTTACCAATGATTCTACGACGCTTTGGATCAAATTCTGTAATAATAAAGCTGATTTCCTGACCCTGGTACTTTCCAAGATCCTTCTCGTAAACATCTGATACGAATGAAGCTGGGATAAATACTCTTGCTTCATCAACAACAACTGTAAGGCCACCCTTAAGAACCTTATCAACAGTAGCTGTAAGAACTTCACCGTTCTCGAATGCCTCTGCTAATCTCTCATTACCCTTTTCCTGAACAAGTCTCTTATAAGATAAGAGAACCTGGCCCTCGCCATCATTAACCTTTACAACAATAGCAGAAAGTGGGTCGCCAACCTTAACAACAGTAGTAAGATCTACGTTTGACTCGTTGGTGTACTCAGAACGTGTAATAATACCATCTGACTTGTAACCGATATTTAAAACGATTTCATCAGGCTTAACACTGATAACAGTACCGTCTACGACCTCTCCATTGTGTATAGTTTTAAATGATTCCTCTAGCATTTGTTCAAAACTCATTTCTGACATTTCTTTTGAACCTCCTCGATAATATTGTTTGGGGTGGATGCCCCTGCGGTAATACCTACACTTTCAATGGAACTAAGGCCAGAAAGCTGTAAATCATCAGCTGTCTGTATATAGTAAGTATCGTTGCATTTTGTTTTGCATATTTCATACAATTTCTGCGTGTTGGAAGAGTTCTTACTTCCAATGACTATCATAGCATCTACTTTGGAAGCGATTTCATCTGCTTCAACCTGTCGCTTATTAGTCGCATCGCATATTGTATTCAAAACAATAATATGATAACCTTTTTGCTTTATAATTTCAACTAATTCTTGAAATTTATTATGATTAAAGGTGGTTTGAGACACAATACAAATACCCGCGTGAGTATTAACTGAAAAATCCACAGCCGCCTTCTCGTCAGGAATAACTGTGTAATCATTGCCATTAATCCAACCTACTATACCCCTAACTTCTGGATGATCTGGGTTTCCAATAATAACGATATGCTCTCCTGCCTTTGAGTGTTCATCAACTGCTCGATGAATCTTTTTTACAAATGGACAAGTTGCATCAATGATTGTATGTCCCTTTGCCTTTAAATCTTCTTCGACTGCTCTTGTAACACCATGAGAACGAATAATTACTGTACCTGCTGGGTAGGATTCATTTGAATCCTCCTCCATTACCTTTACACCATGTGCCTCGAAGCCTTTAACAACTTCTTCATTATGAATGATTGGGCCATAGGTATATAAAGGTGCAGCTCCTTCGCTGATTTGTTTTTCTACAACATCTACTGCTCGCTGAACACCGAAACAGAAGCCTGCTGACTTGGCTAAAGTAACTTTCATATACACCTCATCAATTTATTTATTACATAAATTAATAATTGCTTCAACAACCTCATCGATAGTCATATCTGAACTATCTACAAGTGTTGCATCCTCAGCCTGCTTAAGTGGGCTGATTTCTCTATGTGAATCGCGGTAGTCACGCTCCTCAATATCCTTTGCAATCTGATCAAAGTCTGCATCCTGACCCTTTGCAACAAGCTCGTCATAACGTCTCTTTGCTCTGCACTCTACTGAAGCTGTAAGGAAAACCTTAACATCAGCATTTGGAAGAACTACTGTACCGATATCACGACCATCCATGATAACATCTGTAGTCTTAGCAAGCTCCTGCTGAAGAGCAACAAGCTTAGATCTAACTGGACCATATACAGAAGTAGCGCTGGCCATATTACCTACCTCTTCTGTACGAATTAGACCTGTAACATCCTCTCCGTTAAGGATTACATGCTGTGCGCCGTCTTCATATTTAATAGAAACATTAATATCATCAACTACTGAAGAAATCTTTGCCTCATCATCTTTTGATATGTTAGAGCGAAGGAAAAATAATGCCATAGCTCTATACATAGCTCCAGTATCTACATATACATATCCTAATTTCTTCGCAATAGCTTTTGCTATTGTAGATTTACCAGCACCAGCTGGTCCGTCGATTGCAACGTTCATTGCCATTTTCAAATATCCTCCAAAATCCTATATTGATAACCCGGCCAGGTAACCTGTAGACCAGGCAATTTGTAAATTGAAGCCCCCTGTAAAGGCATCCAAATCAAGAACCTCTCCAACAAAGGAAAGACCATTTATATTTTTACATTTTAAGGTAGATGGGTCAATATCTTTCACAGAAACTCCACCTTGTGTCACAATGGCTTCATTATAATCGCGAAGCCCTAAAATAGTGAAAGGAAACGCTTTTAACAAATCAAGAAGCTGTCCTCTCTCTTCTTTTGTGACTGAATTAATCTGACGGCTGTCATCAAAATCCATAATCTCTATAAAAACAGGAACCATTGAGCTAGGGAGCAAGCCTCTAAGAACTGAGCTTAAATGCTTGTTCATGTTTTCATTGAAATCTCTTAAAATTCGATTTTCAAGCTCTTCTCTAGAAAGAGCTGGTTTTAAATCAACAACTGCTCTTAGGCTTCCTTTTTTCTGAAGAGTCTTTCCTATTATAGAGCTAGCTGAAAGAACTAGCGGTCCACTAACACCAAAGTGAGTGAATAGCATCTCACCAAAGCTGTCATATAGCTTTTTTTTATCATCATAAATCGTAAGATTTACATTTTTGAGAGCAAGCCCCTGCATTGTAGGGATATACGCTTCTTTTGTATTAAGTGGAACAAGGGCTGGTCTTGTCTCTGTAACATTCAACCCTGCCTTCTTAGCCCATTTTAATCCGTCGCCTGTAGAACCAGTTGTTCTGTATGATAAGCCGCCAGTCGCAACAACAACATGGTCACAGGTCATTTTAGTGCCATCCTTTAAAATGACTCCTGACACATTACCATCCTCGATGATAATATCCTGTACCTCAGTATGGAGCTTTATTTTTACTCCATAGTCCTTAAGTGCCTTTTCCAAAGCCTTCGTAATATCCGATGCATGATCCGAAACCGGGAAAGCTCTGTTACCACGCTCTACTTTTGTAGGAGTACCATTCATTTCTATGAAATCAATCATTGACTCTGGTCCAAAGGTGTATAGGGAGCTATACAAAAACTTAGGATTACTAACTATATTTTTAAAGAAGTCTTCTATATCACAGGCGTTTGTAAAATTACATCTGCCTTTTCCAGTGATATAAATCTTCTTACCTAATTTTTCATTCTTTTCAAGAAGTGTGACTGTATGTCCACACATTCCCGCTGCGTATGACGCCATCATACCTGCTGCGCCACCGCCTATAACAATAACATTTGCCATTAAGATTCTCCTGGATAGAACATTTTAATAGAATCATCAACCATATCAATTTCATCATTCTCATAAAATTGATATTCATTCCAGACATTCTCGACCATATCAAGTGTTTCAGCCACCTGTGCCTGTCTGCGATTGCAAAGCTCTACAATCAGAGCATTTATAACTGAAAGCGGAGCAACTAATGAATCCACAACAGAATGCATATCGCTTTCAGCAATAAGATTGCAAGAGCTGTAAAGATTCATTGGTGAATGGATGGAATCTGTAATAGTAATTACATGGGCTTGTCTGTTATTTGCAAACTCAAGAGCCTTAAGAGTACGCATTGAATATCTAGGGAATGAAATACCTATTATACAATCCTCCTCGCCTATATGAATCATCTGCTCAAAGAGCTCAGATGCAGATGATGTCTGCAAGTTAACTACATTATCAAAGATAAGGTTTAAGTAGAATGATAAAAATGATGCAAGAGGAGCACATGTACGAATACCTACAACATAAATCCTTCTAGCTTTAAGCAATGTTTCGACAGCATTGTAAAAAGCAGCCTCATCCATGTTCTCCATTGTGTTTTTTATTTTTAAAGCATCTGAAGAAAGTACTTCTCTAAGGACACCGTTTTGTTCAATACCACCCTTGGTAATTTCCACCCTGTCACTGGTATTAAGCTTCGTTCTAACCATAGCCTCCAAAGCCTGCTGAAACTCAGGATATCCGCTATATCCAATAAAAGATGCAAATCTTACAACGGTAGATTCAGAGATTCCAATGATTTCTCCAAGCTTAGCCGCAGTAAGAAATACTGCCTTGTCGTAATTATCTATGATGTAATTTGCCAAAAGCTTTTGTCCTTTTGACATTCTTCCATATTTTTCATTAATTTTTGAAATTAAATCTGTTGTTGTAGCCATAAGATCCCTTTACTATTCATCACCCATTCGCAAAATCATGCTTACAGCATTTTACTTTTGCTCATGTGTGGTTCTCACTAAATACTTTATAATAAATAGACTCTTGCAAGCAAGTCATTTTATTATAAAGTATTTAGTTCTGAATAGTAAACAAAAAAAGAGTAATGCAAGAAATCTTGCATTACTCAAAATAGCTTTAATTAAACAGGATAAGCCTTATTTGCCTTGTCAGCCTTTGCAGGGTCAACCTGTGTCTGCTGAGCCTCACGATACTCGAAGAACTCTGTAGCAACCTTAGGGAAAAGAGCATATGTGAGGACATCCTCATCCTGCTGCTTCCACTGCTTGCATTCCTCCTCAAACTTAGCAAGACCTGGCTCAATCAAATCTGCTGGACGGCATGTGATTGCCTTATCCTTATCAGCACCAAGAGCCTTCTCAACAACCTCTGGGTTGAATGGCTTTACAGTCTGACCATACTTTCCAAGAAGAATATCCTTAGTCTGCTCTGTTACAACCTTGTATCTTTCACCCATAAGTACATTGAACACAGCCTGTGTACCTACAATCTGAGATGAAGGTGTAACAAGTGGTGGCTCACCAAGGTCCTTACGTACACGAGGTACTTCCTCAAGAACCTCACGAAGCTTATCTTCCTTACCCTGCTCCTTTAACTGGCTGATAAGGTTTGAAAGCATACCACCTGGTACCTGATAACGAAGTGTGTTGATGTTAACACCAAGTACCTTTGTAGAAAGAAGACCGCTCTCGATGCACTCTTCTCTGTATGGTCTGAAGTAATCAGCGATTTCAGAAAGAAGCTCCTGATCAAAGCCTGTATCGTATGGTGTGCCTTCGAAAGCAGCTGCCATAACTTCTGTAGCTGGCTGTGATGTTCCAAGAGCGAATGGAGACATAGCACAGTCGATGATATCTGCACCAGCCTCAACAGCCTTCATGTATGTCATTGAAGCTACACCTGATGTGTAGTGTGTATGCATTTCGATAGGAAGTGATGTAGACTCCTTTAATGCTGTAACAAGCTCATAAGCCTTAGCTGGAACAAGAAGACCAGCCATATCCTTGATACAGATTGAATCTGCGCCCATATCCTCGATACGCTTTGCAATATCCTTCCAGTAATCAAGTGTATATGCATCACCAAGTGTGTAAGAAAGAGCAACCTGAGCGTGTCCCTTCTCCTTGTTTGTTGCACTTACAGCTGTCTGAAGGTTTCTGATATCGTTGAGGCAGTCGAAAATACGAATGATATCAATACCATTTGCAATTGACTTCTGAACGAAGTACTCAACAACATCATCTGGATACTGGCTGTATCCTAAAATATTCTGGCCTCTGAAAAGCATCTGAAGCTTTGTGTTCTTGAAGCCATCACGAAGCTTTCTAAGTCGCTCCCATGGATCTTCCTTAAGGAAACGAAGTGAAGCATCGAATGTAGCACCACCCCAGCACTCTACTGCGTTGTAACCAACCTTATCCATCTTATCTACGATAGGAAGCATCATAGAGGTTGGCATACGAGTTGCAATAAGAGACTGATGTGCATCTCTAAGTATTGTCTCAGTTATTTTAACTGGCTTTGGACTAATATCTGCCATTTATTTTATCCTCCTAGTTTACTAATTGAAGAAGTGCAATATTACACACCAAATATTGCCATGAATACACCGGCTGCAACGGCAGTTCCGATAACACCAGCAACGTTTGGTCCCATAGCATGCATAAGAAGGAAGTTTGTAGGATCCTCTTCTGCACCGACCTTTTGTGAAACACGCGCTGCCATAGGAACAGCAGAAACACCAGCTGAACCGATAAGCGGATTGATCTTACCACCTGTAACATGGCAAAGAAGCTTTCCGAATAATACACCAGCTGCTGTACCAAATACGAAAGCAACAAGACCAAGAACAACGATCTTGATTGTAGCTGCATTTAAGAATGCCTCAGCAGATGTAGATGCACCTACTGATGTACCAAGAAGAATAACTACGATGTACATAAGGGCATTTGATGCAGTCTCTGTAAGCTGATTTACAACACCAGACTCCTTGAAAAGGTTACCAAGCATAAGCATACCAACAAGTGGAGCTGTTGTAGGTAAGATCAAACATACAATGATAGTAACAACGATTGGGAAGAGAATCTTCTCAAGCTTTGAAACTGGACGAAGCTGAGCCATCTTAATAGAACGCTCTTCCTTTGTTGTAAGCGCCTTCATAATAGGAGGCTGAATAATTGGAACCAATGACATATATGAATATGCAGCAACAGCAATAGGTCCCATAAGTGCTGATTGTCCTAATTTACCAGCAAGGAAAATAGATGTAGGTCCATCTGCACCACCGATGATTGATACTGCAGCAGCTGCCTGATCTGAGAATCCAAGAAGGATTGCAAGAAGGTAAGCTGTGAAAATACCAATCTGTGCAGCAGCACCAAGCCAGAAGCTGATTGGATTTGCAATAAGTGGACCGAAATCTGTCATAGCTCCAACACCCATGAAAATAAGTGATGGAAGAATTGAATACTCATCAAGAGTATAGAAATAATAAAGCAAGCCGCCTACTCCATTGGAGGTTTCCTCTGGAGATGCAATGATGTCAGGATAAATGTTTACCAACAACATACCAAAAGCGATTGGTAATAAAAGAAGTGGTTCGTATCCTTTTTTTATTGCAAGGTAAAGGAAAACACAGGCAACCGCTATCATGACAAAGTTACCCCAGGTCAGATTGAAAAATGCAGTCTGATGAGCCAGGTTTAACAATGTCTCTCCAACGTAACTCATGTGTAATCCTCCTATTAGTTCATAGTTGCAAGAAGTGCGCCTGCCTCAACCTGCTGACCTTCGTTGCAGTTGATTGATGCAACAGTACCATCCTGAGGTGCAACAACAGGTGTTTCCATCTTCATAACCTCAAGAACAACAACAGGGTCACCCTTCTTTACAGAAGCACCTGCAGCAGCTGCAATCTTAACAACCTTACCAGCAGCACCTGCCTCGATCTTAACACCACCAGCAGCACCTGTAGCAACTGGTGCTGGAGCAGCAGCCTTTGGAGCTGCAGCAGGAGTAACTGGAGATACGCCAGAGCCTCCCTTATCTTCTACAGTAACATCGTATACTGTTCCATTAACAGTGATTGTATAATTTTTCATGGATAATTCCTCCTAAGTCTAAAATCTTTTCTTGATGGAACGTACTACAAACGAATCTGTAGAAGCTCCTGTGCTAGCAGCGATTGCTGCAGCAATAACAGCAACAAGCTGTAAATCATCTGTCTCATTTTTAGCGGATGTAGCAACTGGTGTAGCTGCAGGAGCAGCAACAGCCTGTGGCTCTTCCTTCTTTTCCTTAGCTTTCTTCTCAAGCTTAGGAATAATCTCGAAGCACTTGATTACACCAGACATAACAATAAGCATACAGAACACAATAAGGATACCCATTACTGTGTTAAGTGCAGCCTTCTGCATTGTCTCACCTAATGTGTAAACTGGCTCGATATCAACTGCTGTAGGACCAGCATCAACATCATTTGCCTTGTAAACAAATGTTGTCTTTAAATCTCTAACTGTAAAATCAGTAATCATTGTGGCTGTAATTGTCTTACCAGACTTCTCAACCTCAACCTTACCAAAGTCAACAAAATCTCCTACCTTAACATCCTTAATATCTTTGTAGCTATTAAGAAGATCATCAAAGCCTACAAAGCTTGTAGATAAGAACTTAGGAAGACCAGCTTCTTTAACAGCATCGCTATACTGACCAAGACCATTAGCCATGAAATACTCAGTAGCCTGCTCGTATTCAGACTCATCTAAGCTAAGTGCGTAATTCATGTATAGCTTCGCAATAGTGTCGTAAGCTTCTGTATCGTATCCTCCGTAAGTGTTATCTTTCTTGCCACCACAGGCAACAAGACTAAGAGCAAGGATTAAGGTAGTGAAAACTACTAAAATTCTTTTTTTCATAAATTCACCTTCCTGCTCTTAAAAGAACATCTCAAATCCTGCAATAATGTATTTTCTAGCATCTGCTGTAGAAACGATTCTATCAATGTGACCATGTGCTGCAGCTGTAAGTGCACTATCCTGAAGCTGAGCATAATCCTTTTCAATAGCAGCTGCGTCTGTTCCATTTTCGCTTAAGATTCTAGCAGCCTTAGCAGCTTCCATAGCACCAACAGATGCTGTCTCGAAAGCGTATACTAAATCTGCACCAAGAGACTTAGAGTTCATAAGAACATAAGGCGAACCATAAGCCTGCTTAGTAATAAGATTAATCTTAGGAATGCTAGCATCAACAAATCTCTGTGTCATCTGAGCAAGAGCACGTGGTAAACGCTTCTCCTGACATACACAAGACTTGAATGCAGCTACATTAGTAATAGAAAGAACTGGGATTTCGTACATATCGCAAAGATCAACAAAATCAGCTGCTTTCTCGCAACCAGCTGCAGAAAGGAAAGCTTCTCCGTCAACTTCTCTATTACCTACTACACCAATTGTTACTCCATCAAGCTTCATAAGACCTGTAACCATTTCCTTTGCGAAACCAGCCTTAAGCTCGATAAATTCTCTGTTATCAGCAATCTCTGTAGCAACAGCTGCTGCGTCACCCACCTTAGACTCGAGACCTTCTGATGCTCTGTTAAGATCATCTGTAGCCTCTGTAATGTCGTTAGGAATCATAGAGATAACCTGTCTCATAGATGCAACAACCTCAGAAAGAGATCCGTGCATATCTACTGTACCAGCTTCTTCAAACTGGAATGCTGCTGAAGATGAATCGCATTCTTCTGCTCTGTTGCCTTTAATAGCATCTGGAGAGTTATAGAAAAGTGAAGCACCATCAACCATGAATGTGAAATCAGCAAGTGAAGGAAGAACTGAAAGTCCACCACCACAATTACCTGCTACACACATAAGCTGTGGAATAACACCCTTTACATCAGCTGCTCGCTCGATTACAGAACCAAGAGCTTCAAGAGCATCAAAAGACTCCTGAAGACGAACACCACCACAATCGATAAATCCGATGACAGGAGCACCAACTTTAAGTGCCATGTCATAAAGTGACAGAATCTTCTTAGCATGCATCTCACCAATTGTACCGCCCAAAACCTCGGCGTTCTGGCTGAAAACGAACACTAATGTGCCATCCACAAGACCATGACCAATAATAACTCCATCTGATGGTTCTTTCTTTGCATCAAGGTTAAAATCTGTGTTGCGTGACATTACTAATGACTGAAGCTCAACAAAGCTGTTGTCATCAAGCAATGCATTAATTCTAGCCTGAGCTTGACTTAAATCATTACCCATCTCATACCTCCATTTATATAAAATATTTCAAATTTCTCGCAAGTCTAATAATAGTGTATTTTAATTCTGTTTTCAACGTAAATGCGCTGAAAAATTGTCATAAAAAACCACCCAAAAATTTGGGTGGTTTTTTGTTTAAATTTACTTGATTTTTTAAATTATTTTATATCGTAACTTCAACGTTATTTGCTTCGTTTTCTGCCTCGATTTTAAACTCCTCAATCTGAGTCTGTGAAAGTTCTGGAAGTTCTTCGATAGAGCTTACACCAAATGAACGTAAAAACTCTTCTGTAGTGCCAAAAAGCATTGGTCTTCCTGGTGCATCAAGGCGTCCAAGCTCAGCACATAAGCCAAGTTCAACAAGCTTTGAAACAGCGAAATCACAGGAAACTCCTCTAATTTTTTCAATCTCAGATTTTGTAATAGGCTGCTTATATGCAATAATTGAAAGAGTCTCAAGAAGAACATCTGTCAATACGTATTTACGTGGCTGCTTTGCAATCCTGATGAGATATTCATAAATTTCTGGATTGGTACACATCTGGTATGCACCATCTATCTCAGTAATTGTGATGCCGCGATTGTTTGCTGCATAAGATTCTTTAAGTGAATTAATAGCTGCAACAACCTGTTTTTCTTCTATTTCAAGTGCCTTTGCAATCTTTGAAGCCTCAACTGTGCCTCCCATTGCAAATAAGATGCCCTCTACTATATTTTCAATCTCTTTTAATTCCATAATTATTTACTCCGTCGATATTAGGCTGCGATTCTGGATTCAATCAAAATATCAGTGAAGGTATCCTCCTGTGTGATATTAATCTGACCAGCCTTCATCATCTCTAAAATACAAAGGAATGTAACAATAACCTCTGTCTTTGAATGTGCTGCCTCAAGAAGATTTCTAAAACTGAATGTGTTATGAGCCTTAGCAAATGCGATAGTCCATTCCATCTTCTGCTCAAGGGAAACTTCTTCCTTTTTAATCTTTCCGAATGTGGAACGAATTGGATCCCTTCTATTATCCTGACGCTTAAGCACCTGCTGGAAAATATCATTAAGCTTATTTAATGTAAGGTCTGCCATAAGCTCTTCCAAATCAACTGGCTGCTGGTACTTTAAAACTTCCTCTGGAATGGTAGGCTCCTTGTAGAAAACAAGGCTAGCATCAAGCTGTCTGTCTCTAAGCTGATAAGAAATAGTCTTATACATCTTATATTCCAACAACTGCTGAACAAGCTCTGCACGTGGATCCTCAGGTTCCTCGCCCTCTTCTGTCTTCTCTTCCTGTGGTAATAACATACGGCTCTTGATATCAAGAAGTGTGGTAGCCATAAGAAGGAACTCAGACATGACATCCAGGTCGCTATTATCCATAGCACGAACATAATCCATATACTGATCAGTAATCTCAACAATAGGGATGTCGTAAATATCAACTTTGTTCTTATCAATCAAATGTAATAGTAAATCTAAAGGCCCTTCGAAAACCTGTAGTTTAACATTCATTTCCATACATTTTCTCCTAATAAAGGCAAAAAATAATCTCATGCCTATAACATGAGATTATTATAATAGACTATATAGTACAAGTCAATAAACGAAACCACAAGATTTAGTGTTTTCAGACTATTTTAGAGAGATTCGAGAGTTTTACGAATTTCGATGATGAAATCCCTTGAATTAAGGACTGTTGGGTTCTCAATAGATGTAATGAGAGCCAAATCCTTTGTCATCTTTCCCTCCTCAATTGTCTTGATGCAAGCCTTCTCAAGCTTGTCTGCGAAAGCTGAAAGCTCAGGAATATTATCAAGTTCTCCACGCTTTCTAAGAGCTCCAGTCCAGGCAAAGATTGTAGCTACTGAGTTTGTAGATGTCTCCTCACCCTTTAAGTGCTTGTAGTAGTGACGCTGAACAGTTCCGTGAGCAGCCTCGTACTCATAATATCCAGCAGGGCTAACAAGTACTGATGTCATCATGGCAAGTGAACCAAAAGCAGATGAAATCATATCTGACATAACATCACCATCATAATTCTTGCATGCCCAAATAAATCCACCCTCAGACTTCATAACACGAGCAACTGCATCATCGATAAGTGTATAGAAATATTCGATACCAGCCTTATCAAAAGCATCCTTGTATTCCTTATCAAATATTTCCTGGAATACATCCTTAAATGTATGGTCATACTTCTTAGAAATTGTATCCTTTGTAGCAAACCATAAATCCTGCTTAGTATCTAAAGCATATTTAAAACAGCTATGAGCAAAGCTTTCGATTGAATCGTTAAGATTGTGCTGTCCCTGAACCACACCTGGTCCATTAAATGTATGAACAAGAGCACGCTCTTCCTTACCATCCTCAGATGTGTAAACAAGCTCTACCTTACCAGCTGCTGGAATAACCATCTCAGTATTCTTGTAAACATCACCATAAGCATGACGAGCAATAGTAATAGGCTTCTTCCAAGATTTAACATTTGGCTCAATGCCCTTTACAACGATTGGCGCACGGAATACTGTACCATCAAGGATTGCACGGATAGTTCCATTAGGGCTCTTCCACATCTCCTTAAGATTGTACTCTGTCATACGAGCTGCGTTAGGAGTGATTGTGGCGCACTTTACAGCAACTCCATATTTCTTTGTAGCCTCTGCAGACTCTACTGTTACCTTGTCATCTGTCTCATTTCTGTGCTCAAGACCAAGGTCATAATACTCAGTCTTTAAATCGATGAAAGGAAGAAGAAGTTCATCCTTAATCATCTGCCAGAGGATGCGTGTCATCTCATCGCCGTCCATCTCTACGAGTGGGGTTGTCATTTGAATTTTGCTCATAACGTATTCTCCTTATCTTATAACTTTTATAGAATAAGCCTGCCGCAATGGCAGGCTTAAGTCTTATTTAACTACAAGGTTAACAATCTTGTTTGGAACATAGATTTCTTTAACGAGATTCTTGCCCTCGATTGCGCCAGCAACAGAAGCGTCAGCCTTTGCAATTGAAAGCGCCTCATCCTTCTCACAACCGTTAGGAATCTTGATAGTAGCCTTAAGCTTACCATTTACCTGAACAGCGATTTCGATTGTAGACTCAACAATCTTTGCTGGGTCAAACTCTGGCCAAGCTGAAAGTGATACATAACCCTCTCCGCCAAGCTCAGCATACATTTCCTCACAAAGATGTGGAGCAAATGGAGCTAAAATCTTAACGAGAAGTACAAGATTATCCTTTGTAATATGTCCCTCTGCAATGATATCGTTAAGAAGTCCCATCATAGCTGCAATAGCAGTGTTGTACTTCATAGCTTCGATATCCTCAGAAACCTTTTTAATTGTCTTATGGATACCTGTCTCGATTGATTCGCTGTTAGCCTCATCAGTAACGATATCTGTAAGACCTGCGAATCTCTCAAGGAATCTCTTACATCCACGAACAGATGCATCTGACCAAGGAGCAGCTGCGCCGTAATCACCCATGAATAATACGTAAGTACGAAGTGTGTCTGCACCGTAAGCATCTACAATATCAAGTGGATCAATAACGTTTCCACGAGACTTAGACATCTTCTGTCCGTCCTCGCCAAGAATCATACCCTGTGCACTTCTCTTCTTATATGGCTCTGGAGTATTAACTACACCAAGGTCATAAAGGAAGTGATGCCAGAAACGTGAATAAATCAAGTGGCGTGTAACGTGCTCCATACCACCGTTGTACCAGTCAACTGGCATCCAGTAGTTGAGCTTGTCCATTGCGGCAAACTCGTTATCATTATGTGGATCAATGTAACGAAGGAAGTACCAAGATGAACCAGCCCACTGTGGCATAGTATCTGTCTCACGCTTTGCAGCACCTCCACACTTAGGACATTTGCAGTTAACGAAGCTCTCAACTCTAGCAAGTGGTGACTCACCATCTGTACCTGGCTCAAACTTATCCATTACAGGAAGCTTAAGTGGAAGCTCCTCAAATGGAACTGCTACATCGCCACATGTTGGACAGTGAACGATTGGAATAGGCTCACCCCAGTAACGCTGTCTGTTAAATGCCCAATCCTTCATCTTGAACTGAACACCAGCCTTACCACAACCAAGCTTCTCTAATTCCTGAATCATTCTATCGATTGAGTCCTTTTTATTATTAAGACCGTTAAGGAACTCAGAATTAATCATGTTACCTTCGCCTGTGTAAGCTTCCTTAGTAACATCTCCACCCTCAATAACAGGGATAATATCAATACCGAACTTAGTAGCGAAGTCCCAGTCACGCTGATCATGTGCAGGAACAGCCATAATAGCACCTGTTCCATAACCCATCATTACGTAATCTGAAATAAATACAGGGATTTTCTTTCCTGTGATAGGGTTGATTGCATCAAAGCCTTCAACTCTAACGCCTGTCTTATCCTTTGAAACAAGCTGTGTACGCTCAAACTCAGACTTCTTCTGGCACTCAGCTCTGTAAGCCATAATAGCGTCCATGTTAGAAATCTTATCAGCATACTTATCAATATATGGATGCTCTGGAGCAATTACCATAAATGTAACACCGCAAAGTGTATCGGGACGAGTTGTGTAAATCTCAAGCTTATCTTCGATTCCATCAAGTGTGAAGTTTACGAAAGCACCCTTTGACTTACCAATCCAGTTAACCTGCTGCTGCTTGATATTCTCAGGGAAATCAAGTCCCTCAAGTCCCTCAAGGAGCTTATCAGCATACTCTGTAATGCGAAGATACCAAACATCCTTTTCCTTCTGGATTACGTCTGTGTCACAGATATCACACTTACCGCCCTGTGAATCCTCGTTTGAAAGAACCACCTTACAATGTGGGCAATAATTTACAAGAGTCTTATCTCTGAAAACAAGGCCCTTCTCGAACATCTTAAGGAAAATCCACTGAGTCCACTTATAGTAGTCCTCCTGAGTAGTGTCGATTGTACGACTGTAATCAAATGAGAAGCCTACACTCTTAAGCTGAGTAGTGAACTTTTTAATATTGTCATCTGTGATTTTTCTAGGATGTGTATTAGTTTTTAC
The DNA here is from genome assembly GCF_900141825.1 of Pseudobutyrivibrio xylanivorans DSM 14809. GTDB lineage: Bacteria > Bacillota > Clostridia > Lachnospirales > Lachnospiraceae > Pseudobutyrivibrio > Pseudobutyrivibrio xylanivorans. Next base: position 279,122 of record NZ_FQYQ01000002.1, on the reverse strand, counting down.
GGCATAATTTTCTGTAGGAAGACCAAATGCATCAAATCCGATAGGGAATAATACATTATAGCCCTGCATTCTACGCTTTCTTGAAACTACTTCAACAGAAGAATAAGCCTTGATATGTCCAACGTGCATTCCGGCACCAGATGGATATGGAAATTCTACAAGACCATAGAATTTAGGCTTATCTGAACCATCTACAGCTTTGAAAATTTCATCTTTTTCCCAAGCTGCTTGCCACTTTTTTTCAATTGCTTTGAAATTATGTTTCATTGTATTTATACCTCGCTCTATATCTAACTAAACAAAAATTATAATAAACCCATGATATTTTTGCAACGAATAACCTAGATTTAATTTATCTTCTAATTTAATTCAAGTGAATCTGACACATATATATGATATCCGTAGGAATTAGCCAGCTTAATTGCTTGTTTCTTTATATCCTCATCATTTGTATATTCAAGAGCATACCCATCCTTTCCATCATCCATAACAAGAACAAGATAAGAAAGGAAGTAATCTCTTTCATTCTCTTCGTTTACAGTAAATTTATCATTCTGCCAATCAATTGCTGTATATACGGTTTCTTGATTAACACCATCTAAAATAGCATCTAAGGAATCATATCGATTATAGTATTCAGTGACAAAATAATCTCCACCATTTATTAATACATAGGTATCCCTTCCATTTAGCTTTCTTAAAATTGCAGAAACACCATCAAAAATTTCATCAGTAGGATAATTATAATAAACATCACAATTATCAATAAAAAATCCATCTACCCCTTTATCTAACAGATCATCAGCCATTTCTAAAACGAAATCCTGCCATTTAGCTTGTGAAACATCAACCCACTGCTCATCATCCCAATTTTCATAAGCACCAAGGGTTATATCTTCATAGTCATTGTAGTAGTCTCTGAAGCTCTCAATAGAGCCTAAATTAAGATACGTATATACGATATGACCATCTTCCTTTAATTTGCCGATTTCTTTTGAAGTATAATACTGAGCATCAATTACAATAGTCTTAGGTAAATCTTTTTCTAACAAATCCTCTGGGTTCGCACCTATATACACCCCATATTCCTCAGATCTAATTTTTTCCCATATGTCATTATCATTGTAAATATGAATAAATAAACCTACAAAGACTATTCCCATAGCAAGTGCAAAAAATCTTCCTATTATTTTCATATGATAATAATCCTTCTATATTTTCGTTTAGGTAGTAGATTAATACTAATAAATCACATAGTCAACATTGACACCTGTAAGCTTATTTCCTTTAAAGTAAAAAACAGGCTGCCATTACTGACAGCCTGTAAATATATTTATGTAGTTATTCTTCGTCTACATCCTTAATCTTATTAGCGCGTCTCTCAACCTCCTTAGCCTGAACATCAGATGGAACCTGCTCGTAACGAGCCAACTCATAAGAGAATGTTCCATAACCACCAGTCATAGAACGAAGTGTTGTGTCATAGCCATAAAGCTCAGCCATAGGAACTTCTGCCATAACCTCAGTCTTTCCACCAGTTTCTGTAGGGTTCATACCAAGAACACGTCCACGTCTCTTGTTCAAATCACCCATTACATCACCAGTGTAGCTATCTGGAACTACAACCTTAAGTGTCTCGATAGGCTCAAGAAGAATTGGATTAGCCTTCATGATACCATCCTTGAATGCACCCTTAGCTGCAACCTTGAATGCCATTTCTGAAGAATCAACTGGATGATAGCTTCCATCATAAAGATTAGCATGTACACCAACTACAGGATAAGCTGCAAGAGGTCCTGCAAGTACTGCCTCTGATAAGCCCTTCTCAACAGCTGGGAAGTAGTTCTTAGGAACTGCACCACCAACTACAGACTCTGTAAAGTTGTAATGCTCCTCCATATTTCCAGAAGGCTCAAAGGTCATCTTAACATGGCCATACTGTCCGTGACCACCGGTCTGCTTCTTATACTTGTACTCAACATCAGCCTTTCCTCTGATTGTTTCCTTGAAAGCAATCTTTGGCTGGCTAAGCTCGATGTCTACTTTGTACTTCTCATTAAGCTTCTGAACAAGCATATCAATATGTCTGTCGCCGATACCATAGAGAAGTGACTGGTTATTCTCGCCATCATTAACAGCCTTGATTGTTAAGTCTTCAGCACAAAGCTTAGAAAGTGCCTGTGCAATTTTATCTTCATCTCCCTTGTTTTTAGCCTTATATCTCTTGTATGTATAAGGAACTGAAAGTGGTGTTCTGATGTAAAGGATTGGATTAGCCTTTGTAGAAAGGGAATCTGTTGTAGCAACCTTCTGAAGCTTAGAAAGTGCACAGATATCTCCAGCATGTACCTCGGGAACTTCCTCAGCCTTGCTTCCTGTTAAGATGTAAAGCTTACCAATCTTCTCCTCAGACTCTTTATGTTTGTTATAAAGCAAATCATCTGTCTTAAGAACACCTGAATTAACCTTGATAAGAGAATACTTACCAACGAATGGATCAACGATTGTCTTAAATACATAAGCACTCTTTGGCTTAGAGAAGTCATAGTTTGCTTCATATACTTCATTCGTATTTGCATTAATTCCTGTAATCTTGCAATCTGCTGGTGATGGAAGATACTTAACAACGTCGGTAAGCATTGTATACTGACCTCTGTTAGTAAGATTTGATCCCATCATGACAGGAACAATATCACCTGAAGCTACGTTTACACGAAGTGCCTGACGAATTTCATCCTCAGAGAACTCTTCGCCACCAAAATATCTATCCATGAATTCCTCTGATGTTTCAGCAACTGATTCCATCAAAGCTTCACGATATTTCTCCAAATATTCCTGACTGTAATCAGGTACATCACTATGCTCAACTGTACCATCAGCCTTCCAGCGCTTGCCCATCTGCTGAATGACATTTACATAGCCAACAAACTCTCCATTTTCTCTTATTGGAAGATGGAAAGGAGCAATCTTCTTTCCGTACAAACTCTGAAGCTCCTCAACGATTTCTCTATAGCTGGCATCATCTATATCCATGTCAGTTACAAATACCATTCTAGGAAGATTAAATTTGTCGCACATCTCCCAAGCTCTCTTTGTACCAACTTCAATTCCGCTTTTACCTGAAATAACAATAATAGCCGCATCTGCTGCTGAAACTGCCTCCTCAGCTTCTCCGACGAAATCAAAATAACCTGGTGTGTCTAGGAAATTAATCTTAGTATCGCCCCAAATGATTGGAACTAAAGAAGTGTAGATAGAAAATTTGTTTTTTGTCTCCAGTTTGTCGTAGTCACTAATGGTATTACCAGCCTCGATAGTGCCTGGCTTGCTGATCTGACCAGCTAGAAAAGCCATCGATTCGATGAGACTGGTTTTGCCCGCCCCGCTGTGACCAAGTAACACAACGTTTCTAATTTTGTCCGTAGTAAATACCTTCATGTGTCTTACCTCCCAATAAGTTATTCGACGCCTTAACCCCGCCGCGCCGTGATGTTATAAAACTTATATATATTATATTTAATATTCAGACTATTTACAACGGATAAATGTGATATTATATAAATATATTCTCGCTTTAAAGTATTAAAGCATCAAATATTTTGGGAGATAAAATTATGAAGACAAAAACCATAGGATTTGTAGGACTAGGATTAATTGGCGGTAGTATCGCAAAAGCGATATTAAACGTATATCCGAATACAAGAATATTAGCAACAGCTTCAAGAGAATCTACAATCGAAGCTGCCTTTGAAGAGCGCCTTATAGACAACAATGGACTTCTGAAGATTCACCAGTTTGGCCAGTGTGACATCATCTTTCTTTGCAGTCCTGTAAAGATTAATTGCGACTACCTGAAGATGCTTAAAGATGTTGTTAAACCAGACTGTATTATTACTGATGTAGGTTCTACAAAAGGAGATATTACTGCTGTTGCAAGAGAACTTGGTATGACTAATCAGTTTATCGGTGGTCATCCTATGACTGGTTCAGAGCTTACAGGACTTGAGCATTCAAATGCTCTTCTTCTTGAGAATGCATATTATATCCTTACAGCTGATTCTGAAATGAATCGAGAAACCTACGATGAATTTGCTTCATATATTGAAAGCTTAGGTGCTATTCCTATCATGCTTACACCTGAGGAACATGATGATGCCACAGCTGCTGTATCACATTTACCACACGTCATTGCAGCATCACTTGTTAATCTTGTTCAGGATACAGATGATGAGCGTTCTATTTGCAAGACTATTGCAGCAGGTGGATTCAAGGACATCACAAGAATAGCATCAGGTTCTCCTACTATGTGGCAGCATGTTTTCCTTAGCAATAGAGATGCTTTAATTAAACTTATAGATATCTACAAAGACGAGCTGGAGGACTTTAGAACAGCTATATTAAAATCCGATGCAGATGAAATTTTAAGACTTTGGACTAAGGCAAAGGATTACAGAGATTCCATTACTATTCCAGATAATGCTTTACTTCGTTTTTACGAATTATATTGCGACATTGATGATAAACCAGGTACACTTGTAGGAGTTCTTCAGCTGCTTGCTGATGCTGATATCAGTGTAAAGAATATTGATATCATCCATAACAGAGAGTTCGAGCCTGGTGTTCTTAGAATCGAATTCTATACAGATGAGGCCATGAAAAAAGCCCAGACTATTTTGGTACATAATAACTACTACGTAAGACAAAGGACAAACTAATATGCCAATTAATAAAGCAAAAAGTTTAAAAGGTGAAATTAAGGTTCCAGGAGATAAGTCAATCAGCCACCGTGGCGTTATGTTTGGTGCAATTTCCGAGGATATCACAGAATTAACAGGATTCCTGGATGGTGCTGACTGTCGCTCCACAATTGGCTGTTTCAAAGCCATGGGAATTGATATAACTCAAGAACATGACCACGTTGTGATTCATGGAAAAGGTCTCCACGGACTAAGTGAGCCACAGCAGGTTCTTGATGTAGGAAACAGTGGTACTACTACCCGACTTATATCAGGTATTCTTGCGGGGCAGCCATTTGTCAGCACATTAAATGGTGATGAATCCATTCAGAAGCGTCCAATGGGAAGAATCATTACACCTCTTACACAGATGGGTGCATATATCAGATCATTAAAGAATAATAACTGCGCCCCTCTTGAGGTAGGTGGCGTTCCACTTGCTCCACTTCGCTATGATTCACCTGTTGCCAGTGCTCAGGTAAAATCCTGCGTACTTCTTGCTGGACTTTATGCAGACGGAATCACTTCTGTCACAGAGCCAGTTGTATCACGTAATCATACAGAGCTTATGCTTTCAGGCTTTGGAGCTAATATCAAATCAGAAGGTCTAACTGCTACTGTTGTAGGCGGACCAAAGCTTGTAGGTCAAAAAATAGAAGTTCCAGGTGATATTTCATCAGCTGCATTCTTTATTGTTGCTGGTTTAATCTGTCCTAATGCAGATTTATTAATTAAAAACGTAAATACGAATCCAACCAGAGCAGGTATTATAAAAGTTGCTCAAGATATGGGTGGAAATATTGAGCTTCTCAATGAACGAGTTGTAAGTGGTGAACCAGTAGCTGATATCCATGTAACTACAAGTGAGCTCCACGGATGTGAGATTTCAGGGGATATTATTCCTACCCTCATAGATGAGCTTCCAGTAATTGCAGTAATGGCAGCCTGTGCATCAGGTACTACCGTAATTAAAGATGCGTCAGAATTAAAGGTAAAAGAAAGCGATAGAATCGCTACAGTTACAGAAAATCTTACTAATATGGGATGTGACATCACTCCTACTGAAGACGGAATGATTATTAGCGGTGGCATGCCATTAAAGGGAACACTTATTAAAACATATCTTGACCATCGAATCGCCATGGCCTTTGCAATAGCAGGACTTGTAGCTGATGGAGAAACAACTTTTGACAACGAAGATTGTTGTTGTATTTCATATCCAGATTTCTTTAAAACATTAAATAACCTCACTAACCAATAAAGTTAGTGAGGTACTTTTTTACCAATGAGTCTTATGCTCATCAATTATTTTATTCGTCTCAAGATTAATAAGATAAAAACCTTTAAGGCTTGCCTCCGCCTGTCCCAAAGAATTTCCATTTTCATCAAGAGGCTCTGCTTCAAGAACAATCTCTAAGCAATCATTTCCATTTTCATCTTTTTTCATGCCATTATCATAGAGGTTATATTCGTAATCTTCATCCCTATAAACAGTTCCTCTGACATTTCCTTTTGCAGTATAGCTTAAACTGATATTTGAATAATAATCCTCAATCATCCCCTGCTCCTTAAGATATCCCGCTAAAACAATCATCATATTCATGATATCTAAATCATCATAAGGCTCTGAGGATGCATCAATAGAATAAGAATCGTCAAAACTGTAATCATAGTCACCATAGTCTTCTGAGCTATAGTCATCATAATCATAGGAATCAATCAGTTCCTCATCAGCATCACTCCATCTAGGTTCATATCTTTCAAAACAGCTTACCAATTCACTCTTATAAATAAGACAGCCTAAAAGAGAGAATATACAAAACAATATAAAGAATGCTTTCTTATTTTGCTTGCCTTTTTTATGTATGGCAACAATAAGAGATACACCAAACGCATATATCAATGAAACTGATATGATAGAATCCAAAAGTGACAATCCAGTCAAAAACCTTTGAAAATATCTACCACAGGAAAGGTAATTTAAATCCATACCTAAGAAAAATACACCATAGGATAATAGTAAAGCAAAAACAATAATGACAAAGGGATTAGCTGCCTTTTGCTTGGCAAGTTTACTCTCATCAAAGTCTTGTTCCTCAGAATTAATCCATTCTTTTACAAGCTCTAAATCATCATTCTTAAAAGATGCCGGAATTAAATCTACAGCCTGTCTACATTTTTCCTTATCGCCCATCTTTGCATCAGCTACAGCCATTGATTTTAAGAAGAGAGCCTTATTAGCTGGCAATTTACAAAGGACATGTCTGTGATATAAATATAAGGCATAATCATGTACTTCACTAGCTTCTAATGATAATAGCTTCTTTTTTGTCATATTTGCATAAGCTGAAAGAAGCCCCGCATAAAGTATCAAAATCGATGCAAATAATGCAATATTAAAAGTACCATCAATATATACTCCCAAATAATCCTTTAGATAATAATATCCAAGGAACAAAAGCAATCCGAAGTATAATAAAGATATTTTATGAACCAAAAGCACTCTCTTGGCAATCTTCACTCCAACACTTTCTTCATCAAGTGATGTGACATCAAACTCGCCTTGTTTATAGCAATTCATTTATTTAGTGTCCTCTATTCGCTAAAATTTAGATTTCGAAAATCAACGACACCACCAAGATTCTTAGTACCATACGAGAATACGCCTATACGATATCCAACAAAAACATCTAATGTAAACTCCATATCAAGTGGTTCTCCGAACTCAATAAAGTCCTTGCCATCTACAGAATAATAGAAATAGGCCTTATCATCATTTTCGAAATCAAAAATTATTCTAATCCAAAAATGATTACAATTGAAGCCTTGAATTTCTGAAACATTTTGTTTTATCTCTACTTTTTCTTTATGAATTGAAACAATGTAAAATTCACCATCAGATTTTGTTAATCCTATAGTTCCATATTTTCCCATAAAGGCTGCAAGTCCAGCATAATCTCCATCCTTCATTAATGAGAAATCACCTTCTATCGTAAATACGGATTTAGGTGTGACAGTTCTCTCTGTCAGAGTGTTTCTTGCATCCATTATTGATGAAGCCATCTGCATATTTCTAAGGCGCAAATATCCAGGTCGATCTGTAAATGACCAGCCTTCTTTTATAGGATTGTGATTCCACTGGAACTGCAAAGGAAGGCAATTATCCTCATGTTCAAATGAATCACTAATAACTAAAGGCGCCGTAGCGACTTCAGTTATATCAATATCAAAAGCTGAAGGAGCCTTACCTTCTATACCAATAACTGGCCAGCCATTTTCCCATTTCATGGGAATTAAATATGGAATTCGTCCAACAGCTCCATGATCCTGAAAAAGCATTGAAAACCATTTTCCATCATCAGCTTCGATGAATGCTCCCTGGGCAATTCCTCTATTACAATATCCCATATCATCATCGAAAATGACTTTTCTTTCAAAAGATTCATTTAAGTTCTTCGAGCGATAACAAATCTGTCGTCTTCTAAAATTACCAAAGCCTTCTTTAGGCCATTCTATAAAGGTAAGATATATATATCCGTCTTTCACATAAGCCCTACAGCCCTCGCATCTAAGCATAATACCGTCATCAGAACTAGGAGTAGAAAATAATAATTTATTAAGTCCGTCTTTACGAATTCCTGTCAGATTATCATTAAGCTCAGTTATATGAATATCACCATTACCATAGACCAGATATATCTTATCATCAAAAAAAAGAAAACTCATATCATGATAAATACCATCAATATCAAATCTTTTCCAGTATGATTTTTCTATATCATCACTATGGAAGATATAAGTCTTTTTCATATCGTTACACACAAAGGCTGCGTAAAACTTACCTTTATGATACGCCAGTGAAGTAGCCCACTGGCAGGCGCCATAAGCATTCTTGCCATTCTTTAACTCGTATATATCATTATCTTCAATCTTTTCGAAAATATAGGAAACAATCTCCCAATTCTTTAAATCCTTAGAACGCAAAATTGGTGCTCCGGGTGTAAAAAACATTGTGGTACTTACCATGTAATAAACGTCATTTACCTTTATTACATCCACATCTGGCATATCCATTTTTAAAACTGGGTTTATAACTTTCAATATTATTTCTCCTATAAGCTCTTCTATCTAGTAAATTTCGAAATAAACTTCCAAGCCTCCTCAATGGAATGCTCGCGACATTCGTGAATCTGGCCACTAACACTGCCAAAGGCTGTTCTACATACACCATCTTCGCTATTGTAATAGTTTACAGTTAAAACACTTCCTCTGGAAGGATCTAAAATCTTTTCTACTCTGTCTCCTGGAACGCCATAAATAGAATCTTTCCAGTTGCCCTTATTGGCATAATCCACATCAAAATTAACTGTGAGCTTATTTACCTTCGCTGCGTATTTGATTCTATCAAGAGATGTTTCATCTTGGAATGGGAGCTCTGGAAGTACAGATTCCTCACCACCTGAATAAAACACTGGAACAGATATAGTCATATTCATACGTGGATCTCCAAGAGATAAACCAAAAGGATTATCCTTTATAGGGAATAATGCACTGGTAGGCGCAAGTCCAGCAAACACTTCTGGATACTCCTGGAACATATCCCAAGTTTTTGCACTTCCCATTGAGAATCCAGTAGCGTAAATTCTATGTTCATCAATATCGTATTTACGTTTTAAATCTTCAATAACTTCTATGGCCTCTGTTGGAGTTACATTCTGGTGATTTTCAATACCTACATAGAGGAAGTTAAACTTATGGCAAACCTCCCACCATCCTGAAACAAAAGTAAGATACATAGAAGAATCGCCGCCACCATGAAAGCCTACGACAAGTGGAACCGGGCCATTATCAAAAAGTCCCTTGTTGTAATAAACAAAATATCCAACCTTATGCGTTGGCACGTCTTTATACTTTGCTTTATGGTCAGGTGATGTTTTTACTTCTGTGTAATCTCTTTTTTCTACCATGTTAAGGGCATCAAAATCTGGCTCAAATTCAATCTGACCACACCACATTTTGAACTTTCTTACAAAGCTATAAAAATCAGCCTTATAATCGGCTTTTTCCTTAATAAGAAGATTCTCGCAGCCATCAAAGAACTTATTGATTTCATCAGGATTATCTACAGATAAAACAGCTATATCCGTTCGCTTCACATCAGGAACAACTGAGAGACCTTCCATAGAAATCATAGCTGGTGTAATCTCACCTGGTCCCCAAAGATATTCGCCATTGATTGTTTTTAATAAATGCTTTGCACAATAATCTGCCGACTGTCCAAAGCTATAGATATCAGCTCTAAAAATAGCGCCGCGAATAAAATACCCCTTAAATTCTTTATCAAAGAAATTAGTGTATTCAACAATACCATCTGAATATATAGGGTCTATTTTTGTCTCTGCTATAAGCTCCTGATAAAGAGACACATCTGCTCTGTCCCAGCCGCCTTCACAGGTTGGATAAACAAATAAAACAGTTGAATCGTTAGCAGAAGCAATCGATGCCAAGCCTGAAGTTTCTGCAAATTCTATTGCTTTTTCTTCTGTTAATCTTTCTTCTTCGAAAACTAAAAGTAATGGAGCTCTAAAGCCATAATTATGAACCTCGCCATCAATATCTGTCGTAGGCACATATGCTTTTAAATGAAAATTATTATATGTATGCTCCCAGAACTTACCACCGTTGTCCAACGTTTTTACAACTGGTCTTGTAAAAATTCCCATAAAAAATCCCCCTTACTAAAATAGATGTTGAATCTATTCTAGCATCCGGGGGATACTATAAACACCGATAAACTATTAATAATAGGGTGTCAAATCTTATTTCTTCTTAAGGCAGCACTGCTTATACTTCTTTCCAGAACCGCATGGACACGGATCATTACGTCCAACCTTCTTTTCTGTACGGATGATTGTGTGCATGTTCTTAGCTTCCTTTGTAAGGTTCTTAAGAGTATCTGCATCAAAAATCTTCTCCCACTGTGGAAGACCGTAAAGCCAATCAGCCTTAGCATCAATCATGTTCTTATAAAGCTTTTCCTTATCAAACTTAAGAGAAACTACTGTATCCTCTTCCATTGTATCGATAGGGTTTGGCTCTACAAGTGAATCGTTGATTCCATCAAGGAAACCAACCATTGGCATAACCTCAATCTTATATTTCTCAGCAAGCTCTTTAACTGTACCCTTAACCTCTGTGTCAGGATCGTCAAGAAGCTGCTCGTAAATGCCCTTCTCTAAAAGAAAATAATTCTGCCAGAATCTCTGTAAATCAGCCTGAGACTGGTTCTGATTGTAGGCAATCTTTTGCCACTGTTCAAGTAAACTCATTTTATATTCCTCTCCAATAAAAAATCAAAATATGTGGTAAAAACCACCTTTTTTATTCTAACATAAAAATAAACTATAAGGTAGATAAAAATCCACAAAAACGGGAAAACTCACACCATGCAAATTGCCTCCGGCAATGGTGTGAGTTGTGGCAAACAGGCAACTCCCTTAAAGGGAACCCTCCTGTTTGCTAATCGTAAATAACACGAACACACTTGATAGGTGTACGGTACATGTAATTTGAAATCTTGATTCCATCACGTTTGTTAGAAGCATGAACAATCTGTCCACCACCAATGTAAATAGCAACATGATTGATACGACTACCCTTGCCGTAGAAAATCAAATCACCAGGCTTTAAATCTGATGTGCTAATCTTTGTACCTTCATTAGCCTGCGCTCTTGATGAGTGGCTGAGATAAACACCGTACTGTCTCATAATCTGCATAGTGAAACCAGAACAGTCAACACCATTTGTAAGGGATGTACCACCCCAAACATAACGATTACCAACATACTGAAGTGCATTTTCACAAATTGCCATACGAACATCAGAAACGCCAGCACCATATCTTGCCTCAGTAAGTGTCATGGCAGTTCGAAGAGAAAGATCTACATCTACGTATTCTGCGCAAACATAACCCTCATCACCATCGACATCTACCTTAATCCACTCATCATCCTGAGTGTTATCAAGGATAGCTATTTCTTCGCCCTCAGCAAGCTGATAGATAATCTCTGATTCAGTGTTGCCTTCGGCACGAACTCTAAGGCCACCAGTCTTTGAAGTAGCAACATACTCTGCAAGCTCGATAGCCTTGTCCCAAGCCTCATCACCTGTAATAAGGTATTCAGAGCTTACATAACCCTCTACCTCGCCAGACTTAATGTGGCTCCATTCTCCATCAGTATCAAGAATCTCGCAGGCAGCCTCTGCTGGGAATTTACCAACAAGCTTAGCATCACCAGAAGCAGACTCTCTAATATTAAGATTTCCTTCTGATACATTACAGATACCGATGTTATCGTAGCCATAAATATCACCAAGTGATTTGGCTGTAGCGATAGCATTAGAATCACTAACTGAAAGCTTTTCTATTGCAGACAAATCAACAGCGGCAACAGAAACTGCACCTGCTACTGCTGAAGCATTGTCATTAGTGTTGTTTTTATCTATGTATGTACGTGTATCAACGCAATAATCAAACAAAATCGCTGTACAACATACTAGCGTGAATGCTGAAACAATACGTTTCTTCATAAATCCTCCAATAACAAAAACAAAAAATACGAAACTTTAGAAAGTATAGCAAGAATTAGAAAATTTGTCAATCAAACGTAACATTTTTGTAATATTCTACTTCTTGTTAAAGAAATTTTTAGCCTTTGTTTTATCAATGTTCATCTGATTTGTAAGCTCCTCAATAGAACCAAATTTCATTTCCGGTCTAAGGAAGCTTTGGAATGTAACTTTGACGAATTTTCCGTATAAATCACCGTTATAATCAAGAATGTGAGTCTCGATACCAACAATGTTCTTATCAGAAACAGATGGTTTGGTGCCGACATTTGTGACACCGTGATATATTCTTCCGTCAAAGTCGATTGTAGTAACGTATACACCGAACTTTGGAACCAGCTTAATCTTCTCTGGCATAATGTTGATTGTAGGAATACCGATTGTATGACCAAGATGAGCTCCGTGAACCACCTCTCCCCATACAAAATATTCGTATCCAAGCATTTCATTTACAGAGTCGATATGGCCTTCCTTTAGCTCTTCTCTGATGTAAGTACTACTGATATCTCTATTATTCTGTTTCATCTTTTCGATGACTTTATATTCGAATCCCAGCTCCTTTGAAAGCTCTGTAAGAAGCTGAACATTTCCAGCGCCCTTGTGGCCGAAAGTAAAATCAGGACCAGAAATAATATACTGCATATTAAGATTAGACACCAAAAACTCAATAAAGCTTCTGGCATCCGTCTGCATTAAGCGCTCATCAAAAGGACACTCGATAAGATAATCGAGGCCATTATTATCAAGCATAAACATACGCTCTTTATTTGTAATTAAACAAGGAGTCTGATCTTCCTGTAATAAAAAACGTGGTGAGTTTGTGAAAGTAATGAGGCAGGATTTAAGACCCTGGCTCTTTTTTGAGATAATATCAGAGGTCAAAAGATTATGACCTCTGTGAATACCATCGAATTTTCCAACAGTCACCGCTGTAGGCTCTGAAATTTTCGTGTCAAATAAAGAATGTAAATACTCCATAATTATTCCAAAAACATTTTCTCCAAAATAAACTGAGATTCCTCATAAACGTATATCCCAAGGAATCTATTGTCTGGTAAGAAGATACGATATCTCTCACCATCTTCAAAGTTACTAACTGCCTCTGCAAATACATTGGCAGCTGGTATCTTTCCGCCGTTAATAGCCTGCTTAAGCGCTTCCTCAGTTGGAATAACAAAAACAGTACCTAAGCCATCAAAAACTGAGGCTATTGGCAACATTATACCATCTAATTTGCCATTTTTAACTATTCTTTCAATTTCATCTAAAGTTTTTGCATCTGAAATATCAAACTGACTGACTCTGGTGCGCACAAGAGATTTCATCGCACAGCCACAGCCAAGCTTTTCACCTACATCATGACAAAGGGATCTGATATATGTTCCCTTGCTACAATGTATCCTGATTGAAACCTCAGGAAGCTTCATAGAAAGAATATCAATGCTAAAAATTGTAACGGGACGAGGCTTACGCTCTACCTCTTTTCCCTCTCTTGCCAGCTCATAGAGCTTTTTACCATTGATTTTTAAAGCCGAATACATAGGTGGAACCTGCATGATATCACCTACAAAAGCTGATAAAGCTTCCTGAACCTGAGCTTCTGTAACATCAACAGACTTTTTCTCAAGAATTCTTCCGCTCATATCGTAAGTGTCTGTCTCTACTCCAAGGAGCATCACGCATTCATAAACCTTATCCTTATCTGTGAGCATATCGCAAAGCTTTGTAGCTTTACCTATACAAACAGGAAGCACACCTGTCGCATCAGGATCAAGTGTGCCAGTATGACCTATTTTCTTTATTTTTAAAATGCCTCGAAGCTTAGCCACAACATCAAATGAAGTGAAACCAGCCTCTTTATAGACATTGATAATGCCACTATTCATTAGTTAATTCCTAACTCATCAAATTGTTTTTTAACCATATCAACTATCTCTTCGACAATCTTCCATGGCTCTTTTGTTGCAACTGAAAATCCTGCAGCCTTTTTATGGCCACCGCCACCGTAGGTACCAGTGATAACTGTAAGGTCTACATCTCCTGTAGCTCTTGTGCTGCCTTTATAATCGCCATCTTCAAGCTCATAAAGGAAAACAGCTACCTCTACACCAGTAGTATCTCTAAGCTGCTGAACAATACCTTCCAAATGCTTGCTCTGAGCACCATATTCTGCCATATCCTCTGCTGTAATAACTGCAGCGATAATCTTACCATCTTCGTAAGTCTTACAATTCAACAATGCTTTTCCAAGCATTCTGTTTTGAATCATAGTCTTGGCATAATATGTCTCCGTACAAATCTTAGGGTAATCAATGCCCTTTGTCATAAGGAAGCCTGCAGCATCCATGGTAGACTCTGTTGTGCAGGAATACTGAAATACACCTGTATCATGAATAATACCTGTATAAAGACATTCTGCAATATCTTTAGTGATTTTATCCTTACCAAACTGATTATAGACAAGCTCACAGGTAGAGCTGTCATCAGGGATAATATAACTAAATTCAGCAAACCCACCGTTTGTCATATGATGATCTATACAAACAGTGTGTGTTGCCTTGTCAAAGAATGGGAAAACATCCCCCAGTCTTGCACCATCACTACAATCAAGAGCGATAAATAAATCAAAATGCTTATCTTCTGGGACTGTATGAATGTCTTCTATCTTGTCAGCATTTTTAAAGAACTTAAAAATGTTTGGAATCGGATCAAGATAGACATGAACTTCTATCTGAGGATAGTAGGTGACAATGTAATTGTACATGGCCATAGTAGAGCCTACACAGTCTCCATCTGGTCTGATGTGGCCGCTGATACCTACCACCTTTGATTCAGATAAAAGTTCGTTAAAGTTGTCTATCATAGTATGTCTCCTTTTCCACCTCATCAGTCAGCAAAGCTGACAGCTTCCCTTCGCCAGGGTGGCAGATGATGCTTTTTAGCATCATCTCAGCCCCTCAAGGGGAAGCCTAATTACTCTTCTTCCTTAGCGTGAAGAGGTGCATTAACCTCATCAATAAGCTTGCTCATCTTTGCAGCGTAAGCGATTGACTGATCGCTTACAAATGTAATCTCAGGTGTGTTTCTAAGATTGATTCTGTGAGCAAGCTCACGGCGGATGAAGCCAGCAGAGCTCTTAAGACCTTCGATAGTCTTCTTAACTGCCTCATCATCCCCGAGAACTGAAATATAAGCCTTGCAAGTCTTTAAATCTGGGGCAACCTCCACAGATACCACCGATGTAACTGGTGATATACGTGGATCTTTTACCTCGAGACGAATAATATTGCTAAGCTCGCGCATAACTTCTTCGTTAATGCGTGTATTTTTAACTGAATTTTTTCTCATTATCTAGGTACCTCAACCATAATGTAGGCCTCGATGATATCCATCTCCTGAACATCATTGAAGTCTTCAATAACAAGACCACACTCGAAGTTTGTCTTAACTTCCTTAACGTCATCCTTGAATCTCTTAAGAGAACCAAGCTTTCCTTCGTGAATAAGATTTCCTTCACGTGTGACACGAACCATACAATCTCTCTGGAAGTAACCATCTGTCACGTATGAACCAGCGATGTTACCAACACCAGAAGCCTTGAAGATCTGACGTACCTCTGCATGACCGATAACCTTCTCCTCAAAGATTGGATCAAGCATACCCTTCATAGCAGACTCAACATCATTGATTGCATCGTAGATTACCTTGTAAAGACGAAGGTCTACACCTTCTCTATCAGCTGTCATCTTAGCCTGTGGATCAACACGAACGTTGAAACCGATGATGATAGCGTTTGAAGCAGATGCAAGAACTACATCGGACTCGTTGATTGTACCAACACCGCCGTGGATAGTCTTAACAACAACTTCCTCGTTAGAAAGCTTCTCAAGTGACTGCTTTACAGCCTCAACAGAACCCTGAACGTCAGCCTTAACGATGATATCAAGTTCCTTAAGGTTACCTGACTCAATCTCGCTGAAGAGTGCGTCAAGAGACATCTTAGACTTAGTCTGCTCAACGAGCTTGTTCTTGTGCTCTGCAACGAATGTATCAGCGAATGAGTGAGCTTCCTTCTCAGAATCAAATGACATTAATACTTCACCAGCGTTTGGAACCTCAGAAAGACCAAGAATCTCAACTGGAACTGAAGGACCAGCACTCTTAACACGAGCTCCTGTATCATCAAGCATAGCTCTAACCTTACCGTAGCAGCTACCGCAGGCAACAGGATCGCCAACGTGAAGTGTACCCTTCTGAACGAGAACTGTTGCTACAGCACCACGTCCCTTATCAAGCTGTGCCTCAATAACAAGACCACGAGCCTTACGATTTGGATTAGCCTTAAGCTCAAGTACTTCTGCTGTAAGAAGAATCATCTCAAGGAGGTTATCGATACCTTCTTTTGTATGAGCTGATACTGGACAGAATACTGTGCTTCCACCCCAATCCTCAGGAATGAGCTGGTACTCAGAAAGCTCCTGCTTAACTCTGTCGATGTTTGCATTTGGCTTATCAATCTTGTTGATAGCAACGATAATTTCGATACCAGCAGCCTTAGCATGGTTGATAGCTTCTACTGTCTGAGGCATAACACCATCATCAGCAGCAACTACAAGGATAGCGATATCTGTTGAGTTGGCACCACGCATACGCATTGCTGTGAAGGCCTCATGACCTGGAGTATCAAGGAATGTAATATCCTGATTGTTAATTGAAACTGTATAAGCACCGATGTGCTGTGTGATACCACCAGCCTCACGGTCTGTAACCTTTGTATCACGGATAGCATCAAGGAGTGATGTTTTACCGTGGTCAACGTGACCCATTACGCAGACAACAGGTGGACGAGATGGGAAGCTTGATGTATCTTCTTCATCTTCCTTAAGAAGCTCAGCGATTACATCTACCTTTTCTTCCTCTTCACAGATACAGTTGAACTCAAGAGCGATTTCAGAAGCCTCTTCGAAATCAACCTCCTGGTTAACAGTAACCATCTTACCCTTTAAGAAAAGAGTCTTAACTACTGCAGATGACTGAACCTTCATCTTGTCAGCAAGATCCTTGATTGTAATTCTATCTGGAATTGTGATTGTAAGTACTTCATCCATATTACGTTCTGGAGCCTTAGGAGCATTGTTCTTTTTCTTCTTTCCACCATTCTTCTCAAGATTGATGTAACGCTCCTGCTTCTTGCCGCCTAAGTTGTTATCTCTATCGTTATTTCCGTTCTTCTTTTTCTTGTCGTCACGACGTCCGCCCTTAGCATTTGAAGAAGGTGCCATATCTGGAGCAGCGTTCTGTGATGGACGAGAATTTCTGTCACCACGGTTATCTGGTCTAGCTGGTCTGTCACCTCTGTCGTTTCTATCATTTCTCTCTGGGCGCTTTCCAGCTGGTCTATCGCCTCTAGCTGGTCTGTCACCATTGTCTCTGTTTGGACGGTCCTGTCTATTGTTGTCACGTCTTTCATTTCTCTCTGGACGTTCGTTTCTATCCTGACGCTCTGGACGTTCCTTTCTTGCTGGACGCTCCTGTGTCTCCTCAGCTGAATTCTTCTTTGATACGAACTCTGTATCCTGAGATTGTGCACTTGCTCTCTGTGATGGACGAACACCATCTGCAAATGTACGTGGACGGATTGGTCCTCTTGGCTGAACTGGCTGTGCAGCTGCCTTCTTCTGTCCGTTGTTATCTCTGTTCTCATTTCTAGAAGAATCTGAGCCTGGGCGTCTTCTTCTATCATCACGATCACGAGTAACTACGAATACGTTCTTCTTTTTCTTAACAGGATTTCCATCCTTATCTACTGATGGACGTGGCTTCTTAACAGGATTTCCATCCTTGTCTACGGCGTGAGCCTGCTTTGGCGCAGCCTTCTTTTCGTCCTTTGGTGTAAACTTAGCTCTAACCTTAGCAGCCATATCATCTTCAATGCCGCTCTGAGCTTTTGCTTCTATACCATTAGCTTCGAGAAAAGCAATGACGTCCTTGCTTTCCTTACCAAGCTCCTTGGCTAATTCATGTACTTTAATTTTTGCCATCTAATATCCTCCTCATCTACTTCAGTATCTTATCTAGAATGCTTAAGGATAAATTTTCATCGCACACTACAATGGATGCCCGATATTCTTTACCAATTGCATGACCTAAAGATTCTTTGGTTCCATATTCTACGTATTTAACATCGTAGAACTCACAGGAATTTGAAAATGATTTCTTAGTATTGTCTGAAGCATCAGTAGCAACAATACATAGTTCTCCGACACCATCTTTGATGGCCTGCTCGCATGCGAATTCTCCACTAACAAGACGGCCAGCCTTCATGGCCATACTAATCATATTAAGACCTTTATCTACTGCCATTTTCCAACTCCATTTTTATGCTGTTAATTACCTCTTCAGAAACAGGTGTTTTAAATGCTCTGTTGAATGATTTTTTCTTTTCAGCAAGTGCAACACACTGGGGATTCTTACATACCCAGGCACCTCTGCCCTGAGCCTTTTGGCTCAAATCGAGCTGAACTTTGCCATCAACACGAACCACTCTAAAAAGCTGATCCTTTGGAATCATCTGTCCGCAGGCAACACATTTTCTAAGAGGTAACACTTTACCAGTCATTTACTCTTCCTCTGAAGACTCTTCTGACTCAGACTCCTCGTACTCCTCTTCGTACTCAGCATCCTCATCATACTCGCCATCCTCATCGTAGTACTCTTCATCATCATAGTACTCTTCATCATCATAATCCTCTTCGTAATCAAGGAAGTCACCAGCTTCTTTAGCCTGTGTCTCACTCTTGATATCGATTTTGAAGCCTGTAAGACGAGCTGCAAGACGAGCATTCTGACCTTCTTTACCGATAGCAAGTGAAAGCTGATAATCAGGAACAACTACACGAGCTGTCTTCTCATCTGCATCAGCGATAACTGCAACAACCTTTGCAGGTGAAAGCGCATTCTCGATGAGGTAAGCTGGGTTCTCATCCCACTCAACGATATCAATCTTCTCACCACGAAGCTCATTAACGATAGCATTTACACGCGCACCGTTCTGACCAACGCAAGCACCTACTGGATCAACATCCTCGTCGTTTGACCAAACAGCAATCTTTGTACGGCTGCCAGCCTCACGAGAGATTGACTTAATCTCAACGATACCATCTCTAACCTCTGAAACCTCTTCCTCGAAAAGCTTCTTAACAAGCTCTGGATGAGTACGAGAAACAAGGATACGTGGTCCCTTGTTAGATGTCTTAACCTCAACAATGTATACCTTAATGCGGTCCTGTGGCTTGTAGTACTCGCCCTTAACCTGCTCAGACTCTGAAAGGAATCCTTCAAGCTTACCAAGGTTAACGTGGATATTGTTTCCTGAGAAACGTGTAACAACACCAGTAACAACCTTGTGCTGAAGCTCATAGTACTCCTCATAAAGTACCTTGCGCTCTTCCTCACGAATCTTCTGTGTGATTGTATTCTTAGCTGCTGTAGCTGCGATACGACCAAAGTCCTTAGACTTAACTTCGATCTGGATGATATCACCAATCTGATGCTTTCCACTGATATCCTGAGCATCTGCAAGTGAAATCTCCTCAACTGGATCCATAACCTCATCAACTACTGTCTTAGCAAGATATACGTGATACTCGCCAGTAGCTCTATCGATTTCAACTGATGCATTATCAGCCTTTCCGTAATTGTTCTTACATGCAATGAGAAGCGAATTCTCGATTGTCTCGATTAAAACATCCATGCTGATGTTCTTCTCTTTTGCAAGATCTGTAAGAGCTTCCCAAAAATCATTTGTATTTGCTGCCATATTTCCTCCTATATTCACTAAAAATCTATTGATAATCTGACTTGTGCAACGTCTGCTCTATTGAATACTTCTGTGCCATCCTCAAACTCAATTGTAAGAGTATCCTTATCGAAGGCCTTAAGAGCTCCTGTAAATTCCTTAGCGCCGTTAACTGGCTTGTAGGTTTTAATATCTACATCAAGTCCTATAGCTTTTTCAAAATGCTTGTCTTTTTTAAGAATGCGGCCAAGACCTGGTGAGCTAACTTCGAAAATGTAGCCTTCATTACCGCCAATCTGTGGCTCTGCATCAAGTAACTCGTTCATGCGACGACTAACGTCTACGCAGTCATCAATTGTGATTCCACCTTCCTTATCGATGTAGGCTCTAAGATAATAATCTGCGCCCTCCTTAACGTATTCTACGTCGTAGAGCTCAAAGCCTAGTTCGTCAAGAATAGGAGTAATCAATTCTTCCGTACGTTTTTCGTAATCGGTGTGTTTTGACATAATGTCCTCCTTATTCAGTTGTAAGTGTTAAAAGAACATAAACAAAGAGAGAGCAAAATTGCTCTCTCTTAAGTCGCTCTCTTCAATAACAATGCTATTATATCAGAAAATCCAATATTTGCAAGCATTTTGGACATTTTTAATGATTAGTGGTGGAAAAGTCTAAGACCTGTAAATGACATAACCATATTATATTTATTACATGTCTCGATAACATTATCATCTCTTACAGACCCACCTGGCTGAGCAACATACTGAACACCTGACTTATGTGCACGCTCAATGTTGTCACCAAATGGGAAGAATGCATCACTACCTACAGAAACACCTGTAAGTTTATCCAGCCATGCGCGCTTCTCGGCTCTTGTAAACTCAGATGGGCGTGTCTTGAATGTCTTCTGCCATACATCATCACCGATAACATCCTCAAACTCATCACCAATGTAAAGGTCGATTGCATTATCTCTGTCGGCTCTCTTGATGCCATCAACAAAATCAAGATTAAGCACCTTTGGAGACTGACGGAGCCACCAGTTATCAGCCTTCTGACCTGCAAGTCTTGTACAGTGAATACGTGACTGCTGACCAGCACCGATTCCGATTGCCTGTCCATCCTTTACATAACATACTGAGTTTGACTGTGTATACTTAAGAGTAATCATAGCGATAGCTAAATCTATCTTTGCCTGTTCAGTAAGTTCCTTATTATCAGTAACAATATTAGAGAAGAAATCATCATTAATCACCAATTCGTTTCTGCCCTGCTCAAAAGTGATACCAAATACTTCCTTGCGTTCAAGCTGCTTTGGAACATAATTTGGATCAATCTTGATAACTGCATAGTTTCCGTTTTTCTTAGCCTTTAAGATTTCAAGTGCCTCTGGCTCATATCCTGGAGCGATAACACCATCAGAAACCTCTCTCTTAATAAGCTTTGCTGTTGCAACATCGCATACATCTGAAAGAGAAATGAAATCACCAAAAGATGACATTCTGTCAGCGCCTCTTGCTCTTGCGTATGCGTTTGCAAGTGGAGTGAACTCCATATCTAAATCATCACACCAATAGATTTTTCTTTCTACGTCTGAAAGAGGAAGTCCTACAGCAGCACCAGCTGGACTTACGTGCTTAAATGAAGTAGCAGCAGCAAGACCTGTTGCCTTCTTAAGCTCAGAAACAAGCTGCCAACCATTGAAAGCATCAAGGAAATTAATATAACCTGGCTTTCCGCTTAAAACTTCAATAGGAAGCTCTCCTTCTTCCATATAGATTCTGGAAGGCTTCTGGTTTGGGTTACAACCATACTTTAATTCCAATTCTTTCATAGCATTATTCTCCTATTTTCTAATATTCTTATTAATGATACGGGTTTCCTTTGCACCTGTTGCAATATCGATGTAACGTACGAAAAGAGAAACCTTATTATCAGCATTAAGGTTAGACCAAATCATATCGGTAAACTCATCGATATTTCCTGAAATTTCAATTGGTGTAGGCTCGCCTTCATATGAAGGAAGTGGATTTCCATCGCCCATATAAGTGTGAATAAAACGACCTGAGCCGGCCTTAGGATTAGAATAATCAAAGGTGTATCTATTACATGAATCAGAATCACCCATGTTAGATTTAAGAATTGACATCAAATAAGAAAACTGTCCGTCTTCGATATGAAGAAGACCCGAAATACGAGGTGTGAAATTAGGGCCATCTGGCTCAAATTCTCTTCTGCGAAGGGTCTGCTCAAATGTCTCGCCAGACTTCATATACTCATAGATGGTGTCAGTCTGATCTCCGTTTGTAACAATGGTGTCGCAACCAAGTACTCTAACTGGTGCATAGATAATGAGACTTGGGTCAGTAAGCTTTGAAGGGTCGAATGCCTCTGTGCGAATGCCTTCGCCTTCCTCAACAAATACTCTGTTTCTAGAATTCTCAGAACGTCCCATAATAAAATAGGCAGTGACAGCCTTGGTTCCATCTGACGATCTACCAATGACAATGCCTCTGCCTGGGTAACTGGTTTCTGATAATTCTCTTGCTAAAGATTTAACTACCATGGGTTCCTCCTTAAAATGCAATTTCCGCTCAAAATTATAACCGAACCCATGGCATATGTCTATGTTGTTTTATCAAATTTACTTATAATATCATCTGCAGACAATGAATAAGATCCACTACTTGTATATGACTTCTTACCAGTGATATCTGCAAGGGATGTGCTTGCGTATGAATTAGTCATAGACGCTTTTGTTGCTATCTGGTATGCGTAGCTCCCTGTACCGCTGAATAAGTCTTTGACATAGGTCATTGTAGCCTTATTCTTTAAGAAGTCTTCATCTACATTAAGATGATTTTTACTATCAATAGTAATACCAGCTTTACCTAAAGTAGATGCAGCTTTCTGTGATGTGGTAACCATGGCAGCCACCTGAGTAAGGACGCCCATACTCTCAGCTTCCTGTCCACTATCAACTAAATCATTGTAAGCTTTTGCAAAATTATTTATCGCATTATAGATTTTATCTCGGTCGTAATCCTTCGTAACATTGCCATCAGCATCTTCAGTCTCGACCTGCTCCCAGATTGAATTCTTTCCCTTAGCTAAAAGTGGGTCTGTAGCCTTGTTGAGGTTAGATGCATCATTTCTGATACCGCTGAGATCAGATATCTTCTCCTTTGACTTCGCGCTGGAATCAGATTTCAGGTTTCCTTCTGAATCGTATTTGGCATAGTACGACTTAACCAGCTTTGCATATGAACCTGATCTAATCTGTGCGAGATTATTTATAGATGCTTCCAAGCCACCAAAAACAGAGCTTGAGCTGTTCGAAGAACCGCCAAACAATGAATAAATAGATTCACTTCCAAAAGAATTAACAGTTAAAGACATAAACATCACTCCTTTGAATTAAAACCTGAACATCCTGTTCCCATCATGTCTATAGTTATCATTATAATACAATAATAATGTGTAAAAACTGTTAATTCTATAACCTCACTGGGATGTTATTGTCCCTTAAATACCTCTTAAGGTCCAAAATCTCCATTTCTTTATAATGAAATAATGATGCTGCAAGGGCAGCTTCTGCTCCACCTACAGTGAGCGCCTCTTTAAAATGCTCCATTGTTCCTGCACCACCAGATGCGATAACAGGAATATTTACTGCTGAAGAAATAGCTTTTGTAAGCTCAATGTCAAAGCCCGCTTTTGTTCCATCCTGATCCATGGAAGTAAGAAGAATCTCTCCAGCTCCTAATTTCTCCACCTTTGTAGCCCACTCAACTGCATCAATACCACAATCAAGACGGCCACCATGCTTATAAATATTAAATCCACTGCCATCTTCTCTTCTTTTTGCATCGATGGCAACAACAACACACTGGCTTCCAAATTTGTCGGCAGCATCAGCAACAAGCTGTGGATTGTCAATTGCAGCAGAATTGACTGCGATTTTGTCAGCACCCTCTCTGAGAAGAGCTTTGAAATCATCTACAGTACGGATACCACCACCTACTGTAAACGGAATGAAAACCTGTTCAGCAACACGGCGAACCATATCAACTACTGTGTTTCTATGATCCGATGAAGCTGTAATATCCAAAAACACAACTTCATCTGCACCAGCCTTATCGTAGGCTGCAGCGATTTCTACTGGATCTCCTGCATCTCGTAGATTTACGAAGTTAACACCTTTAACAACACGCCCATCTTTTACATCTAAACAAGGAATAATTCTCTTAGTAAACATTTTAACACCTCATCCGCCCCTGCGGGGCACCTTCCCTTCGCCAGGATGGCAGATAATGCTAAAGCATCATCTCAGCCCCTCAAGGGGAAGGCTATAATCTAGCAAAGTTTTTAAGTATCTGAAGTCCCACTGTTGATGACTTTTCTGGGTGGAACTGGCATGCAAAAATATTATCTTTTTCAACTGAAGCATGAATATGACAGCCGTAATCTGTTGTTGCTTTAACAATAGATGGGTCTGCTGCTTCAAGATAATATGAATGAACAAAATATACGAAGCTTCCCTCGTCTATTCCCTCAAAAAGCTTACCCTTATTAGGAAAATCCAAAGAATTCCAGCCGATATGAGGAACCTTCACTCCTGGTCCATCAGGAATTCTCTTAACTACGCCATCAAGAAGATGTAACCCTTCTACCCCTGGCGACTCCTCGCTTGATTCGAATAAAAGCTGAAGACCTAGACAAATGCCAATAAATGGCTTGCCACTTTTAACATAGTCCTTAATAGCCTTATCCAATTCATATTTTTTTAGATGCGACATGGCGTCAGCAAAAGAGCCGACTCCTGGTAATACCAGGCGGTCGGCCTTTTCAATCACTCTAAAATCCCTGGTGAGAATAGTCTCCTCACCAAGGATTCCAAATGCTTTTTCTACACTTTTAATATTTCCTGCATCGTAATCAAGTATTGCTATCATGTGTCCGGTAACCCTAGCTTTCTAAGCACTTTTCTAAGTTCGATTGTATAATAGTGTCGGTTCGGTTGCTTATAAATAGCCATGGCCTCGTCCACAGAAAGACCAAATTCCTGCTCCAGTTCGATAATAATACTATTACCGAAAGCATCATACTCATCTGCGATACCATATTCAACAGCATCATCCTTATATTTTTCGTATCTACCAATTCCCTTTAACAATGAGTCTAACGCGTAGTTATACATCTTGTAGTTCATAAAAGTAGTATACTCATTCTGGCACTGCTGTAAGTCTGCCAGAGTTCTGGACTGATTTCGAAGAAGCTCAACCTTTTCATCGGTTCTAAAATCATAACCATTCAGCTTCTCGTAAGCAGCGATATAATCACCCTGATCAAACAGCTCTCTCGCCTGAGCCATATGACGCTTCAAACCTGTGAAGGTCATTCCAACCAATACAACACCAATTATTGATATAGATAATACCAAAAATGTTGCAATAATGGAAATAGGAATTTTAGGAGAATTATCCGGTTCTTTTTCTTTCTTAGGCTTCTTAGGCTTTGGTTCCTTCTTTGGTTTGTCTTTCTTTGCTGCGTCTTTCTCTTTCTTGGCTGCCTCTTTTTCCTTTTTAGCAGCTTCCTTGGCAGCTTTCTTCTCTTCCTTTTCTCGTTTCTTCTTTTCCTTAGGATCCTCAGGTACACCGCCCTCAGGAATTATAGGATTACCTTCTTCATCATAGGTGATTTCAACTGTAGCCGCAGCAACTGCAGCTGCCTCAGCCTCGGCAATCTCATCTTCATCCGGCGCTCCAAAAATAATAAGGGCCAGTTTTTGTAAAAATGGATTAGGCTTCTTTTCGCCTTTTTCCTTTTTCTTCTTCTCTTTTTTCTTCTTTTTATCTTTCTTGCCACCGTCGCCTGCCGGTTGTTCAGAAGCAGCCTCCGCTGATTCATCTATATCTCCAGCTTCAGGTGCACCTTCCTCGTCACCGCTAAGTAGTGACTGTATATCCATAAGGTCTTCATCTTCGCCCTCAAGGATATTATCCAAATCCAAATCTCCTTCACCTGAGAGATCTGGCTCTTCGCCATCTCCATATTCTGCCTCATCCAAGGCATCCATATCATCTGGCATAAATTCCCTCAGAGATTCATCTAGAGGCTCCTCCTCGCCAGAGTCATCAATTGCATCATCAAGTGAGAAACCAAAGTCATCATCATCCGATTCATCTGATTCTTTGCCCGACTCATCAGCATCATCTGATTCTTCTATAAACTGAGATAAATCAATGTCGTCATCATCAGGAAGCTTTAATTCTTCACCATCATCATCTTCCTGAGTATCTTCAGAATCGGTCCCACTAGAAACATCTGTATCCTCTGTTAGCTCAGGGAACGCATCGAGTTTTTCTTCACCAGTCTCTTCTGGTGGCTCCTCACTTTCTAGAGCTTCATCAGCTTCCTCGAGCTTCTTTGCCTCGGTATTTACAACATCATCAATATCATTAATAAGTTTATCTACAACATCTTCGTTATCAAGACCACTTCCCGTATTTTCAAATAGCTGTTCCTCGTTGTCTATTTCCTGTTCAAACTCTGACAAGAATAAATCAACATCCTCTTGCTCTATCTCTTCTTCAAATTGGCGCAAAAAATCCTCCTCAGAAAGAATTTTCCTGAGGTAAGGATGTGAGCTTTTACCTTTTGTTTGCCGAACATCAATTCCTGTAGCTGTAAAGAAATCTTCATCAGGGGCCACCTGCTGTCTGTTCTCTACAAATTCCTGCTGTTTTCTCTCAGCGTTTTCCTTGACCTGTTCAGCATCAGTCTTAGCCTTGTTTATTGAATTTAATAGTCCATCTAAGTAGTCCTCAGCCTGAGACATCTTAAATCCTCCCAATATATTTAAAATAAGGGGTATGCTTGGCATACCCCTAAGATTTTAAATTCTAATGACTGTTACGAGCATCCTCGTACTTAGCAACCAGCTCATCTACTACAGCGATAAGCTTACCAATCTCTGGCTTTGTAAGCTGAGCGTCAGCGCCAAGGCTTTCACCCTTACGTCTAATTTCGTCATTAATCAGAGATGAGAAGATGATAAGTGGAATATTCTTCATTGTCTCATTCTCTTTAACCAGCTTACAGAGTCTGTGACCATCCATAAGAGGCATCTCAATATCAGTAATGATAAGATGAACATCCTGGAGTACTGTTCCTCTCTTGTGCATCTCAACAAGCTTATCCCAACCTTCCTGTCCATTCATATTAACATTAAGGTTAGTGTAACCGGCTTTCTTCAAGCACTCAACAATAAGCTTTGAAAGAAGTGGAGAGTCCTCGCAAAGAAGAATTGGAGATTTACTTCTGTCGCGAGTCTCATAATCATCCATTTCTGAAACCTTAAGACCAGTCTCTGGATTAATATCAGTAACAATCTTCTCGAAATCGAGAATAACTACTAATCTGTCATCAAGTTTAATAACACCAGTTGATACACCTGATTCGTCAGAAGAAATTGTAGCATCTGGTTTAATAATATCTTCCCAAGATACACGATGGATACCAAGTACTTCGTCTACATGGAACGCAGTATTTAAACTGTTAAAGTTTGTGATGATGAAAAGACCATCATTCTCTGCTTCATCCTGAATGTTAAGACACTTGCGAAGAGAAATAACAGAAATCATAATATCTCTTGGCATGAATATTCCTTCAATACAAGGATGTGCATTAGGAAGTGGCGTAACCTGCTGGTATAACAAAATTTCCCTAATCTTGGCAACGTTAATTCCATAGAAATTCTTGCCAACCTTGAACTCAAGGACTTCTAGTTCATTAGTACCTGATTCCAATAAAATATTAGTATCCATAAAATCTCCTCTCATTTAAATCAAAAAAATGATTTATAATGGTTTTACTTCTGCCCCTCTGGTTGAACCTTCGTTGGTTACAAATAACTCAACCGATGATATATTCTCAACCGCCGAATTGCTAAAGGAAAATACAATCACGAATGATTTCTTTTCTTTACCAGCCATCGTTCCTTTATAGGAAGATAAATCGTTCGGTAGCAAAGTAACTTGAGCCTTCGATTTTTCCCCACCGTTTAGGGATAAACTATAAGTTCTTCCGGAATACTCTTTAAAATCAATGGTCCCGTCTGTAGTATTCTCAGCATCAATATATAAAACCAAATACTTCTTTCCACTTGCTGGTTTCATATAGAAAGAAGAAGTTTTATAATCGCTTGAAACATCAAATTTCGAACAGGTAAAATCAACACCGGCTATATCCACCGCATTTGTAAAGGAATAGCCGCCTTCAACAGATGTATCCTCCTGAGTCTGTTCTTGAGCACCTTCTTCGCTCTGTGCTTCTACATTCTCTTCTGATTCGCTCTGTGGAGGAATCACCTCACCAGTTTCAGAATCAATTGTCTCACCTGTGTTCTCTTCCCCTACTGCCTCGTCATCAGTTTGGTCTTCTTCATCAGGTACATAATCCTCATCCAGCTCTCCCTTTTTCACGCGGGCATTTGCGATACCCACAACCTGATTTTCGTTAAATTTCGCAACCGCTTTCGAAGCATATAAGCTTATTATATCCTCTTCCTCACTGGTCAATTCATATAGCGGTTCTCCACAACCAGTGGCTAATAGAGAAAAACACAACACAGAAATTGCTAAAATAATTCTGTTAGTTTTCATGCCTTCTCCTAAAAAATACACTAATCATTAATGGTATATTAGCATTAAAATGTGTATTCTTCAATGTGAAAAATCAGAAAATTCTATGAATTTTCTTTGATTTTTGTGTCTTTTGCCAAAGATAACTCAAACCAAAATTCAACTCCATCTGGAACATTTTCTACGCCAAATTTTTCATGCAATAATTCCATGGTCGCCTTAACAACAGAAAGTCCGATTCCGCTGCCTCCGTACTCACGACTTCTGGCTTTATCTGCCTTGTAGAACTTCTCCCAAATATGCTTAATATCCCTTTTCCCGATATTATTTCCTGAATTGAATACAATAATGCGAACTTTTCCTCTTTTTACAAAATCGTAACGAACAGTAACGATGTTTTCATTGAGAACATAATGGATTGCATTGCTAACAAAATTAGTAACAACCTGCTCCACAAGGAATTCATCAGCGTGAACGTAACAATCCTGCTTATCAATAAATGTGAAACTTATATTCTGAGCCTCGAAATTGATACGGTTACTATCAATTACACTATCAATCATCTCAGTAACATTGAAATCAACCATATCCAGATTCATCTGACCTGCCTCCAGCTGGTTAAGAACAAGCATTTCTCTTACCAGTCTGTTCATCTTATTGGCCTCATCGATGATGATATCCAGATAAATCTGTCTGCTGACTTCATCATCCATAATGCCTTCCTGAAGACCTTCGGCATAACCCTGAATAAGAGCTATAGGAGTTTTCAACTCGTGAGAAACATTTGATACGAATTCTTTTCGCATGTTCTCGGTCTCTTCTTTCAACTCCAGGTCGTGTTTCAGGTTTTCGTTAGCGAGACGAAGCTGTTCAATAGCTCTCTTAAGAGTCGTAGACATTTCATTAACGTGCTCACCAAGATCATCCATCTCGTTATACATTTTCTGTGGATGATAAGTAACCTCAAAATCAAAGTTTGAGATTCTCTTTGTAATATTTATAAGCTCAAATAAAGGCTTTGTTAGTTTCGAAATAAAATATCTGCCTGCAATAACACTGACAATTGAATCAAGTATTACCATCATCAGGAAAAACTTATTGGTGATAGCTGCAGTCTGCTCCAACGCAGAAGCTGTAGCCTTGATGAAGACAATGTTGCCATCAGGCAACACTCCAATAAGCACAAGAAAAGTATCCTCAAACTCTGGGAATTTCTGTTTGAAGATTTTGTAGTTTTCTGTAGTTTTAATTAGTTCATTGTTGGCATCATTCGAAAGCAATGAATAATTAAGTTGATTTATCAATAAATCCGAATCAACTGAAGATGTTATATAAGATTGTCCATCAGCCCCTGTTATCACCACAGCTACATTAAATTGTTCAAATAATGCAAGATTAGCCGGGAGGTAATCACTGCCATATAGCTCTCCTGCCTCACATTTTTCAGTGAGAATCGAAAAGAGCTCCTTCATATCTTTTCTTTTCTCATAAATATAATAATCGCCTAAAAAGCAGGATGTTATGATGCTAACTAGTATCAATGAAACTAGTACTATAGCACCTAACAATCCTACAATTTGGCGATTAATTTTACTAGGCCTTTGCGTCAACTTCAAATTTATACCCCATGCCCCAAATAGTCTTGATGTAATTTCCCTTATCGTCTAACTTGCTACGAAGCTTTTTAACGTGAGTATCGATGGTTCTTGCGTCTCCGAAATAATCATAATCCCATACGTGATTAAGAATCTTTTCTCTAGAAAGCGCAATACCTTCATTATTGATGAAATAATAAAGGAGCTCAAATTCCTTAACCGATAACTCAACAGGGTTACCATCATTTGTAGCGACATGAGCATCTACATCTAACTGGATTCCGCCTGCCTCAACAACTTTCTTGCCAAGAGAATCATCTGTACTTCTACGAAGAACAGCATTAACTCTTGCCATAAGAATCTTTGGTGAAAATGGCTTATTAATGTATTCATCAGCACCAAGCTCGAAGTCATTAAGCACATCATTCTCCTCACCCTTAGCTGTGAGCATCAAAACAGGAATAGATGAGGTTTCTCTGATTTCTTTCAAAACAGCAAAACCGTCAACCTTAGGCATCATGACATCCAAAATGATAAGCGAAATTTCACTATCCATATAGAACATATCAAGAGCCTGTTCACCGTTTTCAGCTTCTACAACTTCGTAATCCTCTCTTACCAAATAGTCTCTGATAAGTTTTCTCATTCGGCTTTCATCATCAGCCACAAGAATTTTGTTTTTTGACATAACACCCAACCCCATCCTTGAATTATATTATTAGTTACCTTCTATGCCACTGACTGCAGACTCCCTGGCATCAAGCTCAGCTTCACGTTCGTTAAGCTCACGCTCACGTTCATCAAGCTGCTGTTTCCAAGAAGAGTACTCGTCAGTAATAGCCTCTTTGTAATTCAGTATAGTCGGACTGTTAATAGTTGAATTTACAAAAAACATGCCCAACACACAAATCAGTAAGGTAAAAACACATACAATCAAAAAGCTATTCACCAACCTTAACTTTTTGATTACCCCAGCATCATCTTCTGATATAGGCGTACTATTTTTATCGGCCTTTTCTTTTCTGAGTTTAGTGAGTTTTCTGGCTTTTTTCTCTTTTGGAGGCTTCTCCTCAGCTGACTTTACTTCAGCAGGCTGAGTAACACCTTTTGCTTCCTTTTCAACCGGTTTTGCGTCTGGAATCGCTTCGACTGGCTTTTTCTCAGGCTTAGGTGGCTCATCAACACTGTACACAGGAGGAATCTGGCTCTCCTCAAACACCCCTGTCGCAACCAGATTCTGCCTAAGCTGATTAAGAAATCCCAAACCTATCTGAGTAGAAAAAAGCTTCTGGTTAATAACCTTCTTGTATATCTTGAAAACTTCCTGCTCATCAGCAGTTTTCATCTGCCCAAGAATATACTCAACAGCCTTCAGCTCCTTAGCAGCTTTCTTAGCACTATTCTCATCGTTAAAGATATATCCACCAATGTTATACTTAGCCATATCTTTCTCTCACTATATGTATATAGTTATTTTAGCAATTTGTAACCAAAAAATCTATCTTAAATAATTAATTTTGTTCATTTATTCTGACAAGTCCTAAAATTGCTACAACAACTCCTACAAAAGTAACAAATGTAGCAAAATATAAAGTAGCCGAAACTCCAAGTATATTAATTATAATTCCACCTAAAATACTACCTATCAAACTGCTAATTGACATAGCAATTGTAACAAAGGCCTGACCCTTCACAGCATCCTTCTCCGGCATAATCTCATCTACGAAGTGAACTGATGCTGGAATGAAAAGGGCAAATGCCAATGACTGGAAAAGCATACTGAAGTAAAGCATTCCAATTGAAGAAGCAATTGCAGTAAAAAATATCTTAATAAAGTAAAATACTCCTGATGTAGCAAGTAATAGCTTTGAGCCAAATTTGTCTCGAAGTACTGAGAAGAATATCATAGCAGGAAGCTCCACAATAGCCTGAACTGCAAGAAGTCCTCCGTTAGTAGCCTCATTTCCTCCTACATTAACTGCAATCTGATAGAGGAAATTGTTTACTATGATATGGCCAAAGAACACACAAACTACGCCAATAAGATAAACAAAGAACATTTTATATTTGTTTACAAAAGCAGATATCCCCTTATAATCAAAGCTTTCACTCTTGTTTTCATCTAAAGGATCTACCTGCTTATCTGTGCTGATATCTGCTGCTTTTAACTCACTATAAATCCATGAAATACAACCAACAAACAAAACAGACACTATAAAACCAAGCATTGGAGCAGCTTTAGCGGATACAGTTTTCATGAAGAAACCTGCAAGCAAGCTCATGAGAAAGAAGAAAAATGAACCCGCAGCTCTTGCCACTCCATAATTCATATTTATACCCTGTCTTTGAATATGGAAATTCAACGCATTTAAAAATGGCTGAATAATAGTGGCAATCATTGCACCAATTAAAAATGTAAAACTTATTACGAATCCTTTTTCATTGCCTGTTATAGCAATAAGTAAATCAAGGATAATCAAACCACCTAAAATTATTAAAACATCTAAAACATTAAAACGTGTTGAGCTGTCGGTAGCTGTAGAAACCACCTGCTGAATAACTGCAGCAAATAAATAGGCAAAAGCAAAAAGTGCACCGATAGAAAATGTTGTATATCCGCGATTGGACAAATATGCACTACCCATGCTTACGGTGCAGCATACAATCATCCAATATGCGCCCTGCGCAAAGGTGTACAAGGTATTCAATCTAAATTCTCTGGACTTCTCAAACGTTTCTATCATTTATGTCACTCCTTTCAAGCCTTTATCTTTGTGCTGGAACTGGTTCCGCATAATTTATCAACGGATTTAATAATTTCCTGTATCTCAGGCAGATAATGCTCATGTCTGGTCATCAGCCTGTCAATTTCATCACGTTCTTCCTGAACGATTTTGCGATGGTCTTCCAACCTATCTCTAATCTTCTTTCTACGTACAACTAATCTATGTCTGCAATCTGACATATCCTGCTTATTAATCAAAGCATTAACCTGATTCAGCCAGATCTTATCATCAGCAAGACCTATGCTACCAAGAATCCTCTCGAGCTTGTCATTGTAGAATTCCAAATCGTCATTATTTTCAATATATCGCTGCTGGTCTCTAACTTTATCCTGATACTGCTCCCAAATATATTGAAGCTCAGCTGCTGTTTTGACATAGTATTTATCTTTTGAATACTCAATACTGTTGGTCACATTAACATATTTCATGCGCTCCACATTGAGCATACTGATAGCCTGATTAAGGTGGATTAATGACATACGGGATTCTCTAGTAATGGTGTTCTGACGTAAGAAAATCATGAATCCGCTAACTGCGCAAATAAATAATACAAGGTAAATCCATAAAGAAATATCTACTGTAGCAACGTTGTTCATAACATACAACAAAATTAATAATGTGGTAAATGAAGTAAGTACGGCGATAGCCATACGTCTAAAGATTTTCCCTTGAGCAAGGAGCTCTTCCCTTTCAATCTCCCATCTGCTCTTTTCACCCTCAAGGTAAGCAAGACTCTTTTTAAGCTTGGCCTGATAAATTTCATCAGAAGCAAACCTGTTAATTATCTCAGGCATATCATCCTCTTCATCAGCTATAACTGAAAACTGTTCATCAGAAATATTTCTTGTGATGTTTCGTGATTCAAGAATATTCTGCTCCAATTCGCATATACGTGTTGCAGTGGTACGCAAATCCTTTGCAATATCCTTAGGAAGATTTTCTATCGCTTTAATATCATTGAGATATCTGGTAACAATTCTGTATTCCATCTTCTGGCGTTCCATAGCTTTAGTGGATGCTATAATCTGCTCGCAAGAATCAAGAATATAGTGCTCGAGTTTCTTAGGGTCCTCCCAACTGTCAATATCATCAATTTGAGAATAGACTCTGTTGAAAGCGTCGTCGATTTTGGCTGCCCTAATTTCTTTTTTTGTTTTGCGTTTTGTAAAAAATCCCATAGTAAAATCTCCCCAATGAATTACTAATTATATTTTACAATACTTAATATACTCGTCTTTCCAATTGTTTACTACACTACTAACAGCATTAACTGTTCCTTCTCTCTTATAATCATCATTTATGAGCTCATTTATAGCATGATCGAACTCAAGAATATTTTCATTGGCTGTGGCTGTAGATACAGCGCTTAAAACCTGATCCACATCCTCCTTAGTAACCAAGTATTTGGTAACGTACTGGTCGAAAGATAATTTGTCCTTTGCACATCTGGCTGCATATAAAAGACAGTAAAGACTCTGCTTTTTCTGGTTGCGCTTGTATGCCTCATCGAAACACTGCATAGCCTCTTTGAAAAAGAATAATCTCGAAAATGCACATCCTAAATTATGATAAACGTCCCCTTCTACAACCTTAGGCATGTTCTTGGCTACGTCATCTGCTAAAAGTGTCTCGTACTCGTATATGGCATCCACCAGCTTGTCCTTCGCCATAAGTCTGTCTGCTCTAAGCTTCTTTCTCTCGGCCTCTGATTTGTTCTCGAAGGTGGCAATGATAGCTAAAATATCTTTTATCTCTTTGTTGGATGCATAGCCATTGGAACCAAGTATATGTCCCACAAAGATATGAAGAGGAGCGTTGTTCTGAACCAAGCCTTGAAGCTCAGATGCAAGCTTTGGTTCTTTGAGCTCTCGCCCCACCCAGTTGCAAAGCTCAGGACTCATCAGCTTCGAAGAAAGCAAATAAACGTTATTAAGAATATAATAACTTAGCTCCTCCAAAGAATAAACATTAAGAGCAGCCTCTTCGATATAATATGGCGTTGCCGATAACGCATTTTTACAATAGATTAATGTGCTCATATATACCTACTCAGTCGTAATTGTGTGTTCCCAGCTTTTACCTGATGCTGGTGATATTTCTCCAAATCCCAAATCCGTAATAATAATTGAAACTGCCACATCAGAAACAGGTCTCGCTTCAATGCGTAGACGTGTAGTTCTGTTTTCACGCTTTGGCATGTCAGTGAGCTCCAGAACTTCCGAGTGTGCTTCTCTTGAATCTGGACGCTGAATAAAAAATTCTATTTCAGGCTCACCATCAAGGATTACCTCACATTCACCTTTAACGTCATACCAGCTTTCTCCGGCATCAATTAAAGTGAAGAACTTCATAACATTGTTTTCTAAAATCTTGATGGAAAGATTTAGCTTTAGGTCATTGTCTCCAATGTAGATAAATGGCCAATCTCTTTTGCCGTCCTTTATGAAGCCCCCGTAGCAGGCGCCCTTAGAGTAGAGATTCTTTCCAAGGAAAACCTTTCTACCCTTACATAAATGAGAAAGGCTGACCTTCATCCATTCTCCATCAAAGCCGTCTCCCACAAGATATACTGAAGAAAACAGGGAGCTTCCAAAGGTATCAGTGATAACCTCATCAAAAAGCTCGTCTTTATTATCTGTAATCTCCCCGTGATTAGTAACGTTGAGATTGATTAGCTGCGGACGTGTGGTCTGATTGCGATGAAGTGTGCAGGACACCATATTAGTGCCGCTGTAATCAAATAATGCCACGTTATATAAAAACAGCTCTGGCTTCTGTGACAGTGCATAGTAATAGAAGCATTCACTTCTGTCTATAAGCATCACATGGTTTTGATCAATACCAAGCTTTGAAGCCACATGATTCATCAGCTCCATCACTTCAAGATTAATCTGCTCCACACAGATAACAAGCTTCTCCACCTCGTGCAAAGCGGCCATAGGCCCTGGAATGGAAAACAGCTTCTTGAAGAAAATAGTAAGCAAATCTCTGGCATTGTATGTATCAGAATCGATCACTATCTGCCCGTCACGTAAAGCAAGATTAAAAAGCTCCTCCACAAGAACAGCTTCTTTAAGCCTGCTCATTTTGATGGCTTCCTCACCGAAGAACCACTGGCCCATACCTATTCTCTTGGCAAGCACAGTTGGGATGGAATAGTTTTCCTCGCCAAGAATAGTGCTTATCGTAGCAGGCTCATCCATATTCGAATTGTAAATGCTAAGAACTGTATTCCTTGAACTAATATCAATTCCTACATATGTGCCTTCTGTAGTTCCCATAAAACTCCTTAAATAATAGAAAATAAATCTCTTGTAACGGTGTCAAGACCCTGATAAATCTTTACATCCTCAGCCAACTCGTAGACTTCGTTGTAAAGACTGTGTCGTGTTATACGATTCATCAGCGCATATCTGCCTTCGGTCTGTTCCAACTCGTTGCTTAATACAAATGTGTCTGTCTTAAGCGGTTCGTCCGAAACATCATCTCTGTAAATTTCGTATTTCAATTCATCGCCGTAGAACAGGATAAACTGCTTCACGTAAAGACCGTCATACATTTCAATCATATCTTCTTTGACAGCTGGTGCCCCGTTGACAGAATAAACAATATCAACCGCCTTACGTTTGTCTGTATTAAACTCGATGAAATACTTGTCATAAAGATGATATTTAATCTTAAGTCTTTCATCACACTTGGCAAAAAATCCAAAGTACTGATTTCTGAGAATAGCATCAGCCAAAAGAATATCCAGTATAGAATAATCTTCCTCATCCAAATCTGTACCAGTACATAAATATTTCAAAAGGGCAATTCTCATGCTTTCTGATACATTGAGCCCCTTCTTGAATCGGTTGTAAATGTAGGCAAAAATCTTCTCAGGAACCTCTGCTTGGTTAGCAAGATAATCGTGTGCTTCGTAATTTAAGAAGGCTTCCACAATCATCTTGTTATTTTTGCGGGATACGTAAGTATCAAACACATCTATAATCTTAGGACAAAGGAAATCTCTATAAAGAGCCTGTGTGATAATTCGCTCTCCGAATTCCACAACATCTTCGCCCTTTTCAAAAGCACTTTCGTAGATTGCCAGCATTAAATCTGTAGGACCTACGAAGAACTTTACAAGATAACGAATCATATCCGAATGAATATATCCCTGTGAAATAAGCCCTGCTGTAAACAGGATCAGGAAGTCATCGGATTTCTCCGGCTCTTTGTTAATCATAAACTGGCAAAGCTTTGTGGCTGGCGCCGGCTTAAGCAATGAGGAATTGGTGTGCTTTAACATATAAAAAGCTTCCTCGTATTTGCTTCTGACAATAAACACCTCCAGCACTGCTGCTATAACCTCAGCACTGAGAGACTTTAAATCAGCCTCCTGCATAAAGTGTTTCTCTAAGACAGCCTCGTTATTATTAAATCTAAGAATCTCAATAAGCTGAGGATATATCTTCTCAAGGTAATCGGCAGAAATCTGTTTTGATTCCATGATAAGCTCAGCTGCCTCAGCATCTGCAGATGAATAATCCTTTGTATTCTGGCTGTGAGAAAATCTCATCAACGCATATGGCAGATTAAGTGTAGACAGCTCCTTCAGCTTTTCTGTGAAGCCCTCGGTATTGATGATGTCCTCTGTAAAATAAGCATCATCATCAACAAACAGATATCCATTGTTATCCTCAAAGAGAACAACTCCAGTGCTGCCAATGTAATTAATGTAAGCCTTGTGGTCGGAAATGTTGGCGATGGTAGGTGCCTTAAATTCCTCCTGATACAGGAATACTCTTCTGATATCTGGATTAATAACCGCAAGCTTCTTCTTGAAGGAGAGCTCGGAAATAAGGCGAGCCATCTCTTTATCGAAAATACCAAGCTCCATAAGGCGCTGGTAACAAACTGCAAGATTGTCATCGAGACGACCAAGCTTTAACTGCTCAAGTGCAAATGATTCTATAGCACTCTCGTAGTGTTCGTATGTATCGTAATCCTCATCCTTGTGAAGGATAATGTTCGCGTAAAGCAATGCCTTTTTATCGTAGGACAGATTGCTATTGTATTTGAAGAACATGGTAAGAAGCTGTGGCAATTTATCAACTGAATAAGCTGGCAAAGCTTCCATGTATGCCTCGAAAATACCAGATACATGAAGATTAGCTTCGATGGCCATACCAAACCACTTCAGAAAATCACTCTCAATATACGGTGCTCTCAAAAGGTATGTAACAATAGCCAACAGGAGCTTCATATCAGGATAAACCTCGTAGCACTCTTCGAGGATTGGTAGAACCTTTGGATTGTAATTACGTTCTGTCTCCAAAAGATGAATCATCTGGATGGCCATGTCTTTAGTGATGGCTTTTTTCTTTTTGGCCCAATTTAACACCTTGATTGTAAGCTCATCAAAGGATGAAATAAGATATGGGTCCTGAAGGAAAATGTAGTAAGCCTCTATGTATAAAAGAGGTGTGTCCCATCCATTATCAACCCACTTGGAAATCTCTCTAAGCTTAGCTGTAGGATTCTTAATGTATTCTTTTCTGAGGAACAATAGAAACCAGAAAATATGAACATCGTCACGGTGCTCCCTAAAGATGCCCTCAATATTTTCTGTGAGGCGATCTACGTAATCCTCTTCACGCTCTATAAGTGTGCAGATGTAAAGTAGGAATGCCCACTCGCTGCTGCCCTTATCTTCTATGCTTCGTTTTAAATCCTGAATAATCCAAAGAGCTTCCTGCTTTTGATTATTGGTAACATATAAAAATGCTTTTATAAGAAGAATGAAATTGCTATTTCCAACTTCATCAGAAAGACTATTTATAATCTCCAGAGACTCGGCACACCACTGGCTGGTGGTAACTCGGCGAAGTCTGTAATCTTCGTATAAACGAAATGCCTTAAGAATCTTTTTATTGTGACTAAACTCTTCTGACTCTAATGTGATGCCTTCTTTGTCGGCTGTAGCAAGAATAGTAATCTCTTTATGGATGTCTCTGTAGTCGAAGGAAATTTTTGCATAATTGATTCCGGCATGCATCTTATCCTTGTGGATGTAGTAGCTCATGTTAAAAATTGAGCCAAGGAAAAAGTCGCCAGTAATGTGTTCCTTTTCAACTGAGACAAAATCAGCATCACAGGAAACTGTGATATCGATGAATCCCCATGTAGAACGGCTGATTTCTATTTCGCCTCTAATATTCTCATCAACCTCGTAATATGAATCCTGTCTCTCCTCCAAATCGAAGGTCATTTTAGCCTTATGGCCGCAGGAAACAAGAAATTCATCTACATTGACAGCTGAAATAGGTGCTGCTTTGAAGCCTCTGTAAAGAAGCTTAGTGCGCTTATCCTGATCTGAGATGAATTCAGCGAATCTGTCTGAGTAGAACAATGATACAGCTTCTGCAAAATGACTCTGTGCAAACTCTGCATACTCGTGAAGTGAATTAATCTGGCCAACGCTACATAGAAGTGGACGCTTAACATAGGTGATAGAAAAAGGCAGTTTCTTTTCCATGCCTACAGTGACAATGATAAAATTGCCCTTAAGACATTCTGAAGCCTTGTAATTGTAATCATCAACCAGATAATCAATGCGAACACTAACCCCGTCAAACCATGGATTAGAAATTTTCACGTAAGGATTATCACAGTAAACTACACCTCTAGCCTTAACGCCATTAGTGCTTTTGAAATATATACTGCCCGAAAAGGCATCATTAATAAAGCAGGTCTCTTCAATCTGCTCTGAATCAAACTCAATATTTGGTTTTAAGTCGTCGAATTTATCTTCGGAAATACGATAGATTCTTTTTCTCAAAACATTCTCCTCTTTTTCCTTGGGAGTAATACTAACCCAAGCATATTATTTATTAGTATAGCACAACATATAGTGTTTTCAAACGAATTCAACAACAAAAATATGGATAAAATATAGGCCTAGTGCTATTATATAAGGCAAGAAAATTTTACCCTTTAAGGAGGCTTTCCATGATAAAACATAAAGATCATTTTCACGGAAGTGATTTAGAAAAAATAGAGCAGATTTACGGCATAAAAAAAGAGGACATCATTAGCTTTTCTGCCAATGTTAATCCCCTGGGAATCTCTCCTAAACTTAAGGATGGAATTGCAGCAAATATCGACTGCATCACATCTTATCCAGACAGAGATTATGTAGAGCTTAGAAAATGCATCGCTGAATACTGCAACACTGAGACCGAGAACATCATCGTGGGAAATGGTTCCACAGAGCTTATCTCACTTTTTATTCAGATTGAAAAGCCTTCTAAGGCTTTGATTTTGGGTCCTACTTATTCAGAATATGAAAGAGAAATTGCTTTAGGTGGAGGAAAGAGCATCTACTATCCTCTTCGCGAAGAAAATGATTTTGTTTTAGATGTAGATCATTTCATCAGTAAGCTTACTGAAGATATCGATATGCTTGTTATCTGCAATCCTAACAATCCTACAGGAACAGCCATCAATAATCACGATATGCGAAAGATTCTTGATGCCTGCAAGGAATGCGATATCTTTGTAATGGTTGATGAGACTTACGTGGAGTTTGCTGAGAATATTAATGAGGTTTCTTCAGTAGTCCTTACACGCACTTATTCAAACATTGCAATCCTTAGAGGCACTTCAAAGTTCTTTGCTGCACCTGGTCTTCGTCTTGGTTATGCTATCTGTTCAAACACAGATTTGATGCAGACTATAAACCAGCGAAAAGACCCTTGGACCATTAATTCAATTGCAGTTGTTGCTGGAAAACTAATGTTTTCAGATAAAGAATATATCGAGAAGACACGTAATCTTATCGCTTCTGAAAGAAATCGTTTATACGATATTTTTGATAAGAGTTCTCGTTTCAAGGCATATTGGCCACATGGCAATTTCATGCTCCTTCGCATTTTGGAAGATGGCCTTACCAGCCAGGAGCTCTTCGACCGATGCATCAAAGAAGGACTCATGATTCGCGATTGTTCTACTTTCCCATATCTGGGTGAGAATTACATTCGCTTCTGCTTCATGAATCCTGAAGATAATGATAGACTTGCTGCTCTTCTTTTGAAGTAGATATTATTTGAGCCTGCGGTGCCGCAGGCTCTTTTTAATCATATGTAATCTTTATTTCCCATCAGAGAAACTTGTAAATGAGCCTCTCTCAACCTCAGGCTCGCCATACTTATCCTTAGCATCAGAAAATGCCTTAATCATAAATGCCATATTTCTAGCAAGATTTCTCATAGTCTGAAGCCCCTCAAGATCTTTCTTTACATCGTCAGCAGTAAATCCATGTACCTGATTCCAGTATGTACTAGTAGCAATAGGCATACCACTAATTGAAAAATACTTGTTTAACACATCGAATGTTGCAGTATTTCCACCACGGCGAGCACTTACAACAGCTGCTCCCACTTTCAAATGCTTTGAGAAAGAAGTGCTGTAGAACAATCTATCCATAAATGAAAGGATTGTACCGTTTGGTGAAGCATAATAAACAGGGCTGCCAACAACAATTCCATCAGCTTCCTCAAACTTTGGTGCAACTTCATTTACTAAATCATCAAAGACACACTTTCCAAGCTCCTGGCACTTTCCGCAAGCTATACAACCTCTGATATCCTTATTTCCTACATTAATAATTTCAGCATCTACGCCCTCAGCTTCAAAAACTTTTACCATTTCCTGTAATGCTGTAGCTGTGCATCCATTTGCCTTTGGGCTACCATTTAATAGAATCACCTTTGCCATGTCTAACTTTCTCCTTTTACATTATATAAAGAATTCATCTAGTCTTCTTATTGCGATTAGTTTAGCATTAGTGATTTACTTTTTAAAGTCACTAAAACTAAACATAGCATCATACCCCTTTCATTTATTGGATATGATGCTATCTTATGTCTGACCACTTTAAAAGCGTCAGTATTATGAACAGCTCCTTATATAATCACAGAACACTGTTTTTTAACTATTTGTTCATATTTTATGCCATGAGCATACGGAACATGTCAATTACCTGCTCCTTTGTAGCCTCACGTGGATTTCCTGGATAGCATGCATCATTAAGAGCATCTGTTGCAAGCTGGTCTAAATCCTCTTCCTTGATCTTATCAAGAGTCTTTGGAATACCTACATCCTCAGAAAGCTTCTTAACAGCTGCGATAGCTGCATCACGGTACTCATCCTGTGACATGTTATCAACACCTTCTACTCCCATAGCTCGAGCAACCTCGCGAAGTCTCTCCCCAGTATACTCGCGATTGAATTCCATAGAAATTGGAAGGAACATAGCACATGCTACGCCGTGTGGTGTGTCATAGTGTGCTGAAAGTGTGTGAGCCATTGCATGATCAATACCAAGACCAACATTTGAGAAGCCCATACCTGCAATGTATTGGCCAAGTGCCATACCCTCACGGCCTTCCTTTTTGTTTTCAACAGCATCGCGAAGATTCTTTGAAATAAGACGAATAGCCTCGAGATGGAACATATCTGTCATCTCCCAAGCTGCCTTTGTTGTATATCCTTCAATTGCATGTGTAAGAGCATCCATGCCTGTAGCCGCTGTAAGCCCCTTTGGCATTGATGACATCATCTCTGGGTCAACTACTGCAACGATTGGCATATCATTTGTATCTACACATACAAATTTTCTTTCCTTTTCAACGTCAGTAATAACGTAATTGATTGTAACCTCTGCTGCTGTACCTGCTGTTGTTGGAACTGCGATAATAGGTACGCATGGGTTCTTTGTAGGTGCAACACCTTCAAGTGAACGAACATCTGCAAACTCTGGATTTGTAATGATGATACCAATTGCCTTTGATGTATCCATTGATGATCCGCCACCGATAGCAACGATGCAATCTGCACCAGAAGCCTTAAATGCTTCAACACCATTCTTTACATTTTCGATTGTTGGATTTGGTTTGATATCTGAATATACACCGTAAGGAATACCTGCTTCATCAAGTAAATCTGTAACCTTAGCTGT
Source organism: Pseudobutyrivibrio xylanivorans DSM 14809 (assembly GCF_900141825.1). Classification (GTDB taxonomy): domain Bacteria; phylum Bacillota; class Clostridia; order Lachnospirales; family Lachnospiraceae; genus Pseudobutyrivibrio; species Pseudobutyrivibrio xylanivorans. The sequence goes on along the minus strand of NZ_FQYQ01000002.1, from coordinate 235,930 downwards.
AACTCCAAATTTAATAAGATCTGGATCTGAAGCAACAAATGCTTTCTTGAAGCCATGAGCCTTAATCTCATTTACTACTTCCTGAATTGCACCAGCACCATGATAAGATGTTGGATTTAAAGAAATTCTGTTAGCCATAACAATACACTCCTTTTTTGTAACAAACATTGTGTTAAAAAATAACACACCCTACAATTGATATTTTATCATCATAGAGTGTGTCAATATAAGTTACAGATATACGTATGTGTAACATTTTTATAAAAATCACAAATCGCTAAAACAAAGGCTTTCTAGGCCAATTCTATTTCTTTAAACAGCTTGTGTAACATATCTGGCATGGCATCAATCATCAAATCAGCCAGCTCTTCCTCCGACTCTTTCATGCCCTTCATAAGCCACTGAACGGTCATATAAATAGATGCTTGGCAATACATCTCAAGAAGCTTTCTCATATGCTTATCCAGATTCTCACCAGTCTTTTTTCTAATCAAATCACAATAGAACTCGTAAATCATAATGAAGTCATGATCCTTGAGATTGTTCTGGTCGTCCCCCTTAAAGCCTGCTGAAAAGAATAATCTCTCCTGCTTTATGTATGCAAACTTTTTAATAAGGCCTTCACGAATGGTTTCACCCTGGCCCATCTCCTTAAAAGACTGTTCTAGGAGCCTGTCAAAGTACCAATTTATCAGGTCGTATTTGTCGATAAAGTTGCGATAAAAGCTTTGTCTCGAAACTCCACATACATCAACTATCTGTTTGACTGTGATGTTTTCCACTGATGTATTTTTCATGCAGGTTTTCATAGATTCTGCCAGCTTGTATTTGATGTCTGATTTCATTTAAAATGCCCCAATGCAATATAGTAAAAAGATGAGCTAAATCACCTTTTCCACAACCATATTACCATCATTCGCAGTTATCGTGCACTCATTTTCTGTAATTCGAACGATTGCCTGCGCTCGGCCATAATAGGTAGTGTATTCTCCAGAAGTAAAATCCTCTTTCGTACATGGATTTGCACTTCCAAAACCTAGAAGCTCACCGCCTTCAACAGAAACCTCTATTTTTTCATCTGAATTCGATTCTACAATCCCTTCGTTATCCTGGATATTAATATTGATATAGGCAATATCACCTACTTCATATTTATCTTTTTCCGGACATATGCAAACCATACTTTCATCTGCAGATTTAAGGGAACTCCTTGAAAGCATATTTCCATTTATATCATAAGCTATAGCAGTCAACTCACCAGGCTGATACTTTGTTTTAAATATGGCTTTATAATCTTTTATTTTTTTTCGTCCTAATGATTTACCATTTAATAACAATTCAACCTGATATGCATCAGCAAACACTTCAACTTCTGCCTTGTTCCCTTCGCAGCCCTTCCATGACCAACTTTCTATGGCATTAGTTCCGCGCCATACTGATTTTGATACTCTTACTCCTGGATGATTTACGGGACGTACTCCAATTACAGGCTTATCTGTAATGTGCCAAACAACCTTCGCGTAACCTGCGCTGGCATCAGGATTTCCTAAAATATCAATAACACCTGCACCACCAAGCACCCATGGATATGGTCTATTAAAAGGCATACCTCCAGTATATGACCATGCACCAAGACCTGCTTCACCTATATAATCCCATGCAGTCCACATAAAATCGCCTATAAGATATGGATATTTCTTTACCATATCCCAGTTTTTTCCAATCTCATAAGGGAATGTTTCACTACCTACCACCACTCTGTCAGGATGTTTTTCGCCATCTAGCGGATAACGACCATTGGCATAGTTGTAGCCTGTTATATCAAGTGCATCCAAAATAGGTGAAGTAAGCTTATCAACCTTGTCAGAGTTTCCGGCCTTATTCATGCCAGGTCCAATAAAAGATGCCATCATATTGAAAAATAGGCTTGCGTTTTTTGCCTTACCGTCATCAGCTTCTGATGCACTTTGCTCCTTATCTACATTATCATATTGCCCCTTGCCATTGGCATACTGGCTCATAATCATTAAATTCATTCCGCCTGTAATAGCACGACTACTATCTATAGATTTGATAAATGAAACAATTTCTTTACCCTGCTCAACTCCTTCTGGTTTTCCTGGTTCCGACACCTCATTTCCAATGGAATACATTATGACTGATGGATGGTTATAGTCTCTTTCTACCATGGTTCTTACATCTGATTTCCAGCATTCTTTAAAATCCATTCCGTAGTCATACTTAGTCTTCCGAACATACCACATATCAAATGCTTCATCCATAACGTATATACCATAATAATCACATGCTTCAAGCATTGCTGTGGATGCCGGATTGTGAGAGCTTCTTATAGCATTAAAGCCCTGTTCTTTCAGAATGCAAACACGTCTCCATTCACTTTCAGGAAGGCTTGCTGCACCAATAATACCATTATCATGATGCACACAGCCGCCCCTAAGCAGAGTTTCCTTACCATTTACAAATAGGCCGTTGTTACTCCATGCGATTTTACGGATACCAAACTTTTCAGTTGTTTCATCTACTAAAGTCCCATTTTCATAAAGCATTACATGCGCTTCATACAATTCCGGTGTCTCATCTGACCAAAGCAAAGCATCATTTATCAAAACCTCAGAATCAGCACCTACCGTATTTGCGATAACATTACCATCCTTTATAATATCCACTTTTATATCACCGCAATTTGCAGCCACCTGAACTCTTACTTTGGCAGGATCAATATCCAGTGTAGTAACTTTCACGCCCTGAAAAGTGATATGTTTTCTATTACCAATCAATAAGTATACAGGTCTGTATATGCCGCCACCTGTATACCATCTAGAGTTTGGCAACTTTGAATTATCCACTGTAACCTGTAAAATGTTTTCCCTACCATATTCAAGTGCATTGTCTAAATCGAATGTAAACTGAGTATATCCATATCTATGGTCTCCCAGCTTCTTTCCATTAAGTCTCACTTCGCAATTACGATATACGCCCCCAAACAAAATCTCTACATGCTGATTTTTCCATTCATCTGGGGCAGCAAAGCGTTTTTCATACTCATATACATTTCCCACGAAATACCCATGTCCACTACCACCTGCAGAATCAGCTCTTCTCCCATCTAAAAGCTGCGCATCATGTGGTAAAGTAATGTTATTAATCTTCTTCTCTTTCGTCTCAAAATCCCAATTCGAGTTAAATTCTAACCTTTTCATTAAACCCTCCAAATACTTCAAGCGGTAGAGTTTTCCCCACCGCTATATATTTATTAAGCAATATTCTGCTCTTTTTCTATTTCTGGAAGCAACTCATCAACCTTATATACAATCATTAAAAGCGCAACAATTGCAAAAGTAATAATAGGTACACATCCCATTAAGAATTTAATCATAAAAATAGCTGAATCCGGTTGAGTACTCATTGTTCCATCATAGTTTCCTAGCTGTAAAAGCCAGCCAACCAAACCAAGTCCAAGAGCACCTCCGACTTTTCCAAGAAATCCCTTTACCGCGCCGATTGTTCCGTCCATTCGTTTACCACTAATATGAGCATTATAGGTTCCACAATCTAGCATCATTAAATCAGTTAAATATGTAATTGGTAATGCCGCAATACCACCTAAAATACCGCCTACTAACAGTATAGTAAAATTATGACCAAAGAAGAAATAAATTATTCCTGAAATAATGTATGCAATACATCCAAGCTGAACCATTCTTCCTTTAGAAATCTTCTTCATCAATGTTGGAAATACAATCAATAACGGTAACACAAAAACGGCCAGACCACTGAATATACTCAACTTCTTAACATCACCTACAATCCATTTAAAATAGTATGTGTTTATTCCCATTCCAGATACAAGCATATATCCAAAATACATAAATCCAACAATCCATACATAAGGATTACACTTTAATAGCTTTAATACATCTGAGAATCTTACCTCCTCAGTTTCAGAAGCATCCTTAACCTCTACTGTTTCTTTCACAAAGAAGAATCTCATCATTCCAATAACCCCTGATGGTAAGGCAATCAGAAGAATTATCTTGCTCCAACCTGCTGGTGTAGTAGCAATATTTGCCATTAAAATAGGGAAAATAATATTTATTAACAGTGAAGCAGCCATTATTACTATTCCACCAAAGCTAGCCAACTTAATTCGCTGTTGATTTGTTCCAAATGCCCTTATCATATATGGATTTTGAGATGCTGATAAAAGAGTGGTACAAACACTATTAATTAATATTCTGCAAACTAGTAACCATGCTGCTTTCACAAATAAAGTAGCTGTAGACGGAATTGAGAACATGAGAAAAGTAAGAATCCACTCTGCAAGAATAGCCCACTCATAAGGACGTCCTTTTCCCCAACGTGTATTGGTCTTATCTACTAAATAGCCGGCAAACAAATCCGTAATTGCATCAACTATACTGCTCATGGCAAGAAGTGTTCCTACCAATGCAGGTGGCATTCCTAGTGCATCAGAACAATAAACCGCTACGAAACTTACTACAATAAAATTAATTGCCCCTGAGGCTCCGCGGCTCTGCCACGCCCAAAACTTTCCAATTCCGATTTTGTCTGGATTTTCTTTTTTCATTTTCATCTTCTCCTTAATTATTCAACCATATTTGGTTTATGATTCTCAGAGCACATTTTTGTAATTCAGCTCTAGATATCACACCATTATTTAACCCTTCTAAAATAAGGTCTACATCCTCTTGTGAACCTGGCATTATTAAATCATTTCCTGCCTTAATACATAACGCCGAATCAGAAAATCCGTATTTATTATCCATGGCTGGATTCATATCTCCACCGCCAGTAGTGCCCCAATCTGTCATTACCAATCCATCAAATCCCCACTCATCTCTAAGAATTGATGTAAGCAAATCATATGAATTAGCTGTATGAATTCCATTAAGCAAGTTATATGATGTCATCACTGAAACTGGTTTTGCTTCTTTTATTGCTATTTCAAAACCTTTCAAATAGATTTCTCTTATTGTTTGTTCTGAAGCATGTGAATTATTGTGAGAGCGATTATCTTCCAAATTATTCATTGCAAAATGTTTAATACAGGTTCCACGTCCTTTATGTTTTTGAACACCACGAACATCTGCAGCTGCGCACATTCCTGATAGGAAAGGATCTTCTGAATAATATTCAAAGTTTCTTCCACATAATGGATTTCTTTGAATGTTCATTCCTGGTGCCAACCATACATCAACACTAAATTCCTCCATTTCCTCTCCAACAATATCTCCTGCTTCCTCAATCGCATCCACATCCCAGCTTTGTGCTAATGCTGTAGCAATTGGGATAGCGGTGCAATACTGATAGTAGTCAATGGCATCCTCAGGTCTTTGTGGCACAGGCATTCCAAGTAGTTGCTCAATTCCCCCCATTGCTGATTCTCCTAAGCTAGGAATTATATTCCCTTGGGAATCTGTAACAAATGACTTCGATAAACGTAATCCTGCTGGTCCATCTGCTAAAACCATATTTCTGATTCCATATTTTTCAATAAGTAGAGATGTAGTATCACCTGCTGCACCTGGACACGCAGTGGATGCTGCACCAATAACTGACTGTTGTCCAAAACCACCTCTAGCACTACCAACGCAAAGCGTTGCCAACTCCTCGTTAGACAGCTGTGCAACCAATCCTGTTTTTATCTCCGCCGGGTTATTTGAATATTCAACTATATCTGTTTTAATCTCAAGATTTGAAATATTGATTCTCTTAGCGCTTGAATACTCCTTGACCTGACTCTCATAACTGTAAAACTTTGATTTATCAGCAACCACTTCTTTGATATCGCAGTCTAAAGCTAACTTGTTTTGACATTTCTCAATTACGATATTTCTATCAAGCTCAAGAACAGCACAAATAGCAGTATTGCGAGAGTGAGTTCCAACTCTAAGTAAATACTCGCCTTTTTCTAACACCCAGCAGGCATTCTTCACATCATAAGATGCCAAATCCCTAATTCGAACTTTAATCGATAGTGTTTCTGACTCTTTAGGACGAAGCTCTTTGGTCTTTGCAAAGCCTGCTAAAATTTGATATGGCTTATTGCAGACACCTTGCGGTTGAGACACATAAGTTTGAATTATCTCCTGGCCAGCATATTTATCTCCAGTATTTGTAACCTTTACACATATCAACAACTGCTCGTCCTTTAGCGAAACATCTTGAACAGAAGAATCAAATTTCGTATAAGACAAGCCATATCCAAATGGGTATGCAGGCTTTATTCCAAAACTATCAAACCACCTATAGCCTACAAAAATGCCTTCTGTATAATATTCATCAGCAACATCACCATTTATGCGACCAAAAGTTTCAGCTGATGGATAATCTGAATAATTTTCAGCCCAAGTAGCTGTAAGCTTACCGGATGGTGTAACGTTTCCTACCAGTACATCTGCCAACACATTCCCGCTGATATTTCCTAACTGGCTCATCAATAAGATGGCTCCTATTTCAGACTTACTGCGTAGATATTTTGTATCAATAACACCACCGACGTTTAATACAACAATTACCTTTTCGAAGCTATCACATAATTTATCTAAGTTTTTTATCTCTACCTCACTAAGCTCATAATCCCCCGGCTTAACTCTTCTATCTGAGCCCTCTCCGGAAGTTCTTGCTATAACATAGATAGCAAGCTTTTTATCAAGTCCTTTAATATCTTCATCTGTAATACTAGGAACATCAGGATCACGATATGGATTTTCAAGTGCATACAGCACTCCCCCCTGTCCTTTTTCTTTAATAGCTTTCATGAAGGCTTCCATGTACTCATTCAAGGCCTGCGCACAAAGTTGGTCATATAAATCCAACCATTCAGAGGTTCCTATTTCGAATCCAGCTTCTTGTAATCCCTGCTCTATAGTGCACACTGTTCTAGAATTAACATCTCCCGAGCCTGTACCACCTTTTACTGTACGACGAACTCCACTTCCAAAGATAGCTAATGTTTTTTTATCTTTAGTAAGTGGCAATAGTCCTTCATTTTTTAAAAGCACCATTCCCTTTGCTGCAATTTTCTTTGCACGATCCATATTTCTTTTTTCTCGTGAGCTTATTTCATTGCTTCTTGAAGCATATATTTTTGGCATTAATACTCCCTCCACTTGCCTTATTCTGTTTTTGTAATATAATCATACACATGCATAACTGATACATAAATGACACATTTAACTATAAATAGGGTTATTTCTAACATATACGCATATTTATCTTGGAGTAGGGAAATGTATAATCTAACAAATGGAAAACTTATAGAGAATCTGGAAAATTATAATGACATGGTTTACCCTGAAATGAATTTTTTAAAAGGTAGCGTTCCTAAACAATACCGCTTATTGGAGCCATACAGACTCATTTTTAGCACTCAAAACTCTGATAAAGAAAACGGCTTCTTTTCCACTTGTTTTGTCTCCCCAAAAGAAACCCTTTATTCAGTACTAAGCAACGAAGAATTTTCATATTTTAAAACATCGTTAACGCTACATAATCATGATTTTTTTGAGATTATGTTTGTGTTAGATGGCTCTATTTACGTAAACGTAGAAAACGAAAGACATCTGTATACTAAAGGAAGCTGTTGTATTCTAAACAGAACCATTATGCACGCTGAAGAATATTCCTCAGATTATTCAATTGTGTTCTTGCAAATATCTCACCACCTTATGGAATCAATTTATAATGATATGCATTTAGATTTTTTCGATTGCGAGAAAAAACCAATATCTTCGGACATGGAAGACTTTTTAAAAACAAACCTATCTAATTCTAATAGGAAAAAGGATTATGTGGATTTTATTCCAGAAAAAAACTTAGATTACCTTGAAAGAACAATGCATATGAACTTCGACCGAATTACAAGAGAAACATTAGAGCCTTCACCAGGCTCTTCGGTAAAAATCAAAACCATGATGATTGAGCTAATTTATTTCCTCTTATCACCAGATAATTTCAGCACAACACCTCTTAAAATAGGGACCGATTCTGAATCCGCATTGTTCAACAATATTTTTCTGGCTATGACTGAATCTGATGGAAGAATCACAAGAAGTGAGCTTGCAGAAAAACTAAATTATTCTGGCTCATATTTGAATGAAATTTGTAAAAAGTTCTCTGGTTTATCATTATTTGATTATGGAATGACTTTTACAATGAAAAAAGCCTCAGAGCTCCTTACCACTACTAACTTAAATATAAGTGATATAGAAGCTCAACTAGGCTTTTCAAATCATACACATTTTTATAAAATCTTTAAAAATACTTACGGCGTTACACCTGCAGCATATAGAAAAACTAAACCTTAAATATCAGACATTAATATATTTCTAAATTCTTTTAGCCCAGCCACTTCACCTGCCGCCATCATCTGGGCACCGATGTTGCCAAGGGCTGTAGCCTCTGAAGGACCTGCAATTACAGTTTTTCCGGTGGTTTCAGCTGTGAGCTTATTCAAATATCCAGCCTTTGAACCGCCGCCAACTACGTTGATAATATTAAAATACTTGCCTGTAATCTTTTCTACCTCGTAGCAGGCCATCTTATAGCAGACAGCCAGTGACTGATAAATAACCTTTGCCAGCTCTCCTGGTGTTTCAGGAACCTTTTGTCCCTGATTTTTGCAGTAATCCTTTACTGCATCAATCATAGAAGCAGGTGCCAAGAAAACTTCAGCATTTGCATCCACTATAGAATCTATATCTGCCTGCTCGGCTAAATTGCAAAGCTCAGCAAAAGAATACTCCTGTCCTGCTGCAATCAGCTCATTTCTAACAGACTGAATCATCCAAAGTCCCATGATGTTTTTAAGGAAACGGAAGTGTCCTTCATAACCACCTTCGTTGGTGAAGTTGGCTTCCATTGCCTCTTTTGTGCAGATGGCCTTCATGTTCTCACTACCTAAAAGTGACCATGTACCTGATGAAATATAAAGTACATTGTCAGCTGTGTTTGGGACTGCAAATACAGCTGATGCTGTGTCATGAGTAGGTGGAAGCACAACCTTGCAGTCGAATCCCACTTCTGCCTTAACTGAATCAGAAAATGTGCCAATGCATGCTCCTGGCTGCTTAATCTCACCAAATAAACTCTTATTAAAACCAAACATCTCAATAAGCTCATAGTCCCACTCTTTTGTATCAGGATTAAGGAGCTGGGTTGTAGAACAATTGGTGTATTCATTGGATTTAACGCTTGTTAATAAATAATGCAAATAATCCGGCACCATCAAAAAGCTTTTTGCCCTATCCAAATAACCATCCTTTTTATCTGCCATAAGCTGATATATGGTATTGAAAATAGCCTTTTGAATTCCAGTGCGCTCATATAGCTTATCCTCAGGAATGATTTTATAAACCTCTTCATCCATTCCAGCTGTTCTGCTATCACGATATCCAAAACATGGGCGAACTACATTATCATTTTCATCTAAAAGAACATAGTCTACTGCCCAGGTGTCAATGCCCATTGAGGTCGGGATTTTTCCAATCCCCTTACATTTCTTTAAGCCAATAATTATCTGTCTAAAGAGCTCCTCAATGTCCCATCTCTTATGACCATCCACCTCAATCATTCCATTGGAAAATCGATGGATTTCCTCTAATACAACTTTGCCATCTTCAAGATGAGCAAGCATATGCCTTCCCGAAGATGCCCCAATATCTACCGCTAAATAGTAATTTACCATTATCTTTCTCCAATAATATCGCTCTTCTTTTCGTATAAGCATTCTTCATTAATCTGAACACCGAATGGTGCATTTAAAGCTCTAAACTCATCTGGCTGGATTGTCTGGCGCTTTTTGTTTGTCATAGAAAGAACCTTTACAAGAACCTCTGCAGCCTTTTCTACTGTGTGCATAAGACCGAATGCAATATCAAAATCAGTACCACATACAAACATTCCGTGATGAGCCCATACTGCTACATCCTTTGTTGCCATGATTTCAGATGTGGCAACTGCAATATCTCTTCCGCCTGGAACCATCCATGGTACTACGCCGATTCCCTTAGAGAATACGATTGGGCACTCTGTAGCCATCTCCCAGATTTCTCTTGTGAAGATTTCATCCTCAAGCGGAAGAACATATGTAAGAGCAATAACATTTGTTGGATGACAGTGATATACAACGCGAATCTCAGCATCTCTCTTCTTGCAAACCTCAAGGTTCATAAGGTGAGATGGAAGCTCTGATGTTGGTCTGCCACCATTTACGAATCCCCATACGATTCTGTATTTGCTACCAGTCTCATCCACTTCAATGATTCCGATAGAATCAGTTGGATCGATAATTACATTTCTGAAATACTTTCCAGAACCTGTTACAAGGAAATACTCTCCTGCTAAATCCTTAACTTCTGTTCCGATTTCTCTCCAATCTCCTGCTACAAACTCTTCCTTTACGCTGTCTACTTCCTCTGGCTTAATTCTATAAGAAAGGTTTCCGCCATTGCGCTCATGCCAGCCCTGCTCCCAGCCGTCATTTGCCATTCTCATAAAACCTTCTACAAACTTTGCTTCTAATACTTTCATTTCTATTTCTCCTTTATCTAACTACTACTTCAACTGGTACGTTAAATACCTTTGCAACTTTTTTGATTGTTTCAATATGGTGACCAACTGCTGCACCAAAATGATGTGTAGGGCCTGTCTCGCTCCATCTGGTTACAAACTCTGCAGCACTACAACTGAATCTTGTGCGCATCATTGTGTCACCGTTCTGAAGAATCTTTCCTTCCTCGTTAACACCCTCAGCAACAACAAATTTGAAATGGCCCTCGCCATCCTGTGTGATGCCAAGATAAGTGATAGGACCTGTAGGTGGATAAAACTGTGTAAGATATCCGCCGCCAGCCTTGCCATGGAACACATCCATCATCTTCATAGTAGGCTTTTTAGCCTGAGAGATGGCTGCATCACCAGATCCTGAATGTCCAATAAGAGTTACGTCATCGTTGAAATCGATGGTGTACATTTCAGCCAACTGACCTGTACCTGAGATTGTCTTCAAAATACTCATTGCCATAGCAACCTTCATATCACCTTCAACAGCACAAGCTGTTCCCTGCTTTATAAGCATAGAGAAGGCTGGGATAAGAAGGCTGTCCACCTTGCCAGCGATTCCCTTTGCAAATCCGTCATAGTGAGATGCTACGAGACCAAGCTGCTCGTCCTTAACCCACTGTTCAAAGGCAACAACATACTTTGCCATTTCCCATACTTTATCTACATCGCCACCACCAACAATGTCGAATGTATCTAAGATGTCCTCAGCCTTTGCTTTAATATTGGCCTCATCTGTAATGTCATCTGCAATAGCCCAAATCTTTTCCCAGTCAAACTGCTTTGTGTAAAGCCCCATTCTTCTGTAAAGATTTGACTCATCGATATATAAATCCATCATGCCTGGATATGGTCTGCCAATCTGGGCAATATTTGTATCTCTAAAACGACGTCGACAATTTGCTGCAAGACACCACTCATTTATTTCTCTTGCGACATTTTCATCTCCACCTTCTACAACACCTGTGATTACAGCGCTACGCTTTCCATAGCGATTAAGATCGGCCACCATTTCTCCAACTGCACCGCAGGCATAGGCTTCTCCAAGCCACTCTGCTGTACCAGCTGTATCGAAATCAAGTGCCTTAAGCTTCTGTACATTTACAAGGACTACAGGAACATCCAAATCCTTTACTGCTGGAAGCATGTTGTAACTTGTGGCATAGGTTAGAAGCTGCATAAATACTAAATCTACATCTGCTGCTCTAAACTTATCCCCTGCAGCCTGAGACTGCTCCTTTGTTGTAACAACACCGCCATCGATTATTTCTACAGTGTCCGGAATTGACTTTTTAAAATCCTCAAACTGCTTTTCAAATTCTGGTACCAACGATGGAAACTGTGGTAAATATGCGCCAAGGGCGATAGAAAACACACCCACTCTTGCTTTTGTTTCTACTAACATTTCACTCCTCCTAGAACTTTATTTGCTCTTTATTTAAGCCTATAATATAATGATTTTATTGATGTAACTAGAACAGCAGATTATATATTTTGGAACCTTATTTGACATTATGAGAAATGATATTTATGAACTTCTAAACCGAATAACAGACGAGGAGAAAATTATTCTTGAAGGGGATACCAGCATCAGGAAAGAGCTGTATACCTCTGAGGATGAATTTGTAATAGATTCGGGAAAGCTTTTGGCACAAGGCAAGCTAATCGATATTCGCCCTCACACTAGATTTGCATATTTCCCTACACACAGACACAACTATATAGAAATGGTTTGTATGCTAAAGGGCCATTTAACAACTCATTTTGTGGATGGTGAAACTTTAACTCTACATGAGGGTGATATATTACTTTTGAACAGACACGCAAGACATGATATAGAGCCATGTGGCAAAGATGATATTGCTATTAACTTTATTATCTTGCCTGAATTCTTTTCCCGCACTCAAATATTCTATGATAGAAATGATATATTGAGAGACTTTATCGTAGCCTCCCTTTCTGACAGAAAAAATTATAACGACTATCTACTGTACCATGCCGTTGGAATCCTTCCAGTAGAGAATCTAATTGAAAATCTGATTTGGACTCTCACATATCACAAAAATGATATGAACACTATCGCTATGTCCACAATGGATTTGCTTCTAATGAATCTTTGTACCCTCTCATCAGACACATTGACCGATATGAGCCGGGGTAGTAACTCAATCACAATTCAAGCCCTTGAATACATTGATACCCATTTTGACAATGGCACACTGGATGAACTGGCTCAGCTAACTGGCTATTCAACCGCCTACCTTAGCCGCCTACTAAAGCAAAATACTGGCTTGAATTTTAAGCAGCTTCTTCAGCAACGTCGCCTTCAGGAAGCTGCATACTTACTAGAAAACACTACTCTTACAACAGAAAAAATCATAAAAAAAATTGGCTACGAAAACTCTGCATATTTTTACAGAATCTTCGAAGCCAAATATGGTATGTCTCCTAAGGATTATCGACTTATACTAAATCGATAATTTCCTTAATTGAAGAATACCGGCAGCCTTAATGAAAACCTCTGGATTAGGCTTTGGTTGAACGATAGTCACTATTCTTCCAAGAACTTCTTTCAATTTCATTATTTTCTGATTACTGCCCTACTCTTTTCAAAAATCTTTTGTTTGAGATATATTTCCTACTGAATCGGGTGCAGAAATTCTTAAATCAGTCGTGATGTTTGACATGACTAACTTCCTATGGTAAATTTCTTTCACATTGTTAGTTGATTCTAACTTTAGATAGATAAGATATGGAGGATTATTTTTAATGAAAAAGCCATTACTAGCTTTATTGTTATCTACTTCGATTTTTGCATCATTTATTGGTTGCGGTTCTACATCACAGAAAGCAGAAACAGCTACTTCTGAGACAACAGCAGAAGCTGATACTCAGTTTCCACTTACTATTAAACACGCTTTTGGTGAAACAGTTATTGAAAGTAAGCCTGAACGAATTGTAAACCTTGGATGGGCTAATCAAGATACAACACTTGCACTTGGTGTAGTTCCAGTTGGTGTGTCTGCAGCAAATTATGGTCTTATGACTGAAAATAAACTTCATCCTTGGACTGATGATGCTTTCAAAAATTTAGGTGAAACTTCTCCAAATGTTTTCAATGATGAAACTGGTTGGGATTACGAAGCCATTGCTGTCTGTGAACCAGATGTTATCATTGCTTCTTACTCTGGATTCACCGAAGAGGAATATAATCTTCTTTCTGAAATCGCTCCTGTTGTTCCTTTCTTGGAAATTGCATGGAAGACAAACTGGCGTGAACAAACTATTACAAACGCTACTGCAATGGGACTTAAAGAAGATGGTGAAAAGCTTGTAGAACAGACTGATGCATTGATTGCAGAAAAGCTTGCTGAATACCCTGACCTTGAAGGAAAAACTGCTGGTTACTTCTGGATATCACAAGATGATATGAGTACATTTTATGCATATCTTCCAAATGACCCACGAGCTTCTTATCTTAATGATTTAGGCTTGGCTACTCCAGAAAGCATTCTTTCTTTAGCAGAGACTTCTGATGATTTCTCGGTAACTATTTCACGAGAAAAAACAGATATGTTAAATGACGTAGATATTATGGTTGTGTATGGTGATAAAGGACTTTTGGAAGCACTTCAGGCCGACCCACTTATGAGCCAGATTCCTGCTGTAAAAAATGGTGCAGTTGTATTAATTGATTCAACAACAGCCTTGGCAGTAGCAACAACTCCATCAATTCTCTCTATACCATATGCAGTTGATGATTATCTTAAAGTATTAAATGAGGCAGCACAAAAAATTGAAGCAAAATAATAAGATTAAAACAATAACTTTAATAGGAATATTATTACTGTTTATATCAGTTATCTTGTCAATAACCTACGGAGCAAAATCCGTAGGTTTATCTGATGTTATAGATGCATTACTTGGCAGAAATCTTGAAGACTACAATGTGAATGTAGTTCAGGCACGACTACCTCGCACACTCTTTGGAATTATAGCTGGTGCGTCTCTTAGCATTTCTGGTGTATTGATGCAATCTATTACTAGAAACCCAATAGCTGATCCAAGTATACTCGGGGTTAACACTGGTGCCTCCCTTTTTATAGTATTTGGAATATCATTTTTTAATATTCAATCCAAGCTATCATATATTGGACTTGCCTTTGTAGGGGCGCTCCTCACTTCCATATTTGTTTATCGTCTGGCAAGTCTTGGTTATAGTGGGGCCACGCCAATTAAGCTTGCTATTTCTGGGGCAGCTATTAGCACCGCTCTATCCAGTCTTATAAGCATAATTGTTATGCCAGATTCCAGTGTAATGACATCCTTCAGATTTTGGCAGATAGGCAGTATTGGCGGCACATCTACTGATGACATCTTATTGCTTCTCCCATTCACTGTTTTGGCTATCGTGGTGAGTTTTCTTCTAGCAGACAATCTGGACACAATGCTTCTTTCAGAAGAAACTGCAATAGCTCTAGGACTAAACATTGGTCGTACTAGAATTTTGGCAGCTCTTTGTGGCGTATTATTATGTGCTTGCACCACAGCACTAGCAGGACCAATTAGCTTTATCGGTCTTATGATTCCTCATCTTATCCGCTCTTCTATTGGATCCAGCCACAAACCACTTATTATTCTAAGTGGAATATATGGTGGTGCTATTCTTATTATCTCAGATGTGCTTGGACGAATCCTTGGCGCTCCAGGTGAATTGGAGTCTGGAATAATGACAGCACTTATTGGAGCTCCAGTATTTATTTACATTATTAGAAAGGCGAAGCTTCAGAGCTTATGATAAAAAACGAAATCATTTTTCACGGAATAAAAAAAAGACAGAAACACTACCATATTGCAATCTTTATAATGTTTGTTATCCTTGCAATACTTGTTTGTCTCAATGTTACAATTGGCGAGAAAAACTATACTCTTGCCGAAGTAGTAAGCATCATTTTAAATGGTGAAAACAACTATATCATAATGAAGCTTAGGTTACCTCGAACTATAGCAGGTATTTTTTGCGGAATTGCCTTTGCCATTGCAGGAAACACATTTCAGACCCTTCTTGGCAATCCACTGGCAAGCCCTGATATTATCGGAGTTTCCTCTGGATCAACAGTAGCTGCAGTTTTCTGTATTTTATTTTTGAATCTAAACAGAGGGATTGTCTCTATCATCTCCGTTGTTGCCGGATTACTTGCAGCGTTTACAATCTACAAGCTATCCTGTAAAAATGGATTTTCTAACAGCAGGCTTATTCTCACAGGTATTGGGGCCCAGGCATTCTTTACAGCCCTTATAAACTGGATGGTAATGCGAGCTGCAGAATATGATGTTCCAACAGCCATGAGATGGATGGCAGGCAATCTCAACGGAATCACAACAGATACACTACCTCTCCTTGTGATTGTGGTAATCCTTGCTTTTGCGATAATGATTTATTGTAATCAAAGTATCCGGTCTCTGGAATTAGGCGAACGATATGCCACAATCCTAGGAGTAAATGTTAGTGTAGTTAGAACACTCCTCATGTTTTGCTCTGTTGTGTTGATTGCATTTGCTACCTCAATCTCTGGTCCAATTGCTTCAATTGCTTTTTTATCTGGACCAATTGCGACCCGTATATGTTCAAACAACCAAACCAACTACACGTCCTCAGCATTAATTGGAGCAATTCTTGTAATAGCAGGAGACTTTATTGGACAAAATCTTCTTCCAACTAGATATCCAGTTGGAATTGTTACTGGACTTCTAGGAGCTCCATACCTTGTATATCTTCTAATCAGACAAAATAAAGGAGGCGTAATTTAGTGAAAGCCCATTCTCTTAAAGCTGAAAATTTAGTTGCCGGATATGGCGACGATATCATATTAAACTCTGTGAATATGAAAATTCCAGAAAATAAAATCAGTGTCATTCTCGGTTCAAATGGAAGTGGCAAGTCTACTATGCTTAAAACCTTCTGCAGACTTTTGGCTCCAAAATCCGGCTCGATTCTCCTAGACGACAAGTCTATCAATTGCATTAGAAGCAAGGACATTGCCAAGTCCATAGGATTACTTCCACAGGATTCTATAGCACCAGCCGGAATCTCTGTAGCTGAGCTTGTTGCCAGAGGACGCTTCCCTTACAGGAAATTTATGGCACCTCTTACAAAAGAAGATTACATCGCAATTGAGGAAGCTATGGAAGCAATGAATATATGTATGCTTGCAGACAAAAGTGTAGATGAATTATCAGGCGGGCAACGTCAACGTGTCTTTATTGCCCTAGCACTTGCCCAACAGACAGATATCCTGTTTTTAGACGAACCTACAACTTACCTAGACATTGCTTACCAAATAGAAATACTTGATCTTTTAAAGGATTTAAACAAAAAGAAAAAGACCACCATTGTGATGGTCTTGCATGATATAAATCTTTCCAGCAAATATGCTGATTATATTTTCGCCATGAAAAATGGTCATCTTATCAAAGAAGGCGAACCAGCTGATATTATTACCCCTGAAACTATCAGGGAAATCTATGGACTTGAAAGTGTTGTTGTGACAGACCCTGTCTCCAACAGTCCTATGATTATCCCTATAAGCTCTCACGATGAGATTTCTGGAGTTTCTTAAAGGCTCCTGGGGATAAACCACACCATTTTTTAAATGCATTATAGAAAGCAGTTTGGCTATGATAGCCGACTGCTTTTGATATTTCTTCAAAGGTATCCGAATCGTTTAAAATGAGCCATGCCGCTCTACTCATCCTAATATTATTTTGAAAATCCCAAATAGTCTGTTTGTAATAATCTAAAAAACCATACTTCAGCTTTTGCTCACTTATACCCACTTCCTGCGCCAACATGGGAATAGTTTTAAATTCATATGCCGAAGACATAATTATCTCATGAACCTGATTTATCTTGCGCAAATCTTCTGAATTAATCTTTATGTCTCTAGCCCCAGCTTTGATAGTGCGCAGGCTTTTATCCCCTTCTGCGCTGAAAAGCTTTCGTGATGGTGGACTAAGAAGTAGTTCTACAAGCTCCACAGCCGCTGCCTGGGCTATATGCTCTGTCATAATCCTATTTTGCATATACCCTTCCAGTTTGGACAAAACGGCAGTAATCTCTGGTATCAAGATTGTATATCTGGTATTAATTCTAAAAAAATTAAACTCGGAAATGCTCCTGCCAATAGAAGGTAAAAGACTATTCACCAAATAATCGTAGTTAATAGAAAATTCTATTCCTTTAAAATGTTGCTTTGCCCTCCATGCACCTATTCCTCTATCCATTTTTTCTAAGGACATAAATGACGATGGAATTGACTGAGCTATTATATCCCCATCTTTAACAGAATACGTCACTCCTGCATAAATAATTCCAAAATGCAAAAACTGAGTGTCATACTGATATTCAATAGAAAAATCATCCTCTATTAAATAGTCACCAATCCCGCATTGGATTGTATCAGGATTTCCATAGCTTACTATCGTTCCCAATGAATCGTTTTTATAGATTGTAAAGCCATCTTCCTCGTTCACATATTTAATCCTTGCGAGCTTATGAAACAACTTCTGATATTCAGTTGATGAATGTGCGATTTCACTTTTCATATAAATAATTTTACATCAAAACAAATGAACTTAAAATAAAGAATATTTAGTTGTTGATGTAATTTTAACAGCACCCATAATCATCATTTAGGATTATTTCAATATCACAACACTTCTAAAAACATCAGCTTGCTATATGAAAAATGTATAGTATATTTGACAAAATTCACACTTTGTATTATCCTCAATTCAAGTAATTATTAATTTAACTAGTTGGAGGATATGAAATGAATTTATTTATGATTATTTTATTCTTGGTAGTATTTTCAGTTTGCGCTCTATTCTCATTTGGCGCATGGAAGTATAATCAAGGTCATTATGATGAAAGACAGGAAATGCTTAGAGGAAAGGCTAACAAATACAGTTGTTCTGCGATGTTAATATTTCTTGGAGTCTATTTTTGTTATGACATACTCTTTGGGGATTATTTGATTAGACTTTCTGCTTCAATGCTTGCACTACTAACAATATGTCTTGGTGTGATTGTATTTACATCGTATAGTATTTGGAACGAAGCATATAATTACGTCAATACCAACCAGAAATCTTCTTTTTGTTTCGTTTTATTTGCTTTTTTATCATTATTAAACATAGGAACTTTTATCCTTGGTTTCAGTGATATGAATAGGTATGAAATTGTAGTCGACAAGATAATAGAGTTTAAACAGCCATTTTCACAGTTATTCGTTGGTATTACATTTGGTTCAATGGCATTAATATATTTTATAAAAGGAATTGTTAACAAGTTTCAGGAGGATTAAAGGTGAAAAATCTTAAGCTAAAATCAGCACGTGCCGCCAAGGATTTGTCTCAAGAAGAACTTGCCAGAAAATGTGATGTCTCCAGGCAGACAATTAGTGCCATTGAAAAAGGTGATTATAATCCTACTATCAAATTATGTATAGCTATTTGTAAAGCATTGGATAAAACTCTTGATGAGTTATTCTGGAATGAATAGAAACTAAATAAAGAGAAATTCACGGAATTATATAATCAAAACGAGCTGAACAATGGATATTTAACCACCATTCAGCTCGTAATTATCTTAGGGTATCACTAATAGTATTTCCATTAGCAACCTTTTCTTCCACTCTTGTGATCTTCTATTGAACAAGCATTAGCAGTGCCATATTCAATCAAGCCTGCATCGGCAGGATCAATTGAAACTCTACCATCCTCGAATACAAAAGCAGGGATACCTACATCGCCTATTTCTTTACAGTGATCAAAAACAGAATTGGTATCACGTAGTCTAGTGAACGCTCCCATATTTCTGATGTTCTCACCTATATTGATAAAGTCTAAGTCACCTTTTGTAATCCGCTGATACATCAAAAAACGTCCGTACCCCTGAGATGTAATCGTCATAAGCTGTTTCTGCATCTTTTCCATGAAATACTTTACAAAGCCCACACATATCGCAATCTGCAATACATGGAAATCTTTGCTTTATATAATCGCGCCGTTCTTGTTCTGTTGAATTTATAATATCTGGAGCTTCTTTCATAAATATACCTATTTTATCTGCCTATCCTGACGGTATATAGACATATAATCCTTATTAATATCACTAATTTCACGTTTTCCATCTATATAGTCCTGGTAAATATCCCAAGGACTACCTCCACCAAGCCAACAAGACGAACAGTTTTCACATCCGCCTCCACAATCAAGAGATGCTTTTATAATCTCTTCGCGCTCTTCTCGTGTTGTTTCTTTAAATATGAAAAGGATCTTTATTATACTTCTTTAATAGTTCAAATGCTTCGTCTCTTGTAATCATCGTAGTATCCCCCTACTTTTACTTTTTTTAAGGCATACTCTTTTAGTAGGTTAATCGCAAGGAGTCAATAGGATAAATGTATTTATACATTTTTAAAAACCTTCTTTAGCATACCGATTTAACAACTCATCTATTTTAAGATTAGTGCTTTCTATTCCTGAAATCTCAGTTTCCAATAGTCTAATCCATAAATCTAAATCCACGTATTTCTTTCTTGTTCTGGATTTTAGAGTATTATCAGCAACAACCATCTTTACCTGAGCTTTCTTTTGCTCAAGCAGCGGAATGATTACGTAGTAAAGCCTGTCATCTTTAAAGCTGAGATAACCAATAATCTCTCCACCTTTGTTTCTCAGATACAGTCTATGATTAGATATTCCTGCAGGATAAAGTGTGCTTCCCACCTTTGGGGTGTCGACATTGATATCCAGCTCCACCATTGCATCAATCTTATAAGCATCTACATCTAAAACACCAAGCTCTTTCAAAGTCAACGAACTATCTATAAACTGTCCTGTCAGCAAATAAGTGATATCTGCTAGATATTTTTGCTTTATAACATCCGGTACCTCAAAGAAAAGTGATGGTCTGGCATTATCTATAAGTTCCTTACTGGTTTCATACAAGCTCTTTAGAAATAAAGAAAACTCCTCGTCTTTTGACCAAATATATTTCCCTCTGGCAATCTCAATAGTCCCTATACTATTCCCATCGAAATCTTCAACCTCATGAAAAATAGGTCTAACACAATAAGCATTCTTATTCTCCTTGGCATTCCATGTCTTAGCCTTAGGCTTTCTTTTAGCCGTGGTTTTCTTCTTTTCCACACCACCAAAGCTTTTCATAATCAGCTCATAGGCTGTATTTATCTTTGCTGCTGCCTCACTGTCATCAGTGCCACTGCTGTCAGGATGATTTTCATGCATCAGCTTTCTATATTTCTTTTTTACTTCCTTTTCATCTTCCGTTCCATCCAATCCCAGGATTTTACGGGCCTGACTTTTATTCATTGATATTTAAAGCTCCATAGATTCGCTTAACGCTTTGTTCTCCTGTCGAGTCTGTTAATCGGTCCAATGTTTGTGTCGAGTATTGTTTCATTTTCCAAGGACAATTCTCTAACATTCCTACCATTTATCGGAACGGGGAAATTGAAGACTATATTCTTTACCCAGCAGCCATTAGCAGGCTTTTCCGGATAGATGTCTATCCTGTCAATGAACGCTCTCATGAATTCCTTCTGCTCAGCTTCGGTAAAGTCCTTATAGAGTTTATTGAACGCAAGCAGGAGATTGTAGACACTTGTTCCAGACAGATTTTCCTGCACGATACTGTCTATCTGCTTCTGTACTTCATCAATCTGGTTCTCTATATCCTCTATAATATCATACTGCTCATCATAACGGCTCTGCAGATCTGAAACTTTCCTGTCATAGTGCGGATCATCAACATCGAGGCAATCCATCTGCTTTGCCAGTCGATTCTTTGTGCCAACAGCCTGCTTAAGCTGCCCCCTGAGAACATCTTTCTCATTCTCAAGTTCCTCTGTATCCACAGCATTTCCAATCTTTTCCTTGATAGCACTCTTGAATTGATCATCCTTTACCATTGCTGATATGATGGATGCGACTAGATTATTCATTTCATTCTGCTCAATGTTCAGCCTGAAAGTACACTTGTGTCCTGTTGCACCAAGAGTATTCTTACAATAGTAATAATACCTAGTCTTGTTATCCTTGCTATGAGCCTTGGCTATATTTCCATAGAGGCTTTTGCCACAACACGGGCATTTCAATATACCTGATAGGATGTGAGCATGATCAATGTCATGAACCTTCTGCCGTACATATGCATTTTCCTTTCTCTTAGCCTGAGCAAGATTCCAGTCCTCTTCAGAAATAATGGCTTCGTGAGCACCCTCGTAGATAGGGAACTCTGACTGCTCCACCACATGCATCTCGTTACGTGTGCCTATCTTCTTCTCTGTCTTGCGTCTTCCATATGCAATTTTCCCCATATAAACCGGATTATCCAAAACATCCTTTACAAAACTGGATGAAAAGCCTGATATGGTGTTGTTCTGACGAAGTTTCTTCGTGTATCCATGACTGTTAAGATAGCTTGCCACACCATTGATACCGGAATTAGTGTGAATATAACGATCATAGATCAGCTTAATGATCTCCACCTCATCATCTGCTATCTCAAGCCCGCCTTCAACAAGCTTGTAGCCATAAGGGGCAAAACCTCCGTTCCATTTGCCTTCACGAGCCTTCTGCTCACGACCTGCCATTGTCTGAACTCTTATATTCTCACGCTCCATCTCAGCTACAGCAGCAAGGATTGATATAAGAAGCTTTCCGGCCTCCTTCGAGCTGTCGATGCTATCTTCTACACAGATAAGATTTACACCAAAGTCCTGCATAAGCTGCAATGAATTAAGAATATCCGCAGCATTTCTTCCAAATCTCGACAACTTGAAAACAAGGACGTATTTTACCCCGTCCTTGCAATCTTCGATATCATTAAGCATTCTCTGAAATTCATGCCTGCCCTTTATGTTCTTGCCGGAGAATCCTTCATCAGAATACTCGCCTGCAATTTCCATATCCTGGTATTCCGCATACTTTCTGATTTTCTCTTTCTGAGCTTCCAGAGAGTATCCATCAACCTGAATAGCGGTGGATACTCTTGTATATATGTAACACTTAGTTTTCTTAGTCTTTGTCATAAATTGTCATCTCCCTCCATTTTTCTGTTGACAACTGTAACAAACCTATTTAAGATAAGAATCAAGAAATGGGTTTTTCACCGGGTAGGGCTTCGGCCTGACAGGACTTGCTCGTTTCTTTTTTTATTTCCATAACATCATATAGATATTTCTTCCCACTGCCTGCATGTCTTATCAATAGTCTGGCGTGAAAAATATTGTATCCAGTGATTTCATCATCTTCACCATAGATTGGTAATCCAAAACGAGTATCATACCTATACCATCCATTCTTAGCATCACGGCCATGCTTTTTCTTCCTGTTTTCTTCGAACACCCCATTCGTAGCTATTTCAATCATTTCCGGTATTCCCTGTGCAGCATTTGCCTTAGCTTTAGCAACCGCACCTTTCAGCTTCTTGGTATAAACAGATCCGGCATATTCCCCTGGAAGAGTTGTCCCAATATATATGATTTCTCCATCCTCTGCTATTGAGTAAAACTCTCCCACATAATCTTTAAGATACTGTTCGACATCTTCCCAGTTCAGGCTTCGCTTACCCTTAAAGATAATGTCATTTATCATGACAATGCTGTTTCCATCTGCATCCTTAATTACAGATACATTTCTTGATTTGTTTCCTTTTTCCATATTGCTCCTCACTTCTTTTAACCCCCTCGAATTCGAGGGGGTTAGGATCATTCAGATTATAAACAGGTCGATTTCGACCTGTTTAAACATACTGATTCCAAGACAATTATTTCTTCTCATCATCCTTTTTCAGCAGTTTTTCCATCCTTATGTAATACTCCAAAAGCCTCACAACATAATCAGGTGCATGCCTCATATCACGCTCCCACTCAGTAACAGTCCTGTAAGGAATATTAAAATACTCGCAGAATTCCTTGCGGTTCATACCAGTACTTTCGCGTAGTTCTTTTATTTTTTTCGCTTTATCATCCATGAGATGCCCCTTTCTCAATTACACGTTGTGTATAAGTTTACCATAAATAATTCTTGTACACAACGTGTAATTCGTTGTTGTCAGGCAGCACTTACTACATAAGAATAGCCAAGTACAACATCACGATCATTTGTGAAAGAATCTGATTCTGCCCCATCCGTGCAGAACTCGTAATCTATCATATACAAGACAATGTTTTCCTTCTCCAACCTCTTAAGCAACCCTGGGCCGTACTTCACCATCAGTCTTGCAGTAACATCTACCCATCTCTCAAAAGCAATGTTATCTTCCCTGTTATCATAGTACTTTTTCATCATTCCTCCTTTCCCAGGCTGGCAAGTTCCAATACTGCACCTGCCATGCCTGTAAATAATATGATTTCTTCTGTGACACTACAGTGACATGCCCTTATCTTTATCCTTTTCCTTGACCTTTCTGGGCGTTCTTGCTGCAAGCTCCTTATCTGCCCTAAGATCAGCTACAAGAGATCTCCTCTTGTGCTCCATCTCAGGCATTACAGATGGCTCAATTTCTGAAAGCTCTGCATTTACTTCTTTGGTAGTCTTATTAAAAAGATCCTTATCAAATGATGCCTTTAGGCTATCCTTCAGTAGCTGCCTTGATTCATCCTCATATTCAGAATGCACTTTTGTTCTTTCCTCAGAAATCTGAGCAAACATATCTGAGCTGAGAGCGTGAATCTCATCCTTATATTTTTCAAGAGTATCTTCTTTGGACTTTTTGATTTCAGGTATCTGCCCACCAAGCTTATCTACTATGCCTTCAGCTTCCTTAATTGCCTTTCGAATGTCCGTGATCCTTGTACCCTCAGGCATGCCATATCTGGAAAGTGCGGCAGCCCTTTCACTTTTGAATTCCTCAATTTCTTCTGTGAGTACAGTCACATGACTTGTGTATTTGATAAACTTAACCTTCTGATATGGCTTAAGATTCTTGAGCATTGCATTGGTTTCCTTCCGGTCTTTGGCACGTGAGCTTATATTTGAGGTACAGTCTTCGTAGATAGTCTTTAGTTCTTTCAGTTCACCAAGCCTTTTCTCGGCTGCCTTTTTCTGTTTCGTCTTCAAGTGTAGCTGAAAAGTGTAAACGACAAGGCTTTTAAAGAACTTTTCAAGCTTTGAAGCAATTGCCGGGATATTGTCAGCTGCAGCTTTTGAGTATGCCTTTACTTCTTTCTGAAGTTTTCGAAGAAGGCTGTTATCTGCTTTTATCTGGCGGTTGATCTCACATCTGTCGGATACAAGGCCTTCTTTTTCCATGTTCCTCGCATAATAACCTTCGTGTATAGTCGGCTGTTCCTTGATGCCCCTTGCTGCATGGCTCTTGCAGCTAACCCGCTCGGCTATTCCGTATCTTTCCTGGTAACTGTTTATGGTCCCTTCCCATGACTCTCTCCAGGTCTGCAGCTGTTTGTCGCTATTCCATTCCTCGCATATAGGATTCTGTCTTCCATATTTGGAGCTCTTGGGATACTTGGATGTTCTCTTTGAGCCTTCAATGGTTGCAGCCTGAGCCGGAGTAAGATATATCTTCTTTTTCTTACCCGGGATACTGTAGAGATACTGCTTCTCCCATCCAAGATCCTTCGCAGCTCTAAATTCTTCAGCAGTAAAGCCTTTTTCAACTCCATCCTTATAACAGATGTATTCCTTCTGAGTCTTTGCCTGCCATGAGCCGTCATCGTTAAGAGGACGCATGGTCAGCATTATGTGAGCGTGCGGATTGTACTTATTCACATCATGAATGCTGAAATCTGCACACATCCCTTTTGATATACATTCTTCATTAAGATATTTCTCAAGCATCTCTACCCAGACCGCAGAATCCAGCTCCCTTGGAAGGGCTACGACAAGTTCTCTTGACAGTCGGCTGTCTCTTGTTTTCTCAACTTTTTCAACTGCATTCCACAGTTTTTCTCTGTCTGCCCATTCTGCAGGGGCCATTGGCGGTAACATGACTTCACTATGAACAAGTCCGGTTTTATTGCGGTAGTCATGTGTCACGCCGTCATAATCGTTATAAAGCTCGCTGCAGGATGCATAGGCCGATGATGCTACAGCAGAACGCCCAGCTCCGCGGCTTATCACTTTTGCTTCAAGATGAAAATAGTTCATTGTGTCAATCTCCTGATATAAATGAAAAAGCCAGGAAAGGAGTTCTTTCCTGGCCGTAAAGCTTTTGACCTCGTAGAGCGCACGCCACCACCTGCCGAAGGCAGGTGGTGAGTAAGTGCGCCCTTCTTTTCGAAGGGAAGCTTTTAGTTGGTTGTTATGCTCTTATGATGCAAGCTTAAAGAGTTCTGTAAGGTATTCCTCAAGCTCTTCCATTGTCATATGCTGGGATGCAGGAAACGCTTTTTCCAGTATCCTGCCCATATCAATATGGCGCTTTACCTTTGCTTTGTTCTCGCTTGCTCTGTCTCTGTTCTCAGCCTGTTCCATGCGGTGTCTTGCCTGAATGGCTGCTTTTTCTTCCGGTGTCATTACATTGTTTTCGTTATCACTCATGATTTTGGTCCTTTCTAAATTGTTGAAGCAGTACCGGTTTGATACCACTTTGCTGTTTTTTGTCATTAAAAAAGCACCAATACGCTCTGACTGGATTCGTAGCTTGGAAAGCTGGTGTGAAAATCCTATTATTTCAGTCAGTATTGGTACCAAAATGCTTTTGTATTGGTGTTTATGATTTTGTATTGCAATCATGATCATCCATCAAGATAATCCCACGGGATGTCTTCAGGATTTACTTCAATATCTGCCTCATCAGTCCCGCTGTTATCTGCGCTGTCCTCAGCAGCTATTCCTGCCGTACTTTTTGGAATGACCATCGTTCCATCCGGTGCTGCTGTGCATAAGGCAGCAACATAGCCAGATAAAAACAGCGGCAGAACATTCCCTAAGGTATGCTCCACCGCTTCCACGATCTTTTGTACAAATCTTTCTTCTTTTTCTCTGGTTTCCAGATAAGGATCATCCTTTGACTGATAGTATCTGTCAAAGAAATAATTGACGCTCGTAGCAACAGCATGGCTGTATGAGCGGAATTCTTCTTTATCCATTGTCTGCAGATACTCCCAGGCCTTTCTATCAGCAGCCTTATCAAGATTAAAGCGAAGACTTGTGCTCTTTACATTTTCGCTCATGCACATTCCTTCTTTCTGTTAAGACTAAGATATGCCAGCAGTTCATAACCCTTGGCCGTTGCGCAGATATCATCGATGATCGTCACCCTGGAAGTATCATAATTTCCAAAGTTCTTGATAATACATCCTCCACCACCTACGATATAGAGCCTCATAAGATCAGGGTTATACTCATGTTCTCTCAAGGCAGTGAATACCTTCGCCGCATATTCCCTGGCGGTATTTCTAATCACCTCAAGATATGCCTCCGAAATATCAGCTTCGTTTTTCCTTAAAACCTGCTGGATCACGCGCTCATCAATTGTGGTCTGGAATTCTTTAGATACAGCATCTCTTACAGCTATGACACACTGGTTTACTCCAAGTTTTTCGGTGAAACTCCGCTTTTCATCTGGCTTTTTTCCATTAAGGAAAATGAGATTCATGGTTCCGTTCCCAATATCAGCAAGAAGATTCAGTCCCAGGCTGTCATTAATCTTTCCTATAATAGCAGGGTATCCCTGGGGATATACAGAGCAGCCTGTGATATGGATTTTGTACAGCTCACTGTTCCATTTAAACTCAGCATACTCATTCTTAAGCATGTACTGTCTGAAGTCTTCCTTCTGCCTGTATATCCATGTAAGTGGCAGTCCTACAGCCAGATGCACTGTAGCTTCATGCACGTGCGCTGTATACAGTTCACGAGCTATTGCCATTAGTGTCAAAAGATAGTAGTCTTCATCAGATACCTTATTGTCAACAAATTCTTTATGGGTGTCACCGATGCGATAGTATACGCCTTTGTATTCCAGAATGTTTTCTGAAAATATCGGTTCAGTATCATATGCCGTGATACCAGTGGGAGTGCATGTTGATGCTGTTTTGATGTTTCCATAGCCATGGTCAATGCCGATGACTACAATTTCTCCATGCTCCTTCATTTCGCAGTTACCTCCTTTCCTTCAGTATTGCCGGACCATACGAAAAAAGAGACCAGGAAATCTGCATTCCCAATCTCTTTGCCGTAAGCTCCAAAATATTTAGTTGTAAATATACCGGTCATCTTTTGACCACCTTTCCGGATCAAGCAGATTTGGTATCAATGTGGAACTCTTTTGATACCACTCGATCCATTATAAGGATAAAACACATAGAATCGCTATGCATTGACCAACAATTGACCGACAATTGACTTTTTGGCATTTTTTCTGAAAACAAATTTATCCCAGCTTTTTATCACAAAGACTTCTTGCATTATCCAATAACGAAAACCTTGCTTCATCCGGCTTCGGAAAGTAAGTGCATAGTCTTTCGCATATCCTGCACAGGCATTCAGGATCATATTCGTATATTTCAGCATAAGCCTTTAGAACATTTCTAAACTGGTCTATTGCATCCCTTGTTTTCCCGGCAGATGCTAGGATGCTTCCAATGGTCTCTTCTATGTTTGCATAGTCTGTTGAGTATACGGAAATTTCTCTTGCTACGACTTTCCCTGCCTTTTTTAAGATGCTAAGCGCTGCATCTACATTGCCATATGCTGCCTGCAGCTGTGCAAACAGGCAGGTCTGTGGTATTGCGTCATGCATATACAGAAGATCAAACTCCTGCAATATTCTGATACCTTCTTCTATGTGCGGACGTGCATTATCAAGTTCGCCCCTCATAAAATAAAGTGTTCCAAGATTGGCATGTACATTTGAATACAGCAGCGCATTATCCGCAGTAACTTCCGTTATAAGAGATGCCGCTTCGTTCTCATATTTCAGGGCTTCTTCATTATCATCATCGTCCCTTGCCTGGGATGCTTTATAATCCAGTAGGAGAATCCTGTCCCTGACATCACCGATGCCTTCTTTTTCTATCATGCTTTCCATGAAAGAAAGCCAGAATGACATATCAACATAAGTGTTCGGTCTGTCAAAATATGCATATGCATCTTCCACAACCCTGAGTAGGAGCATGGGCTCATCGCAAGTAAGACTCAATATAGCCTTGTCGATCACCTCAGGAATAGCATCATAATAATCAGGTTCATCATTTCCATGAAGAGTGCAGTCATACTGGATATTTTCCAAAAAGTTTTTACAACCGCTTATGCTTGGCTTAAGCTCAGCTATAATGAGTTTCTGTATTATCCCATGGATACTTATCCGGTGACCTTCACCTTCATGGATCAGCCCTATTTCAATAAGCTCGGACACAGGATTAAGATTGGTAATTCCCATCCATCTTGCAAAATATTTCTTAGATGCCCCTTTTTCAGGCATGAGAGTCATACAACGCAGTATATCATGATATTCCGGTGCCAGTTTGTATAGGCCAAACAGTGTCCTGATATGATCTGCATAGGTGGCTTTTTCAGTCTCGCCGTCCTTGGACACCTTTATCTTATCAGATGATGACATATCCACCGGTGCAAAGAACAACCTCTCACTGAGTTCTTCAGGTGTCATTATCCCTTTCTGCAGCATCCTTGCAGCAAGTTCTATTGCAAAGGTATGATTTTGCACGTTAAATATGATACTCGAGATTGCATGCTCATGATCTGCAGCATCTTTATAAAGGTTCTGCATAAGTGCTTCCTGGGCACCAAGATCCAGCTCATCCAGATAGATGCTTTCTCTGCCACTTATAAGATTTCTTGTTGTTAAAAGAACATGGCATGAATATTTCATTACAACTGCCAGGATGGGATCGGGATCTGATTCGATATTAAAATTGTCAATGATGAGCAGGGTATCTTCCTTAAGAGTTCTGAGGAACCTGTTATGCTGCCTGAACAGCTCATCTTCTGTTGCATCAAAAGGATCATTAACAAATTCAAGTGATGCAATGTCTTTTTGAAGACTGCCTGAATAGAATATATAGATCTGATTTGTGTATTCTTTTCTGTAGGTCTTTGCATAAGCCTTCGCCGTCTCACTCTTGCCCATGCCTGCTATACCATGCAGGAAAACCTTCCCTGAACCAGTCAGGACATCCCTGATATTCTTGATCTCTGATTTCCTTCCGACAAAGTACTTACATGGTAAAGGCGGATTACTGCCTATAATATATGTGGAAACAGCAGGAGAAAGCTTCCCCTCTGCAATTGAAAGCATTGTATCATCCGTGTGTTTTACAAAATTCCGCTGAAGTGTGAAGTAAAGAGTTCTGCCGATGAGTCTTGCTATCCCTTCAGGATCAGAGCATGGAAACTGTTCTGTAATATGCGCCTTCATGGTTCCTGAGATCGTATCATCAAGCATAAGAAGATCGTATATCTTCTCTGCACACATGGCCGCATCATAAAATAACGGAACAACATTTTCTCTGATATCACTTATAAGAACATCTTCCATTTGACGTTCCTGATAATACCTGGATATCTTAGGTGTCAGAGCCTTCTGGCCGTTAAACCATTTACATACAAGAGCTATATCAAAGTCATAGCCTGAGTTCTCTTCATCGTTTATAAATGTTGCAAACACTTCATAAAGAAGATCCGTCTGGCTAAGTTCCCTTGAATCACTGATATACTCTTTTATTGTCTGCATTACAGAACTAAAATCACAAAGTCCCAAAAAACATACCTCACAAAAAAAGATTGGCATCAGAACATGTTTTGTACCATAAATTGCTGATATCTGATGCATCCAAAAGAGTATATCATTTATTCATTTCATTTTAAATCTGCATCTAACAAGATTTGTGAACTATTAGATGCAGAGAAATTCTGCTCGGTTAGGATACACAATAACTCAAGCATATTTAATCAGCCATATAATTATACTCGAGGCCATAGGTGCTATCGTTTTCTTCATTACTAAGGTAGTCATAGCCTTTTTCTGAAACAATCTTAAAACCACATTTCTCATGTGTTTTCAAAGATGCTATGTTTTTCTTACTTATGCAGACACATAACTTAAAACTTCCATCGTTCTTCATGTCTTCCAAAACATCATTGATAAGACGACATGCATACCCTTTCCGTCTGCTGTCTGGAGGTGTCTCAAGTGCTTCAAGATAAAACAATCCAGGCTTAATCATATTAGTTCTCAATGCGCAAAGCCATTTTCCATCTTCCTCATATATCCAATAAATGCTGTCATCAAGGTTATAAAAATCATTCTTTAAATAGTTGCAAAAGCCTGCCTCTACAAGTTTGACCGCTTTATTTTTATCCGTCTCGTCTGGGTAAAAGTATTCTGTATTCTCAAAATTACTTTCTGTATATATATCCATCAGTTTTCTTTCATCCAAATCACTATACTTCATTATTTTTCTAAGCATAACAACACCTTCACTCTTTCATAATCTTTATCATGCTATGAACCGTCTTCAAAGGCTAACATAAAGAACACTTTCTTTACCGGATGGTGTCTCCTTGATAATCTTGCCTTCCTCAAAAAAAGCAGCTCCGCCTCTGGCTATTTCGTGTTCGTCCCTATCAAGGCATACAGAATTGACATAAAGGACCTTATTTCCACAGTTTGCAGCTTGCTCTGCATACTCATACTTTACTGTCGTATTCCATTCATCAAAATTGAAATCTGTGTAAACTGGCCATATAACCATGTCTGCATCAAGTGCTTTCATATGTGACGCATATTCTTCATCCCAGAAATCTCCGCATAGCCCAATACTAATCTTAGTATTCAAATATTCAAATGTATGAAAACTGTCTCCCTCTTTGTAATGAGCATCTGCACAAGACTCTTTCCAACCTTCCGATACTCTTCGGAAAACATCAACAATGTCGCCATTTGCACCTATCGTCAGCTGACTACTGTAAAGGCTGTCTTTATCTTTTTCGACTAATCCAAAACAAATCGCTGTATGCTTCTCCTTTGCCAGCTTTCTTATGTCCTCAATAATTGGTGATTCTAATTCAATGGCAATGCTCTTGTCTTTTTCATAATTCCATGAGAGTGCATCAAAGCCCTGTAAGAATGTCTCTCCAAATACGATAATATCTGCCTTGTCATTACATTCGCTTATAATCTTACATATTTTTTCTTTGTTGTATTTTATGTCGCCATTTTTAAAACCAACAGCTGCTAAAACAATATTCATTTGTCCCTCCAAATCCTCCAATATATTGCGATAATTTACACTATCTGCAATCATCAGCGCCTATACCAGCTGCTTTTTAAGCATTATTATCTCTTCTGTCCTATATTCTTCCGTAAAGCCACATTCCTTAAAAAGCCTGACCGCAGTATTATCGATTGCAATATTATCATATATGCTATCCATACCATTGTCCTTAGCCTGTTCGCAAAGGAGCAGCAACCCTGCCTTTCCATATCCTCTTCCACGATACTTTGAAGCAATAATCACATCTGCCATACACATATTGTGTTTACTATCAATATGGTATGCCACCTCGCCGACAAACTCACCATCGGTATTCTTCAAGTAACGATAAAAGCATTTTCCATCATCATTTACAACCCAGTCATTATACCAGCCTTCCCACTTTTCTTTTGGAAATGGGATTGTGCCACCCCAGGCATGATTATATTCCATTGTGGCAGGATCAGCCATAAACTCCTCACGGAACTATAAGTCCTCAAGTTTTGGAATGTACAGGCTGACACATATATCGTTTACCTTTTTTATCTCAATTACACCGGAGCAATAGGATTTAGGATAGAATTCCGCCCCGGGAAATGCCTCTCTAAGTTCATCCAAAACAAAATAGATTTCATCCTCATCCCAGTCATCAGCGGCTTCTTCCCTGCACTTTTCCAATTCTGCCCTCGTTTCAAATGCAACATCACCAATAAGAAGCTTTCCCCCTTCATTAAGCCTGTCTGTTAGCGACTTGAAAAATGAAATCTTCTGCTCATCTGTCAGGTGGTGTAAGGAGTATGTTCCAATGATGTAATCATATTTTAAATCCACAAGTTCTTTAACTAAGCCTTTGGAAAAATCCCCCTGGTAAAGATGTGCCTTTTCCATCTTCTGCTGAGCAAGCTCTATCATTCTCTGAGAAAAGTCCTGTCCATAAACATCACATTCATTCTCATAGAGTTTTGTAGTAAGCGTCCCTGTTCCAAATCCAATATCAAGGACCTTAGCGTTTTTCTTTGCCATTACCTCCCGGAATATCATTCCCAGTACATCCTTATATCCTGCAAACGGATAACTATTTTCTTCATCTGAAAGGCCAACGGCTGCATCATAGCCATCTGCCCATAAATCAAATCCTTTATTATCTAACATACTGTCTCCTTATTCTTCATTCAAAAGGCACATCGAGATGCCTTATTTTTCTGCAATCACATATCCCTGCAGCTTAAGATTCTTTCCGGAATCTGTTACTGTTTCCTCAAGATCACACTCGATAATATCATAATCTGTCCCGAACCTACTTAGTAGCTTCATGCTACCTTCGTTTCGTATATCTGCCTCATAATAGAATTTTTTCTTGTCATATGTCCTTGCAGCATACTTAAGCAGTTTCTTTAAAGCAGCATACGCAAATCCTTTTCTTTGTTCATTCTCAATGATCCAGACTCCCAGTTCAGGACAATCACTTGTCATTCCATGCATTTCCACACTCCCGATGAATTTATCATCATCTGAGATTACAGAATAAAACAGGGTTTCTCCTTTCTCCATCTCATCCATAAACTCCTGCAGCATATCTTTGGAAGCCTCAATGTTTTCAAACGGCTCCGGCCACTGATATTTTGTTATTTCTTCATTAAATCCATTAAAGTAATCGTTAAGATATTTCATATCAAAAGGTTCAATATGCATTATTTCAATCCTTCCTCTGTTAGTATATAGGTCTTGGTACAGACCTCATCGATGTACTTTCTGTCGTGAGAGATACTTATCACTGCTCCGGGAAATGAAGCTATCATCTCCCTAATGACCGGTCCCGACAGTGGTGAAAAGTTTCTTGTTGGCTCATCAAGGATAAGAACATTAGCATCAGACATGCTCATCTTTAAAAGAAGCACCTTGGCTTTCTGACCACCTGACAGTTCTCTTATCGGATGGTCCATCTCATCAGGAGTATACTTAAGGGAGCCAAGATATGTTCTGATACGTGTTCGAATCACCTTATCCCCTGTATCATCGAGAAATTCAACCGGCGTGGCAGCAAGATCAAGCATATCCTCATAGTTCTGCGGCATATACTGTGCTCTTATGTCCTTTCTTGAAAGAAGCTCATCTGCCATTTTCTTAAGAAGTGTTGTTTTTCCAACTCCATTAGTACCCACAATGCAGATTTTCTCAGGACCTCTTACCCTTAAAAAGATATTTCGGGAAAGGATTTTGCTCCCATCAGGCGTTCTAAGTTCATCCTGAGAATACTCAATAACCGTCTTTCCAGCAGGCACTATTGCATCTTTATTACCAAGTTTAAAAAAGATTGCCTCCTCCTGCTCCGGCATTTCAGTCATGTTTTCATCCATTTTTTCAAAGCGCTTCCCCATAGCCTTAACGGTATGCATCTTATCCTTCAGGTTCTTTCCCGGCGCATCTCTGGCGCCTTTTGATATATACGTAAGCGCATGATCAACGCTGTCATAAACTCGCCTGAACTTTTCATCACGAATTTTCTTTTCCCTGCGATCATTAAGTGCCTGCTGCTCCTGACGCTGGAAGTTATCAGCCCTTCTTTTTATGTAGTTCTCGTAATTGTCTTTTACAATCGTATATCTTGACTTGCTTTTCCGCATTATCTGTTCCAAATGGATGATAACGTTGGCCGTATTCTCAATAAGTGTTTCATCATGTGAAATAAAGAGAACAATATGCTTCCAGTCCTTTATCAGCTTTTCCAAGAGTTCTAACGTACTTATATCAATATCGTTTGAAGGCTCGTCCAGCAAAAGAACTGTCGGCTCATCCATAAGAAGTCTCATAAGCTGCGCCTTTACCTTCTCACCACCGGACAGGCTCCCCATTATCTGGTCACTATAAAAGAACTCTGATGGAACCTGAAACTGACTAGCCATTTCGGATAGTTCCTTTGGTGTCTTATCAAAAAACAACGTTCCTTCTGAAAAAAACTCGTACAAGGTTTTGACTCTGTCGCATTCATTAAGTTCCTGAGGTAAATACCCCAAAGACTCCCCTCCTGTTATCCTTTCACCACTGCACTCTGTATATGCCTCTGCAAGATTTGGATCATATATCCACTTCATAAGCGTAGACTTTCCATTTCCCTCTTCTCCTATGATCACAGCTTTGTCCCCATCATTTAATACCATATTGAATTTATCCAGAATAATTCTCAGATCTTTGAGATGCGTTATAGTAAGGTCTTTTATCTGTAACATTTTTCCTCCTGCATACATTTCCATAAGCTGCGCATGAAAAAAGCCTATTCCGCATACGCAAAATAGACTCACACAAATAGACCTACTATAAGTATATAGAAATAAAATAGGCTAAGAATGTATGATAATCCAGTTTAAGCGTACACAAAATAGCTGCCTTGGCAGCATTGTCATTACTGACAGTGTTCACTCAAGCTAAATTATCTAATAATCATTCCTTCACCTATGCGATTAACGCTCTTTCTTTTTTATTGACAAAAACTATGCTATCACCAAAAGATTTTTGATGCAAGCCCAAAATGAATTTTTGCAGACAACTAAACTCTTTCTCGCAATAAAAAAAGAGGCATCCATTTTGTGAATGCCTCCTATTACTCATATCATATTAAAATGTTTCAGCGCCTCAGTAATAGCCTTCTCCTTTTCTGGTGTTGTTCCCGGCTGTCTGCTATCTTCGGACTTCGGCTTATTATAATTCTCCCTCTCAATAATGCCATTCTTTCTCTTTACCTGAGCTATATTAAGATTCGTAACATGTAAATCATATTTCTCCTGTACCCAATCTCTTATCTCATCGTAGGTAGCTCCGTCCTTGAAACCATCAGTATCCATACCCTCTAATGAGAACTCAACCTTAACCTTCTTACTGGGTATCTCGCCCTTGGAAAGCAAGACAACCGTCTCCTCTGTACTTGTATAAGGGTATTGTACTTCTTTTCAAAAAAGAAAGCACCAATCAATAATGGTTGATTCTTTTTGAAAAATCTACAATAGTACATGTCACAATTACAACAATAGTGAGGATTGCCATTATTTTGATATCTATATGTGCCTATATCTTATGTTGTATATGCAAATATGATATTACATATATATTTACGGCAATATAAACCAGATATTCAACATATGAAATGCTGTTTTATATTGCCGAATATGTTATAATTATTCCATAAAGATAATTAATGAACTTTCGGAGAAGCATATGATTTATATTGATGTTACAGAAGCCGCAAATAAATGGAATATATCAGAACGTAGTGTAAGAAATTATTGTAATGCTGGGAGAATCCCTGGAGCAGTAATACAAAATGGTTCGTGGGCTATCCCTTCAAATGCTGAAAAACCAGCGAGAAAGCAAAGAGCTGGAAAACTTCCTACGGATCTTCTTTCTCGTTTAAAAATAGAAAAGGACGCAGGAATCACGGGTGGAATATATCACAAAATTCAGATTGAATTAACATATAATTCCAACCATATAGAAGGAAGTCGCCTTACACACGATGAAACAAGATACATATACGAGACAAACACAATAGGCGTAGAGAAAGATACTATTAATGTCGATGATATTGTGGAAACAGTCAATCATTTCCGCTGTATAGATCTTGCTATTGAACAGGCAAATTATGCACTTAGCGAGAGCTTTATTAAGCAATTACATCTTGTTCTCAAATCAGGCACTTCTGACAGTAGAAAACCTTGGTTTGCTGTAGGCGATTACAAAAGACTCGCCAACGAGGTTGGAGGATTAGAAACTGTTTCTCCTGAAAATGTTCCAAATTCCATGAAAGAACTTATTAAGACATATAATAAAGACAAGATAAAATCCATAAATGACATAATCGAATTTCACTATCAGTTTGAAAAAATCCATCCATTTCAAGATGGAAATGGACGAATTGGACGACTTATCATGTTCAAAGAATGTCTTAGAAATGGAATCACTCCATTTATAATTGAAGATGATATAAAAGAATATTACTACAGAGGTCTAAAAGAATGGAATAATGAAAAAGGATATCTCACTGATACCATTCTCTCATGCCAAGATCGATTTAAGAAGTATATGGATTATTATGGTTTAAAATATAATGACTAAATAACTGCAGTTACAAAGGACAGGTATAATGTAAATCCCTGTCCTTTTTGGCACCACAAATTCCCTATCTTATAAAAACTCAGAGAAAATATGATTTTATGTGAGTAATGCAAAAAATCCCCTGCCATTTAGCAGGGGAAGCACTAGGTACTCATAGACCTTAGCTAAATAATATATAGCAAGGGATTTTTCTCAATGCGCAAGTCTTTTTTGTGAATTACTATATGATAAGCTCTAATAGCAATTCTTTGTAGCGCTGTGATTTGGTTTTAATGTCCTCCTCGGATACTCCGTAGTAAAGATAGGTATTCTTCATTATTTTTTTCCATTCGCGTATAAATCTTTTACTTCCACCTGCACCGCCACCAATATATTCGTGAGTGCGCTCTATAATGATATGCATTTCGTCGTTTTGTGATTTTCCGCGTCTTATATACTTATGAAAGTCAATATCATACACTTCTGAAGGAATGGATTCCGCTAACATGCGCTCTTGCTGTAGTTTTAATTCAAGATTCTTTATGATTGTCCCAACATCATCACTTGTTGACGATAGATAAGAACTATCCGCAGCTAACTCAGGCATGTCCTCAAGAAGAAAAGTTGTCCGCATCTGCTGATACTCTTCCATAAATTCAACACCTGATACATCTACTTCAGTAAAACCATATTTTGTTGAAAGTAACTCTTCAACTTCCTCTAAGCTATGAGTACCTGGAACTATACGTCTCGCCCAATATCTTCTTTTTAGATTGTTTATAGTTATCTGTATTCTTTGCGATATTGAAAGCTTATGAGAATTATTATAAAACACTATAGAAGTCGGGCCATCAGCTCCACCTATAAATTTATTTGAATCTGCTTCCATAATCATATTATTAATTTATAGAGCTTGTTCTCAATGAGCAAGCCCTTTTTGTTGCCAATTTCTAGCCGATAATCAATCCACACTCTAAACGAGGTTCTCTAGCGTATCATTTACAGGATTAAGCATCTTCTATTTTGGTCCAAAAAAATTTTGTGCTCCACGCATCCTTAATTCAGCGTCACAAGATTCCTTGTATCCTGTCTGTACATTTACATCAAAAGAATTGTCTGACGCACTGTCCGCTGGAGGAATCTTCCCATGAAATGTTCTTTCTGGAATTTTTCCTTCAACCTGTCTTTTGTAATCAATGTCTTGAATTATTTTAAGAACTGATTTGAAAATAATCGGCACTAAAACAATAGCCCCCAATACGATAAATAACGCAATAGCTGATGAATTCATAAGCAAAATTCCCCCTTCTCTTTTATTATAAAGTACCACAATAATAAATGATATGTCTATAAATTTAGGTGAGTTTCTCACTCTCAATATACTTCTTCAAAGTATTCCTTGAAATGCTATACTTCTTCATCAAATCCACCTGCTTAATCGAGCGGTCATGCAGGTACGCTTGAATATCTGCTTTGAGCTCAGGTGTCAGCTTGTCAAACTGCCCCTGCTTTCTTCCGCTGCGCTTATTACTTGCAGCGATACCGTCCTTGATTGCCTTAGAAATATATAAGCGCTGCTGCTCTGCTCTATCTAGCTCTACAATAAGAAGTAACTTTATTACGCCTTCCATAGCTGTTCATGTGACTAGATCCTGCACTTGGGCTACGTCCATCATCTGCTTGATGTACTCGCTGGACACAGTTGGATTATCAATGAACACAACATTGATACCCCGATTAAGCAATTCCATATATTTCTTATAGCCGTTCTCAGCTTCACGAGTGAATCTGGAAATGTCCTTAAAGACAACGGTATCATCTTTCTGCAAAATCTTATCCAGCTTCTGGAACTGAGGTCTCTCAGTAAAATTTTTTGCAGACTTCTCTTCTGTAAACTCAACCAGATATTCTATGCCATGCTCTTTTGCATAGCGACTCAGACTTTTAATCTGTCTGTTGAAGTTTTTGCTTCTCTTGATCTGTAGATATTCTCATATAGCTGTAATAATTTCCCATCTAGAACCTCCAAAACCATCAAATTAACTATTGTTAGTTTGCTCAAAGAAAAATAGTATCAGAATAACTATTATTAATGATTATTCTGATACTATTTTAAGAATGTGTTCATACAAACGTTAATTTGATACATATTAAATAATATGTGTTCAATTAATCAGCTATTGTCTCTACCCCAGTTTCCTGCATCTCGGGGAGCTCTTTTAAATAGAAATTGTCATTAATCGCAGCTACAGAATCCAAATAAAGTCTAACAGCATATCCTCTCTTCCTCGCATCCATAGCACTACGAGCCACACAACATCTGCCATCTACTCCAACCATATTGATGGTATCTACTTTCAAGCGTTCTATGAACTGCGCAAACTCTTCCGAGGAAAAAGCACTTGGCCATCTTTTGGCAAATACATACTCCGATACTACATCAAGGCCTTCAGCTAACACATACTTATCCTCATTCTCAATCTTGCCTACATTTCTCACATAGACTACAGGAATGTCCGCAGCCACAGCTTCTTGAATACGCATATTAACACGTTCAAGTAGATCTGACTCATAGCTATCCATGTACTTTTGCTGCATATCAATCACTAATAATATTTCCATTAGCAACCTTTTCTTCCGCTCTTGTGGTCTTCTATAGAGCAAGCATCAACTGTACCATACTCAATCAAGCCTGCATCGGCAGGATCAATTGAAACTCTACCATCCTCGAATACAAAAGCAGGGATACCTACATCGCCTATTTCTTTACAGTGATCAAAAACAGAATTGGTATCACGTAGTCTAGTGAATGCTCCCATATTTCTGATGTTCTCACCTATATTGATATATTCAAATTCTGACTCTCTACCCTTAATCTGCTCATGAATATAATCGCAATATGGACAAGTTGGCATTCCGTATATCTTAATCATAGGCTTTCCCCTCCATTTCCTATAATCTTCTTACCACAACCCGATTAAAAATAACCTCTCCTCTAGAAATTCTTTTTCAAATTGATTTCTGTAGGTATGATTGGCCAAAGTATTATAGCCATAGAAAGAATTGATGTCCTTTGGACCATGTTTCCACAAAAGCCATCCAAACAAAATCATAATACCTGGTATAAGCAATCCATTTTATTTATCTAAAAAGGAATCCAAGTGGATCTATATCAAAAAACATACAGGCAAAGACTAGCAACCAACAAATGGCAATGGTTCCAATAATCACTTTTATCAGTATGTCATTCCTAAGATGGTAAAACGGAATCTTTCCTAATCCTATAAGAAGAAACCAAGCACCAACTATGATGTGAATCCAAGGAAATAGATTAATAAATAAGTTTCCAGTACCTAGTGAGCCTATAAAAATAAAGGTACCAACAAACAATAGTAATGCACCTACTAATCGTAAGTAATAACCTTGTCTCCAACCTATATAAGCATGGTTCCATACACCTGGTCGATAGGAAAACCCTTTATCTATCAAATAATGCTCTATTATTGAAAAAAGCTTTTGCTCGTCGTGGTCAATAGTAGACCATTCTTTAACATCCACCTTTTTCCTCCACTTCAAATTTTCATTGGCAGTAACAGAATACACCCCTCTAGACTCTGCTGACATAGGTGGCTTGTACTCATCACAGTGGACTGTCATTTCCCCGCCATAAAATGTTCCGTCTGCACGGAGCTTATATTCTACAGAAAAGGGACGATATCTTTTTGAATTAGCACTTCCAGGAATCTCCTGAGTCTTCCATCTTCCAACAATAGTGTTTCCTTTAACCTCTATAACAAAAGGATATTCCTCTGCATTTAGATCTCTAAGAATGGCTTCTTTTAACTCATCACGTTCCATAACATTATTCACCTATTTCAAAATAGTCTTTTACATTAAAAGTCTCTCCAGTAGGCTCCTCCTCATCAGTAATACCTGAAACATATTCGGTTATGTATGTTTCTCCTGTGGCTGAATCTATGTAAAAACGAACTATCGCTGCCGTATAAGATCTAAATGCAACAACTATCTGCTTGTCAACACTAGACTCAACATTCCAGTAAACCTCATATTCTCCAGACTCTTCTAATTCTTTTACATCAGGATAATTCTCATAGCAGTAGTTTTTTATAGCATTTAAAGCCTCATCATCAGTAATTGAATCTGCACTGCTCTCATCATCTTTTGTTGAATCCGATTCTAAAATAATACTTGTAGGCTCATCTGCCCCACCAATTATCTCATCACTCTGCTTATTTCCACAGCCCACAAGCATACAAGCCAATAATAATGTAACTAACGTCTTTTTCATAAATAATCCCTTTGCTATATTTTTTCTTTCTAATATATCACAGAAGGGTATTTGATTATATTATTTACTTAGGATTCTTTATTTTATCCGGTACAATCCAGTAGTCGCAGATTGCCCCACCTATAACCAATGTATAATCTCTATGTAAAACTCCATGTTTTACTTCCGTCATCCTTGTAGTCATTTTCAAAATTACTTACCATTCAAACACAGCAAGTCGATTGATGATATTCTTACCGACGATAGCAAATATTTTTAAAAGGACTTTTTAAGTCTATAGTCGCAACAATCATCACCTTCTGCGACTGATTTAGTCCTCTTGTAATCAACTCCTCTAAATCCATTCATATATTCCTTATCCATGCAACAAATCATCTGAATAGCGTTTGGTGTGCCTAGTTCAAGAGCCTTATCATAGAGGGGGCAACTGACTACATCCATGAAACATTTGTCTTCAGTAACTAAAAGATTCTCTATTTCATATCCATCGCTCATTTTTGCAGCAATTCGGTCCATCTTTCTCCACATAAGCGTTGGAATGCCAGGCAAAGCAGTAAGCGTCCTAAAGATACCTTTTAGCATAAGTCCCATTTTTGTTCCAAAAGCTCTAGTAACAGTCAGTGCCTCTTCTGGATAAAAATGTTCAATTGAACGATACAATGCTACCGCAGGAAATACATATGATACAGTAGCCTTATCAGCCGATGGTTCTGCATCCTGTAGTTTGACAAATTCGGATTCAGCATTATTCCACATTTCTTTTGCCATGGCAGACCCATAGTTATCCTCTAATTCCTTATAGAAATTCCTGAAAATAAAAGATTTGTTCAAATTATTGCCCATTCCTCTAATTCCCCACTCTCTTCTAGTTTCATACTACCACCTCTCGTTAAATGCGTCTAACTTTATTTAAAAAATATAGAAGCTCTCACACTCGAAAGCTCCTAAATATAAGATAGCAACATTGCATGGCATTTTATTGGACGCCCTACTCCATTGATTTTAAAGGCAATTTTTTTATAAAAAAAGACTACTGTTTTTTTTCAGTAGTCTTTTCCATATTCATTATTCTATCCACACTATTTCATAGGTACAACAGCTAGAGTCTTGCCCAAGGCTGCCAACAACTTAATTATTGTTTCAAGCTGCGGATTGCTGGTTCCATTTTCGATTCTTGCTATAACAGGCTGCTTAACACCGCTTAGTTCTTCTAATTTACGCTGAGATATTCCTTGTTCCTTACGAGCTTTAATTAACTCACCCATAAGAGCAACCCTTAAATCACTTTCCGCAATTTCTTCAGGTGTGAACAATTCACTTCTTACTTCATTCCATGTTTTACTCATATCTGTTCATTCCTTTCCAAATAATCCGCCAGCTCTCGCTTTGCTTGCTCTATCTCGCGCTTTGGTGTCTTTTGTGTTTTCTTAGGAAACTGGTGTAATAAAATAAACTTGCCATTTTTTCGTACAATATTTATTCCTCTTCCTAATGATAACTTATTCGTTATCTAAGGTTATGATAACTTATAGATTATCAATTGTCAATTGGAATATTCGCAAATCGTTCGCAAATCACCTTTTATAATCCGCTGAGACTTCTAAAAATGTCCGTACTCCTATGATATAATCGTCATAAGCTGTTTCTGCGTCTTTTCCATGAAACACTTTGCAAAGCCCACACATATCGCAATCTGCAATACATGGAAATCTTTGCTTTATATAATCACGCCGTTCTTGTTCTGTTGATTTTATAATATCTGGAGCTTCTTTCATAAATATACCTATTTTATCTGCCTATCCTGACGGTATATAGACATATAATCCTTATTAATATCACTAATTTCCCGTTTACCATCTATATAGTCCTGATAAATATCCCACGGACTACCGCCACCAAGCCAACAAGAAGAACAGTTTTCACATCCGCCACCACAATCAAGAGATGCTTTTATAATCTCTTCGCGCTCTTCTCGTGTTGTATCTTTAATAAGGATTGATTTCATAGGCCTTTACCCCGCTAACATTTCCTCGTTAATTGTATCCTCACTAGCTGCCATTGCTTGCAAAGTTTTATCTAACAAATCGTTAAGCTCCCAGCCAAGCTGATTTGCGCCACGTTCTATAACCTCTCGTGAACATCCTGCAGCAAATCCCTTGCTTTTATATTTCTTCTTAAGAGATTTTAGTTCCATATCTTTAGTACTCTTAGATGGTCGCATCAGAGCTGCCGCCCAAATAAGTCCTGTCAACTCATCAGCTGCAAAGAGTACTTTTTCCATTTCTCTAATTGGTTCGACATCTATAGTTTCTCCGCAACCAACAGTAATACCGTATCCGTGTGAACATACTGCATGAATAATATCATCACTCACACCGCCCTCTTTTAATAATTCTGGAGCTTTTAAACAATGTTCATCTGGATACAATTCAAAATCTATATCATGTAAAAGTCCAACAATTCCCCAATATTCCTTTTCATCTGCATAACCAAGTTCATTTGCATACCATTTCATAACAGCTTCAACGGTTAATGCGTGTTGAATATGAAAAGAATCCTTGTTGTACTTTTTCAATAAGTCGAAGGCCTCTTCTCTTGAAATCATTTTTTCTATCCCCCTTCTCTTCTTTTCTAAAAGCATACTCTTTTAGTAGGTAAATGGCAATCTCTATATTACATAATACTGGAGGCAGTGTGCGTATTGATGGGAAGCAACCAGTGCACTTGATAATAAAAGTGAGCGATATATTCAGGAGAGCTTAGATAAGCTTGCAGCTAGGTGCAATTTAAGAGGTCGTTCACGTTGTACACTACACTGTGGCATAAAATACGCTCAAGTAAAACACAATTGTGCCAAATTTATATGCTATCATCAATATTGTCATTGTATATTTTAACCGATTTTTGCTTTTCTAAAAGTAGCAAAAACTATGTTGAATGGAGGTTTACGATGGGGATGAAGGAAAATACTACAGGATTTGCTAGTGGTGCTTCACCTAAAGCCATTAGCAAAAAA
Source organism: Pseudobutyrivibrio xylanivorans DSM 14809 (assembly GCF_900141825.1). Classification (GTDB taxonomy): domain Bacteria; phylum Bacillota; class Clostridia; order Lachnospirales; family Lachnospiraceae; genus Pseudobutyrivibrio; species Pseudobutyrivibrio xylanivorans. The sequence goes on along the minus strand of NZ_FQYQ01000002.1, from coordinate 191,646 downwards.
TTGGCGATGCTTTTTGGTGTGTTACTGATATGCAGTACCCTTTTGGCAGAGTGTCTTATTCTAGGCTTTGGGTACAGAATGATGAAGAATTTGATTGACAGTTCGCTAAATAACGAAGTTGTAGCGGATGCAGGTCAGATTAACAAAGCATTAAACTCCATATTTTATTATTTGAATGGAATTGCAGATTCCACCGAAAAACTCCACTTTGAAGACAATGCTGAGATTATAGATTATTTGGCACAATCAGTAGGTAGATATGACCTTATTCCTACAGGAGCATATATTGGTACCAATACTGATGAATTTTTAGACCCATCTGGCTGGGTGCCTGGCGAAGATTATGTTGTAACAGAAAAGAAATGGTATCAGCAGGGTATTGGATATGATAATACATGGTTTTACTACTATGATTAACCATATTTTGATGCGGCAACGGGAGATTTGTGTGCTACCGTTATTCGCCATATTCATCTAAAGGATGGTAGAGAGGGTGTATTTGCAACTGATTTGATTTTGACTGCGTTACAGGAACAGTTAAATGAGGTAACTCTTTATAAAACGGGTGGCTGTATTATGGTTACAAGTGCAGGCCAAATCCTTTCTTATAAAGATACAAACCTTTGTGGTACAAATATCGCTGATAATTCATCAGACCCATTTTGGAAGGCAGTAGGAGAAAGTCTTGTTTCCGAAGATAATGTGGTTTCAACAGTAAAAACTGAGGGCGCAAGCTATTATATGGTTTCATCTACTGTAAGTGGTACCGACTGGAAGGTAATAGCATACGCAAAGAGAACAGAAGTATTGGCAGAACTTATCAAATTAGTTTATATACTTTCTGTTGCAACAATAGTAGTTGTAGTTTTGGTTGTAGCACTTGTATTAAGAGTTCTTTCTAATATGATTAAAAAGCCTGTTACAATGCTTACAGAAAATATTGAGAAAATCGCAAGTGGTGACTTCACAGTTGAAATATCATCTAGCGGAAATGATGAGATAGCATTTATGAATACTGCCATGGGCAAATTCATAAATGGTATGCGAGACAGTCTGAGTGAGATTAAATCTGTTTCAACAAAACTGATAGGAGATGCTCAAGACTCAAAGGATACTGCAGATAATCTGAAGTTGGCAGCAAATGAGCAGTCCGTTTCCATGAATCAGATTAGAAATAATATTGATGATATGGCAGAGGCAGTTAACGAAATAGCCGAAAATGCAACATTGCTAGCTCAAACAATTTCTGAGGTTACTACAGAAGAAGAGCAGATAGAAGATATCATGAACCAGTTGGTTAAAAAGGCTGATGTGGGACAAAATGATATGAAGTCAGTTGCTGAAGGAATGGATCATATCGTTTCATCTATGAAGGATATGTCTAATGCTGTTCAAAGTGTTGATGATGCTGCACAGCAAATCACACAGATAGTGGATATGATTAATTCTATTTCATCTCAGACTAATTTGCTATCTTTGAATGCTTCTATTGAAGCCGCCAGAGCGGGCGAGGCTGGAAAGGGATTTGCAGTTGTTGCAACCGAAATCGGAGCACTTGCCAACAATTCTGCCGAGGCAACTAATCAGATAGTAGATATTATCAAAGAAATGTCTGATAGAGTAAAAGACCTTTCAGAGAAATCAGAGACTAACTCACAGCTTATTGATGAAAGCTCAGGCTCTATTAATGCTGCAGCTGAAACCTTCCTTCAGATTACTACAGAGCTTAACAATGCTTCATCTACATTAGATGACATGGCTGAACAAATGAGAAAGGTAAATGATGTAGCTACAAATATGGCATCTGTATCAGAGCAGCAGTCTGCATCTACTCAAATGATTGCAGCAAATGTTGAAAAGGTAACAATGGCTTCTCAGGATGTAGCAGATTCCAGTGACCAAGTAGCAACAGCGGCAACAAATGTCTCTAATGCTGTAGATACTATCAATAGTAATCTTGTTAAATTTACGATTGAAGCATCTAACGAGATAAAAAAACAAATGTAAATCAATCTATAGTCGATATAACTATAAATTTACTGCCATTGTCAGGTTCACACTTCACTGTTATAGTGCTGTAGTGAGCCTGGACGATGGCTTTTGTTATTCTTGGGTGGCAAAGTAGTTATTGGTTGGCAACCATATCACAAAAATATTTATGAATATGTAGCGAGTCATTAAGCTCAGGATGAAATGCAGTTACCAGTTGATTTCCTTGTCTTGCTGCAACTATGTGACCATCAACTGTGGCAAGAGGTCTTGCTTTTTCCGAAACAGCTTTGATATAAGGCGCACGAATAAATGTCATAGGAACAGTACCAATTCCCTTAAAATCAGCCTCAGTGTAAAAGCTTCCAAGCTGTCTACCATAGGCATTTCTTTCAGCTACGATATCCATAGTCTGTAAGTAACTGCTGTCATCATTATTTATTTTATCTGCTAAAAGTAGCAATCCTGCGCAGGTACCAAATACAGGAAGTCCGTTTTCAATCATTTTCTTAAATGGCTCAAAAAGTCCTAGTTCCTTAAGAAGCTTTCCCTGTACGGTGCTTTCTCCACCTGGAATAATTAAGCCATCCTCAAACCTAGTAGACTTGATACAATTTGCCTTATCAGACACCGTTGCAGAACCTGTAAATTAGCATTCCTTTTTTAAGCAGTCTCGTTAATTTTGATAGAAACTTCTAGTTGAATAGTTGTGTGCGATATATTCTTATTTCTAATTTCTAATAACAATCTATACATGGCTTCGATGCCCAAAGAATATTTCTTAAGTTTTCTTAATACTTTACACTAAATCGCTTCTCATCATTATCAATCGTTATTTTCTGCTTTTTCAAATCATAGATATCTAGTCTGAAGCCAGCGATTTTAGAAATCTGTATATCTCCTCCTCTGTACCTTGGACTTCCACCGTTACCGCCCCATCGAATTCGTTTCTTACAAACCCAGTAAGTCGATATTGGTCCGCAATATAATTAGCCTTATATCTAAAGCCTACACCTTGCACACGACCAGAAAAGACCATGTGATATCTCACTAATTCTTTCATTATAATGTTCTTCCCTATTTACTGGCACTAAATAAATTTTATAATTTGTTCGGGTTTACAAAAAATCGTGTTCGGGTGTATTATCTATTTACAAAAAGCAAACATATTTTCGGAATGTATGTTCGCAATTTATAAAGGAGGTAAGACAACTGGATATGTCTAAGCATTTACTAATCCCCAAATGTTACATAGCTATAGATATGAAGTCGTTCTATGCATCTGTTGAATGTGTTGCCAGAGGTCTAGATCCTCTTAAAGCTAATCTTCTAGTCGCTGATGGAAGTAGAACCGACCAAACCATCTGCTTAGCAGTCTCTCCTGCCCTTAAAGCTATAGGGGTTCCAAGTAGACCTAGACTATTTGAGGCAAAACAGGCCATAGAGAAGTACGAGCGAATCCACCATACTAAGGTTCTTTATATTACTGCAGTCCCTCGTATGCTTGAATATGAAAAAGTATCAGCCAAGATTTACGGTATTTTTCTTAAATATGTAGCCCCAGAAGACATCCATGTTTACAGCATCGATGAGAGTTTCATCGATTGCACACCCTACTTGCATCTTTATGAAACTGCCGCTATAAAATCTGACCAGACTCCTGCTCACGTCATGGCTATGACAATGATTAGAGATGTACTCAAGCAAACTGGCATTACAGCCACAGTCGGAGTTGGAACTAATCTATATCTTGCAAAAGTAGCTATGGATATCGTAGCTAAAAAAGCCCCTGCCGATAAAGATGGCGTCCGCATAGCTGCTCTTACTGAAGATTCATATAAATCTTTATTATGGCCACATAGGCCTCTCACAGACTTTTGGCAAATAGGAAATGGTAAAGCTCGTCGCTTGGAACGAAATATGATGTACACCATGGGCGATGTTGCCGAACGCTCTCAAATAGATGAAGAATGGTTTTATAAATCCTTTGGCATCGATGCTGAGATATTAATAGATCATGCCTGGGGAATCGAACCTGTTACAATGCATGATATTAAAAACTACAAATCCGATAACCACTCTCTTTCCAATGGACAAGTATTGCCTAGACCATATAAGTACGAAGAGGCATGTATTGTCCTAAAAGAGATGATTGATATCCTATGTTGTGACATGTACAAGAAGAATCTGGTATCTTCAAAATTCACTTGGTGGGTAAGCTACGACTACAAAAGTCTTGAATACTGCCCTCACTACGATGGCCCACTTGCAATAGATTGGTATGGCAGACTCCATCCAGCACATTCTAATGGCACAGTAAACCTACGTAATGCGACAAACACTTCTAAGCTTGTAATTGAAGCAATCATGAATGATGTGATAAAGAAAACTGACCATAGAATACTATTTCGCAGACTTGGCATATGTGCTTGTAATGTCCAAAATGATGGCGGCTATTTTCAAATGGATCTATTCACTGACTATGAAGCGCTTAACAAAGAACAGCTCATTCATTCTGCACTTTTAGAGGTAAGGACTAGGTACGGAGCAAATGCAATATTAAAAGGCATTAATCTTCTAGAAGGTGCTACCACAAGAGAGCGAAATGTTCAAATCGGCGGACATAAAGCTTAATTTAATAACATTTATTTTATAAGATTGGATGAAATGATATGATTAATGATAGATACAAAAAAGTGTACGAAAGAGGCAAACCAAAGCACTCTCCTTTTGATGATTTTTCAATCAAACATCCGGCTATGGATTTATCCAGACGTGCCAAAATATTCAGCCCTTTCGATGCACTGAAAGGATTTAACGAAGAAATCGCAAGTACAGAGCAATCTTTTGAAGCCAACTACTCTGATTTAGAGCATGTACCTGCAGAGGAATATCCATAGGAGATTCACTATGTGTACTAGATATGCACTTGATATAACTCAACCTGAATTGAAAGAAATCATAGATATTGCAAAGAACTCACGTCTCACTACTAAATTTGTAGACACTCATGCAAGACCACTTGTCACTGATGGCGAAGTCCGCCCTACAGATATAGTCCCAGTAATCGCTCCTAATTCTAAAGGAGAAAAATGTGTATTCCCGATGCAATGGGGATTCACTGCAAGAGATAATAAAAGATCTTTATTTAATGCCAGACTTGAAACAGCCAGTGAAAAGCCAACATTTAAAGATGCCTGGCAATCACATAGATGTATAATTCCAGCATCCTACTACTTTGAATGGGAACACTTTAAAAGTCCTGACGGTAAGGTAAAAACTGGTGATAAATATGCCATTCAGCCAGCTGGTTGCACTGCCACCTGGCTCTGTGGCCTATATCGTATTGAAGAAGGTTATCCTGTATTTGTAATTCTTACAAAAGAACCTACCATAGAGCTTGGTAAAATTCATGACAGGATGCCTATGATGCTGCCAAAGGATAAAATTGAAGACTGGATTAATCCTTCCAAAAATCCCGAAGAATTGATACCATATGCCTTACTTGATATGGTTACAGAAAGGTTTTATTGATGTCTTATCCTTTAATAATTTTTTAATCTCATGTTTTTAAATCATATCTATGGCTATTTTTATAAAAATCAATCCAACCAGAACAGAAAATACTCCAAGTATCAAAATATCTAAAACCCCTAGTCTTTCACTAGTCCTGAGATGATGAGGCTTTTTCGGATCTATGTAAACTGATATTTCCTCACCACTTTTATATCTAATTGCTTTTAAGGATGATATCACATTCATTTGGTGTACATTATATTCGCGCCCAGCATACATATATGAAAAACTTATCAAATTATAAGATTTAGTAGATTCTACCTTTTCAACTTTTGCTGTAATCTTTTCTGTACACTTATGAAGAGAATACAAAAACCATGGTCCTATAAAGGTGACGATTACTCCTAGTATCAATATAAAAAAATTACCTACTCTCATTTCCAATTAGAATGCCCCCGTAATAGTTTTAATTTGTTCATCGGCTATTGCTTTACATTAAAGCTTCTGACACAATCTTTGAAGCTTCTTTGTATACTTCTAAGTTCTTGTATCCTTTAGTAAGAGCAACATCTAACCCCAATGCAGCTGACTTTAATTGATATTTTGTGCGCGCTCTCTCTTCTATTCTTGCTATTTCTTTCTCGCCTAAAAAAATACTGCATGGTGTAATAGGTCCAAATCCATAATCACAAATGCAGCTTACATATTCCTTGCACTTGGGACAAAGATATATAGCATTTCCAGCAATAGCACCAGAAAATTCACACCCACAATTTTTACAATGCAATTGTTCCATATCTATTTCTCCAATAAAAATATGAGGCGGACAAAAAGCCAGCCTCATCTCTAGTATTATTTACAAAGTTCAGCAACAATCATATTGATAGCTTTACCATCAGCCTTTCCCTTAAGAGCATGCATAACTTCTTTCATGATTGCGCCCTTATTCTTAGTTGCTATAACGTCAGCGAATTTCTCCTGAAGGAATGCTCGAATCTCATCATCGCTCATCATTGCAGGCGCATATTCTTTAATAACATCATATCTAAACTGGTACTCTTCCTTTAAATCTGTTCTCTCAGCTGGACATGTATCAAGCTGCTCCTTGGCTGTCTTTAAAGACTTAAGAATAACCTGATCTACCAAATCATCCGCAATGTTATCTCTGGTTCCAGCATCGATAGCAGCCTTCTTAACATCAGATACAAGTGAAGAAATAGCATCTTTTCTTGCCTTGTCTCTGGCTTTCATTGCCGCAACCATGTCTTTTTGTAATGTTTCAAATTGCATTTTTCCATATCCTCCTCTTATTGTAACCAAAGGTCTAAATCTACATTACCTTTGATTCCCTTAACTGAACCTTTTTCTGAATACTGCCAAAGCTGATATTCATATGGCCAGTAGAATTCTTTATTATATCCCGCAAACCACTTTGGATAATCTGTAAGCTGTGTCAAATCGATAAGCATAGCGCCCATCTCTGTGTTGTGATAAATCATTCCATCATATCCAGCCTTTTTAATTGCATCAAGGAAGGAAATGGTGAGATTTGTTCTATCTTCAACGGAAAGTGTATTTGTGCGGGCTTCGCTGTCGCTAACCTTCTCAACATCAAAAACGATAGGAAGCTGAAGCTCATAGCCTTCTAAAAGACTAAGTACAGTAGAAGCCTCTTCCAAAACCTCAGCCTGTGAAATAGCCTGTGAGAATACGTAAACACCTACATCGATACCAGCTGCCTGTGCACCTTCGATGTTCTCGATGCACTTCTCATCTACAACAAGCTTTCCTGTACCATAACCACGGTAAACAGCACGAATAAAAGCAAACTCTACGCCGTCATCCTTAACAGCCTGCCAATCAATATCACCCTGGTGCGAAGATACATCAATACCAAATCTAGAAGTAACATTGCCATCTTCTACATAGCTGTATCTACCGGTAGTCTCGTCTTCCACAAGATTATCGATGTTGAATGCACTCTTTGTAAGCTCCTCGTTGATAGGAACAAAGTTGTACTTCTGATTAGCCGCTACAACAATGTATTCCGGATAGAATGATTTTAAAACAGAAATTATCGTATTTCCGTTTTCGAGAGATTCACGTATTGAATCCAATACAGATATACGTCCCTCTTCCTTGGCTTCAACTACCATAGCCTCCACTTCTTCGCTGGAATAGGTCTGTCCCTCTTCCACCTGAATGCGGCCCTTAGTATCAATCACTATGTAAATAACACCCACCGCTATAAGTGTCACTATTATCGAAATAATAGATATTAAAAAATATCTGATTGCTTTTCTCATCTTATATTCTAAGTGTCATATCATCAAGCGAACCAATCTGCTTGCGATACCACACTATTCCCTTCCATTTTCCAAATTTGTAACCGATATCTTTGAAATGCCCAACCTCTTCAAAGCCAAGTGCTTTGTGTAAGGCTATGCTAGGTTCATTATCGTCAGTAATAACACCGTACATGAATTTGTAGCCCATTGCGGAGAGTCTTTCCTCAAGAGCTGTATATAATTTGCTGCCGATTCCCTGACGCTTTGGAGCGTCATTTGCAACATAGATAGTAGTCTCAACAGAGAACTTATAAGCATCATGATGTCTAACCTGGCCGCCATAAGCCATTCCCAGAATCTTTCCGGTCTCATCACAAGCCACAATATAAGGATACGCCTTCTTTGTATCGATAATACTCTGTCTGTATACCTCTATAGAAGGATTCTTCTCTGTAAAAGTAACCGATGTATTCTCAGCATAATAGCCATAAATATCATGAATGGCGCTGGCATCACTTTCCACAGCGTCACGAATTTCTATATCCATAGTCAATCTCCTCAAAGCTAGTATAGATAAAATGATAACAAAGCCCTATATTTATTTCAAATAAAATAGACATATTTTAGATTGTTTTATATTTAACTTTACAAATCCCGTTATTTCATCTATAACAATGACTTAGATTTTTATTTTGGACACAGGAGATTTATTCATGAAATACGAAGCAATACTTTTCGACTTAGATGGAACACTTTTATACACTCTTGAAGATTTAACCGACAGCATCAACTACATGCTGGATAAATACGGTTTTCCAACTCATTCAATAGATGACGTTCGCAGATTTGTAGGCAATGGACTTCGAAAGCTTGTTGAGCGAGCTCTCCCTGAGGGACCTGATTACAAACATTTCGAAGAATTTTTAAAGGAGTTCATCGAATACTACAACTGTCACAATCTAATCAAAACAAAACCATATGATGGTGTTATTGAGACCACTGAAAAGCTTGCTGCCCTTGGCATGAAAATGGCTATCGTAACCAATAAAGGTCAGACAGCCAGTGATTCTCTTATAGATGATTTTTTTGCTCCACACATCACTATCGTAATTGGTGATGATGGCATTCACAAAAGAAAGCCTGATCCAGAGCCAATCGAAATCGCATTACAGAAGCTTGGCATAGCCGATAAATCAAAGGTGCTATATATAGGCGATTCTGAAGTAGATGCAACAACAGCTGAAAATGCAGGGCTCGATTATATCCTTTGCACCTACGGCTTCCGCGATATGGATGTTCTTCAGCAGTTCCATCCAATAGCGTACGTAGATAGCTTTGATAAGATTCTTGGTATTATTTAGCGTAAGATTTATAAATATCTACATGATCATAGATACATCTCCATGAGGAACTTGAATGAGCGGTGCAGCATATATATTCTGTGCCGCTTTCTGATATCATGGAGCTTACTGCACAGCTTCCAGATTCATCTACATATCCTGTCTTGGCGCCTTCAATCTCGCCGCCAAATTCCTTATCCTCTATCCTTCGTAAGAACCAGTTAGAAATAGTGATTCCTTCTGGATTTACGTTTGTAGCTGTAGAATTATAAACCTTTGTAGTAAGAACTTCCTTACAAAGCTCATTATCAAGGGCCGCCATCATAATGACAGCAATGTCATATGGTGTGCTGTAGTGCTCTTTGCTATGGAATCCAACTGGATTTGTAAAATGTGTTGTTCCATTTATTCCAAGAGTTGCACACTCTTCATTCATCATTTTTACGAAGCTATCTATATCTCCTGCTACATAAATGGCAAGCTGAGCTGCAGCATCTCCACCTGAAGGTAAAATTGTTCCGTAGAATAAATCCCTAACTGTAACCTCTTCATCCTCCACAAAACCAGATGTGGAGCCGCCACCTGCATAAGAATAATCTATTGCCTCATGGCTCATAACAATCTTATCATCCAGTTTTTCTGCTGGAATATGATTAGCTGCCACAAGAACTGTCATAACCTTTGTCATGGATGCTGGAACAATCTTTTCTGTAGCATTTCTTGTTGCAACTATATTTTTTGTTTTATTATTGATAAGCACTGCGGATTCGCTGACAACATCTCCTCCGATCTGAACTGTTTCCTCGGTTTCTTTTGCAGAATAATTGCCTGATTTAGGTGCTTCTTCCTCTTCTATCTCCTGAGTTTCTTCTTCCTCTTTTTCTTCCTCTACAGCTTTTGCAGACACTTTCAGACCTGAAGTCTTTTCTTCCTGCACCTCAGCCTCAGCAACAGTCTTTTCCTCAGTTGCTACCTTAAGAGAACCATCTTCTTTACCTTTTATATGGGAAATTATAAGACAGGCTGTAACTAATATTGCTATAGCTATCAAGCCCATTTCAGAATAAACCTGGATTTTGCGAATCAATTTCTTGCGTCTGCGATATGCTCTGCGCTCATCATCAGACATATTTCTATTTCTAAAATTATTACTCATAACAATATACTCCATCTCCCCAATACCGATACAAAAAGTTTAGCAAACATACATGCCATAAACAATTCAGAACAAACATTTCGTGACTATTGTCCAAATAAAAAATCCAACTGAAGCAAATCGCTCCAATTGGATTTAAATTAGTGGACTAGACGGGAGTCGAACCCGTGTCCAAAAGCCAATTCCCGGCCCTTCTACGAGTGTAGTTTGTATTTTTACATTCCCTCCACATAACACCCACAAACAGGTTTTATGCTTTAGTAGCTTCATGATACGCCCGCCATCTCAAAGCTTTGATAACGTCGTTTCCTACAAAGTCGAAGTCTGGGTCCTAAAGTGTAGGTGCTCTAGGTCAGACTGCCGCAACTAGGCAGCGTATGCTAAATTATCGTTAGCGTTTAATTTTAAGTTTGGCCATTTAACCCATCGCCGTGGGACTCGCTTCTTCCGCTGCATGACCCCTGTCGAAACCATGACTAGCCCAAAAACTAAATAAATGACTATACAGGTTTCTGATATTAAAAGCATTCATTTCATTCTGCTTTTAACATCACTATGTCGAAACCATGACTAGCCCTTAAAGCATTACACATTATATAGTACTCTGTATACTTTAGCAAGAGGCAATCCTACAACATTATTGTAATCACCTTCAATTCCCTTAACCAACACTGCCCCCAGGCCCTGGATGCCGTAAGCACCAGCCTTATCTATAGGCTCTTTTGATGCAATATAGCTTCTGATAGCCTCTGGTGAGTTTTCATACATTGTTACTTCTGTACACTCAGAGAAAGTCTTAACCTCTCCACCTGCATCTACAATAGTAACACCTGTATAAACCTGATGTGCTCTTCCTGAAAGCTCTGTAAGCATTCTAAAGGCATCCTCTTCATCCTTTGGCTTACCAAGGATTTTGTCGTCAAAAGCAACAACTGTATCTGCAGCAAGGACTATCTCGCCCTTATGCTTTCCTGCTACTGCAAGAGCTTTCTGGCGGCTCAAATCCTCTACAACCTTTGCAGGAAATGTTTCTGAGGTAACCTCATCAATATCAGCTGGATCGACAATAAATTCTATTCCAGCCTGTGCTAATAATTCTTTTCTACGTGGTGAGTTCGATGCAAGTACAATTTTCATTATCCTAAATTCCTTATCTTAAAGTCTCTTTCTGCTTCGCGCTTCATATCCTTCTTCTGAATATCAGCTCTCTTGTCATAAAGTTTTTTACCTTTCGCCAAGGCAATCTTAACCTTTACAAGTCCGTTGTTAAGATAAACCTCCAACGGAACAATTGTGTAACCGCTTTCCTTTATCTTACTGAGAAGTCTGTTTATCTCAGACTTGTGAAGAAGAAGCTTTCTTGGTCGAAGTGGGTCTCTGTTGAAGATGTTCCCCTTTTCATAAGGATTAACATGCATCTGGTAAATGAACATCTCTCCGTTGTCGATTCTGACAAAAGCTTCTTTGATAGAGCACTGACCCATTCTCATGGATTTTACCTCAGTGCCGTGAAGCTCGATACCTGCTTCATATTCCTCTTCCATGAAGTACTCATGATAAGCCTTCTTATTATTAGCAATTAACTTTCTGCCTTCTTTATTCATGTTTAAAACCTCTGAAATTCTTCTAGTATAAAATCTATCGTACGGGCCTGCTCGTCCACACTGTCTAATACTACAGTGACTGGCTGACCAAGCTTAAAGATACGGCCTGTACACTCGCCCACAAGTGTGAGATTCTCTTCGATGAATTCATAGTGATCATCATAGAGCGTAGATACATGAACAAGTCCCTCCACCGTGTTCTCGAGCTCAACATACATTCCCCAACCTGTAATTGAAGAAATACTGCCTTGGAATGTCTGTCCAATGAATTCCTTCATGTATTGAACCATCTTAAGCTTATCTACCTCACGCTCACAATCCTCAGCTCGACGCTCAAGCTTACTAGTGTCGAGAGCCACCTGTGGAAGGATTGACTCGTAGTGAGAAATCTTACGCTCATTCATACGACCACGCAGGTGATCCTTAATGATTCTATGAATCTGCAAATCAGGATATCTTCGTATAGGCGAAGTAAAGTGACAATAATACTTAGCTGCAAGGCCGAAATGTCCCTTGCACTCTGTATCATATCTGGCTTGTTGCATACTGCGAAGCGTCATCTTTGTGATGACTGCCTCATCCTCATGACCCTTCAAAGAATCTAACATCTTCTGGATTTCCTTTGGATGAATGCTTTCCTTATTACCCTTAAGTGAATAACCGCAGGCTCCAAGGAACTTACCTAAAGATTGAATCTTCTCTGGTTCTGGTGCCCCGTGGACACGATATACAAATGGTGATTCCATAAGATTGAAATGCTCTGCAACTGTCTCATTAGCTGCAAGCATGAAATCCTCAATAAGCTTATGGGCATCATTTCTCTCGTATGGTGCAAGACCTATTACCTTTCCATTTTCATCAATAAGAATGTGAGTCTCTGGGAAATCAAAATCTATAGAACCTCTCTTTTTACGCTTAGCACGAAGAATCTTTGAAAGCTCTGCCATGTTATCAATCATCTCGGCCACATCAGCGTACTTTTCACGCTCCTCAGCGTCACCAGTCATTATGGCATAAACGCTTGTATATGTCATGCGGTGATTGCTGTGGATTACTGATTCGCAAATCTCATGATCTACAAGATTACCCTTCTTATCAAATGTCATGATACATGAAAGAGCAAGTCGGTCCTCGCCCTCGTTAAGTGAACACATGCCATTTGATAATGTGTGAGGAAGCATCGGAATAACTCGGTCTGCAAGATATACGGAAGTGCCTCGCTTCAGTGCCTCCACATCAAGTGCCGATGACTCCTGAACATAATTAGTAACGTCTGCAATATGAACGCCAAGGACATAATTGTCACCATCCATAACAAGTGAAACGCCATCATCAATATCTTTTGTATCCTCACCGTCAATAGTAACAACACACAAATCTCTTATGTCATTTCTTCCAGCCATATCAGCTTCAGAAACTGGCTTAGCTACAGTGGATGCCTGCTTGATAACCTTATCAGGGAACTCAGTTGTAATGCCAAATGCCTTTACGATTGAAAGGATATCTACTCCTGGATCATTCTTATGACCAAGAATCTCTGTAATATGCCCCTCTGGCTTGTGGTCATCATCGCCGTAATCATCAATGTGACATACCACCTTATGTCCGGAAACAGCACCCATGCTTTTTCCAGATGGAATAAAAATATCCCTAAGCATCTTCTGGCTATCTGCGACAACAAAGCCAAATGTACCGCTATCTTCGTAAGTACCTACAACATCAGAAAAACCGTGAGTAATGATCCTTATTACACGTGCCTCCTGGCGCTTACCTGACGCACCAAATGTAAGTACAGCAGCAACGATATCGTCCTGCATAGCAAAACCGGTATTATCTCTTCCAACGAAGTAATCTTCTTCCTGGCCTTCGACCTCTATGAAACCGAAACCATCCTTATGTGAAATAAATCTTCCAATGATATCTGGCTCGATATTATCATTTGATGGTCTGTTAGCACGCTTTGCCACCTGATTAAGGGACTGCTTCTTTGTTGCAGTCTCAGCTTTTGTAGCCTTCTTTGACCTATGATCCTTAGTCTTGATAAACTTAGGACGATTCTCAGGAATCTGATACTTACCACGCTTTGTAATCTCTACCTGACCATCATCAACTAAATCCTGTAAAACCTCTGCGAATTCAGCCCTTTTGTCCTTCTCAACATCTAAAAGAATCTCAAGGTCTTTCTTCTTCATCGGTATATATGCTGGACTTTTAAAAACGTCCATTAAAAAGTGTCTCTGCTTATCGAAATCTTTCATATTCCTCCTAAATAAAACTCTTATAAATACGAAAAGCCACCCATACGGGTGGCAATTAAAAACTTAATCCTAGAAGCTACCAATATTAAGAACAGCAGAAAGCACGAAGAAAAGGATTACACATACGCTTGTAAGCTTAACTAATAAGCCCTCGCGTGAACGTCCCTTATTACGGCTCCAGTATGAATCGAACTGCTGGCCTGATAAAGAACCAAGTCCGTTCTGCTTGCCCTCCTGGAAAAGAATGATAACTGTAAGTGCCACACAAATGACGATTAATAATATAATAAGAACATACTTTAATGCTTGCATAATTTCCTCCTAATAGAAAAAGTGTTACGCTTCACGCAACAAATGAAGTATATCACAGGAACCCTATTATTTTCAATAGTTAATACACACTTTTATAAAAAAAGACTCCCATTAAACCTCTGCGTCGAAATTCATTCCTGCAAGCAATCCGCCATCTGCATTTTTCCTGTTTTTCTGATATGGATTCTCCTCATTTGGATACTTAATTTGAGTATGTGTTGTTCCACCGGAAACATATGTCCTGCCACACTCTGGACATACGGCAGTATGAATGGATACAGTGGCATTAAGCACCTTTCCACCCTTCTCTTTTGCCTTATCATATGCATTACTAACGTGTTCAGCCTCGTGACCTCTTACCCTGGCAGCTGCTGCTCTTGGTGAAATATGCTGGGCAGACTTAAAAGAAACCTGCTCATCACTGCCATCCTGATATTTACGGCTGGCACAGGTCTCACATTCAATAACCCCCGCTCTTTTAGCTGCACGTTCAGAAGCATAATTCTTTGCTAAATCAGTACTTTTACCTTCGGCCTTTAATTCGTCTGCAACTTTTGAGGAACCATAATTAGATAAATCCATAGATGGGCTATTAACGTATGGATTTTGCCCAATAGAATTAATACCTAACATAAAAACCACCACCCAAAAAACTACATACTTTCGGCTAGTTTAAATATATCATTAAAATCGTAAATAACTATGAACAATCCCTGTTATTCTTTAATTTTCACCTCACTTATTTTATACTAAAGTATCGGAGGGACAGAATAATGATTATCTGCAGATATTTTCTATATTTCATTATATACAGTTTTCTGGGCTGGATATACGAGACATGCTACTGTACTATTCACGAAAAGACATGGGAAAATCGAGGATTTCTTTATGGTCCATGCATTCCACTATACGGAGTCGGTGCCACTCTGGCGCAGATACTTTTCATAGATTTACCTATCTATTGCACCTCGTGCGAACCATCATATCTCACAGTTTTTATAGGCTGTGCCGTTGGTTCATTTTTCCTAGAATATGGGACTTCATATGTTTTGGAAAAAAGATTCCACGCCAGATGGTGGGATTATTCGGATTTTCCATTAAATATTAACGGAAGAGTTTGCCTTATTTTCACACTTTGTTTTGGGTTTGCTGGAATCCTGGTTACACAAATCATAATTCCACCAATAGTTGAGCTTATAGCACTATTTCCTTCTTTTGTAATTGAGCTATTAGCCCTAATATTCATGTTTCTCTTTGGCATGGATATGGCACTTACAATATCAGCTCTTACAACATTTGCTAAGGATTTCGAAAGAATAAACGAGCAGATTAACAATCAGATGGCTGAAAGAGTCGCTGCACTACAGACTAACTTAGAAGAATCAAAAATTGCCAGAATTGAAAAAGCTGCAGTAAAGAAAGAAGCAGCTCTTATGAAAAAGGAATTAAATGCAGAAAAGCTTGCTGAAATAAAAGAACAGCTTTCTACTGAAGCTGTTAAGCAATGGGTATTAAATGCCACAGAGACTCAGCGTGGACAGTTTAGACATATTGCAAAATTCACACACCCTGTAGCCTCAACCAAGGCTTTGCTTGAGAAGGGTTCAGAATTCTTAAGACATAAAAAGAAAGAATAAAAAATAGGGATTTGGTCAAAAGCCAAATCCCTATTTTAAAATCATTTTAATTATTTCTCTGTAGTCTTAACAGCATCCTCAGGCTTCTCAACCTGTGCAATAGCGTTCTTTGTCATAGGGATGCGGCAGTTCTTGTTGCTTCCGAACTCTACGATAACTGTAGAATCATCAGGAATAGCAATAATAACACCATAAAAACCGCTTGTTGTAAGAATTGTATCTCCTACTGAAAGAGATGACATCATTGCAGTCTTTTCTTTCTGCTCCTTCTGCTGTGGGCGAATCATGAAGAAATACATGAATACGAAAAGTACTACTACCCAAATAATTAAGCTAATTGAACTATTCATTAAGTTATCCTCCTACTACGTGGCCGAACCACAAATCACTGAAATTAATTTTATCTAAATTTCTCAACTTAGGCAAGAAAAAAAGGCTAATTAATAAATATTTAAGATTAATCCTGTCCCTGAGCCATTGAATCTAATTTGCGCTTCTTATAAGCTGCAAACTCTCCAGCATCAAGTGCATCTCTAATCTCTTCCATCATTGTGTTATAGAAATAAAGATTATGTAATACACAAAGTCTCATTCCAAGCATTTCCTTTGCCTTAAGCAAGTGACGTACGTATGCTCTAGAGTATGAACGGCATGTAGGACATCCACAGCCTTCCTCAATTGGACGCATATCCTTCTCAAATTTCTGATTGAAAAGATTAAGCTTTCCATGGTTTGTATATACGTGACCGTGACGACCATTACGGCTAGGATATACACAGTCGAAGAAATCTACACCTCGATCAACTGCTTCCAAAATGTTTGCTGGTGTACCAACGCCCATCAGGTAAGTAGGCTTGTTCTGTGGAAGATAAGGAACTACATGATCCAAAACGTCATACATCTGTTCATGGCTCTCACCTACAGCAAGACCTCCTACTGCATATCCAGGTAAATCAAGCTCAGAAATAATCTTTGCATGTTCTATTCTGATATCATTGAAAACAGCACCCTGGTTAATACCGAAAAGAAGCTGTTCCTTATTGATTGTTTTTTCAAGGCTATTTAGACGAGCCATCTCTTCCTTACAGCGATAAAGCCATCTTGTAGTACGTGCTACAGAATCCTCTACGTATTTACGTTCTGCAAGTGCTGGTGGACATTCATCAAATGCCATGGCGATTGTAGATCCAAGATTTGACTGAATCTGCATAGACTCCTCTGGTCCCATAAAAATCTTGCGACCATCAATATGAGAATTAAAGGTAACGCCCTCTTCCTTAATCTTTCTGATACCAGCTAAAGAAAATACCTGAAATCCGCCTGAATCTGTAAGGATTGGTCTGTCCCAATTCATAAATTTATGAAGACCGCCAAGCTCCTTAATAAGCTTATCACCTGTTCTAACATGAAGATGATAAGTATTAGAAAGCTCAACCTGACATTTAATCTCACGTAAATCATCAGTAGAAACAGCCCCCTTAATGGCAGCAACTGTTCCAACATTCATAAATACAGGTGTCTCAATAACACCGTGTACTGTGTGAAAACGTCCCCTTTTTGCTCTTCCCTCTGTCTTTAATAACTCGTATTTCAATTCTTATAAAACTCCTTAATATACTCAACTCTGTCAGTCATATGACCAAGCAAAGCATCACAAACTGTAATCGCACACATAGCCTCCACAACAACTACTGCTCTAGGAACAATTATAGGATCGTGACGACCATGTATTTCTATATCAACCTCTTCTCCAGCCTCGTTAACTGTGTGCTGCATCTTTGAAATGGATGGAGTAGGCTTTATTGCAGCTCTGAGAATAATGTCATCACCATCAGAGATACCGCCTAAGATGCCACCACTATGGTTAGTAGCCTTTACTACCTTTTCACAGTTCATTTCAAACTCATCATTATTCAAGCTTCCTACATTTTTGGAAGCCTTAAAACCATCGCCGATTTCTACACCCTTAACAGCTCCGATAGAAACAACCGCCTGTGCAAGCTTTGCATCCAGCTTATCAAATACAGGATCACCTATTCCAGCAGGAACACCTGTAATTACACATTCAATAACACCACCTGCACTGTCGTTATTAAGCATACACGCAGCTAAATATTCAGCAGCATCATCTGCAGCCTTTGAATCTGGCATAGCAAGAGGATTCTGATCTCTGTAGCCTAATTCGAAATCAGATATAGTGATATCACCAATTGATTTCGTATATGCGAACACTTCAATGCCAAGTTCTCTTAAAAGCTTTGCACAAATTGCGCCAGCGGCTACACGTCCGATAGTCTCTCTACCTGAAGAGCGGCCACCTCCTCGGTAATCTCTAAATCCAAATTTCTCATGGAAGCCAAAATCAGCATGACCAGGTCTATAGGTAGTAGCTATATCGCCATAATCCTTTGAGTGCTGATCATTATTTCTAACCATAAGAGAAATTGGAGTGCCTGTAGTACGTCCTTCGAATACTCCCGAAAGAATCTCAACCTCATCGCCCTCTGCTCGGGCTGTAGTAAATTTTGACTGTCCTGGCTTTCTTCTGTCCAAATACATCTGAATATCTGCAGCACAAAGCTTAAGACCAGCTGGAAAACCATCTATAACAACCCCAAGAGCTGCCCCGTGGGATTCTCCCCAAGTAGTGATTGAAATTCTATTACCAAATGTTGAACCTGCCATAATGATGCCCTCCTAAAAAAGAAACCCTATATAGTAAAGAAAGGGGCTGACATTAACAGCCCCTGAACCACTCCTATTTAATCTTTACAATTACAATACTGTTTGGCTTAGCAATTTTGATTGGTGGATTCTGCATAAGAGAATGACCAGTCTTCTTATCAATTGTAAAGCTTCGGATTTCATTTGTATCATGGTTAAGTGATACAAAATACTTATCCTTTGGAAGAACTGCAAAGCTCTTTGGATAATCGCCGCTTATAAAATTGTGTGAGAAGTATTCAATCTTTCCAGATCTAACATTTCTCTCATACATACAAACAGCATTAAGGCCATCTACACTTGCGTATAAATATTTATCATCATCACCAAACTTAATATTAGTTCCTGTAGAGATTTCCTCATCAACACCTACAAGTAATGAAACTGTCTGGATGTTCTCGAAATCAGGACGATCTCCAATGATATGATAATCATAAACGAGAATCTCGTTTGACATCTCTGTAATAACATATGCATACTGTCCGTCGTGAGAGAACTTCATCTTAAGTGGAGCTGAACCCATTGGACATCTGATGATGTCTGCAAGGTGAAGCTTTCCAGCCTCGTAATCTACCTCGTAGATTTTAATCTGATGAAGACCATTCTCTACAACACAAAGATACTTCTCCTCTGGAGTAAGCTCAACGCATGTACAATGTGGATATAAAGGTCTGTCAGCAACTGACTTTCCAATACCCTGGTGGAAGATACCGTCAGCGATACCATTAATACTTCCATCTTCATTAAGCTTCATCATAGTAACTCGGCCATCGTGATAGCCAGCTACGAATAAATATCTATTCTGAGAATCAACGCAGAGATTGCAACCACGCATGCCTCCAACCCACTCCTGATTCATCTTCTCAAGATCACCGTTTTCAAGAATCTTGAAAGCTGCAACACCTTCATCAGCAATTGAATAAAGGAATTTGTTATCGTGAGAATTAATAATATCCGAAGGATTATTAATTGGAGCAACGCTCTGCTCAGTAAGTAGTCCTGTGTCAGGATTAACATCATAAACATAGATACCAACGCTTGTCTCGTGTGTATAGGTACCCACATAAGCAACATATTTTTCTGCCATTGTATTCTCCTTGTTTTAACTTATGCTTCTTCTTCTTTTCTTCTAAGAATGTCGAACTCTTCTGGTGTAGTGCTAAGCTTAATGAAAAGCTTCTGCTTTGGATGTGGACAACTCTCCATATCCTCACCATCTTCATTCTTTATTCCTAATACTTCTACCTCTACATTATCTCCGTTTGGCTTCATAATTTCAATAGTTTCGCCAACTGAAAATTTATTTCTCTGTTCAATCTCCACAAAGCCCTCGCTATTAGGAGCCCCGCAGATGCCAAGGTATGTATAGCCAATATTGTATGTATTATTGTCATAAATCTGAGATTCCTCAGATGGCTTTCCATAATAGAAGCCAGTTGTAAACTGACGATATGTACATGCAGAAATCTGCTCCTTGTACCAATCAAGGTTTGCCTCGTATTTCTCAGGCGACTCTTTGTAATCATCAATTGCCTTACGATATGTACGGGCAACTGTTGCTACATAAAGAGCAGTCTTCATGCGGCCTTCAATCTTAAAGCTGTCGATACCAGCGTCAATTAAGTCAGGAATATGTTCAATCATACATAAGTCCTTAGAATTGAAGATGTATGTCCCTCTCTCGTTCTCATATACAGGGAAATACTCTCCTGGACGCTGCTCTTCAACAACAGCATACTTCCATCTGCATGGATGTGTGCAAGCACCCTGATTCGCATCTCTACCTGTAAAATAATTTGAAAGAAGACATCTTCCTGAATAAGAAATGCACATTGCACCATGAATGAATGACTCTATCTCTAAATCGTCAGGGATGTTCGCTCTAATCTCTTTGATTTCCGCCAATGAAAGCTCTCTTGCAGAAACAACTCTTGATGCACCTAAATCATACCAGAACTTATATGTACCATAGTTTGTATTATTTGCCTGAGTACTTACATGACGCTCGATTTCAGGACAAATCTCTTTAGCCATCATAAAGATTGCAGGGTCTGCAATAATAAGAGCATCCGGACCAATTTCCTTCAGTTCCTTTAAATACTCTCTAACGCCCTCGAGGTCATTATTATGAGCTAAAATATTAACAGTAACGTGAACCTTTACACCGTGATCATGGGCAAACTTTACACCCTCAATCATATCTTCTTTAGAAAAATTCTTTGCCTTAGCTCTAAGACCAAAAACTTCTCCACCAATAAAAACTGCATCTGCTCCATAAATAACAGCAACCTTAAGTACCTCAAGACTGCTTGCAGGAACTAATAATTCTGTATTTCTCATTTCTTTCCTTTCACGCTGATACTAACGCCATCTCCCAGAGGAAGAATCGTAGTAGTAAAACCTTCATCGTGAGTCAGCTCGTAGAGATAATCTCTCATTCGCTTGTGAATAGTACGATTACGTCTTGTAATAGCGTACCTGGACTCAATTATATCCCCATCCTGTAATACATTATCAGTAACAATTAAACCATCATCAGCAATAAGCCTCTTTATTTCAGGCCAGAAATTAATGTACTGACCTTTTGCCGCATCCATGAAAATGAAATCGTATGGACCTTCAAGAGTAGGTAAGATTTCCATGGCATCTCCCTCTAAAAGAGTGATTTGCTTATCTCTGCCTGTTCTCTTGAAATTCGCATTTGCGATAGGAATGCGAGGCTCATAATTTTCGATGGTGGTAATAGTAACATCATCTCCTGCCGCTTCCGCAATTACATTTGCAGAAAAACCAACGGCAGCTCCAACTTCCAATATTCGTTTTGGTCTGTTCATCTTGACAAGAAGCTGAAGTAAATTAACTGTCTCCGGTCTTATTATTGGAACGAAGGATTCTATTGCTTCTTTTTGAATCTCCTTTAACACAGGGCTAAGCTCTGGATAAAGGCTATTCAAATAAGTGGTATATCTCTCATCAACTATCATTTTATACTTCCATGATGATTGGAATAATCATTGGACGTCTCTGAGTCTCATGCCATACGAAATCAGAAAGATTGTCTCTGATGTCTGACTTAATCTTGTTCCAATCTGTAATATTCTTTTCCTCAAGAACCTCCATTGTCTCTGTAAGGACTGCACGAGCGCTTTCCATAAGGTCCTCAGAATCTCTAACATAAACGAAACCGCGGGATACAATATCAGGACCAGCAAGAACTGTACCTGATGCGCTGTCTAATGTAAGCACAACGATGATGATTCCATCCTCAGCAAGCTTCTGTCTATCACGAAGTACGATGTTTCCAACATCACCTACGCCGATACCATCAACCATGATAGCTCCAGTGTGAACATGACCTGTAACCTTAGAGTAATTATCTCCAAGCTCAAGCACATCACCTGAACGGATAATCTTAATATGGTCGTGATCCCAGCCAAGTGACTCTGCGATACGAGCTTGAGCTGTAAGATGCTTGAACTCGCCATGAACAGGAATAGAAAACTGTGGACGTACAAGAGAGTAAATAAGCTTAATCTCTTCTGCGCAGGCATGACCTGAAACGTGAACATCCTGCATAACAATCTGTGCGCCACGCATTGTTAAATCGTTAATAACATTTGATACAGCCTTCTCATTTCCTGGAATTGGGTGAGATGAAAATACAATCATATCACCAAGCTTAATCTGCACCTTTTTGTGAGTACCATTTGCCATACGAGAAAGAGCTGCCATAGACTCACCCTGAGAACCTGTTGTAACAAGTACAATCTTCTCATCTGGGTATGCCTTAAGTGACTCGATATCGATAAGTGTATTGTCAGGAATGTGAAGATATCCAAGCTTCTGTGCTGTATCAATAGTGTTAACCATTGAACGGCCTTCCACACAAACCTTACGTCCATATTTATCAGCTGAATTAATAATCTGCTGAACACGGTCAACGTTTGACGCGAAGGTAGCGATGATAATTCTGCTGGTAGTATTATCAGCAAAGATAGAATCGATAGTCTTACCTACTGTCTTTTCTGACGCAGTAAAGCCTGGGCGCTCTGCATTTGTAGAATCACACATAAGAGCAAGTACGCCCTTCTTACCGATCTCGCCAAGACGCTGTAAGTCGATTGGATCACCGTAAACTGGTGTGTAATCAACCTTGAAATCGCCTGTATGTACAACGATACCTGCTGGCGAATAAATCGCAAGTGCAGCCGCATCCTGAATACTGTGATTTGTACGGATAAACTCTACTCTAAATTCACCTGCATTAATATGTGTGCCATACTTAACAACCTTACGCTTAACCTTAGTGAGCATCTTGTGCTCCTCAAGCTTATGCTCAATAAGACCATTAGTAAGCTTTGTAGAGTAAATAGGGCATACGTTAAGCTCCTTAAAGACATAAGGAATCGCCCCAATGTGGTCCTCGTGACCATGGGTAATAAAGAATCCCTTTAGCTTATCCTGATTGTCTTTCAGATATGATATATCTGGAATAACCAGATCCACGCCCAACATATCATCCTCAGGAAATGAAAGTCCGCAATCCACAACAATAATACTGTCTCCATACTCGAAAGCAGTAATATTCATGCCGATTTGCTCAAGACCGCCAAGTGGAATAATCTTCAGCCTTTCAGCTGTCTGTTCAGTTTTCTTCTTCAAAAAAATAACCTCCTATTTCAATTCAAAAATAATCTTTTATTACATTTCAATGTCAGCTTCGTCGCCAACTAATTCATCAAAAAGCTTAGCTACAGCATCAAACTCAACGTCGTCCTCGACAAACTCATAGACTACGTCATCGCCTTCTACTGAAACCTCTTTTAAAATTGTTGCGTCAGCATCTTCATTTTCATCTTCACTGTCACATACAAGAAGATATTTATTTCCAGATACCAATGTTTCCTCTAATACAAAAAACTCGATATCTTCTCCATCATCACCAGATAAAATGATTTTTTCCATTTTTAACTCCTATAATTATCCAAATAATCCTGTAATATTATAGCCGCAGCAATCTGATCGATAACCTTCTTTCGATCCTTCTTCGCTACGCCTGATTCCTCTAAAATCTCATCCGCATATACGGTAGTAAGTCGCTCATCAACAAGCTCAATTGGTATAGTAACTCTTTTTTCTAATAATTTTTTAAACTCAAGTGTGTCTTCACAACGAAAGCCCTCGCTATCGTCCATGTTGCGAGGATATCCTAAAACAATCTTTTCTACCTGATACTCTTCGCAGATTTCCTTGATTCTAACTAAGGTGTGTCGAAGCGCACTGGCTCTTTCACGGGTGATTGTCTCAAATTCCTGCGCAGTCAAAAGTAAAGGGTCACTAATAGCGACCCCAACTGTTTTCGTCCCATAATCAAGACCAAGAATCCTGCTCATTATTTACTCCAGCTTTCACTAGCTATATATTCCTTAAGAAGCTCCTCTACGAGCTCATCACGTTCTACTTTCATAATAAGGCTACGTGCATTATTGTGACTGGTAATATACGTAGGGTCTCCTGACATAATGTATCCTACTATCTGATTCACAGGATTATAACCCTTTTCCGAAAGGGCGCTATAAACCTGTTCGAGGACCTCTTTTACCCCTACAGGATTATCCTTTTGAACCTTAAAGTATTGTGTGTTACTTAACTCTGCCATATCTACCTCGTCTCTTAAAACCGTACCACAATAAAAACTAAATCAAGATAATTGTAATATACAAACCTTTAAATTTCAACAATCAAGTATTGCTTATCCTTTGATAAAACAGTACCCTTTGCCACTAAAATCTGATTTGTATAATCCTTAGAATCCTCTGCTAAAATGGCACATTTAATGTACTCGCGAGAGAATCCAATAAAGTATTCCTTGCCATCAATTACAGCCTTCTCTTCAAAAAGAATATCTAAATCTTTACCGATAAATGAAGTTCTGTAAGCCTCTGTTGTTTCGTTTCCAATAGAGATAAGCTTTGCACTTCTCTCCTTCTTTACTGCATTTGTAAGCTGGCCAGGCATAGTAGCCGCCTTAGTGCCTTTACGCTTTGAATACGCAAACACGTGAAGCTCGTAAAAGGCAATCTCTTTTACGTAATTCGCAGTAATATCAAATTCCTCTTCTGTTTCTCCAGGGAAACCTACGATTATGTCAGTTGTAATTGCTGGATTTTCGAAATACTTTCTAAGAATTTCTACTCCTCTAGTATACTCTTCAATTGTGTATTTTCTGTTCATTCGAACTAAAACAGTGTCACAACCTGACTGAAGAGAAAGGTGGAAATGAGGACACATTTTTGAAAGAGCGGAAACTCTCTTTGCAAAATCCTCTGTAACAATTTGTGGCTCAAGAGACCCAAGACGAATACGTTCCACACCATCAATCTTCTGAATAGCCTCAAGCAAATCTGCAAGATTGTAATCTGTGCCATTGCCATAAGAACTAAGGTGGATACCTGTGATAACAACTTCCTTATAGCCGTTTGCTGCAAGGCCTGTTACCTCTTCTACAACATCATCGATATCACGGCTTCTGATACGACCACGTGCAAATGGAATGATGCAGTAGCTACAGAACTGATTGCAACCATCCTGAACCTTAACAAAAGCTCTTGTGTGCTCAGAATCCTTTTCTATGTGCATGTTCTCGTAAGAAACATTGCCATCATTAATATCGATCCAATCCATGATAGGGCCATCATTGGAATCTAAATTTCCAAAGTAATCATGAATTCTATCAACTAATTCATTCTTTTTATTGTTACCAAGAATGATATCAGCACCAAGCTCATCTGCCACTTCGTTACCGAAGTTCTGAACGTAGCAACCTGCAGCAACTACGCATGCTGTAGGGTTGAGCTTTTTACATTTATGAATCATCTGACGAGATTTTCTGTCAGCTATATTAGTAACTGAGCATGTATTGATAACATACACATCAGCGATTTCGTCAAATTCTACTATTGTAAACCCGTCTTTCTTAAGAAGCTCTTCCATAGCTTCTGTCTCGTATGCGTTTACCTTACATCCAAGGTTGTGTAAAGCAGCTTTTTTCATTGTATAAAAAACCTTTCTGAATCTTGTAAAAATCTAAGAGTTTATTGACTTTTAGGTACCATTGCATTAGTATAAAAGCTGTATTCAAACATATTTTCACGGAGGAGGCACATAAGGAAATGAAAACAGTTCAAATTTCTCTTAATTCAATCGACAAGGTAAAGTCATTTGTTAATACTATTAGCCAGTTCGATTATGACTTTGATCTTGTTAGCGGACGTTATGTGATTGATGCTAAGTCTATCATGGGAATTTTCTCTCTTGATCTTTCTAAGCCAATCGATCTTACTGTTCACGCTGATGGCGATGCAGAAGATGTAATGTCTACATTAAAGGATTATATTGTTTAATCCTTTTTTACCTTAAAAAAGTAATTCTAAAGACCAGACTTATGTCTGGCCTTTTTTATTGCTTTATTTTACTTTGATAATCTCAACTGACTCGATAGCCTGTTTCATAAGCTCGTCAATCTTCTCGTCAAGATTGTGCTCATGCTTTTCAATAGCCTCAAGCTTTGGCTTTGTAACAGGATGCTTTGCCACGAAAATAGTACAGCAATCCTCGTATGGTAAGATTGAAGTCTCGTATGTATCAATCTTCTCAGAAATATCTACGATATCCTGCTTATCAAAAGCGATAAGTGGACGGTAAACTGGAAGTGAGCAAACTGCGTTTGTGCAGTTAAGTGACTGCATAGTCTGTGATGCTACCTGGCCGATAGACTCACCTGTAACAAGACCAAGACAGTCGTTCTCCTTAGCAAAATGCTCTGCTATTCTCATCATGTAACGACGCATGATAATAGTAAGCTCATCATGAGCACACTGCTGATAGATATAAAGCTGAATATCTGTAAAGTTTACAATATGTAAATCGATAGGACCTGAATACTTTGCAACAAGCTTTGCAAGGTCAACTACCTTCTGCTTTGCCTGCTCTGATGTGTAAGGTGGTGCATGGAAATATGTAGCTGAAAGTGTAACACCACGCTTAGAAATCATGTAACCTGCAACTGGTGAGTCAATACCACCAGAAAGAAGAAGCATAGCCTTT
Source organism: Pseudobutyrivibrio xylanivorans DSM 14809 (assembly GCF_900141825.1). Classification (GTDB taxonomy): domain Bacteria; phylum Bacillota; class Clostridia; order Lachnospirales; family Lachnospiraceae; genus Pseudobutyrivibrio; species Pseudobutyrivibrio xylanivorans. The sequence goes on along the minus strand of NZ_FQYQ01000002.1, from coordinate 164,716 downwards.
CCAGCTGTACCTACAGGCATACCGCATGGTCCAGGAATCTCTGTAGAGTAAATAGCGATATTCTCACGAACCTCTACATAAATAATCTTATCTGGGTTATGTACATCTACATGCATCTCAGGGAATGCATCAAGAAGACGTGCACCTACCTCTGCAGCGACCTCCATAGAAGTCATTGGGTACTGCTTGTTAGCACGACGTCCCATAACCTTGAAACTGAAATTCTTATCTTCAAACTCTTCATCAACATACTTAACAACAGCATCTGCAAGAGCATCGAAGCCCTCATCTGGAACAACTACTGTTGGACAGATTGCGCTGATACCGAATACGTGCTGAAGTGCCTTAACAGCTTCATCATAATCATAATCGCCCTCAACAGAGATGAAGATACGGCCACTCTGCTTCTTAACGATAAATTTGCCATCAACCTCGTAAAGTGATCTCTTAATCTGGCGTACAAGGGCATCCTCAAAGATGTAACGATTCTTTCCCTTAACACCAATTTCTGAATACTTAATTAAAAATGCTTGATATGTCATATTAACCTTTCTGTTATACCATCAACTATAACTGCATCATTGGAACTAATTCTGTAAGCGCTTTTATTGCAGTCTCAACTTCTTCCATTGTGTTTTCTGGACAGAAGCTGAAACGAATAGTACGCTCTAATAAATCCTTCTCAAGTCCGATTGATTTTAATGTCTCGCTAATAGCAGGCTTGTTAGATGAACATGCTGAACCTGCTGATACGTAAATACCATAATTATCCTGAAGAGCATTTAAAATAACCTGGGCTCTTGTACGATTTCCTTTTATGGAAACGCTGACAATCTGTGGAGCACTGTTCTCATCAAGGTGACCATTTACAGATACGCCCTCGATTTCAGAAACTCCTTCAATCAAACGATGTCTCATAGCATACAATCGTTTTTGATTCTCGTCAAGGTTTTCGTAGGCTTTTTTAGCAGCCACACCAAGTGCTGCGATAGCTGGAACATTCTCTGTTCCTGAACGCATACCACGCTCATGTCCGCCACCGAGAATCTGAGGCACCATGATATTATAGATTGCCTCGTTAATATATATAAATCCAGAACCCTTTGGTCCGTGAATCTTATGTCCGCTGACTGTAAGAAGATCGATTCCCATCTTCTTTGGCTGAATTGTAAGCTTTCCAAAAGCCTGAATTGCATCAACATGGAAAAGAATTTCTTTATTGAAGCTCTTAATAATCTTCGAAGCTTCCTCTATTGGCTGAAGGGCGCCAATCTCGTTGTTAACCATCATGATAGAAACAAAAATGGTATCCTCACGAAGAGATGCCTTTAATTCATCAAGGCTGATAACCCCAAATTCATCTGTTCCAAGATAAGTAACCTCGAAACCTTCTTTCTTTTCAAGGTATTTGATTGGATTAAGTACTGAAGCATGCTCAATCTTTGTAGTGATAATATGATTACCACGACGCTTTTTTGCAGCAACACCGCCCTTTATAGCTAAGTTATTGCTTTCTGTACCGCCTGAAGTAAAATAAATTTCCTTTGGCTGCGCCTTTAAAATACCAGCGATTATCTCTCTGGATTCCTTTAAATAATCCTTGCCCTTTGCTCCCATTCCATGAAGTGATGATGGGTTTCCAAAATCCTCCAAAAGGCATTTATTCATTAAAGCAACTGCGTCTTCATCGCATTTAGTAGTAGCTGAGTTGTCAAAATATATCATTTCTAAAATTCCTCGCATTTAAGCATCAACATACTAAGTGAGCATATTGCTGCTGTGTCAGTTCTAAGTATTCGGTGTCCAAGTGAAATAAGCTTAACACTGTCTTCCACCATTTCTATTTCGTTTGGAGCAAATCCACCTTCAGGTCCAATAAACACGCCGATACTCTGGCCTGCTTTAAGTTCTGAAAGGCAATCATACGTATCCTTCATTCCATTCTTGCTTTCAAACGGAAGTAAAAGAACATCAAACTCCTTTGCATATTCAAAGGCTTCCTTGAAAGTCATAACCGAATGAATATTAGGTATGATAGAACGCTTTGACTGCTCTGCAGCAGATTTGGCAATTGCCTGATAACGCTCTACCTTGGATTTCTTCTTTTTATCATCCAGCTTCACAATACAGTTTTTCATTTCCACTGGGATGATTTCGTACGCTCCAAGCTCCACGCATTTTTCAATGATAGTCTCCATTCTATCACCCTTTGGCAAAGCCTGAAACAGATAAATCTTATTTGGAAGCTCAGTAGATGGAACCCCCTCCACTATAGTGGCAACCAAGTCCTTATCTACGTAGTCTGATACTTCACAAATATAATTTGTTCCATCAGCTACTGATACGCGAATACGTTCTCCCGGACGAAGTCTCACTACCTTTGTAAGGTGATGAGCATCCTGCCCTGTTATATTAAATTTGCCGTCTACCGGTTGTTCATTAACAAATACCTGTTGCATAATCTCTCTTATTTCTGAGCAGTAATATTAACCCACTCACCCTGGTGATTAATCTCTAAAATCTTAAGCCCAACAGCCTCAAGAGCATCCTTTACCTCGTTCTCCTTGAAATTGATAATTCCAGAAGTAATGAAATATGCTCCATCTTTCATAGCAGGTGGAATTGCAGGTGCCATAGCAATGATGATGTCTGCTAAAATGTTTGCTACAACGACATCATATTTTTCGTAACCAACCTTATCCTGCAAATCCTTATCATCAATAAGATTTCCTACATAGAAATCTCCTGCAGATTTATCAATATGATTTACTTCGAAATTCTCGTAAGTAGATGAGATACAATCTTCATCAATATCAGTACCTACAAGATGGCAATTTCCATCTAACAACTTATTAGCAATAATTGAAAGGATTCCAGAACCACAACCTACATCAAGAATCTCATCGCCAGCCTTCAAATATTTCTTAAGCTGACGAATGCAAAGCTGTGTAGTCTCGTGCTTTCCTGTACCAAAAGATACACCTGGATCAATCTCAACAAATATCTTGCCCTTATCCTCAGGATCAATCTCCTCCCATGTAGGCTTTATGAGAATATCATCGATATAGAAGGATTTAAAGAACTGCTTCCAGTTATTAATCCAGTCTTCCTGCTTTGTAACAGAAGTATCGATTGTCCCCTGGCCGATATCCATAGTATCTCTAAGCTCATCAAGAGCTGCCTTAACCTGAAGAATGAGTGATTCGTGATCCTCATCCTCGCCTAAATAAAAGCTTACCCTTGATAAGCCTTCATCCTCTGGAAGATCTGGCTGAAGCTCTTCAAAAACTCCGCCCTGTCTATCTCCGTCATCAACTGGAATATTGTTTTCAATTTCAATTGAAACAATACCAAGTTCCATAAGAGTAGCACCAACGATATCCTCTGCCTCTGTAGTTGTGTTGATGGAATATTTAATCCAATTCATAGTCTACCTCTATACATTTTAAGACCACATATCGAAATGATATGTGGTCCATAAGTCTTTATTTTATAATTATTTATTTTCTGCCGCCGCTGCTTTTTCAGCCGCAACCTTTGCGGTAATCTCGTCTTTAAGATCAACACATTTGTCTTTAAGCTTACGGGATGTGCTAGGTGACTGGATAAGTCTTGCAACAAGCTTCATGGCTGCATCATATTTCTTGTAATACATAGACATATTAGCAAGCATGAAATCTACTGCCTCAGAAGCCATTCCGCAATATGGTGGTGTTTCAGAAGAAATAGCTTTCATGAATCCCTCATAGGCCTGACTGTAAAAGCCTTCATATTCCTTCTTTACCATCTCAACAACCTTTGGATCAGCATCCTTATCCTGCTCTAACTCTTTAAGCTGCGCACGTCTTAACCAGGCAATCTTAAGACAAACATAAGCCTTTTCAGACATCTTTGCCTTTTTCTTCATGGTACAGATAAGTGCAAGCTTGAATTTCTCTACTGAATATTCGTATGAATATAACTCTGGAAGCGGTTCGTTTGGCTGCGGTTTGAAGCTTGGACAAAAATCCGCACGAATCAGCTTAACACGAGCAGTATCAATTTTAGAGAATGTGGTATCAAGCGCTGAAAAACCACAGTTAGGGCATGACAAAAAATCATATTTAATCTTGTCAACATGCTCGTAATTAGGTCTCAAATCAAAATCTGGCTCAAGTCGTTTAAGCTTTGTGGCAAGAACTGCTTTAATAGGAAAATCCTTGTCACATACAGGACAACGGACCTTCTTATCAATAACAAAGTCCTTTTCCTGCTTTACAACTGGCGCTGCAGTTTTGGCTCCAGCATTCTCCCCTGCTTTTGGCTTCTCATCCGCCAAAATATCCAGTTCCCCATCCATTGAGAAACCGAACTTTTCCATTCCAGAAAGTAAATTCATAACTCGTCCTCTTCTTTGTGAGTAAACAATTAGTTATTTGTAGGTAACTTAAAAGAACTCTTTAAAGACACGATTCTGTTAAATACTAAAGCATCTTCCTTAGAATCCTTAGCATCTACACAGAAGAATCCCTGTCTTACAAATTGGAAACTGTCGTAGGCTTTTGCATCTTTTAAAGATGGCTCCACAAGACAGTTTTTAAGAACTGTAAGTGAGTTTGGATTGAGATTCAAACTACCATCTTCATTATACACTCCTTTTTCCTCGTCTACAATATTTTCGTAGAGACGAACCTCTGCATTGAGAGCAGTCTTTGCTGCAACCCAGTGGATTGTACCCTTAACCTTGCGGCCATCTGGAGCATCTCCACCCTTTGTAGCAGGGTCATATGTACAGTGAATGCATGTAACATTGCCATTTTCATCTGTCTCGTATGAAGTACATGTAACAAAATAAGCATTCATGAGACGTACTTCATTTCCTGGATAAAGTCTAAAGTATTTCTTAGGAGGCTCAATCATGAAATCCTCTCTGTCGATATAAAGTTCCTTACCAAATGGAACCTTACGGCTACCAAGCTCAGGGTTCTCAAGGTTGTTTGGAGCCTCAAGCCACTCTACTTCGTCACTCTCGTAGTTATCAATAACAAGCTTAACTGGATCAAGGACTGCCATTACACGGCTACGGCTAGTCTTAAGATCCTCACGGATACAGTACTCAAGCATAGCGTAGTCAGATGATGAATTAGCCTTTGAAACGCCAGAAAGCTCAACAAACTTTCTTAATGACTCTGGTGTGAAGCCACGACGACGAAGAGCTGCGATTGAAACAAGACGTGGATCGTCCCATCCATCAACAATTCCGTCCTCAACAAGCTTCTTAATGTATCTCTTACCTGTAACAACGTTTGTAAGGTACATCTTAGCGAACTCAATCTGACGAGGTGGATTAGCAAAGCCTGCTGACTTAACTACCCAGTCATAAAGAGGTCTGTGATCCTCAAACTCTAGTGTACAGATAGAATGTGTAATATTTTCGAAGGCATCCTCAAGTGGATGAGCAAAATCGTACATTGGATAGATGCACCACTTGTCACCAGTGTTGTGATGTGTCATGTGTGCTACTCTGTAAAGGATTGGATCACGCATGTTGATGTTAGGTGATGCCATATCAATCTTTGCACGAAGTGTGTGGCTACCATCCTCGTATTTACCGTTCTTCATATCCTCGAACATCTGAAGATTCTCTTCTACTGAACGGTTTCTGTTTGGATCTTCCTTACCTGGGTGCTCGAAATCACCACGGTACTCTCTCATTTCCTCTGCTGTAAGGTCAGAAACATAAGCGAGACCTTTCTTGATAAGATCAACAGCAACCTCATACATTTTATCGAAATAATTTGATGCAAAATAAAGGTGCTCGCCCCAATCTGCACCAAGCCACTGAATATCGGCCTTGATAGAATCAACAAACTCTACCTTTTCCTTTGTAGGGTTTGTATCATCGAATCTCATGTGGAACTCGCCATTGTACTTCTTAGCAAGACCATAGTTTAAGATGATAGATTTTGCATGTCCTATATGTAAATATCCATTAGGCTCTGGAGGGAAGCGTGTACAAACATGGTCGTAAACCCCTTCCCTTAAGTCCTTTTCGATTTCAAGCTCGATAAAATTTTTGCTTACTACTTCTTCACTCATTATTTATGTATATCCCTTCATTATTTTTTAATATGTTGATGAGTAAACAGATGCTCACTGCAATACTCATAATTTCCATTACACTTGCTACAAAATCTGAACTCAAGCTCTGGATTTGAAATCTCTGTGCGTCCACATACTGCACATTTATGTCTTGCGATAGGTGTGCCATCTCTGTACTGTGTGCGAGGTGGTGTAGCCTGACGTCTAAACTCCGCTCTGCGGTGAATATCCTTTGGATTGTATCGCTGTAGGTTTCTTGTCATCATAAAGAAGATGAGCCAATTTAAAAGCGATGCAATAATAGGCATGGCTGCAAACAAATAGCCTGCCATGAGGTAATTGACGATTGAATATCCTACAATAATCAGATAGAAAATCGACATCCATTTCATCTTTACTGGAATGATGAAATATAAAAGCACCTGCATATCTGGGAAACATGTAGAAAATGCAAGGAATATTGATAAGTTAATGTAATATGTGCTGATAAACTGGCCAATTGGAACTGTTGGTCCATAAATAGCGTAAGTAATAAAAGCTCCGATTATTGTAAAGAGCATACCTCCGAAAATGTAAACATTGAAGCGGAATGAGCCCCAAGTGTTTTCAAGGCTGGAACCAAGCTGATAGTAAAGCATGAACATGATAATAGCCCAAATAAAGCTGGTGTCAGGTGGAATTATTATCCATGAGATAAGTCTCCAAACCTGTCCCTTAAATATGTAATATGGCTCCAATGTTAAGTAACTGAGATATGGAACCCCTGTATATTTCTGACCGAACTGAAGCAAATACCCAATAACATAGCCAATTAGAAGGTAAACTATAAGATTAGGTACTGCATATCTTCCGAATTTTTTCTCTAATTTATCTAGCAATTTAAACCTCCACAAGTCAATATAGACATAATAATAGACTTTAAAGATTATAACCCTTTAAAGCCTATGTTAGCAACATTATTTTTAGTTACTGTGAATAGTAACTATTTCTATCTACTTTTCTATATGGGACATAATAATACTTGTTGTTGTAGAGGGAAATATCTGCTGGAACTTTTCCATATACACCAAGACCTACCGCCATTTTCGCAATAATATGTCCCTTTTCAGCGGAATCGTTTAGTACGGTGCCCTCCATAAGACCATCCTGAATCATATCAATAGCTTCTTCCTGGCCATTTACTCCAACAATCATTGGCAGTGTCTGTACTCCATAGCTTGTAAGCGCATCAAGAGCCCCAAGCGCCATATTATCATCATTTGCAAGAATCAACTCGATATGTCGAGGGTAGCCAGCCAAAAGAGAAGTTACTTTAGTCTGGGCCTGCTGTCTGTCCCAGTTTGCAATTTCATCTCCCAGACGTTCAAGCTGAATTCCAGCTCCCGTTATGGTATCCACTGAAACTCTGCTTCGAACTATGGCGTCTTGATGTCCCGGCTCCCCCTCCAGCATCACATACTGAATTACTCCATCGTGATTCAAATCCACCTCATCCATCCTGTCATTAACTGCTTCAATGACAATCTGTCCCTGGATTTTACCACTCTCCTCTGGGTGGGCTCCAACATAATAAAGCTTATTAAAGCGTTTTAAATCATCTTCTACAAGCTCTCTGTTAAAGAAAATGATAGGAATATCTGCAGCCTTTGCTGCTTCAATAATCACTGATGGATCAGTGCGGTCTACAAGATTTACACAAATCACATCATAGCCCTTATCAATAAAATCCTGAACCTGATCATTCTGAAGGAACTGGCTCTTTCCTGCATAAGACACAGTCGATGTGATTTCTACACCGTATTCCTCCTGATATTTTATTAAATTTTCCTCGATGTTATGTCTGATATCCTCAGTAAATGGGTCAAACTCATTATACATGGTTATTCCCACCTTGATGCTATCCTTCTTCTCGCTATCATCAGAGTTTCTGCACCCCATCAAGCCTGCAAGTATCACTGTTGATATCAGCATTATTAAAATTCTTTTCATGTAAATCACCAACTATTTAACAAACGGAAACAATACCTTTTCCAACTTATCTGAATGAATCGTCTCCTTATCAGAAATGTAATAAAGCTTTTCATCTGACTCAGACTGCTTTCGTAAATTTCCTGCCAGCGCATCCTTAACTGCCAAAAAGCCCATTGAATAATCATCCTTAAAAGCAAGGGCATTTATCAGATTTGAATCAAGATAATAAACAGCCTCCTTACTATTATCAACAGAGTAAACTTCCACTGACTTTTTAAGCTTGGATTGAGCCTTTGCTGCCGCTTCCAATGTCTCATAATCAAGAGTTATAAAGCCGTCAAAAAATCCTGACTGGCCAAGATTATACATACTCTGATTAATTGTGCCAGTGGTTGCAGACAGTAATCTGTATTCAAGTATTATATCAGAACCCTCAAGAGCATTTTCAATTTCAGTTCTCAGAGTTTTTGTATTAATATCCTCCTTAGTTGAAACCAATAGAAGTTTTGATGCCTTAGATTTTTCAATAATATAGTTTGCAAAATCTCCTGCAAGCTCCTTGTCATCAACCATAATCGAATTTTTCAAGTCACCATAAATTCCATTTTCAACAAAAAGAACCTTACCAGATACATTCGCTTTATTTACGTATTCCTTCATGGCTTCATAATCACTTGAGACTGTCACAATGTAATCAGCACCATCAGTTAACTGACGCTCTAACAGCTCTATCTCCCCTTCAATTCCATATTCCGTTGGAGAGTTTATGAAATCTACAAAACAGTCCTCATCCATGGCCGCAGTCTCCGCCCCGGCTATCATATTCTCATAATTATCAAAATTATCCCCTGTAACCACGAAGGTTATCTTGGTATGATTCTTCTGTTGCCTATTGTTATTAATATAAATATATGACTCAACCACAAGGAGAAGTACAACAGCCACTATAAATCCTGTAATAAGCTTTTTATTTTTCATTGCCCTCACCTCCCAGATATTCTTCCATGGTAAGCTTTGGCAAACGAATGACAGCTCTGGTGCCTTCATCAAGTTCGCTATACAGCTTCAGACCATAATCCTCCTTGAAGTAAAGATTGATACGCTGATTAATATTCCATAATCCGATTCCAGAGCCTTTGCCCTTGGATTCAGTTTTCTCAGTAAGTAAATTATCTAAAACATCCTGTGGAATACCCATTCCATTATCTATAACCTCAATGTAAATATCTCCATCCTTCTCATAACCCTTTATATCGATTAAGCCATCATCCTCCATTTCACCTACAGCATGATAAATAGCGTTCTCTATAAGTGGCTGAATGATTAGCTTTATGGTTACACAGTTTTCAATTTCAGGGTCAATTTCGATATTTGCCTCGAATCGATTTTTATATCGTACCTTCTGTATAGCAAGATAGTTCCTAGCGTGAGTAATCTCGTCCTTAATAGTGATAATATTATTGCCCTTACTAAGACTTATTCTGAATAATGAAGCAAGGCTCTTAATCATAGAAATAGCCTCAGGATATTTTTCCGCTTCAATCATCCAGATGACAGAATCCAAAGTGTTGTAAAGGAAATGCGGATTAATCTGAGCCTGAAGTGCATTCAATTCGGATTTACGTTTTTCTTTCTGCTCCTTTACTCTCTCATCCATCAGCTTGTGCATCTGTCCAACAAGAGATTTTATGGTACGTCCTAGATGTCTAATTTCGTGGGAGCCACCAATATAAATATCTGACTCATCAAATTTTCCATGTTCAATGTAATTAAGAGAATCCTCCAATCTTCTGATTGGATCAGTTACAATTTTAGAAATAAAAATATTTCCATATACGATAAGAAAAATTGTAACAGTGATGATAATCAGCATAAAGGCTCTCAGCTGATTATATGGCGCAGCCAAATCCTTACTCGGTACAACAGAAACAATTTTCCATCCTGTATAGCCTACCGTCTTTACGATAATTGAACGTTCTTTTCCCTCAAATCTCTCAATATGATTTCCATCCTCGTAGGTTGCAGCCAGGGTATTGTTTTCATTTACCAGGCCTGTATAAATGGCCTTCTGTTTTGGGTGATAGATAATCTCTCCCTCAGAATCTATTAAATATACGTATCCTGTACCGCCTTTATTTACTCTTGAAAACATCTGCTCTATGGCAGAATAGTTCATGTCGACAAGAAGTATTCCTCGTCTGTTGTACCCCATGTAATTTAAATCTACACTTCGGGTCAACGACACTACCCAATAATATCGGTAGTTACTACTTTCAAACATGTTTTGTACGTGGGGAGATGAAAAATGAAAATTTTCGATACGCTCTTCTGTACTTGAAAACCATGACTGGTCTGTAAAATCCACGCCCGCTTTACGGGTAGCAATAGGAGCAGCAGAAATAAGGGCACCATCCTGAGAAATGCAGGCAATACTGATAAGGTTATCCTTGTTTGCCTCATAAAGAAGATCCATTTCTTTATTCATGGTGTCGCTGGTCAGGTCGAGGTTCTTAATTACGTTGTAATACATACTATCTGAAATTCTCATCATATTCTTAAGATATGAATTGAGATTCCAGCTAATCTGCTCTATAACCTGCTTGTTATTTTCAATAGCCGTAGCTTTTGCGGTGTTGATGTAGTTTGTGTAAAAGGCAAAGGTCATAAAGGCCATACTCAAGATGGAAACAATTGTAAATGAAAAAGAAATAATCAACTGAATGCTTCTTCTCTTAGACGCTCTTTTAACACGAGACAGTTGCCTTTTAACGTCCAGTTCCTTCATTTATTGTTCCTTTTTTAGTCTGTACTTTGATGGTGAAATTCCATATGCCTTTTTGAACACGTAGCTGAAATAATTAGGCTCATCATAACCAATCAAGCCGGCAATAATATAAGCCTTCTCATCAGTGTTATCTAGTAACCACTTAGCCTTTTCCATTCTAAGATTTGTAAGATATGATACAAAAGTTAATCCCGTCTTCTTTCTAAACAAAGTAGAAAAATAATTAGGAGTAACATTTAGATACGATGAAAGTTTATCTACTGACAAATCGCACTCATTATAGTGCTCAGCAATATAAACCTTGGCTTTTTCAACAAGGTCATAGTTATTTATATCTTTAAATTGTAAAAAAGTTTCCTGATAATATTTCTCCAGATTTTCAAGATTACGTCTCTGTTCTGATTCATCATCAAGACGCACCTTAAGACGTGAAAAAAGCTGATACAGCTCATCAGAATTAACAGGCTTAAGAATGTACTCCACAACAGCAATCTCAATTGCTTCTTTAGCGTACTCAAACTCATCATAGCCTGAAAGAATAACAAATTTTGTAGAAGGAAGTTCAGCCTTAAGCTGCTTGGAAAATTCCAAGCCATTCATAAAAGGCATGTTGATGTCAGTCAGCACTACATCAGGATGACGCTCCAATGCCATATCAAGAGCCTCATAACCATTCTCTGCTGTACCAACTACCTTAAAACCCAATTCTTCCCAATTAATTTTCTTTTCAATGGCGAGACGGATTTCCTCCTCGTCATCTACTAACATAACATTATACATACCATATTCTCCCTATAAAACCCTAGACCTAGTATAACAAAAAGCCGGTCACAGCTACAAGCCTTAGTGTTTCTTCATTCAGCTTAGAATGCTTCATTCAGAAACCTAAGAGCTTGTTGCCTACCGGCTTTACCCTAGTCTATGAAATAGGGACTTAATTCTTCTTACGTTTAGACATTACATCCACTGTTACGGCACCGAGAAGTACAGCACCCTTTACAATTTTCTGGATATCTGTAGACCATCCAAAAAGTGACATACCATTGTTAAGTACACCCATTACGAAGGCACCGACAACAGCTCCAAGAATTGTACCAGAACCACCGGCTACAGCAGCACCACCAATGTAGCATGATGCAATGGCATCCATCTCGAAACCATCACCAGCTTTTGGTGTAGATGAACCGTTTCTTGCTGAAAGTACGATACCAGCGATAGCTGATAAAACACCCATGTTAGTGTATACCCAGAAGAAAACCTTATTAGTATCAATACCTGAAAGGTTTGCTGCTTTTCTGTTACCACCAAGTGCGTAAATCTGACGACCAGCTACAGTCTTTGTTGTAACAAAAGCATAAATTGCAATGAGAACAACCATGATAAGAAGTACAAATGGAAGTCCGTTGTAACGAGCAAGCTTGTAAAGGAAGAACCAAAGAATGAAAAGCTCGATTGCAACCTTTAATACTGTCTGCCAAGCTGGAGCAAGTGCAAAGTTGTACTTTTTCTTTGTCTTGATTTCTCGAAGCTCTGACCAGATAAGTGCTGCGGAAGCAATAATAGCAACTGCAATTGAAACCAAATCAAGAATTCCATCACCGAAGAAAATCTTGTAGGTTGGAAGGAAACCTGCTCCAATGAAGTTGTATTCTGTAGGAAGAGGTCCCTTTGTCTGAGCCTGTAAAAGTGTATAAGTAAGACCGCGGCCCATAAGCATTGTAGCAAGTGTTACTACGAATGGTGGAATGCTTAGGTAAGCAATGAAGAAACCTGCAAACATACCAACCAAAAGACCAATTACGAGAGCAGCTAAAATTGCCACCCACATATTCATTTTCAGATCCATCATCATGATACCAGCTGTGGCACCACAAAGAGCTACTACAGAACCAACACCAAGGTCGACGTTACCAGTTAATACGCAAAGCAACATACCAATTGCAAGAATGACTACATAACCGTTTTGCATAACAAGGTTGTTAATGTTCATTGGTGTAAGGTTTTTGCCCCCTGTAAGAAGGGCGAATATTAAATAAATAACAATAAGAGCAATGAACATGCCATATTGTTTCATGTCTAAATTAACTCTCTTATTTTCCATTTCCATCATCCTTTCTATTGTGGGCCATTACGCATTGCATAATCTTCTCCTGAGATACCTCTGCGCTTGAAAGCTCGCCCGCAATCTCTCCCTCATTAATGACATAAATTCTATCGCAGGTACCAATAATTTCAGGCATTTCTGATGAAATTACGATTACCGCTTTTCCCTGCTTTGCAAGTTCATTAATGACGCAGTAAATTTCATATTTAGCACCTACATCGATGCCTCGTGTTGGCTCATCCAAAATCAAAACATCTGGCTGAGTAAGCATCCACTTTGCAAGAACAACCTTCTGCTGGTTACCACCTGAAAGTGAACCAACCACCTGATTGATGGAATTCGCTTTTACGTTAATTTTCTTTTTATATTCTTCTGCAGCTAAAATCTCTTCGTTACCATTGATTACACCGCGCTTAGCGAAGAACTTTGGACGAGCTGCAATAGTCATGTTTTCCTTGATATCACCTATCAGGATAAGACCATTTGTCTTTCTATCCTCTGTAACATAAGCAAGCTTATTATCAATAGCATCTTTAACAGTATGAAGATTAACTTCTTTTCCATTAATCTTAACTGTACCTGAGATTTTCTGTCCGTAGCTGTGCCCGAAAACACTCATGGCAAATTCTGTACGACCAGCGCCCATAAGTCCTGCCAGACCAACTACCTCTCCTGCCTTAACTTCGATGTTAATATCTTTAAGAACCTGACGATTTGCATCATCTGGATGATAAACATTCCAGTTCTTAACCTCAAAAATAGTATCACCTATGGTAACACCCTCTCGAACAGGATATCTGTTAGTAAGCTCACGACCAACCATGGCTTTGATAACTCTGTCCTCTGAGAAATCATCAACTCCCTTTACAAGAGTCTCGATTGTTTTACCATCACGAATTACAGTAACCGCATCTGCAACATAGCTTATCTCATTTAACTTATGAGAGATGATGATGCAGGTAATTCCATGGTTCTTAAGCTCCAGCATAATATCAAGAAGCTTTCTGGACTCCTCATCATTAAGGGCTGCTGTCGGCTCGTCCAAAATGAGAAGCTCTACCTTTTTAGCCATTGCCTTTGCAATTTCAATGAGCTGCTGTTTTCCAACACCCAATGAATTTACAGGGGCATTTACATTTTCATTTTCCAGGCCAACCTTAGCAAGCATTTCCTGGGCACGCTGTCTTGTCTTAGTCCAATCTATAACACCCTTCATAGAAAGCTGTTCGTTACCTAAGAATACGTTTTCTGCAATGGAAAGAAGAGGACTTAATGCAAGCTCCTGATGAATAATAACAATACCCTTGGCTTCTGAATCCCTAAGGTTATGGAATTTACAAACCTCACCATGATACTCAACGTCACCCTCATAGGTACCGTAAGGATACACTCCCGAAAGAACATTCATCAGTGTAGACTTACCAGCTCCATTTTCTCCACAAAGAGCATGGATTTCTCCCTTTTTCACCTGCAGATTTACATCATCAAGAGCCTTCACCCCGGAGAACTCTTTAGTGATATGTTTCATTTCCAAGATGTAATCTGACATATTAACTTCTCCTTCTTATAAAAACACCCCATCAGGCTTCCCCTTGAGGGGAAGCTGTCAGCGGAGCTGACTGATGAGGTGTAAATGATTTACTAATTAGTCTGCTAACTGCTCTTCTGTATAGTAACCACCATCTACAATGATTTCTTTGTAGTTGTCCTTATCAACTGCAACAGGTGTGCAGAGGTATGAAGGAACTACAAGCTTTCCATTGTCATACTGCTCTTTATCGTTGATTTCTGGCTCTGTGCCTTCAAGAACTGCCTGAACCATTGTTACGCACTTGTCAGCAAGGAGACGTGTATCCTTGTAGATAGACATTGTCTGAGAACCAGCAATGATGTTCTTTGTAGCCATAAGCTCAGCATCCTGGCCTGTGATAAGTGGCCAATCCTCGCCTACCTTGTAGCCTGCTCCCTCAAGAGCTGCCTTACATCCATAAGCGAAACCATCAAAAGCTGTAGCGCAGATATCTAACTTGTCGTTAGCATAGAAACCTGTAAGATAATCTTCACAGTTCTTCTGAGCACCTTCCTGAGACCATCTAAGAATACATGTATCCTCGAAAGATGTTCTGCCTGACTTACATACCAATGTTCCATTATCAAGATATGGCTGAAGAACTTCCATAAGTCCGTTGTAAAGCATTACAGCGTTGTTATCATCTGGAGAGCCCATGAAGAACTCGATTGTATAAGAATCTGTTGCATTTGCAAGATCCTTAGACTCCTCAATGTACTTACCAATTGCTGTACCAACACCCTTGTTATCGAATGTTGCATAGTAGCTAACAGCATCTGTGTCCATAAGAAGACGATCATAAGCGATAATAGGAATACCAGCTTCCTTTGCCTGTGCCTCTACGTTTACAAGAGCTGATGAATCAACAGCTGCGATAACTAAGCAATCAGCACCTGCAGCAATCATGTTTTCAATCTGAGAAACCTGAGCCTGTACATCATCCTCAGCGTACTGAAGGTCTACTTCATAGCCAAGAGCCTCAAGCTTTTCCTTCATGTTGCTACCATCATTAATCCATCTCTCAGAAGACTGTGTAGGCATTGCTACTGCGACCTTCTTTCCTGTAGAAGCTGCTGAGCCACCTTCATCTGTTGTCTCTGTAGCAGCATCTGCTGCTGTGTCGGCTGGAGCACCTGTATCAGCAGGTCCACATCCAACTGCTAATCCCATAGCCATCACCGCAGTGAGCATTAAACTAAGAACTCTTTTTTTCATTTCCTTCTCCTCCTAAAATTTGTGTTTACAGCCCAAACCCCTTGGGCATTTTTACTATATTTAGATATTATCAGCTCTCATATTTGTTTAAAATATAAAATTCTATGTTAAATCTTTGAAATTCTACACACAGAATTTTCACATATTCTTTTTCCAGTAATATAAAAATATCTGGATTTTCAATATATGGATGATATCTTATTCTGTTGAAAATAAATTCCCTAGATTTTCAATATAGCCACTTTTTCTTTCCCTATTGAAAATATATCTCCTGGATTTTCAATAGAGGCACTTTTTCTTCCTCTATTGAAAATATATCTCTTGGATTTTCAATATAGGAACTTTTTCTTCCTCTGTTGAAAATAATTTGCTCATTTTTTCAATATAAGAACATTTCTTTTCTCTGTTGAAAATTTCCACCCACATTTTTTCAATATACAAACAAATCTACTCTATATTGAAAATATCCTCTTATTTTTTTCAATATAGAAAATATACTCTTCTATATTGAAAATCCCCTCTATTTTTTTTCAATACAGAACCTAAACTCCCATATATTGAAAATCCAAAAAAGGTCCAGCCTTAAAAGCTGGACCTAAGATTTTCTTAACATAAAACTAATTCACTTATAAACACTACTGCACAGCAGATACAGGCTACCTTGAATAAACTCTGATTCAGCAGGGCTGCTATGGTGCCGCAGACAAGTGCAAATATTCCTGATATTTTACTTTGTGTGGCATCAATGATGGCTGGAAAAGTCATGACTGCAAGTGTCACATATGGCACATAATAAAGAAATGACCTTACAAAGCGATTCTTTATAGGTTTTCTAAATACTGTTACTGGGAGCACTCTGATAATGGTACTAACTATACCTGCTACCAATATATAAATGTATGTTTTAGTCATCGTCCTCTTCCTCCGGATGTGGAAATGCTATAGCAGCAATAGATGCAATAACTACTGTAAGAATAATAGTTTTAGTTCCAGAAGAAATGCCTGCAAATAGCGATACTCTCGATGCAATATAACTTAGAACAAAACTAATGATAATCAATACTGCTACAATTCTGTGCTTTCTAGCCTCAGGCATGATGCAGGCCAAAAACATTCCATACAATGCAACTGAAAATGCACTGACAAGTCTCAATGGCATCAGTTCTCCTGCAATGATTCCGCAGGAGGTTCCAAAACACCAGCCAAGAGCAGCTATAATAAAAGCTCCGTAATTATAGAAGGGCTCAATATGACCCGGTCGTTTTATCGTAATTGCGAATAATTCATCAGTCACAGTGAAGCCTACACACATTCTGTGAAGCATGGATGTCTTAGAATCAAATTTCTGGCTGAGAGCTGTGGACATAAGCAGGTATCTTGCATTTACAACTAAAGTCATAATGGCCATTTCCACATAGCTGGCCCCGGCAGCCACAACAGTGTAAACTGCATACTCTCCTGCGCTGGCATGATTCAAAAATGAATTGATAAATCCCTGCAGCGGAGTGAAATTTGCATTTCTCGCAAGAATGCCAAGAGAAAAGGCCACAGCGAAATATCCCAGTGCTATTGGAACACCGTCTTTGGTACCCTCTCTATAAGCTAATGTTTTGGTGCTAATCATAGAATTATTCATAGTTTTTTAATACTTTCATTTTCTCAAAAGTGTACAATAATAATTAAGAACACGGGGAGGCAAACAATATGAAGCCTGGAGTTTATCAAGCAACACGTAAGAATGGCACTACCTATTATCGAGGTAACATAACCTACAATGGTAAGCACATCAGCATCGGAAGCTTTAACACCGAGGCTCAATGTAATCGCGCCTATAAAGAAGCGTGGAAAATTCTAAAGGATAAAAAAATCACTTTACTTTCCTATCAGAATTCAATAAAAGAATTACCATTTGAAAAATGTGTAACTCTTATTAATTACAGGGACAATAACATTTACATTAAAAACCCTGTTTACCTTCATCGAAATTACTTTGTTTATTATTTGGACCCATCTACAGTCCTTAAATTTGATAATGATGACTTGTTCTACTACTCGACTCACAAGATACAGAACCGTGGAGGCCACATGTTTGTGAGCGATTACGGAATGCAGTACAACATTCTCAGTAGATATGGAATCAAGCCATATAGTGTAAAGGATCGTGATTATAAATTTGCCAATGGAGATGATACGGATTTACGATATTCCAATATCATTCTTGTTAACAAATATCACGGTGTCTCAAAAGAAGAAAAAAAAGGCAAGGTAAAATACGTTGCCAAAATACATCTCAATGGAGACTTTATAGTGGGAAGATATTCTTCCGAAGCAAAGGCTGCCATCGCGTACAATAAAGCCGTAGACCTTTGTAAATCACGTGGAATGACTCGCAAATTCCCTACGAATTTCGTAAGCGAATATTCACCAAGGGAATACGCAGACATTTACACAGAAATAAAAATATCTTCACATCTATACAAGTTTTTCAGAAACAAAAACTTTAGAGAAGCATAAAGATATAAAAAAAGCCACCGGTAACAAAAGCGTATCAGTGGCTTTCTTAGACTTTAGTTATTGATAAACTTCTCTTCTTCGTTGTTCCAGCTGTAAAGCTTTCTAACTTCCTCTCCAACCTTCTCTGATGGATGCTCTGATGCAAGCTTACGCATAGCATTGAAGTGTACCTGACGTCCTGCTGGTGACATATCAAGTAAGAATTCCTTAGCAAATGTTCCATCCTGAATATCTGAAAGAATCTTCTTCATAGCCTTCTTTGTGTCTTCTGTGATGATCTTTGGTCCAGTAACATAGTCACCGTACTCAGCTGTATTTGAAATAGAATATCTCATTCCTGCAAAGCCTGACTGATAGATAAGGTCAACGATAAGCTTCATCTCGTGGATACACTCGAAGTATGCATTTCTTGGATCGTAGCCTGCCTCAACAAGTGTCTCAAAACCAGCCTGCATAAGAGCACAAACACCACCACAAAGAACTGCCTGCTCACCAAAGAGGTCTGTCTCTGTCTCTGTTCTAAATGTTGTCTCAAGAACACCAGCTCTAGCTCCACCAATTCCAAGTGCGTAAGCAAGTGCAAGATCAAGAGCCTTTCCTGTAGCATCCTGCTCTACAGCAACAAGACAAGGAACACCCTTACCTGCCTGGTACTCAGAACGTACTGTGTGTCCTGGTCCCTTAGGAGCAATCATAGTAACATCAACATCTGCTGGTGGCTTGATGCAACCAAAGTGAATGTTGAAACCGTGTGCAAACATAAGCATGTTACCAGCCTCAAGGTTTGGCTCGATGTCCTTCTTGTACATATCAGCCTGCTTCTCATCATTGATAAGAATCATGATGATATCAGCCTTCTTTGCTGCTTCTGCTGCTGTGTATACTGTAAGTCCCTGCTTCTCAGCCTTAGCCCATGACTTTGAGCCCTCATAAAGACCGATAATGACATCGCATCCACTCTCCTTAAGGTTAAGTGCATGTGCATGACCCTGGCTACCATAACCAATAATAGCTATTGTCTTACCTTTCAATAATGAAAGATTGCAATCTTCTTGATAGTAAATCTTTGCTTCCTGTGACATTCTTATTATCCTCCTGTAAAAATTATATCTATAGAATTACAACATCATCGCTACCACGTGTAAGTCCTGTAAGACCTGTTCTGGCAAGCTCTAAAATATCGTAATCTCCAAGCATATCAAGGAAAGCCTCTAGCTTTCTCTGTCCACCTGTAATCTCAAGAACCATTGAGTCATGAGTTACATCAACAACCTTACCATGGAAAATCTCAACAATTGTAAGCACATCCTGTCTGTCTGTGCTTCTTGCAGAAATCTTAACAAGCATAAGCTCTCTGGTAACAGATGTACCGTGCTCAAGCACCTTTAAATCAACAACATCTGTAAGCTTTGAAACCTGCTTCTCAATCTGCTCCAAAACCATCTCATCACCATGAGTAGCAATAGTAACCCTTGTATATCTTGGGTCTGCAGTAACGCCAGCTGAAAAGCTGTCTATATTGTACCCTCTTCGTGAAAATAAGCCTGAAATACGGCTTGTGAGACCTGGTGTATTCTCAACTAAAATAGAAAGAACTTTTGTAGACTCCATAAATTATACTCCTTTTCCACTTCACTACTGTGAAGCATGAAACTAAATAGAATTCTATCACAAACAACGTATATGTCAATAATTATTTGAAATCTTATTTAAATCATATTTAAATAAAAAGGAAGTACTAGTTCTTTAGTAGTACTTCCCATCATACGGATTGTACAAGCCCATCTGAATAGGCTGTCTCTTGTCCTCATAACAAAGTGTAATGTAATAATCTCTGAACTCGAAGCCCTGCTTGGTCCATTCCACGTTGCCTTTTTCGCAATCACAGTATTCACTGTAATCCACCCACTGCAGTACCTGCATCAGCGGGCGATCCATCATCTTGCAGGTGGCTTCCTTGAAGGTCCAAACCTCAGTAAACTTCTTGTTTACCTCGCTTCTTTTTACCGATTCTAAAAGTTCTAAATCATATTTTGTAAAAAATCTCTTAACCAAATCCGGATCATATGGCCTGATTCTTTCCACATCAATACCTACCGGCTTATCTGAAATAGCTGCCACAGCAAAAAAATCTGCATGACTGATACTAAAATCAACATTCTTTGGCTGTATGAAAATTGGTTTTCCCTGAGAAGTGTTTGCATAAACGTAAGGTCTTTGAATATGATTCTCCCATAAAAGCTTTTCCAAAAGATGAGAGGCACCAAGTCGCTCACACTTTCCTTTAAGTGTCTTAGCTTCATCAACGTGCGCCCTACGCTGAGGACTAATCATGTCATACACTTCATCAAAGATAAATGGATTCTGTAGTGGTTCGCAATTGTATGCAGCCGCTTTAATCATAGATTCCCCTTTCTCTCTTTATACAAAGTATAACATAGTGGGTATAAAGTATGTTAAACTTTAAAGTAAATATGGGGAACAAATTATGAACAATTGGTGAGGTTTTTAGCTATGAACTTTCTTATCTTTGAAATGAAAACAGTATGCTACAACTCTTATCTATATTTTGGAGACTCTCTGGGCAATGCTCTTACTAGCCTTGGTCACTCAGTAGAATACTTTAAAGTCGATGAAAATCAATTGGATGATTTAGAGCAATATGTTGGTAAGCATTTTGACGCAATGATTGATTTTAATTCTGATTTACCAAGAGCTCTGATGGATGATGATTCTTATTTCTTAGATCATGTAGATGCCCCATTTTTTGATTTCATTTTGGATCATCCTTTATATCATCATGATTCCCTAAAGCATAAGCTTAAAAATTTTCATGTAGTATGTCTTGATGATAATCACAAAAAATATATCGAGAAATATTATCCTCACATTAAATCCGTTACAGTCACCCCTATGACAGGCGAACTTGCCTTTGGCAAAGAAAAAATAGACTGGGATGAATTTAATAACCGTAAATACGATATTCTGTTTTCTGGAACATATACTGCTCCAGAAAGACTTGAAACTGCTATTAATAAAATGCCAGTGCCTGTTGCTAAGACAGTCTATGAGCTGATAGAAATGCTTAAATCTGACAGCGACCTTACTATAGAAGAGGCCGTTGATACGCTATCTGAAACGGAAATCTATGATTATATAAATCTCGATAAGCCTCTGCATACTCAAACCTTCTATTTAGCTGACGCCTATGTTCGTTGTCTAAATAGAAAGAAACTTGTAGAAGCCCTGGATAAATGTGAACATGAACTGCACCTTTTTGGAGCCCTTTGGGAGGAGCTTCCACTTAAGCATGCCACCATTCACAGAGAGATTCCTTTCAATCTCACATTTACCGTATTTACGAAAGCAAAAATCTCTGTAAATATCATGCCAAATTTCAAAGCCGGAAGCCACGACAGAGTCTTCTCTTCCCAGCTAAATGGCGCCGTCACTCTCACCGACCCTACCACTTTGCTTAGAAATGAATATAAACATGGGGACAATATACTGTTCTACGACCTGAAAGATATAGATGAATCTACATTTATAGTAGACGAGAATTTAAAAGACCTGGATAAGCTCAAAAAAATAGCCCAGGCCGGTTTTGAAGTAGCATCAAAAAACCACACCTGGACTGAAATAGCAAAAAAGCTATTAAGCGCACTATAAATTATTAATCTAAATTCAGCATCTCCTGGTAGAAAGCAAAGTAATCCTTTCTGCCCTGCTTAGTAAACTCTATAGCAGTCCTTGGATGTTGATTCAAAAGACCAGTTGTAAGGTACTGCATATCGTAGCCCCATACAACTCCCTGCTCTTTTAGAGGAAGCATAAAGTCCTCTACAAACTTGATGGCATATCTTTCTTTATACTTAGGATTCTTTAAAAATCCTAAAAGAAGCTCCATTGCACAGTTTCCTGCACCACGTCCCATGCTGCAATATGTAGCATCAAGATAATCAACATTATCTCCAACTGCCTCTATGGTATTAGCGAATGCAAGCTTTTGATTATCATGAGCATGCATTCCCACACGCTTACCATATTTTGATGCGATTTCGTAGTACATATCAGCTATACGCTCTGTCTGTTCTGGATAAAGTGAACCATAACTATCTACTATATAAATACATGAAATTGGTGTCTGACAAACAATATCAAGGGCTGATTTGATATCTTCCATAGAAGCTGTAGAAATAGCCATAATATTACAGGTAGTCTCGTAGCCCTTATTATATGCGTCCTCTATCATTTGAACAGCTCCTGGAAGCTGATGAAGATATGTAGCAACTCTAATTAAATCCACAGGACTTTCAGCCTTTGGACGAATATCTTCCTTGTAATTACATCTTCCTACATCAGCCATAATAGCAAGCTTTAAATCTGTATCGTTATCACCAACGATTTTTCTAATATAATCATCAGATGAAAACTTCCAAGGACCAAATTTATCCTCATCAAACTGCTCTTTATCGGCTCTGTAGCCCATTTCCATATAGTCAACTCCAGCCTTTACATTTGTAAGATAAAGAGCCTTTGCAAATTCATCTGTAAAATAAAAATCATTTACAAGACCTCCATCACGTAAAGTTGCATCAACAACTCTGACGCTCTCTCTTACCTCTAAAAGCTTAGATATTTCTTTTTTCATTTATGTGGTCCTCCGGTTGCTTTAGTGCTTAAAAGTATTAAAGTACCTCCTAGTATAAACATACCAGGAGGCACTGTCAACAATAATATTATTAAGTTCTAAAGGGATTATACTATCTCAAACTTCTGAGTGCTAGCATTCAATTGCTTGGTTACATCATTATTCTGATCCATCGCTTCATTAATGCCCTGGATTTCACCAACGATTTCTGTTGCTGAGGCTGCTGACATACCAATAGCACTAGAGCTTTCTTCAACCGAACGAGAAATAGTTTCAATCTGTCCAGCCATCTCATTCATCACAGCATTTAGATTGTCAGCTTTTTCAGTAAAAGTAGCAAGCATATCCTCAATCATAGAAGCTGTATCTTCATATTTAGAACCAGTTTCTACAAAGGCATCATAATCAGCAAGTACATTTTCATTGATAAATTCAATAACCTGAATAGCATTATCTGAAAGTGTCTTAACAGCAGCTGTAACCTTACCAGAAATCTCCTGAATATTACCAGCTGTATCTCTAGAATTTGCTGCAAGCTTACTGATTTCATCCGCAACAACAGCAAAGCCCTTTCCAGCTTCACCAGCACGAGCTGCTTCAATAGAAGCATTTAATGCAAGTAAGTTTGTCTGACTAGCAATATCTAAAATCTCATTAGTCAAATCACTAATCTGGTTAACCTGTTCTGACTCCTTAACAGAAGCTTCAAGGACTTTAGAAAGCTCTTCCATCTTAGCTCCAGTGTTGTCCTTCTTCTCTGTAGCCTCTCTCTTGATTGCGTTAGCTGCCTCTTTAATCTCGTTGGCCTTATCAGCCCCTGCCTTTGCCTCAGTATCAATAGCGTCAGAAGCATCTCTAACCTCAAGAACCTTATCATTTAGCTCTGATGTAGTAGCCGATACATTTTGCATTGATGCTGCAAGCTCTTCCATAGCAGCAGATGTATTTGTTACATTATCAGAAGCACTCTGGATTTTAACAACCATGCTGTCTGCAGATGAGCTAAGTACTGTTGCACCATCCTTAACATCCTTAATAACACCCTGCAATGTTCCTAAAAACTGATTGATACAATCAGATATAAGTGCAAGTTCTGTTTTTGTTTTTGTGTTTATTCGGGCAGTTAAATCGCCCTTGCCCTTATTGATATTATTAATGATAGCTTGTAATTCATTTGAAATACCAAGTATAGTCTTATTAATTCTAAAAAATGAAAGTACAAAGCTAAGTATAATCAAGACAACAACCAATGCCATGACTATATATCCCTTTACAGAAACCTGAGCAATGTAACCATCCAAATAAGCGCTAAAGCCCACGCTTAGAGAATTAATTCCCTCATCAATAGCATCTAAAGCATCATTTGTTGCAACAAGGTTTGCTCCGTAATCACCAGATACACAGCCAATTGCTCCCGTAAAATCACCTGATATGATAAAGTTTTCCATAGCACCAGCTGCAGCAACAAATGCCTCTGCGCTAGCTCTGAGATTATCAACTCTCTCCTGCCCATCTGGTAGGTTTCCAACCAGTATACTAGAATCCATATAATCAAGATGAGAGCCAATATCATTCATATAACCTTCCATATCCGCAAATTCATCAGCTGGCATTTCCTTGCCTGCCTCAAATTGTCCTAATGTACGATTAATTTCAGCTGAAATACGAACTACATCTTGACGTAATGCGGCCGATTCCTGTGCGCAAATAAGTTCATTTTCACTTGCTACTTGAGCCAGTGACTTTACGCTTTGCATAGCTGATTTGGAAATCAGTGCATAAATTATAAATGCCACAAGTATAACAACATTTAAAATTATGTTTTGAAAAGTAATTGATTGGAAAAAAATGCCTTTATTTTTTGCCATTGTGCACCCCCATTTAAATTAATGCCCAATAATTCCGTTTAAAGAAATTATATACCCATACTTTTCAATTGGTTAAGAGGTGTCACAAAAAATACATATAATGTTTAAAGAATGTACAAATTCTAAGGATTTTTATGAGATAAAACATTTGATTAATCTCATTTTAAGAACTAAAAGAGCCCTTAGCAAACTAAGAGCTCCATTAACTAATATTATATTTTTTTAAATATAGCCGTTTTTTCTTCAAGTTCTTCAGCTATTCTCATATTTTCATCCATACGCTTTGTAATATTATCCATATCATATACAAGATTCTGCGTACTTTCAGCAGCTGAAGATACACCTCTTACACCATCTTCAATAGCAGAAGTAATGCTACTTATTGACTCAGCAATTTCTGTGAAGGTATCTTTAAATCCTTCCGTCTTATTTGTAAAATCTGCCATTACAGATTCTATATAATTAGCATTATCCTTATATTTTTCGCCGTCTTCTACAAATCGTTCAAATTCAGGAAGAATAGAATTTTGCATATAATCTACTAATTCATTAGCATTATCAGCAAGATTATGAACCGCATTAACTACTACAGAGTTAATCTCCTGAATATTCGCTGCTGTTTGACGGCTATTTTCAGCAAGACCTCCAATTTCATCAGCAACAACTGCAAAACCTTTTCCTGCTTCTCCTGCTCTTGCAGCCTCTATTGAAGCATTTAGTGAAAGCAGATTTGTTTGGCTTGCGATACTCATAATATCATCAGTGAGGGAATTAACCTGATCAACACTCTGGCTATCAGTTATTGCCTGATTAAGAGCTGCAAGGATATCATCAACCTTTTTATTAGTCTCATCCATATTTTCTCTTGCATTCTGCTCCATAACATCAGCATGTTCCTTCATTGTCTTTGAATATTCGTTGATTTCGCGGCTCTTGTCAGCCATCTCATCAACTTCAATTCTTACCTGTTCAGTGTTATTATTAATAGCGCCCGCACTGTTTGCAACCTCCTGCATTGTAGCAGAAAGCTCTTCAGTTAACGCCGACAAATCCGAAGCACTGTCATTGGATGTTTTAACGCTTCCCAAAACATCGTTAACAACCTTATCCATGGCTGTCGAGTTATCAGTTATCATCATAAATATACTTTGAAGACGTTCTATAAAGTCATTTATTCCCTGACTAAGCATTCCTATTTCATCGTGAGACTCGATAGTCAATCTTCTGGTCAAATCGCCTTCTCTATTATTTATTCCTTCAATAATTTCATGAAGTTCAGATTCTGCCTTAGTAACAGGCTTTAAAATTTTTCTTGCTACAACAATAACAGCGGCAATTACTGCTATCAAACTAATAATTACAATTATTAAACTCGCAAAGCTTGCAACCATATTTGCTGTAGATAAAGCCTGTCTTTGTGCATCAGACTGGGTATGAATCGCAGCTATAACATTATCTATATCCTGATTAAGCTTCTGAGCATTCTCAGCTACCTGACCATTAGCTGTGGCATAGGCATCCTTAGTTCTTTGATTAGCACTCTGAGCAAGAAGAATCATAATAGAATCCTTGAAGCTTTGAAAATCAGCTTTCATAGTCTCAAAATTTGCATCTTCATTAGCAAATTGATTTCCATACTCACTCATGACGCTGTCCAAAACCGCTTCCTCTTCTTCTATTTTCAATACCACAGACGTCATAGTCTCAAAATCTGTTGCAACAATGTGTGATAATGCAAGAGAATGAATATCCTTAGCTGTCTGGCCAATTGTATCAAGCTCTGTTATTGCCACCATATATTCATCCGCAATCTTTGTTGCTGTATGATTTACCTTGCTTAAATTAAACAGAGCCATTACATTAGAAAAAATTGATAATATTCCCAATAAAAGGACTGGGATTAAAATATATAATCTGATACTTGTTTTCTTATTCATCCTAGAGTCCTCCTATTGCTTATTTTCCTCTGAATTTTCTGTTGTAGTTTCTTCTATAATTTCCTCTGTTGTTTCTTCTGTTGTCTCTTCTGTAGCTTCTTCTACAACATCTTCAGTTGCTTCTTCTTTATTTTCTTCTGGAGCAGCTTCACCTTCTTCTGTTACCAGGTCACCAGTAGATTCCTCTCCAGTAATTTCTGTTACCATTTCATTTAAAAGAACCTGAACATCTTTACCCGAAGGATTACCCTGGCTCATAAGCGTTCCAAAGTTAGCTGCCGGATCCCAATAGGTTCCGCCAACTCTCTGCAAGCTTGAATATTCTGCCTGCTGTTGTAATGCCTGAATAGCTTTAGATTCTGCAACAGCACCTGAGCCTGACGCATTTGTATTAGATGGTCCCTGACCTCTCATTTCAAATCTTAAAGTTTGATTTTGCTCATTAGTCATCCAATCTGCAAATTTCGCTGCCCAAGCCTGATTTTTAGAATAAGAATTAACGCCTACAAGCTTATATCCTGCATAGCTGGACATCTGAACCTGCTGTCCTGCTACTGTATATGTAGGAAGCTTACATGCTGCATAATTATCACCCCAAGCTTCCTTTATTCCATTTTCATCCCAAATACCACTAACACCAGCTGCAAAGGTGCCATCAGCTGCCCCACCTACAAATCCATCATTACTCTCACATGTAAATGCTGGATTTCTACCAATTGCAGCCATAGCCTCTGCAACATCTCGACCAGTTATATTTGTGTATTTTGCATTCCAATTGCAGTAGGTAGAAATTCCGTCATCATTAAGACCAATCTCCATGTCTGTGTTTCCAAAAAACGCATACATGTACCAACCAGAATTCATCTCCATAAATACCTTTTGTCCTGCCGCACCTGCAGCTGCCAAAAGACTATCCATAGACTGAACTGCTTCATCACTTATAACAGCTTTATTATAAAAAAGGAAATATCCATTATCTGCAGTAAGAGGATAAGCATATAATGTTCCATTTACGGAAGCAGCGTCACTTGCAGCTGCTAAATTTCTACCTGAAATCTCACTGTCATTTTCAACTTTTTTAAGGACACCAGAAGCAACTAAAGCCATGAGCTGATCATCAGCAAAAGTGAATACATCTGGAGCATTTAACACATCTCCAAGTATTTCATCCTTAGCACTGGATTCACTATGAGCCTCAAAGGTAATATTGAAATTTGCCATACTACCATATTCTTTAATGAAGCCACTAATTATTTGATTAACCAGCTCTTCATCTTCATCGGCTCCCCAAACTCTTAGAGAAACATCACCCGATGGCAATCCAGTCTCTTCCTCAGGAGCTTCGGCTGTTGCTGCAGTCTCCTCCTTGGAACCACATCCTGCGAAAAGAGCTGTGATTAACAATAGAGAAACAAAAAAACTAAAAAACCTTTTGCTCATAGAAAAACCTCCTACATGCATAAATCAATTGATAACAATACAATAGCATATAAATGTTACAGAATTGTCAACAAGGGCAATAAAAAAGAGCCCTCAGGAAGCCTGAGAGCTCTTTAATAATTTAAGTATAATTAGAACTTACCAGCTGTAGCAGCTTCCTCAACTGAAACTGCAACTGCAACTGTAGCACCAACCATTGGGTTGTTACCCATACCGATAAGACCCATCATCTCAACGTGTGCAGGAACTGAAGATGAACCAGCGAACTGAGCATCTGAGTGCATACGTCCAAGAGTATCTGTCATACCATATGAAGCAGGACCTGCTGCCATGTTATCTGGGTGAAGTGTACGTCCTGTACCACCACCTGAAGCAACTGAGAAGTACTTCTTACCAAGGTCTACGCACTCCTTCTTGTATGTACCAGCTACTGGATGCTGGAAACGTGTAGGGTTTGTAGAGTTACCTGTGATAGAAACACCAACGTTCTCGTGGTGCATGATAGCAACACCTTCCTGAACATCATCAGCGCCGTAGCACTTAACTGTTGCACGAAGACCATTTGAGTATGCCTTCTCAGAAACGATGTTAAGCTTTGCTTCCTTATAATCGTACTTTGTCTCAACAAATGTGAAACCGTTGATACGTGAGATAATCTGTGCAGCGTCCTTACCAAGACCGTTAAGGATAACACGAAGAGGCTTCTGACGAACCTTGTTAGCCTTCTCAGCGATACCGATAGCACCCTCAGCTGCAGCGAATGACTCGTGACCTGCGAGGAAGCAGAAGCACTCTGTCTCCTCCTCAAGGAGCATCTTACCAAGGTTACCATGGCCAAGACCTACCTTACGGTGATCAGCTACAGAACCAGGGATACAGAAAGCCTGAAGACCCTCTCCGATTGCAGCAGCTGCATCAGCAGCCTTACGGCAATCCTTCTTAATTGCGATTGCAGCACCTACAGTGTAAGCCCAGCAAGCGTTCTCGAAGCAGATAGGCTGAATCTTCTTAACCTGCTCGTATACATCAAGACCAGCGTCCTTTGTAATCTTCTCAGCTTCTTCGATTGAGCTGATACCATACTTATTAAGAACAGCATTGATCTGATCAATTCTTCTCTCATATGATTCAAATAAAGACATTATTGTTTCTCCTTTCTATAATTATTCCTGACGTGGATCGATAATCTTAACAGCATCGTCAACACGACCGTACTGGCCCTTTGCCTTCTCCCATGCTGTGTTAGGATCATCACCCTTCTTAATGAAGTCTGTCATCTTTCCAAGAGAAACAAACTGGTAACCGATAACTTCGTTATCAGCATCAAGTGCGATACCTGTTACATAGCCTTCAGCCATCTCAAGGTAACGAACACCCTTTTCCTTTGTTGCGTACATTGTACCAACCTGTGAACGAAGACCCTTTCCAAGATCCTCAAGACCAGCACCAACTGCAAGTCCGTCATCAGAGAATGCAGACTGTGTACGTCCGTAAACGATCTGAAGGAAAAGCTCTCTCATAGCTGTATTGATAGCATCACAAACAAGGTCTGTATTAAGAGCCTCAAGGATTGTCTTTCCCTGAAGGATCTCTGCTGCCATAGCAGCTGAATGTGTCATACCTGAGCAACCAATTGTCTCAACAAGAGCTTCCTCAATAACACCATTCTTAACATTTAAAGATAATTTGCAGGCACCCTGCTGTGGAGCACACCAGCCTACACCGTGTGTGAAACCGCTAATATCAGAAATCTGCTTAGCGTGTACCCATTTTCCCTCTTCAGGGATAGGAGCTGGTTCATGCTTTGCGCCCTTAGCTACAGGACACATGTTTTCTACTTCTTTTGTGTAAATCATTGTAGAACTCCTTTCTTCGTTCGATTAATGACCATTAAAATGTAATTGCTACTTACATTAATGACATAATTTAAAACGTGCTTATAAACATAAGCGCGCTATCGAGAATATTTTCTCATTTTTTGTTTATTTAGTAAAGTATTCTTTTGAACTTTTTGTTAAAAATTTGACTAAGAGTTATGCATAGAACCTAACTCATCATTCTATTCATAAATTCTAATGTCCGTAATGGCACATTGGTCACCTGTAATAGAAAAATATAGTTTTTCTGGCATAAGAAGAAACATAGTTTTATTCTTGATTTTAAAATCAGAATTTTCAATGGCCATCTCCAGAGTGTCGCCAGATATTCTAAATGAAATATGGCATTCCATTCCCTTTTTATTTTTCTCTTTCCAAGTATCCCAATTCTTAAATTCCCTAGTTTTTTTAACTGTAGGATCATTGGTAGCAAGTGTTGAATCACTCTTTAGTTCACCATTCATTTGAATAAGAGCATATTCCAAATAATTTTCCCCATCAACCTTGCCATCATCTGAAGAGTACACGACTATAAAAGGGCAATTCCAAATGAAATTTGCCATTGGAAGGCTCATTGTATGGAATTCACAATTCAATCCATCCGTTATAAGAGTACCAACAGACGATGCCGAACGGAAACGATCAATCTGAAGATTAGGTAAATCTCCTTCAAGTCTGTTAATGTAATTGTTGGCTGGAGCAATTCGTGTGAACTGATCATCTGTAAATATCTCTTCTGTACGTTCTATATTTATGTTACTAATATTACAATATTCACCTGTGATGCCTATATAGGCGTACTTTGAATTCTCAGGTAAAGCCATAATAACATCTATAACTTCAGAATCACTTGATATGCTTATCTTTAGATGATCCCCACATTTAGCTGCAGTCATCTCATAGGCAGCACCGTAAAACTCCGAAATGCTTCCACCTTTTTGAGAAATTGTAACTTCCATGTTCTTAGCCTTAGTGGAATTATAGTGCCCATTAAACCAAATCTCCCCAAATTCTAAATACCCAAACGCGCTTATACTCTTCTCATCAGAATGGATTCTTCCATCGTAAGCATCAAAAACAATAATTGATGGTGCCGAAAATCCCGTTGGCGAATCGCTATTAAGGCTCCATTCAAAACCGATTTTTGTAAACTTATCATCAATAAGAATTCCCTTTGTAACATTACTTCTATATTCATTAACAGAGAAGTATTCATCAGGCTTATTATCTATATCTTCCACATTTTCACGTAACTTATAGTCCTTATCGCTGTCAATAAGACTAATCATAATAGCTGCAAAACGTGGATCAAATGTTGTTCCTGATTTTTTTAGAAATTCTTCTCTAACAATCACTTGAGGATACGCATCCCTGTCACTTTTTCTTGAAGTCATATTGTCATAATAATCTGCAACAGCAATTATTCTGGCTATCTCTGGAATCTCATCACCTTTTAAATGGTCAGGATACCCACTTCCATCATATCTTTCATGATGATAATGTGCTCCATCCTTTAAGAAAGGATATTCAGTAATATTAGAAAGAATATCTGCACCAATAACCGTCTTTCTTCGATAGATTTTTAATTCTTCATCATTTAAATCCTTGCCCTTACTAACAATGGATTCTGGAAGTCCAACCTTTCCAATATCATGTAACAGTGCAGCATAATATATTTCATCACATTCTTTGTCACTTTTACCGCAGGTTTTAGCAATAGCTTTTGCATAATTTGCAACACGATCCGAATGACCTAATGTATATACATCCTTAGCCTCAATAGCCCCCATGAAAGCAGATGATGTCTGATAGAAAAGACGTTGCATACTCTCCTGCTCTTTTTTCAAAAAGTCAATCTCGCTACGCTTGCCCTCCTCCATTTCTCGATTAAGCTTAAATAAAGCTACTATGTAAATAAATATGCAAGTAATAATAATTCCTATATTGGTCATTGATGTTCCCGCTATAAATAATTGAGCAATTGAGCAGATTAAAGGAACAACAATAAAAAGCGTATTTGAAAGATTAATTATCCAATCTAAATATCTTTTATATTTTATAATTGCAGTCAATTGAATCAAAGGCACGAAGAATGGGAAAATATAACTTATAATATATCCCGGTCCTCTGCTGTAAATATTATTTGAATCAAATGTATAATATATTCCTGATAAGCCACAGAAAATACAAAGTATAATTCCAATAATCATAAATATCGTGCAAAAATCCAGTCGTAGCGGAGTCTTCTTCATCTTTCCTTCATTCTTATATAAATCAATAAGATATAGATTGAATGCCAATACAATAACATCAGTAAATAGGTAATCCATGAAAATAGAAAGACGATGCATGAAAAAACCTAATTGGGATATATCACCATTGTAGAAGTATGAAAGTCTATCAGAATAAAGCAAAGTCATTGCGCTTAATTCCAGAAACAGCAGCACAATTCTTCTGCTTAATGGCAAAGCTCTAGCTACAACAACAAAAATTGCTATTGTTCCGCATATACTGCTTAGAGCCAGCATCAGATCCAATTGATGTTTGATAAAAAATTCTAACATCCTTCTTTCATCCTCTCTACAATGAGTGTAATTTTGTAAGCTTGGTATATAGACTTCTACATTCAGATAGGAAACTGTCTGTATTATCTGCTATATAATCTAAATCATTACGATTTCCTGCAGCCTCCAAAGACTCTGCAACTGCCACCAAATCATTAGCGCCTACAATTGAACAGGAGGTTCTTAAACTATGCATTTTAATAGTGTATAACTTGATATCTAAATTCTTATATGCATCATCAATACCGTTAACATATTTATTTATGGCATCCATAAATGCAAGCAATGATGCCAGATATTGACCAGCCCCACCATTATCTCTAATTCCATCTCGTACATTAAGTTCCTTAATGTTATAAAGCCATTCTTTATCTTTTGGAAGTTCAGAATCCTCTTCATAACCTTCCGTATCAGATAGCTTCATGTAAATTTTTGTAGGAATGTGCTTTAAAATTGTTTTTTCCAACAATTTGCTATCAACAGGTTTTAACAATACACCATTAAAACCTTTAGACTGATAGAATTCTTCATCCTCCATTGGTATGGAAGAAATAGCATAAACAGGAATATCGGGAACAATATCACGTACACGAATTAAAAGTTCTGAAGCAGTTATGTCAGGCATATGATAATCCATCAATACAAGGTTATAGCTTCCAAATTTTATTTTCTCAAGGCATTCTTCACCTGTTATGGCTGTTCCTACAAACATCTTTGTTTCTTTCAGAATGTTCTTGACAATATTCAAGCTTTTCATATTGTTATCTACAACAAGAACTTCCGCCTCTGGAGCAACAAAACTAGGAATATAAAGTCCCTGGGTTACCCTGTCCTCTTTTTCCTTAAATACACTAACTGGTGTTGAATTAACTATTTTTTGTCTAACCTTAAAAGTGAAGGTTGCCCCCTGCCCCTCTTCACTGGAAACCTCGATTGTTCCATTCATTAGATTAGCGAACATTCTAGATAAAGTAAGTCCCAATCCAAATTCATAAGGAAGACCTACCGTCATATATCCAATAGTTTCAAAGGAGTTAAATATAACATCCTTGAATTCATCACTAATTCCTGGTCCTGTATCCTTTACAGAAATGTTCAAATCACAATAATTATTCTCTATTGAATCAACTGTTGCCCGTATAGTCACACCGCCATCAGAAGTATACTTAACCCCATTATTAATCAATGTCCAAATAATCTGGCTTAATTTATCAACATCTCCAAAAAGGCGGACTGGCATCTTTTCATCCACTTCGAACTCAAAAGATAGGCCTTTTTCATTGCAAAGATGTCTCGTTATTGATATTGCGCTTTGCATAGCCTCCACAGTATCGTATTCCTTTTCACTAACTGTAGCCTTTCCTGATTCTATATTGGATATATATATTAACGAATCAATTAACTCCAATAGATTTTCAGATTCATTTTTTATTTCCATAGCATCATTAATAACTGAGAAGAAATATTCATTAGAAGAAACTGTAGGATCTCTTCTAAGAATCATTTCATCGGCACCCATAATCGTAATCAATGGGGTCCTAAGGAAATTTGAAATATTAGCAAGGAATCGTTCTTTTACGCTATTTGCTCTTGCCAGTTCATCAGTGGTTTCCTGTAATTTTTCATACTGTTTACTTATAGTTGTTTTATACAATATTCTCCATGCCAAAACACCACCTATAATTAGGAACAATAATAAAATAACAGCCTGAACAAAAGCCATTTCATAAAGTAATGGTTTCTTTTCAATGAGAAACTTTTTTTCCCGAAGAATTTCGTTTCCACTTTGATTCAGCATTTGAAGATGTAGATTGTATGTTCCATATCTAAGACCGGTAAATTCCAACGGTCTAAGTTTATTAAGAAGCTCAGTTGCCCCCTGATCCTTCACTCCCTCTAGACATATATGTATCTTAGGATTAGTTTCAGAATAATCCAAAATAGCTGGAACAAAAGTAATTCGATTAGCCCCTGCTGGAATGATATATTTTCCATTTTTATCGGGATAAATGAATTTGCCGTCACATATAACCGAACGTAATTCAAAATTTAAATCAACATATTCTTCCACAAACTTTTCTATGTTAAATTTACA
This sequence comes from Pseudobutyrivibrio xylanivorans DSM 14809, assembly GCF_900141825.1. GTDB lineage: Bacteria > Bacillota > Clostridia > Lachnospirales > Lachnospiraceae > Pseudobutyrivibrio > Pseudobutyrivibrio xylanivorans. The sequence goes on along the minus strand of NZ_FQYQ01000002.1, from coordinate 130,044 downwards.
AACACCCTTACGACTTGATACATATAAATTTGAATTCTCATCTAAAGAACTGTAACTATTTCCCGTAGGAATACTTGGCAAGCCATTCAAAAGATTATAATGTTTATATTCATTAACATTATCATCAATCATGCTCTGAGCATTTACGCAATAAATACCATCAGAAGCAAGAACCCATAAATCCTTACCATTTTCTTTAAAATATACATCATAACAATTGTTGTAAGGGAAAGATGTTACATTAACAATAATGTCATTTTTAATATATTGTATGGAGTTTGAAGTAATTACCCAAAATACTTCCCTTGTTTTGTCCCAGATAATTCGCATAACAATATCAGAGGTCAAACCATTGTTGATACTATAATGTCTTAGACCTCTTTCGTTCAAAATATATATTCCGTTTCCATTTGTGCCTATATATAAATCTTTATCTTTTTCATAAAGAGACAAAATACTGTCATCTATTCTTAAGCTTTCAATATTCTTCTTCGATTGGACTTTAAAATCCTTAATATAACTTATTCCTTTATTACCACCAACTACTATTGTGCCATCGGATAACTCTAATGAGCAGCGAGCCTGCACACTAGGTAATCCCTCTTTCGTAGTAAAGTTTATAATTTCACCACTTTTTTTCTGACATACAAGGCCTAATCCATTGTTGTATACGCATAACCATAAATTATCCTGTGAATCACTCATTATATGCCGAACACAAGATTTTCCTATATACTCTGTTAGTTTATTTGTAACTTGATTTCCATAAATATCTAATATATAAAGGCCTTCCTCTGTTCCCATATAAAGGTAACCTTTATTTATATAATTTGCGTAAACCACAAGATTATTAAAATCATAACGACTGGTAACGCTGGTAAAATTGCAGGTAACTATTTTCATAACACCTGCTGTAGATGAAGCAATCCAAAGATTCCCCTGGTAATCAGACGTGAGCATTTCTATATCCGTATTCAGCGGAAGATCTTTTATTTCCTTGAAATTTTTATGTTCATCTATATAACCAATAGAAGTGTGTGATGCTGCCCATACCCTGTCGCAATCAATACTAACCCAATAAATGTAATCTAGTGGCTTGGCATTAATTTTTCGTAAATCCGAATAGGAATCACCAAAATTTCCGTAGTAGATTAATCCCGATTCTGTACCTATATATACCTTTCCAACATCATTAGGATCAGCAATAATTGTGGTAATAAAATCCAAATCTAAATCTGAAGCTCTAAGAATTCGTTCTACTTTTCCATCTATAAGTTTGAATATATTACCATTATCGCAATATCCATATATATCGCCATAATAATCTCGTGTAAGTCTGACTATCCTTCCAGAATCTAATCTACTGTCATCAATATATTTAATATTGTCATCTTTATCGATAACAGCAATACCTTTTGAGGTTCCAATAATAAAGTTTTCTCTACCATCCTCAATTATGGACATAATGCATCGGGAAGGCAGGCCGTCTTCATCTGTAATATGTCTTCTATTCCTCTGTTCATCAAGAATAACCAAGCCATTATCATTTGTACCCACCCACATACGGCCATTTCTGTCCTGATACAGGGTTCTACTATTAGTAAGTCCATCGTATGAATCGAGCCTTTCAAAATCAGCTCCGTCATATCTTATTATTCCACTATATCCTCCTATCCAAATATAACCAGAATCAGAACACAAAATATAATTAGCATCTGAAGTAGGTAGACCATTTGTAGAATCATATACTTTTGCCGTATATCCAAAACCGTTGAGCTGATTAGAGGCAGCATATCCACCGCCGCCTTTTTTCTCCGTTTTCTCCTGCTTTATCTCAGTATCTTTTCCATAGACATAAGGTTTATTTTCGAAAGAAACCATCAAAGCAAAAATCAATATTAATAATGGCAATACTTTTATTCTTCGACTCATACTATAAATTGCCCCCATCAATATCTTCTAAAATTACTGTTGTTTATAACTGTTTTAACATCACTGATACATTCCAATAATGCATCAACACATTTAGGATCAAACTTTTTTCCCGACTCAGATTTAATAATCTCTATAGCTTCATCCAATGTGCAGGAGATTTTAAAGCCTCTAGGTGAGATTAATTCATCAAGCTCATTAGCCAGTCCCATAACTCTTGCTGACAGTGGTATAACTTCTCCGTGAAGTCCCTCAGGAAAGCCCTTTCCATCCCATCTTTCATGGTGATAAGCTGCCATATTTCTGGCTTCTTTCAGATACGTATCATCATTTACTATTGTTATAGCCTTTTCCATAATACGTCTTCCGTAAACCGTATGTAATTTGTATATCTCCTCTTCCTCATTAGTAAGTTCATCTCGCTTATTTATAATAGAATCTGAAATCTGAATCTTTCCTATATCATGAAGAGGCGCAGACATTTCAACCTCCTCCATATACTCATCAGAAAGCTTTTCAGAATAATAGCCCTTTTTCTTTAAACCATTTAATATAATTCGAACATATGCTGCTGTATTATGAACATGAGAAGTAGAATTGATGTCTCTACTCTCAACAATACCTGCCAAAGTAATAATAAGCCCCGTCTGAGTTTTTCTTGTTGTATTCGCAAAATGCCGTAAATCTCTAACATATTCAGCCATTTCTGATTCCATTTGACATATAGTTCTATAAAGCTGTTCTACCTCATCCCCTGTGCAAATGCCTATTGAACGTGTCTTTCGAACATTTTCATCTAATGCATTTTGATCACCATGGCTATCCAGGAACTCACATGCAGCATTTGTAATACAATTAATAGGAATAACAAGCTCATATCCTGCCAGAGTAAAAGCAAAAATCATAATCATAACAACAAATCCGGAAAAACATAGGAAAATTTTCATCAAATAATCCCTGGCATATTCGGAAAGAAATGACATATACACGTCAGAAATAGCATAACAAACTATTTCCCCATTGGAATTTCTTACAGGGTAAGAAGCAAACATAACGGATTTATCACTATTAAACATAATCTCATGGATTACTTCTTTATTTTTAAAATAATCATTGTACTTAGAAAACTCATCATAATAAGGAATGATTATTCCATTATCTGAAAGAGTAACCCCTTCTTTTCCTACCTGAAATAGGTATAAAAAACCATTCTGTTCAGGAATAAAAAATGAAAGTTTTACAACACCCTGTGTGTTGTTTAACAGCATTTTCATTTGATTTTCTACATCATGATACCCTTTGGCTTTGTCACCCCACTTTACATATTCATATATTTCATCACCATCTAAGATTGATGCAGCGTTTTCTACTATTGCAAAAGCCTCATCTGAATACTCTTCTTTACAATCTTCATAATAGAAAGTAATACTAATCCAAATCATAATAACGCTTAGTAAACAAATTGTTGTAGAAAGCATAACACTTATTTTTTTATGAATAGCTTTATTGGTACTTATATTTCTGGCTTCTCTGATTTCCTGTAATGTTAATGGTTTTTGTTTCCATCCATAATTTGCAATATAGTCTCTCGTTCTTTCTGGAATAAGATGGAAAAATAAGGTAGCCAATCCAATAGCAATACCTTTATCAACGATATTTAGTAAAAAAACAGCAAAAATAACAACAAGCATATAGCTAAATTCATTTTTCACATTTACATACTGGAATATTTCTTCAACATATTCTTCAAAAGGAAGGCCAGAAATGTAGTTCTGAATAAAAACTCCGAAAACAGAACATACCAGTGCTGCCGTTAGAACAGAATATAGAAATTTTAGAATTTTTGAAGACTTTGAGTAACGGAAAAACCAGCCTGCTAAAATAGCGATAATGACTGTAATTAAAGAATAATATAGATATCCAGGAGAAAAAATATTTAAAAGCATGCTTGTTATTAAACTAACAATAATGCCAGGCAAAACGCCTCCAAGAAATGTGACAAAAATGGTTCCTACAATATCTAAGTACATAGGAAGATCCATTTTTAAAGCAAGATAATTTAAGCAGACATTCAATAATATACCTGCAACACTAAAGATAATAAGATAATATTTGCTATAGTTTCTTTTAGTATAGTGAAAGCTCAAAACCACACCCCCGCAAAAACCTAGAGTACACAGTACATAAATATCTTATAACAATAATATGTTTATTTTGTTTATTAAATATTAAAAAAGCCTGTCCAAGAGATTGGTATCCTTCTCCTAATTTATTAGTGGAAGGATTCAATCACCTGAGCAGGCGTATTAATATATTAATATTGATTTAGTTTAATTCTTTTTTACAATATTATCCTGTGACTTAAAAATACTGTCAGATTCGATGACTCCACGAACTGGTGAAAGAGGATAAATATTAGAACGAGGACAAACAACTGTGCCAGGGTTAAGTACAGAATTGCAACCAACCTCTACATTGTCTCCAAGCATAGCTCCAAATTTCTTAAGACCAGTCTCAATCTGCTCTCCATCACGAGCCTTTACTACAACTAATGTCTTATCAGACTTAACATTTGAAGTAATAGAGCCAGCTCCCATGTGAGATTTGTAGCCTAATATTGAATCACCTACGTAATTGTAGTGAGGAACCTGAACATTATTGAAAAGAACAACATTCTTAAGCTCTGTAGAATTTCCTACTACGCAGTTCTTACCAACAATTGCTGAACCTCTAACAAAAGCACACTGACGAACCTCAGCATCCTCATCAATAATAAGTGGTCCATTAAGATATGCTGAATCAAAAACCTTTGCAGACTTTGCAACCCAGATATCCTCTCCACGCTGTTCAAACTTCTCTGGATCAAGAGTAGGTCCTAACTTCTTAATGAAATCAGAAATCTCTGGAAGAACCTCCCAAGGATAATCCTTGTCCTCGAATAAGTCTGCAGCAATAGTTTCATTTAAATTATACATAGATTTAATTTTAGCTTGTTCCATTGTAAACTCCTATCTTAATTAGTTTTGACCATTAAAGTTCTCAAAATCAAACTCTGTTCTAAACTCATCATTAAGTTTTAATCTCGCATCAAAGAATAAACCTTTTTTGCTCAAAAATCCAGTAATAACATCAGTACGTTTTTCCTTGATTAATTTTGTAAACTGATCTTCTGGAATATCTACACCTGCTACCTTACCTACAAAGAAGCTGCAGCTGTCCACGTTTCCCTGAATATTATTCTTACATTTATATCCAAAATGATTTTTTATAATTGGACCACCGCATTTAGGACATGCTAATCCTGGCATCTCCTTTGTTTCATCTTCAAACACAAATCCTATTCCAGTTACCTTGCCGTTTTCATCTTTTGAAAGGGTAAGCTTCGCATCAAATTTAGTGCCCTTTTTGGATTTAAAGCCTGATATGGTATCTGTTATACCATTAGAAAGAAGTTCTTTAACCTGAGCTTCCTTAAGCTTCACTCCAGCCACCTGGCCAATATTAAATTTGCAGGAATTATCTGGGTCGTCTTTATTGTAATTGCTGCATCCATATCCAAATGGAGTAACCACAATCTTACCACCACAGATTGGGCAGGCAACATCCTTTATTTCTTTTGCCTCCACGTTGTCAAAGTCAAAGGTGATTTCGTGCTTTCCTGATTCTTCATTCTTCTTTAAAACAAGGCAGGCATCAAACTTTTTACCAGACTTTCCCTTAAATCCTCTGACTGTCTTTGTACTTCCTGTTGAAAGCAACTCCTTAACATCAGCATCTGTAAGCTTTTTAGATGCAATTTCACCAATTACAAAATCACATTTGTTCTCTTTATCAAAATACTTTTCACATGCAAATCCAAAATTAGTCTTTACTATTTTGCTTCCACAATCAGGACAAACAATATCAGGAACAAAATTAGGCTCAGCATTATCAAAGTCAAACACAACCTCAGTCCTACCAGACTCTTCATTCTTTTTAAGAATTAGTACCGCATCAAATTTCTTTCCAGATTTTCCTTTAAAGCCTCGTAAAGTATCTGTTTTGCCTTCTGTCAAAAGCTGTGTAGCAACCTGTGGGCTAATATTCTTTCCTGCAATAGTCTTTCCAATGTAGAATTTGCAGGAATTTTCATCTGAAGAGCTGTAGTTTACACAGCCATAGCCTGACATTTTTACAGCAATATCTCCGCCACAGTCTGGACACTTGCAGCCTTCTAGCTTGGTAGCTTCAATTCCATCAAAATCGAAGGAAATTACCTTTTTCCCTTCTTCGTTAGTTTTAATTCTAAGCTTTGCATCAAATTTTTGATTAGTCTTTGATTTAAAACCACTAAGTACAGGAGTAACCCCTTCTTTAATAAGAGCACTGAACTCATCTACAGTAAGCTTTCTTCCTGCAACCTCTCCGATTGAGAAATAACATTGATTTTCCTCCTGGAATCTATGCTCACAGGCAAAACCATAAGCCGTCTGGAAAATTCTTCCACCGCAGGCAGGGCATTTTAAGCCTTCTATGAATTCTGTAGGTGTCTCAGAAAAATCAAATGAAGTAACAAATTCTCCATCTTCGTTCTTTTCCATTTTAAGGACTGATTTAAAAGGCTTACCTGATTTACTCTTAAAGCCTTCTATTAAATCTGTCTTACCTTCAGTGACTAATTTCTTAAATTGTTCTTCTGGAACATCAACTCCAGCAACCTGTCCTAAATTAAATTTACATTTTATATTATCATTAAAGTAGTTTGTACAGCCATATCCGAAGGATGTAGTTGTAAGTTCTCCTCCACATTTAGGACACTTGATTCCAAGAGGCTTTCTAGTAGCCACTCCCTTAGAATCCTTGCCAGTAAACTGATTAATGTTCATGGCAATGTTCTGTGTCAAATCCTGATCAATCATATTCTTTGTTTCATTTCGAATATAATCTTCCAGCTGACTGCGATAATCTGTAAATTCAACAGAACCATTTATAATTCCTTCCAATCCCTTTTCCCAGTTTGCTGTCTGCTCTGGCTTTAAAAGTGATGGTGTTGTAAGAAGAACAACCTCGTAAATCATTTCACCAAGCTTTTCTGGTGTAATGACCTGGGTCTTATTATTTTGATTAAGGTATCCAATACGTACTAATTTTTCGAGGATTTCACCTCTTGTAGCTGAAGTACCAATACCTGTAGTCTTTATCTGCTCTCTAAGTTCTTCATCCTCTATAAGCTTTCCTGCATTTTCCATTGCAAGAATAAGTGAACCCGAAGTATATCTCTTAGGTGGTGAAGTTTTGCCTTCTTTTAGATCAAAACCATTGACAGAAACTTCATCTCCGATATTTGCAGATTCTACAAATTTAACGAAATCTTCCTTAGAAAAGCTGTCTTCACTTTCCTCAGAATCCTCTCCATCATTATCTGCGGAATCCTTCGCCTTTGGAATACCTGTAATTTCTAAATAGCCAGGTTTAACAAGTACCTTTGCTCCGGCAAAGAACTTTTCATCTCCCACCTGAACAGTAACCTTTACGTTCTTGTACTCTGCAGGAGGATAAAAGATAGATAAGAAACGACGTACTATCAAATCATATACTCTCTGGCTAAGTGGAGATAGTTTATCAATGCCATTACACTGACCAGTAGGTATAATAGCGTAGTGATCAGTAACCTTGCTGTCATCAGTATATGAAGTCTTTTCTATACCAACAAACTTTTGATTACCTATAATGTCTTTAACAAAATTTGCTGTAGGGCCATAATTCTGAAGGCCATATAGATTCTTTCTGATTTCCTTTGCTACAGCTGTAGTAAGTACTCTGGCATCAGTTCTAGGATATGTAGTATATTTCTTTTCGTATAATTCCTGAATAATATCAAGAGTCTGTGCAGGAGAAATCTTGAATCTCTTGGAACACTCAGACTGAAGCTCCGCAAGGTTAAATAAAAGAGGAGCTTTTTTCTTTGAAATACCAGTATCTTTATCTACTAATTTAGCAGGAAGATTTGTTAATTCTGCAATTAATTTCTCTGCACTTTCCTTTTCTTTAAAGCCATTTCCTTTGTCTCCGTATAACAATGGTGACTCGAAATATTTAGATCCATCTACTGCCTTCCACTCCGCTGGGAAAGCACCTTCTGAAAACTTTCCAATAACCTTAAAGAATGAATCTTCATTGAAATTACGGATTTCTCGCTCACGTTCTACTACCATGCCAAGAACACATGTCATAACGCGGCCAATAGCAATAGCTGAATAACCTGAAGTAGCAGCTGCATCATTTATTAATCTTCCATATTTAACTGAAAGAGCTCTGGAAAAGTTAATACCAAGACTATAATCCTCTATAGTACGCATAATTCCAGAAGCTCCAAGCCTTGCATAATCGCTCATAGGCTTTGCTTCGCGAATTCCTCTAAGGATTTCGTCATCAGTCTGAGAATCAATCCATACACGAAGCTCTGTCATTCCTTCACGAACGCCACCATAATTACGGATATTTTCCTCAATAGTCTGTCCTTCTTTTCCCGAGTCACCTGCCCAATAAACAGTATCTATATCTTCTCTATGTAAAAGGGAATTAACTACCTTGTACTGCTCTTTTGCAGATTCAACAACGCCATATTTATAATCCTGAGGAAGAAAAGGCAAATCCTCAAGATTCCATTTTTTATATTTAATGTCGTATTCCTCTGGATAAACCATCTGGACTAAATGTCCATAGCACCAGCTAACGACATACTCACCATTTTCAATATAACCATTATTATTACCGCTGACCTTAAGCACTCTGGCAAAATCTCTGGCAACTGATGGTTTCTCTGTGATGATAAGCTTTTTTCCCAAAACATAACTCCCTAAAAATTATTTCTAGATTCAACAAAATCGAAGCCTCTGCAAATCAGATTTGCAAAGGCTTCTACCTGTAAAATTCCTATTAATTATATCAATTATAGCTCTGTCATGTCTACCAGAACTACAGATTTATTTTCCTTAGAAAGTTCTATGAGCTTATCATCAAACTTTGTAGCTGAGAAGAGATAAATGGTGTTTGCTGTGATGCGGGCCTTCTTCATAGACTCAAGCAATTCCTCGTATCTCTTATAGCTCATCTGCTTTTCAGCCCAGTTACAAATACCAACAACATTCTCGCGATTTGAGCTCTGACCGATAACATCGATATTGCCCTCTTTACCTACCCATGTACCAATCTTTACAAGCTTAATTGGAAGCTGGTCTACAACATTGAGCAGATGTAAGTACTCACGACATACATCGATGAAGTATGTCTGTAAATATCTATCAAGATAAGGATAGATGAACTCGTTGTAGAAAGACTCTGGTGTGCGGGAAATCAGCTCTGACAAATGTGGATAAACAAATGTAAACCAGAAATTAATGTATGGATCTACTATTCTGTAAACACCCTTTTTAGTGTTGTCCCAGCCACCTGTCTCAAATGAAACAACCTTATCTACCACATCAAAAGCAGCAAGATTCTTCATGTAAACAGAAATCTTTGCACGGGAATATCCTGTATCTTCGAATAAATCATTAAGTTTTTCATTTCCACTGGCTATGGAACCAAGGATTGTGTTATAGCATGAAAGTTCGCGAAGCTCCGACGAAATATATCCTTCTGCCTCCTTATACAGGAAACCTGTAGGGCTAAGGATATGCTCGCAGACATTTGCCTTGATATTCTTGCGGCCATCCCATCTTTCCACATAGTCAGCCACACCACCAATAATACCGTAGGTGCTGACACACTGTGCTACTGAATAGCTTGGAAATGCTCTAACCACATCAAGGAATGAAAGATTTTCAAGCTTAATAGTCTCATCCACTGATGACTTGAGAGAACCTACTACCTCTGGGAAAGTGTTCTCTGCCCATACGATAGATGAACTGACAACAATTATCATAACCTTACCAGGGTAAAGCTTACGGTTCTTAAGAGAACAAAGTGAATAGAACAATTCTGTATTTTTCCTAATGGCAAACTGAGCCTCATCAATAATGACAACGAGCTTTGAACCATCCTTTGAGCGGAAGTTCTTAAAACTCTCCTCGAAGCTTTGGCTTGCCTTGAGAAAATTATATGTTTCGCGCATCTGCTTATCTAAATAGAAAAGCTGTTTAGCGTCTGAACACTGTCTGCTTCTGTAATAGAAATAAGACTTGCCTGTTGTAAAGGAATCCAAAAGGGCTTCCTTCGCGCTACCGGTTCTACCATACATAAGAACCAGATTATTAGTATTACTTTGGTAAATAGCATCTAACTTCTTGAGTTCGTTTGTTCTAGTAACCATAACAATTCTCCCTAGCAATTTTCTTCAATATATTAGTACGGCTACTATAATAACACATTTCACTTTAGCAGACTACACCAAAAAAGAATTTTATTCAAATTTAATAATTTGTAGATTTTTAATAACTCTTTGCCTTCTCCTTCTCAAAGAATTCATTAATGGACTTAAGGACTTCCATAGGTTTCATTGTCTTTAATAAGTACTTTTCTGGCTTTAAATCAACTGCTGCTATAACAGATTCCCTGTCACTTTTATTAGTAAGGAACATAACTGGAATATGTGATGTAGCAGGATCTGACCTAAGCATCTCTAGAACCTGTGGTCCTGGTGTTACTGGCATTTCATAATCCAGCAAAATCAAATCGACTTTATTCTTTGCCAAAAATGTAATGGCTGCCATTCCAGAATTAACCATAAACACCTGATAGTATCCTTCCAACCAGCTCTTAATGGTTCTAAGCATGGTTCCGTCATCATCAACAACAAGAATTTTCTTATTTTGAAGACGCTCATCCTCAGCCTGTAATACTTTTTCCATGGCCACCGCCATATCTTTTACGTTAATTGGACGTAAGAAAGATGCAGCAAGAGGAGTATTTGGCATAAGATTCTTAACACTGTCTATATCATTTTGGGAACCAATAACAGACAGTGATATGTCTCCTTCTAGGGTGCTGTCCTTCAAATAAACAAACAAATCCTTTATTTCTCCAAAGTCATCGATATAAACAAGAAATACCGAAGGACGATTGGCTATCTGACTCAAAGCATCCACGTTATAGGATGCCTTAATGACATCAAAGCCATTGTCTGTCAGCTCCTTTGCAATTGATGAAACCATAAAGCTTTTTGAATCACCAACCAGAACAAGTCTCTTTTCCATAGTCAAATCCTCTTAAGAAAACAATAGTTACAACAACTCTAAAATTCTATCTCTATCTACCGCAACTGTTAATTGTTTGATTTTATTATAGGTATCCTTATAATCCTCAGGAATACTGTATTCTCCAAGCATTGAAAGAATATAATCTATAGCGTCATAATTATATGCTTCAGCCAATTCTTTAATATCCTTAAATGCTCGCTTCAAATCATCCTCTGGAATCAGTGGTTTGTCTGTATTATTCTCATCTTCCATAGCAGCCTTTAAATGTTCTTTATAGCTTCTGTATTTTTCAAGTAAAGCAGGTGTCCTTTCATGAAGAGCGATAAAATTACCTTCATTTCCTTCTGCCTCTAAATCTGCAGCCATCTTTGAAAGCTCCATAGCTCCGATTAATCTTGCCGAGCTCTTTAGGGCATGGACATAAACTGTATAATTTCTTAAATCACCATCATTCAAATATTTTCCAATAGCATCCGCTTTATTATCCAGAGAAACAAGGAAGTCTTTAACAACATTTTCAAGCACCTCTGCCCCACCGCAATTATTGATAGCTTCCTTCAAATCAATTTCTTTAAGGTTAGCAAGGAAGCTTCCTTCCGGAATATCTAATTTTCCATCAGAATACTTTTCAAAACCATTGTCGATAGCTACGGATTCTATCTTTTCTGGAGGTAAATAGAACTCCATCATCTTTTCCAGCTCTACGGAGTTAACAGGTTTTGCCAGATAGTCATTAAAGCCTATATTCTGATACTCCTGCTTTGCACCTGATACAGCATTTGCGGTAAGGGCAATTACAGGTGTTGCCTTATTAATATTTCCATTTAAAACCTTCATCTTTTCAAAGGTTTCGATACCATCCATTTCCGGCATTCGATGATCCAGGAAGATGATATCGTATTTCTTTTCTTTAACCTTATCTAAGGTTTCAAATCCACTAATAGCTGTATCTACATTTACAAGGGTCTTCTTTAAAAGACTCTTTATAACAGTAAGGTTCATTTCAGTATCATCTACCACAAGAATATTGGCAGTAGGTGCCTGGAATCTCTGATGATATTTTTCTGCTGAATTAATAAATTCCTTGTATTTGTCTTTGAAATCACCGATTTCATTCCAGGAAACAACCTCCTGTTTAACGAAAAATCTAAAGGATGAACCTTTACCGTACTCACTTTCAACAATAAGCTTTGTATCCATCAAAGCTAAAAGCTTACGAACAATACTCATACCAAGGCCAGTGCCTTCGATTGTTCTATTTCTAATCTCTTCAATTCGCTCGAATGGGGAATAAAGCTTTGCTATATCACTTTCTTTAATACCTATACCTGTATCACTTACCTCGAAATGAAGAATTATATTGTTCTCATCACTCTTTTCATAAGAAACGCTTAAAGCTACAATTCCTTTTTCTGTATATTTGACAGCATTAGTAAGCAGATTTGTAACAACCTGCTTTAGTCTAATTTCATCTCCAATGAGAAGTGAAGGTATAGAACTATCTACATTTATTTCTAAATCAAGGCCCTTTTCTTCCGCTCTTGCCGCAATAAGATTTACCAAATCATTTACCATGGAAGCAAGATCGTACTGAACTGGTAAAATCTCCATTTTGCCAGCCTCAATTTTTGAAAAGTCCAAAATATCATTTACAAGAGAAAGAAGCGAGTTTCCAGCTGATTTGGCATTATTGGCATACTCCAGTATCTGTTCATCAGTACATTCCCTGATAATCATCTCATTCATACCGATGATAGCATTAATAGGAGTACGTATTTCATGGGACATATTTGATAGGAAGCTTGATTTAGCTTCACTAGCCTGTTTTGTAATTTCAAGCTCTGTCTCCAGCTTTTGCTGTTTCTCATATCTTTCAATATAATCGGCCATTTCCAGAAGTGTAGACTTTGCATAATCCGACAACACCTCTATCTCATCGCCTGTTTTTATTTCCATATTGCTAATCTGTCTTATGACCTTCAGCTTGTCCTCATCCTTGGTAAGAACAAAAGAATGCATAAAGTCAGACATAAGCCCCAATGGTCCACCTATAGATGTCTTTGTATAGTAATTTGCAATGGCTGCCAGAGGAACACCAACACACATCATCAAAAGGCTCATCTTTATATCAAATATGATAGCCATATCATTCATTTTGTAATTGGCATCTGATATATATGAGTAAACATCACCATTTATATTATCTATAGTTTCACTTTTGTTTTGGACATCAATGGTATCAATCATCATTGCCTTCAAATCCGGAAATAAAATCGGTATAAAGAAGGCTACTGATATGCTCAATACTAACTCAACTGCAATAATAATTGTTGTTATTTTAATACTTACTTTTGTTTTTCTGTTGTATCTATGATAAAACTCATTTCTTTGATACTCCTTTGTATATCCATAAGCTAATGGAAAAAGAGTTTTAGAAGTATCTGATCCAAAATTTAAATAAATAGCTAATATAAGAGTTGCAGTAGATACTAATATAAAGGTTCCACAAAAATAGCCTAAAATAACCATCCAAAATGGATCTGATAAATCATCTCTAATTACAACCGGAAAACAGAGTATTGCTATAATTGTTGTCATAGTGGATGTTATCAGTACCGCTAAAACAGATTTGACAGCACTTTTAAACCAAAAATATTGAGAAAAAAGAGAATAACCAAACATAGCTATTAGGAAAACGGCCATAGAATATGCTTGTTCACTATTAAAAATCAAGGAAACAAGAAAACATACTATAAAAGAAAACATGCTTATAAGATATCCATATAAGCCTGCAATAAGCAAAAAAGGAAAAAGAAAAATTATTATATATATATACCCCAATTTGTACACAGGATGGGAATGAAAAACAATAGAAAGCACACAAATAAGAGTAAAAAAAGCCCATATAGTCGAACTAATTATTGTTAAATTTTTGTTAGCTACATATTTGCTTTTAATTGTCCCCATAAAAACCTCTTAAACCGCAGTCAAAAATACCCCTTCTTATATTAGCATAAGAAGGGGTAATAACTTGTGAATTAGCTGTTAAATAAATGTCAACAAAAACCGCTAATTTCCTTATTTTTTTGTAATATAGCCCTGTGCCTTAAGAAGCTCTGCACAAAGTACAGCACCGCCTGCAGCACCACGAACTGTGTTGTGTGAAAGTCCAACGAACTTCCAATCATAGATGCTATCCTCACGGATACGTCCTACTGAAACGCCCATACCGTTCTCATAATCAACATCAAGAGCTACCTGAGGGCGATTGTCCTCTTCCATATAGCGGATGAACTGCTTTGGTGCACTAGGAAGCTTAAGTTCCTGTGGAACACCTGAGAAATTGTTGATTGCATCAATAAGCTGCTGCTTTGTAGGGTTCTTTTTAAACTTAACGAAAACTGCAGCTGTATGTCCATTAAGAACAGGTACACGGATACACTGACATGTAATCTTTACATCATCAGCTGGAACGATTACGCCATCCTCAATGTGTCCCCAGATTCTAAGTGGCTCCTTCTCTGACTTCTCTTCCTCACCTGAGATAAATGGGATGATGTTTCCTTCCATCTCTGGCCAATCCTTAAATGTCTTACCTGCACCTGAGATAGCCTGGTATGTTGTAGCTACTACCTCGTATGGCTCGAATTCCTTCCAAGCTGTAAGAACTGGTGCATATGACTGGATTGAGCAGTTTGGCTTAACTGCAACGAAGCCACGTGTAGTACCAAGTCTCTTCTTCTGGAACTCGATAACTTCCATGTGCTGTGGATTGATTTCAGGTACTACCATAGGAACGTCTGGAGTCCATCTATGTGCTGAGTTGTTTGAAACTACTGGAGTTTCTGTCTTTGCATAAGCTTCTTCAATGGCCTTGATTTCGTCCTTAGACATATCAACAGCTGAAAATACAAAATCAACCTCTGAAGCTACTTCCTCAACCTCATTAACGTTCTTTACGATGATGTCCTTCACTGCTTCTGGCATTGGAGTAGTCATTTTCCATCTTCCGCCTACTGCATCCTCGTATCTCTGACCGGCACTTCTTGGGCTGGCAGCAATTGTAGTAACCTCAAACCAAGGATGGTTTTCTAATAGAGAAATAAATCTCTGACCAACCATACCAGTTCCACCAAGAATTCCGACTCTTAATTTCTCGCTCATTTCAAACACTCTCCTTAAATTTGTTTTTCTGTCGCGGACATTTGTCCGCCGCAGTCATTACATGGCATTATAAACTATTAAGGAACTCCTTGCAAGCCTTAATTTCAAAGGTCATTGCCTCATGTCCAGGCGCACCTGTTGTAAGTCGCTTATTTACACAGGTTTCCATGGAAATTGAATCGTAAATATCTTCTTCAAAAACTGGAGAAATAGCCTTTAATTCCTCTAATGAAAGCTCATCGATGGACTTATCTTTGTCTATGCAGTAAAGAACAAGCTGTCCGATGATACCGTGTGCATCTCTGAAAGGCACACCTCTATTAACTAAATAATCGGCAGCATCAGTGGCATTTGTGAACCCCTTCTTTGCAGATTCTGCCATGACCTCTTTATTGAAAGTCATTGTTGCAAGCATGCCATCAAAGAGAACGATACAGTTCTGTACTGTCTCCATGGCGTCGAATGCCATCTCCTTGTCCTCCTGCATATCCTTATTGTAAGCAAGAGGAATGCCCTTCATTGTAGTAAGAAGTGATGTAAGTGCACCGTAAACACGGCCTGTCTTACCACGAACAAGCTCTGCGATATCTGGATTCTTCTTCTGAGGCATGATAGATGAGCCTGTAGAGTAAGCGTCGTCAATCTCTACGAAACGATACTCATTGCTGTTCCAGATGATTACTTCCTCTGAAAAACGGGAAAGATGCATTTGAATTGTAGCAAGGGCTGATAAAAATTCGATAAGATAATCTCTGTCAGAAACACCATCCATAGAATTAAGTGTAGGACCATTAAAATCCAAGAGCTCTGCAGTCATATCTCTGTTAAGAGGATATGTAGTACCTGCAAGGGCACCTGAGCCAAGTGGACAATAATTCATACGCTCTCTGATATCAGAAAGACGAAGTACGTCTCTTCTAAACATTTCAAAATAAGCGCCCATATGATGAGCAAGAGTGATAGGCTGAGCCTTCTGAAGATGTGTGAAGCCAGGCATAATTGTATCTATATGCTCTTCCATAATACCAAGAATAGTCTCAAGCAGATGCTTAAGAGCCTGAGATGTAGCATCAACCTGATCACGAGTATAAAGGCGCATATCCAAAGCAACCTGGTCGTTACGGCTACGACCTGTATGAAGCTTCTTTCCTGCGTCTCCAATTCTATCAATAAGATTAGCCTCTACAAAGCTGTGGACATCCTCGTACTCAGAAGTAATTTCCAGTGCTCCTGAATTAACATCAGCTTCAATACTGTCAAGACCATCTAAAATCTGATCACGCTCTTCATCAGTGATAACTCCTACAGAAGCAAGCATCTTAACATGTGCTCGGCTACCGCGGACATCCTGAGCAAAGAGCTTTTTATCAAAACTGATAGAAGCATTGAAATCATAAACCATCTGATCGGTAGATTTTGTGAATCTACCTCCCCACAACTGTGCCATAACTAATCCTCCGTAATTCTTAATTCTGTTCTTTTTGTAACTGTCTTTCATTATATGAATAAACGCATCCACAGTAGTCCTGTCGGTACATATCATATTCCGCTGATAACTGAGTAGACCTCTTAAAGCCCTCCTTCTTTTTAAAATCAGATGGAAGCCATGCCACTCCCACTTCTTCGCCTATACGAATTCCGATTTCATTGAGAACCTGAGAATCTTTCATTGGAGATATTGTAAGCGTTGTTGTGAAAAAGTCAAAGCTTTTTTCTAATGCAACTTCAGCTGTCCGTCTGAGACGGAGTTCGTAGCATTTATGACAACGTGCTCCCTTCTCTGGTTCATGCTCCAGTCCTTTTGCTATTTCGTAAAAACGATTTTTATCGTAATCACCTTCGATAAAGCTGACAGGATGCTTAGTAGGAAAAGCTTCGATAAAACGCTGCTGTTCCTTTACCCTGTGATAGTATTCCTCATCCGGATAAATATTCGGATTGTAATAGAACACAGTTATATTGAAATACTGTGATAAGTACTCAATACAATAACTGCTACATGGCCCACAACAGCTATGTAGCAATAAAGAAGGCACGCGGCCTTCTTTTTCAAATTCTGCTATTAACTTATCTAATTCTTTTTGATAATTTACCTTAATCATCTATTTGCCCAAATAAATAAAAATGCAATGGCGAAAACATAGATAAACGCCATAAGTACCATAAATCCAACCTGTGAAGCAAGGATACCGATAACAATCTGTGCAATAAACACAAGACCATGAATCCAGATAGGAATTCTATTAAGACATGCAGCAAGGGCAGCCTCAAGAACTACCATTACACAGGCAACAACAACATTAATATCAAATGATACGCAAGATATGATAATGGCCACTACCGAAAAAACTACCAGCCATATTAGAGCTATCAATGGAAGATTATCCTTATTAATGTAGGATTTAAGAAATGATGTAGGTAATGTCTTTTTAGTATTCTGAGCCATGTTATTCTCCTAATCTTTATAATCAATTTTTTACAAGTGTCATTATAATAAAATAGCTTGGTTTTCTCAACAATTTAATTGATTTTTTAGGGTAATTATATTAGACTTAATGTCGCAAAATAAAGGTTACCTGTGCATTGGAAATTACCTTCGGCAAGCACAGGTCATGTTCACGATTTTCCTTCGTAAACTTGGAAAATCCCGAAATATGCTCCGATAGCTCAGTTGGTAGAGCACCTCACTCGTAATGAGGGGGTCGTCAGTTCGAGTCTGATTCGGAGCTTTTTTCATATAGATAAGGAGGATTAAAAATTGGAATTTATTCAATTCGATCACGTTTCAAAAAGCTACGATAAACAGCTTGTTTTAGATGAGCTTGACTTATACATTAAAGAGAACACATTCGTGACTCTTCTTGGACCATCAGGCTGTGGTAAAACTACCACTCTTCGCCTTTTAGGTGGATTTGAAAAGCCTGATTCAGGACGTATCTATCTTAATGGAAATGATATCACTATGCTTCCAGCAAACCTTCGTCCTATCAATACCGTATTCCAGAAGTATGCTCTCTTCCCTCACATGACAATCGAGGAGAATATCGCATTTGGTCTTAATATCCAGAAGAAATCAAAGGAATACATTAACGACAAAATCAAATACGCTTTGAAACTTGTTAATCTTGATGGCTTCGAGAAGCGTTCTATCGATTCACTTTCAGGTGGTCAGCAGCAGCGTATCGCTATTGCCCGTGCCATCGTTAACGAGCCAAAGGTTCTTCTTTTAGATGAGCCACTTGGTGCGCTTGACTTAAAGCTTCGTCAGAACATGCAGTACGAGCTTATGAAGATTAAGCAGGAGCTTGGCATTACCTTCCTTTATGTTACACACGATCAGGAAGAAGCCCTCACTATGTCTGACACTATCGTTGTTATGAACCAGGGATACATTCAGCAGATTGGTTCTCCAGAGGATATTTATAATGAACCTGAAAATGCTTTCGTTGCCGATTTCATTGGCGAGAGCAACATCATAGAAGGAATCATGATTAAGGATGAGCTTGTTTCATTTCTTGGTGTTCAGGTTCCTTGTGTTGACCGTGGTTTTGGTACCATGAAGCCTGTCGACGTTGTTATCCGACCTGAGGATGTAGAGCTTGACGCTCCTGGAAAAGGATTTATGGATGGCGTCATCACAGACTGCCTCTTCAAGGGTGTTCACTACGAGCTTGATGTTCAGTGTGGTGAATACGAGTGGCTGGTTCACACTACCAAATACTTCGAGGTTGGCCAGCACGTTTCTTTAAATGTAATTCCATTTAACATCCAGATTATGAACAAGCCTGAGTCAGAGGATGAGGAGGTAATGAAGGAAGATGATTAATCGCTTTAGAACAAGCTTCCTTGCAGCACCTTATGCAGTCTGGGTATTGATTTGCACTATTCTTCCACTGTTTTACATCTTGGGATATGCCCTGACAAATGATGCAGGAGGCTTCACCCTTGCAAACTTACTTGCAATCACCGATGCAGTTCATTTGAAGTCACTTTGGCTTTCCATCGAGGTTGCTTTTGTCACAACAATAATCTGCCTGATTATTGCTTATCCTGTTGCGCTTATTTTGCACAACCTGAAAATCACAAACAAAGGATTCGTAGTATTCCTTTTTATCCTTCCAATGTGGATGAACTTCATGCTTCGTATTTTGGCATGGCAGATTATCCTTTCAAACAACGGAATCTTAAACAGCATCCTTTCAGCTATTGGTCTTCCAACAGTCCATATTTTATACACTAAGGCTGCTGTTACACTTGGTATGGTTTACGATTTCCTGCCTTACATGATTCTGCCTATTTACAACGCATTATCAAAGGTAAGTGATTCTGTAGTAGAGGCTGCCGCCGATCTTGGAGCCAACTGGTGGACTACTTTCATTAAGATTACTGTTCCACTTTCCAAGGATGGCATCATCTCAGGAATCATTATGGTATTCGTACCCGCCCTTTCTTCATTCGTTGTTTCCAACCTTTTAGGTGGAGGAAAGGTTCTGCTTATTGGTAACGTAATCGAGCAGGAATTCACACTTGCCAGAAACTGGAATTTAGGTTCTGGCCTTTCAATCATCCTCATGATTTTCGTACTTCTTTCTATGTCTATCATGAACAGAATTGATGATTCTGAGAATGGAGGTATGCTTGTATGACAAAGATTAAAAAAGGTACATCCTACTTCTATCTCGGACTTGTATTTTTATTTTTATATGCGCCAATTTTAGTGCTTATTGTTTTATCTTTTAATGACTCAATGTCACGTACCGTATGGGGCGGATTCACTTTGAAGTGGTATATGAACCTCACCTCAAACGACAATATTATGGGAGCACTTGGCACTACAATCAGGATTACACTTACGTCTTCAATCCTGGCCACAGTGCTTGGTACTTCAGCAGCCATCGGCATTCACTACATGAAAAAAAGACACGCTGCTATAATGCTTGGTGCAACAAATATTCCACTTTTAAATGCTGATATCGTTACTGGTATCTCACTGATGCTTCTTTTTACCAGATTCACTCCTCTTGGAGAGTTTTCAGTGGTACTTGCACATATTGCATTCTCGGTACCATATGTAATCTTTAATGTACTTCCTAGATTACAGTCACTTTCAGAGGCTTGCTTTGAAGCAGCCATGGATTTAGGTGCTACACCATCTTATGCATTTTACAAGGTAGTATGGCCAGAGATTTTCCCTGGTGTTTTATCAGGATTTTTGATGGCACTCACCATGTCACTTGACGATTTCACTATCACCTATTTTACAAAGGGTGCCGGTGTTAACACTCTTTCTACAATGCTTTACACACAGCTTAGAAAAGGAATCCAGCCAGAGCTTTATGCCCTGTCTACTATCCTGTTCTTACTTGCATTTATTCTTCTGCTAGTAATGAACTTTAAAAAGAACGTTAGAAAGGAGGCTGTTAAATAATGAAAAATAGATTTATTAGCCTTCTTAGTATTTTTGTTTTGTGTGCTACCCCAGTTCTCAGCTTTACAGGCTGTGGTTCTGATGCAGAAGCCACAGACACACTTGTTGTTTTAAATTATGGAAAGTACATCGAGGCTGATGTTCTGAAAAGATTCCAGAAGGAAACTGGAATTAAGGTTAAATATGAGGAGTATGAATCAGTTGAAGATATGTACGCCAAATATAAAGCCGGCTCTATCAATTATGATGTTATTTGTACATCAGACTACATGATTGAGACTATGCGACAGGAAGGTGAGCTTATTCCTATCGATTACAACTCTCTTCCAAACTACGCAAACATTGACCAAGATATCATTGACGCATCAGCAGCCTTCGATCCTACGCACAAATATACTGTTCCATATTTTTATGGTACAGTTGGTATACTTTATAACACCAAAATGGTAGACGAAGATACTGTTTCATCTTGGGATTGTCTTTGGAATCCAGAGTATAAAAATCGCACCGTAATGATTAACTCTCAGCGTGATGCATTTATGGTTGCACAAAAGAAATTAGGCTACGACATTAATACCACTGATAAAAAGGAGCTTGATGATACTTTTAATCTTCTCTGTGATGAAAAGAAATATGTCTATGCCTACCTCCAGGACGAGACCTATGAATGCATGATTTCCGAGGATGCCGCCATGGCAGTATGCTACTCTGGCGAGGCCGCCATGGGTATGGAATACAATGAAGATTTAGATTACATAGTTCCTAATGAAGGTGGAAACCTTTGGATAGATTCATGGTTTGTGCCTCGCACCTGCAAGCACTATGATGCAGCCATGAAATGGATTGACTTTATGTGTGAGGAAGAAGCTGCCACAGAAAACTTTGAATATGTTTGGTATGCTACGCCAAATACAAAGGTTGCTCAGCATGAGGATGAAGAAACCTTAGCTGATGAGACTGTATTCCCAACTAAGGAAACACTCTCTCGATGCAAGCTTTACGAAGCCTACGACAAAGACACCCTTGATTACACAACCACACTTTGGAAAAAACTTAAGGCTTACTAAATATTACACTGGTTACGCTCTCAATCCTTAGTAATTACTCCCTCGAGCTGAAGAAAGCTCTCCTTGAGTAATTCTAAGAGATTGATAGCTACCAGCTTTTTTGTTTTTCAGCAACGTTTACTGTACGATAGTCACCTCGTCATCGACGACACTATAAAAGTAGAGATTATCTGAGAGGAATTCATCTTCCTTCAATTCGTTACGATTAACGTGATAAATTAAATTCTTCAACTCTTGAGGGTCTACGTTTGGGCACTCTACCGATGGAATCATTATAAGTTCATGCACTGAGCATGGAATAATATAAACATCCGACTTCTTACGAGCAGCAAAAGCCTTGAGCAAATCTCTGTAAAGAAGTACTGCAGCTCCATGCATTGCTATATTATTTGTAGCAACATATAGTGGCAAGTCGTTATCCTCTTCCTCAGCTACAGACTGAAGTTCTTCACTATCTGTATAAGATGCTATAGTACTTAATATTCCACGAATCTTCAATCCTAGTAATCTTGGAGTGTTCTCTAGAGATAAGTTCATGAGTGCATCTACTTCTATACCCCAGGATGCCATCAACTCATTGGTAATAACCATACATTTCAAGGTGTCGTCATCATTGGTCTGTACAATATAAAACACCACTGCAAAATCCAAATATTCCTTATAAGGAACTGTCTCTAAAAACTCTGCATTTTTGTCTTTATTTATAAGCTTAAAGACAATATTCTTATTAATTTTTTTGTATGTCATATAGCCTCCGCTAAATGACACAAATCAAATGGGAATAAAAAACGAAAAAAGTCTGCATGCGACCATGCAGACTTCATTATATCATCTAAATTTTATAAATCAAGCTCTTTCTTTGTAACTTTTTGCCATATCTTTCATTTCCTTGGCATTAGTCATAACTGCCTCAGTAATAGCACTACCACCAAGCATTCTTGCAAGCTCATCTATTGTCTCATCTCCAAGAAGCTTCTTGATTCCAGAGATTGTGTGACCATTTGCAACACTCTTCTCAATAAGAAAATGAGTGTCAGCCATTGCCGCAATCTGAGGAAGGTGTGTGATACAGATAACCTGATGATTAGCAGCTACAGTAGAAAGCTTCTCTGAAACAGCCTGAGCTGTACGACCTGAAATACCAGCATCAATCTCATCAAAGATAAGTGTGTCTATTCCTCCATCTGAAGCCAAAACTGTCTTGATAGCCAGCATAATACGGCTCATCTCACCACCAGATGCGATATCCTTCAAAGGACGAAGTGGCTCTCCAGGGTTTGTGCTGATTACAAACTGTCCATCATCTATACCATTATCTGTGAAATGATCCAAGCGATTCAGCTCCATATCAAACTCACAATTAAGGAAGTTCAAATCACTCATGGCTGCCTGCATTTTCACAGCAAGCTCCTTAGCAGCCTTATGACGGATATCAGATAGCTTACCTGATAAAGAATCAAGCTCTGCTGTGGCATCATCCACCTTCTTCTTAAGCTCAGATAAATACTCATCAAAGCTTTCAAACTTATCTTTCTTCTCCTGACGAGCTGCTAACTCCTCTAAAATTATCTCGATAGAAGGACCATATTTATCTTTCAGGCGATTAATCTCGTTAAGCCGAATCTCCACCTCATTGAAGTGTCCTGCATCAAATGATGTATCAGCCATATAGCTTGAAAGCTCACGATTGAAATCTGAAATGATGCTGTCAGCGTCATTTAACATAGCGAGTAAATCTGCAGCCTTCTCATCTATTGATTCGATATGACGTAAATCTGAAATAGCTGAGCTAAGAGCATCCGAAGCGCCGCCTTCACCTGCCATCGCCTCATGAGCGCGTTGGAAATGTTCCATCGTCTTACTATAATTAGAAAGACGTCTATACTCATCTTCCAATTCCTCATCTTCGCCAGATTTGAGATTTGCAGATTCGATTTCATTAATCTCATGATCCAAAAGAACAATCTCTCGTTCCTTTGAAATATCGCTCTTTTTAGCATCTTCAAGCTCCTGCATAAGTGTCCGGTATTTCTTGTAGCTCTCTGCAACCTTAATCTTTAAATCGCCAATCTGATTCTTTGCAAACTCATCAAGGAATTCCATATGCTTATGAGTGTTAAGAAGTGACTGATGCTCCTTTTGACCATAAATATCAAGAAGGATGTCTCCAACCTCCTTCATCTTCGCCGCAGGAACCTGCTCGCCATTAATTTTGGCTACACTTCTAGACTCGGTAATCTTTCTGCTCATGATTACCTCATCATCATATGGCTCCACTCCTAAATCACGAAGCGCCTCTTTAGTTTTTTCATCATTAACGAGATATACTGCCTCAACAAAGGCCTCAGAATCAGAGTCTCTAAGAAAATCCTTAGATGCCTTATCACCCAAGCTAAGGTGAAGTGCTCCCAATATAATAGATTTACCTGCTCCAGTCTCGCCTGACAGAATGTTTAGCCCCTTTGAAAATATGATTTCTTCCTCATCAATTAAGGCTAAATTTTTAACGTGCAAACTAGCTAGCATCTTATTCTCCTTTTTAACCCATTTCGCCAACCTTAGGAATGCACTTTTCCTAATTAATGCTGCTCAATAATCTTTTTAAGCTTCCCCATGATGTAAACTGTGTCATCCAAAGAACGGATGGCACACATAATTGTGTCATCGCCAGCTATTGAACCGACAACCTCTGGATAATCAAAATGATCCATCGCTGCTGCCACAGCCATAGCCATACCAGAAACTGTCTTAATAACTAATATATTTCCAGCATTATCCATAGATACAAAACCATCTAGGAAAATGCGAATATATTTCTCATTCATATCTTCCTCTGTAGCCTTAAATGCTACATAACGAAGCTTTCCTGTACCATCAGCAATCTTAGTAAGCTTCATCTCTCGAATATCACGAGAAACTGTAGCCTGAGTTGCGTTAAAGCCAGCCTCCTCGAGACGTGCTGTAAGCTCCTCCTGTGTGCCGATTTCATTTTTTACTATTAACTCTAAAATCTTTGCCTGTCTTTCAATCTTCATTTAGATCTCCTGCATTCTTGCTCTTATTCGTTCCAAGAAATTAACATTTTCAAGCATTACCATATGTGATGTTGTGTCGGATTGGTAAATTCTGAGCTTCTCCCCCTTTTTCAATGTCTGTCTGAGGGTGCCATCATAAACTATGTTTGCCTGAGGATCATCCTCATCGTGACGAGCCTCTATGGTTACCTCAACCTCATCTGAAGAAGCAAGTATTATACTTCTTGAATTAAGAGTGTGAGGATTTATTGGTGTAAGTATTAAACAATCTGCATGTGGGCTTACAATAGGTCCGTTTGCAGACAGATTATAGGCTGTAGAACCTGTAGGTGTGGCCACAATAAGACCATCGCAATTATGATTGTAAAGCTGAATTCCATTAACCTTTACCGTCAGATTCAAAACATATAAACCTGCCGCGACAGGCGCAACCACAATATCATTAAGTGCTCTGAAGTGATTGCCAGAATCATTAGAACAATCTCCCTCGAGCATCATTCGAGTATCCAACTTATAATTGTCGTTAAGGAGCTGATCAAGGCAATGTTCTATGTTATCTACTGTCATATCGCAAAGATAGCCGAGATGACCACAGTTTAATCCAACTATTGGAACATTACGATTTGTAATATTCTGAGCAACGCGAACTACCGTTCCGTCTCCACCAACAGTAATAATGCACTGGACATCATCTGCTACGCTTATTGGTTCATCTGAGCTGTCTGAACATGTATCCAAATCTAATATGCACATTCCGCCATGTGCCTTGATATAATCACGAATTACATTGACATATTTCTCATGTATATCGCTAAAAGACCTTGCAACAATTAAAAAGTTTTTCATTATTTGTCTAAGCTACCATGAGCCGCTGCAACAGTGGCAGCAACATCAATAGCATCCCCCTCTTTTTCTGAGTTAGAAATATGAATTAAGTATTCAATATTACCTTCTGGCCCCTTTATTGGAGAGAACTCCAAGTGGAGCACATAAAAACCTATCTCTTTAACAAAATCTATTATGTTATTAATTACTTCCTCATGGACTGCTGGATCACGGACTACGCCCTTCTTACCAACCTTCTCACGACCGGCCTCAAACTGTGGCTTGATTAGACAAACCATCTCAGCATCATCATTAAGAAGTGCCTTTGCAGGGCCTAAAACCTTTGTAAGGCTAATAAAGGAAACATCAACAGATGCGAAATCTAATTTCTCACCAATGTCCTCTAATGTGACATAACGGATGTTAGTCTTTTCCATGCAAACTACACGTGGATCCTGACGAAGCTTCCATGCGAACTGACCATAGCCTACATCCACCGAAAATACTTTGCTGGCGCCGTTTTGAAGCATGCAATCAGTGAAGCCTCCTGTAGAAGCCCCAATGTCCATGCAAACTTTGCCATCTAACGTGATATCAAAATGAGTCATAGCTTTTTCAAGCTTAAGACCACCTCGGCTAACATATTTAAGCTGCTGGCCGTGGATTTCTATATCAGCATCTACATCTATTTTTGTGCCTGCCTTATCCTCACGATTGCCTTTGACAAATACATTGCCTTCCATAATCATGGTCTTGGCCTTTTCGCGGGATGGAGCAAAGCCCCTATCTACTAAAACAATATCAAGTCTTTCTTTCATTCTTATTTCCTATAAAACTTCTAATATACGTTCTGTAATTGACTCAGCGTCCATTCTAAGTTCTTTAAAAAGAAGTGTGACACTGCCGTGCTGTACGAACTCATCTGGAATGGCAATCTTAAGTACCTTTCCTTTGTAATCAATGTCATTAAGGTATGCCTGCACCTGCTGACCAAAGCCACCAGTGTAAACATTCTCTTCCATAGTGACAATCAAATCGTATCGGTCCTTGATTGCTTCAAGATATTCCTTATCGAATGGCTTCGCAAAGCGGGCATTGCAGATACCAGCATCGATTCCATGAGACTGTAACAACTGCTCAACTTCCTCTGCTTTCTTAACCATTGAACCAAAGGCAAGAAGCATAACCTTAGAACCATCCTTAATTTCTTCAGCTCTTCCAAGCTGAATTGGAGCTCGCTGCTCCTTCAATCCGCAGTATGCTTCTCCTCTTGGGTATCTGATGGCAATTGGACCATCATGATTAGATACTGCAAATTTCATCATATCTGAAAGCTCCCATTTATTCTTAGGAGCCATCACTGTCATATTAGGCATTGATGTAAGGAATGATACATCAAATACACCCTGATGTGTGCTTCCATCTGAGCCAACAAGGCCAGCTCTGTCAATTGCAAATACAACATGAAGATTCTGAAGACATACATCCTCGAGAATCTGGTCATAGGC
This sequence comes from Pseudobutyrivibrio xylanivorans DSM 14809, assembly GCF_900141825.1. Taxonomy (GTDB): domain Bacteria; phylum Bacillota; class Clostridia; order Lachnospirales; family Lachnospiraceae; genus Pseudobutyrivibrio; species Pseudobutyrivibrio xylanivorans. The sequence goes on along the minus strand of NZ_FQYQ01000002.1, from coordinate 102,906 downwards.
CCTCTGAAGGAAGGATGAATAAACTGCAAATACTGGAGTCCTTCCACCTAGTGCAAGACCAGCTGCAAATGTAACTGCATGTTCTTCTGCGATTCCCACGTCGAAAAACTTTTCTGGGAACATATTTCTGAAACGCTTGAGACCAGCACCCTCGGCCATAGCTGCTGTTATAGCAACTACCTCAGGATTTCTGTCTCCCATTTTACGCATTACAGTAGAGAATACATCTGTGTAACCAGGATTATTACTTCTCTTAGGAAGACCAGTCTCAATCTCAAAAATATCGGTGCCATGGAAACGTGAAGGATGACGCTCAGCCGGCTCGTAGCCATTACCTTTCTTAGTAATGACATGAACAAGAACTGGTCCGTTAATACGAACTGCCATCTTGAATGTTTCAAGCATAGCTTTTATATTATGTCCATCGACAGGACCCAGGTACATAACACCAAGATCCTCAAATACCATATTAGGAACCATTAATTGCTTAATTCCATTTTTAGTACTGCGAATCTTGCGGATAATATTCTCGCCATTAGGCCATGACTCAAGTGATGAAAGAACATCGTTTTTTAGTCCAACATACTTTGAGCTTGTACGTAATCTTTCAAGATTAACCGACATACCACCTACATTTTTGGAAATCGACATTTCATTATCGTTAAGAATAATGAGCAAATTAGATTTCTGAAGGCGTGATGCATTATTGAGAGCCTCGTAAGCAAGACCACCTGTAAGAGCTCCATCACCGATAACTGCTGCCACTTTATAATGCTCGTCTGCCAAGTCTCTGGCAATACAATAACCAAGAGCTGCAGAAAGTGATGTAGAGCTGTGACCAGTATCAAAGCTGTCACATTCGCTCTCCTCTCTCTTAGGGAAACCACTCAATCCACCGTACTGACGAAGATGTTCAAACTCACTTGCTCGACCTGTAAGAATTTTATGTGTATACGCCTGATGTCCAACATCCCAGATCAACTTGTCCTGAGGGAAATCTAGAAGCAAATGCAAAGCGATTGTAAGCTCTACTGTACCAAGATTAGATGCAAGATGTCCACCAGTCTTGGAAAGATGCTCAATCAAAAATGTTCTGATTTCCTGTGGCAGAGCCTGAAGCTCTTCCTCTGTTAAGTTTTTTACATCATTTGGCTGCTTTATTTTATCAAGAACCATATATTTTTATTTGTCTCTGTAAACTAAATAGTTAAGAAGCTCATTTAAGAATTCGTTCTTCTGTGGAAGACTATTAAGCTCTTCAAGTGCTTCATCTGTGAGACGTTTTACCTCTTCCTTGGATTTTTCAATACCTGCAAATGTAACAAATGTACATTTTTCGTTTCTCTCGTCTGAGCCAATTGGCTTTCCGAGAGTAGCCTCATCGCCTTCTACATCCAGGATGTCATCCTGAATCTGGAAAGCAAGGCCGATTTTCTTGGCTACATTTTCAACAATCTCAACCTGTTTTTCTGTAGCCCCAGCAAGCACTGCTCCAATCATCATGGAAGCCTCAATAAGCGCTCCTGTCTTTAGTTCGTATATAAAATCCAGCTTTTCTTTTGTCATTTCAAGCTGCTTTTTTTCAGATTCTACATCTACCACCTGTCCGCCAATCATACCGAAAACTCCGGCCTTTCTGGCAAGAAGTCTCATAGCTTCTGTGACTCTGACGGTATCCACATCTGCATCGTAAGCATTTAATGCTGTCTCAAATGCATAGTTGAGAAGTGCATCGCCAGCAAGCACCCCCATTGCCTCACCATAAACTGCGTGAGTGGTAGGCTTTCCACGACGAAGCATATCGTTATCCATGGCTGGTAAATCATCATGAACAAGTGAATATGTATGAATAAGCTCAATGGCTGCCATAAATGGCTCAATCACATCTCCTTCACCACCAAATAACTGGAAGGTCTCGTTCATAAGAATTGGGCGGAGCCTCTTACCTCCAGCCGTGACGCTGTACTGCATAGCATCGAAAATAGAGCTCTGCATTCCTTCAACGTCTGGTAAGAATCTGATAACTACATCCTCAGCCGATTCCGCTCTAAGGTTAAGTTCGTTTTTAATATCCATGCTAGTCTTCCTCTTCAAAAACCTCTAAACCGCCATCTTTACTGATAGCCATAACGGCTTTTTTTGTCTGTTCGATTTTGGCATTGACATGCTGTAGTTCTTCCATGCCTGCCTTATATAGCGCAAAGGAATCATCCAAAGATATGTCTGACGACTCCATCTTCGAAATGATTTCCTCTAATGCTTCAAAGCTCTGTTCAATTGTAGTTTCCTGATTATCCTTTTTCTGAGCCATATAATCTCCTGTCTGTAACCTGACTGATAAGCTCTCCATCTTTGATTCTGATATTGATGCTGTCTCCAACAGAAATCTGTTCTATGGTATCAACTCTGTTTCCAGCCTGGTCGGTAATATATCCGAAACCTGTGGCCAGCTTTTTCGCTGGTGAAAGTCCATCAAGACGACCTGATAAAGCAACAAGTCTGTTCTCGTATCTGTCCAGTTTTACCTGAATCAGATTCTGCAGTCTGATGGAAATATTTGAAAGCCTCTCTTCGTTGGCTTTGATTTTATTCTCTGGGCGCAACAGCTGCAGTCGCTGTTTGTAGCTATTTAAGCGCTCCTGATAGGCCTGAAGTCTGAAATCCAGATTACGCTCCAGCTTGTCTGAATATCTGGTAATCTGATTTGCAAAATCCTGATAAACAAAGTTTGCAAGCTCTGCCGCCTGTGAAGGTGTGGCTGCACGTCTGTCTGCAACAAAATCTGCGATAGTAACATCTGTCTCGTGACCAACAGCAGAAATGATTGGAGTGTTTGCCCTGAATATCGCTCTGGCAACCTCCTCTTCATTGAAAGCCCATAAATCCTCGATGGAACCACCGCCTCGACCAACGATGATAACATCCAGATCCATCTCATCCAGGCACTGAATACCTGAGATAATGGATGGTGCTGCTCCCTCACCCTGAACCTGAGCGGGATAAAGGATTATTTGAACAAATGGATTACGGGTCTTAGATACACGGATGATGTCGTGAACTGCCGCTCCTGTAGGAGCAGTAACCACCCCGATTCGCATAGCATGTGTAGGTAGTGATTTTTTATACATGGCATCAAACATACCACTTTCCTGAAGCTCTTCTTTAAGAGCCTCAAAACGCTGATATAAATCACCGACACCCTGCAATTCGATTTCATTTGCGTAGACCTGATAAGTGCCATAAGGCTTATAAACTCCAACATAGCCTGTGACCACTACCTGGTCTCCATCTTTCATTTGGAATTTCAGCCCCTTAGCACGCTTTCCTGCAAACATAACACAGGAAATCGCTGCCTTATCATCCTTTAAGGTGAAATAAATATGGCCAGTATGATTATACTTGCAATTGCTAACTTCACCTGAAAGTGAAAGGTTCCCAAGCATAAAATCGTCGGAAAACATCCGCTCGATATATGTATTTACCTGTGAAACACTATATACATTTTTATTCATGTTATTGAACTAATTTAGCTAATGCTCCGTTTACAAAACCAGCTGAGCTGTCTGTACCAAATTCATCTGCTAAAGAAACAGCCTCATTTATAGCTACGCCAACAGGCATGCTCTCATATTTGATTTCGTATAAAGCAAGACGGATAAGTGTAAGATCAACCTTTGCCATACGAGTAGTCTTCCAACCATCAACTGACTTATTGATAAGCTCATCGATTTCTGGAAGCTTTGAAATAATATCCTCAGACTTGGTTTTAATATATTCCTCATCCTCAGGTGTCTTATTATTCTTAGCAAGATCTTCTGTTTCGGCGTTGTTACGACCCTGAAGGAATGTGCTTATAACACCTTCCATATCATCAGTGTCATGAAACTCATTCATGAAAACTGCCTTGAATACTTCTTTTCTGACTTCATGTCTATTCATAAAATAATACTCCTAAAAAATGTTGATATTTAGAATAATATAGGGATGCCATCATAACGATAGCACCCCATAATTATACATTAATATGCATAAAAAATAAATAACCGCTGGATTAGTTGTTAGAAGAAACACTAACTGTAGCGATACGAATATCTACTGCTGTAACAACAAGACCTGTCATAGTTTCAACAGCCTGCTTAACCTTCTCCTGAACCATTCCTGAAACCTTTGGAATCTCATAGCCATATTTCATATTAATAGCCATACGGACAACAATCTTTCCAGGATCAGCATCAACAACTCTAACAGCCTTTGCAAGCTTGCCCTGACCTGCCTTTGAGATGTTATCAGCTGTAAGATTACCAGCTAATGACTCTACGCCCTCAACCTCAACTGCACCAAGACCAGCAATAATGCCAATCACCTCTTCTGAGATATTTACTCCGCCATCGCCATTAACATTTATTACAAAATTCTTATTTTCTGCCATGTCTGCCTCCTAAAATCTATAGAAAAACTAGAATAATTATAGCAAACTAGAGGGAATTGGTAAACCTGTTTTCAAATTCATTTTATTTATAGGGTCAATCCTTATATTTCAGTCTGATTTCCTCAATCTGGTCATAGCATCTGTCAAATACATCTACTACTCTAGGGGCAAACTGCTGGCCGCGCTGGATAATAATCTCAGTTCTTGCTCTGTCAGCTGGCCATGGATCCTTGTAGGAACGTTTGCTGGTAAGAGCGTCATACACATCTGCCACTGCTACTATCTGGGCGAAGACCGAAATCTCATCCCCTTTCAGCCCCTGATGATAACCTTTTCCATCCCAGCGCTCGTGGTGCTGGTAAGCTATTTCTCTGGCTATATTCATAATCAGACTATCGCCATGGGACAAAAGAGTATTTCCATAGGCAGAATGTTCTTTTACAATCTCATATTCCTCAGGCGTAAGTGGTCCTGGCTTTTCAATGATTTCGTTAGGAATCATAAGCTTTCCTACGTCATGCATCATTGATGCCACCTTAACAAGCTCCACATCCACATTATCATTTAAAATCTCACTTGCGAGAATGCCAGTATATTCAGACACTCGACGTATGTGCTCGCCAGTCTCGCCAGATTTTGCCTCGGATATAGTAGCAAAATCCCTGATAATATCAGTCTGGCTTTCCTGGAATTTCTTCATGTAATCTATCTTTTTAGTCTGTTCTTTCGATAGGTACACATTCAGCTTTGAAAATCCCGCAGCAAAAGCGCAGGACACTATAACGATCGCATCAATCCAAATAACCAGAACATCTATATCTTCTGAAACAACGTAATTGAAAAAATACAAAGCACAGTAACAGCTATCCATAAGCACAAACAATGCGAAGTAGAAAGACAGCACTGCCTTCCAGTTCAAAGACTCCAAATGACTCCTGATGTAATCTATTTCATTGAAATGGACAATAACCAAAAGTATCAGACCTATAGCATACACAACCAGATATGTTCCCCTTGTAGGAGAAATTATAAGGGCAAATCTGTCCTGAAGCACGAACTGAAAATACCAGGTCGAAGTAACAGCCGCAGGCAAACCTATTATTTTTGCATATAGAATAAGCGGAATTATAAATGCGATTATGTCATAAGCAATGACAAAAGCTGTATGAATGGCAAAGAATGTCGCACTGGAGGATTCTGCATAAGAAAAGAGCAGAACGGAAAAGAACCATGATGAAAGAAATTCAGCAATAACCGATACCACTGGCGCAGAAATAAAAAACAGGACAATACTGAGCCCTATTTTCTGAAGGAAAGTATACTTGCCTTTTACCTGCATAAAGGAATAATAGACAAAGAATACTGCCGGTATATATCTAGGCCAATGATATAATACTAGGTCCATGCCATACCTCCATTGCTAAATTTTAGCAAAGATGTGTGGCATAATTATGAATATTTCTAGAATCCAATATTGTTCACAACTCCGACGGAAACATAGTTATTTAGAACCGCGTGATAATCAGAATCCTCTTCTGCCTCAGGAGTATAAACTCCTTCAACCATATATCTGACTCCGCCGTCATCCAGCTCTTCCACTACATTGTAGTGATCCTTGTAAAACATTCCCTGTGAAACAGTTCTGTTGTAAAGGATTCCCTTGCAGTCTGAAAGAGGACAATCCGGAAAATTTACATTGTGAATATGACCTGGTTTTAATGGCTGATCTAACAAGCGCTTTAGTATTTCACGAAGGTATTTATCAGTAACATCATGATAATTACACCCCTCAGACAACGCTATAGCGTGATATCCTTGAAAAGTCGCCTCAAAAGCTGCACCTGCTGTGGCTGAATATTGAATATCCGATGCTACATTAAGGCCAAAATTAATGCCTGAGAGAACCACATCAGGCTTTTCCGGCATAACATTAAGACCTCCTACTCTGACACAGTCTCCAGGGGTGCCACTGCATGAGTAAGCATGAACACCATCAATAGGAAAATCTTCATATGGATATATATCTATGGCATTATGTAGGCTGATACTGTGGCTGGCAGCGCTTCGCTGGCTTTCCGGTGCCACCACCCAAACCTCTCCAAATTCTTTCGCTACTCTGGCAAGTCTTATGATTCCAGCTGCTTCTATGCCATCGTCATTCGTAATTAAAATTCGCATAAAATTCTCCCAATTAACCAAGCTTTTTCTTCTGTTGGCGGCCTGTCATCTTAACCAAAATTGGATATGGCACGAGATGTGAAAATGTACATGCTAGCTTCATTCGTATAGATGGAACAATAATTAATTTCTTCCTATCCATTCCTTTTAAAGCTTCCTTTACACACTGCTGTGGAGTGATTCCCTTTAGCGAGAAAACCACATCTGCATTCTCGTTAAACTCAGTATCTACAGGTCCTGGGCAAAGTGCACTAACTCTTATACTGCTCCCCATTTCTCTAAGTTCTACTGCTACGGCTCTTGTGAGACTAACCACATAGGCCTTTGAAGCGTAGTAGCCTGCCATATAAGGTCCACCAGGAAGAAGTCCCGCCGAAGAAGCCACATTTAAGATATGACCTGAGCCTGCCTCCTGCATATTCTGAAGGATTCCTTTGAATAAAATATGCATAGCCACGTCATTAACTTTGATCATCTGAAGCTCTTTTTTTATATCAGTCTGAGAAAAAGCTCCAGCCACGCCAAGACCTGCATTATTGATGAAAACATCGATATTCTCATCCTGAAGCTTTTCTAAAAGATTAAAGCATTCTTTTTTCTTGCTAAGATCCACTGGAATAATTTCAACTGGGACAGAAACCATCGACTTTAGCTCCTCAAGACGCTCCACTCTTCGTCCTGTAACAATAAGCCTGTAGCCTCTGTTAGCAAGCTGAATAGCGAACTCCTTGCCGATACCTGATGTTGCGCCTGTAATCAGTGCAGTTTTCATTCTTTGATATTCCCCTTTTCTATATTGTTTTGAATAATATCATTAACAACTTCAAAAAGCTTTTGTGAACCAAGCTTTGTTTTGTCCTGTCTACCGTGAACCTGGGCAGAAGTTACTCCGTGCTGCCTCCAGTCTTCTCCGCCATTACTGTTATTTAACATCAGCGGCTGAAGATTGTCCATTGCATGTGCGAACTTGGATTCTGGTGTCTCATAGGCTTCAAACTCATCAAATAGAGCTATTAACTCTAACTTCTGATCATCTGGAAGTAAGGAGTAAATCTTCTCCTTAGCTACATCTTCTCTTGCCTTTTGGGTCTTAAGGTTCACCTCATCATATGCATAAGTATCGCCTGCCTCAATCTCTACGATATCATGAATCAGGCACATAAGCATAACCTTTGAAATATCCACCTCTTCATTGGCATATTCCTTTAAAAGATATGCCATGATGGCCATGTGCCATGCGTGTTCTGCATCATTTTCATTGCGTCCATGGCCTGACAGGTGAGTCTGTCTAAAAATGTTTTTTTCCTTATCTATTTCAAGTGCAAAATCAAGTTGTTTCTTAAGTCTTTCATCCATGGTCATATCCTTGCTTAATTTTATTAGTCTTCTTCCTCTACACGGAAAAAATTATTGTACTCTATCTGAGCTTCGGCCAATTCACCTCTACCGAAGGCACAAAGCTTTACATCAATTGAATAATCTGGGAAATCCTTATTGAATTTATCATATGCCCTGCAACACTGCTTGGCAGATTCCGCTGCTGGATGTGCTAAATTCCCCCCGAAGATTCCCGAGCTGATAAGTGGAAATGAAATGCTGTGATAATCATTTTCCTTAAGTGTAATCAATGAATTGTAGTAGGCATCAAATAATTCCTGATAAGCCTTAGGTGTAACGGAAAAATTAGGACCTACAGCGTGAATTATAGCCTTTGCATTTGTAAGTTTAAATGATGGTGTGATTACTGCATCCCCATCATTCAGTGGTGTTTCAATCTTTTCGCAGGCATCTGTCAGTTCATTCATTCCTGCCTTCGAAAATATTACTCCACAAATTCCTCCCCCGGCCCACAAGCCTTTGTTTGCTGCATTAACTACTGCATCCACCTCCTGCTCTGCGCAAGATCCGTGGACTAATTCGATATTGCTCATAATATTCCCCCATATTACTTAAAAATTTTACCGTTTTATATTACCACAACTTAAAGGTTTAAGTTAATGGTTAAATGTGATATGTAAAAAAAATGGCACTTTATCAATGATAAAGTGCCATCCTTCATAATTCATTTACTACTCTTTTTTAAACCTTATAAGTTTTCTCTACATACCAATTTGTAAACGAAATTGTGAATAGCGTTAAAAAACATCCCGCCCAGACATCTGTCGCATAGTGAACACCCAATAGCATGCGGGAAATCATGGTGGAGCCTGTTATAAATATAGCCAAGAGCCACAACGCTATGTCCCACTTATTAATCCTAAGTCTAGGAATAAATTTTTTGAAATAAACCAAAATAAAACTTAGCGCAGCCTGTGCTGCATGACCTGAAGGGAATGAAGAGTCATGAGCTATAGGATGATGAACAAACCAGTATGTAAACTGGCTGTCAGGGTCTGTCAGTGTGATAAAACGTGGTCTGTTAAAGCCGTATTTAATAATAGTCTGTCCTAAAACCGCAACAAGTGTAGCAACAAGACCAACCATCATAACTTTTCTAAGCTCTACCACCTGTGCATAACTACAGATACATCTGTTTGCCCACATTGAGAAACGAATAAAAAGCAAGTCTAATATAAAGATTACTCCCAGCCATCTACTATTCAACATACCTACAGACAATAAATTAAAGCCAACAAATACAATCAAAGAAAGCCACCCCAAAATGATAGATAATACTCTCTTTTTTGCTACTCTGAGAGTAAGAAAATTGCTGATTGCAAAAAAGATTCCCGCCATAGGAGTAGTAAGAAGACCTACTATTTCAAAAAACTTCGCATATGAACTATCAAATCTGTAAACAGCTTTTGCAATTGGCAAATCATAAAAAGTAAAAATCAGCATTCCCACTACAAAAACTATTATCCATAATGCAGAATTCCACACAACCTTTTTAATACTAGTTTTTTTTTCAACCATAACATACCCCTAAATAATCCCCCAGCATCACATGTTTATTCTATCTTATAGTTGTGTATTTTTTATATAATCATCTATTCAGTGGGTACTTACACCAAAAAATCCCCCACCACGTCTGTGGTAGGGGAACCAATTAATATCCCACTAATTCACGTACAAGCTTTACGCAGCCTGCGGCATCCTCGGAATAGCCATCGGCACCGATTTCATCCTTAAAGGATTCTGTAATGCAGGCACCGCCAATGATAATCTTTGACTGGCAGCCACGATTTTTCGCCTCGATAACAACATCCGCCATCTTCATCATTGTGGTAGTCATCAACGCTGAAAGACCGATGATTTCTGCATTAAGCTCCATTGCCTTATCTACAATGTCAGCAGCTGGAATATCCTTGCCCATATCGATTACATTATATCCGTAATTCTTAAGCATAAGAGCGCAAAGGTTCTTTCCGATATCATGAATATCTCCCTCTACGGTAGCGATAACCACAGTAGCCTTTGGCTCCCCAGATGCGCTGGCAAGAAGTGGTTCGATAAGCTTCATTCCTGTCTCCATTGCATTGGCTCCGGCAATAAGCTGAGGAAGGAAATACTTCTTCTTGTCATAGAGCTCTCCTACTACATTGATTCCCTTGATAAGATGCTCCTCAATAATAACCTGTGGATCAACTCCATCAGCAATAGCTTTGTTTACTTCTTCAACTATCTGTTCTTTTTTGCCTTTAACAACGCACTGAGCGATAACTGATAATCCCTCGCAGGCAGATGCCACAGTAAGACCTCCACCAGCTCCAGCGCCACTGACACCACCAGCAGGTGCAGCCGCTGCAGCCTTTGCCTCTACGACAGGAAGCGCAGAATATTTTTCCAGAGCTCCTGGCTTATTCATAAGAGTATCTGCTGCCGCTGCGCAGTACATCAGCATTTCCTGATTCGGATTTGCGATAGCCATAGTAAGACCTCGGCTGACAGCGATAGTAAGATAAGTCGTATTTACGAATTGACGATTAGGCATACCAAATGAAATATTTGAAAGACCACAGACAGTTGGGAGTCCTAATTCGTATTTACAATAATCAATAGTTTCGAAGCACTGTAAGCCTGCTGTACCTTCGGCACCAACTGTCTGAACCAACACATCCACAACAGCATCTTCCTTCTTAAGACCAAGCTCAACAGCCTTATTTAAAACTGTGTTGATATGCTGCTTTTTCTCGTCCATATCCTTTGGAAGTCCCGCACCTGAAAGAGGAAGTGTGATAAACATCGCACCGTACTTCTTTGCAAGCTTAAGCATCGGTTCCATCTTCTCCTGCTCTGCAGAGATGGAATTAATAAGGGCACGACCTGGATAAATACGAAGAGCTGCCTCCATAACATCCACATGGCTTGTATCAATACAGAGAGGCAAATCAACGGATGAAGTAACCTCGTAAATGCTATCAAGCATCATCTGCTTCTCATCGATACCGTTCATTCCCATATTTACATCAAGAATATTTGCACCACGTTCCTCCTGCTCTCTGGCGAAATCAACTACCATAGAAAGTGAGCCATTGCGCAATGTCTCCTGAAATTTCTTCTTTCCAGTAGGATTGATTCGCTCACCGATAACCATAAATGGACCATCCAAATCAATCCATGTATTCATACGCTCTGAGGTAACGACACGAAGAGGCTTATCAACCACCTTATGAGGTGACTTATCCTTAAGACGTGAAACCAGCTCACGAATATGCTCTGGTGTCGAACCACAACAGCCGCCAAAAAGAGATGCTCCAGCTTCATATAATTTCTCGCAAGCATCTGTAAACTCTGTAGGACCCATCTTATAAACAGTCTTTCCATTTTCAAGCTCTGGAAGACCTGCATTAGGCTTGCACATAATTGGCACTGTAGCTACTGGTGCAATCTGCTGAACTAGCTCAAGCATAGCATCTGGGCCTGTACTACAATTCATTCCGATACAATCGATTCCCATAGACTGAAGCACAATTGTAGCTGTATCGGGTGATGTTCCATAAAGAGTCTTTCCGTCTGGATTATAGGTAAGTGAAACGATAATAGGCAAATCACATGTCTCTTTAATAGCAAGAACAGCTGCACGACATTCCTGAAGACTCATCATAGTCTCCACCACAAACAGATCTACGCCCTCTTCCAAAATGGCACGAACCTGCTCCTTATAACAATCCACCAAATCCTCAAACATCAAATCTCCAAGTGGATAAAGTTGCTTACCTGTCATTGAAATATCAGCAGCTACATATTTTCCTTCAGGACAAATCTCACGGGTAAGTCTAACAAGATTTCGGTTTATATTAACCAAATCATCTGCCATGCCATACTCATCCAGCTTAATTCTGGTACCTGTGAATGTAGGTGCAAGAACGATATCTGAACCTGCATCATAATATGCCTTCTGTACTTCCTGAATAGCCCATGGATTATCAAGAATCCATTTTTCTGGACATACACCGGCTGCCATTCCACGTTTCTGAAGCTCAGTACCTGTGGCTCCATCAATAAACACTGTTCTAGTTTCAAGTAACTGTCTAAATTCGTTTCTAGTCATTAACATTACTCCTCAATTGCATGTCTTACATAATCCAAAAATTCTACGGCCACTGGGCCAGGTGTGTATTCCTTATTAATTAAATATCCAAACTCAATCTGTCCACCCTCATTGAACAGCTCAATGCCTGGAATATACTCACTCTCATAATTGTTAAAGGACTCAGCACTAAGATTTGCTAAGTGATTCTTCTCTAACATGTTGTGCATGACATAATCACTATTCGTAATTACGGATATATCCTTGCTTATATCAATGTCATCCCCATCTGCTGTCTGCCATTTTCCATAGCGAAGATACGCGTCATTTTCTGACTGGATAAACTTAAGTCCACTAAGAACCTTTGCATGCTTCTTTTTTGAATATGCTTTGTCCTCTGGTTCAAAATAAACCATTCCATTCATAGTTTTTAGTGTAACGAATCGAAGATTATATTTCTTTATCAGATATTCCACCTGAGACTTTGAATCCGGAAATACGTAGATAAAGCTAAGCTCATCATCGGAAAGACGTACTCTCTCAATGAGAGATGGTGTACTGTCTGCATGAACATAGAAGCACAAATCATCCTTCTTATGTTGCTCGTAAAACTCAGAAAAACAATTTGAAAGCCATGAGCTGTGGTTCATTCCAATTCGAACCACATTCTTCTGAGCATTGGCACTTTCTGATTCAAGTCTGTCAAAATCCATAACAAGATGGCTTGCCTTCTGATAAAAAGCCCTGCCCTTTTCAGTAAGCGCAATACCTTTGCTTACTCGCTTAAACAATGGGTATTCCAGTTCGTTCTCCAAAGAAAGAATAACCTTGCTGACACTTGATTGCGTTGTAAATAAAATCTTTGCAGCCTCGCTAAAGGAACCTACGTCAGCAGACACTACAAAATATTTCAACTGTTTAATTTCCATTATTTATCCCCTCGCATTAAGGCTATGTATTCCCTACTGAAATACCTGGCACTTTACTATGCTAAAGATTGTACCATAATAAAAGGAGCAGTCCAATACGAACTGCTCCAAAACATTTATAGTTAATAACATTAATTATTACTGAACAAACTCAATTGAATCAATGATTGCTGAGAATGCATCAGATACTGGGATATCAATAGCATCATCACCACTGTTGTGTACTGTGAACTCAAAAGTTAATGCTCCATCCATGTAATCTCTGCCAAGTGCAGAACAATGAAGTCCAGAATTAGAATCATCACTAACTGGCATAGCTGCATAGTAGCATGTCACGTCCTCTGTTCCAGGGAAAATACTCTCACTATAGTTTGTATCACTACCCCAAGCATCACCGATTGCCTTAATTGCGCCTTCACCCTTGTTATCTACTGTATAAGTAGCTGTAATCATGCATGTACCAGCACAGTCACCTGTGTATACAAATGTTGTTACAGGGCCACCCTGATTTACCTGAATAACATCTGGATTATACTTTACCTGCCATCCATTAGCGTCAGTGTATACAAAGTCTTCACCTGTCTTCTCATTTACATAATTAACTGCATCGAAGCTATCGGTATCTACACCTTCTACTGGTTCAAATACAAGCTCGAGGCCATCAGAAAATGATCCAACAACTTTGCTGTCTTTAAATTCCTTAACTGAAAAAACTTCATCGGTTGGATCAACACTTCCAATATGGAATGTCACATCATCATAACCAACTTCATATTCAAAGTATGTCTTAGTTCCTGTAACACCATCATCAATACTTCCTGAACCATCACCGTAAAATACGTAGAAGTATGTCTTATCTGGATTCTCAGCCTCAGCAGCATAATTTGCATATACACCCTTTGTGAAATATGTAACTGCTGACATTGCAACTTCTTCATCATCAATCTGTGCTGTCTTCATTGTGTCAACATCTGCTGACTGTCCGCAGCCAACCATGCTCATTACCATTGTAAGAGCTAAACCAAGTGAAAATACCTTTTTCATTACTGAATTAATCTTTGTCATCTTTCCATCTCCTTTAAATAATGTTTATATTATTTTCTTGTTCTCTTGTTTACATGCACATATTATCATCCCTAATATCACACAAGTGTCACACAGAATATCACAGCAATAAAAAAAGAGAATACGCCTGTAAATCCGCATTCTCCCTTTGTATTCTATTAACTATTATTCTGCTTCCTGCATAAAAAAGACTTTGATTTTATTTAAAAACTCATCCTTCGGCATGGTTTTTAAGAAATAGCCCTGGTGATTTAAATGCTCTACTGAACGAATACTTTCCTGACTATCATTTCCTGATAAGAAAATCACAGGCAAATCCTTCATCTGGTCATCAGCCCTAAGTTTTTCCAAAACCTGTGGTCCTGATGTAACAGGCATTTCATAATCTAACAGAACCAAATCTGCATTGTTACTACCAAGCCATTTTATCGCTCTTGCTCCAGAAGTAACCATAGATACTTTGTAATCATCAAGCATCCATTCTCTCACAAGACTCATATAATTTGGATCATCATCCACTATAAGAATTTTCTTTTTATCCTCAAATGAATCCTGACTTACATCAGCATTAACACTTGAAATGTAACTGTCATAATCAACCGGCTTTTTTAAAGGAATGATTCTTCTACTTCCTAAATTGTTTTCAATAAATGCTTTTATATCTTCTGATACAGCTTCTTCTTCACTAAAAGTAATGACAGAAACCTCAGCCCACATTTCTTGTATTTTATCTAAATCATAAATTGAAAAAATAGATTCTATACCTGAATCGTCAAGTTTCTTCATAAGAATCTTTATTACAAAAGATTCTTTCTCCCCCAATATTAATACCTTATGTCCCAATACTATTCGCCCCCATTAAATCACTTAATCGCTTGTATTCCAAGCAACTCTTCAAGTCCATCCCAATCACACTTTCGTAGCATGGACTCCACTTTATCAACAACCTCCTGCTTATCCAAAGGAAGATGATATAAGCTTAATTCCTCCAAAATCATTTCCACCCCATCAATATCCAGTGTAGGCACCACTTCCTTAAGTGCGTCAAACGCCTCGTCCAATTCTTCCTCAGATATAGGCTTTTTATTTTCCAGTCGTTTTTTCTTCTCCTGCATATAAGGATGTAATCTTTCCTTGTAGCTTCTATAAAGCTCCAATAAATGTCCCAGATTCTCATCTAGTATTGAAAGATTATTACTCTTACCAGCCAGCTCAAGAGAATATGCCAACTCGCACATTTCGGTGGCACCGATAATTCTTGATGCTGTTTTTAAAGCATGGACCTTGACGGTAAAAAAAGAAATATCCCCCTCTTTAAAAGATTTTTCTAATTCAGAGACTTTTTCATCTATATCTAAATAGAAGGATTTAAGATATTTATCAAACTCTCTTACACTGCCACAATAGCGCAATCCATCTGAAATAGAGATTCCCTCTACCCCTGACAATCCTATTAGTTCCTGCGGAACATTATCGTCTCTGAATGAATCAGCCATACTTTCTCCTCAAAAAATAATTATATGTACAATATACCATACTTTTTAAAATGTTTATCCATTTCTATAAATATTATTAAATTTTTTTACTAATTCGTATATCCGTTAATGCAACCTGATCTCCACTTATAGAAACATAAATTTCTTTTGTACCATCAAGTATTAAGGTTTTATTTTCAATTTCTATTCCAAGGTTTTCTGTTTTAAAATCGATTGCATTTCCTTTTCTCACAAAGGAGACAGAACACTCCAGTCCTGCTTTATGTTTCTGCTTCCATATATCCCAACCTGGGAAGGTATCCTTTTTCTTCATTGAAAAATTGTTCTCTGCGATTTTTTCATCAGCCGACACTTCGCCATTTAATTTTATCAATGCATATTCACGATAATTCTTTCCGAATATTTTTTGATCATCAGCATAATATAAAACGATATAAGGACAATGCCAAACCAGACCTGCTGAAGGTAAACTCATAGTACGGAAATCCAGTCTAATTTTATCCTCCAGTGGAATCCCCTCTGTTGAAGCTGAACGATACTGATCAATCTGAACATTGGCAACATCAGATTCCATTCGATTAATAAATGTGTCGCCATCCACAATCTTAGGAATATCAGATTCTCTAATTAGTTCATCAGTAATATCAACCACGATATCGTAAATACGACAATTTTCACCAGTGAGACAAACATATGCTGCTTTAGAACGATCTGGTAAAGCAAGGATAATATCATATTTTCCTTTAGAGCTGTTTACTTCCAGCTTTACATGATCTTCATATTTAGCAGCGATAATCTCATAACTATCCTCTGAGATTTCCGCTTCCTGACTTTGAATAGGCTCCACTTTAAGATTTCTAGCCGATGTTAAAATTGACTTACCATCAAACCAGACTTCTCCATACTCCAAATAATGATACGCTTCAATGCCTTTTGTTGTATCATGACAACGCCCATCAAATGAGTCAAATAAAACCATGGCAGGTTCCGAGAATTTGCCAATAAAGTCTTCCGGGGTCGAAGTCTTGAAATGAATTTTAGTTATGGTGTTTACGATTGGAATTCCAACAGTAGTAGCATCTCTATATGCCTTACAAGCTATTTCCTTCTCTACCATTAATGGTGTCTTCTTAATAACCTCATTATTTTCCTGATCTAGAATATTCACCATAATTGCTGCTATCTCAGGATCAAATTTGCTTCCCGACTGCTTGATAAGCTCTTCACGTATAGTCTGAATAGGAAATGGTCCGCGATAACTTCTTCGCGAAGTCATGGCATCATAAGCATCTGCAACACAGATAATTCTTGCAATTTCAGGAATCACCTTGCCTTTCAATCCCTTTGGATATCCATTTCCATCATATCGTTCATGACTATATAGAGCAGCCTCTTTCAAATATGGATACTCCACAATGCTGGAGAGAATATCACTACTAAGCTTTGGCACATTCTCAATTATCTTTCTTTCATCATCAGATAACTGTTCTTTTTGATCGAGCAAAGAATCAGGAATACCTACCAAACCCACATTATGCATTAGCGCTGCATAATATATTTCGTCACACTCCTCTTCTGTTTTCCCCATAAGAACAGCAATTCTTTTTGCCAGCTTCGCTACTCTTGAAGAATGGCCAAGTGAATACTCGTCACGTTTTTCAACAGCATACATAAATGCTGTTGCTGTCTGATCAAAAAGACGCTTAACGCTCTTCTTTTCTTCCTCAAGCATTCTCATCTCATGATTATGCGCATCCACAACAGTCTGATTAATATCAATATACGTAAATACGTACAATGAAATTGAAACCAAAACCATAGCCATATTTGTCAAAGACAAACCATACATATATACTTGAATTATTCCCATTAAAACAGGAACAATGGCATAAATTATCAACGATATATATATCCATTTGCTAAACAAATATCGATATTGATACAGCACAGTTAGCAATATAAATGGAGCGCAAACAGGAACGATATAGCTTAAAAGAAATCCAGGTCCTCTGTGATAAAAATTAGATTCGTCAAAGTAGTAGAATAAACCTGTATACTGCGACATCACAACTATACTCATATCTATAAAACAAGCTATGCTGATAAAGACTAATCTCTTAGGGCGCGACTTTACTCTTCCATCTCGCATAATAATGTTTTCAAGATACAAATCAAATCCCAGTACAGCACATGGAGTCAAAAAATAAACGAAGAAATTGCTAACCCTGACCATAATATAACCAACTGTTCCTGTAGTACCGGCATACATATATGCCAAGCGTTCAAATATCATGAGAAAGGTTGCCACGGAAAGCATAAAAATCATTATCTGCTTTCTACGCTTTTCCAAAAATCTTGTTATAAAAAGAAGCAGTGTGAAACACAAACTGACTACAGCAAGTACCTGCATTATATCTAATTGATAAGTTCTGATAAAATTATACATGTACTGTCTCCCACATCAGACATTTTTAATCCATTCTTCCATAGCATCCCAGTCAAAGATCTTTAGCATCTTTGACAAGTCGTAAATCTTAATTGCATCATCATCAGGAAGCTTATACTCCATCAGTCCGTCGACAACCATAGATACTGCATCATAATCCATAAGCGGAATCATCTCCTTTAAGGTTGCATAAGCGTCTTCCAGCTCATCAGCAGGAATAAGTTCCTTATCCTCATCATCTGAAACCACAACCTTAAGTGATTTAAGTTTTTCCTTATACGCTTCATACTCCGCCAAAAAGATATCATTGTTGGCATCTATGAAAGCAATATCATTCCTCTTTCCTGCCTTTTCAAGCTTTAAAGCATATTCTGAAAGTTCACGGGCACCTATAATACGGCATGAGCTTTTTAAAGAATGAACCTTAATCGTATAAAGTCGAATATTGCCTTCTTCGTAAGAATCCCTAATTACCTTTGTATTGGAATCAATGGTATCAAGGAACAACTCCAATGCAAAAATAAAACTTCCTATTCCACCAGAATTCTTAATACCCTCATCTACATCTATACCTTCTGTCTCGTTTATCCATAGCATGTTCTCCGGAAGCTCTTTCAGTTCTTCCACTACTTCATCCCTGTCAATTACCTCCACCATTTCCTCAGGAAGGTATTTAAGAATGACCTTCTCCAAAACCTCTGTATCAACAGGCTTAGAAAGATATCCATCAAATCCTTTTGACAGATAGAAATCTTCACCTGTAGTTGAGTTCGCTGTAAGGGCATAGACTGGAATATCCGGTTCTATCTCACGAATCTTTTCAAGTGTTTCTATTCCATCCATTTCAGGCATCATGTGATCTAGCAGAACAAAATCAAAATGATTATCCTTAATCTTATCAATTGCTTCCTCGCCACTTAATGCAGTAGTAACAAATACTCTCGTGGCTTTCAGTAAGCCCTTAATAACGCTAAGATTTAATGGATTGTCATCCACTACAAGGATATCTGCATCCGGAGCTATGAAGTGAGGTACATATGGTCCCTTCGCACCAATATCATCATGCTCTATGAAAATACCTATTGGGGTTGCATCTACAATCTTCTGTCCCAATGAGAGGAAAAATTCAGAGCCCTCACCATAAGTACTTTCGCACCAAAGCTGACCGCCCATTAATTCTGCGAACCTATTTGAAATATCAAGGCCCAGACCTGTTCCCTGAATCTCAGCGTTTTTTTCTTCATCCAATCTATCGTAGGCCGTAAAGAGTCGGCCCATGTCCTCTTCTTTTATACCTATACCAGTATCTTTTACAGCAAAGCAAAGTGTGCAAACGTCGTTTTCCCGAGACTCCATAGATACATTTAAAATAAGTCCACCTCTTGGTGTATACTTAACAGCATTTGTGAGCAGATTTAAAACAATCTGCTTAATCTTCCCCATATCTCCGTAAAGACGTTTTGGCATAACCTCATCAATAACAACTTCGAAGGTCAATTCCTTTTCAACAGTTCTAACACGAATCATTGAAACAATTGAGCGTAGCATATCCTGGGTGTCATACTCCTGCTCCACTAGATGCATTTTTCCAGACTCAATTTTTGAAATATCAAGCAAGTCATTTATTAGTCCAAGTAATGATTCTGATGCATTTCTAATATCGAAAGCATAATTCATCATTGATATGAAATAATCCTTTGGAACTCCTCTTGCATCCTCACGTATTGCCATCTCATTCATTCCCATTATTGTGTTAATAGGAGTTCTGATTTCATGAGACATGTTTGCAAGGAATCTGGACTTTGATGTGTAGGCTCTTTCAGCCTCTTCCTTTGCCTTTCTGATTTCCTCATACTGCCTTTTGATGACAGTTGAGCGCATTATAAGCCACACAATCAAACCACCCAATATAGCAATCAATATCAGGAACAATATATTTATTATTGATAAATGGTCCGTTGACCCTAAGCCTGTTAAATCATTCATTTCCTACTATATAGCTCCTTTTCATAATTGAGTGCTATTTAGCCATGTTCTTTGTTGTACTTTCTATAAATAACCTTTACCTCCGGGAGCGAATCTACAAATACCTCGACACATTTTGGATCAAACTCAGAGCCTGCTCTCTCCTTAATGAGTGCTATAGTCTCGTCAAAAGAATGCTTTATTCCATCGCTCTGACCTGAGGTAAGAACATCAAACTGATCTGCTACAGCCATGATTCTTGCTGAAAGCGGAATAACTTCCCCATGTAACCCTTCCGGATATCCTGTTCCGTCCCATCTTTCATGATGATATGCCGCCATATTTCTTGCTTCCTTAAGATAGTTTTCACCAGCTACTGTTGTAATAGCATTTTCCATTATCTTCTTTCCAGCTGTAGTATGTGTTTTCTTTATTTCTTCCTCTTCAGGGGTAAGCTTTCCAGTCTTATTTAAGATACTATCTGGAACGTTAATTTTCCCAATATCATGCAAAGGTGCTGAACGAACAACGGCTGAAATAAATTTATCGTTAACCTTGCCAGGATAATACCCCTTTTTCTTAAGACCCTCTGCAATTATCTTTACGTAGGCTGATGTCTTTTGAATGTGAGCACCACTACTCTCATCGCGATTCTCTACCAAATCAGCCATAGTAACAATCAAACCGTCCTGCATTTTTGTAGTATTCTCTGTAAAATGCCGAATGCTTCGAATCTGCTCAGCCTGGTTTAAAGCAATATTGCAGATAGATTGATAGAGCATTTCCACTTCGTCGCCTGTATGAACATCTATCTTTCTTAAATCTCTAACAGCTTTATCAATCTCTACCTGATTATCCCCAGCCTTAATAAAGCGTTCCACACCAAGCCCGATTCTGCTGATTGGATAAACAAGATATCTTCCCATAGTCCACATTCCATGTGCCAAAATGGTAATAATGATACTTACCATTATAAGAAGTACTCTCCACATGAATTCCATCAAATATTCAGCAACATATTCTACCGATGCATCCGCTCCAGCATAGCAGACACAGTTTCCATCAGAATCATAAACCGGATAAAATGATGTTACTATCCAACTATAAGAATTGTCAGATTCTGTAGGAGGAATCACTTTGCCTTCCTTAAAATCATCTACATAACATAAAAATTCTTCATCTAAACGAATTCTCTCTCCGGGAGCAATGCCAACTTCGTCACCCTCATATCCAAAGTTTTCATGATCGCTTCTGGCATCCAAATCAAAGACGAAAATCATATCCTCGCCTTCAATTTTTACGATGTAAAGGTAAGCTACGCCAACAGCGTTATCTCTGATTTTATAAAGAAGTTCTTCTGTAGCTTTATATCCTGGAGCGTTTTCTCCATATCTTATGTATCTATCAATCTTGTTGGGGTCAACAACAGAAGCCGCAAACTTAGCAGCCGAAGTCGCAATCTCCTTTTTTTCTTCAAGAGCCCTGTTGAAATACATTCGCATTCCAATTATGGACATCATGATAATTACCAAGACCGAAACACCCAAGAGCAGCATTGTAAGTCTTACTCGCATAGAATGTTTAGCGTCTCTGCTCCATGCTCTGATTGCAATCATTTCCTCATTAGAAAGAGGACGCTGCTTCCAGCCAGCATATATGAATTTTTCTTTAAATTTTTCAGGAATAAAATTAATGATATTTAATGCTATACCAATAGATAAACCCTTATCAAAAATATTAATGACAGTGTTTACAACTAAAAATGTAGTTGCATGAGAGAAACCTGTAGCCCTGGTTATTCGTTCTATAGAGTCTGATACAAGAATGTTTTCAGGAGAAAGAAACAGATGCCACTGAATATAAGTACCCACTCCACCACTCATAATACCTGCTGCTAGTGCAAATAATACTTTATACAAAAAACTTCGGTAAGCATAACGTTCAATATATAAAGCAGAAAGCATTGCTATAAAGATATTAACAATGGCAAAATACATGGATGCATCGCTATATATACTACATAGCGCATTTGTTAATACTGCTGTGAAAATTCCCGGCAAAATTCCAGCGACACAAGAAACTACAACAGTACCTATCGTGTCCAAAAACAGCGGAACGCCTGATAAATTGGTAAAAAAAGCAGGCAGCAAATTAATGACTATTCCAAATAAAACAAATAGCCATCTAATCAATAAATTCTGATTATCTTTGAACCATATTTTTCTCAAGCCTAATCCCCCCACTAATACTTTTAGACTACTATTAATAAAGAAATTGTCAAGGAAATCTATAAGTATTTAAAACTAAGCATTGTAATATCATCAAATTGAGGCGAATCTTCTACAAAAATGTCAATGTCATTCTCCACTATCTCAAGCAGCTCTTTCATATTAGCATTTGGATTTAGATTAAGAGCTGTCAACATTCTCTCTGCTCCATAACGCTCATTTTGGGAATTGGTGGCCTCAGGTACACCATCCGTATATACGAACAAACAATCTCCGTGATTAAGCTGGAATTCGTTTTCTCTAAATTTGATTCCTTCCATAGCTGCAACTGCAGGTGAATGCTTATAAATATCAAGCTCAAATTTTCCATCTGCTCTTTTGATAACAGGATGTTCATGACCTGCATTGGCAGCTATTACTTTGCCTGTGGAAATTTCTATAATACCAAGCCATACCGTAACAAATAAATCTGCATCATTACCTTCGCAAAGCTGATTGTTAACATCATAAAGAATATCTGATGGAGAAAAAACTTTATCCATCAATGCTCGATATTTAATAAGTGTTTTAGCATTTACCATGAAAAGTGCTGCTGGCACACCTTTACCAGATACATCTGCCATTACAAGGGCTAAATGGTCATTATCAACTAAGAAAAAATCATAAAAGTCTCCACCAACCTCTTTTGCTGGTGTCATTGTCGCGTAGATATCAAATTCTTTTCTCTCTGGAAATGGAGGGAAGATTCTTGGAAGCATATCAGCCTGAATCTTTGCTGCTACATTTAATTCAGCAGTAATACGCTCTTTCTCAGCTGTGATAGTTTCAATATTATCAATATACTCTACAATATCCTGCTCCATGCTATAAACAGACTTCGCCAGTTCTTCCAATTCATCACCGGTTTTGATATTGTTCAAAGAATCATCAGTTGTAGTTTCATCTGCGAAGTGCTTGATATTTTTTGTTAACACTATCAAAGGATGGATGATATAAGTGTTCATATAGTGCCAGTTCAAAAAACAAAATGCCCCCAAAAGAACTATTGCAATTATAATCATTGCGATAATAAACCTGCGGAGCGTAGAATGAATAACTTCCATGTTCGTATCTACGAATAAAAGTGCTACGACATTTCCTTTGCTATCTTCTACTGGAAGGCAGCTTGATGTAAGATAGCCATACTGTGAATGTCGCACCAAATAACTATTGGGTTTTACTCCTTCTGTGTATACTTTCCATAATTCATCAAAGGACGCAGCAATAGGATCCACAAAGCCCATATTGCTTCCTGAATCGTATATGTATTGAATTGTATGATCTTCTCTTGGAACGCCAATATAGATATAGGCAGCATTTGAAAATTCCTGAACAGATTTAAGATACTCTACCATGTCTTGGTAGTAGTCATCCTCATACCATGTCTTGGTATACTCAGCAATTTTGTCGTGATCAATGTGATGTAAAATGATATTTGCAACAACATAGCCACGCTCGTTATAGATTTTTTGAACTGATCTGTCAAAAACAAGTGAACCGCTAATACACATAGCGATATTGATAAGCAACGTAAATACGATAATACCAGCAAGAGCTTTCGCGTGAATACCAAATTTTTTCTTTTTGAATATTGTTGTCATTATCCCCTCTTTCCCCTTTAAATATGCTTCATCAATGTAAGTATATTTTTTCCATCTTTATAATCGTATGTAATCTCATCCATACTCTTTTTCGCCATAAAAATTCCAAGTCCGCCGATTTCCCTGTCCTCCGCCGACAGTGTAATATCAGGTTTTTCTCTTTCCAGGGGATTATAAGGAACACCTTCATCCTTAAAAGTAAGATAAACCTGTCCTCCATCTGTCATCAAGTCCAATTCCATAGGCCCGATACCAGTGTCAGGAATAGTCTTACCTTCCTTATCAAGTTTGCCATAAGCGTAGTGAGCAATATTGACGTAAATCTCTTCTACAGCAAGTGTGATCTGCATAATGTGAGCCCTATCACAGTCCTGTGCCTCAAGCTCTCCTTCAACAAACCTCATTACTTTTTCAAGATTTTCAATTGTTGCTTCACACTCAAAAGACTTTTTCATAAGTATTCTACCTATAAAACCCTTCAATCAAATCCGCTGATTTCTTCATTGATTAAGATTATACTATAAATAATATCACACAAATGTCACACAATGTTTATTTATCATCATATGTGAAAAAATAAAAGGGGCGGAAGATTTGTCCGTCCCTCAAGTAATACTTCCTTTAATTCTTTATACTGCGTCTTCATCTTCGTATAATGCATAACTTATCTCATCAAGCTCTGCATGGAAAAATTCAGGCCAGCTGTACTGATTCATATAATCACCGAGATATTGGTACTTGGAATCTTTCTTTTTATCAAGCCAGTCAAATAAATCACACTCGATTTTATCCTTGGCGATTGCCATACTGCCTCGCTGCTTAATAATAACTCCATCCAATTTCAGCTTCTTAAATGTATTCTGTAAATCCTGTCTCAAATTACATAGATACGATAGCTTCTTTTCTGGGTCACCATCATCTTCCCACAATGAAGCAATTAACTCTCCATTTGTAGTCTGAGCTCCACGATTGTTAATTAGAATAGCAACTATCTCTTTTGTTCTATTGTATTTGAACGTCACCGGTTCACCATCTACAAAAAGCTCGAAGTTTCCAAAAGTTTGAGCAAACACTCTCTTGTACTTCTTTCGAAGCTCAGGGTATCTAAGAGAATCAAGCTCCTTTGTCACCCTTTTTTCAACCTCTGGTTTGTAGATGTAACCACTGGCATGAAGCTGCATTGCATCATATGCAAATTCCTTATGCTCAGTCACAAAAATAATATTTATATATGGATTAAGTTCTACCAAATATTTTCCTAACTCTATTCCTGACAGTTCAGGCATGTTCACGTCCAAAAAGGCTACGTCAATTTCTTCTTCTCTGGCTTTTGCCAATGCCGAAAGCGAACTATCAAAAGCAAAAAGACTAGCGTCACTGTTTGCCTTTTTCACAAGCTTTGTAAGTTTATCAAGAGAAGTGCGCTCATCATCTACTGCTAATATATTCATACTGCCCCCCTCCCCTACACTATTGAAACTGACTTAATTTTCTGGTTTTTACGCTGTTCAGCAGTCATGTGAAGAGGGTCTGCCTCTCCTACCACCAGTGTATCTCCATCATTCATAGCCGCATCATGTAGAGGCCCCATATTCATGTCAGCAATAACAAGTGCAGCGAACCTGTCATAATTATCATCATCTATTACTGGAAAATGATGTTTCATTCTATACCAATGCTCACTATCGTAGCCTACACTTCCAACATATAGACGATCTGCTGTATCAGCCACATCATCAACATCAGCATAAGGTGCATTGGCCATGGCTGTATCTTCACAAAACAGAGTTGCGTATATACGAAGTATTTTGTCTCTTACAGTCTCTTCATGACCATCTTTTGCCACCTTGCCAGTACTGGATTCCATATAAGTATAAAAGTATTCCTGTGCTTCGTCGCTATCGTCAAAATTTAAAATTGCATCATAAAATTTTTTATCAATAAAACTTTTTCCCATAATACATTAACCCTTCCTCAAAAAATAAGGGGTAGAAAAACCACCCCTCAAACAACTCTTATTGAATTGTAAATATATCTGAAAAACCAGTTACATCAAAAATCTCCTGAACCTCCTCAGTAGGATTATTAACTACCATCCTGCCCTGCTTGTTCATGACTTTCTGTGCTGATAAAAGAACCCTTAAACCTGCACTTGAAATATATTCCAGATTCTTTAAATCGAAAGTGAGCTTTGAAACCCCATCAATAACTGCATTAATCTTTTCTTCTAATTGAGGAGAGGTGGTTGTGTCTAGTCTTCCCTCGAGCTCCACAATCAAATCTCCACCATTTTTCTCATCCTTGATATTTAACATATTCTTATACTCCTTCTCGTATGCCAATAAAGACCTTGATTCTTGGCCTAATATTTTGAAATTATTATACTCTAACAACATTTTATACTCAATAAATTGTGATTGTTTCACATTTTTTTCATAAATCGCTTATCATCTAGATTTCCATGATAAAAGCCATTTCGATCTGGTTCTTTTCCACACCAACTACAACATCCTTTGCAATGCTTGCTACGATAGACTTTTCAAGCTCATCCCAATATGCTGTAGTCTCAGGTTCACCATTTCCCTCCTTAAGGGATTTCTTATAATCATCCATTGTCCACATAAATCCTGTAAAGGCATTTGGATTTGAAGCAACAGCTGTATCTAAATAGCAACCTGATATTCCCATTCCATATCCATTATACTTCTGCTGAAGCTTCATAACTCCATCATAGCTTAGAAGCCCTGTTTCCACGAAATCTCTCACCTTACCCATGAAACCAACTGCAAGAGCATTTTCGCCAGTGGATGAAACAGACATTAAATCTGTCTTTTTATCTATGTTCATGTTAGTCTTTCCAACAAGTCTAAGCCAGCTTTCTCCATCATATTTTTCAGCCCAAACAATAGCTGTGAAATCACCAGTGATAGCTTTTACCATGCTGATAGATTCTTCATATAGAAGCTTCATATGTAATGCATCCTTCTTATTCAACTGAAGCTCTTCAATACTCTTGTCCACCTGTTCATAGACTTCATTGTATCTTTTTGCATCACTGTTAACGTAAATCTGCTCTGTAGATAACTTTGGGACCTGATTCTTATTCTTGATTATAGTCTCCATTGATAACCTCCCCAAACCCTATGATTATTTTCTATGGTGATAATTTATCATAGGAATTATCACAAAAGTGTCACATGCTTCTGTAAGTCATACAAAACGTTGAAAAAAGACTGCACTAGGCAGTCCTATAATTATCGAGTTAAATCCTTAACCCACTTATATTTTTTATAATGATAGAAAACCCAAGGTAATTTTCCAACTTCATCCAAACAGGTGCAGGCATAAACTGCAAGTACCGGCCAATGAAATACAAATGCTCCCAAAAAAGCAATAGGTACAGCAATGCACCACATACAAACTGCAAGACTATAGATATCAAAAAGTGTGTCTCCACCAGCACCAAAGACACCGTTGATTACTACAGTATTAATGCAACGTCCTATCATGTAAAAGGACATAATAACCATCATTCCTATAAGATATTGCTTTGCCCTTGGTGTAAGGATAATGAAATTAACTACTAAAGGTGTCACAAGCAAAATGATTGCAGTTGAAAAAAATCCTATTAGCACAGACATCTTTGAGATACGCTGTCCATATAGCTTTCCTCTTTCCAAATTTCCAGCGCCGAGCTCATTTCCAATAATAATTCCTCCTGCAGCACTGACACCATCACATACGCAGCACATAAGATCTCGGACAACTGCTGCAACAGAATTAGCGGCAGCTGAATCGGTGCCAAGATGTCCCATAAAAGCAGTATATGATGTAAATCCTACACCCCAGAACATAGCTGCACCTGCAAGAGGAAGACCACAACGAACGTAATCTTTGAGAAGCAAAGCGTCTCTTACTACCAAATCCCTTAATGATGGATGAATGAAATCCTTT
This sequence comes from Pseudobutyrivibrio xylanivorans DSM 14809, assembly GCF_900141825.1. Classification (GTDB taxonomy): domain Bacteria; phylum Bacillota; class Clostridia; order Lachnospirales; family Lachnospiraceae; genus Pseudobutyrivibrio; species Pseudobutyrivibrio xylanivorans. The sequence continues at coordinate 75,103 of NZ_FQYQ01000002.1, read as the reverse complement.
TGGAAGGATGAAATAACCGCCCAAATCAATTCTATAATTCTAGAAATAAGTGTCGCTATAGCTGCGCCCTTAGCACCAAGAGCAGGAAGTCCCATAAGTCCAAAAATAAGAATTCCATTAAGAATTATATTGATAACTACAGCACCTGAACTAATGATGGCACATCTGTCTGCATGTTCAGTAACTCTCATAATACCAAGGAAACACTGAGAAAATCCTGTGAGAAGATATGACCATCCTGCGATTTTGAGGTAGCTTGCGCCAATGGATATAAGGGCTTCATCACTGGCAAAAATCATCATAAGCTGTCTTGGAAAAGCCACACAGGCAACACAGAAAAACAGTGAAATTACAAATGCTATTCTAATACTCATTCCAAAAATCTTATGAAGAGTCTTTTTATCGCCCTTGCCCCAATACTGGGCACCAAGAATCGAAATTGAACCCGTAACAGCACAGAGCATCATATTTTGAATAAACTGCACCTGAGTGGCAAGTGAAACTGCAGCCATTGAATTCTGTTCAATTCGTCCAAGCATTACAGCATCGCATGCAGCCACCAGCGCAAGCATTAATGCTTGAAATGCAATGGGTAAAGTTAAATTAAAAAGTCGTCGCAGAAAGTCCTTGTCTGCAAATAATTTATCTTTCATCAAGTAACCTCCAAAATTTGTCTATGATTATTATACAATTATGTTGTATGATTTAGATATAGTTAGTTTTGAATTTAGGGTTCATTTGAAAGGAGTCTTATTTATTTTATGGAGAAATCAAAGGTATATTTTACTGACTTTAGAACTGTATTAGGGGTTAGTCTCCCTGCTAAATTACAGAAACTTATTAAAAAAGCTGGGATTGAGACAATAGATATGGAGGGAAAGTTTGTCGCAATCAAAATGCATTTTGGTGAGTTAGGTAATCTGGCATACCTTCGACCAAATTATGCAAAGGCAGTAGCTGATGTTGTTAAAGAATGCGGAGGACTTCCTTTTTTAACCGACTGCAACACTTTATATCCAGGTAGCAGAAAGCATGCTTTAGAGCATTTGGACTGTGCCAATATTAATGGATTTAATACTATTACTACAGGCTGCCAGATACTAATTGCTGATGGTCTAAGAGGAACTGATGATATTCTTGTTCCTGTTCCAAATGGTGAGTATTGCAAGGAAGCCTACATTGGTAGAGCTGTTATGGATGCTGATATTTTTATTTCTCTTAGTCATTTTAAAGGACACGAGCAGGCTGGTTTTGGTGGCGCCATCAAAAACATTGGAATGGGTTGCGGCAGTCGTGCTGGAAAAATGCAGCAGCACAATAGTGGACAGCCACATGTAATAGAAAACAAATGTAAGAACTGTAAGCGTTGCGCAAAGGAATGTGGCTCTAATGCAATCAGCTATGATAATGGAAAGGCTTGGATTGACCCAGATAAATGTAAGGGCTGCGGTCGCTGTATTGGAGCTTGTGCATTTGATGCAATTGTTAACAATAATGGGGATGCTCCTCAGCTTCTTGGAAGAAAAATGGCGGAATATACAGCTGCTGTTGTTAGTGGCAGACCTACATTCCACATCAGTCTTATTACAGATGTTTCCCCTAACTGTGACTGCCACGGAGAAAACGATGCTCCTATCCTTCCAGATATCGGAATGCTTGCTTCCTTTGATCCAGTTGCGCTTGATCAGGCTTGCGTAGATCTTTGTCAAAAGGCTGAGCCAATTAGAAACAGTCAATTAGGCGATAACATGGCTAAAGAACATTTCCATGATCACGGCGATGTATGGCACAACAGTAACCCAAATGTATCATGGGCTGAAACTCTTGAGCATGCTGAAAAACTGGGAATTGGATCTCGTGAATACGAACTTATTACGATGAAATAGTTTTTGATAATAAACAATAGCCTGGCAAAATGCTGGGCTATTGTTATTTAGACAAATAAATACCTCCAGGCACTGGCATACCTGGAGGCTGTAAAAGGAGTCTAATAACTTCCCCAAGAAACCCGGTTAGAAACTTGGGAAAAGGAAATTTAACTAAGTTAGAAATGTCTGAGCAAAAAAACTCAGTAGATATTAAATTGCAGCGAGAGCTTTTCCAAGCTCCTGGCATTCTGCCTCTGCAGCCCCATCTGGAGCATCCTGACAGATAACACCTTCGCCATTTACTACAGTGGCACCTGCGGCTGTCATACGATCAACCCAATCTCTCATCCACTGTCCGTCTCCCCAGCCGTAAGAACCGAAAAGACCAATTGTCTTACCTGAAACAAAACCTTCCAAATCTGATACGAAAGGTTCCATCTCACCTTCCTCAAGTACCTCAGCTCCCATTGCAGGGCAACCAAGTGCAAACGCCTTAGCATTCTTGAGTTCATCTATTGAAGCATCGCCAACGTATACTACATTAGCAACTCCACCAGCCGCTGTAACACCAGCACCAACAGCATTTGCCATTGCTTCAGTGTTTCCTGACTGTGACCAAAAAACTACATTAACTGTACTCATGCTAATACTCTCTCCTTCTTATAAATCTTTCGAACCATTTCATCTTTGATGTCATCAAACTTGTCGAAAAGCTGTTTTGTCGCGTCTGGGTTCTCATAGACTTTCCAGTATCCTGAGATTTTGTAATCCTCGCCACCATTATCGATGAACCCCTTTACATCGCATAATGGATATCCAAGGAAAACGCCTATCTCATGTGGAAAATCCTTTCGATTATGAACATAGTTGTCATAGCGCTCCTGAAAATTTCGTAAGCTATAACCAAAAGCATCTGTTCTATAACCATAGCCCTTAAGGAATTCTCTGACATCCTTACGAGATAAGTAATCAACGAGCTTATCCTTATTAAATACCAGGAAGATCACTCTATGTCTGTCATACACAAGTCTGTATCCCATCAGACCGGAGTGTCTAAGAAGGAATCTCACTTTATCTTCCTGATCTCTTGGAACTATTAGAAGGTTTGAAGTCTTAAGCCCCGCGATAGTAGGTGCACACTGCAGAACAATCTGTAATTCTACTTTTCGCCTGTCCATGGCGCATAACATCTCAAACACTTCGTTACTCATCGTTTATCTCTCTCGTATTTTTCTCGGTTAGCATTTACTAACTGTGGTTATAGTATACTAATGTTTGTTAGATGTCAACACTTTTTTCACATTTTTTTCTTATTGAAAAACCCTATCAATAAACAAAAAAAGAAGAGGTTCCCCTCTTCTTCTAATGCTTTATTATTCCACCGCCCAGCACTACATCTTCATCATAGAATACTGCCGACTGTCCCGGTGTTATAGCTCTCTGTGGCTCATCAAATGTAATCTTTGCTGATGTAGCTCCCACTCGCTGGACTTCGCATGGCTGCTCTGTCATTCTGTAACGAACCTTAGCTTTACATCTAAAAGTCTCAGGTAGCTGGTCTGGACCTATCCAGTTTATGTTTTCTACATAAACATCCCTTGAGAACAAATCCTCATTCTTACCAAGCACTACCTGATTCTTTTCAGTATCAAGCTTAACTACATAAAGTGGATAAGCTGAAGATATGCCTAGTCCCTTTCGCTGACCAATAGTATAGCAAACCAAGCCCTTGTGTCTGCCAAGTACGTTCCCCTCCATGTCCACGAAATCTCCAGGTTCATATTCCTTACCTGTAAATCTCTTAAGAGCTGATACATAATCTCCATCCGGAACAAAACATATATCCTGACTGTCTGGCTTATTCGCATTTACGAATTCATGCGCCTCAGCAATCTTTCTTATTTCGTCCTTAGAGTATTCTCCAAGTGGAAATTCTGTGTGAGCCAGCTCGTCCTGTGTCATAGAATAAAGCACATAAGACTGGTCCTTAGTGGCATCCTTGCCCTTTAAAAGCTGATATCCACCATCGCATTTACGAACTCTTGCATAGTGACCTGTAACAATCTTATCGCAGGAAAGCTCCTTTGCTCTTCTATAAAGCTCACAAAACTTAAGATGTTTATTACATTCGATACAAGGATTAGGTGTCATTGCATGCTCATAGCAATCTATAAAATTATCAATTACCTTTTCTCTGAACTGATCCTTAAAATTCCATGTGTAATGTGGCATACCAAGCTTTCTTGCTACATCCTTTGCATCCTGAACATCATCTAAGGAGCAGCATGTGCTGGTATCTGATAAATCCACATCCTCATTGCCATATAACTTCATAGTGCAACCCACGCACTCATAGTCTTTTTCTTTCATTAAAAGAGCCGCCACGCTACTGTCCACGCCGCCGCTCATCGCAATCAATGCCTTCATATAGCCTCCATTCATATGTTAAGAATATACAGCCATTTTTAGCATCAGTCAACTGTGCGACTACTTAGCTCTATACCTACTTTCCTGAAGATTCTCTTACTACATTAACATCTACATAGCCTGTAATACCGGCGATAGTCTCCTTTGAGGAATACTGCCAGTAATCAGTCTTTCCTGTGTAATTACATTCTGTATTATACTGGGCTACCCAGATACTGTACTGTTCCAGGCTTTCCGCATAGAGCTTTTCATAAAACCAGTTTTTACTGGCGTAAACTCCGCCTCTGTAGCCACTATTATTTATGGTTTCACAGAAGGCCTGCAGACATCTTGTTCTTGTGGCTTTGTCCAGATTATTGGCACGGCCTCTTACTGCATTCTCAGAATCGATATAGATTGGTAGCGTGATTTCATATTCCCTGCACATTGCCACGGCCATTGATGCTTCCTCAATAGCCTCCTGTTCTGTGATGGCCTGGGTAAAGAAGTACACCCCTACCTTTATTCCATTAGCCAATGCCCCCTGAATGTTTTGCTTGAAATATGGGTCTTCTACCAGCTGACCTGAAATAGAACCTCTAAATCCACATCTTATTATGGCAAAATCCACACCGGAAGCTGCAACCAATTGCCAGTCTATGTCTTTCTGCCACTTTGAAACATCAATTCCCATATCTCCGACGGCATAGGATAGAATACCATCATCTCCAAAGTCGTAAGGCAAACCTCCTATAATCTGATGGCCCTTTACTGGGAGTGAATCACTATTAAAATAATAGGTAGCCCCATCGATTGTCTGCCAACCAGTAGTTTTTATCTCACCATAAAAGTATTCATTACTTGAAAAATCAGATACATAGGCTGCCTTCTTACCAGCTTTATCAAGGAATAATCCATTTCCAGCTCTGTCCTTTAGCTGGTCATCTCCATAAGATACATTCTCCACAAACACATTGAATGTAATCTCTCTAGTGGATGTATTTCCCTTTGAAGTCTCATAGGTCACGATAATCGATACTGGCACCTTTCCAGAAAATTTTTTCCCCACATACTCTAAGTCCACTGTCTCACCAGAAGTTGAAGAAAGCTGAACTACATCTGGCTTTGTACTACTCCAGCCAAGTGACTTGATTATCTTGTCATCATCCTCCACTGTGACATTTACTGTAGCCTTGGAAGATTTATCTATACCCACATTGTAAAGATAAATCTCTTTTGGAACAGAAACTGTAGAATCATTTATAGAAATAGACTTCTTTTCATTAAGAATGTAACTGTCGGGAAAAGCACTGATGTCCACATACTCTCTCAGAACCTTTTCTCTCTCGTTCATAATACTTGGTAATAAAGGCGTGGTATTGATATAGGTATTTTCCACCTCAACATCATGGATGGCTGAATCCTCAGCATCCATATCCACATCATCCACTCTTACAACCATGTTTGTCACATCTATAGGCACATACTCAAAATCGGGATTCAGCCTTGGAAATTCATCCTCGCCCTCCTTAGCTTCCTCCTGCTCTAGCTCTGCTTCAACCTCTGCCTGCTGTCTGTTATGAACTCTGGCATATAAAATTGTCCCAATAAACATCAAAACCATTGCTGCTGACAGTGCAATAGCAATGGTTATTGTTTTTTTGTCCTCCATGGTTCCCCTCTAAAACAGATTAATTCCAAAAGCAGGTAAAATAGTAATTAACATAACCAGCACTGAAACAACAAATGATACTGTTGCAAAAATAAGCACATTGTTCATTCGCTTTCTCAGTGAATCCGATTTGTTATCAAGTCCATATAATGCCTGATTTTGCTTGGCATTTTCTTCTATAACCACGGCCTGAACATTTCTATATATTTTTATAGCTTCGATATTGGTCTTTTCCATTAGGTTGTCATACATAGCTCTAAAATCAAGGCTTAATCTCTCGTCGATAACCTCTTTCATTGCCTTCATTTCAGCTTCCATATGCTCAACATTATTAAGCTTTTTCATAAGCAGATTAAACTGCTCATCATCAAGCTTTGCAAAATCAGCTCTTGTAATAACAGGTGCTGGCTCTGGATATTTAATAGGTGGAAGAATTATTGGCTTTAGAGCAGGAAACTCTATATCCTCAAACTCCTGCTTCATTCCAAGCTGCTTTTCTATCTCATCAAGTTCTTCTAAAAGAGAATCCACCTCGGTTTCTAAATCATCCTTAGGTGCATCTTTTATTTCAACCTCAGCAACTGCTTCCTCTACGCCTTGTGTCTCATCCTTGAACAGAATCATCCTCAGTGTCCTCCTTCATGATAAGATATGTAACTGTAGTGCCAACTCCTTCTGTACTTGCTATAGAAAGCTTTGATTTATTCATCTCATACAAACGCTTTCTAATATCATGTATACCTGCTGCCTCGATTTCTTCATCCAGCTGTTTTGAATCAAAACCTATTCCGTCATCCTTTACTGTAATTTTATAACAATCTTCCATTTCACGCACGTAGATTTTGATTGTTCCACCACCAATCTTCTTGGTTACACCATGCCTTACTGCATTTTCTACAACAGGCTGCAATGACAAAGGTGGAATAAGGAACTGATCCTCATCAATGCTATATTCTATTTTTAAATCACCAAATCTTAACTGCTCCAACCATAAATAGGTTCTGGTGTGCTCTAACTCCTCTTCAAAGGTAATCAACTCCTGATCCGTAATTGTATCCAGATTTCTTCTTAGATACTTTGTAAATTTATCCATTGCATTTACGGCAAGCTCAGGATTCTTCTTAATCAAATACTTAATGTTCGTAAGTGAATTGAAAATAAAATGAGGTTGCAACTCAGAAATAATCAAATCCGTTTGCATAATAGTGTCATCCATTTTCTTTTCCACAATAGTCTGCTCTCGTGTAACATGAATGGCTATGAACATTATCAGATAACTTACTGTAATAGCCCCATATAGCATAGACAAGCACTCACACAGCAAAGCAGGAAATAGTACTATAAATGGAATAATAATAAAAATATACAGTGCTATGCACACATTTACATCCAAAACTCCATTTATCTGGTTGTAAAGAATCCTAAAGAAAATAAAAATCACAAGGATACAACCAATAAGCACTACAAAGAAATATAGCTGCCCCTGACTATATACTCCATCATTGGAAATCTGAAAAGCATACCCGTGAAGCAAAGACGAAATCCAAAACAGAATCATTATCACACAGATAGCAAAAGGAACTGCTCTAAATACAGGACGTTTTCCTCGCTTTCTGGTAATAAGCTTATCTACATAAAGATTAAATCCTGAAATGCTTATATATGTAAAAGAACCTTGAAGAATAACGGAAATACGAAGTAACTCTAATGTCTCGTTATCATTTGCAAAAACCAGAGTACCCATATCCGCAAGCAGAACCAGGGCGTTCATAAGTAAAAGAATTGGAAAATATTCATTCATCGCATTTCTTTTACCTAATAAAACGCCCACAAGAATAACAAATGTAATTAAGATGGACAGCATATCAATGCCGATTCCCATCATCTCCATATTACTACCTCTCCAGGTCAAATCTGATTGCTATTCTCTTATCACCTGAATAACTACAAGTAAAAAGTGTTAAGTCCCAGTCACCTGTCAGCATTTCGTCAATCTGATCAGGCTCAAGATTTTCAATTAGCTTGCTGGTATATTCATATTCACTTCCATCCACCAATGTCAGCTTCGCTGTAATAACTTCCTTGCTATCAAGAAGATTAAAATCACCAAACTGGCTGTTGTAATTATGTCCTACAATTACAAGGTTTCCATTTTCCCTTGTACCATAGTAGACGCAAGGTGTAGTCTTCATGTCTGCATCTGTATAGCTGCTTAAAACTGGAAGCTTGATCCCCAGTCTTTCCACCTCTATAACACCTATATATTCTCTACCATCAGCAGGGACAATCGACTTGTTAGGAGCAACCTCTTCCACAATCTTTTCAGTGGAAGTATCCTCCACTATAGTTATAGCTTCCTCAGTAACTACCTCCTGTTCAAAGGTCGCATCACCTGACGTGTACTGGCTGTTACCTTCACCAGATGCCAGGCTATCCATCACCTGATTATTCTGCTCGATTATCTTAAGCTCATCATAGACATGATAGCTACCTATACCAGCACCTATCAAAAGACAAGTGACAGAAATTACTGTTATGTACTTTACTACTTCTTTTCTTTCTTCCTTTGTCTCTTGTACTGCTCGGAAAATAAATCCAATCAGTCCCATAAATAAAAGAATAAATTCCAATCTAAACACTCCCGCTTCAGGAAGTAGCGCACCTCCTCTGCTCCATGTGATTATATTGTTATCGAAATCCATCTCCATGTAATAAGCTGCCGAGGTATCCATGTAGAAGGAGCTCAAATCAACAATTGAAATACCTGCCGCTGCCAAACCAAAGTAGTAATCATTTGAAAGAGAACCTATTGGCTGGGTTTCATCAATGTCATCTGTAGACATGGTTATTCCAATCAAGAAGCTTTCAGTTCTAATAAGTGTACCGTCAACTACAATTGCAGAATTAACATCCATATAGACATTTCTATCGGTCCTGATTCCTTCTATATCACCATTTGGATTTGCTACCTCGCTATAACATACATTGTTATGAATAACGATATAGCCATTAACCTTCATTCTACTTCCACCCTTCAGATAAACACCTGAAGCTGGGTCGCCTGCAGTAGCTCCAAGAAGTGCAACATTTCCTGTAAGAACTGTACCCACTCCTGTTGAACCTACAAGAGATAATATGCCTCCCGAATCAACAGTAATCATTGAGCCAACAGCTACCTGACTTTCTGAAATGTAACCATTAATTGTACAGTCGTTGAATATCAGCTCACCACCTGATATAACAAACATTGTTCCATCAAAGCCTGCAGAATCTCCTCCACCTCTTGTGAAACTAATATTGTCAATCTGTACCACTGGGTCGTAACCATCTGGATTACCGGTCAGATAGTATGTCTGCGAAATGGCAACACTGGAAACGACTGCATCATTTATAGCGATAACAGTCTTGGCTCCATCATTTGATTTACTAAGGTTCTGAGCTGTTTCAAACGCCTCTGCAAATGTTGAGCTATAATAATCTGTCGCACCAATCATCTGAAGTGTAACTTTAAATAGTGCTGAGCAAAGACCATAGCCCTGAACAGAATATCCTGAAATAGTAAGTGCTTTTTCCATCAGCACCATACTGGTAGGACAAACAACACTGCCCTCGTTACCACTTGTATAAAGACTGTCGTATACAAAGAAACCGTTATTTACATTAAAGGTAGTTCTGCTATCAAAAAGACTACCTGATGAATTAATCAAAAATGCGTCGTTTACTGTAACCGTTGAGAAGCCACTGCATAGCACTCCACTGGAAATACTGTAATAACCAGTTGTCAGTGTCAGCGTGTCTGAACCTGCAAATAGCTTGTCGCTGGTACCTGAAATACCACCTGGCCTTGTGTTGTCACCGCCATAATTAATTCCAGATGTACCGCTGTCTCGGATAGTTACATTACTGCTGTTGAAATTCAGATATGCTCCAGAATCAAGAGATATCCTATGACCCTTCACATCGATAATTAACGTGCAGTTATTCTCTATAGAAATGGAAGATGAAACACTTATTTCATCTCTGATTTCAATAACAGGAACAAAGTTGGAATCCTCATTGTTATGAACCTCATCAGAAACCTCCTTTGCCCCATTCAAAGCCTCTTCCAAGGTAAGGAACTTTTCCTTTTTAGACTCTCCTTTAATTGAATAGTGAATTACAGCAACATACTCCTGCTCAACACCTTCACACTTTGTGAAATCCTCTGCACATAGTTCACAGCTTAAATCCACATACCCTTCTTCACATAAATGCTCACAGGTGCATTCCTTTTCTTCCTCTTCTACAAATTCGCATTTAGTAAAGTCCACCGAGCATACTGGGCATTCCTCGTTAAAATCAGCTGCATTACAAAGCTTGTCACAGATACACTCAGGCTTTGGCTCTTCTTCCTTAGGAGAGCACTGATTATAGTCCTCTGAACATACTGGGCATTCTGAATTTACTTCGTCCTCTGTACAATGGATTGTACAAATACAGCCGTTATCATCTTCCTCTGCCCCCTCTGTAGGTGTTGGCGTAGGCTCAGGTGTTGGCGTAGGCTCAGGTGTTGGTGTAACCTCTGGGGTCGGTGTTGGACTAACTTCAGGATTTTCTGGATCAGCTGTAGTACCTAAACTTTCTGGGTCATCAGCATCTGTAGGAGTTGTTGTTGATGTCGATGTATCCGCTGGAGTTGACTCTGAATTTTGGTCACCTGCTACAGCCTCCGGTTCTGCTACCTCAGTAGGTTCTGCAGAAGCATTCCCGCCTTCATTTCCTGTATCAGTAGGCACTGAATTATCAGTTTGTTCAGGATTTTCGGAACTACCAGTTGAAGAAAGCATTACTTCTCCATTAGGGTCGGCCATGTTTTCATCTGAGCTGCCACCTTCAGACAGACTTTCATTTAAATCTCCAATCTCAGCTACAGTTGTCACAGTAATAGCATTTGAAATGATAAATAATATCAGCATGGAGCCTGTTACTATAATCAATATGTAGTTTAAGTATTTAGTCCAGGCTCCATTAAACATGACTACTTTCCTTTCTTGGATTTCTCTAATAATTCAAATCCTATTCGTAATTCTTCTTTGAAATATTCATCTAAATTCTCAAATGATTCCTCAACCTTACCCTGATCTATAATTTCATTTATGTTCTCAAACTTAAGATTCTGCTGATTCTTATCTCTGTCAAATACTGACCAGTCCTGATCAACCTTTTCAAGTACCTTGTCATCCCAGAGTCTTACTTCCTCTTCCTCACTGTAATCTACAGATTCATCATAGAAATCATAATCATCCCAAGGTCTTTCCAAGTCATCCTCTGTAAGCTTATCGGCATATTTTAATGTATCGTCCCATCTTCGCCTCTTTGCAAAAGTGTCTGCCTCATGGGTAACGCTATCCATTTCCCAGTTTGCTCTAGTGGCCATCTCGGAAACCTTAATAGCAGCTTTACATACCTCTTCGATGTTGTCATCCCAAGGTCTTATATATGCCTTAGGTGTTGGAACAGGTGGGAAAAGTAGAATTGGCACTGCCACGAACATGAATACAGTTCCCATAACTGCTGCTATAGCATTTACCACCTGCTCTCGGGTAAGTCCGTATTTCAGAGTCGCTGACTCGGTATTATCAATTATTTCCTCGGCCTCTTCGTCCTCTATTCTGGCTCCTCGTATCATAAGACGATGAGTGTTCTCACCATAAGGAGTACATGTAACTAACGTACAGTAATCCATTTCGGGATCAATTGCCAAAGGTGATAAATCATTTGGTAGAACTGTTACTATCTGATCTATCTGATAAAAATGTTCCTCACCTAAAACTATGATAGAGAAAACATCTCCCACTTCCATTCTGTCTAAGTTTGTAAAAAGAACCGCACTTGGTAATCCTCTATGACCAGAAAGACCACAATGAGTTCCTTGTCCACCTATTGGAAGCGAAGTTCCTTCTATATGTCCTACATATTTTTGTAGTACGTCCTCTGTGGTTCCATGGTATACCGGGAGATTTAATCCCAGCTTATCTATTTTCAAATAACACATCATGCCACTTCCATCTATATCCAAAGTGCCATAATAATCATCCTTCATCTCCTCGGTCATGTCTGCAAAACGACCTACCGGATTAGATAAAAGTGTGGTGTTATAGCTTTCCGTTTCTTTAAACAGTACCTGTCTGGTTTCCTCATTCATCTGAGCTACTGTTTCGTCATATTCATTAATTGATTTCGAACTGTTCTTTTGGTTAAAAAAATCAGAAATATTGGGATACAAAAGTATTCCTAGTCCCACTACGAAAACTAGGATTAAAAGTAAATTCATGTAATTGAATTTCCTTTGAACACCCATGCCATCCCTCAAAAGTAAACAGGCAGAAGGCAGTTAACTGCCTCCTGCCCATTTTTTGTTTAAGTCAGAAACTACATATAACTATTTTTCTTTCTCTTGGCTAGTATTACGATAATTACTGCTGCCATGATAATGATACCGATGATTGTGAATAATAATGTACCAATACCACCAGTACTTGGAAGTGTAAGTCCCTGATAGTTCTTTACATTGATTCCATAAATACCATCTGAGTATCCCTGATAATACTTAACTACTGTTGTTTCGTTTTCTGTTCCTTCATTCTCAGTAACTTCTAATGCAACTGCATCTACAATACCTTCCTCTGCAGGATTAACTTCATTAGCTGAGTAGAAAATAACATCTGTGTCATAAGCTGAGTTTTCTGTTAACTCACGCATCTCATTAGTAATCTTGCTAATTTCAAATCTCATTGCCTCTGTAAGAGCGTTGTAACCTGTAGGAGATACTGTCTCGATTAATACATATGAAGCATCCTCTAATCCGTCGATTAAAACACCTTCTTCTGTATCAATTGAATAAATTGTATTTTCTTTTACTGTCTGGTACTCCTGACCTGCTGCATTTGTTCCAAACTGGTCTGCAAGTGCCATCTGCTTATAAACGATTACATTGTAGTGCTCAGCGTCAATGCCATCTGTTCCTGCTGGAACTGGAACATATCTGAAGTAAGTATTAAGTCCACCTGCAAATGTAGTACCCTGTGCCTCAAGCTTATCAAGTGTATCGAGCACTACAGGAGTCTCGCTGTCATCTGTAGGAATCTCAGCAGTCATTGATGAATACTCACCATTTTCTGCATATCTTCCAAACTTATAGTACTGCCAATTAGAGCTTGAAGGCTCTGCTGTAACTATAGACTCATCACCACCTGCAAGTGTCAAATCAGGAACATATACAAATGCTTCCTTGTAGAGATTGAACTGTGCACCGATAAGGTACTTAGTAGGATTTGATTCTCCATCAGTCTTTACAATTCTCATTCCATATGTGTAGGCTCTTACTGTGTCATCTACTGAACTATAATGTCCTGCGATATCACTTCTATACCAGAGGTGAACTGTATTTGTGTTGTCCTGTGAACCAGGTTCGCAATCCTCTGTAACTGTAGCCTTGTATGTAAGACCAATGTACTTATAAATCTGTTCCCACTTACCTTCGTCATTAATATGTACAAGCTTTGAATAGTCAAAGGAAATAGCAAAAATGTTCTTATTGGTAGCTCTTGCTATTGTTCCTACAGACTGAATATCTGTTGCAGTCTTGTAAGCACTGGTAATAGATGCATCTGGAAGTCCTGTAGCATTAGCCTCTGAACTAGCTGTACCAGTTGTTAATACTTCAATGCTTCCTTCTTTTTCGTTATAAATATACCAGGTAAGATTATAAACACTACCATTCTTCTTAATGTGCTTGATAATGTAATAACCGTTCTTATCTGTGCTGTCCTTAAACCAAACAACTCCTTCTCCTGCCTCAGCTGAATATGGAGATGCAATGAGGCTTATATAAGAATTTGCTGGTGGAGCTACCCAACCATCCTCTGTAAGAGAATTACCTAAATAAATCTCTATTGTACTTGGATCAAGTGTGAATGCTGATGACATATCATCAGTAATATTAAACTTGTAATTTGCATTCCAATCATATCCAGTGTATAAATCTCCATCTTCCTTGGTGTATACAACACCGCCATTGATTGGATAGTAGCTAGGAATTTCACCTGCGATTTCGAAGCTTACAGTTTCTCCTGTTCTAACTACATCAGAGTTCATCTGATTGATGCGCTTATCTACTGTAACGTCAGCATACTTAAGTGTAGCTTCCAGATCACCTGTAAGATAATATACGCCCATAGGTCCCTGAATCTCTGGAACTGCTGAAAGTGTAAGTACTGAGTATGATCTTCCTATTTCCTTATTTTCACCCTTGATTAGGTACATTCCATAGGCAACGTTTGTAATCTTTGCATAATTCTCATTAGTTGTCTTGTTATCAAACTTGCTTATATACTGGTCATTAACCTTATATGTTGCTCCTATTCCAGACTTATCTTTTGTATCATAAACCCATGTAAGGAAATCTGCCTGCTCTTTTGCATTTAACTCTGTAAACTGCTGTGGAGTTGTAGGAATGTTATCATTACCTGTATCAAGTGAGTAATTTCCTAAGTAACTGTAAAGGTTTGGAACCCATTCCAAATCACTCCAGGTCATTGTTGTATCATCATAACTTACAGATGCAATTCGATATACTGAAAGTGTGTCATGTGCATCTCTAAGATGAATAATAAATTCTGCTGTTCCATTAGGTGTAGCTTTCTGTGCACCTGTGCTAATTCCCTCACTGTTTCCAAGGCTGATTGTTGTAGCTGCATTTGCATTCATTGAAGGAACAAGGAGTGATAAAATCATCAAAGCTATTGCCATAAATGACGCTGCATTTCTAGCTAACTTCTTTCTTCTTGCAATTACAAATACAATTGCTCCACCCATAATAATCAAACCTATCAATGTGAATAATAATGTACCCATACCACCAGTACTTGGAAGTGTAAGTCCACTGTAGTTCTTGATAATAAAGTGATAAATACCATCTAAGTTATCATCAACTATCTTTTCTCCAACTGCGTTCTCATACTCATCTGAAAGGAAGCTAGCGTAAGAATTACCTCTTTCTGTATAGAGCTCGTCAGAAATCTGATTTACCTCAAAGTAAATTGCTGTACTTAACTTGTTATATCCACCTGCTGGTGCAGTCTTCTCAATCATGAGATACTGATTTGGATCAAATCCTGTTAAGAGGACACCATCACCATCAGCAACTGATGTTGTATCTGCCCAGAATAATGAGTATGCATCCAAGTGCCAATGTGCTCCTGAATGAATAGCACATTCATTTGCTTCTACCCATCTAGGTACAAATACTACGAATCCACTTTCGAAATCTTCTGCTACATCCCATTTCTTTCCATTGTCAAGTGTCTGTGCCTTTGGAATCATGTAGTCAAGAAGAATATTTCCACTAAATTCGTCATGTAATCTCTTGATTGTTTCTACGTTTTCATAAGCATTTGCAAAATTATACTTATTTGTAAACTGGTCAGCTGTAGTATATGCTGTCATCTGTCCAATTGCAGATTGGATTGCACCGCCTATAACTGTTGCATCTGTAAGGGCCATTTTCTGAGTCATCTCATACTTCATAGCCTTCTGTAATACTTCTGCATATTGTCTAAATGACTCTGTGTATCTTGTTGTGACATTAGCGCTATCAACTGATGTAACAGGATATGTTGAATCATCATAGAAAGCGAATGTATTGTATGCTCTTTCTACTGGAGCTGTATTCTTATCAGCATTTGCAGCGCCACCACAGTATGTTGTATCTAATCTATAGATATCAAATACTGCGCCCTCCAAATAAGGTGCTTTACCTTCTGCAATCTGAGCTGCCTTTTGCTCATCTGAAAGCTTCTCAAAATCTGAATAAGCTTCACCGTCTACCTTTACGATGTTTGCACCGTATGTCCAGGCAACTACCTCATCTGAAACCTCACCAGTTGTTCCTGATGTATCCTCAATGTAATAAGCTGTTACTGTATTTGTATTGTCGTTATTACCTAAGTATGCTGAATCATTTACTAAAGCATCATATTTTACAGTTACCTTATTAGGGTATGTAAATTCCTCATCCTGAATATAGCTGGCTGAATCAACCATATGTACATATGTCTCTTCATTCATAAGAGTCTCATAATTGAACTCTACAGCGATAAGAGACTTTGTTGTATCAGAAAGAGTAAACTTTGGTGCATTTGATGAAGTAATATATGCACTTGGAATCTGATTGTCTGATCCAAGCTGGTTGTTAATAGCTATTAAATCATTAGTGTTAAATGTATATTTTCCATTAGATCTACTCTTTGTAAATGGAATGGAATTAAGCTTACCACCATTGTTAACCCATACAGTAATTGCTGTTGGAGAATCTTCTGTTACATAGAAATATGCCTTCTGATTCTCTTCACCACTATAATATACAGGGTAGCTGTATCCAATAAGCTTTGCTTCATAAGTTCCGTTTGTGTCGCGTGCGGTCTTATTTCCATAGTTATCACCTACAAGTGCTGCCACCGGATGGTACTCTCTTCCCTGAGCATCAAAATATGTAAGTGTAGCTGATGTTGCTATAAGAGTGAAGCCCTGTGACATATCATCAAATGCGCAGAACTTTGTGAAATCAAATGTATTGCCAGTCTTTGTATAAAGAGGAATGTCAATATCTACGTTAAATGTAACAATCTCACCTTCTCTGATAATATCGCTATCAGATCCATTAATCTTCTTTCCGATATTGATTGATTCATTCTTAAGTGTTGCTGTTTTATGATTATCGATATACCAATGACCTGAAGGACCTGTCTGTTCTGGGATAAGCTCTACTACTACAGGCTGATATCCACCACCTGAAGCTCTGGCTGGGTTTGAAGCATCTACAAAATACAAACCAAACTTTAACTTGCTGATTTCATAAGCTGCTCCAGAAAGTCCGATTACTACTTCTGAGCCAGGTGTATCATTGAGATTAGCAGATGGGTTACTAGCAATTGTAGACTCCACTGCTGAACCATCAACGTGAGCAACAGCTGTCATCTGACCAAGAGCTGTAGCATTCTTATCAACTACGATTTCATAATCTGACTTCATAGCATTGATAAGAGCAATAAGCTTCTTTTCCTTTGCTGCCTTGGCTGCCTTCTCTGCATTTTCCTTAGCTTCGCCTGAAAGGGACTGGTCTATTGTATAAGACCCTAGTGCTATAGGAGAAGCGTAATCTGCATCACCAGAAAACTGCTCATGTGTACGGATGAATTCTGCAACTGGAGTAATCCACTGAACGTCAATGGATGTAATTCCGCTTGCCTCATCAGGTGTTGAAGCAACGATATTCACCAGATTATACAGAGTAAAGCTGTCATCTGCTCTCTTTACATTGAGAGTAAATCCAGTTCTATCTGGTGTATTCTCAGCAACAGAAACCTCAGTATGATCGAATTCCTGATTGCTTACACTAGTACTTCTCTGAATCAGTTTTGTATTGCTGCTTTCAGCGCTAACAACCAATACTGAACTGAAAGTAAGAACTATAAGTGTTAGTAATGCGGCTAATCGCTTTCCTTTTCCTTTCATGATTTTTTCCTCCTTATCTGACGTAGTATATCGCATAGAATTCTCTTCTATATGCCATATAATAAACCGTTACTAGTTACAAACTAGTTACAAAGAAAATCTTTTTTATATTTATTTTTGTAACACCCTGTTATCGGCGAAAAATCACAAGATTTCTTTGCTTTCTAGCCACCTGTACTATGGCCGCTGCTGCAAACAGCATAATCAGAATTCCTGCTGCACGTCCTGTTTCTTGCCCACTGTCACCAGTGGCAGGAAGATAAACCGTCTTGTAATCCAACCAGACCAGATCAAATACGCAATTTCCTTCCATATATTCCTCATCCTGCCAGTCATCCGACTCTATTATGTAGGAATACTCTGAAAGGGCGAATCCTGGAACATGGTCTGTCTGCATTATCAGATATTCTCCGGTGATAATGCCACCAATAGCTATCTGCGCTTCGTCGTTCAAACTAAGCAGTGCATATTCTGTATATTCATTAGTTACATTCAAAGCCGAATCATAGACCAGCTGAACTTTATCCTTATTCTCTGTTGCAACCTGCGTAACAGCTTCATTAATGTCACCTGAATAGGTGTTAGTCTTTTTATAAAGAGTAAATTTGTCGTCAAGCATTCTAGGAGCTGTTGCTAAAATCTCATCGCCAGTCTTCTGATATGAATCTGCATATCCCATGCAGGCTGTGAGTCTGATTCCATAGGCTGCCGCTCGTGCAGACTCCTTAATCACAGCTCTGAGATTCTTATCAAGTGGGCTGACTGAATAGCTTAGACATGTGTAAATGTCATACCATCCATCAGGTGTGCTGTACTGATTCTTCTTGGCACTGATTTTCGCATTTAAGGTACCAATCTCTACTGATGTATCAAGTGAAACAATCACAAGGGATACTCCACCTGTCTTATATACAAGATTAGAGGTATCCACAGATGTATCACCTATAGACTCTGTCTCTACAGTCACTCCTTCTGGATCAGTCTGTTCGTCATCTAAATTCTCTGACTCATCTGAGACTTCTTCGCTGCCATCCTCATTTTCTGTTTCTTCCAATGCTTCAACTGGCTCACCTGTCTCCGCAGCCTGAGCTTCTCTTATCTCCTGAGTTGATGTGTTTCCTCCCACACCTACAGTCTTTAAGCCTTTCTCCTCAATACTGTACTGAGTACCATAAGCTTCATTAAAAGCTGTTAATGCAAGCTCAGGTGTGCCGTCTGGTCCCGCCAAATGATTTCCATCTATCTCGTAAAAATAATCCTGAGAACCAAAGAAAACAAATTTGTCACTATAATCCTTATAGAACTGGGCATTACTGTAATTCATTACCGTGTAAGCAGCTTCTGGAAGTTCTGTTTCCTGCCCCTCTTCTGTTGTAGTAAGCTTCAAACTGTCAGCTATATACTCCATTCCATAAGGTATAACAAATGACACTGTAAGTACTCTTTTACCATCTGAATACATACTGTTATAGGATGGCATTGTAATATTTGATGTTACAGTAACCTGATCATCCAGCTCTGTCAGTGGAACCGTCTCCTGAACCATTCCTCTATCGCTAGTATCATTTGCGATTGAAGTAGTCATGGATGGAACACTGTAATTATCCTCTGTATAGGTAATTGTTTTTTCAGAACCCGGTGGTAATACAAACCATTCCAAGTCGTATACTCGGCTATGGCCCTTAGGCAGGACGATATAATATCCTGCTTCTATCTCAACTGTATTTCCACCACCCACCTCATAGGTAAAGGACTCGCCCTGTAAATTAGCTACTCCTGTAGAAGTGTTTCTCAGTCCATCCAAGAGCAATTCACAGAACTCCTTTGCAGCCTTCGGCTTCATTTTTGAAAGCCCTGCCGGACTTAAATCTGCATAGAATTGTCCCGTTCTTTTTTCAGACATCCATGAAGTTACTGCAAAAGCCCAGGAATAGCTGGCAGATGATTCATCGTAATTACAGATACGATAAATCTCCACCACATCTTTTACCTCCAGTCCTTGAAAGATTATGCTTGATGTGGCTGCAGCATATGAAGTTGTCCCCCTAAGCATTGAAAGTATTATTGTAAAAACCACCAGCAATGCCTTCATCCTTTTTTTCATCCTTTAGCTACCTCACTGAGCAAAGAATAACCATTTAACGTTACTGTTACCTATTGGTAATCTAAACTGAATATATGTCTCCTCTTCTATATTATTTACATGTACTGCTCGATCACTATCCACAATCATATCTGTATAAACATCGCCATCGCTTAAATAATAAATTGTTGTACCCACTACTCTGCTTCCATCTAAGAATACTGCCTGTAAAGCACTGTTTGTCGAAGAGTATTCCGGCTCCCAATCAAGTCCCATCGGAATATCTACCCTTGGATCTTCTTCTAATATCTCAGCTTCACCACTGTTCGTAGCTACTATTTCAATGGTGTATTTAGCGATGTCTGGATTAACTGGTTTTTCTCTATAAAACATCCAGCTTTCTCCAGGATTTAATACAACTGACTTGGAAGTCCCCATCTCATTCCATTCCAGTCTGCTTTCTATTCCATCATCCACGTTTATGAAATAGTAATAGTACAACTGCACTAAATAGGATTTTCCACTGGCGGCTGCATTATGGATCAAAATATACTCATCATTCTTATCATTTAACGAATCATAGCGAGAATAAATGATATCGTTGTTTGATATTCTATATGCAACATAACCGTAGTCAGTAGCATTGTTTTTATATTCTTCACTTGGAAGAGGCAAAGAAAGTATCGCATTCATAGCTGCTTCCCTAATCTTTTCCAGCATATCCTCTTCCTGTTCTGTCATATTATCAGGATCTTCTCCAGTCTGATTTGCATATTCTTCTTTCGGCTGTGTAAGACCCTTAAGAGAATCTGTAATCTCATTAATCTTATTTGAAATATTTTCAAACACTGTCGCCGGTGTTGGTGTAGGTGTTGGTGTTGGTGTCGGCGTTGGTGTCGGCGTTGGTGTTGGCGTTGGTGTTGGTGTTGGTGTTGGCGTTGGCGTTGGTGTAGACTTTGGTGTTGGTGTTGGCTTTGCTGTCGGCGTTGGTGTTGGCGTTGCTGTCGGCGTTGGCGTCGGTGTTGGTACTGGTGTAGTCTGTGTACTTTGTTGTTCTGTAGTCTGCTGTGAAGAACCAGAAGATTTTCGACCAGAACCTGATGAACCAGATGAACCTGACGAACCAGATGAAACAGCGGAGCCGCTACCTGAGTTCTCTGAAGCTGGTTCTGGCTCAGGCTCCTTTATCTCACCAAAAGACTGTGTCTCACCTGATGGAATACTTACTGAATTGCTATCTGCATCAACAATACTGATTTCACTACTTGTGTTGTTATAAAAATTAGTTAATACATCATTACTGGTAAGAGTCACCTGAGAATTCTCAGCGCCTTCTAACATAAATAAATCTACTGTTCCGCTTGAAGTCAAATCTACAGGTACAGATGTCTTTACGATTGACCCATCTGCCCCACTCTGAACTCTTACAGAAATTTTCTCTGCTCCTGCACCTGAAAGAGCAAGATTTGTCTTGCTAAAAATATCGAGATTTTCCAATTGTCCATCTATACTTACAGAGGATATGGACTCTTCTGCCTCAAGTGAAAGCTCTTTTACAGTTCCATATATTTCTACAGCCAAAGTTGAGCCATAGGAAATATTAGATATGCTTTCAACCATACCATCAGCTTCGACAATTATATGGCTGGTGTTTGCCTGAAGAATAATATTGTTACCGCTTGCATGTTCAACCCAAGTGTTAGCTGAAATCTGGGTAATATTAATAGTATTAAAATTGGCATAGTTAGACACTTCAGTGTATGGAGCATCCACATTTAACGCCAACTGACTGTAATCTCCAGCAGGAATTTCCAAAGACTGCTCCTCTTCAGACTGAATTGTAATAGAGCCGATTGTTGCATCCTGAGTAGAGGCTGAGAGCTTTTCCTCAAGCTCAGCCTGATTGGTTACAATAATACTGCCATCCTCTGTGTAACTATCTGTAACAGTGTATGTATCAACTACTTCCTCGGTAGCACCAACTGGTACTCCCAAGCCTTTGTGTCTGATTGCAATAATCGCTAAAACTACAGCCAAAACTACAACTGCACTTACCACGAGGGCTATAATTATGGACTTTTTTTCATCTTTTTCGAAGGAAATCATTCCGCCCCTTCGAACCATTTTGTTTTTAGCCATAAAAAATCCCCATAGACTATTTCCATGTTACATGAATTGTAGTCTATAGGGTGTTACAAACTCGTTACATCACAGCATATCAAGCAGAGTACCTAGTGTATTCTCTGCCCATGGATACTGCATCATGTATTCATCTGCGAAAGATTTCTTTGCCTTTTCGTCTCCCTCAAGAAATTTTAAGTAATCACAGGACATGGACTTTATATCTACACTGTAGCAATCCATATCGTTACGAAGGAAATTTGAAATACCAATATCCTCCATGCTCTTTCTAATATCGTTGGCAAGCACCCTTATATAGCCCTTCTTCTCTTCGTTGTCCTCTTCCTCCTCCCAGAGAGCACTTCTAAGCTCTCCGGTGGAAACCATCGCACCTTTTCGATCTATAAGGTATGCCACCATTTCCTTTGATTTCTTTCTGGCGAAATGAACTGGAGCGCCCTTATGAAAAATCTCAAAGTTTCCAAAACAGATGACCTCCAGCTCTTTCCCATCTGCTTTATCAGCAGTCTCAGATACTCCTGCCGGTTTTCGGCTGGCGGTTAGCCTGTCGATTGCTGCCTTCATATCCTCTTTGGATACTGGCTTAAGTATAAAGGCTTTCGCTGTGGTCT
Organism: Pseudobutyrivibrio xylanivorans DSM 14809; assembly: GCF_900141825.1. GTDB lineage: Bacteria > Bacillota > Clostridia > Lachnospirales > Lachnospiraceae > Pseudobutyrivibrio > Pseudobutyrivibrio xylanivorans. Next base: position 52,768 of record NZ_FQYQ01000002.1, on the reverse strand, counting down.
TCCAGGCATCCAGGCTATAGTGAGCATAGCCTGTACAAAAGACTATATCCACATCAGGATTTACTTCGGAAAGAGACTGCGCCAGCTTCAGACCATTCATTCCTGGCATATCCACATCTGAAAACACCATATCTACCTGATGAAGCTTCATCATTTCAATGGCTTCAAATGGATCAGAAGCAGTGTAAATAGCTGCACTGTCCCCCACTATTTCTCTCAGGGTGTCTTCCATTCCCTCAACTATGATTTTTTCATCATCAACTATCAGATACTTCATCCTTTTTACCCTTAGGCACATGGACTATAGCCTTACAGCCATGTCCTACCTGAGACTCAACTTCTAAGTATCCATTAATCATAAACTTAAGTCTACTGTTGGTATTCTTAAGTCCTACATGATTCTTTCCATCATCAGTTTCAAGCTCTGATGAATCAAAGCCTACACCATTATCCTCAACCTTTGCCAGATATTCATTTTCATCTTCGTAAACGCGAATTGAAACTCGTCCGCCTTCTGTCTTCTTTGCCACTCCGTGGCGTACAGCATTCTCAACAAGTGTTTCCACAGAAAGAGGTGGGACGCTAAAATGCTCACAGCTTACAGCTATCTCCACTTCCAGTCTGTCACCGTAGCGAAGCTTTTGCATATACAGGTAATGATTTATAATCTCCAGCTCCTCAGATATTGGAATACATACATCCATATCGTAGGCGTCAATATATGAACGAAGGAAGGCAGATAAATTAACCACTGCCTCGGCTGCAAGCTCCGGATCCTTCCTACATAAAAACTGAATAACATTTAAATTGTTATATATAAAATGTGGCTGGATTTGAGTCCAAAGCATATAGTTTTTAAACTGGTTATTTGCACGCTCCGCCTCTACCAACTCTTCTGCCTGCTTTAGCATTCTCTGGTTCTTTTCTATCTCATAAAACAGATACATAAGCATCAGCGAAATTGTAATTGAGATGTTTATAATAGATGAAACCTCACCTGTAACCACCATAATGATGGCACTGCAAACAGGAAAAGAAAGGTAAATAAGCAATGCCAAAACTTGGAGATTGCTAAAATAATGTCGAGAATAAAACACAATGAATAGTATTAGTGCAAAGCAGATAAACACTGGCATTAATGCCAGCACATAGCTTTCTCCCCTATGATATATATTATTCTCATCAAAGTAATAAATTCTGTGTGTATACTGATCAAAAACAAGTATTACTATGGAAATAACCATAAGAAGTATTCCAAGATACTTAAACCAGACAGAAAAGCTACCTCCATTATTTACAATTACTGCCTTAAGATATGCTAAAAAGTATATTTCCAAAAGATAAAGGCTGAAAAAAAGTCCAAAGTTAGCCACTCTGAGAATAACTCTGCTCACATTTCCCGGTTCGCCGTTATATGTAACAGCAAACATGTCAAAAACCAAAATAACAGTATTTATAAGCAAAAGATATCCCAGCTGGATGTTTTCTCTCTTTTCAACTGTCTTACCACGGTCAATTGAAAAAGCTGCTATCAGGCAAAATAACGAACCCCACAACTCCAATGCACCGATTCCAACACTTCCTGGAAACATATCATCCTTTCTACTTTATAAGTGAAATGATAAAGAAGCACATTAGCGCCAAAAGAACAACTATCCCAATGGAATCTGCAATAAGGAACGTACTTATTGATGCCAATTTCTGGAGCACATCACCGATTGTCTTTGTTCCAAATTTTTCTGCCAAAGTTTCCCTCATGCCCTCAGCGGCAATGCCCATCTGTTCCTTCATTGGTTCTGTATAATCAAGGTTATCCTGCAATGTTTTTAGTCTTTCTTCAATAGCCTGACATTTTGCTTCCATAGGCATATTTGCCTCTTCAAACTCATCTCTAATGGAGCTCTTAAGCTTATCTAAACCATTTAGATTATCCATTCTTGTAGACATATCGTTTAAAGTGGCAGTAATAGCAGTCAAAAGCTCTGCATTGTTCTTTTCCGCCTGTTTGATTGCCATCTTTAGATCCTGATTTTCTGCTCGTCTGTTTTCTAAAGCATCCTTAAGATTATAGACTTCTCTTCTTAGACGATCGATTTCCTCGCGGATTTGTCTTTCATCCATGGTATCACGGTCGCGATTTCTGTCATTATCCCTATCATAATCACGGTCTCTATCTCTGTCTCGATCACGTCCTCTGTCATCATCCCTGTCATAATTACGATCCCGGTCGCTGTCTCTATCCCTGTCTCTGTCCCTATCGTAATCCCTATCCCTGTTGTAATCTCTATCTCTTTCTCTGTCATAATTATTATTTGACATAGCCTCTACCCCCTGAAATGCTGTACCTAAAGACACAATACTCACAATTATGTTTATAAAATTGTAGCATTAAAAAAAGTTCATTCTGTTTAGGAACTGTGAAAAAATCTAGACACATAAAAAAGCCAGCTCAGATGCTAACATCTGAGCTGGCTTTATGGGGTCTTACATATACGAACTTGAATCCATTCTTCTTTGTCTTACAACCATAAGAACTAACGCTGATGACATGATAGAAATACCTATTACTGTAAACAGAAGAATACCTATTCCACCTGTACTTGGAAGTGTCAAACCTTTATAGTTCAATACTCTAAGTGATATAATACCATTTTCAATAAGCTGCTTGCTATTATCGTAGCCATCGTAGAATCCACAAAGGCTTCCGTTAAATTCAAGCTGTGCAGTCTCATCATCTATACGATTAATAGTAAAGAGAATATCCTCTGCAAGTGAATTGTATCCACTTGGTGCTCTTGTTTCCATGAGGATGTAATTTCCTTCATCCAAACCTGTCACTGTAACACCTGCTTCTGAAGCAACTGATGTAAGCGAGCCATTGAATTGTGCCACCCCATTAATGTATCCTGCTGTATATTTGGTAAATACATATGCCAGGACATCACCCTCATCATACTCTACACCTGCTTCTGTTGTTCCAGATTCTGACTTAGTCTCCTCGTATGTATAATAAATGCTTTCCTCTTCCTTCTCTTCTATATCCTCTTTAACCTGCTGATATGTGAGCCCAAGCCTGTCTGAGTCACTTCCGCTCATATCTGCCTGCCATACATATTCATCATTTATCTTCTTGTATGTGTTTACTTCCTTGTAAATATTAAACTGAGCACCTGCGATTGGAGCATCAGTATCACCATCAACCTTTATTACCTGAAGACCATAGCTGTAACCTCTTACAGTATCACTAATTCCAGAAGTTCCTTCGTATACTATTGTTGCCGTATTGTAGTTATTCTCAGAATTAACTTCCACATTATCTGTAATGATTGCCTTGTAAGACATTGTTACAATTGCAGAATCAAAGCTTCGTCCCTCTGGATCCTCCTTAATCATCTGCTTTAAAACACCCACGTTAATATTTAATTTTAGATATGTGCAATCTCTGTTGTCGGAATTAGTTTTTGTTCTGACAGGATCAAGAGTATAAACCGGCGCAGACACCTTTATTGCATAATAAGTCTGACCGTTTTCATAGCCTTCCAAATCAGATACATGTGTACAGCCTGATGTGTAGTCAGCTATATTGTCATCTGTAAGTACAAAGTAATCAACATCTGCTGTCAATCCACTTCTATCATATGAAGAATCAGCTATCTCATAATAATCAAAGTTTGATGTTGGGAACGGCTCTTTAACAGATCCAGGCGTAGAGCCTGTTGTTGTAAAGCTTACATCCTTTTCATCAGCAACACCATCATTATTTGCATCATAAAGTGTGAAAGACTGACTCATGTAATCCTCAATGTACATTGAGTATATCTGATCCATTGCTCTTGTGTATGTAATTCTGTCACTGTATAAAGTAGGTAATGTAATATCGATATCAAAATCTACAACCTCACCTATTCTTACGGCATCAGCCTGCTTGCCATTAAGCTTTTTGTCGATTGTAGCATCAGCTGCCTTAAGCTCTGCAAAGTATACGGAATCTACATAGTAATTTCCCTCCGGCCCATTCACTCTAGGAGTAAGATCCTTTACTACAGGAGTAAATCTCTTGGCGTCAGCCTTTACCATGACAGCGTAGATACCAAGCTCAAGATTATCGAATGTTACTTCAAATGTTTCTGCATCATTTGCAAGTGTAATACTATCTGTATATGGTTCAAGCTTTCCGGAAAAAACTGTATTTCCATCTACTTCCTCTGATGATGAGCCATACTCAATTACATTTAATGGTCCTCTGCTATCTCTGTTATAAAGAAGATACTTGTAAAACTCTGTCCATGTCGACTGACTTGCTGAGGAAAGATTCTTAGGAGTTGCATATGCAGTCTTGATAGTTCCATTTGTAGAATATGTGTCATATGCACTGAGCCAGTTTGAAACTGCTGGTACCCAATAAGGGTCTGAATATTTCTTTGTAACTGTATCATAGTTAATTGCAGCCACCTTATAAATTGTAACTGTCTCCCCCTTAGCTGTAAGCTTTACAACAAGATTAGTTGTAGCACTTTCACTATCCACCTTAATAGTAGTAGCTGCTGCAGTACCAGAGGTATTTGCTCTGTTATTCAGGGAATCAGTCTGAAAATCTGCTGCCAATGTCTGTACAATAAACATAGGGAAACATGACATTACAAACATCATTGCAATTATGAGACTAATAAGTCTGTTTTTTCTTGTTTTTGAGTTTGCTCTCTTCATATTTTCCACCTTCCTGTTCCCTGTTAGTAAGGCTACTATCTTTATGATGAGTTCATTTTAATCTAAGGAGTGTTACAAAGCCGTTACATTTTATACGGAATTCACTTTGTAATTTTCTGTAATAAAAAATACCCAGAGGACTTTAAAATCCTCTGGGTATTAAGGTTAATTCATTAAATCATCTGACGTTTTCTTCTGCCTAAGATAATAACGATTACAGCACCCATTACACCAGTACCAATGATGATGAATAACAGGATACCAATTCCACCTGTACTAGGAAGTACTAATCCCTGATAGTTGTATACATCAACCTTGATACATCCATTTTCATTTATAATTGCTGAATTTGGATCTGTATCGCTATAAGGCTTATCATCTGTTTCCATCTCTCTGAACCAGATATAAGAATTATCTGCCTTTGCCATTTCACCGTCATTAAGCTGATTAATCTCAAAATAGATATCCTCTGCCAGCTCGTTATAGCCTGCAGGAGCCTTTGACTCTACAAGTACATAACTTCCAACACCAAGACCATGAGCTGTAATACCTTGTTCAGTATTTACAGAAATCAAAGTGTCATATACATCTTGATTATATTTGTTCTGGAAAATTCCATTGTTCATTGATACCTTCTTAAAGTATCTTGAAGCTTCGTCATTTTCGCCTGGAAGTACATAGTAATTATTCTTTTCTGCACTCTCAAGTGCTTCATAGTCTGCATCCGATAAAGATAATTCCTTATAAAGGTTAAACTCTGCACCTGAAAGGTAAGTTGTAGTTGAAGCACTACCATCAATCTTTACAATGTTAAGACCATATGTGTATGCATGTACAACGTCATGCATCTCTGTCATTGTCCTACCATTAGAATCCTTCTCGTAGTGAATATAAGCTGTATTTGTATTTTCGTTAGAATTAATCTTTGCATCCTGATCAAGAATTGCATAATATCTAATTCTAAATCCTGATACAGCTCTATCCTCATTTTTAGCTATATTAGCCTTCCATGCTCTGATTATAGGCTCGTCAAAGCTAATTGAAATATTTGTTGTAGCCTGACCTGTAGGAATAGTGAATTGCTCAAATATTGGGCCTGTTCTTGGTGTAGCATAGTATCCAATAAGATCAGAATTCTTTGTAAGAATTGTATTATCAGATGGATTAGCTATGTAAACTATAGTGCCATCCTTCGCATTATCCTCTGTAAGTAATATAGAACTTGATCCCTGAGAATTCTCAGTAAACTTATATGCTGTAGCCTCTGGAATACTATTCTCATCAATCCTAGCTTCTGCTAGATTTTCACCATCCTTATACAGATAGTATAATGCTAATCTGTGCTCTTCATCAGGTTCATATAATGTGAATCCTTCTGCCATCAAATCTTCAAATGACAGCTGGTAGCCACTGCCAGAACCTGTAGTTAATCTGTCCTTATACTGTGGAAGCTGGAAATCAATAGTAAACTCTATTGGATTAGCTGTATCATTAATCTCAGCTACATCCTGCTTCTGTCCATTAATCTTCTTTTCAATAGTAGGCTCAACTTCCTTGATATAAACGGTGAATAATTCCTGTGTAAAGAAAGCTCCCTGTGGTCCTGACTGCTGTGGATATACTGATGCTACTGTAACTGCATATGGATTATTATTACCATCTGTAGCAAGAATAGCGTATATACCATATTGTATGTTATCAAATACCATAGAGTATTCTTTGGCGCCATCAGCACCCTCAGAAACCTCATGATTATCAGCATCAACATACTTATAACCCTTTGAAGCGTACTGTCCAGATGGCGTAGCATAAAGGTCTACAAGCTGATCATCGCCTGCAGTTGTAAATACATCATATCCCTCTACTCTAAGCATATCCTTATAGAAGGATGCTATTGTTGAAGATGATGCCTTACCATTTGACAAGTCGTAAGGGGTAGCTGCTGTTGCAGCATAGCTTGACTGATTAATCCAGTTCTTGACCTGGCTAACCCATTCCATATCCTTTAATGAGTCTGCCTCATCATCCCATGTCATTTCTGCAAGCTTATACATTGAAAGCCTATCGTCAACTGTTGCAAGAACTACCTCAAGATCTGCATAAGCTGTTGTCTCTGTTACCTTTCTCTGATAAGGTACTGTCTCCTTGTCTGCTGCTTTGTTATTTAATGATTCTACTGCGTATTCTGCATTAGGATCATAAATCTTAAATGGTACTACAGCCTTAGCTGAAACTGTATTAGAAGCAAGGACTGTATTCTTAATTGTTACTGTAACCTCTGCATAGTAATAGCCTATTGCAGTTGGTGGAGCTGTCTGAATTGTTCCACCAGTCACTGTATCTGCCGTTGATACCTTATAATACTTAATATCTGAAATGTTAGCTGTATTATTGGTAGCAGACATAATGTCATCAGCACCTACAATGTTAGAGCTTGAGTACGCTCTTCCATCATAAGGAACATCCGCTGCCTGAATCGTTAAATCAATAGTTTCCCCTAAGCTTGATGCACCAACTGCATAATATGAGCACTTAGGGTCAGATGCTGAACAGAACATATGAATAGTATCTGAACCATCTGCTGCATAAAGGTTCCAAATGTGATTTAGAGGCTGAGTTGTTGTCTTAAACTCAAAGTTTGTTTTCTGAACAAGGGCTGTCTGGGTTAATCCCTTTACATAGTCACCGTATTCTACGAAGAAACCTGTAGCTGTGTAACTTGTAACCTTAGAACTACCATACTGAGCCCAGTTAGTATCAACAATATCATTCCATGAATAGCCTGAAGCTACATAGTATGGAGAGTTTGTTCCAATCTTTCCATTTCTGTTACCTGTGCTCCAACCAGAACCAATCTTAAGAGTTGTCATTGAAAACTCACCATTGGAGTTGTTTGGCTCACCGTTGTTCCAGTTGTTGTAGTATCCTTTTGAATCAGCTGTCTGTAAAACAGAATTTGATGCAGCTGTAGGGCTCTGTAAGAACTTTCCACCACCCTCGTTTACATCAGGACCTACTGCCCAGTACCAGTATCCGATACCATCACCATTGCCGGATGGTGTAAATGTCTTATAGAAAGGAATACCATTCTTAGAGTCAGCTTCACCATGGGTCATCTTAGTACCACCAAGCCAACCAATCTCGTTAGAGCATCGATAGATGAATGCATCCTCTTCAACAGTTGATACTGTTGCAAGATATCCCTGAAGTCCTTCATATGTCATATTAAGAGCTGTATAGTAAGCCCATTCCCAACTACCATATGACCAAGACTTTCCTGTTGGATCTTTAACAGCTGTACCTGACGCTTTGTCAAACTTGATAAACTGGTAGTAATGCTGAGAATCCTCTGAATAGAAGGTCATGTACTTAACGATATCTTTTCCTACTGAGAAGTTAATCTTCTGGGAAGAATTCTGACAGTTCAAGAACTGAATCTTTCTAATATAGGCTGCAATCTGTACAAGATTCTTTCCTTCTGGGATGTTAATAATATAAGTACCATCTGTAGAAAGAGATGTCTCATATGTAAATCCACTTACGCTAGGAAGTATTATCTTCTCACCGTTCTCTCGAACAGATGTGAAGTTAATAACAAGACTCTTGTAAAGATTTGTACCTGTACCTAAGCAGTTATAATAGGTCATAACACCAGAAGCATTATAGCCTGGCTGGCCTACATCAATTGTGTCGGCAACTGCGTAGGATGGGAATGATGGCACGGCAATAGCGGCCACCATCAAGATTGTCATCATCACTGATAATAATCTCTTTTTGAATGTCTTTCCTCTTGCCATAAGATAACCTCCAATCACAACTCTATTGTTCAACGCATAAAAAATTCACGTACCCACTATCAATTGTGTAAGGTCATTCTAGACTGTCCCCTGTTACAAACTAGTTACACTCTCAAAAAAAATTTTTGTAATTTGCATTTTTTGTTACGAATCAGCGGAGAAAAGGCTACTAAACAGATATAATGAGCCTGCCATACAGATTACGTCTGCATCACTCTCAAGCTCTAAAACATCGTCTCCTGTAAAGGCCTGTGCCTTAACTCCTCGTAATATGATTCTCTCAGCCAGCTCATCTGCAGACATGGTGCGAGGATTTGGCACCTCTACGGTGAAAACCTCTTTAGCAAGAGGAAGAAGCTCATCAAGCATAATTTCAACTTCTTTATCCTTTAAAATTCCTAGAACAAAAGTAATCTTCTTTTCTGGGAAATAAGTTCTTAATGAATCAGCAAGGACTGCTGCCCCCTGACGATTATGTCCTCCATCAACAATCACAGGAGGATTATTCTTAATTACAGAAAATCTGCCAAACCAGTTTGTATTGTTAAGACCAGTCCTAAGTGCTTCATCAGAAATTATAAAGCCTTGTCTTTTAAGCTGCTCTACAGTTTTCATGGCAAGTGCTGCATTTTTCACCTGGTAGGTGCCAAGAAGCTGCGTGCTGAGTCTGCTTCCAAATTCAGCCACCATAAATTCCTGTCCCTTAAGATTTCTTGAAACTACCACTGGCTCTGATGCAAAGTGAAGCTCCACATTCTTTTCTTTACAAACCTGAGCAAGAACCTCCACTACCTCAGGCTCCTGCTTTGCAGATACCACTATAGTGCCAGTCTTAATAATTCCTGCTTTTTCAGTGGCAATCTCTGTCAGTGTATTTCCAAGAATAGACATATGATCAAAGCTAATTGGAGTAATTACACTTACAAGTGGAGCCGGGATAACATTTGTAGTATCTACTCTTCCTCCCATGCTCACTTCCATAACAACAATGTCACAATCCATATCCTTGAAATACAAAAATGACATTACAGTCAGGATTTCATACTCACTTGGGTAAATTCCATCAGAAGCAAGCTGGTCATAGTACGGTTTTACGATACTAAATATTCTGGCAAACTCTTCATTAGAAATATCCTGACCATTCACCTTATACATTTCATTGTAAGCAAACAAAAAAGGTGAGGTAAAACACCCCACCTTGTAATTTGCTTCCTTTAATATAGTAGCGATAAAAGCTGAAGTGGAACCTTTTCCATTTGTGCCTGCCACATGGATATATTTTAAATCCATGTGGGGGTTATCAAGCTTTTCCAGCAATGCATTTTCTGCATCCAGTGAAAATAAGCTCTTAGTCCCTCCACAGTTATTAACTGGTGGAACAAAATGTGGAAGATTCTTAAAAAACTCTATCGCTTCTTCATAGGAATATTCTCTCATTTTAAGCCATAGCTCCTACTTTTACTTTGTCGAAAGCTTTAAGCACACTATAGAATAAAATAGTGTAAACAGGAATCATAATTAATTCCTTTGGAAGTCTTGATACTATAGCTGCAACATAACCTCCCTGCAAATATAATAGACTTAACCAGTAGCTGTTCATGATTACTCCGACAATTACCGTATATACGATTTGTGTCATAAGCACTCTAAGGAATGTAATCTTCTTGCCATGAAGCATCAATCCAAAGATGATACCGCCTACAATACCGCTAAGAGTGAAGCCAGGAAAGAATGGGCCAGTTGGTTTCACCAAGTATCCACCAATATCAACAAGAGCCCCTACGACTCCTGCTACACCTGGGCCAAATAGCATTCCTGCCATGCTGATTGGTAATGAGCCAAATCTAATCTCAATTAGCTGATTGATTGGAAGCTTGAAAAATCCAAGTACGATTCCAATAGCTGTAAGCATGGCTGCAACAGTAAGTGTCTTTGTGTCCATAAGTTTCTTCATAAAAAATGCACCTCCTTTGCAGTTCCTTTTGTCTACACTAGGAGGTGCATAATGCACTTCTCATATGTAGCAGCGGGATGCGACCATAAAACCGCGGATAAAACCTTCGTCCAAATGACAACTCCCTGTTCACCTGGCACTTAACGCTTTACAGTCTACTCTGCATTTGTTTTTTTGTATTATAAGTGTCTTATATGCTAAATGCAATAACAAAAATAAAAAAAGCTGTGAATACTTTTTTGTGCTCACAGCTTTTTTTGGTAATTAACTATTATTTAAGGATAATATTTCCCTTTACAGTGCCGTAATCTTTAGCAGTAATCTTTCCGCCAAGCTGAGTATTAACATAATCCATAACAGCCTCGTCCATTACGATACCTGTATCAAACTGGTTTGTAGCGCTACCAAATGCGTAGTATGTGTCACCACCTGCAGCAACGAAGTTATTTGTTACAACTGCATATGTGTCATCCGCCTTGAATGGCTTACCATTGATGCTGTCGATTGTAACTCTGTTAATAGAAGCTGGCTTATAGTATGTAGACTCTGGATAAGCCTCACCCTGTGCAAATGGAACAGCTGTGTTTACTGTAAACTTAATTCCTGATACCTGTGGGAAGCCACCGATTGCATCTGGTGTACAGTATGTGCTGGCCTCAAGAGCCTCTAAAAGAACAGAACCCTTTACATAAACAACTGCTACTGTATTTCCAAATGGAAGAACTGTATTGATATCCTTCTTTGTTACAGAACCTGCACCTATAGAAGCACGGATACCACCACCATTTGTGATAGCAACAATATGATCCTCTGGAACTGTAAGGGCGCCCTTCTCCTTTGTAACACTCCACTTAAGACCGTCAGCAATCAAATCACCAAGATTAGTCTCCTCTGTACGAACACCAGGAGCCTTCTTTCCGTTAAGATCAATCTCAGACTTTGCAAGCTCAACACCATACTCAGCATCTACTGCATCCTCGATTGTCTTGTCTACTGCTGCGATAAATGTATCCTGGATGATTCCATCATCAAGCTTTACAAGATACATATCTTCAATCTTCTTAGATGCATTATCGATAACTACTACACCAGCTGTCTCAAGCTTTGTTCCAGTAGACTGAACTGGCTCATCACCTGGCTCGTTAGGATCTGCATCCTTGAGAGACATAAGTGTGTGTGAATGACCATCGATTACTAAATCAATACCTGTTGTGTTAGCAAGCATATCAACACTTCTGTGTCCATCAGGCGCTGACTCCTCATCAACACCAAGGTGGCTAAGGCATACTACAAGATCAACGCCCTGAGCCTTAAGAGCCTCTACCTGTGACTGAGCGCATGTGTAAATATCGCTCTTTGAAAGGAACTTAACACCCTTGATTGTTGCAGGATTAACCTTTGTCTGTGTCTCTGGTGTCTCAAGACCAAAGAAACCAATCTTTAATCCAGAAGGTGTTGTGAAAACAGTATTTGCATCAAAAAGATTCTTTCCCTTAGCATCTACTACGTCTGCGCAAACTACCTTGAACTTAGCATTTGAAAGGTTGTACTTAAGCTGATCATAACCATAATCAAATTCGTGATTTCCAAGTGTTACAACATCGTATCCCATAGCATTCATCATGTTGATGGCATACATACCCTTTGTTGAACTAACGTAAGGTGTTCCCTGGCTGAAATCACCTGCATCTGTAAGAATAACATCAGCGCCTCTTGCCTTAAGCTCATTTCTAAGAGCTGCAAGCTGTGAGTACTTATCCATTGCACCGTGAACATCGTTTGAGTGAATGATAAGTGTCTTGCCAGATAAATCCTTGGCAATCTGTGGCATAATCTTATACTGTGCTTCATAAGCATATGCCTTAGTTGGAGTAAATCCCATGGTAACCACCATGGCAGCTGCGAGGACAAATGTAACAACCCTCTTTAAACCATTTCGCTTTTTCATTAATTACCCTCCTTAAAAAAATGTCTATAAGACAATTATATCCAATTTTAATAAAAAGGGTAGATTCTATTTATACGTATTTACGAATTATTCCTTGTCCCTCCAAGTAATAATCTTAATCCCTTATACAACAAAAGGGCCCTATGTCTCCATAGGACCCCTGAGTATCTGGGAAAACTTTATTATTTTGTAAATACGATAACAAGTCTTGTGCCAAAGAATGGATCTTTACCACGAACCTCGCAAATGCCAGTTCCTAAGAATTTGCAATATGCTAACATACGTGCTTCGTAATCCTTACCGTCCTTGAGTGTTACAGTTGTTCCCTTCTTAACGCCGAAGTAAGAAGCCTCGTCATTTGCGTTAACTGTAAACTTCATGCCTAAAGTAACACGATTTGTCTTCTTATTCCACTTAACATTTCTCTCATTTACCCATGCGCGAAGAATATGTACCTGTGCATCGGCAATTACATCAAGTGCAACAACCTTCTCACCTGTAAAGTTAGTACTTGTAGCTCTAACAACTGCGTAGTACTGTCCATCACCATTTGATGCAAATGCTGGAAGCTTATTCATCTCCTTACCATTTTCACCAAGCTTGTATGTAACAGTGTAATCGTTCTTAGAAACCTTCTTACCGTTGAACTTAACAGTTACGTTAGGTGTAGTAGCCTTCTTCTTTTCCTTTAAGTTCTTTGGTGCTTCAAACTCAAAGTTGTCACCAGCAAAATCAGCTGCTGAAATTGTGAAGTTAGCCTTAAGCTCACCTTCGTACTCACCCTTAAGCTTAACGATTACTGTAGGAAGTGACTCATCAAAGTCTTCTCCCATACCTGTGCTAACCTTTGTAGCTGCGTTCTTATTATTCTTGTAAGAAACCTTGTAATCGATGCCCTTAACTAATGTCTTGTCACCAACTACAACAACTACCTCTGGCTTAAGAGCCTTGCCTGTATAAACTACATCATCAACAAGTGCGATTGTAGGAACTTCTTCTACTGGCTCCTCAGGCTCTGCTGCAGCATCAGCAAGTGTTACCTCACCGTATACTCTAGGTGCGCTCCATCCGTTACCAGTCTCATCATACCATGTTCTTGTACCAACACGGCCACCGTTTGCACCATCATTAATCTGAAGATCAAAACCGATAGCTGTGCCTACCTCTGGAGTAATATCTGTCCAAGCAAAAGCTGCCTCAACCATGTAGCCATCATCTGTTAATGTAACAGCGTGCTCACAGTTTTCCTCAAGGCACTTAGTACCATTGAAGCTTGTCTCGTCTAAGTAGTTAATTCTGTACTGCTTATCGTCATCCTCAAAAGCGTCTGACTTATGATTGTTCTCATCGATGAATACCTCAACAGAATCCTTCTCGTGAACAGCTTCTGCACTGGCATCAAGAACATCATCCTTTACATTCATAAGAACATAAAGCTTATTCTCATCCCAGAGAACCTTAGCTGATGCTGTTGCATTTGGATGTGTACCACCTGTAATTGTGAGTTCAACAGGCTCAACATTCTCCCAAACCTTATCAACATCACCATCAACTACTGGTGTACCCTTAGCAACTGACATGTATGGCTTGCAAAGTGCCTTTGCAAAGTACTTGCTGCCCTCATCCTGTGTAAGTCTTACGTTGTTGTATGCGTGTTGACCTTCAGTATCTGTTACAACTACATCCATTGCAAATTTTGCAGAAGTAGTAAACTCTGTTGGTCCTTCGATAGAAAGAACGCACTCACCGTTCTCATCAAATGCAGCCTCAGCTGTCTGAACCTCAGCGCCATCAGCCATAGCCTGAGCAAAATCAACATAAAGCTTTGCAGATGTAGCACCAGCTGCCTTAACCTTTACAGAAACCTTCTTACCATCCCATACTGGAACAAAGCTGTACTCTGTACCATCGATAGAGATGTTCTTACCATGAGCAAATGGATCACTGCCAACAGCCTGAACTACTGTAAGGCTATTGATTGCTGGCTCAAGCTTTGTAGGATCTACAAGTGCCCAATAAGCTGGCTTAGCCTTGTACTCTCCGTCGAAGAGAAGTGGCACCTGCTTCTGTCTTCCGTTAGCTCCACCACCAACGCTGCTGCTTGTCTGAAGCCATGAGTTAGGATCGATTACACCCCAAACTGTAAAGCCGTTTACATCGATACCAGGCTGTGCATCAATTTCCTTGTATGCATCATAAACATCCTTGTATCTGTAAGCTTCCTTTGTGTACTCAGCAGAAAGCTCTGCGTCTGTACCTCCAAAGTCTGAGCTGCACTTGAAGTCAAGCTCTGTAACCTGAATCTTTCCAACAATCTTACCGTATCTGATACCACAGTCGATAATCTGCTGCTTTGTTGCAGAAAGCATATTGTGATGTCCCTGCATACCATAGCCTGAGATTCTTGTAGGAAGAACTGAATCCTTCTCGTGTCTCTTTACGCTTTCAAGTAACTGAGCGATTGCATCTGGCTTGTTGCCTGAGCACTCATTGTAATCATTGTAGTAAAGCTCAAGCTTATCCTGGCCCATCTCGTGTGCATAGTAGTTTGCGAATCTAAATGCATTAAGGATGTAATCTGGTGCATCTTCCTTGCTACCAATACCATAAATTCTAGCCCAGTTTGATCTTTCGCTAGGATCCGCACTTCTGTATGTGCCAGAGCCATCAGAGCATGCCTCATTTACAACATCCCATCCATAGAACATATCCTTGTACTCTGATGAGAATACATGCTCAAATACACTCTTAATGAACCACTCGTGACGAAGAGTCATCTCTTCTGGAGATACCCATGCACCATTAGGATCATAGTTCTCCTTGAAGAACCATTCTGGTGTCTGTGAGTGCCATGTAAGAACGTGACCTCTTACCTTAATCTGATCCTCAGGATGCTCATCATTCCAATCCTTTAATAACTCAAGCATCTTTTCTGGACGAGAGAAGTCCATCTTTGGAACCTTCATGTTCTCGTGCTTAACACCCTTAGCATCTGTCCATGTTTCCTCAACAATCTGACCATCATATGGCTTGTCATTGTTGTAGCCAAAGAGTGAATCTGGCTTGAACTCATTGCCAAATGTAACTGCGTTGAAATGCTTCTCTACAAGGTCCATAAGAGCCTTATCAGAGATTTCTGAAAGCATGATAGCTGCACCTGTGTAAGAATCCTTACCAAGACCCTTGTCAGATGAAACATAGTCCTTTAAGTCTGGAATATCCCACTCGATTTCAGTCTTCTCTTCTTCCTCTGTCACCTCAGATGGTGTTGGAAAATCATCCTTTGAGCCTTTTAAAGTAAGTGTAATGCTTGTGATAGTATAATTTGCGCCGCCATCAGCTGTAGTCATCAAACCAATACCATCAAAATCCTGATTATCACTATTTTCAATAACATTTGTACCATAAGCTGGCTTAATCTCTTCGCCTTCGTTGCGAAGCTTAACAGAAAAGTAATTAACATCACCTTTCTTGATATTTACCTTTACTGACTTAACCTGCTTACCTGTAATACCTTCTGGTAAACCTAAAACCTTTTCAGCATACTGTCCACTATAGGAAATCTTAAAAGCGCCACCACTGACAGTAATGTCAGTTCCCCATGAACCGCCTTTGTTATAGTCCCTATCAAAATCAATCATAGGATATGTGATTTCACATTCCTCGTTTGACTCTTCCTCAGCTTCTTCATCCTCAGCTGGAACTGCTTCTTCTGCAGACTCCTCCTTAACCCCATCAGAGTCCTCATCTTTAGCTTTGTCTGCCTCGTCAGATTCTACTGTTTCTTCTGTTTCTTTTTCAACGTCATCAGAATCCGCTGTTTCTTCTGCCTTTGATTCTGTGTCCCCTTCTACAGCTACGGTAGCATCATCCACTTCTGTCGCGTGAACAGATGGTGGAACTACAGATGTAGCCATCATTGCAGAGATTGCAACGAGGGACAAGAATCTGTAAAGTTTTCTTTTTACCATTCCCATATATTCTCCTTTTTTTTTGATAATTGAAGAACTGCCATTTAAAATTGCCTTCGGCAATGGGCAGTTCTTGATATCAAGGCATCTCCCCTAAAGGGTCCCCCCTTGATATATACACCGGCCGGTAATTTTATAATACATGGGAGAAACATAAAAAAAGAGGGGATAATCTATAGGATTATCCCCCACAAAATATATGTCGTCTTTTATTCTACTTGATGTATAGTGTTTTCTTGTTTTATAATATGTAATTCTTGCTTTCTTTAGGCCCCAAATATGATTTACGAATCTCTGTGTTAGGATTCCAAAGTACAATCTTTTCTATTACTACTGCTGGGTCTATTGCTGAAAGTGAAATTTCATTTAATCCCTTCTTAAGGGCAAGCTTACACTCTCCAACATGAATATTATCAAGTACCCCCACTCTCCAACTAGCTGACTTCCATGGATCAAAGCCCTTATCTGGAATAGTATTTACAGCAATTCTGTCTGCTCCATTTGCAGCCACACCTATAGAAAGCTTTCCATGGTACACTACCGGATTTGATGCTGCAGCATAAATCTGGCAGGTATACTCACCATCCTCGGCAGCAAAAACCTTATAAGAAAGTACTGGTGCATCCTCAGTATTATCAAATCTAATATTTTGAGGATAAGCCTTCATACCACTAAGAGTACGACCAAAGCCTTTTATCTCTTTATATTCTGCAAGCTTAGAACTCTTATTTGAAGCACAATGAGCGGCTTCTATAGATATAACACCATTTCCCTCTAAGAAGCAGTTTTCCTTTACTTCAGATAAATCCAGTGTAGATACTTCTACCTGAATCTCCACTACTGGTACACTTGTACAATTCTCAGACTCGTCTGCTACCACTTCACCATTATCTACGTATATACGAATCATAGCATTTGGCTTGTGATCCCACTTATCCTTTAATATCTTGACCTTATAATTATTTGAAACATCTGTGCGTCCAGCCTCATTCTTTGAAAGAGTTTCTCCAGTAGATAAATCTGTTATCTCTATCCAATCACCCTCCCAGTCAATATGGTATTCAAGGGCGCGTAATCCACCGTTTGCCACTTCAAATTCACCAAGCTTATTTGATTCAAAGCATAGTGGCATTTTTAGTACATGTCTTGTCCAACGATGAGCCCAAGTGTAGTCAGTCTGATTAACAACACTAACAATCAATCTTGGATCCCTTACTGGATTAACATAGTGGCTTATTGGAAGCTGACACTGCTCATCATTCCAATGAGTAAATCCAATATGATAAACAGACTGCATATGATTCCATTTGCCATTATTTCTTGTGTGGAATTCATCAGTAAGGCTGCGCTCTCTTTCAATACATTCTGTAATCAGTTTTGCATATTCATTAGCCTTAGTTTTATGCTGCTTAGCGTATAGCTCATTTAAGCCACTGTAAATCTGCATTTTATTGATTTCAGCAACTGCATTAACTGGGTAATAAACCTCCTGGAAGAAGCATTCCTCCAAATCAGTTCCTTTTACCTTTTGATACAAATCTTCTGATTTTTCAGTTGCTTCGTATATACGATTTAATATATGGCGAGCTTCATTTTCATGACATGGATGATAGTGGTCATGATGAAGGGCCTCTGGTCTTCTTCTACCGTTCCACTTAGTATACTCTGTAGCAAGTTCTGCAGCCTGTACACCCACATCATCCTTAAAGCCAAGTTTATTGAAAAACTGTAATGTATACTCATCTGTTTTATTGATTGCTTTTGTGCCCCACTTATCGAAATCATAAGCTAAATCTATGAAATAGCTAAGTGGAAGCTCCTGGTTTTTAATATCTCCTACATTAACAATCCATGCTGAGCGGATGCCATAATCATAGGCCATAGTCATCTGCTCCCACACCTTTGTAAGTGGAGATGAATTTATCCAAAGATAAGAAACAGGCTCACCAAAATAATCGAAGTGATAATACATTCCAAATCCGCCTGGCTTCTTTCTAAGCTCCTCATCAGGAAGTGTTCTAACATTTGCGAAATTGTCATCGCAAAGCATCATAATATCATTATCAAGGACATCCCAATCTTTAAGTCCCTTTGTATTTTCATCACCGAAGTAGTAATCCTCTACCTCCTTGTAAATTGCAAGAAGCTGTGGATGCTCAGATGGAGCATACTTGGCGATGAGCTCCTTCTGCTTTGTGATTGCCTTTTTCAAAACATTTATATTGTCCTCAAGAGTGGCATCCTCAGGCATAAGGTATGAATCGTTCTCTCCGCGCATACCAATGGTGATTAGATTCTCAAAGTCCTTATTTCTAATAAGACCATCCTTCCAAAATTCTGTTATACCCTCGGCATTTGAAAGGAAGCTCCAATCAGTACCGTACTGAGGATTATCTCTTCTTAATGTTTGAAACTCCTGTCCTGAACGACAGCATGGCTCATGGTGAGATGCCCCCATTATTACACCCATCTCATTTGCAAGCTGAGCGTTTTCGATGTGATCTAATGTAAAATCAGAGCGCCACATAGCAGGCCATAGGTAATTGCCCTTTAATCTAAGAAGAAGCTCAAAAATCTTCTCATACAATTCTGGACATGGTCTGATGCTTCCGAACTTTTCTCTTGCCCAATTGCCAAAGCATGGCTGCTCATCATTTATGAAAAAGCCTCTATATTTTACTGATGGCTCCTTAGACACCCTGCAGATGCTCTCATCAAAAACCACCTGACTTTGTCTTTTTACCTTTGCATCAGCCCAATAATACCATGGTGAAACTCCCATTTTTTCTGAAATGCTAAACATTCCATAGATGGCGCCTCTCTTGTCACTGCCAATGATTGCAAGAATCTTCTGTCCAGGATTGATAACATCCTCTAAGATATAAATTCCATAAACTTCCATTTTGCCTTTAAGCTTTGAAAGATCAATGTAACCTGCAAGCTTTTCTGAGACAGTCTTACTCTCACATACTCCCACATATATAACAAACTCATCCTTTGGAAGCTCCTTTAATACCTTTGGCGTAACGCCAGTGACTCTCTTAATATCCTTAGCGAATATACCAGTCATTTTTTCTAAGCCAAATACACCATTATCTTCCAAGAGGATTGGTGCTGCTTTTCCATTTTTAAATAATTCAAATTTCGCCATGATGTCTCTCCCATTTTCAACTTGTATACTAGTATAGCACACCGATTATTATAATCAATCAATTTATTCTAATTATAAAAAAATAGGAGGTGATGGAATGTCAAATCCATCACCTCTTAATAGGCTTTTTTTATTCTATTTACAATCGAGTTACTCTGTTAAATCTGCCTCAATTTTAAACTTGGCAAGTTCATCATTAATTGCAAGTGCAGAATCTGAAACAGAATTAGCAACATTCTCTACACCTTGGCTTTCTGATGCAATCTGATTTGCACTTTCAGCTAAGGCAGTAATTGTAGCTGAAATTTCTTCTGAACTAGCTGACTGCTCTTCTGAAATAGCTGCAACAGATGAAGCAATATCATTTACCTCACCCATCATATTAATCATTTGCGCCATAGTTTCAGCTGCCTGATTCAAATCATCATAAATCTTATTAAAACTTGTTCCCGCCTTTTCTACAGCTTCGCCACTTTCATTAATTGAATCTGTATTTCGCTGAGATTTATCAGCAAGATCTGATATAAGTCCTGTAATCTGCTTAATAATATCTCCAATTTCCTTAGCAGCATCCTGCGAATTCTGAGCAAGCTTTCCAATTTCATCAGCAACAACTGCAAAGCCCTTACCAGCCTCACCGGCACGAGCAGCTTCAATTGAAGCATTAAGTGAAAGAAGATTTGTCTGTTCAGCGATAGAATCAATCATCTGTACAATATCTGTAATCTGCTTTGCAGACTCACCAACAGTTGTAACAACCTCATTCATCTCACCCATGGATTCAGTAATACGTCCCATGTTTTTCTGAACGGCTGACATATCTTCCTGTCCAATCTTTGCCTGTTCAACTAAATCAAGCATTACTGTATTGGTTGAATTACCATTATCAGTCAAATCAGAAACTGCCTGAGCAAGACTTGTTGCGTTTTCAGCAAGTTCACCAACTGCATTTGTTATGTCATCCATGGTCTCCTGAATCTGCCCCATAGATGTAGACTGATCCGATGCCTCTGAACTCATCTTTCCAGATGCACTCTTAGAGGTTTCCGAATCCTCCTGAAGCTGCTCAGCCTTACCTTGAATTGAACTAATGGCTCCGTTCATTATTTGAACGAAACGAGTCATCTCATTACTGATAAGACCAATTTCATCGCCTCTATCCCTTGGCATTTTTGCAGTAAAATCACCATCTGAAATCTTTAAAATACTATCTGAAAGGCTATTTACAGGCTTAGTAATTATTCGGCTAACTGTAAGTTGAATTACGATTACTATAAGGAGTATAAGCAATACCATTACAAACAACGAAATTCTCATAAAGCTATTTGCTTCCTTCATTACATCATCCACTGAAACAGAAGAAATTAGTGTCCATGGTGTACCAGGAATTGCTGCAGCACTTACATAATAATCAATTCCTGTTGTTGGCTGATTAATCTTAATAACCTCTGTAGAACCACTATCTATATAATTCTTACAATCTATTAAGAACTGGCTTCCAGACTCTTCTATTTTCATACCATTCTTATCTGTTTCGAAATAAGAAACAATATATTCTTTATCAAGAACAACTGAGCCACCAGTTTTCATAGGAGTAAGCTGAGAGACTTCATCTTGAAGCTGTGTTAAGAAAACATCAACTCCAGCAACACCAAATTCACCATTATAGAAATCAACTGCTCTAACATATGTAACGCACATTTCACCTGAACCTGAATCAATATAAGGCTCTGTGGCTACGAATGTCTGATTATCTTTTCCCAAAGCATACCAACCGCGTTCAGTTGGCTTCCATGAAGCATCCTGTATAGTTCCATTTGCAAAGAAATATGAGTTATCCGAGAATCCAACATAAATACCAGAGTTTGGAACAGGCTGATAGTTAACTGATGGTTCACAGTACTTTAAATATGTATTATGGTCTTCCATAGGAAGCTGTTCCATAGTGTCACAATACTCACCAAATTTTGCAGTCAACATCTTAAAGCCACTGCCAAGTGTCTGTGCATTATCATTACTCTCTGCCTGCAAATCCATCATTGCAATTTCGGTAATAATACTTCGTGCATTAAAAGAAATAAACAGAATGATACCTACAGTACCTATCAAAATAATAGGTACTAAACGAATCATTAATGAAGCACCGATACTCTTCTTAACTCGTTTCGTCTTTTTTGCCTTCTTAGCCATATTTATCTACCCCCCAATAGTAATTAGTGGACACATTACGTCATTAAGTATTCTACAACTAATTGAGGTTCGATTTATTTTTTTCACACTTTTTTCGATATATTCACAGAATATTCTGATAGTTTATTTCTGCTCAATGGTACTTTGAAGTTCTTTAATAGTATCGACCAGCTTATTATCACTATCAAAAGAATATACATATCCATGAAGTGACTTTGCCTTCTGCATAAGATTCTTTGAATTTGCCCAGACAAAGATGGCTGATTTACCTTTACCATTCTTTGCCTCCTGGATAAGGTTAGTGGCTGCACTGTTGCCATCGAAGGCTACTACGATAGATGGACGGCGCTCAAAAATCTCGTAGTTAAAGCTTTTATATATCCCCATGCCCTGAGACTCAGTAGATACTCTTACCTTTACCCCTGATTTTTTTATTTTGTCTGCCTCTCGTTTAGTAATAACAGCTGGTACAAAGGAATAAATCCTAAAGCCCTTATCATTATGATCCAGAAGATACTTTTCATAACCAGAAAGCTTATGTCCAATGACGAAGCACACCTCATCAGGACTTAATAATTCCATCAGCTCATCAATCTGCTTAGTAGCATTTTTACTAAGCTTTGTAGAACGACTTTCTGTATTAAAGCTTCCTCCCAAAAGTACTACAGGGAATCTGTCCCATGTAATCTCGGAAATCTGCTCCTTTAATTCTGCATTTGCATCCAGCAGTACTTCGCCTTTAGTCTTCTTTCCCGCAATCTTTACAGTCTGCATCTTTTCTAAAAGTACATCCTCTAAATCTCTGTCTCCAATCAGCTTGGCAAAGGCTGCCTTCTTATCAGAGTATGCCTTCTGGCCCTCTTCTATGATAGTAGCCTCAGCTTCTCTCATCAGCTTAAGCTCTGCATCAGAAAGACCAAGCATCTTCTCAAGAGAAAGCTCTTCTTCTATTGCATCTGTTCCATAAAGTGCGGCACCATCTGTACCCTGAACACATCGAATGCCTTGCTTCAGGTACTGCTTCAATGGATGCTTATCAAGAGAGTTAAGATTGTTCAATCTGACGTTACTTGTAATCTGAAATTCAAGTACTACATTGTTCTCCTTAAGCTCCTTTAATGCCTCTTTTCCCTTCTTACTATTCAAGCTATAAGTATAAAGTCCATGACCTAATCTCATCTTTGGCATAGGCTGTCCCTTAGCCAAAGACTCCTTTACGCATGCAATTGAATGGGCAATGTTATCCTTCTGGCTGTCGTTTTCACCTGCGTGAACACGAATGACAAAGCTTGGATCATTTGCCGCAATCTTTACAATCTCTTTAAATGCAGGCTTCAACTCGATAATATCATTTATCTCCTCACCTACGAAATCGCATCCTGCCACGTATGGGTCAAGAGCTGTAGCCTTAAGTACCTCAAGGTTCTGCTCGAGATAGTTTTCAGGTGTGACTGCATCCTTGATAATGGTAAGCGGAATTCGTCTCATAGCTGCAAGGAAACGGATCATTACGCCAGTCTCCTGATAGATGCTTGGCATAACAGCATGCACCTGTCTAAGCATTTCAATAGATTCGTATTTTTTTACCAAAGTGGTATCACTTATCTCTGCATAATATGTTCCCTGCTTCTTATAGCCTCTTGCGATCCATAAAAGCTTATCCTGGAAAATAGTGTTGGTGCTATACACTGGATTTTCCTTATCACGAAGCATCTGCTGAAGTGTATTCTTAACATCCTCGTCAGGAATCATCTCCACCTTATTAGAAATGCTAATCTTATCCTCATGCTCCACACCCTTACAGAAGACATAACGATAAAGGTATACCTTTTCCAAATTCGTAAATACGGCCTGACCGTCTTTTATAACAGCCAAAGAGCCACGAATCTTTACAATATTATCCTCTGCATTATCCAGATTATTAAGAATAAGATCTGCAAAATTTATAAATGTATTATCATCAATTCTTCTATCAAGGTACTTTCCCTGTAGACCTGATGATACAAACTGTCTGGCTACCTTCTCACGCTGTTCCAACGCTTTTGTCCACTGTGCATCAGTAAGCTTTAAATCCAGCTTCTTAACATAGTAAAGTGGGTATCTAATCTGATGCGATATACCAAGAGCAATCAATACATCTCCCGTAAGATTTCCGTTCATATGAGTATGTAAATCTGCTCTGAATTTGTATTCTCTTCTAATAAAGGTTTTGAAAATAGTCTTACCAACTGGTAAATCAAAATCCTTAGTCTGGCTCATAAGAGTCTTTGCAATTGCAGGAATGGTCGCCTTAACATCAACTGTTCCGTCAGGGCTAATGCTGGCAATCTCCATATCATTAAGACTAAAGATATAGCTTTCCTTATTATTACCATCAATAAAGCAAGGAATCTCTCCCTTGATGACGAGCATTTCATTCTCATCCTTGGTAAGCTCCAAATGACAAGTCTTTGCAATATTTCTAATCAGATTCCCCGTTCCATGATTAGGCGTCTTAAGGATATAGAGCATTCTATCCAAATCCTTATAAAGATTTACAATAATATCCTTTTCTTTATCTAAGAAAAAGCAGGTGAAATATGTCATTTATATACCTCGTTTTAATCTATTATTTCTTGCTGCAAAGTTCCCAGAATGTAACTGCGCTGGCAGCCGCTACATTAAGAGAATCCACTTCATTGTACATAGGAATGATTGTAACATAATCTGATTTCGAAATTGTGTCGTCTTTGATTCCTGTACTTTCTGTGCCAAATACTATGGCTAGCTTATCCTGATTTTTTAATTCAGGTGTGGAAAGTGGAATAGCATTTTCTTTTAATGCCATAGACACTACCTTAAATCCGGCCTGTTGTAAAGTCTCCATATAATCTGAATCCTTTACGAAGTAAGTCCATGGAACCTGAAATACCGTTCCCATAGATACTCTGGCTGCTCTCCTGTAGAAAGGATCTGCGCTTGGATGAGTGAGAAATACAGCTTCCACTCCCAGGGCTGCAGCACTTCTAAATATAGCTCCCACGTTTGTAGGGTTCATTACATCTTCAAGTATTGCTACTCTTTTTGTCTGTGCTAAAAGTTCTGCAGGTTCTGGAAGTGCAGGCCTTCTACATGCAGCCAACACTCCTCTTGTTAGATTGAATCCAGTGATATTGTTAATCACATTTAAAGGCGCCACAAAAACTTTCACGCTATCGTCAATATTTTCAAAAAGTTGACGCACAACTTCAGTTTCAAAGGCTTTTTCTTCCACAAGAAATGCTAAAGCCTCTGCACCTCTGTTTAAAGCTCTCTTTATTACCTCTGGTGTCTCTGCTATAAACACTCCACCATTAGGTTCAAAATAATGATAGAGCTGCGCCTCATTATATTTGGTAAACAGCTCTACACGTTCATCATTTATATCATCAATTCTAATTACTTCCATAAACATTGTTCCTTTTTTTATTTTAGAGTGCTAAAATCGTTTTTATATTTTTATTTTAACGATACTTAGATCTTATTGAAAGGTATAGGATATATTATATGAAGACTTCAAACAATATCAAGGGAATTATCTTTATTCTATTAGCAGCTTTTGGATTTTCCCTTATGACTTTCTTTGTCAGACTTTCTGGAGATTTGCCTACCATGCAAAAGGCATTTTTTAGAAATTCTGTAGCTCTTGTTGTAGCAGGAAGTGTAATCCTGCGCTCAAAAGAAAAATTTGTTATCGGAAAAGGCAACAGGCTTGATGTATTTATGCGCTGCCTCTTTGGCACAATCGGTCTTATTTCCAATTTCTATGCTATCGACCGACTTGGCATTGCTGATGCAAATATGCTTAACAAGCTCTCACCATTTTTTGCAATCCTTTTATCAATCATTATTCTCAAAGAAGTGCCAAACCGCTTTGATATACTGACCACAATAATTGCTTTCATAGGCGCTTTGTTTATTATCCGACCAACAGGCTCTTTCACAGCAGTGTTCCCAGCTCTTATCGGTCTCCTTGGAGGATTCGGCGCAGGAACAGCCTACGTTTTCGTAAGAAAGGTAGGAAAAAAGGGAGTGAAGACTCCAATAATCGTCTTCTGCTTCTCCCTTTTTTCATGTATTGTCACTCTTCCATATTTAATTTTTTACTACACACCTATGAGTGCAAAGCAGCTTCTTTTCCTGATTCTTGCCGGAGTATCTGCATCCCTTGGACAGTTCTCCATTACAAATGCCTATAAATACGCTCCTGCAAAGGAAATCTCTGTATTCGACTATACACAGGTTATTTTCGCAGCCCTTCTTGGAATTATATTCCTTGGGGAAGTACCAGAAGTACTTAGCATCATTGGCTATGCAATCATTATCTGTGTGGCCATCATCAGATGGAATAGAAATAGAAAGCTGGATTAACTAGCTCAAAACTTCATAATCGCATCTGCCATCAGATGTACCTAAGACCTGCAGGATTAAATCTGCTTTTGCTGATTTGGTCAGGCAGGTCTTTACATTTACCATATCGCTGTAATCTACAAAGGCTGTGGCATCCTCCAGGGAATTTCCACTGAGAGCCTTTCTTGCGATAAGACGGTCTCTTAGCGTCTTTTCATCTGCTGTCACAGAGATGGTGTAATCTGCAAATGCTTTAAGCTCATCCCAGCCTGACTCATTTAATAGAAGATAATTTCCCTCTAGGATAACGATGTCCTTTGTTATCGTAATTACGTTATCTACTGGATTGTGAAGTGTTCTGTCATATACAGGCCAGCCACATTCCTTTTCACTGAGGCACTTTTTGATGCGCTCTTTGAAAAGCTCTAGATCAAAGGTCTCTGGTGCACCCTTAACCTTTACCATAGGGATTACCTGACCATCCCTTACTGTGGTATGACTGGTGAGATATTCCTGTCTCCGATGAAATCCATCCATTCCAATGGTCTGGATTTCTGCTACACCCTCTGTCTCCTTTGAAAGCTTTTCAAGGAAGCTTACCAGTGTGCTCTTCCCAGCCCCCGGAGGAGCTGCAAGCATCACAAGAATCCTTCTTCCCTTAGCCTGCTGCAACTCTGTTAGCTTTTTTAGAAGAGGAATAAAAATATTATTTACAGCATCTTCACTGTAATTTGCTTTTACATCAAGTCCATTTATATTTACGTTATAGTCAATCATCTTATTTAAATGCCTTTACGCCATGTGGTGGTATTGTAAGCTTTAAGATTTGTCCTGATTCTACATAAGACTTGGACCAAATCTCCTTAAAGTGATAAATCTCTTTGCTGTCGTCAAAAATAGTATTCAGATCAATCTCAAACTCTTTGTACTCATCAGATAGATTAAATACCGCAAATACGGTTTTCTCAAGAGCTTTATTCTGAGATTTCCAGATAGCATATCTGTCATCGCGATATACCTGAGCTGCCTTCCAGCCATCCTTCATAAGCTCCAGTAAATCTTCGTTGATAAGCACTGACAAATCTCCATCTGTCATCTTGGTAAGCTCTCCACCAATCATAAGAGGTGAACGGAACATACACCAAAGAGTCATCATAGTCATAAGCTCGTCATAGTTGAAGTTTGATAATCTTTCTTCACCAAAGCCTGCACCTACAGTACCTACTGGAAGCATATCGCAGTCTGGAAAACAACCAGCCTTCACATGATCCTGCCACATTTCACAGCGCCAAAACATGTTCTTAAGAAGCTCCCACTTATCCCAGAAATCGTCAGTAATACGCCACATATTAGCATTGTCACAATAATGGAATGCCTTATCGATGTGAGCTGGTCCTGGAGAAAGACTTAAGACGATGTTTCTACCAGTCTTCATGATAGCCTCATGAAGCATTCTTGTCTCATGCCATCCACTGAAGTGCTCATCCCTGTACATCCATGAATCGCAGATGTCATCGCACTTGATAAAATCTACGCCCCAATCTGCATACATCTGGATAAGTGAATCATAGTATGCCTGACCTTCGATAACATTTCTCACGCCATACATATCTGGATTCCATCCACAGATGCTACCTGGGTCTGCAATGTCAGCTGCTGTTACATTTGTTCCAAAAACAGGAAGATGACGCTCTGCTGCTGCACGAGGAATACCACGCATGATGTGAATTCCAAACTTCAATCCAAGGTTGTGACAGTAGTCCGCCAATGGCTTAAAACCTGCACCGTTCTTTGATGATGGGAATCTTGAAGGGCTAGGAATAAATCTGCCATACTCATCCATCTCATCATCGCCAAATGGAATATACTGATGCTCGTATCTTTTGGTACCGGCATCATTCGAATACCACTCAATATCAACTACAATATACTCATAGCCAAACTTCTTTAAATGCTTTGCCATGTAGTCGGCATTAGCCTTCACCTGTTCTTCGTTTACAGTAGTATCATAGTAGTCGTAGCTGTTCCATCCCATTGGTGGTGTAATAGCAAAATCATTTTTGTTCATCTCATCCTTCTCCTTCAAGCAAAAAAACTAGTTAACTGTAAAACCCTTATATTATTTACATAACGCAGCTGCCGCCACGTGACTCCATATCCATATCTTTTACGTATCTGGCATTGAACTCCATGTTAATTTCGCGAAGCTCCTTCTTTCCTTCAATGTATTCCTGATACATCTCTGCAAGACCTGCCATGCACCCATCACAATTTGCCTCTATATTTCCAAGAGAATCCTTTACAATCTGCTCTCTTTCTTCTCTTGTAGTATCTTTAATTAAATATGACATAAAGTATATCCTTTCTATTAAACAATGGAACTCTAGGTATTACTAGAGTTCCCATTTTATTCCTTATAGTATTTTTCGATGTCCATAACCAGCGATTCTATAAGCACATAATAATCTCCAATTATATCATCATAATACCTAAGAGCAACCTGGCCATCATAATCATGTGCTAATGTATTTCTGACTCTTAACATATCCATCCATCTGTCATCATTTATTAGTCCAACAGAAAATGCAGACTTAAGTGTCTCCCTTGGTGAGCCTGCAGCAAAATCAGTTAAACCAAATTCCTGTGTTACAAGCTCTTTCATTACCTTCCAGGATAAATCAAACGTAAGATTGAAATTCTGGACTGTAGCTGGTAGAACAAATGGAGCATCTTTATCCTGACCTCTGGACATTCTTAAATTAGCTAGACTTTTACACAAACTCTGGTATCTATTAAAATATTTGCTTTCCATATTTGTCCATATCCTCTCTTAAGTATTCGCTACACACTTCATCATAATTGAATATATCTATTTTACGGAGTGTAGGAATATTTTCAACTTCCTCTTCGAAAGCATTTATATCTTCACAACCATATATAATAAAATCTATATCACTGGTTTCTGTCTGTGTTCCTCTTGCAAATGAACCAAATAAATCTAATCTCTTAACATTATACTTGTGGGCTATAGCTGTTACACGCTCTACTATTTCCTCAGCAGACATAATATTTCGTTTAGTCATCTCTGAATCCTCCCACAATATTTTACTATTATTTTAATACTAATTCCATGTCAATCTCAATGAAATAATAATCAGCAATAGAACATGTGTAGAAAAACAGTATAATCAGAATTATTTATATTAATCCTGCAAATACAGAGGCAAGTAGAACAGTTAGTATACCAGCTACTGCGATTGACAGAGAGCTCATAGCTCCTTCAACGTCACCAATCTCCATAGCCTTTGCTGTTCCAATGGCATGAGCAGCGGTTCCAAATGCAAGTCCCTTTGAAATAGGCTCGTGGATTCTGAAAATCTTACAAATGAACTCACCCATTATGTTGCCAAGAACGCCTGTAATAACAATAACTGCAACTGTGATAGTAACATATCCACCAAGCTCCTCAGATACACCCATTCCAATGGCTGTAGTGATAGACTTTGGAAGAAGGGTTACATAATTTTCGTGATCAAGTCCCATAAGCTTTGAAAGAGCAAATACTGTAACAAGGCTTGTGATAACCCCTGAAGTAACTCCTAGGATAACTGCCTTTGCATTGTTCTTCAATAACTCCCACTCTTCATAAAGAGGAATGGCAAGACATACTGTAGCTGGAGTTAAAAACCAGCTAAGATATTTTGCTCCTTCATTGTAGGTCTCATAATCAACATGACCACCTACAAGGAAAAGAATTGTAACTACTATAGAAATAAGAAGTGGATTAAACAATCCAAATCCAAACTTCTTCTTTAACGCTGCACCTAAACCATATGCAACAAGACTGATTGTGACTCCAGCATAAGCACTGGTCTGCATAAATTCACTCATTATTTTGTCTCCCCCTTACTCTTCTTTATAATGAATTGGGAAACAATTCCCGTAGATGCCATAACAGTAAATATCGTAATTACGGTAATAACTGAAACTGGTAAAAGCACAGGCTGAAGAACGCTCCATGAAGACATGAGACCTACTCCTGCTGGAATAAACATAACAGGCATGATTTCAATCAGAAATTTACCTGCATCTCTAACCTGCTCAAGCTTAATTACACCTGTAAGTAATAAAATAAACATAAGCACCATTCCATAAATACTTGCTGGAATAGGGAATGGCAAAACACTTTTAAGAATTTCACCAATCAGTGAAATCGCTAAAATTATCAAAAACTGTTTTAAAAACTTCATTGCTCTACCTCTTCAAAAAAAATTAGGGCTAAAGATTATCCTCCCTAGCCCCTGCTTAATTATACTACTTATTTTTTGTATGATTGTCCTTTTTCAAGTACTATCCGCTTCATTCTCTCATCAAGCTCATGATATACAGTTGTAAGTGGCCATGGCATAAGAGTAATATACTCTCTGTCCCCAGGTTCTAGCCTTTCAAGAAATGCCTTAAAGTCTTCTGTATTCTTGTAAAGCTCTTTACCAAATTCACACTGGACATACTCTTTATCAGCATTATCAACAGTTTCAGTAACTCTTCTAAAGCTTATTCGCCCAAATTCATCCTGTTCCTTTACAAAGGATGCTTTTTCATAGACAGGCTTTGGCTCCTCTAAAGAAATCTTACCTATGTTGAGATAATGCTCCCACATGTACTGGGCAATTCTTTCCTTTGAAATAGGATAATTGATTTCCTCCGCTATTTTGCTGATGGAATATCCCAAATCAGCCAAATGACGAACTGCACCACCTGCAGCCGCATCATTTATGAAATTCCCCAAAGCCTTGTTGAATTCCTTCAATTTTACACCTTATCCTTAATAATGATTGTCATCATATATTTAGAATCATCAGGAATCATAATTGCACCATTAAAAATCTGCTCTGTCTCCATGCCACAGTCTACTACCGCATATACAGATATTTTATCAGCCTGTTCCTTTTCAAGAAGACGTTCTTTAATACTGGCCACATTTCTACCACTTTTCATAATTATTTTTGTGCCAGAAAGCTTTAACTCTTCATCCAGATTTCCCTGACCAGAAATAATATGAATGTTTTCATCTCTCTCGCTAAGAAGAATTCCTGCTGCTGCAGCAGACCCACAGAAAGAAGTGATACCATTAATAATCTCTACTTCTATGCCATCCTTCTTTGCAAGCTTCATTATATAACCAAATGTTGAATAAACTGTGGGGTCTCCAATGGTAAGAAAGGCAAGGTTATAGCCATCCATAATAAGTTGCCTGTACTTCTCATAAAATTCTGCATGCATCTTCACAAGAGCATCTTCATCCCTTGTCATTTCAAAATCAAAGCTTATTGTTTTTTTATATTTTAGCTCTGGCACTGCAGGAAGTGCTATCTGAAAAGCACGGCACTCATACTTATCTGCCTTTGGAAGACAAATAACATCCGCCTCTTTTATTGCCCTGACTGCTCTAAGAGTAAGCATCTCAGGATCACCTGGTCCTACACCTATTCCATACAATATTCCCGCCATAGGATACTCCTTAATTCATTCCAATGTTTGGTTTTTTATCTCCAATGTTTGATTTTCTTTGGTTCTAGTCTAGCTCTCTAACAAAATTCTGAACAGCCTTTACCACTAAATCTAAATGGCTACCATAACAATGGTCCTCGCCTTTTATTAACTCTAATTTACAATTAGAGAACTTTTTTGCAGCTTCAATACTTTCCTGCACTGGCACAGCCTCGTCTGCATCTCCGTGTACGATTAAAACTGGTCCTTTAAATTTCTTTATAGCTGCATCTAAATCAATTGACTGAGCTACTCTAATATAGTTTCCGCTAAGGGTTCTGTCATCCCATGAAATCAGCTGATCTGGGATGTTCTCTGGATCAAATGGCTGTCCTAATAATTCACCCTCTTTTGCACCCTTGATTATAACGTAAGCAGGTGAAAGTGGCATAAGAGCCTTTACTGTATCTCTTAACATCGCTGCTGCAAGTGTAACAGCAAGTCCTCCCTGTGAGTGTCCGCAGATGTACATATCAGTAACAAAATCTAATTTCTTAGCATAATCTACTACAGCCAAAATATTATTGAGCCACTTGTAAAGATTGTGCTCCCTGAATTCTCCATCGCTATTTCCATGGCCATATAAATCTACTCTAAGTGTAGCAACACCGATTTCATTTAATCCCTTTGCTACCGCAACAATATGGTCTTCCTCAATGTGACCTGTAAATCCGTGAAACACAAGGCAAAGTGGACATTTCTTTACATCCCCTACAGGCATATCAAGCTTAGCATTTAACTTAATTCCATCATCTGTAATATACATTATTATTCTCCTCTTTTTTAAGATGTTATTATAATATCACATCATTTCTAGCATTATACGTAATAAAATGTCCTGCTCTATTCCAATTTTTGTCAGATTGTATTTAAAAATCAAATATTATTGCTAAGACTTGGCCTTGTCTTTATGGAAAATATAAACCTTTTTTAAAATTTACAAATATTCCACAATTATTTTAGGGTATACCATAATCTATGTGGTAATATGAACACATATAGTACCTTTATACAAACAAAAATGTTTGTTTCAAATCTTTAGTTTAAAGTAATCTATGAGGAAACAATATGTACACTAATTCAGATATCAAAAAAATAGTCGATTCACAAAGAGCTTTCTTTCTATCTGGAACAACCTTGGACATAAACTGGCGTCTTGATAAATTAAAAAGACTAAAAATGGCTGTCATATGTAATAGAGAAAAATTAGAGCAGGCACTTTTTGAAGATTTAGGCCGTGCTCCAATGGAAGCTTATTTTTGCGATATTGGAAGTCTTATATTAGAAATAAATGAAACTATTAAGGGATTAAAAAAATGGGCAAAGCCTGAAACTCATTTTAGTGGAATCCATTGTTTTCCAAGCATTATTACGAAGGTATACAAAGTTCCATACGGAGTTTCTTTAATTATAAGTCCATTTAATTTTCCTGTTATACTTTCTCTTGGTGTACTGACTGCCGCTATAGCTGGAGGAAATACCGCTATCATTAAGGCAAGTTCAAAATCTCCTGCCTGCACAAAAGCTTTAAAAGAAATAATAAGTGAAACTTTTTCAGAGGAATACATCACTCTCATAGATGGAGGCCATGATGTTGCTGATATGTGTCTAGCTCAGCGTTTTGACAAAATATTTTACACTGGTTCTCCTAGGGTTGGGGTCCATGTACTTCAGGAAGCGGCTAAAAATCTTACTTCTACCGCTCTTGAGCTTGGTGGTGAAACTGGAAACTGGTGCATTATCAGAAAGGATGCCAATCTAAAGGATGCCGCCAGAAAGATTGCCTTTTTCAAAGCTCTTAACAGTGGACAAATCTGTATCAATATAAATCAGGTTGCTGTGGCAAATGAGGTAGCTGAGGCATTCATAGAAGAACTAAAGCAGGCTTTCATAAATCAGCTTGGTGAAAATGCTACATTAAATGAAGAATATCCACACCTTATAAATGAAGCAGCTTATAACAAATGCGCTTCTAGTGCAGAAGCTTATAAAGAAAAAATAGTATTTGGAGGTTTTGGGGATAGGGATACTTTAAAATTCTCCCCTACTATTTTATATCCAATAGATATTAATGAAGAAATTGTTAGGCGGGAACTGTTCTGCCCTCTTCTTCCTATAGTACCTTTCACAGATTCCCAGATAGATGAACTGTTAGATACTATTTCAAAAAGAGAAAAAGGACTGTCCCTCTACGTATTTACGAAGGACATAGCCTGGGCAAAAAATGTGATGCAAAAAATTCAATTTGGTGGAGGATGCATAAATGAAGTATGCCTTCATATGATGGTAAAGGGCGTTCCATTTAATGGCGTGGGACATTCTGGAATGGGTGCTTACCACGGTAAATGGGGCTTTATGGAATTTACCCATCCTCAGACCGTCCTAATTGGTTCCACCATATTTAATCTGTCTATGAGAGAGCATCCTTACTCTCATAGAAAAAATAAGCTTGTCGAACTCTTTGAAAGATAGGTTATTTTACCAAGATCTTTCTAGCTATATCTATACCAATTTTATATGGCAGGGGTCTCAGATCCCTGTCAGCTTCTTTTAACTTTTCTCTGATGCTAATGTGCTGAGGACAGTGCTGTTCGCATTTGCCACATCCAATACACTGACTGGCAAATCCCGGCTCCTTCCTCAAGCCCATATTCTGAGCAAACTCAAATCTGGCTGCTGATTTCTTCTCCATATACATTAGATTGTAGTAATGGAAATTACCTGGAATATCCACACCTTTAGGACATGGCATACAATATCTACATCCAGTACAGCCTACCTTTTCTCGCTCCTTGATGATAGTTTTTATTTTCTCTACTAATTCAAAATCGCCATCAGTAAAATCATTAACCTGAGTTTCTGATGCAATCCTTATGTTCTCATCAAGCATCTCAATGGAATTCATTCCTGATAAAACACAGGTAACCTCTGGCTGATTCCATAGCCACTTTAAGCCAAGCTCTGCGGGAGTATAGCTCTTATCATGCTTTCTAAGTTCTTCCTTTGCTTTTTCAGGAAGATTTACAAGCTTTCCTCCACGAAGAGGCTCCATTATCACTACCGGAATACCTTTTTCAGCTGCTGCATGTAATCCTTTTTTTCCAGCCTGGGAATTTTCATCCAGATAATTATACTGAATCTGACAGAAGTCCCAATCAAATGCATTTAGAATCCTAAGGAACATGTCAGTATCCCCATGATAAGAAAAACCTATATTTCTAATCTCTCCAGAATCCTTCTTATCTTTAATCCACTGTTCGATTCCTAGAGTCTGAAGATGCTCCCATTCACTGAAATCAGTAAACATGTGCATCAAATAATAATCTATATAGGTGGTTCGAAGGCGACTAAGCTCCTCTTTAAAGGTCTTTTCAATCTGCTTATCAGAACGCATAAGATACTGGGGCAGCTTTGTGGCAATTTTTACCTTTTCTCTATTCTTTGATTCCTCTAGAATACGCCCTAAACATTCCTCACTACCTGGATAGATATATGCTGTATCGAAGTAATTGATTCCGGAATCTATGGCATGTAAAATCTCACCCTTAGTTTTTTCATAGTCAATTATAGTGCCTTTTTTGGTAAACCTCATACAGCCATAACCTAGCTGTGAAATAGCATCCCCATTTTTGTCATTTCTGTATCTCATCCCATCCTTCTCCTTTTAAAGGTAATTCTACTAGATTTCAAAAACCTTTTATTAATCTTATATGAACTTTTTAGCAAATTCCTCAGCCTGCTTTAATTGATTATCATTTGGTTTATTTCTAAAATAGCAGGCTTCTTCCTCTACCTGGATTCCCTTTTCTTTAAGTGCTTTCTTAATCAAATCTATTGAGTGCTTTGAAATCCAAGAAGTAGAAAATACAACTGCCTTCTTTACTTTCTTTCCATCGATTCCTGCTAAGTAGTTGTTCATCTCCTTATCAAGACCATATGCATATAATGCGCCACCGATAAATAAAACATCTATATCTTCTGTAATCTTTGCGCTGTCCTCATCTACAGAAATTGGAAGCACACCTGCACCTCTTCCTATAGCCTCAGCAAGAAGCTTTGTATTACCTGATTTTGAATAGTATCTAACTGCAACCATAATTTACCTCCTATGAGTGAATCGTTTTTATTATACTATTTAATTGTGCGCAATCTATATTTTTTAATATACAACCCCTTTATATATATGTCAAGCAATTAAACCGTGCTTATGGATTTTTTTGATAAAAAAAAGCTATCTTGCATTCAAATCGAACAAGATAGCTTTTGAGTTTTATCTTTTTATATCTTTGCTACATCAACAAGTGTGTACTCTGTTGTAGCACTTTCAAGTGAAGTTGCAAGAGCCACTGCGGTATCCATAGCTGTGATACAGTTGATACCAGTCTCGATGGCATTTCTTCTGATTAAGAATCCATCTCTTGTCTTATCACCGTGACCCTGAGTTGGTGTGTCGATTACAAGATCAATCTTGTGACCAAGGATTAAGTCCATAACGTTTGGAGATTCCTGAGTAATCTTGTTAACCTGGCGACATTCCACTCCACCATTCTGTAAATACTTAGCTGTAGAACGTGTAGCATAGATTGTATAACCAAGCTTCTCAAATCTCTTTGCCACCTCAAGAGCTTCTGGCTTGTCGGCATCCTTTACTGTTATAATCATCTGCTTGTGCTTTGGAAGAACTACTCCTGCACCAAGGAATGCCTTGTAAAGAGCCTCTTCAAAAGTCTTTGCGATACCTAAGCACTCACCAGTTGACTTCATTTCTGGTCCCAAGCTAATCTCAGCACCACGAAGCTTCTCGAAGGAGAATACTGGCATCTTAATTGCAATGTAATCTGCCTCTGGCTGAAGTCCCGGCTTGTATCCCATATCAGTAATCTTGTGACCAAGAATTGCCTTTGCAGCAAGGTCAACGATTGGAATACCTGTAACCTTACTGATGTAAGGAACTGTACGTGAGCTTCGAGGGTTAACCTCGATTACATAAACCTCTCCGTCCATGGCGATGAACTGGATGTTAATCATACCAAGTACGTGAAGCGCCTTTGCAAGTCGCTCTGTGTAATCTACAATCTTATCTTTTATATCCTGGTTGATTGTATGAGCTGGATATACCGAAATACTATCTCCTGAGTGGATACCAGTACGCTCGATATGCTCCATGATACCAGGAATAAGGATGTTCTCTCCGTCGCAGATGGCATCAACCTCAATCTCCTTACCCTGTAAGTACTTATCTACAAGGATTGGATGATCCTGAGCAATCTGATTGATGATGTCCATGAACTTCTCGATTTCTTCATCGTTGAATGCAATCTGCATACCCTGTCCACCAAGTACATATGAAGGACGAACAAGCACTGGATAACCGAGTCTGTTTGCAACTTCCTTTGCTTCCTCGGCTGTGAAGACTGTTCCACCTGCTGCACGAGGAATCTGTGTCTTTTCAAGAATCTCATCGAAGAGCTCTCTATCCTCTGCTGCATCAACATCCTCTGCTTTTGTACCGAGGATTGGCACACCGATTTTCATAAGGTGTTCTGTAAGCTTGATAGCTGTCTGGCCACCGAACTGTACGATAGCTCCATCTGGCTTTTCAAGATTTACGATTGATTCTACATCCTCGTTTGTAAGAGGCTCGAAGTAAAGCTTGTCAGCAATATCAAAATCTGTAGAAACTGTCTCTGGGTTGTTGTTTACAATAACTGTCTCCCAGCCTTCCTTTGCAAATGCCCATGTAGCATGAACTGAACAGTAGTCGAACTCAACACCCTGTCCGATACGAATAGGACCAGAACCAAGAACAAGAACCTTCTTGCGGTCATTAGTCTTAACTGCTTCGTTCTCACTACCGTATACACTGTAGTAGTAAGGAGTCATGGCATCAAACTCTGCTGCACAGGTATCAACCATCTTGTAAGCAGCCACGATGCCGTTGTCGTAACGCATCTTTCTAACTTCTTCCTCAGTCATCTTGCCATTCAAATGAGCGATGACATTATCTGGGAACTCGATTCTCTTTGCTTCCTTAAGAAGCTCTACTGTAAGCTCTTCCTGCTGAAGTCTAAGCTCCATTTCTACAAGAATCTTAATCTTATCAATGAACCACATATCAATCTTTGTGATATTGTGAATGGTTTCATATGAAGCTCCACGTCTAAGTGCCTCTGCAATACAATATATTCTTCTATCATCTACTACTGTAAGTGCTTCTTCCAGCTCCTCATCTGTCATATCGCAGAAATCGTAGCTTAAAAGTGAATCTACATGCTGCTCCAATGAGCGGATGGCCTTCATAAGAGCACCCTCGAAATTGTTGCAGATAGACATTACCTCGCCAGTAGCCTTCATCTGAGTTGTAAGAGCTCTTGTTGCGGTGATGAACTTATCAAATGGCAATCTAGGTATCTTTACAACACAGTAATCAAGCATTGGTTCGAAGCTGGCGAAGGTCTTCTTTGTGATTGCATTTGGAATCTCATCAAGTGTGTAGCCAAGAGCAATCTTTGCAGCAACCTTTGCGATTGGGTAACCAGTTGCCTTTGATGCAAGAGCAGATGAACGAGATACACGTGGGTTTACCTCAATAACGCAGTATTCGAAGCTCTCAGGATGAAGAGCATATTGTACGTTACATCCACCTGTGATACCAAGCTCGTCGATAATACGAAGTGCAGATGTACGAAGCATCTGATATTCCTTATCACCAAGTGTCTGTGATGGAGCAACTACGATTGAATCACCTGTGTGCACACCAACTGGGTCGATGTTTTCCATATTACAAACTGTGATGCAGTTGCCATTGGCATCACGCATTACCTCGTACTCGATTTCCTTCCAGCCCGCAATACATCTTTCTACAAGTACCTCGTGTACACGTGAAAGACGAAGACCGTTTGTAAGAATCTCAACAAGCTCTGTCTGGTTGTGAGCGATACCACCGCCTGAACCTCCAAGTGTGTAAGCTGGTCTTAAAAC
Source organism: Pseudobutyrivibrio xylanivorans DSM 14809 (assembly GCF_900141825.1). Lineage (GTDB taxonomy): Bacteria > Bacillota > Clostridia > Lachnospirales > Lachnospiraceae > Pseudobutyrivibrio > Pseudobutyrivibrio xylanivorans. The sequence continues at coordinate 14,151 of NZ_FQYQ01000002.1, read as the reverse complement.
TACTGGGTATCCGATAGTATTAGTAAACTTGATTCCATCCTCTACTGTATTTACAACGAGTGAAGCTGCAACAGGCTCACCAAGCTTTTCCATAGTGTCCTTGAATGCCTGTCTATCTTCTGCTCTAAAGATTGTCTCTGCTGTGGTACCGATAAGCTTTACACCATGCTCCTCAAGAAATCCTGATTCAGCAAGCTCCATACCAAGGTTAAGTCCAGCCTGTCCTCCAAGTGTTGGAAGAAGTGAATCTGGCTTTTCCTTAATAATAATCTGCTTTAAAACATCTACTGTAAGAGGCTCGATGTATACCTGATCTGCAATTTCCTTGTCAGTCATAATGGTAGCTGGATTTGAATTTACCAGACATACCTCCATGCCCTCTTCCTTAAGTGAACGGCAAGCTTGAGTTCCAGCATAGTCGAACTCCGCCGCCTGTCCAATGACGATAGGACCAGAGCCAATCACCATTACTTTCTTAATGTCACTTCTCTTTGGCATTACTGCTCTCCTCCCATCATCTTAATAAATCTATCAAATAAGTATCCACTGTCCTGTGGTCCTGGGCAAGCCTCAGGATGGAACTGAACAGTGAAGATATTCTTTCCTGTGTATTTAAGCCCTTCATTTGTACCGTCGTTTACATTTACAAATGCAGGAACTGCAATCTTTTCATCAAGTCCGTCTGTATCTACTACGTAACCGTGGTTCTGCGATGAAATGTAAACCTTGCCAGTCTCCAAATCCTTAACAGGATGATTTCCGCCTCTGTGGCCGTACTTAAGCTTATGTGTATCAAGTCCATTTGCAAGAGCCATCAACTGATGGCCAAGACAGATTGCAAAGATAGGCACCTCACTGTCATAAAGCTTTTTAACCTCATCAATGATAGGTCCACAATCCTTTGGATCTCCAGGTCCGTTTGAAAGCATAATTCCGTCTGGATTTCCTGCTAAGATTTCCTTAGCTGTTGTGTGAGCAGGATAAATTGTAACCTCACAGCCTCTATCATTAAGTGATTTCGCAATATTTTTCTTTGCACCAAAATCTAAAAGTGCAACTTTCTTACCATTACCCTTCATTACCGATTTTTCACGACAGGTAACCTTAGATACTACATCGCCAGTTGCGTATGCTGTAAGCTTTGGTTTGATTTCTTCGAAATTATAATTTTCGTTTGTTGTAATCATTCCATTCATAGTTCCGCGGTCACGCAATATCTTTGTAAGGGCACGTGTATCAATACCTGAGATACCAGTGATGTTGTGCTTTACCAAAAAGTCCTGAATGGTTCCCTTACAGCGGAAGTTTGAAGGAATTCTGCTAAGCTCTCTCACGATAAATCCATCTGGCCAAGGACGTGAACTTTCCATATCATCAGTAATACCGTAATTACCAATAAGTGGATAAGTCATACATACCGCCTGACCTGCGTAAGAAGGATCAGTAAGAACCTCAAGGTAACCTGTCATAGAAGTATTGAATACTATCTCGCTGACAACCTCTCTTGTGGAACCGATGCTTGTTCCCTCAAAAACTGTACCATCTTCCAAAATTAAAAATGCTTTCATCTTTCCTCTTTTCTACCCTTTTGATTTTTATAAAAATCCAAGGTATGGTTCCATACCTTGGATTTACGTTTTATCTGAAGTAATCTACGCCTGCCTCAAAGAGCTTCATATCTTGATTGCCGTAGATGTTAAGAGCTACGCCATCACCTCTACGCTCTGCATGACACATCTTACCGTATACACGTCCATCAGGGCTGGTAATACCCTCGATAGCGCAGTAGCTTCCATTGATGTTCCACTCTTCATCCATTGTAGGATTTCCGTTTTCATCAACGTACTGTGTAGCAACCTGTCCGTTCTCGAAGAGCTTCTTAATCCACTCTTCTGAAGCAACGAAACGGCCCTCACCGTGTGAAGCTGGTGAACAATATGTCTCACCAAGCTGTGCACCTGCAAGCCATGGAGACTTGTTGCTGACTACCTTCGTATATGCGATTTTTGAAATATGACGTCCGATTGTGTTGTATGTAAGTGTAGGAGCATCCTCTTTCTGTGTATGAATCTCGCCGTAAGGAACAAGACCAAGCTTGATAAGTGCCTGGAAACCATTACAGATACCAAGCATAAGACCATCTCTGTTGTTGAGAAGTCCGTGGATAGCTTCCTTCATCTTTTCATTTCTAAATGCGGTAGCGAAGAACTTGGCAGAACCCTCTGGCTCATCACCTGCTGAGAAACCACCTGGGAACATAACAATCTGTGACTGAGCGATTGCTCTTGAGAACTCGTCAACTGATTCTCTGATATCCTCTGCTGTCTGGTTCTTGAATACCTTTACGTTTGTAATAGCACCAGCATTTTCAAATGCTCTTGCTGAATCGTACTCACAGTTTGTACCTGGGAATACTGGAATAAATACTCTAGGCTTTGCAATCTTATTCTTGCAAACATAGAAGTTCTTAGACTCATAAAGTCCTGTATCTACAAGAGCTGTATCTTCATGACTGCGTGTCTTGAATACCTTCTCAAGTGTACCTGTCCATGCTGCGATTGCCTCATCAACAGAAATCTTTACATCCTTATATGTGAATGTAGCATCATCAGTAACTTCACCTACCTCAAAGCCACAGTCAGAAAGACCGCGCTTTTCAAGCTCATTAATGATTGCAAGAACTCCGTCCTCTGAGACTTCTACTACGATATCACCGATGACACAGCCAAAGAGCAATACTGACTGGCACTTCTCATTAAGCTTTACACCAAACTTGTTACCAAATGCCATCTTTGAAACAGCTGGAACAAGTCCGTATGCATCAAGTGCATATGCAGCCTTAATATTTCCAAGCTCAACCATCTGTCTTACAATCTCGAAGATTGCCTTAGCCTGCTGGTAATTTGGCTGATCATAATTGTCACGAAGAATTCTAAGTAAGAAGAGCTTATCTCCTGCTTCCTTAAGTTCTGGTGTAACAATATCCTGTTGCTTTGCAACATCTACTGCAAAGGAAACAAGTGTAGGTGGAACATCGATTTCGTTGAAAGTTCCTGACATTGAATCCTTTCCACCGATTGATGGAAGTCCAAACTCCATCTGTGCCTTATATGCACCAAGAAGTGCTGCAAATGGCTGGCTCCATCTCTTTGGATCCTCGCTCATTCTGCGGAAGTACTCCTGGAATGTAAATCTAATCTTCTTGTAATCACCACCAGTTGCAACGATGCGAGCTACAGACTCTAAAACTGCAAGCTGTGAACCGTGATATGGTGACCATGAGCTAATATAAGGATTAAAGCCATATGCCATCATTGTAACTGCATCTGTCTTACCGTCAGCTACTGGAACCTTAGCTACCATAGCCTGTGTTTCTGTAAGCTGATACTTTCCACCGAAAGGCATAAGTGTTGAGCCTGCGCCGATTGAACCATCGAACATTTCAACAAGACCCTTCTGTGAGCACTCGTTAAGATCAGCAAGTGAATCAAGCCATGCTGCCTTGAAGTCGCCCTTTGCAACATCCTCTGCAACCTTCTCGATGCCAATCTTATCGATGTACTTATCATTGCTGTCAGGAAGCTCTACATAAACATCTGTCTCCTGATGAGCACCGTTTGTATCAAGGAATGCTCTTGAAAGGTTAACAATTTCCTTACCTCTCCAGTTAAGAACAAGACGTGGCTCCTTAGTAACAACAGCAACCTCGATTGCCTCTAAGTTTTCCTCAGCTGCGTACTGAAGGAACTTATTTACATCTGCTGGAGCAACAACTACTGCCATACGCTCCTGAGACTCTGAAATAGCAAGCTCAGTTCCATCAAGACCTGCGTACTTCTTTGGAACCTTATCCAAATCTACTGTAAGACCTGGAGCAAGCTCTCCGATGGCAACAGATACACCGCCGGCACCAAAGTCGTTACACTTCTTAATGATATAAGAAACTTCTTCTCTTCTAAAAAGTCTCTGAATCTTTCTTTCTGTAGGTGGATTACCCTTCTGAACCTCAGCACCACAAACTGCTGTAGACTCTGTATTGTGTGCCTTTGAAGAACCAGTAGCACCACCGATACCATCACGACCTGTACGTCCACCAAGGAGGATGATCTTGTCTCCTGGATCAGAGTTTAATCTCTGAACGGCACGTCTTGGAGCAGCACCCATAACAGCACCAATCTCCATACGCTTAGCAACATAATCTGGATGATAAATCTCTTTTACATAACCTGTAGCAAGACCAATCTGGTTACCATATGAGCTGTAACCGTGAGCAGCCTCACGAACAAGCTTCTTCTGTGGAAGCTTTCCTTCGATTGTTTCCTTTACAGAAACTGTAGGGTCAGCTGCACCTGTAACACGCATAGCCTGATATACATAAGTACGTCCTGAAAGTGGATCACGGATTGCACCACCAAGACATGTAGCAGCGCCACCGAATGGCTCGATTTCTGTAGGATGGTTGTGTGTCTCATTCTTGAAGTTGATGAGCCACTCTTCTTCTGTTCCATCTACGTTGATTGGAACAACGATTGAGCAAGCGTTAATCTCATCAGACTCTTCCTGATCCTCAAGCTTGCCATCAGCCTTGAGACGCTTCATAGCTAGAAGTGCAAGGTCCATAAGGCATACAAATTTATCATCTCTATCCTTGTAGAGAATCTTGAAATTATCAAGGTAGTCATTGAAAGTATCCTGGATAGGAGCCTTATAATAGCCATCCTCGATAGTAACGTTCTTAAGTTCTGTAGAGAAAGTAGTATGTCTACAGTGATCAGACCAATAAGTATCTAATACTCTGATTTCTGTAACAGTTGGATCTCTATGTTCGTCATTGGAAAAATAGTTCTGAATGTGAAGGAAATCCTTAAATGTCATAGCAAGATTTAAGGAATCATATAAAGTGCGTAAATCTTTCTCAGCCATAGAAATGAAACCGTCAAATGTATTGACGTCGGCTGGCTCATCGAAATTATTAGAAAGAGACTCTGGCTTATCAAGAGAAGTCTCTCTAGAATCAACAGGATTAATACAATGCTTTTTGATAGCATCGAATTCGTCGTCAGTAATGCTACCCTCAATAACATAGGTAGTCGCTGTGTGGATAGTAGGCTCTTCATTTTCATTTAAGAGCTTAAGACACTGCTCAGCAGAATCGGCACGCTGGTCGAACTGGCCTGGCAAAAACTCAACAGAAAAGACACGACCATTGTAATCAAATGTCTCTTCGTAAACATCATCAACAGGAGGCTCAGAAAACACTGTCTTAACTGCTTTCTTGAAAACGTCGTCAGAAACATCCTGAACGTCATAACGAATCAGAACTCTAACTCCTGTAACATCCTTGATGCCTAAGTAACTTCCTATTTCGGAAAACAGTGACTTGGCAGATACTGCAAATTGTGGCTTTTTCTCAACGTAAACTCTTCTTACTTTGCCCACATTACACCTCCGTATTATTAACTTGAAATCTGTGAGACAAGACTCCTGCTATGAAATTTGGGCCACTAAAAACTAGTAAAAATAGCAGGTAGCCTCACAGTTAAAAAGAGTATAACACAAAAAATTCACAACTCCTAATAATATTTTAGTCCTTTTTCTTCCAGAAATTTGTTAATTTTAACGAAACCTCGTCAACCGTGGTAAATTCAGCATCGTTCCATTCTCGAGGAAATGTTTTTCTATAGCTTCCAAAACGGAATCTCTCATCAAGTAGTGCAATAACACCAACGTCATCTTTGGTACGAATAAGTCGGCCTGCAGCCTGAATAACTTTATTCATTCCAGGATACAAATACGCATATTCGAATCCATTCTTTCCCTCATCGTCAAAGAAATCGGACATAAGCTTTCTCTCGTTTCCAACCTGTGGCAAACCAGCCCCCAGAATAATGGAACCAATAAGCTTTCCACCAACCAAATCAATTCCCTCTGAGAAGATTCCACCAAGTGTGCAAAATGCCACCATGGACTTTTCTCGTTTCTTCTCAAATTCTAATAGGAAGTCTTCTCTCTCCTGCTCGGTCATATTCTGCTGCTGAATTATTATCTCAACATCATCACCAAGAGCCTGGTACTTTTCATGTATGTCTTCAAGAAATTTGTATGAAGGACCAAAGACCATATAATTTCCCTGCTTCGCATTTACGATAGTCTGAATGTATCTGGCAAACTTCATATATTCATCTTCACCACGTCTGGTGTACTTGCTGGTAACATCTGTACCCAGAAGAAGTAATCTATTCTGCTGGTCAAAAACTGAATCAACATATATCGCATATACGTCTGTAATATTGCACAGCAAATCCTTATAATAATCTATTGGCAAAAGTGTGGCACTGAAATACACAGTGGCTCTTGCCATGGCAAGTCTTTGCTGAAGTTGTGCAGAAGGATCTATGCAGTATAAATGAAGATTGAAGTTTTTATCATCATCAAAATCGCAATATATCCTGTAGTGATCTGGGTCCTGCTGATAGGCAAGGGCTGTGAAATTGCGAAGTCTGAAATAGAAATCCAAGACCTCATCCTGATAGATTCCAAACTTCACTTCTTTTTTGAATAGCTGCTCCATAATCATCTGCAGATTATCACAGGCATTAAGAAGCATATCTATGTCATCCAAGACTGTGATATCTCTATCGCATTCACGCTTGTACTCAAGCATTATTCGATTGCATTTTTCTAATGCATTAACCAGTTTTTTACTAACTGGCTTTGCATATCTTTTAATAGAAAGAATCTCTTCTTTTATAAGAGTTTCTGAGTACATTTCCCTGGCACGGTCTACCATATTATGCGCCTCGTCTATAAGGAAGATATGCTCACCAGATTTTCCTTCTGCAAAGAAACGCTTCAGATAAACATTAGGATCAAAGACATAATTGTAATCGCAGATGATTCCCTCGCACCATGTACTTACATCAAGAGCAAGCTCAAAAGGACAGACCACGTATTCCTCGGCATAGCCTAAAACTACGTCTCTTGTAATGACTGTTTCCTTGGTAATAATTTCGTAGATAACGTCATTTACCCTGTCGAAATGACCTCTGGCATATGGACAATTATCAGGATTACAATCAGCTTCGTCGCAAAGGCACATCTTTTCCTTGGCAGTAAGCATGATAGTTCTGCCTTCATATCCGTTCTGCGCAAGAAGGCTGTATGCATCTCTGGCTGCGAGTGCTGTAGCAGTCTTTGCAGTAAGATAAAATACTCTTTCTGCCAGGTTCTGCCCCAGTGCCATAACAGCAGGAAAAACGTTAGCTATAGTTTTTCCTGTGCCAGTTGGTGCCTGCATAAATAAAATTTTTCTTCTATATATACTGCGATATACATCAGACACAAGCTTCTTCTGTCCATCCCTGTATTCATATGGGAACTCAAGCCCCTGAACAGATTCCAATACTTCCTGCTTGTGGTAATACTGAAAATCTGCCCACTTTCTAAATATATTTATAATAGTAAGAAACCATTCTTCGATTTCTTCAAAGGAATAAGTCTGATTAAAACGTTTTATTTCTTCAGTTTCAAGGCTGACGTACGTCATCTGAACATCTATTTCAGGAAGATTATACTCACTGGCAATTATGTAGGCATAGCATTTTGCCTGAGCCTCATGTACAAGAACTGGCTTCTCAAATGTCATTACGTCCATATACATGCCTTTTATCTCATCAACAGTGGCTGACCAGACAGTGCCATCCTCATCCATATCCAAAACGACACCATCAGCTCGTCCCTCGAGACCGATAATGTAATCATCATATTCAACCTGATATTTCAGAGGAACTTCTGCACGATAAAAAGGACCCATAGAGTTTTGTATCTTTCTATGAATCCTACTCCCTTCCTGCATGGCCTCAAATGGATCAACCGAGCCCTTTCGGTCATCTATATCACCCTCTCGAAGCAAAAACTCAACAAGGTTCCTAACGGATATATTAATTTGTGCTTTCTCTCCCTCTGGAGTAACTAATCGCGCAACTTTCATTTATTACTTATTCTCTCTATAAAATAAGAAACTCACCTGTGCTTTTTGCAAAGAAAAAGCCTGTGAATATCTCACAGGCTTAATTATACATTATTCGATTTTATGCAACAACGAACTTTTGTACAGCTTTCTTTAATGAATAATCTTCTGGGTTGTTAAGATGAACACTCATCTCTCTCTTGATACCCATTGCGATAACTCCTAAAAGTGACTTTCCATCGATGTAAACTACTCCGCTATGTAAATCTACGTCTCCGCCACACTGAGCAGCTGCCTTTACAAATTCCTCAGCCTCGGCTGTATTTTCTAATCTAATTTTAAACATCGTAAAAAACTCCTATTACAAAAACAAACACTAAATTAAAATTGCTTAGTATTATATAACATTTTTCCACAGCCGTGTCAATGTAAATCTTGCTCATAAATAATCAATTCTTTTGTCCTATATCAAATACAAAGCCTCGGATATGAATAATCCGAGGCTTGATATACAATATTATGTGACTATTCGATAAACATATCTCCATACCACTTAAGAGCTTCAACATATGCATCATAAACAACATGCATTTCAATATCCTGAAGCACCATTAGTCTAGATACCTCCTGCCAATCTCCAGCTTCATAGCTAAGAAGGAACTCAAGCTGAGGTGAAAAGATACCATCATCATTAACGAGTGCCTTTTTAATTTCTGCACTAACACCAACCTGGTTTAATGCATCTTCCATTGGCATATCTAAAATAAGATTTAGCAGTGAGAATAATCCCATTAGGAATAATTCATCTTTGCGCATAGCATAATCAAATGCTGGTGCAAGATTCTCTGCAAATCTTGCTCTTATTAATGATAGTCTTGTAATCTCGTTTGGCTTTCCAGCTGCTAATTCATGGAACAAAGTAGTATTGAGCCAACGTCTAATCTCTTTCTGTCCCAAAAGGGCTGTAGCCTGATTAATTGATCTGATATTTGAATTAATAGTAAGCTTGTTTGCAATCTTTAAAAGCTCAATAGATAAAGCAGGATCCTGTGCAACTACATTTGCAACATCCTCTAAATCAAAATCTGACTGATTAATAACAGTCATAAGCTTCATATAGTTAATTTTAATAGGAGTAACCTCAGTATCCTGTGTATTAATAGGAACTCTAAAGAAAGTACCCTCGAATATCTTGAATAAACCAGAATCCTTTGCCTTATCAAATTCTTCCTTTGAATGAAGATTTTCAGCACAGAAAGTCATTTTTGGCAATACCTTTTTGAAAGCCTGAGTCTGCTCAACAATATCACCTGAATCAGCGTTAACAAGGAATAAATCAAAATCATCAAGCATAGCTTTATATTCTTCTAAGCTATTAATAGGAAGATCTTTAATTCCAAGTTTAAAGCCCTTACTTTTTAAATCGTGCAAGCGCTTTTTATAAGAATCTTCTGGTTTTATTGTATGGTCCATAAGAAGAACAATACGACCATCAAAACCAGTTAACTGCTGCTCAATATTAGCAAATAATGAAATATTATTAATAGGAATAATAATATCGCAATTTGCAACTAAATCGTCCTCTGAAATACTCTCAAAAACCTCTATTCCGACGATTGAACCTGCTCCATCGTACTTTCCTGCAGCAAGTAAATGTGGATTTTCGAACATGTTCTCCTTCTGTGCATATAAGCAATATGAAGCAACAGACATGTCCTCGTAAAATAGTGGTACTAATGTAGCTAGCATAACCCTTCTCCTTTTTTAAGCCCCGTATTTTTAATAAAACCCCCATAAAGTATTCTGACAGAATTGTCTGAATATTTATAATTAATTATAGCACTCCATATTTTCATATTCAATTACATGTAGGCATACTAATACGATTTTTATTCAATTTTTTTGAAAGCATTAGACTTCTTCCATTCTATTTTACTGATTTTCATATTTAGCAGTCTGTTTAATAAATCGACCTGTTTCAATTTCATGGAAAGCTGTCTCCAGCTCCTCTTGTGTGTTCATTACTATAGGTCCACCCCAAGCTATTGGCTCTCCAAGTTTTTCTGAACACATATAAATGATTTCTATTGGCTCATCGCAGGCTTCTATTGTGACAACATCCCCATTTCCAAGCTTCGCCGCAGTCTTTGCAGGGACATGAGTGTCACTAATTACAGCATCTCCTTCCAGTGTAAACAACATTATAGATTTTTCTTCTCCTGAAACATTAATCTCAAATTTACCATGTGCATCAAGGAAAATATCATAATAGTCTAGTGGTAAATATTTACCTTGAATGCCTGAATGTCCGTTATAATTTCCCGCAAGTAGTCTCAACTTTCCTGATTCTAAATCGAATGTTTGAATCTCTTCATTAATTACACCATGATAAAAAGGTGGCGCTGTCATTTTGTCTTTTGCGGGAATATTAAGCCAAAGCTGTAAACCAAGCATTCTTTCTGCTGGCTGAGGCATTTCAGAATGGTATGCGCCAGAACCGGCTGTTAGCCACTGAGCTTCCCCATCAATCATCACAGCTTTTGTTCCAAGATGATCCTCGTGTATGATAGAACCCTTAGAAAGAAACGTAAAAGTCTCTATACCTCTGTGGGGATGCATAGGAAAGCCTGCTATATAATCATTAGGATCCGTCGAATCAAAGGCATCCAACATTAAAAATGGGTCGAATATCTCCACAGTTTTAAACCCAATTACACGAACTAAGCTAACTCCTGCGCCATCATGTGTTCTATACCCTTGAACCTGATGTTCCACTTTTCTGAGCATAGCAATACCTCATTCTTTCTGAAAAAAAGCACGATTAAGCTGAATACCCTACATGATGAATTCTACAATTGAAATGTGTTATTTATTTGAAGCTAGTATATTTAATAATTTGTTCGATTGAAACATCTGTTCGAAAATGCTATAGTATAGTTAAATCAGAACAAATGTTTTTTAATGTAATTAAGATGTCTATACTTGAAAAAGTATCTATAGAATATTTATGAAACAACTTTCATTATTTTCAGAAGAAAATATTGATCCAAGGCCTCCAATTTCCACTAATTGGAACCTTTGGCACGGATGCACCAAAGCTAGCACTGGGTGTTTGAATTGTTATGTGTATCGTCGCGATGAATCTATAGGTAAGGATGCATCAATAGTATACAAAACAGAAAATTTTGATTTGCCTATAAGAGTTTTAAAATCAGGGAAAAATAAAGGGCGCTACAAAATTCCTACTGGCTCAAACATTTATACCTGTTTTTCATCAGATTTCTTCCATCCAGCTGCTGATGAATGGCGAAATGATGCTTGGAATATGATGTACGAAAGACAGGATTGCTCCTTCTTCATGATTACTAAACGTCCTGAGCGTATTGCTAATAATCTTCCTGCAAATTGGGGCAATGGTTGGGAGCATGTAATAATAGCAGTCACCTGTGAAAACCAGGAGATGGCCGACAAAAGGCTTCCACTTTACCTATCTCTCCCACTCTTTCATCATTCTGTCATGATAGAGCCTATGCTTACAGCAGTTGACCTTGAACCTTTTATAGAAAAGTACAAGACCCACGACGGAACTCCGGTTATCAAACACGTTAGCGTTGGTGGCGAATCTGGTGCAAATGCAAGGCCATGTGATTTCGAATGGGTAACACAGCTCAATGCACAATGTAAAACCAATGGGATTTCATTTTACTACCATCAAACGGGCGCCAAATTGATAAAAGACGGAAAACTATATAATATTCCAAGAAAACTCCAACATTCCCAGGCACACAGGGCTGGACTAGATTTTGAGTAAAAAAAAGTGCTATAAACATTGATTTTCAATGTTTACAGCACTTTAGTCAAACAGGGGACGAGAGAATCGAACTCCCACCAAAGGTTTTGGAGACCCCTATCATACCATTTGACCAGTCCCCTAAATCGTAAGCGAAACTGCTGCATTTATGATTATTCTGGTTTAGTAGGTAAACCACTTAGTTTTCTTATTCTTTATCTAATAATAATCATATAGGTTACTGTAATAAAGCCAATACTACTATTAGTCAGTTTTAAATTGCTTCTTAAACAGCTTTGGGTAATCTTGTCTAGTATCAAATATGTGATAAATAAAAATACTAATATCAATCCTTTTAAATATGGCCACATGCTTTTCGCATATCAGCATTCTATATCCACGTTTATTAAGCCAAGGATCTGGAGTGTCATTTCCGATATCTGGAAAAGTTTCCAGTTTTTCAATTTTATCAAGGATAGAATCACTAACTTTTATTGCAGTTGCAACATCAAATTCCAGTGCGTAATAATCCTCAATTGATTTTAAGTCATTCCACGCTGTGGGAAGTATTTCAACTTTATAAGTCATTCATTCTCTCCCTTAAAAGTTTTCTCGCCTCTGAAACACTAAGTGTCTTTTCACCACGTATACGTTCTTCTTCAGCCTGAAGCACTTTTTCTCGTAAATTTAGAATTTCCTCGCGCTTTTCAAAAGCATACATATTCATGTATACTCCATCTCCCTCACCATTTACAGTAATAAAAATTGGCTCCTCGGATTCTCTAGCTAAATCTGATATCTGTGAATAACTGTTTCTTAAAGCAGCTGATGGCTTAATAATCATGGTCATGCCCTCCTTGTATATCATAATTCTATCATTATTATACATATGAAGTGGTATCACTGTCAAATCTATACCTCCATATATCATACTATTCTCTGATATAACTATATCTTTACAATTCTATTTTGTTACAATCATGTTGCAAGCCGTTTCTTGAACGGACTTCTGAAATTTGAGAACCAATTATGACCATCGTTAAATTTATCATTTTGAGGATTGAATGCAGCAGCTGGGAAAGGAATTTGCTTTATTCTATCTAGCTTATCAAAATCTTTACGCGTCAGTGTAAGTGCCACGTTCTGCCTTGATAACGCATCTGCCTTAGTATTGTGCTTTCGGTTTACATAATTAACACTAACACTTCTGAAGCATTTATTAACGACAAAGTTTTTCTTCCTCTTTTTCCAATGCCCTCTAACTGTCATATTATCAATGAATATCTTCACGTCGTTAGTATAATTGTACTCATACAGTAGCGTGAATAAAGCATTACCAATTGCTTCAGCAGTTATTTCCTCGCCATGAGTTGTTGTATGAGCCTCGCCCACCTTCTCATATATAAGGTTAACAGAATTGATCTGAGATTCTTTCTTCAAATCACCTAAAGCAATTAGATAACTATAATTACTAATCACACCACCATTAGTAGATAAGGGATTATTCTTAATAGTCTCGTCAATGAAGATAGTTACACATTCTCCAAATCTGGCATTATTCTTCTTTTCAAATGACCTTTCAGCTAGATATTTCTCGGCAATTGTATATAAGAATTGTTTATCCATCAACATCGCCTTAGATTGATTCAGCATATAATCTCTAAATTTTTCAGCGTGAAAATCACTAAATCCATTTGCATACTCATACAAAAGTAGACCTTCCCATTTAGCAATTATATGTGCAAGATTATCCATGATTCTATCAACGCCTTTAGTAACTATCTCTGGTTTATTAACCTTCACTCGACGATACTGAATATAATTAGCCTTGGCTTTATGTAACTTTTCTTCAGGTAATGCTTCGGTACTAGATACACCTAGCTGTGCCATGCGTAATGGATACTTTCCAACAGCACCCTTTAATGCTCTAACATCGTCCTCTAATGACACTTTACGGTTAATCTTTATGCATTCACATCTACACATTAACACTTCGTATGCAAGCTTTTGATATATTTCCAGTTTATACACTATAGCTCACCATCCTTTCCGCCTCTTTCCGCCTTCTTATGATAAGAAATTTTAGCATTTTTTGATATCCATAAATAAGGACAGTTAAAGATCCAGAGAAGGGGATGTTATGAATGTTGTTGAACCTTAAGTGAAATTTTAAATTCCGGTTTTATGGGCTTTTTTTCTCTCAAACTGGAATTTAGTCTTGCACAAGCATTTTTTATTATTCATGATTGTAAGTGGTTATCTGTCTGCCAGGGAGAATTAATTATGGCAAACAGAAAGAAAAGACAACGTCATTTAACTCTTACTGACAGAACTTATATTGAACAAGAAATCACATGCGGTTCTACATTTAAAAGCATTGGTTCAGCACTTG
>NZ_FQYQ01000011.1 GCF_900141825.1 Pseudobutyrivibrio xylanivorans DSM 14809 | reverse complement strand
CAATGTCATTAAGTTAAGATGAATCAATTGAGATCTCTATACCAGAAATGGTATAGGGGTCTTCTTTTTTATAAATATATGTTGACATAACAAGAGAAATATGTGGCCGCTTTCGCTACTGATGTTTTTAAGGTAGCGAAAGCGGCCCTTGTAATTAAGGGAAAACTTGATTACGAGGAGGTAACATATGAAACCTAAACATGTCAAAAAAATTTTAATTTCAGAGATTGAATCTACCGCTAAGAGTATGTGTAACTATGTAAATAATAAAGAAACTGACTTCATAAGAAATAGGAAATTACCATTCCTGACGATTATCAAATCCATTATTGGTATGGAAAGTAAAAGTCTTACAAATGAACTAATAGATATTTTCCCAAATGTTGAATCTTTGCCGTCTGCATCTGCTTTTGTGCAGCAACGACAAAAGATTAAGGCAGAAGCATTTAAAGCTATTTTTAATGGTTTTACTAATAAGTTGATGTCGGAAGATAGTAACGATATGGTAATTCTTGCGGTTGATGGTTCTGATATACAAATACCGACCAATTATGATGATAAAAGCTCGTATTATCCAGGTGCTAATGGGCAAAAGCCATATAATCTTCTGCATTTGAATGCGCTGTATGATTTAAATAAGCACATATATGCAGATGCATTAATACAGGGAAAACGAAATCTAAATGAACATTTAGCATTACAACAAATGGTAGATAAATCAAATATAGATTGTGCTCTCATCATAGCTGACAGAGGATATGAATCTTATAACAGCATGGCACATATACAGGAAAAGGGATGGTTCTTTCTAATTCGTATAAGAGATGGAATATGTGGAATAAAAGCAGGTTTTGAATTACCTGAAGAGCCTGAATATGATGTTAGTATTGAATTAAACCTCACTCGCAAGCAAACGATTGAAACAAAAAAATTGTTTAAAGACAGAAATCATTACAGGGCACTTCCTGCAACCACACCGTTTGACTATCTTCCTTCTATATCTAGGAAAAGTGACCCTACTAGATTTTATAAGCTTTATTTTAGACTTGTACGTTTTGAAATTAGTGATGGAATATATGAGAGTGTTGTAACAAACTTAGATTCATTGAAATATCCGCCATCAAAACTTAAAGAATTGTACGCAGAACGCTGGGGAATAGAAAGCTCATTTAGAGACTTAAAATACACAATAGGAATGCTTAATTTTCATTCAAAAAAGGTGATGTGTATTCATCAGGAAATCTATGCCCATTTGATAATGTATAACTTTGCAGAAATGATTACCTCGCACGTAGTCATTGAAAAAAAGCAAAGAAAATATACATACAAGGCGAACTTCTCAGTCGCTGCTCATGTATGTAGACAATTTTTTCAAGGAAAAACAACATCACCTAATTTAGAAACCATTATTGCTAGAAATACAATCCCAATTAGAACTGGAAGGCACCGAGAAAGAAACCTCACAGCAAAAGTATTTCGTGGTTTCTTATATAGAGTAGCATAAAAATAATAATTTAAAAACGCTTTGCTGGCAGATTTATCATCTGTCTATTTGTTATGCTTAAAATGAAAAAACGAGATTGAAGTTTATAGCTCCAATCTCGTTTTCTTTATTTTAGTCTCCACTGCAATGTTAACTTAATGACATTGGGCGTTTGCCAGGCCCTTTTTTAATGTATAAGTATCAGTATTGAATATTAGTTGATATTTCTTTTGCGTTTTAAAGTGCTAACGCATTGTATTTTCACTGTTTTATATAACGAAATTATAGAGAATTCTCCTATTGCGTGATATAATAATTGAGTTTTCGCCCTGCGGAAATTAAATAGAGAATATATTTTATAAATAAGGAAGTTAGTAATGAAAGAAAAGAAATTAGGGCTTATGTCCCTCATTCTGATGATTTTTACATCAGTTTACGGTTTTAACAACATTCCACGTTCTTATTACTTAATGGGATATGCTGCGATTCCTTGGTTCGTAATTGCAGGTATTTTATTCTTCATCCCATTTGCCTTCATGGTTGCAGAGTTCGGTTCTGCATTCAAGGATGAGACAGGTGGAATGTATTCATGGATGTGTAAGTCAGTAGGACCAAAGTATGCATTCATCGGTACATTTATGTGGTACACATCTTACGTTCTTTGGATGGTAAATGTTTCTTCAGGTATCTGGGTACCAGTTTCAAACGTCATCTTTGGTGAAGATACAACATCAACATGGTCATTATTTGGAATCGAGTTTTTATCTGGTTCAAGACTTCTTGGTCTTATGGCTGTATTGTTCTTCATTTTCATCACATACTTTGATTCAAAGGGTATTGATAAGATTAGTAAGGTAACATCTATTGGTGGTACAGCAGTTCTTACTATTAATATCATGGTAGTAGTTGGTTCAATCGTTATGATTATCGCTCGTGGTGGCCAGCTTGAGCAGCCATTTGCAGGTATGGAATCACTTAGAGTTCCTCTTAATGTTGCTTATCAGGGTAGCCCAATCATGATTCTCTCATTTATCGTATATGCGTTATTTGCATATGGCGGAATCGAGGCTGTTGGTGGTCTTGTTGATAAGACAGAGAATCCTAAGAAAAACTTCCCTAAGGGAATCATCATTGCAGCTATGGTTATCGTAGTAGGTTATGCATCACTTATTATGCTTGTTGGTTCATTTACAAATTACAGCGAGGTTCTTGGTGCTGATACAATCACACTTGGAAATGTTTCATATGTAATTATGTCAAACTTTGCAGCAGCATTTGGTAAGGTGTTTGGTGCAACTGCAGCTACACAGGTTGCTCTTGCTCACGGCTTTGCTCGTGTTTACGCGCTTATTATGCTTCTTGCACTTGCAGGTGCTTTATTCACACTTGTTTATTCACCACTTAAGCAGATTATCGAAGGCACTCCAAAGGAACTTTGGCCAGGTAAGATGGGTGAAATCGAGGCAGACGGAATGCCAAAGAATGCAATGTGGGTACAGTGTACTATCGTTAGTGTAATGATTCTTCTTGTATCATTCGGTGGCGATTCGATGCAGAAGTTCTTCGTTATTCTTACAGCAATGGTTAACGTTGGAATGACAGTACCTTACATGTTCATTTCATTCGCGTTCCCTAAGTTCAAGAAGCTTGATGGAATCGATAGAAGCTTTGTAATTTTCAAGACACAGAAGTCAGCAAACATTTGGGGATATGTAGTTACATTAACACTTCTTTTTGCTAATGTATTCGCTATTATCCAGCCAGCACTTGATGGTGATTTCAAGACTACATTCTGGTCACTTAGCGGCCCTGTAGTATTTGGTCTTGCTGCTTGGATTATCTACACAAGATATGAGAAGCGTGTTGCTGAAGGCAAGATTGAAAAAGAGGAGACTGAGACAGTAGCTCAGCCAGAATAATAGATATTCTTTTTATCAGAATAGTTCAATGCAGATATTCATTAAGAGTATCTGCATTTTTTATTAAAAAAACAAATGTGATATTTGCAAAGCAAAATCTATACGGTTATAGTATATGAAAGATTAAGCACAATGATTTTTAGAAGAGGTACATAATGAAGCTTATAAAACGATTTATTCCCTATTACAAACCATACATTGGAGTATTTATTTTAGATTTGATATGCGCTACAGTACTTTCAATCATAGATTTGACATTCCCTCAGTTCCTGAGAATCCTGAGAGCTACACTTTTCCTTGAGGCACCAGAGGTCATCCTCAGCAGGCTTGGAATTATAGCTGCGCTCTTACTTGCAATGTATATAGTAAGAAGTGCTTGCAGATATTATGTCAGCTACCAAGGACATATGATGGGGGCAAAGATGGAGTCGGGAATGAGACGGGAGCTCTTCGAACGTTATGAGGCATTCTCATTTTCATATTATGACAATCACAACACTGGCGAGATGATGAGCAAGCTGGTATCAGATTTGTTTGATATTTCAGAGCTGGCACATCACGGACCTGAGAACATTTTCATATCTGTAATAAAGATAATAGGTTCGCTGATTCTTCTTATGAGAATTAACGTTCCAATGACTAGCTGCCTGATGGTAGTAGTATTCTTTATGGCGATATTCGCTGTGAAGCAGAATAAAAAGATGCGAGCAACATTCGCGGATAACCGTAAGAAGATTGCTGGAATTAATTCGTCACTACAAGATACTCTCGGTGGAATCAGAGTGGTAAAATCATTTGCTGGTGAGGATATTGAAAGAGAGAAATTTGATAAGAGCAATATATCTTTCCTTTCATCTAAGAAGCAGAATTACATCCTCATGGGAACCTTCAATGCTGGTAACAGCCTCTTTGAAGGACTAATGTTTATAACCGTTTTAGTTGCAGGAGGATACTTCATTGCAAAGGGACAGCTAACAGGTGAGGATTTGGCAATCTACGCCCTCTATATAAATATCTTTATCAATCCTGTAAATGTTCTTGTGGAATTCACGGAGCAGCTACAGAAGGGACTGGCAGGATTCGAACGATTCATACAGGTTATGGATACAATGCCAGAGATTGTCGATAGCAAAGATGCTAAAGAGCTTAAAGATGTAACAGGTGTCATTGACTTTAAGAACGTATCCTTCTCATATGAGGAAGAGGAAACAGTTCTTGAAAATATCGACCTTCATGTGGATGCAGGAAAATCAGTGGCTATCGTAGGCCCATCAGGCGGAGGAAAGACTACACTCTGTGCACTAATACCAAGATTCTATGATGTTACAGGCGGACAGGTGTGCATCGATGGAGTGGATGTAAAGACCGTTACACAGAAATCACTTCGTTCATATATTGGTATCGTGCAGCAGGATGTTTATCTGTTTAATGGAACCATCAAAGAGAACATCGCCTACGGAAAGCCTGACGCTACAATGGAAGAAATCATAGAGGCGGCAAAGAACGCTGACCTTTTAAACTTCATCGAAAGCCTTCCAAATGGATTTGATACAGAGGTAGGCGAGCGAGGTACACGACTTTCAGGAGGACAGAAGCAGCGTATCTCTATATCACGAGTATTCCTTAAGAATCCACCTATTCTTATTTTGGATGAGGCAACAAGCGCCCTTGATAATGAAAGCGAGCGCTACATTCAGGAGAGCTTGGATAAGCTGGCAGTGGGAAGAACCACTATCACAATCGCCCATCGTCTATCTACAATCCTTGGAGCAGATGAAATCATCGTATTAGATGGTGATGGAATCAAGGAAAGAGGAACTCATAAAGAGCTCATCAAAGAGGGTGGCATTTACGAGAAATATTACAGGATGCAGCTAGGTGCAATATAGAAGCCGTGCGCAACAAAAGTTGCTCAAACACTAATAAAAAACTTTGTGTATTAACTGAAATAAGATATTGAAAAATGGGTATAATCTATTGTATTACACCCTGTTTTATTATAAAATTTTTGGTTAGAAAACGTTTTAGCTATTTTCAAGAGAGCAAAAGTATTTCACATTATAAAGGAGTAAGAAAATGGTAGCATGGAATAATTTTGATAAGCTTGAATCTTACAAGACTCTTCAGGGGTTGAAGAATCAGGTAGAGCTTAAGTCAGTTATGGCTGGAGCAAACGGTGCAAAGCGTGTTGCAGAGTACTCAGTTCCAATGTCAAATGGTATGGCATACAACTTCGCTGCAAAGCAGGTTGATGATACTGTTCTTGAAGCACTTCAGGGACTTGCTGACGAAGCAGAGCTTATCGACAAATACTCAGCACTTTTCAATGGAGAGGTTATTAATACAGGGGAAAAGAGATTAGTTCTTCACCAGCTTACACGTGGTCAGCTTGGCGGGGATGTTATTGCTGATGGGGTTAACAAAAGGGAGTTCTATGTTAAGCAGCAGGAGCGTATCGCAGAGTTCGCTAACAAGGTTCACAATGGTGAAATCGTTAACGAGAAGGGCGAGAAGTTCACTACAGCTGTTCAGATTGGTATCGGCGGATCAGACCTTGGTCCTCGCGCTATGTATCTTGCTCTTGAGAATTGGGCAAAGGTAACAGGCACATTCAAGATGGAAGCTCGTTTCATTTCAAACGTAGATCCAGACGATGCTGCATCAGTTCTTGCTGGTGTTGATGTTGCTCACTCAATTTTCATCCTCGTTTCTAAGTCAGGTACTACACTTGAGACACTTACAAACGAGTCATTCGTTAAGGACGCTTTAAAGAAGGCTGGACTTGATGCATCTAAGCACATGATTGCTGTTACATCAGATGCTTCACCACTTGCAAAGTCAGCTGATTACCTTGATGCATTCTTCATGGATGATTACATCGGTGGACGTTACTCATCTACATCTTCAGTAGGTGGCGCAATCCTTTCACTTGCATTTGGTCCAGATGTATTCGCTAGATTCTTAAATGGTGCAGCAGAAGAAGATAAGCTTGCTCGCAATGTAGACGTTCGCAAGAACCCTGCAATGCTTGATGCTCTTATCGGTGTTTATGAGAGAAACATTCTCGGTTATGAGACTACAGCAGTTCTTCCATACTCACAGGCACTTAGCCGTTTCCCTGCTCACTTACAGCAGCTTGATATGGAGTCAAACGGAAAGAGTGTAAACCGTTTCGGCGAGCCTGTTGATTATGTTACTGGCCCAGTTATCTTTGGTGAGCCAGGTACAAACGGACAGCACAGCTTCTATCAGCTTCTTCACCAGGGAACAGATATCATTCCACTTCAGTTCGTTGGCTTCAAGAAGAGCCAGATGGCTACAGATGTTGTTATCGAGGATAGCACATCACAGCAGAAGCTCTGCGCTAACGTAGCAGCTCAGATTATGGCCTTCGCTTGTGGTAAGGATGATGATAATAGAAACAAGTACTTCGAGGGTAACCGCCCATCATCAATCATCGTTGGTGATCAGCTTACACCTGAGACACTTGGTGCACTCCTTGCACACTTCGAGAACAAGGTTATGTTCCAGGGATTTGTATGGAACCTTAACTCATTCGATCAGGAAGGTGTTCAGCTTGGTAAGACACTTGCAAAGAAGGTTCTTTCAGGTGATACATCAGATGCTCTTGCAGCTTATGCAAAGCTTCTCGATATCTAATATTCGAAGTTATTAAATATTGCTAAAATTTGGCTACTTCTTCTTGAAGTAGCCCTTTTTTTTAGATACTATATTTCAAGAGTAAAAAATAGCTGTAGCCAGCAGTAAGATTGTTAGCATAACAGCGAGAGGTAAAAGATGGAATATGTAGATAAAGAACAAGAGCAGGTCACCAAGACCTTAAAGGGTGAGAAAAAGAAGCTTTCCCAAATGTCCTTTGGACAGAAGCTGGAATATATATGGGAGTACTACAAGCTACATATATTAGTGACATTATTAATAATCGGAGCTATCACCTGGGGTGTTCATCACGCACTTACCTATGTTCAGTACAAGTTTTATGGAATGGTTATTAATTCCAGTCAGTATGATGAAAAGGTTGCCAAGGAAATGCATGATGTGCTGAAAATGGAAAAACACGATGGCTTCAGCCTTTCAGGAGATTTTTATACATATGACGATGTAAATATGGGCGGCTATGGAAATAAGCTTGATATTTATATTATGACTGGTCAGCTTGATTTTGCTTTTACTGACGAAGTGGGAGTTAAATATCTAGTAGATATGGGTGTTGTTCGAGATTTAAAAACAACGGCACCAGATAAGCTTTTGGATTTGTGGACCAGTGAAGGTCGATTATACAATGTAGATGTTACAGATGATGACGGCATAACAGGTAATTATGATGTGGCCGTAGATATCACAGGTACGGGAATTCAGGAATACTTTGGACTTGATGAAAAGATGAAGTATTTGATGATAGCAGATTTGAGTGGAAGCGAAGAATACTTACAGAACTTCTACGATCTTATATATAAAATAGAAAAAGGAGAATAATTTTGGGTAGATTTTTTAATAGTAGATTTTTTGACAGCATTACAAAAATTACAGATATGCTGATTATAGGCTTTTATTTTTTGATTTGTTCTATTCCTATTTTTACAATTGGAGCCAGCCTTACAGCACTTTATTATGCGATTCACAAATGTGTTTATAGGGGCAGAGGCTACACATTAGAGTTCTTTCATTCATTTAAGGAAAACTTCAAGCAGTCTACATTATCATGGCTTATCTTTATGGTGATGTTTGGAATCCTTTCAGGAGATATTTATATCACCAAAAATGTTATCAGTCACGATAGCCCATTTGCTGGAATGTTTATTTTCTTTACAGTGTTGCTAGTGGTTACTATTATTTGGGCGATTTATCATTTTGCTTACATTGCACGATTTGCGAATGGATTTAAAGAATCCTTTAAGGTATCAGCAATATTCATGATACTTAATATTGGTTGGAGTATCGCTATACTTGGAGTTTTGGTACTTCTTGGTCTATTAGTATATCGATTCCCAATTTTCCTGTTATTCCTTCCAGGCATGATTGCGTCATCAGTTCATCCTATTCTTGAAAGAGTATTTCGCAAGTATATGTCTCTTGAGGATATAGCAAAAGAAGATGAATATTAGAGTAATATTATAAACAAGCAGTTCTAAAGATATTGCCAAAAATAGACAGTTCTTGCCAAACATATGAAAACTAATTGACCTTATATAGTTTTCATGTTAAATTACCTCCTGTTGAAAAACGTTATATAAAATAATTATTTATATAACATATAGATTAGGAAGGTTTAATTGATGCAGGCAAAAGAAAAACTAGAAGGCTTTATCGAGAATATTTCAGATTCCGAGAAGGAGGCTTTATATAGAGCATTATTAAAATATAAAGCTAAGAAGGACGTATATAAACTGCTTCAAGATAGATTACCAGCTATGATTGAGGGCGCAGAAAATGAAATGCTATTGACATTCTGCGAAAAAATTGCTGATATATATGCATACAGTAATCACACAGAGGAGGAGGCAAGCTACTGGCTTAGCCTTGAGGATTTAATCCGAAATCACTGTGATGAGTTATTTGAGGTATGTAACGCAGCATAGAACATCATAGACGGAGGGCTTTTATGGAAGATAAGGTTACTTTTACTATTGGGAGACAGAAAAACATCGCTTTAATTGCTCACGATGGAAAGAAACAGACTCTTGTAAATTGGTGCGAGTCAAACAAAGATATTTTAAAAAATCATTTTCTTTGTGGTACAGGTACAACAGCCCGCTTGGTATCCGAGAGGACAGGTCTTACTGTAAGAGGCTATAATTCAGGCCCTCTTGGAGGAGATCAGCAAATCGGAGCAAAGGTAGTGGAGGGAAGAATAGATTTAATCGTATTTTTCTCGGATCCACTTACAGCACAGCCACATGATCCTGATGTTAAGGCTCTTATGAGAATTGCACAGGTTTATGATATTCCAATCGCCGTTAACAAGGCATCGGCAGATTTCATTATTAAGTCAATACTCATGGATGAACCATATGACCATGACGTAATAAATATGCAGAAGCATATTTCTGACAGAGTAAATTTCCTATAATCTCAATACGACTGCAAGACTGAAAGGTTTTGCAGTTTTTTTACTTTATAGGAAATTACTCTGTAATATCCTATAAAGTAAAAAACAAGCTTCGCTTGAAAGATGTGTCTCGCCGGCATAGGAAGATAATTGCTTTCAGCAATTGCCGGCTCGCACTACTGGAGTTTTGCAAAGCAAAACTCTTTCTTGTTTATAAAAATAATGAGCAAAAAAATTTATTGACACTAAAAATACACCGTGCTATAACTGTATTAGAACAGCTGATACAGTTATAGCAAACACTGTGAGGAGGTACTAGCTTGATTCAACTAAATTATAGGGATTCCAAGCCTATATATGAGCAAATAAAGGATGGCCTTAGACGCCTGGTTGTGTCAGGGGCAGTTCGAACTGATGAGAAGCTGCCAAGTGTCAGGGAATTAGCCACCAGCTTATCCATCAATCCAAATACCATCCAGAAGGCTTATAGAGAGCTGGAGCAGGAAGGGTACATTTACACAATAGCAGGTAAAGGCAGCTATGCCGCAGAAAGAGCGGACGTTGCAACTGGGAGGAATGAAGAACTTATGAAAGAATTCGATGAGATAGTAAAAGAACTTCTGTATCTGTGCCAGGATAAGGATATCCTTATCAGAAGAATTGAAGAGATAGCGAAGGGAGGGGCAGCGAGTGATTCAGGTAAGTAATGTTACTAAGAAATTTGGAGACTTCATTGCCCTTGACGATTTAAATATGCATGTAGAGAAGGGTGCCATTTATGGTTTGGTAGGGCCTAATGGTGCAGGTAAGTCTACAATAATTCGACACCTTTGTGGTGTGTATAAGCAGGATGCTGGTCAGGTTCTTATTGATGGACAGCCTGTATATGAAAACCAGGCAATCAAGAGTAGATATGCGGTTATTCCAGATGATGTCTTCTTTTTTACACAGGCCAACACCTTGGATATGATGAAATTTTATAAAAACATGTATCCACGTTTTGACGAGGCACTTTTTAAGAAGATTATGGATTGCTTTCCAGCAATTAATCCTAAGAAGATGGTTCGTAGCCTTTCAAAGGGTATGCAGAAGCAGGTAGCATTTATGCTTTCTATTGCAGCAAGACCAGAGCTTATGATTTTGGATGAGCCAGTGGATGGTCTTGATCCTGTTATGCGCCGTCAGATTTGGAGCCTTATTATGTCCGATGTTGCGGAGAATGGTCTTACAGTTCTTGTTAGCTCACATAACCTCAGAGAGCTTGAGGATGTATGTGACCATGTGGGTATTATGAACAATGGAAAAATCCTTATCGAGCGTTCACTTGATGAGCTTCAGACTTCCATTACAAAGATTCAGATTGCATTTGAAGGCGACATGCCAAAGCTTCCAGATGATATTACTGTTTTAAAGAAGATTAGTAACGGACGAGTACATACACTTATAGTCAAGGGAGAACCTAGAGCTGCAGAGCAGGCTATCGGTCAGATGAATCCTCTTCTGATGGATGTGCTTCCACTTACCCTTGAAGAGATATTTATTTATGAGCTGGGAGGTGAGAACTATGCAGTCAAAGACATCATTTTTTAATATGGCTTTGTTCAAAAAGAATATAAGCAGAACATGGATTGCAGGACTGTTATATTTCGTCCTCCTACTGTTGATGCTTCCAGTATTTTTCGTAATCAACACAGCCAATATAAATGGAGATGATTGGTACACAAGACTGGGCTACACAATGGAAATGCGTCTTTATGAGCATATGAGTAGTATTCCAACCACCTTTCTAGCTATCATTATTTCCATCATTGTTACAGGAATTACATTTTGGTACCTGTTTAATAGAAGAGATAACTACATGATGCATTCGTTCCCAGTAAGCAGAAGAAGCTTATTTTTTACAGGTATTTTATCTAGTCTTACTGTCAGCTTACTGCCAGTTGTTTTGGTATCCGTTATCATGACGATTGCAGCAGCTGCGCGAGGATGTGATGGACTAGCCTGTATTTGGTACTGGGCACTTATAGTAGCAGTATCCACTTTACTATTTACAGCAATAGCGATTTTTTCATTGATGATTTCAGGGCAGATTATAACGGGAATTATCTTTTATTTTATATTTAATTTCCTTTACCTTATGATGGAAATCGCATTTAGACTTACAGCAAGTATTCTCATTTGGGGACTTTCAGAGGCCATGAATGGTATACAGTATAGAATATGGACTCCAGTACTGTATATCTCAGAAAAAGTAAGAGTCGTATCAGAGGTAGTAACAGATGATAATTATGAGAGAGTAATAAATTTCCAGCATAGCTTCTCAGGTAGTCATCTTCTTGCAATTTATGCAGTGGCAGCGCTAGTTATCACAATTGTAAGCTATCAGTTATATAGATTTAAGAAGCTTGAGACGGTACTCGATTTCATTGCTGTTCCATTTATGAAACCAGTGTTCTCTGTTGGAATGTCTTTCTTTATTTCGATGGTAGCAGGAGCTTTCATTTCAGGAATGGTAGAGGCACTTACATCTCTTTCCTATGACATGAAATATGGAATAGCCATTGTATCAGCTTTGATTTTGGGAGTGATTATATATTTTGCTACACAAATGCTTATAGAGAAGACTTTGAGAGTTTTCTGTGCAAAGAAAGCCTTTGCCTGTGCAATATATTCCCTTGCTGCACTTGGAGTGCTTCTATGCATGAGACTTGATGTGCTTGGTATTGAAAACAGAGTTCCTGCTTTAAAGGACATTGAGTGGGCAGGCATCGAAAACGAGTACGCCATGGTATTTACAGATGAGATGGAGATCGAAGCCTTCAGACAGATGCACCAGAATTTCCTTACAGATAAGAAGGAACTTAGAAATATTAATTACAATTATCCAGATGTGGATGGAAAAACATTCTCTATTCGCTACAAGCTAAAAAATGGAGATATAATCATTCGAAGCTATCCTGTAATCAACACAGAGGCATCAGTGGTATCTTCCGAGTATGTGGCAGCTACACAGCCTATACTTGATTTTATAAATAATCCGGGAAGAATTAAGGAACATATCATTGGAAATATCTGGAATGACTGTGAGATTAAGAGCATGGAATTTAGTACTATAGTAGATGCTCAAGAAAACAATGATTATTACATGGAATACAACGAGTTTGATGAACTATCTACTAGCGAGAAAAAAGCAAAGTACAAAAGGGTATATGAAGCATTCCTAAAGGATATCGAAGCTGGAAAGGTATTCCAGCAGGATTTTGCAGGCTACGAATATAGATACGAGGAAAACCAAAAGGAAATTTTATATAACACCTTTGATTTCGTAATTAGAAACCCGGATGTAGATTATTTCTCTGACCAGGAGACATTCTATGATTCACCTAATGGTTTTTACAGAGAGAATCTACATGAACAGGATATATATGCAAATTTAACTATCAATTGCACAAATACTCTGAAGGCATTGAAGGATGAAGGCTTCTACAACGATGAAAATGAATTAATGACAAATTATGAATTTTCAAAGAAGTATGAAAACTATGGTTACGATTCAGAAGCTATAGAACCAGAAGCAATAGATGCTGAAAGAGCAGAATATATATTCGAAGACCCTGATGGAGATTTAGATCCATTAGAGGCAGTAATGAATTAGCTTATTTCATATTTCTCTATCCGATACAATTCTCAGACCGACCCCGAGGACCTCTCACCCTCGGGGTCAATTTTTTATATTTGGTGCCGATATAAAATGTAACAGAACATTATTCACCAAGAAATTTTGAAAATTTTGTTAAATTTTTTTATTATAGGTATAAAGTTTTACTAAATTGTTCCGATAAATGGAATGTAAGAAGAATAAAAATGGTTCTACAAAAAAGAATAGGGAGGAAAGGAGTGTGGCGATATGCGTATAGAGGCTTACAATCAGGTAGCTCAGCTCTATCAGACATCAAACACTAAAAACACTACACAGGCTGCAAAGACAAATGGAATGGGCCGTGACCAGGTTCAGATTTCATCAACAGGTAAAGACTACCATGTTGCAAAGGCAGCAGTATCTGAGGCGGCAGATATCAGAGAGGATCTAGTTGCGGATATCAAGGCTAGAATCAAGGATGGTACTTACGAAGTCAGCACAGAGGATTTCGCAGAGAAGCTATTGTCTCAGTTCGGAAAAATTTAGTTTAGTGAGGATGAATGCGTGGCTAGTTTAATGGATGAATTGCTCTTAACTATGGATGGTGAAACAGAGCAGTATGAAAAGTTAATTAGTCTTAATGGAGAAAAGAAGGATTCTATTATCCATAAGAAGCTTGACGTACTGGAAGCTATTACCTCTCAGGAGCAAGCCATAGCAGACTCCTTGTTGGAGTTGGAGAAGCGACGCGCCGAATTACTGCGCCATATAGCAGCAGTAATGGGACATGATGGGGAGCAGATTACCGTTTCATGGATGATCGATAATTTGGCGAACCAGCCTGTAGAAAGAAAACAGCTCATAACTGCCAAGGGCAAACTTATGGAAGCAGCTGGCAATGCTCAGATGCTTAATGTTCAGACTCAAAATCTCCTGCGACAGGCGCTTGAGATGGTTGAATTTGATATTACCCTTATCAAAAGTGCAAGACAGGCACCACAGACGTCAAACTATGGCAGGGATGCAGAGACTACAGGAGATTTGTTAGGTAAATCGGGATTTGATGCTAAACAATAGGAAACGGATGTCCTTAAAGATTAGCAAGCTTTAAGGAGGACCTATGGCTAATAGTTTTGGAAGCTTATATGTTGGAGCATCTGGCCTACAGTCAGCATCACATGGATTAAATACAACAGCTAACAACCTTTCGAACGTAAACACCGAAGGTTATGTTCGTGAGCAGGTTGTTTATGAAGATAGAAATTATCAAAAAATAGGTGAAGCCGCAGTGAGTACACAGTATCGTGGACTCGGTGTGGAAGTAGGAACGATCGTCCACGCTCGCGATATCTTTTTAGACAAAGCATATCGAAGTGAGAATGGGCGACATTCTTTTTATGACGCTAGTTCAGAAGCAGTGCAGGAGGTTATCACTCATCTGCAGGAATCTGACGGACAAGCATTCAGGGACGCCATCAAAGATTTTGAGGAGGCCTTTGAAGAGTTTGCCAAAGATCCTTCAGATACTGTTAACCAGAACCTGGTATTGCAGAAGGCTAGCCTTTTTTTATCCCGCGCTACAGCGGTTGAAGATGGATTTGAAGATTATCAGACCATTATCAATTCCAAAATCAGTGAGAAACTTAATCGCATCAATGAGATTGGAAAAGAGATGGTTGAGTTAAATTTAAAAATACAGGCAATTGAGTCAGCAGGTGTCGAGAAGGCTATGGATCTTCGAGATAAGAGGGACCTGCTGATTGATGAGCTTTCAGGACTTGCAAGAATCTCATATCGAGAGGACAACATGGGTGTTGTTCATGTGGAACTGGAGCAGGTGGAATTTATTGATGAGGTAACCTATCATCCAGTTGGAAATCTTACAGATAGAAAGACTGGCTTTGTTACACCTTACTGGCCACATATGTCAGAAATAATTGACCCTGACGATCCAAGTAAGAATTACTACTACCCAATATATGATTTGACTAATGTCAGCGCCGAGAATGACTCAGATATTGGTGAGGTAAAGGCGCTCCTTATGGCACGAGGCGAGACTTGGAGTGATTATAGAAATTTCTATGACGAGGATGGTAACTACATTGGACCGGATGAATATAAAAAGGGTATTGCCAACTCGATTATGATGAATTCAGAGGCAGAGCTCGACACTCTGATTCATCAGATAGTAACCGAAATCAATAATATATACAGCCCAATTATTGCAGTTACAGATGTATACGAAGGCGCTCTTACAGCTACATATGTAGATGAGAATGGCGAGACCGTTACACTTGATGCAAGCAAGGTGCATATTTTAGATAAAGAAAATTGCTCGTTAGGTAGCGACTTGGAATATCCTCCAAGAGAGCTTTTTGTAAGAAGCGCTTACGATAGATTTAAAAACAATTCTCTTATGGATGTAACGCTTACTTATGATGATGGTAACGGTGGTATCCGTGAGGAAGTGGTTCAGGTCTATGTATACAATGAAGAGGATTTAGATGATGCCAACACCTGCTACACATTGAAGAACCTTAGAATGAATGAAGTGTTGGAAAAACAGGAAGCATATCTTCCTCACCTTATGTATAAGGAAAACAAGATAGCAGTCAATCATAATTTGGGCGCAGCCTTAAGTGCTATCTGGAATTCACAGACCTTCAATCTAAATCCTAGTGATACTACACCATGTGGTTACTCAGGATTTTATGTAAAGTGGATTGGAGAAATTGGAAATACAGGTAACGTATATAAGACTACAGCTCAATCACTTTTAGGCACTAAGGAAGAAATCGAGTTTAGTCGTCAGGGCGTTATCGGTGTATCTTCTGATGAAGAGCTTACAATAATGATTAAATATCAGTCAGCTTACAATGCAGCTAGCCGATATATAAATGTAGTAAACGAAATGATTGAACATCTTGTCACATCTCTTGGACATGTTTAATCGATAAATGGCAGGAGGATTTAGCCTATGTCATCAACATTCTTTGGATTAACAATTGCAGCATCTGGTCTCAACACATCGCAGGCGCAGATTAATACCACTGCAAACAATATTTCTAACGTAAATACGGATGGGTATAGCCGTCAGGTTGTAAACACCGTAGCCTCATCAGCCCTTCGCTGTTACCAGAGCTGGGGTACCACCGGTACTGGTGTAGAGGCTGAGTCGGTTACACAGCGTAGAGATTTTTACTATGATGAGAAATATTGGAATAATTCTGCCGCATTAGGTTTCTACGAAAAGAAAGAATACTACATGAAGCAGATTGAAAACTACTTTAATGAGACCAATCTTGATACAGGATTTACCACTATTTATACAAAGATGTTTAATGCTATGAGCACACTTCAGGGAAATCCTGGTGATGAGACAGTAAGAAAGCAGTTTACATCTACGGCAAAGCAGCTTACTGAGTACTTTAACCAATTGGCAACAAAGCTTGATGATTTGCAGAACTCGATTAATGATGAGATTAAAACTGCTGTAGATGATATTAATTCTATTGCAGAAAAAGTGGCTATCCTGAATAAACAGATAAATGTTATCGAGCAGGGTGGTGGACGTGCAAACGAGCTTCGCGACCAGCGCGCGGTTCTGGTCGATAAGCTTTCAAAGATAGTTGATGTAAAGGCAACTGAGGCAAAGGTTCAGAATTCCAATTATCCTGATATGGATACTGGTGCAACCTACTATCAGGTATATATCAATGGTCAGATTTTAGTAGATACATATGAGCACAACACTCTTACGGTACAGTCTAGAGAGCTGGATCAGAATCACAACCAATCTGATATTGATGGATTGTATGAAATTGTTTGGACAGTTGATGGTAACAAATTCAACGCTACGCCTAGTGGATATGGCGGAGAATTGAAGGCAATGTTTGAGGTTCGCGATGGTAATAACAACGAGAATCTTCATGCTGTAGTATCAGGAACTACTGGAGATACTATCACCATCAATAATCCTACAATCACAGATATTAATGAACTGAACATGCCAACACGTGGTTCTCTTGATGTAAATAATAAGGAATACACATACAATGGCTTCTCTTACAATACGGATGAGAATGGAAAGATCACTAACATTACATTTTATCTGAATCAGACACTTACATTGGAGGAGCAGGGCAATCTGATTTCCAAGAAGCTCCAGGTAGGTGATGATGTGGATTACATGGGCATTCCTTATTACCACAATCAGATGAATCTATTCCTGAGAAACTTCTGCGAGGCATTTAACAAAATTGAAATTGGTACAGAAGTTTATGATGCAAATGGAAATGCTATAACAAACATCAATGAAATGATAGCTGGAGCAGTATATGATGCAGCAGGAACTCTTATTGATGATCAGGAGACACTCAACAGCATTATTAATCAGATGGGTGTAGACATTAATGGAGATTTGATGAATGCGTTCTTTATTGCAAGAGATAAGATTGACCTGAGTGTTGAGCATCAGATGAGAGATGACGTTACATCATCTACGATTTACAGTGGCGTTGATGTAAATGACTCTACAAAGAATTATGAATCATATTATCTGCTGACAGCAAAGAATGTTACCATCGCAAAGAAAACTGATAAGGATGCAGGAATATTTGCTACAACAACAAAGGGAAACTACACAGATGGTGTAGATGCAGCTCATCTTGTGACAGATTTGCAGAGATTAAAGGGTGAGACAAAGCTATTCAGAGGCGGTGGCGGTGATTCATTCCTTCAGTGTATATACGCAGATGTCACGGTAGATACACAGGAGTGCAATATTTTCACAAAAAACTTTACCAACATTAAGACACAGATATCTGAACAGAGAATGTCAGTATCAGGTGTTGATGAAGATGAAGAGGCTTTGGATTTGATGAAATTCCAAAATGCATACAATCTGGCATCTAAATGTATATCGGTGTTCGCCGAAATATATGATAGATTGATACTCCAGACTGGAGTCTAGTAATAAGTAGCCTTCCCCTTGAGGGGAAGGGGGACCGCTTTAGCGGTGGATGAGGTGTCACTATGAGAGTTACAAACAAAATGATAATGAACAACGCGTCTTCAAACATTAATAGCACTAAGGAGATAGTCAACACACGAAACAAACAAATGACTTCCCAGAAGAAGATTGACCGTCCTTCTGATGATCCTGTAGTTGCTGTTCGTTCCCTCAGATTGTCTACGACTCTCTCTCAGGTCACACAGTACTATAGCAAGAATATTCCTGATGCCAGCAGTTGGCTTGATGTTACGGAAACATCTCTTATCAACATCAGAAATCTTATGACAGACTGTCGTACACTTGCTGTAAAGGGTTCTACAGATACATATAATGCAGAAGATAGAAGTACAATGATTACTCAGCTTGAAGCTCTCCAGAAGCAGGTGTTTGCTGAAGGAAATGCAGACTATGCGAAGCGTACTGTTTTCACAGGTTATAGAACAAACTGTAATCTTGTGTTTACAGAAGATGAGAATGAGACTAAATATCGAATCAATCAGACACTTACAGCCGAGACAGAAATGGAAGAGCACAGGTACTATGAAGGTGTAACTAAAGTGCCTACTACTACAGGTGGTGTTAAGAATCCATTCCTAGATCCTGCAGACCCTGATTATGATCCGAACATAAAAATTAATGATATGGCTCAGACCAATTTCTATAGAATGCGTCTGAATTATGGAGATATTGAGTCTATCAATAAAATTACGATTAAAGACGCCAAGAATAATGAGATGGCAAGCTTTTCATATTATTCCGGTGCTGGAGTAATAGATGAAGATGAGATAGATGACGTATATAACAGGGATCCAGCTACAGAAGATTTGGTTGAATTACCAGCAAGTGGAGGATTTAATCTAATTTCTTTTGAGGATGAAACCGCTTGGGCAAACACAATTATCACTATTGGCGGTGCTGAAGTGAAGGCCGAAGGTGAAAAGACTGTTCCAGATAATGGAATAATTGTCATTAAAGAAACCGGCGATATTATTTTTGGAAAAGATGTGGCTGCTTCATTGAAAAATAACAATGCTACTGTCGAGGTTCAGTATGATAAGACAGGATTTAAAGAGGGCGAGCTGAGACCTGAATATTACTACAATTGTCAGAAGCGCTACGACCCAAATGATGTGGATAAGAACATTCCATATACAAAATTTAATGAGAATGGCGAGCGAATTTATTTCGATATCGAATATACAGTAGCAGCAAATCAGACTATTAACATTAATACTGAGGCATGTGATGTATTTACAAGTGATATCCAGCGTGATTTAGCAGAGATGATCGATGCTGTAAAACGCACAATAAGTGCCCATGATAAGCTTGATGAAATCACAAAGATGAAGGATGAAACACAATATGCCAGTGATGAATATCAAGAGTATTTAGCTAGTTGGTATGATGCTGTTAAGAAGGAATGTGATTACTTCGAGGATAATTTACAGAAACTATTTAAGACAGAACTTGGCAAAATAGATACATATTATGCTACAATAAGTTTAGGTATTACTGATTTGGGATGTAAGAAGGACTCGCTGAAGCTTACACAGAAACGTGTGGGTGATCAGCAAGAAACTGTACAAGGTCTTCAGTCTACAAACGATGATTTAGATTTATCCCAGATAATCATCGATTATACAGCTGCTTACACCGCATATCAGGCATCGCTTACAGCCGCTGGAAAGCTGGGCGATTCTACGTTGTTGAATTACTTGTAACCAATTATTTCACAAAGGAGAAAGGATAATGCGCGTAAAAACCAGACTATTCGGCGAAATTGAAATTGCTGATGAAAAAATCATCAATCTCATTCATGGGCTTATAGGTTTTCCAGACATGAAGAGATATACTCTCATTTTCGACGAAGAAAAGAAGGACAGAGGCAATATCATGTGGCTGCAATCTCTGGATGAAACAGATTTTGCTATGCCAGTTATGCTTCCACACGTTGTTAAGCCGGACTATGCACCAGCTTTAAACGAGGATTCCTTAGAGCAGCTTGGTGATTTGACAGAAGATAATACTTATGTGCTTGTTACTGTAAGAGTACCTAAGAATCCGAAGGAAGCATCTATCAACTTAAAGGCTCCTATCGTAATCAATACAGACACAAACGTAGGTGACCAAATAATTATTGACGGAAATGAGCCGGTACGATACCTTATTCATGACGCAATACATGGAAAGGATGGTGAGTAGCGATGTTGGCATTAACTAGAAAAACGGGCGACGCTATTATGATCAACAACAACATCGAGATTACAGTCCTTGAAGTTCGCGGTGATCAAGTCAAAATAGGTATTTCAGCTCCAAAGGATATATCAATTTATCGCAAGGAAGTTTACCTTGAGATTCAGAAAGAGAACGAGGCAGCTCAGCAGATTTCAATGGATGATGTTGAAGCACTCAAGAATTTATTATAACCCGCTAGTTACGGCAACAAGCCTTAGTGTTTCTTCGCTCAGCTGAAGAAAGCTTCGCTTAAGAAACCTAAGAGCTTGTTTCCTACTAGCTCATCTAATAAGTTAGTCTTTTGACTAGCTTATTTTTTTTAATATTTTTTGAAATTTGCTATAAACTTTCGCTGGCCTCTGTACGATATAGGAGTTAGAAGACTATAAACCTTTTTATATATATAAAGAAGTTTTAAAGGAGGAGTACCATGAAAATAGGCGAAGTAAGTAGTGCAGTTAGCAACTACCAGGGACAAGGAAGTTCAGCAAAAGCAGCGCCAGTTCAAGCTACACAGCAGAGTACACCAGTAGATTTCGCAACAGCAGCAAAGGAAATACGCGCTAGCGAACCTGAATATAAAGCCCCACAGAATTCAAATCCAGAAGCCGAAGAAGCTGAAGAAAAACAGGTGCAGGCTACTTCATCTTTGAAGGAAGCCATCAGTAAAATTAATTCTGCTCGAGGCAATGCTGAAGCGGTGTTTGGTATCCATGAGGGTACAAACCGTGTAACCATCAAGATGGTTGATAAGCAGACAAGAAAGGTTATCAAGGAATTTCCAGCAGAGGAAACCTTAGACCTTATTGCAAAGGCTTGGGAGCTTGCAGGAATTATGGTGGATGAAAAGAGATAGAAAATAATAGGAGGGATTTTTATGCCTATTAGAATTTCAGGACTAACTTCGGGTCTTGATACCGAGTCCATTGTAGGGGCTCTTGTATCTGCCTACAGTTTCAAGAAAGAAAAATACGAAAAGGCTCAGACTAAGCTCTCTTGGAAACAGGATGCCTGGAAGGATCTGAATAGTAAGGTGTATAGCTTCTATACATCTGTTAGTAATCTGCGCTATAGTTCCAGCTATGTAACCAAGAAAGCCAGTGTTAGCAATTCAAATAAAGCTAAGGTTTCTGCAGGTGGTGAAGCGATCAACGGCACCCAGACTCTGAAGGTTAATTCACTTGCAAAGACTGCCTATATCACAGGTGGTAAGCTTGCAAGTAATATTAGCTCAGACTCTACACTTGCGGCTTTAGGAATTAAAACTGGTACTGATGAGAAAGCGACTATTCAGGTTAAAACTAATAGTGGTGGTACAACCAAAATTGATATAGAAAGCAGCATGACTGTAAATCAGTTTATTTCTAAGTTGAATGAAGCTGGAGTACAGGCTAATTATGATTCCAAGAATCACAGAATATTCGTAAGTGGAAAGCAGTCTGGTGAAGCAGGAGAATTTTCTCTTCAGGCAGATAATGCACTTGGTTTGGATGCGCTTTCAAAATTAGGACTTCTTACAGATTCAGAGCTTAACTCCATCGGAACCACAAGTACCGAAGGTGCAGATTTAATAAAGAAGCAGTATGGTGCTGGAGTTGCTACAGCCAGTGGATTTGCAGAATGGATTAAATACGCAAAGACATATAAAGATATTATCAATAGTGATACTGCTACGGATGAGGAGAAGGAGCAGGCTGAAAACAATCTGAATCTTGAACCAGCTGCCAGAGATGTTGCAAAATATCTTGATGATAAGGGTGTGGACTGGTCTACTTTGACTGATGAGCAGATTACAGCTTACGGCAAGGAAATATATGACAAAGGTGAAATAAATTCAGATTCATTAGCGGCAACAAGAAGTGGATTAGTTGTATCCATTAATGCAGTCAGAGATGCATATGTTAAGTTGGAAAAAGCTAATGCTATGCCTAACGAGACGGCTGCAGAGCAAACAGCTAGAGCAGCAGCCATTGCAGAAGCACAGGCAGAAGTTGATACCGCTCTTGAAGATCCAACAAGTGCAAAATGGGCTGAGTATATTCAGAATACCTTTGGTAGTAAAAATAGTGACACTGATGAAAGCTACAGTAAATTCTGGTCACAGAGTGATAACCTTGCACTTGCAGACAGTGTAATGTACAGAATCGACCTGGCACAGAAGATAGAGTCAGGGGCGATGGACCTGACAAAGGTTAACACAGGTACAAAGGTTGATGGTACTGACGCAGAGATTGTTCTCAACGGTGTTACATACACCAGCAGCACCAATTCAATTACTGTAAATGGCCTTACTGTTGAAGCCCTTGGCGAGACAGCGGAGGACGAAGTATTGTCAGTAACTGTATCCAACGATACAGACGCTTTATATGACAAGATTAAGGATTTCCTTAGTCAGTACAACAGCTTAATGAACGAAATGCAGAAGCTCTACAATGCAGATTCTGCCAAAGACTACGAGCCTCTTACAGATGATGAGAAGAACGAGATGTCCGAAAGCGAAATCGAGAAGTGGGAGCAGAAGATTAAAGATTCCCTTCTTCGTAGAGATACAAGCTTAAGCAGCATCATCTCCACAATGACTATGTCCATGATGAAAACATATGAGATTAATGGAAAGACCTGGTCATTAAGTGGAACACTTGGTATACACACACTTGGAAGCCTGAATGCTGAAAAGAATGAAGGCTATGCATACCATATTGATGGTGATTCAGAGGATTCCAAGACCTCAGGAAAGCAGGATAAGCTGAGAGAAGCTTTGGCAGATGATCCTGATGCTGTTATCGATTTCCTGAAACAGCTTACATCAGGACTCTATAATGATTTGGATGCGAAGATGAAGTCCACATCTGTTAAATCCGTATATACGGTTTATAACGACAAGGAAATGGCTTCGGAATATTCAAATTATTCAAAGCTTATCAAAACCTGGGCTGACAGAGTTACCGACATGGAGGACGCATACTATAAGAAGTTTGCGCAGATGGAGTCAGCGTTGGCTAAGCTGCAGAACAATTCATCTTCAATTACATCAATGCTTGGTGGATGATGAGACTAGTAAGTAAAGGCAGCAAAAAGGATTTACGAGGAGGCGGTTTATATGACACCAATGAATGGGTATGATGCTTACGCAAAAAACAGAATATTAACAGCTAGTCCCGCAGAGCTGACATTGATGCTTTATGAAGGCGCAATTAAGTTTTGTAATATAGCAATTGTGGCATGTGAAAATAAGGATATTGAGAAGGCTCACATTAATATTCGTAAGACTGACAGAATTATCGAGGAGTTTGAACTCACCCTTGATGAAAAATATCCTGTTGCAAAGGATTTCCATGCTGTGTATTCTTATCTTAGGAGCTGTTTAAGACATGCTATGATAGATAAGGATCCAGAAACCTTACAGGAGGTGCTTAAGCACCTGCGCACCATGCGCGACACCTGGAAGGATGTTATGAAGCTCACAGCCAATGGTAAAAAGCTGGATGGGCAGCAGGCTGGATAACACGTAAACGTAACGTGGCTCCTCGTACTACGGGGAGCTATTTTTTTGAAACATTTGTAGCTATCAAGCTCTTAGTGTTACTCAAGCGAAGCTTTCTTCAGCTGAGCGGAGTAATATCTAAGGCTTGAGAGCGTAACAAATGTATGGAGGGGCTTATGGAAAATATGGATTATGTAGTGATGCTACGTGAATCGCTGGAGAAAAAGGTGGACATTTTGGAGGTGCTTCTTATAAGAAATAAGGAGCAGGCAGCCATCCTTCAGGATCCAAATACGTCTCCAGATGATTTGGAGAAGAATATGAATATGAAGGCCGAGCTCATCGACAGGATTGTGATGTTGGATGATGGCTTCGAGCAGCTGTTCAATCGTGTGAAGGCTATTTTAGACGAAGACAGAGATAGTTATGCCGATGAAATTCGACTTATGCAGGATTTAATAAGAAGAATTACAGAGCTTACTGCAGATGTGGAGGCTACAGAATATAAGAATAAGGAATATGCCAAGACCCGCTTCTCAAATATCAAAAAAGATTTAAGGGAAGTGAAGAAGTCAGGTGATGTTGTTTCATCATATTATAAGAATATGATGGCTAATAATAAGGTGGATGAACCAGCTTTTTGGGATAAAAAGAAGTAAATTCAGGGTGATTTGGCTGCATTTAACCCTTTTTAATAAAAATTTAGCACTTTTTTTGTTACTTTTTTTAACGTATTTACGAATACCGCAAATCCTTTATTTTCAAGGCTTTGCGGTATTTTTGTGTCACAGTAAATATAGTGGGAATTATTAGACAATTTAAAGTTTTTTCAAAATAGGGGTAAAGTTTTGTGCAATGGTATCGATAAATAAGGTGTAAGGAACAATTGCAAACAGCAAAAACCTTACAAAATCGAATTCGAATCTTATTAGAAAACAAATTAAATAACCAGGGCCGGACACGGATGTTGGGCTATCAGCAAAAACGGATTTAAATGCTAAAAGGATTTAGCAGAATCTCATGGAGGAATTATTATGGTAGTACAACATAACATGCAGGCAGCTAATGCTTCAAGAACATTGAACATTACAACAGACTCTCAGTCAAAGAGTACTGAAAAGCTTTCAAGTGGTTATAAGATTAACCGAGCAGCAGATGATGCAGCAGGTCTTTCAATTTCTGAGAAGATGAGAAAACAGATTCGTGGTTTGACCCAGGCATCTACAAACGCTTCAGACGGTGTTTCTTCAGTACAGACAGCTGAAGGTGCCCTCACAGAAGTTCATGACATGCTCCAGAGAATGAATGAGTTAGCAGTACAGGCAGCTAACGGAACAAACTCAGAGTCAGATCGTGATGATATCCAGAACGAAATTAATCAGCTTACACAGGAAATCGATCGTATCGCATCTACAACAAAGTTCAACGAGACATTCTTATTAAAGGGCGATATCGGATTAAAGAGAATGTATATCAACGCTCATGATGCAGGTCTTGATGGAACTCTCATTCAGAATACAACAAAGGCTACATTCACAATGGAGTCCCTCGAAGCTGGTGAGAAATATAGAATCGGTGGTATCCAGTACACAATCGGCGCTACAACAAATGAAGAAGCAGCGAAAGCTCTTCATCTTGAAAGCTACTATAAGAAAGGCGCTACAGATACAGATCCAGGTACATGGAGCATTCCAGCCGGCGATACAATTTCAATCGATGGAAAGACCTACACAATCAATCCTGATGGAGTTGGAACAGACGTAGCAAATGCAAAGGTTACAAACGGATATCTCAACAAGCTCATTACTGAAGGCTCAGTTATTAAATACAACGGTAATGAAGTACAGAGATTCTCTACATCATACAACAAAGCAACAGGTATCGACGATGCTAACGTAACACTTATCAAGGCTACAGCAGCATATAACATGATTGCTACTGAGCTTAAGGCAGCATCTTCAGTTGGTGCAACTGATGGAGCAGCACAGCTTGTAGATATGGATGATGCAAATGAAAACGGCGGTGGTGCAGAGTCAGTTTGGGAGAAGGCAGTTATTTCAAAGATTATCGGTGGCGATAGAAAACCTACTAAGGTTACATCAATCAGCTTCACACTTATGAAGGGCTACGTAAATATTCAGAACGCACTTACACTTAACCTTCACGTAGGTGCAGACGCAGCCATGACAAATAAGATTAATGTTACACTTGAAGCTATGAACGCAAAGTCAATCGGTATCAACGGACTTAACGTATCAGATGCAACAGGTAAGGCTGCAACATACGCAATCGACGCAATCGCCGATGCAATCCAGAGAGTATCAGCTCAGAGAGCAGAACTTGGTGCTATCCAGAACAGATTAGAGCACTCAATCCGCAACCTCGACAACGTAGTTGAGAACACAGAAGCTGCAGAGTCTCGTATCCGTGATACAGATATGGCTGATACAATGGTTGAGTACAGCAAGAACAACATCTTACAGCAGGCAGGACAGTCAATGCTGGCTCAGGCTAACCAGGCAACACAGGGTGTTATGAATCTCCTACAGTAACACCTGTTTACAAATACCATAATCTCACTCCCCACCTCATCGAGGTGGGGAAATTACTAAGAAGGACAAATAACTAAGAAAACAATTCTTTCTAATGACACCTCATCAGTCACCTCCGGTGACAGCTTCCCCTCAAGGGGAAGCCTTAGGGGGAAAGAAAGATTTATAGATAGAAAAGAGGTAAGGCTTATGGCATATTTCACAAGAAACAAGATGTTAACAATGGTTTTGGAGCTTTACACAGCGAACACAAGATTCGCACAGGGCGGCACAGGGGAT
Source organism: Pseudobutyrivibrio xylanivorans DSM 14809 (assembly GCF_900141825.1). Lineage (GTDB taxonomy): Bacteria > Bacillota > Clostridia > Lachnospirales > Lachnospiraceae > Pseudobutyrivibrio > Pseudobutyrivibrio xylanivorans. The sequence goes on along the minus strand of NZ_FQYQ01000011.1, from coordinate 63,983 downwards.
GATGCAGAAGACTTAAAAGTCCTCATCGCCTGCCAGCAGAAAGCATTAGTACTTGGTGAGTACTTAGAATCAATGGGCATGGATTACTCGGACATCGTAGAAAAATTTGAAAACTACTGCAACATGGTTTACGATATAAGTGAAAACCTTAGTGATACAGTTTTAGTAATGGACAGAAAAGCTAGAATCGATCACAAGATTTGCGACATCATTAGTGAGATAGAAAACAGAATAGTAGAAATTAGAAGTATTGATATTTACGACTTTAGAGGATTGGTAGAAGCTCCCGGAGAGAAGCGCATCGTTAGCAATGAAATCAATCGATTGATTGATTCCTGCTTAAGCAGTGCAGGACCACTTGAAGAAGGAGAAGAAATGTACAGACCACTAGTAATCGGAACATACTAATAAATGAACAGTAAGGCTCGTCACAAGACGAGCCTTTATCACTTTAAGGGTGATGAGGTGGAAAAAATGAACAACAAGCCTAAAACCAAATTACTTACAATTTCTTTATTATGCTGTGGCAGACCTGATACAACAGAGCGCTGCCTTAAATCTTTGATGCCTATTCGTGAGGCTATCGACTCAGAGATTCAGGTTGTTGATACTGGATGCTCAAAGGAAACAAGGAAGATTATTGAAAAATATGCTGATGAAATCTTTGAATTTACATGGGTAAAGGATTTTGCAGCAGCCAGAAATTTCCAGTTGGACCAGGCCAATGGAAAGATGTTCTTGTATATAGATGATGACGAGTGGTTCCTTGATACAAAGTATATCATCGAATTTTTCCAGGACCCTAGATGTACCTCCTATAACGTGGGAGGGTATTTCCAGAGAAACTATCTGGATTTTGAAGGTAAGGAGTACGAGGACATCGAGGTTATGAGAATGTGCCGCGTGGATCCTGACGTATGCTTCAAAGGAAAAATCCATGAGTATATATATCCAGGCTGTGGAAACACAATGTTTATGGACGCCAGAGCTGGGCATTTTGGATACGTGTATGAGTCTGAGGAGGAGAATGTAAAACATTCTCTCAGAAATATACCGCTATTGATTGAGATGATGGAGGAGGAGCCAAAGGAGCTGCGCTGGCCATATCAGCTGGCACAGGAGTATAAGGCTATCAAATATAACAAAGAGCTTTTAGATCTTTGTACGGAAACCTATAACAAGATAGCCGATTCGGCAGATGAGGTAGATAAGAAATACCGCGGTAGTTTTGCTTGTGGCATTGTTATTGCTATGGCTAGGCTTGAAATGCTGGATGAGCTGTTGGCATTCTATAAGGAAGTCCAGGAGAAGAAGAACCTGTATCCGCTTCCTATGGCGAAGATTGCATTCTATGCATCGAAAATATATTTCATCAGAGATGAGAACGATAAGTGTGAGGCGGAGATTAAATATTACTTTGACGTATATGAGAAGGTGGGCAATGACCGAGGACTTATGTTTATTCAGGGCGGTATTTTCTCCAACGATACCTTCAATGAGACAAATATGAACCTGATGTACTGCTATGCTATGACCTGTGGCCTGAGAAAAGGCGACTATGGCCCTATGGTTCATTATTACAGAAGAATCTCATGGAATGCAAAGGTGGTCAGACTTAATCGTGGCTTTGTCATGACTCTTATAGCAGAGGCAGCTAAGGTTGGATATAAAAAAGAAATCAGAGATGTTTTGAATAAATTCTTCTCCAGCGAAGGCTTCAGAAATCTACTTGAAAAGTTGATTGATGAGGCTACAAGAGAATTTGATGAGGAAGGACTGCAGAACATAAAGAATGCCTTCAAGACAACAGAAGGTGAGAAGGAAATGAACCTTTACATGGATGTAAGAATCCTGGAGTATCAGATATCATGCATAGAAAACTGGGATAACTTCAAACAGCTTACAGATATTTTGGAAGCATATGCACAGCTGGCTGTAAAGTGGCAAAAGGTGCACGATTTAATGTTTCCATCAGAAAATCCTTCATTCACATTGGCACAGGAAACCAAGCTGGCATGTGATATAAACGATTTCATCGAGTGTGAAGGTACGGACATTCCAAAGGCATTATCATACATTAAGGATATGATTGGAAGACGACCAATTATGAACGCAGCAATAGGTGAGCTTGCGGACATGTACGGTAGAAAGCAGATGCTAGATGCATTGCGAGCCAAAGATCCAGTCAAATTCCAGGAAATGTACAACCTTGAAGATGCTATCCTTCGCCAGATTGCAGAGCTGGATGAAGCAGGGCAGGTGGACGAGGCCGTCGCAACGTACCAAGAGCTTATCATGGCGATTAAGAATACATATGGAGTAGAAACGCTTCACGTATAAATCATTATGCTTGTTAGTGTAACTGGTGGCGCAAAGTATGAAAATTTTAATGTACCGCTGGAAGGCGTATAACTACAAAGATATAAAGTATACCTTCATAAAGTTTGGGTATGAAGTGGAGGAGGTCTATCAGGACCTCCTCAATTATGATGTGGATGAAGAGTTTGCAGAAAAGCTAAAAGGCATAATTCGTAAAGACGTATATGAATTTTTCTTCACAGTAAATTACTTTCCACTGATATCCAATGTGTGTCAGGAACTGGGTTTACTTTATGTATGCTGGAGCTGCGATAATCCGCTGATTTCCATGTACCATAAATCTGTTTTCAATGATGTTAACCGAATCTTTTTATTCGATTTAACTAATGTTGAAGAGTTCAAAGGAATGGGGGCAGACCATATCTATCACCTTCCGCTGGCTGTGGATACGCAGCGCTTGGATTATCTTTTTACAAATGCTACAGGCCTTGATTTATACAAAAATGAGATAAGCTTTGTGGGCTCTCTCTATGAGAAAAATTCCTACGATAAAATGGAGTTTACGTTGCCGGATTACCTTAGGGGATACTTTGAAGCAACCATGGAAGCACAGAAGGATTTGCAGGGAATCAACATCATAGACAGAATGCTTACGCCTGAAATTCTCATGGAGTTGCAGCAGTATTTCGAGCTTGAAAAGTCTGAGGATTCTCTGTCAGATTTGAATTTGATTTTTTCTGTGACGACCCTTGGATTTAAGATTGCTGAAAAGCAGCGAAGAAGTATATTAATAGAATTATCAAAGCACCATGATGTAAGCATCTACACTAATTCCAATGTACATGATTTAATAAGAGTAAACTACAGGGGAAGCGTGGACTATTGGGAGGAAATGCCTAAGGTATTTCGTGAATCCAAAATCAACCTGAATATGACAATTCCAAACATCAAAAGTGGAGTTCCACTTCGTGTATACGATATTCTGGGGGCAGGAGGTTTCTGCATTACAAACTTTCAGGCAGAACTTCCTATGTTTTTTGAAAACGAGAAGCACATGGTATGGTACTACAATCAAAGAGACCTTTTTGAAAAAGTGGATTACTACCTGTGCCATGATGCTGAAAGAGAGCAGATTGCCCGAGCTGGATATGAGTATGTTAAGGCGCACTGCTCTTACGAAGCAAGAATTAATGAGATTCTAGATACCCTTTTCCCTGCTCGTAAAAATTAATTGGTAGTGGATGCTGGGTTTCGTTAAACATTCTGAACTGAGAAGGTGTGTAACCAGTGCTTTTTTTGAAGGCACGGGTAAATGCAGTACTGCTGGCAAAGCCAGATTGGAAGGATATATCTGTAATTGACAGCTCAGGGTTTGACAGAAGAGTTTGGGCATAATTTACCCGTATTTGTTGCAGGTATTGATAAAAGGTGGTCCCTGTATAATCAGTAAATATTCGTTCAAAATGATATTTGCTAAAGCCTGCATATGTAGAGACACTTTCAAGAGTCAGGTTCTCTGTGAAGTGTTCAGAAATATAAGTGCAAACATTACTGAGGGAGATAGCGTTCTTATATGTGGTGTTGGATACGTAATCTGTCTCCTTAAAAAGGTTAATGTTTTTGGCACAGAAGGAGATTAATTTCAACAGTATGGAGTAAATCTCCAACTCATCATATGGATCTAGTTCCGTATATGCGATAACGCTGTCATCCTCTTCGTTATCAGTTGTATAAATTGATGGATCTTTACCGAAATAGAGCTCCATAATCATTTCTAAATATTTACATACCTGGTCATATATTTCTGTAGGGCAGGTGCTTTTCTTTATGTGAATAGCAGGTGCCATCAGATTGAAGGCTTTCTCAATTTCTTTAAGGGAATTAATTCCAGAAAAATCAGCCTGGATATATACTCTGGAGCCAGGAGTCGGCGAAAATATCTCGTGAAGCACAGCAGGACAGATTAGTAGAATATCATCTATATCCACATTATAGGTTTGCGAAGAACAAACTACTTTGTATGGAGCATCCTTTGGCCATATGATTTCTATGTCTGTATGCCAGTGAGGCGGAAAATCTGCATGCAAGCGATTTATAAACATTCGTAGATTGGTATTTATTTTGTGCTGTACCAATTCCTTTGCGCTAGCCGCTAATACTAAATCACTTCTCATATGTAAAAACTCTCCCTTAATAAATGACGAAAATTGCTATATTCTCGCCTGATAATTATAGACATTATAACATAATAGAGTGGTTAAACAACACAAATTGACAGCATTATGACGAAGAAGTGTGTAAAATATATGAACATTAGAAGAATAGTTAGTCAATAATAGCAATTTTTGTAGGGTAAGTAGCAATTATTTATTGGCGGAAAAGCAATAATCATTATACATTTATATTTAAGAGAAACATATCAATGTTTCAGGAACGTGAATACTGTCAGAAAACGTACAACTTATAGTCGAAGGAGGAGGGTATTGTATGAAAAACAGAATCTTGGCAGTTTTATCTGTAGCAGTATTAACTGTTACAACACTTGTTGGTTGTGGAAGCAGTGCCTCAATTGATTCAGCAGAGGTACCTGCTACAGGTCCAGATGAATCCACTACAGGAAAGCAGACAGATGGAAAGAATCTTCCAGAACTTACAACAGAAGAGATGACAATTACATTGTGGGATATTGCTACAGAAGAGCCAGGCAGACCTACACAGGAAGCTGCAGTTGCGCGCTTTATGAAGGATTATCCAAATATTCATGTTGAGCAGGTTCATCAGCAGAATGATAACTATAAGCAGCAGCTTGTTGTTGCCATGAGTTCCGGTCAGTGTCCTGATATGTACGTATCATGGGGCGGTGGTCCAATGGCTGAGTATTATAAGTCAGGCTTTGCAGATGATATCACAGATTTATACAACAAATATGATCATCCTGATTTTATTGATGCAGCTATTGCACAGGGATCGTACAAAGATAAGATTCTTGGAATTCCATTCGGAAGCCTTTCAGGTTGCGATATTTTCTATAACAAGACAATCTTTAAGGACTTAGGTCTTGAGGTTCCAGAAACTATAGATGAGCTTGAGGATGTATGTGCAAAGCTTAAAGAAAATGGTATTACTCCATTTGCTTTAGCAAACTCAGCAAAGTGGACAGGCTCTATGTACTATATGTACCTTGTAGCACGTCATTCTGGAAATGATGAGTTTGATGCTGCTTATACACAGGAAGGTTCATTTGGTTCAGAGGCATTCCTTTTTGCAAGTGATAAGATTCAGGATTGGGTAAAGAAGGGATATTTCCCAGATGGTGTTAACTCACTTTCTCCAGATGATGGACAGGACAAACAGTTACTTTATGATGGCAGCTGCGCAATGATGTTACATGGTTCATGGATGGCAGGAAGCATGTCATCTGATAATGCAGAGTGGTATCAGGAAAATATCGGTGTATTCCGCTTCCCAGAAGATTCAGAAGCTAAGGCTAAGGGCGTTCCACAGGATGTAGAAATTGGTACAGCTATTGGTAACTGCTTCAACTTCAACAGCAAGGGTGATCAGGCTAAGCTTGAGGCAATGTATGTTCTTGCTACACAGTATTACAACGATGATACATACAATCAGATGCAGATGGATAGCTTCCAGACTCCTTCAATCAAAGGATTTGAGAATCAGGTTACAGATCCTAACATGAAGATAATCACAGATGTATTCTTCCAGGCATCAAATGTTCAGCTTTGGTATGATCAGTATCTTCCAGCTTCAGTTACTGAAGTACACAAGAACAGCATGTCAGCTCTATTTGGACTTGAAAAGAATGGCGCTGAAATAGGAGCAGACCAGGATGCAGCAATGAAAGCAGCTATTGAAGAACAATAGAAATGAAAATGCCTTGCCACATAAACAGGCATGAGAATGACTGTCTGCCAGCCATAAGTTGGCAGACAGTTTTTAGATACAGGAGGATATGGCTTTGAAAAATGAGAGTAATACTAGTCTTGCAAATGTGAAGAGAAAGAAGACTGCAGTGGCGGCAGGCGTTTTCCTTCTTCCTGCATTTTTGTTAATCGCAATCTATTTTATTTATCCAATTATTGATACTTTCGTTATTAGTGCCTATAAATGGAACGGAATTTCATCAGCACGTACCTTTGTAGGATTGGAAAATTGGAAAACGCTGATACATGATAAGAATTTTTGGGATGCTTTCGAGCATAACATAATCATTATGGTGTTTTCCATCATGCTTCAGATTCCTATAGGAATGTTGCTTGCAACCTTCCTGGATGCAGGTGGTAAGAAGTTCAATGCATTCAAAATCATATGGTTCTTACCATATCTTATGAGCTCAGTAGCGATAGCGTTTTTGTTTACATATGCACTGGCTACTAACGGTGGTATATTTTCTTCCCTTGCCTCTATTATCAAGGGGACAAAGGTTACCATAGATTTATTGGGAAGATCGCCACATGCACTATTTGCTGTAATTGGTGTAATGGCATGGCAGTATACACCGTTCTATATGGTTTATTTTATGGCAGGTTACGGAAATATTGATACCACTATTTATGAGGCAGCAATTATCGATGGAGCTACAAGAGGTCAGTATGTGAGACTGATTGCAATACCATTACTTGGACCTATCTTTAAGACAGCTTGCACAATGTCGCTTATTGGTTCACTCAAGTACTTCGATTTGATTTGGAATTTAACTCAGGGAGGTCCTGTCAATTCAACAGAGTTGATGGCAACCTATATGTATAAGCTGTCATTCCAGCAGTTTAATATGGGCTATGGTTCTTGCGTGGCTGCAGGAATGTTTATTTTGATTACAGTCATTGCGCTATTATTCCAAAAGGTATTCGTAGTTAAGGAGGATTACTGATATGCAGACTAAGACAGTTGATTACAAAAAAGAAAAAAGAAAATCAGTAATAGCATGGACAATTGCAATCATAATGGCATGTTTTTGGTTGGTTCTCACACTAACACCATTTGTGTTTATGGTATTGAATTCCTTCCGTAAACAGTTTGATATGCTTCAGCAGGGAGTTTTTCATCTTCCTGATCCATGGTACTTTCTAAACTACGTTGAAGTTGTAACCCATGGATTCTTTGGATACTTTTTTAGAAGTGTGATTGTAGTGGCGATTTCACTGGTGCTTATGCTTTTGATTTCAGCATTTGCAGCATACCCACTTGCTAGAATGAAGTTCCGCTTTCGTGGGATTATTTATGCTGGTATTGTGGCGCTGATGTCAGTACCTATGCACGTTACACTTATTCCAGTATTCAAATTGACTACAGATATGGGACTTTACGATAATTTATTCTCGTTGATTGGACCATATGTTACATTTGCGTTGCCTATGTCGGTATTTATTTTGACAGCATTTATGATGACTATTCCTAAGGAGTTGGAGGAGTCGGCTGAGATTGATGGATGCGGCCGCTTCCGTAATTTCTTCAGTATTATTTTGCCTCTTTCAAAGCCGGGACTATCTACATTGGCAATATACAATGGTGTTGCTACATGGAATGAATTTGCTTTTGCCAATACACTTCTTCAGACAGCGTCCCACAAGACATTGCCGCTTGCTTTAGGACAGTTCAAGGGCGAGCATGCGCTGGATATTCCAATCATACTTGCTGTTTTGACACTTTCAGTTTTACCTATGATAATCCTGTTCATCGTTTTCCAGGACAAGCTTGTAAAGGGTATGATGGCAGGTGCGGTTAAGGGCTAGATCATAAATGACATTATAAGAAAGAGGGAAATAATTTTATGATAATTTATGTAGATGCTAATGCAAAACACGATGGCAATGGAACAAAGCAGTTGCCTTTTCGCAGGATAAATGAGGCGGCTAAGATAGCAAAGCCTGGTGATGAGGTAATTGTTGCACCAGGAACATACAGAGAGTATGTAAACCCTGTAAATGCGGGCACTGAAGATAATAGAATAGTATATAAAAGTGAAAAACCTTTGGGTGCTATTATTACAGGTGCTGAGAGATTGACAGGATGGGTTCAGTACAAGGGTGATGTATGGACAGCAACAGTTAAGAATAGTGTCTTTAACGGTTATAATCCATACACCACATTAGTATATGGTGACTGGTATTTTGCTACACCAAACAAGCACACAGGCTGTGTATGGTTAAATGACATGGCACTTTACGAGGCATTAAGTGTGGAGGAATGTCTGGAAGCAAAAGTTTATGAGTGCTCATGGGATCCTGAAAACTCAAAGAAAAAATGGTTTGCAAAACAGGACGATGAAAAAGATGAGACAGTATTCTATGCTAATTTTGGTGGTGCAAATCCTAATAATGAAAATGTAGAAATTACAGTGAGACGTGAGTGCTTCATGCCTCAGGAGGAGGGCGTAGGCTTCATTACAGTCAGCGGCTTTAATATTAACAAGGCAGCAACTACATGGGCACCACCTGCTGCTTATCAGGATGGTATGATAAGCCCTCACTGGAGCAAGGGCTGGATAATAGAAGATTGCGAGATTTGGGGAAGTAAGTGTGCAGGAATTTGCGTAGGAAGATACTTTGATCCAGAAAATAGCAATTACTATACCACAAAGCATGTGAAGAGTCCTACTCAAATGGAAAGAGATTCTGTCTGCCGCGGTCAGTATTATGGATGGTTAAAAGAAAAAATTGGTGGCCACATCATACGTCGAAACAATATTCACCATTGTGAGCAGGGTGGAATAATTGGTCGTATGGGCGGCGTATTTTCTATAATTGAAGACAACCATATTCATCACATTAATAACATGATGGAGCTTGGTGGTGCTGAGATTGCTGGAATAAAAATGCATGCGGCAATTGATGTTATTATGAGAAGAAATCATATACATCATTGTACTATGGGTATCTGGTGTGATTGGGAAGCTCAGGGCACACGAATCACTCAGAATCTACTACATGACAATCAACGTCCGGAATTTGCAGAGCAGCTTGAGGGTGGCATGACCTGCCAGGATATATTTGTGGAAGTCAGCCATGGACCTACACTTATTGATAACAACGTGTTGTTATCTGATGTATCACTTCGTATTGCAACCCAGGGTGTGGCTATGGTTCATAACCTTTGTGCTGGCGCTTTTACCATGGTTGGCGATGGCACTACCTGGAGATATACACCATATCACATGCCTCACAGAACTGAGGTTATGGGATTTATGACTATACTCCACGGAGACGACCGTATTTACAATAATATTTTCATTCAAAAATGGCCTTCAGATGACCTTGTTCTTTTGAATGATTCACAGCCAGATAAAAAGTATGTGGAGAACAGAAAGGTAGGAACAGATTGTTTTGACGAGTATCCTACGTATGATGAATGGTTGCCACAGTTTGATATGGAAGAAGAGCATCCTAACATGATGAAGCATGATCCATATCATTTCTCACATCTTCCGGTATGGATTGATGGAAACGCTTATTTTGAAGGAGCAAAGAGCTGGAAAAAGGAGAAGAATTTCTTTGTTGATGATTCAAAGAAGGTGCATGTAGATGTTGTGGAAAAGGATGGAAGCTATTTCCTTGATACAAATATTTATGAAGTTTTGGGCGACTTCAGCGCTGGAATGATATCTTCAGATGTTTTGGGAAAAGCATTTGAACCTCAACAGAGATTTGAAAATGCTGACGGAACGCCTATCACATTCGATAGTGATTACCTTGGAAATCATCGCAGCTTAAATGTGATTCCAGGACCATTCGCAACAAAAGAAGCTGCCAAGGGGCAGCTCTATAGCAAACTAACAATAGAATAAAAACAATAAAATAAAAGTAATAAAAAGGGGCCGTTCCGATGTGAAGTGAACGCCCCTTTTTATAATCCATAGTTCATTAACATTCCTGAGTAAGCGCTTGTGGCATATGGTGCCGACAGGCTCTTTCCAGGATTCTTATATTCTACAATAGCTTTATCAACGTAAGCCATCGGATTAATGGAAGCCTTTGAGGCTGCCCTGCTGATGGCTGCTTTTAATTCATTGAGAACTGTGAAGGCTTCAGCTCTGTCTTCACTGTTTATAATCTCTGAAAGCTGAGCTTCGTTAAGAATGAGGTGCCCAACTTCGTCGATGTGGATACCTGCATACTCAAGGCTGCTTTGCATACCCTTTGCAATAGAAGAAATCTCATTTAAAAGAGTACGATTCTGATGAATGCCGTTGTATTTCAAGCCTATGTTAATCATTCCGTTGTAGCTGGTAAGCAGCTGGCTGACACCATCGGTAAGGGCTTCTGTATCGTTCATAAGTCCTACTGTGACCTCTCCATTGGAAGGTGCTTTTAGTGTGAGCTCATAAGCTTTGTTAACGGTGAAGGTATTGGACATAGATGAGTGGTCAACACCGTTTAATGTAAAGTCGGAATTAACTGGCTCCTGAATAGTTCTGTCTATACCAAGTAGATTCAGCTCTTTCCAAGAAATATTAGATGAAATATTGAAGAGAGTAGTGTTGCCTTCTGGAAGGCCTGTGGCCTTGGATGTAATCTGTATAGCATTCTCTCCATTGCTGCTGGTCATCAGTGATGCGTTTAATCCAACATCAGAGCTGTTAATCAGACGGATAATCTTTTGCTGAACTGACTGGTTAGGCTCGCCAGCATTAACGTTGAACTGGAATTCATAAGAATGATTCTTAATATCCAAATCAAATGAATACTGACCTTCCTCGAAGTTATGCCCATCTGCAGGAAGGAAGTTGCCCATGTTAACCTGTGGAGTGGCTAGTGACCTAACGTCTATCGTGAAATCATCTGCTGGGGTAGATTCGTCACCGACAAATTTTGCGTCGACTGAACCTGGATTAGAAGATGAAGCGATTCGCTTGTTAAGGATATCTTCGATGCTATCGCCGGCAGAAGAGAGATTAGAAACAGACATCGACATAGAGTTAGCGTTCTCTTTGATATCAATCGCAAACTGACCCATGTCCTCTGTGTCCTTTATCTTGTACAGAGGAGCGTCCTTATTGGCTTTCACTATTTTATTGTATGTGTCGCGTAACTCACTTTTCTTATGGGATTCATAACGAGAGCCTATGTTTTGGCCATAGGTAGTCATGAAATAGTTGTACGCTGCGTCGATGCGTGCCATGAGACGTCCCTCCTTTCTTCCTTGATAAAATAACCTTCGACAATCCTTTGCCTAAGCCGGGACATAGATATCGATACTTATAGCTACTATCATAATACCATACAAATAAAAATCTGTAAACATACTAGATTCTGTAATATTTTCAGACAATTACGCTAGATATAGAAATAGAAAAAGTTGGTTACGCTCTCAAGCCTTAGATAATAAAAGGCTAGTTACGGTCTCAATCCTAAGATAATACTCCGCTCGGCTGAAGAAAGCCTCGCTTAAGTATTACTTAGAGATTGATACCTACTAGCCTATCGTAATTTCTTGTATAAAGATAAAATGTTTTCTAGATAACTTGATAAGTTATCAAACGTTGAGGATTTGATAATCGCAGATTCTGATTTGGAGCTATATAACGACGAATCGGAGAGTAACGAGCTAATCGCATCTACGTATTCTGATGTTTCGTTACATATGTAGCCGCAGGTGTCGTTTACGATGCCTGGGAGGCCGCCGACTCCGGAGCAGACAACAGGGATGCCGAGGGTCATGGATTCAAGAGCTACTAGCCCGAAGCCTTCGAAGATAGATGGCATCAGAAGAACCTTAGTGTTCTTCATGTATTTGTAAACGTTGTCCTGGAAGCCTTCAAAGCTTATGGATAAACCGTGACTTGCGGCGTATTCCTTACATTCATCGAGAAGCTCTCCGTTGCCTACCATTCTAAAGATGAGATTATCTCTATTAGGAAGGGCTTCGAAAATCTTGATGGCGCCAAGAGGATTCTTGGCTGGATTGAAGCGTCCTACATAAAGCAAATCTGAAACAAATTCATCATCAGAATCGCCAGCTGCATCCAAAACAGTCTGTGCAGAAAATGGATTGCCAAGCACATTTACAGGACACTTCAATTTAGAAGAATAGCAATATTCCTTCTCAACAGCCTCTGAAACAGTGATAATCTGGCTGAACCATCTGCTTGCAAACAGATATGAAATTGTATTTGGATGTAATGGATTTTTAAGCCATAGCGGATTGCAGTGTAGATGTGAAATCACTGGAATCTTGCCCTTTACAGCAAGGCCGCAAAGAACGCTGGCGGTGAAATCGTGAGCGTGGAGTGCTGTAGGATGAAACTTATCTACAGCTGCTTTGATAGTAGCTACATCAAGCTTATCGATGCCGTAGTAGCAATCATAGAGACCGATAGATTTGAGCTTGTCTTCAATAGGGCCGTGAGGAGCCATATAAATGAACTCCTCCTTGTCTGAAAGCCCGTTGATTATTTTACATACAACATTTTCCGCACCGGAATAAATGTTGGATTTGATTACATGTAAAATCATGAATTATTCTTCCCCCGAAGCCTGATATCTTGTTGTGGTGCTGCCGTACTCATAAGTATCAATGAATTCGTTAATCTCCTTGAATGACTTTGGAAATTCCATCTCGAACTTCTCTGCGATAGCTCCATTGTAGAGCTTTACAGCGTCATCAGAATCACCTGAACCAATCTTAATAGAAGAAATCTCATCACCGTTAAACACCTTAACAGCCTTCTTACCTGCGGCATAGCCTAGTGTGTAAGGATCCTGGAAAAGTGTAACAAGTGTATTTTTCCCAACTTCTGTATCACCAGCAACTACAGTGACACCAGCTTTTGTTGTAATATCTCCGATAATATCCATCTCGCCTGAAAGCGAGCTGCCGAAAGGAATATAGATGGCAGAACACTCACTGCAAACTTCTGTAATAAGCTCTTCAAGAGTAGGAGCAGCTTCCTCCTCATCCTCTGAAGCCTTTGAAGTCTTGTTATCTTTTGAAGCCTTTTCTTCGGTAGCGTTAGATGCATCATCTTCCTCAGCTTCTGTTTCAGTAGCTGGAAGAACCTTGCCGCCTGTCCAGAATTCAGAAACTAAAGCAACTCGTGTAGATGAAGTAGAGTTAAGACCTGGATCCTCATCAGTCTCTCCAAGAGACACAACCATGTTGTCCATACCCTGCTTAGCTGAGAATGCAACATATTTGCTGGCTGAGAGAGCAGTGGAATTCTGGTCCTCGTTGTTGACAGTGGTGTCCGCAGGAGAAGGGATTAAATACTCCTTCCAAGGGATACCTGCCTGGTTTAAGTATGCTTCGAAGATTTCGTTCTGGTAAATGGCATCTGTATCCTCAGCTGAGAAAAGAATACCAACAGTCTGTAAATCCTTAGTGGCCTCAATCATGAGTGAAACCTGATCGACAATGCTAGGCTTGCTGCTGACACCAGTAACATTTGTGCCAGTAGTCTTGTCCCAAGACTTACCATTAAGGCTGGCGATTCGAAGGGTACCCTTGAAATCGATGATGCCTGTGGCAACGATTGGAATAATATCTGTACCTGATTTAGCAGAAAGAAGAGTGGATTTACCGGCTGTGAAAATCATATCTGGTGATTTTGAAATAGCACGGGCTGTAAGCATATCACTGGTGTTCTCTTCATCAACAGTAGCAGTGGAAATTTTGAAATGCTGCTGGCCAAGGTAGTCTGTAAGGCAATCTGTAAAGCCCTGTAATAAAACCTGATTATAGGTATTGTCTTCTGATAAAAGTGCTGATATATTATAGCAATACGAATCATTATCTGATTCATCTTTTACCTCATTAGCAGGCTGCGAGTCAGTCTTTTTTCCACATGCGGTCATGGAAAATGCCATGGTTGCTATTAAAATCAAACTTAAAAATCGTTTCTTCATATTAAAATTCCTTTTTTTAATTGTTGTTACTATTCACAGTAACATCTTGATTATATATGCAGTAATTTATTTTTTTCAAGGAGTATTGAATGTATTTACATATAAAAGGTATTATAGCCCCCTTGTTAGGTGTATTGTATCCAAAACGATGCGTGGCTTGTGACAAAGTTTTATTAAAAATAGAAAAAGAAATGGGTTTTTGCGCCTCCTGCAGTAAAAAAGTGAAGCTGGTGGGGCCAGTGTTCTGTATGAAATGTGGCACGCCACTGGCGGATGACAGGGTAGAATATTGTAAGGACTGTCAGGGCGCGACCAGGGCTTTTATTCAAAACAGGGCAATCTATCAGTATGCGGGAGATATGAAGGATGCCATGTATCGATTTAAATATGGAAATAGAAGATGCTATGCAATGACCTTTGCTGCCCACGCCCTTCATTATTATAGAAACTGGATTAACGAAAAGGGGATAGAGGCAATTGTTCCCGTTCCTATGTATAAGCCAAAGGAAAAACGCCGTGGATATAACCAGGCGGCAGTGTTTGCCCAGGCTTTAAGTCAGGTTACAGGGATTCCGGTGGCAGAAGAAATTGTGCAACGAGATAAAGATACTGAGGCAATGAAACAGTTAAATGCTTTAAAAAGAAAGAAAAATCTGTTAAAAGCTTTTAGTTTGACGAAAAATGATGTACAATTTAGAAAAGTGCTATTAGTTGATGATATTTACACAACTGGAACAACAATGGATGAGGTCGCTAAAGTGCTTAAGCAAGGGGGAATAGACCAGGTTTATGGCATGTGTGTCTGCATCGGAGAGGTGCAGTAAATTAGGAGGTATCATCTATGGAGGTGCGTAACTGTAAAACTTGTGGAAGGTTATATAATTATTTAGGCGGCCCTAATATTTGCGAGGCTTGCCGCGCGGATCTTGAGAAAAAGTTCCAGAATACAAAGGAATACATCAGAGAGAATCCTCGTGCCAATATTCAGGAAATTTCTGAAGCTAATGAAGTAACACCACAGCAGATTCGCCAGTGGATTCGTGAAGAGCGCCTTCAGTTTGCCGATGATTCTCCAGTTGGTATCGAGTGTGAGATTTGCGGAGCAACTATCAGAACGGGTAAGTATTGTGAGAACTGTAAGAATAAGACGGCTGACGCTTTGGCTAAGTCTATTGAAAAACCACAGGCTCCACCACCTGTACAGAAACCTAAAAAAGAAAATAAGATGCGTTTTATCCAGTAATAAACTAAAACTATACATACACCTGCCGGCATTCGCCGGTAGGTGTTTTTTTTAGAAACTGTTTATGCTATACTGATTCTGAATTACTAGGTGTAGAAGACAGAGGATAATTGTTTATGATAAATGAAGAGCGCGTTAGGCATATGACTGTCATGGCCATTTTCGAGAAGGAAATGGGCCCTGAATACCAGCCAATGCTTCGCTATTCGAAAAAAGAATATATTGCACTTCACGGCTGGGGAGGCTTCATTGCAGGCACTCTCTTCTACGGTGTTATATATGCAGCCATTGTTTTATATCTGGTTAGCAACGTTCTTGAGAATATCACAACTATGTACATATTAATGATAGCTTTGGCAGGGCTGTTAGTTTACGCGGCCTACATAATTATTCATGTGCATTCGGCCAGAGCACGGGCAAGCAAGCGTTACAAACGCGGCAAACGCCTTATCAAGGAGCTTGGAGTTAAATACTCAAAGCTTAATCATATGTACGAGGCAGAGATGCAGCAGACTAAGCCATTTCTTGCCAGAGATTACGACGATAAAAAAGGACTAGAGGAATTCTAAATGAACGCTTTTATTAGATTACGAGATGATATACGAAGATTTGTACTTTCTCGCGAAATGCTTTTCTTAAAAATATGGAGTGCCCTTGTGGCATTTGTAGGTCTCATGTGTATCAGAGCCAATTTTGGTCATAACAAGCATGTGAGTCAGCTTTGGGTTTCTATTATTATCGCTATCATCTGCGCATTTTTCCCTATTCAGGGTGTGTCGCTCGTTCTTACAATTGTATTACTTATAGATTTAGTCTCACTTTCACCAATGGTTGCTGTTGTGGCGCTTGGTATGGTGGTAGTGGGTTACCTTGTTTGTGCTTATTTTAGAAGCAAAGTTACGTCTAATATGGTTACAGTGCCAATCTGCTATTCCTTTGGCGCGCCATATGTCATGTCGTTGGGCGCAGGCCTGATGTCAAATATTAACGAGCTCACATCGGTTATTTGTGGCTCAGTTATCGCGTTTTATCTCCATGTTATTAAGGATAATACTACTGCGATTGTGGATGAGACTTCCGATGTTTCAGTATTTTCACTGATTCAGGAGCAGATGTTGCAGAACCGCCTGTTCTGGTTCTTCATCATCGCCATGGTTGCCATGTTTTTGGTGGTTTATATGCTACGCCAGGCCAGCATAAATATGTCCTGGATGATAGCAAATGCAGCTGGTGTTGCTGTTGAATTTATCATCATGCTTGCAGGATATCTTCTCGCCAGCCAGAAGGGCGCAATTCCAGGGCTCATCTTAGGAAACATTATCGTATTTGCGGTAGGTTTTATCTTGAATTATTTTGTATTGGATTTGGACTACTCAAGAATTGAGAAGGTTCAGTTTGAGGATGACGATTATTACTACTATGTTACAGCGGTTCCAAAGATTCGAATTGCAGAAGAAGACAAAGAAGTAAAGAAAATATAAAACATCCCGTATAGGGTAGAAGGAAGGAATTCGGTGGTTGATTTTGTAAACGCTGTAGATGCATTCATCGATGACTATTTCAATGTAAATATTCCAGATGTTTCCATCACAGATGTAATCGAGGTTTTTATAATTGCATATTTTATGTACCACCTGTTGGTTTGGGTTAAGAACAGCCGCGTCTGGATGCTTATCCGAGGTGTGCTGATTATCATGCTGTTTTTCCTGGTGGCAGCTGTTTTCCAGATGAACACCATTTTGTGGTTAGGCGAGAAGCTGGTTTCAGTTGCAGTGACGGTGCTTATCGTGGTATTCCAACCAGAGCTTCGTCGAGCACTGGAGCAGATTGGTCGTCGTAAGATCACATCTCTGTTCACGTGGAATATTTTAAAGACTGGTGCCAAGAAATTTGACGATTCTACTATCGTTGGTCTTGTTACAGCCTGCTATGAAATGGGGGCAGTTAAGACAGGTGCACTTATCGTTGTAGAAAAGGATATGCAGCTTACAGAGTTTGAGCGTACAGGTATTGGCATTGATGCAGTAGTCAGCAGACAGCTGCTTATCAATATATTTGAAAAGAACACTCCTCTTCATGATGGAGCGGTTATCGTCCGCGGAGACAGAGTTGTTTCAGCTACATGCTATCTGCCACTTTCTGATAACATGGCCCTTTCAAAGGACCTTGGAACCAGACACAGAGCGGCAGTTGGTATCAGTGAGGTATCTGATTCACTCACCATTGTTGTTTCCGAAGAGACTGGAACAGTTTCTTATGCTCGTGAAGGACGCATCGTTCGTGATGTAAAGGAAGACGAGCTTATTGCAGAGCTTAAGCGTCTCCAGAATCCTGAAGAAGCAGTTGAGGCTTTCACAAAAACTGAAAAGGAGGGCAAATAAATGCAGCAGAAAATAATTAATGCCCTCACCAAGGACGTAGGATTAAAAATTTTAGCTATCATATTCTCATTCCTGCTATGGCTTGTTGTGGTAAACATCGATGATCCTAAGCAGACAAGAACATTCACGTCGGTTGTTACAGTTACCAACGAGGATGTGCTTACTCAGGCTGGTAAGCTTTACGAAATCAAGGATGGCGTTAATACAGTCAGCTTCCGAGTTACGGCAAAGCGTTCTATCATTGAAAAGCTTTCGCCTTCAGATTTCTCTGCTGTAGCTGATATGAACAATCTGGAAAACAGTGAGCGTGTGCCTGTTACAATTGCAGCGAAGTCATATGTTAACTACATTACTATTTCCAGCCGTCAGAATTATCTCTATGTAAATCTTAAGGATCTTACTACAGAGAGATTCCTAATTAACGCACAGACTACTGGTGATTTGGAGCCTGAGCTTGCAGTAGAAGAAGTGACCTGCAGCCCTACAGTCATTACTGTTACGGGTCCACAGGATATTGTTAATAAGATAGAATCTGTTGTTGCTTCTGCAAACATCACAGGTGTTACAAGCAACTTCACAGAAAACGTTATTCCGAAGTTTTACGATGCAAAGGGCGAAGTAGTAGATACATCTTCACTTAATATGTCAGTATCTACAGTCAGCGTCAGTGTTTCATTCGTAAATACGAAGGCAGCAGACATAGTGGTTAAGACCAGCGGCATCCTGTCGCCTGAGCTTACCCTTGGAAGTATAAAGACAGATCCAGCATCTGTAATGATTATTGGTGAACCTAGCGCACTTAATGAAGTGAGCAACATCACCATTCCAGAAACAGTTATCAATCTGTCGAACCTTACAGGCTCATTCACCACATCAGTAGATATTTCAGCTTATCTACCGGATGGTGTTCAGCTGGCAGAGGGCACCTCTTCTAAGGTTGCTATCTATGTCACTATGGCTAATGAAACAGCGTCTACGATTACTGTGCCGGCAGAGAACATAGAACTTAGAAATGTTCCTGAGGGACTGGCAGTTTCGTTGGATGTAGAAAAAATTACTGTTGATGTATTTGGAAGTGAAAGTGCTTTAGCCGGTCTAAAGGCTGAGGATGTTAAGGGCTACATTGATTGCTCTAATCTCAGCGTTGGCGAAGGTCAGAATGCAGTTTTACAATTTGAGAACCTTGAGGGAATCACCGTACAGAATACATCAGTTACAGTCACAGTAATCGAAGCAAAGAAAGAATAATATTTGATTACAGTGAAGAAAAAGAAATGAGGATTAATAATAATGGGAAGATTATTTGGAACAGACGGAGTCAGAGGAGTAGCTGGCTCTGAGCTTACAATAGAGCTTGCTCGCTCACTTGGACAGGCAGGAGCTTATGTGCTTACTAAGGAGGCAAGCCACCAGCCTACAATCATCGTAGGATGCGACACACGTATTTCTGGTACAATGCTTGCATCTGCACTTATGGCAGGTATCTGCTCAGTAGGCGCTAACGCAGTTTATGTTGGAGTACTTCCAACACCTGCAATTGCTTACCTTACTCGTAAGCACAAGGTTGATGCGGGAGTTGTTATTTCAGCCAGCCATAACCCAATGGAGTTTAACGGAATCAAGTTCTTCAATGGAGATGGCTTCAAGCTTTCAGATGAGCTTGAGGATGAAATTCAGGCTCTTATTGAAGCAGATATGAAGGGCGTAAGCCTTCCTACTGGCGCAGAGATTGGAAAGATTGAGTATCGTTTCGACCTTGGTCGCGAGTATGTAGATTTCCTTAAGAAGACAGTTCCACTTGATTTATCAGGATTAAAGATTGTTATCGACTGTGCAGAGGGTGCTTCTTATCGCACAAGCGTTGCTTGTCTTTCAGAGATGGGCGCAGAGCTTATTACTCTTCACAACAATCCAGATGGAACAAACATCAACAGCAACTGCGGAAGTACTCACATGGACGAGCTTAGAGCTCGCGTTGTTGCTGAGAATGCACAGATCGGTCTCGCCTTCGATGGTGATGCCGACAGAATGCTTGCGGTAGATGAGAAGGGACGCCTTGTAGATGGCGACCAGATTATGGCTATCTGCGCCAAGCATATGAAGGACAAGGGTACTCTTAAGAAGGATACCTGCGTTGTTACAGTAATGACAAACCTTGGTTTCACACTTATGGCAAAGGAACAGGGCATCAATGTAGAGGTGACTAAGGTAGGCGATAGATATGTATTAGAGAACATGCTTGCTAAGGGTTACAATATCGGAGGCGAGCAGAGTGGTCACGTTATCTTCTTAGACGACAACACCACAGGTGATGGACTTCTTTCAGCACTTCACCTTCTTCGTGTTCTTGTGGAGACAAAGAAGTCACTTTCAGAGCTTGCATCTATCATGGATGTATTGCCACAGGCACTTGTAAATGCAAAGGTGCCAAACCACAAGAAGGAAAGCTACATGGAGTATCCTGAGATTGCAGCAGCAATCGCAGAGCTTGAAAAAAAGTTCGCAGGAGAAGGTCGTGTACTTATCCGCCCATCAGGCACAGAGCCACTTGTTCGTGTTATGATTGAGGGCAAGGATCAGGCAGAGATTGAGAACGATGCTAAAGCGTTAGCGGAGTTAATCACAAGCACAATGTTGTAATTGGGGATTTTTGGGATTTTAGAGAATAGATATGGTTTCACAAAAAGTAAAGATTAAGAATGCCACAGGTTTGCACCTGAGACCAGCGGGACTACTTTGCGAGATAGCCATGAAATATGGGTGTAAAGTCACTTTTCACACAAGTGACAACTACGAAGCAAATGCAAAGTCAGTATTAAGTGTACTTGGTGCATGTGTTAAGAGTGGTGAAGAAGTTGAGATATGCTGCGATGGGGCAGACGAGATAGATGCTTTAGCAGATCTCGTTAGTTCAATTGAAGCAGGATTAGGAGAGTAGTAAAAATAGCCTGTAGGAGACAAGCTCATATATTTCTTAAGCGAAGCTTTCTATAGCTGAGTGTAGAAATCATATGGCTTGTTACCGTAACAGGCGAGAGATATATTAGGAGGACAGAATAATGTTGAACTACAAGCGTTACAAAGCGAACCCAGTGTTACAGTTTCCAGAGCGTACATGGCCTGAAAAGCAGATCACAAAAGCTCCAATTTGGTGCTCAGTTGACCTACGTGACGGTAATCAGGCTCTCGTCGAACCAATGTCGGTTGACGAAAAAATGGAACTATTCGACCTCCTAATTAAGCTAGGCTTTAAAGAGATTGAAATTGGCTTTCCCGCAGCCAGCCAGATAGAATTTGACTTTTTAAGACAGCTTGTCGCTGAGAATAAGATTCCTGATGATGTAAAGGTTCAGGTACTTTCTCAGTGTAGAGAAGAATTAATTGACCGTACCTTTGAGGCAATCAAGGGTATCAAAAATGTAATTTTCCATATTTACAATTCCACATCTACTCTTCAGCGT
Organism: Pseudobutyrivibrio xylanivorans DSM 14809; assembly: GCF_900141825.1. Taxonomy (GTDB): domain Bacteria; phylum Bacillota; class Clostridia; order Lachnospirales; family Lachnospiraceae; genus Pseudobutyrivibrio; species Pseudobutyrivibrio xylanivorans. Next base: position 42,721 of record NZ_FQYQ01000011.1, on the reverse strand, counting down.
GATGTTGTTTTCAATGCTGAAAAGGAAGAGATCATTGAGATTGCAAAGAAGGGTACACAGATGGTAAAAGACCGTCTGGACCGCTTCGATGGAAATTTACAGTTGGAGTATTCACCAGAATCATTTACAGGTACAGAGGTTGAGTTTGCACTTGATATTTGTACAGCAGTGCAGGATACATGGAACAAAGCAACAGATGCACCAATCATCTTTAATCTTCCTGCAACTGTTGAGATGAATACACCAAATGTTTACGCAGACCAGATTGAGTGGATGAGCACACACTTCAAGGACAGAGAAAACATCATCCTTTCAATTCATCCACATAACGACAGAGGTACAGGTGTTGCTATTACAGAGCTTGGACTTCTTGCAGGCGCAGACCGTGTAGAGGGAACACTTCTTGGAAACGGTGAGCGTACTGGTAACGTAGATATTCTTACAATCGCTTACAATATGTTCTCACAGGGTGTTAACCCAGAGCTTCACCTTGAGGATATTAAAGAAATCGTTGAGGTTTGTGAGCGAGTTACCAAAATGCCTACAGATGCAAGACACCCATATGCAGGTGAGCTTGTGTTTACAGCATTCTCTGGTTCACACCAGGATGCTATAAATAAGGGCGTCCGCGCTATGAAGGATCGTCAGAACATGTACTGGGAGGTTCCATATCTTCCAATCGATCCTGCAGATATCGGACGTATGTACGAGCCAGTGGTTCGTATCAACAGCCAGTCTGGCAAGGGTGGCGTAGCCTTTGTTATGGATACAGTATACGGCTACAAGCTTCCAAAGAAGATGCAGCGTGAGTTCGCCGATGTTGTTCAGTACATTTCTGAAAAGCAGGGCGGCGAGGTTACACCACAGCGTATTATGGAGGCATTCAAGTCTCAGTATCTTGAGAACAAGGAGCCACTTACACTTGAATACGTTGTTATTCAGGATAGCAAGGACACAGACGATACAGTTGCAGTTCTCGACTTCAGCTACAATGGTGAGAAGTTCCATTCAGAGGCAGAAGGAAACGGACCTATCGATGCTGTTAAGCTTGCAATCAAGCAGTGCATACCAGAGCTTGAGTTTACACTCATCGACTACACAGAGCATACACTTGCTCAGTCACAGGGTTCTGGAGCTAAGGCTGCAGCATACATTGAAATGCGTGATGAGCGTCATGGCAACACAACATTCGGTGTTGGCGTAAGCTCTAACATCACAAGAGCATCTATCCGCAGTTTATTCTCTGCGTATAATAGATTAATAGCAAAAGCAAAAGACTATGTATAAATACCCTAAGATTCATAATTCTTTAGAATTCTTTAGTATTTTAAGCTAAGAGAATAAAGTAATATAAGGATTATGAATGTTAAAGGAGAGAGAAAGGATTAATAAGAAATGAGAACTTATTTAGTAACAGGTGGAGCGGGATTCATCGGCTCAAATTACATTCACTACATGTTTAAGAAGTATGACAACGAGATTAGAATCATCAACGTTGATAAGCTTACATACGCAGGTAACCTCGAGAACCTTAAGGACATCGAGAACCGCGATAACTACACATTTGTAAAGGCTGATATCTGCGATAAGGAAGCTATCAGAAAGATCTTCCAGGAGAACGATATCGACCGTGTAGTTCACTTTGCAGCTGAGTCACACGTAGACCGTTCAATCGTAAACCCTGAGGTTTTCGTTCAGACAAACGTACTTGGTACAGCTGTAATGCTTAACTGCGCCAAGGAAGCTTGGGAGCTCGAGGATGGTTCATTCAAGGAAGGAAAGAAGTTCCTTCACGTTTCTACAGACGAAGTTTACGGATCACTTCCAGATGATGATAACGCATTCTTCTATGAGACAACACCATACGATCCACATTCACCATACTCAGCTTCAAAGGCTAGCTCAGACATGCTTGTAAAGGCTTACATGGATACTTACAAGTTCCCTGCAAACATTACAAACTGCTCTAACAATTATGGCCCTTACCAGTTCCCAGAGAAGCTCATTCCACTTATTATCAACAATGCGCTTCAGGGCAAGGATCTTCCAGTATATGGTGACGGAAAGAACGTACGTGACTGGCTCTATGTAGAGGATCACGCTAAGGGAATCGATATGGTTCAGGAGCAGGGCAAGCTCTTCGAGACATACAATATCGGTGGTCACAACGAGAAACAGAACATCCAGATTATCCACATCATCCTTGATACACTTCAGGAGATGCTTCCAGAGGGAGACCCACGTAAGGAGCTTGTTTCAGAGAAGCTTATTAAGTACGTTACAGACCGTAAGGGTCATGATAGAAGATATGCTATCGCACCAGACAAGATTAAGGCTGAAATCGGCTGGTATCCAGAGACATGCTTCGAGGAAGGTATCAAGAAGACTATCGCTTGGTTCTTTGAGCACGAGGATTGGATGAAGAATGTAACATCTGGTGATTATCAGAAGTACTATAACGATATGTATTCAGGAAAATAATTGGTTTAACGACAACATCGATTAGACTAGAAGTTTTGGGAGATGATGAATATGAGAGGAATAATTGAGGGCATAAGGTTTTTCTTTGCCACAAATAAGGTAGCTAGAATTGCTTTGGCTGCTGTTGTGGGCGCATCTGCACTCGGTGCTGGCGGAGCAGGAATTTATGCAATCTTAAATGATGACGTCGCACCAGAAGAGGTAGTTGAAGAGGTGGAAGTAGAAGAAGAGGCAGCAGCCGAGGATGTCTACATTCCAGCTTTCAAGAACATAGTCCTCACAAGTGAATCCCTTGAAAAGGATTTAACAATTTACATTTCAGATACAGAAGACAACGCTATCACAGGTGTGCCTTTCCAGATTAAGCTTATCAAGCCATCCGACGCAGAGAATCTTCAGAGCTCTATCGATGAGATAAAGAAGATTGATGCAGACATCAAGGAGATGGCTGGCGGAGCTTTAGGTACAGAAGAGGCAGAAGATACTGAAGAAGTTAAAGAAGAGACAACAGAGGAATCTACTGAGGAGACAGCACAATCTGATTCAGAAAAGATTCTTGCCTTACTCGAATCAAGAAATGTAGATATTACAGTAACTGACGAGAATGGAGAAGTTGTTGATACTCAGAAGGGTCGCATCAAGGATGACCCACTTTATCAGCTTATTCTCGATAAGGAAAGTGCTATTCAGTCATATGCTATGGCTGTAAAGCAGGTAGAAGGAACCATCTACACTGATGATGATCAGGATGGTGTTATTTCTGAGAAAGACATGGAGCCAGGCGATTATGTAGCCTGCCTCATGTATGATTTTGATAATCAGGAGATTTATGAGCCTACAGATTTTGCACCTACAGTTAATGTAAAGGATAAAGTAGAATTCAAGGTTCAGAAGGAAATCAAAAAGCAGATTAAGAAGGATGTGGCAGCCGAGGATAATCAGCCTAAGGAAGCAGCTCCTGTTGAGGCGGTTCTTAAGGATACCGTGGAGTATGTAGCTTCAAGCAAGGTTGAAAACGGCGGCTCAGCCAAGGGAATTAAGGGCTCTGAAATTGCAGCGCCTAAGTCTACAAAGGGCTCAAGTAAGGCTACTAAGAAGGGCAATGGCGTAACTTCTGTAGTTCATAAGCTTAAGCAGGAAGTTAAGAACTTCAATATCACTGTTATATATAAAGCAGATGATAAGGAGCTTGGCAAAGAAACAGTAGCCGTTCCACAGAATACAGATAAAACATTTGAAGCTAAGACATTTGATGGTTATACACTTACTTCAGATAAGCAGCAGACGGTAAAGGCTGATAAGGACAAGACTATTGAGTTCAAGTATAAGAAGAATGAGCCATCACCTAGTCCAACTACAACACCAAGTGTTAGCCCAAGTCCAACAGCTACACCAAGTCCTACTGCTACTCCGTCTCCAACATCTACACCGGAGCCAACAGCAGAACCTACTAAAGAACCAACTAAGGAGCCAACAGTGGAGCCTACAAAGGCACCAACAGCTTCGCCATCACCTTCACAGGATCCAACTCCTACTCCACAGGATGATGCAGCATGGTTCTATACAAATCGTCCATTAGCAGTTTCCATGAATATCAACAGATTCATGGCTGCTAAAATTGGAAAGAGAATAGCTGCAAACACAGCTACAGAGGAAAAAGCTTCACTTGATATGAGTTACTCTAATGGTGTGTTTACAATCACAGCTACAGCAAATGTTGGTTCAGTAACAGTAAATGGAACAGCTGTCACAATGAAGGATGGCAAGGGCACATTTACAGTTACAAAGGATGGAGATTACACACTTGCAGGTGTACCAGTCTGGAGTGATAAGATTGCAGCTACAGATGCTGAAAAGCTTAGCGTTACCTACACAGTTTCAGGCTATGGCACAGCATCTACAGAAAGACTTAAGGATAAGGAAGGTCACGAGCTTTTCCTTGATGAGGCTCTTACAAAGCCTGCTACAGCAGCAGATTTTGCAGCAGACAAGACTTTCTACTTCAAGGCTCCAACATATGCATATTATGGATGGCAGTCAATTAATGGCGTAAGCTATTTCTTCGATAAGAACGGAAACAAGGTTACAGGTGAGCAGGTAATTCAGGGTGTTAAGTACAACTTTGGTCCTGACGGAGGCCTTCTCGTAAAGGGTAACGGTATCGATGTTTCCAAGTATCAAGGAAATATTGATTGGAATCAGGCTAAGTCAGCTGTCAGCTTCGCAATTATCCGTTGCGGATACCGTGGACAGACTGATGGACAGCTTCACGAGGACCCATATTTCTACAAGAACATGAAGGGTGCCAAGGCGGCAGGCGTAGCGACAGGTGTTTACATCTTCTCACGTGCTGTCAACGAGGCAGAGGCTGTTCAGGAAGCATCTATGGCTGTTGCTATGGCAAACAGTGCAGGAGGATGCGCATATCCAATCTTTATAGATATGGAAGACACAGCAAGAGGCGGCGGTTTATCGGCTGCACAGCGTACAGCTATCGCAAATGCCTTTATATCTACAGTTCAGTCATCAGGCTACAAGGCCGGTGTATACTGCAGTAAGAACTGGATGAATAAGAGAATGAATGCAGGCGGAATCAACGGTTCTGCATACATCTGGATTGCACAGTACAACACATCTTGTACTTACAGTGGTAAGTATTCAATGTGGCAGTATTCATCAAAGGGTTCAGTACCTGGTATTAAGGGTCACGTAGATATGAATAAATCGTTCTTCTAATGGAAAGATTATATGAATAATACAAATACGATAGAGACAAACAAAAAATTATTCCGCTTCGTAAGTAGCGTGGTTTTAGTAGTAGTACTAGCCACGCTCTTTGGCGTTATGTGGTACATGAGATTTCAGTACCTTATGAATCCATACACACGATTCCTTGGCAAAGGAAATTATCTGATGATAGGACTTTATATGGTTCTCACCATCTTGATGATTAATACCTTCAAGGGCTTTGGCATTGGTACAGGACGTATTTCTATCCTTACCATGTCACAGGCTATTGCTATGGGACTTGTAAATGTTTTGGAATTCTTCATTTTGATTTTGATGACAAGAATCAAAGCATTGATGTGGATTACACTTGCTTATGTAATCGTACTTACGGTGGCAGATGCAGTGGCAGTGCTGTTTGTTACTTATTTCAGTACAAAGATTTACAGAAAGATTTTCCCACCATTTTCTATCCTCAATATTTTTGGCGGGTATGAGAATGATTTGGTTTGGAAGATGAATCAGCGTGCTGACAAGTACAGCATCACTGGTGAAATCAGCTGCAGAGAGCCAATCGAGAAGATTACTAAAGAGCTTGATAATTATGATGCTGTGCTTATCAACGACGTACCAGCAGAGACAAGAAACGATATTATCAAGGCATGCTTTGCTACAGGCAAGAGAGTATATTTTACACCAAAGATTTCAGATATTCTTATCAAGGGTTCTGATGAGGTAAATCTTTTCGATACACCACTTTACCTTTGCAAGAATGTGGGAATGGACGGAATATCAGCAGCAATCAAGCGTGCAGGAGATATTGTAATTTCAGGTATTGGAATTATCCTTACTTCTCCAATTATGCTTGTTACAGCTATACTTATCCACAAATACGATGGCGGACCAGCACTTTATAAACAGACACGCTGCACCATCGGTGGAAAGGAATACAAAATCATGAAGTTCCGTTCCATGATTATGGATGCCGAGAAGGATGGCAAGGCTCGTCTTGCCAGCGTAAATGATGACAGAATTACACCTATCGGTCACTTTATTCGTGCCACAAGAATTGATGAGCTTCCACAGTTCTTCAATATATTCCTTGGCGATATGTCAGTGGTAGGACCTCGTCCAGAGCGTCCAGAAATTATCGCTGAATACGTTAAGGAAGTGCCAGAGTTTGCTTTCAGAACACATGTAAAGGCTGGTCTTACAGGCTACGCACAGGTTTACGGAAAGTACAACACCACATCATACGACAAGCTGAAGCTTGATATGATTTATTGCGAGAAGTGCAGTGTGCTTCTCGACATACAGTTAATACTTATGACTTTAAGAGTCATATTTACAAAAGATGCCACAGAAGGTGTGGCCGAGGGAGAAACTAACGCTAATGTCCACAAATAAGAAAGCGCTTATGCACGCCCATACGGCGTACATGGTGACTCAGTTTAATATCGATAACATAAAGATTTTGCAGGATTTAGGTTACACTGTAGATGTGGCCTGTTGCTGGAAAGATGAAGATAGTGCACTTAGTCCAGAGGCTATGAAAGAACGCAGAAAGAAGCTTGATGATTTGGGATGCCGAGTTATTGAGCAGGCTAGTATGCGAAAGATTTTCAACATAGGTGAGCTTAGAAAAGCATATTTGGAGCTGAAAAAAGAGGTAGAGGCAAACCAGTACCAGATTGTTCACACCCAGTCGCCAATCGGTGGTGTTATCTGTAGATTGGCATGCAGAAGAGCCAGAATGATGTATGGAACCAAGGTAGTTTATGCAGCCCACGGTTTCCATTTCTTCAAGGGAGCACCACTTAAGAACTGGCTGGTGTACTACAATGTTGAAAAGTATTGTTCAAAATTCACTGACCTGTTGATAACTATCAACAAAGAGGATTACGACAACGCCAGAAAGTTCAATGCCAAGCAGGTGGCATACATTCCTGGTGCAGGAGTGGATACCCACAAATTCGTGGCCAGCGAGGACGGCAGAGCCCGTGTCCGCAAGGAACTTGGAATAGATGATGACACAATCGTCCTTCTATCGGTAGGAGAGCTTATTCACAGAAAGAACCATGGGGAGGTTCTTAGAGCTCTTAAAATCATGAAGGACAATGGCACGCTTCTTACACCTGACAGTGATGAGCGAGTTCAGCCTAAATATAAGATTAAATATCTTATTGCTGGACGAGGCAAAATCCAAAAGGAATTAGAGGAAAGCATCAAGCACCTTGGTTTGCAGGATTATGTGCAGCTTCTTGGATTTAGAAGAGATGTAGCAGATGTCTTTGCAGCTAGTGATATCTACGTGTTCCCATCTCATCAGGAAGGACTTCCTGTGGCACTTATGGAGGCTATGTCAGTGGGAATGCCAGTGGTTTGCTCAAAGATTCGAGGCAACATCGATTTGATTCAGGATGGAGAAGGTGGATATCTTTTCGATGCGAAGGATGCCAAGACATTGGTTGCAGCTCTTAATAAAGCCCTCGTAGATAACGAGGACAAGCGTCACGAGATGGGACAAATCAATGTCGAGACAATGAAAGAGTTTGATAAAGAGAAGGTTAATGAGATCATGAGGGGGATTTATGATAGTCTTACACATATCTAAGTCAAACAAATACTCTGGCATGGAGAATGTTGCTATAAACATTATGAAATCTATGCCAGATGATATACGTTGTGTGTATCTGACAGCTACAGGTTCAATAGAGACAAAGCTGTTGGACAACAATATTGAATACATCGGCATGGAAAAAATTGATGAGAAGGCCATCAAGGAAGTCATTGATGAGCTTCATCCTGATATTATCCATGCCTATGAATATGATGTGAGTCTCATGTGTACAAAGGTTACAGATGAGATTCCAATCATCAGTCATTTGTACTCTCTTCCAAAGTGGGTAGAGCGAATTGGCCCAAAGGCAGTTGTGTATGGTGGAGCCTGCAAGAGCTTTGCCAAAATAATTGTTCCTAATAGTGCAGTGCTTGAAAAATCATGGTTTAGGGACAAGATGGAAGACAGGACTGTTGTGCTTGGCGTTCCATTTAATGCAGTGGCTATCTTTGAAAAGGGATATGTGGCTGCTACTGAAATGACAAAGGAGAAGTTGGAAGGCTTTAAATCAGACCTGCTTTTTGTGGGTTACCTTACAGAGGATAAGAACCCTCTGGAATTTATAAAGATTGTAAAAGAAGTTAGTAAGAATCACCCTGATGTCAAAGCGACTATCGTAGGTGGTGGAGATTTAGGAAGCGAATGTCTGAAGCTTATTACAAAGCTTGGGCTTTTGGACAACATAAAGATGGCGGGAATGCAGCATAACCCATACATCTATATGAATCAGACAAAGATACTTGTGGCACCTTCCAAGTTCGAAGGATTTGGAATGGCGGCTGTAGAAGCTATGGCCTTTGGAAAGCCTACACTTACCAGTAAGGTGGGCGGATTTATGGTCACAGTGGATGATTGCTGCGGTAAGATTTGCGGAAATGACAAGAAGCCAATCGACAGAGAAGCTTTTGTTTCGAATATAGAAGAGCTCCTGACTAACAGCGAGATTTATCGAATGAAGTCTGACGGAGCCAGAAAGCGCGCCAAGGCTTTGAATAACTTTGACGCATACATGGAAGAAGTAGTTAAGATTTATGAGGATGTTTACAAAACTGTTAAATAAGCTGAAAAATGCAGATTTCATATTGGTGACACTTTCCACCGTTGCATGTTCAGCAATGTCATTTATATTTAGCGTATATAATAAGTCACTGGTAAGCTCACATTTACTGGGAATATACCAGACCTGTTTGCTGGCAATGACATATATGAATTACGCTCAGTTTGGCGTGCTCAATGCCTATAATAGAGATTATCCACAGGCGCTTGGCCGCAGGGATATGGATGAGGCAGGAAAGCTTAAAAATACAGCAATGACCTTTATGCTTTTGATTTACGCAGCTATCTTTGTTGTGTTTGAAGCATGGGTATTGATTTATTATCGCGGCAGCATCGGAACAGAATCAGACGGTGCAAGATATGCATTTGGTTATGCCATGTGTCCTATTCTCATTCTCCTAAAGAGCTTTGATGATATGTCAAATGCCACAGTAAGAATGAATGGACATTACAATAAATCAGCAATCATCGGATTTGTCCGCACTTTGCTGGCACTTGGTATTGGTGTGCTTGCTATCAACGTGGCAGGTTACTATGGCCTTTATGCCATGACACTTTCATCTGCAGCTCTTGGAATCATCATGTTTAGAAATGATGCATTCAAGGGAGCCAGATTACAGTTCGACTGGCCTTATATGAAGCTGATGATATTAGGCGGATTACCACTGCTTATTAACAGCCTCATTTGGACAATCGTTCAGTCAGTTGATAAATTTGTTATCTTAGGATTCTTATCTACAGATGATTTGGGTGTGTATTCAGTACCACTTATGGGATTTACTACCATGGTGCTGGTGCCACAGACAATATCACAGGTATTTTATATAAAGGTTTCACATTTATATGGAGCCCATCAGGATGAAAAGGAGCTTCTGGATAAGGCTGGATACTTCACCAGCATTACAGCACTGATTTCTGGTGCAGCTTGCCTTTTCGTTTTCTATGTAATGCCTGTATTTGTACATTATTTCATGCCGATGTACACAGATGGAACAGCAGCTACACAGATACTTGTTATTGGCGTGGCAGTATATTCCACAACAATGCTTTATGGAAATATCTTCAGCGTACTTAAGCTGAATAAGTCATTGATTGCAAACTCAGTTGCACTTTGTATTTTCAATGTAATCTTCTCAAGCGGCCTGGTGCTGTTTGTAGAAAGAAGCATTAATATGGTTGCAATCGGAACAGGACTTTCCTATGCGCTGTATTCTTTGATGTTGATTATTAAGCTTTCCAGAAGGTTTAAGTATTCCTTCAGCAAGCTGTTAATAAGAAGCTGGGGACCAGCAGTAGCGCTGATTGTTCCAGGCCTAATAATATATTTGTTACTACTATAAAAGAGGTATATAATTGAAAACGACTTTATTCATCGGCTGTGTGGAGAGCTCTTACGTGTTGCTAGAAGCAATGCTGGAGAAGGGCTACAAGGTAGATGGTATCATCACCATGGAAAGCTCAGCCATCAACTCAGACTTTAAATCACTTGTACCACTTGCAGAAAAATACGGAATTGATTACATCTGCACAAAGAATGTTAACGACGAGGAGACAGTAGGATTTGCAAAATCCAAGTCACCTGATGTAATATATTGCTTCGGCTGGTCTCGCCTCATTGGAAAAGAACTTTTATCTCTTCCAAAGTATGGTGTAGTAGGTTTCCACCCAGCAGCTCTTCCATGTAATAAGGGAAGACACCCACTTATCTGGGCGCTGGTGCTTGGGCTTAAGAAGACTGCATCCACATTTTTCATTATGGATGAGGGGGCAGATACAGGAGATATCATCAGCCAGAGAGAGGTCATCATCGATGAAACTGATGACGCTCAGGATTTATATAACAAGGTTCTTGATGTGGCAAAGGAGCAGGTGCTTACCTTTACAAAGGAATTTGCAGAGGATAGAGTGAAGCCTGTAAAGCAGGATCCTAATGCAGGAAATACATGGCGTAAGCGTGGCCGCATGGATGGACAGATTGACTGGAGAATGTCAGGACACGCTATCTACAATTTGGTTCGAGGACTTACACATCCTTACGTAGGTGCCCACTTTATGAATGGGGACCAAGAGGTAAAGGTTTGGAAATGTGAGTACGAGCTCACAGATGAATATGCAAACCTGGAGCCTGGTAAGGTATTGAGGGTGAATTCACAGACAGATTTCGTCATCAAAGCATACGATGGAATCGTTCATATATTAGACAGCGACGCTGTCAGCTTAAAAGAAGGAGATTATCTCTAAATGAAGGTAATGGTTATTTCACCACATCCAGATGATGAGACACTGGGCGCAGGTGGAACACTTTTAAAAATGAAGTCAGAAGGTCATGAGATTTACTGGCTTAATATCACAAACATGAAGCCGGAGTATGGCTACACACCAGAACGAATCGCAGAGCGCAACGGGGAGATTCAGAAGGTAAAGGAGACTTACGGTTTTGATGGCTTCTACAACCTTGAGCTGGAGCCAGCAGGGGTTGATAAGATTGACTTAGGAAAATTCATTCCTATGCTTAAGGAAGTTTTCGAGGAGGTAAAGCCAGAGCTTTTACTTCTTCCATATCAGCATGATGTTCACTCAGATCACCGTGTGATTTTCGAGGCTGCATACTCATGCACAAAATCTTTCCGTGCACCATACCTTAAGACTGTTCTTGCTATGGAGATTCTTTCAGAGACAGATCAGGCTATGCAGGAAAATGGCTTCGTGCCAAACGTGTTCGTGGATATTACAGATTACATCGATAAGAAAATCGAAATCATGAACACATACGAAAGTGAAATTACAGCCCCTCCATTCCCTAGAAATGCAGAGGCTATAAAGGGCCTGGCTGCCTACAGAGGAGCCACAGCCTACTATAAATATGCGGAGGCTTTTTATCTTATTAAGAGCCGCTTAGATTAGGAGAGCATAAATTGTATACTATTTGTTTTATGGCAAGGCATCCATTTAACGATTTTTCCCCTGCCGTTTATAAAAAGATAAAGGAAAAATTCGATTCGGATGTTAAAGGTGTGTTTATCACCTGCGATAAAAAAGAGTCAAAATATATCTATGATAAATTTGGTAAGGATGAGGTTGTTGTATGCGACATGTCATCCTTTATGAATGAGCACTGGGATGAATTTACATTAGAGAAGCTTGCTGAGTACGAGAAGAAGTATGATGCAGCTCCAATGTGGAAATACATCTACACAGACAGATTTTTAATCTATCGTGATTATGATTATTGTGTGCATACTGCAGCAGGATTGATTGCCTTCTGGGAGTATGTTTTCACTACATATAAAGTAGATTTCTTCTATGATGAGGTTATCGCTACATTCCTTACATATGCAGCTTACCTTGTTGGTCAGAAGACTGGCACAGGCTACTACTCACTTATGTTTATGAGAGCCTGCGGCAAGGATCTTACTCATCATTACATTTTAAATGATCCATTTGAGAAGATTTACAACATGCCAGAGAACTACGCTGATATCCCAGTTACTGAGGAGCAGCGTGCAGAGGCAGAGGCTTTCCTTACAAAGTTTGAGGAGAAGCAGTCGAAGCCAGCATTCATGCAGTTTTCAGGTAAGAAGCCAAAATGGAAGGCTAAGTTTTTTATCCTGCCATTATTCTATATTAGACAGAGATTTTTCAATCCACATACAAGGGACAAGGGCTCATACATTTATTACAAGGCCTATGAAGCTACAATGGACCCAATCAAGTGGTATTTCAGATATCAGAAGGCTAAGAAGTATTTCAAGAAGGCTGATTACAGCAAGAAATTCGTATACTTCCCACTTCACCTTCAGCCGGAGGCCACCACAATTGTATGTGCACAAAAGTACGAAAAGCAGCTGTATTTCATCGATAATTTGGTGAAATCTTTGCCAGCAGATACTGTACTTTATGTTAAGGAACATTATTCATTCCTTGGCATTCGTCCAAACAGCTTTTATGAGCAGTTTAATCAGTATCCAAATGTAGTCTTAATCGACCCATGGGAGGATTCACTGAAGCTCATCGATAAGAGTGAATGTGTTGCTACACTTACAGGTACAGCAGGACAGGAAGCAATGCTTCTTCGTCATCCAGTATTTATGAGTGGTGACATTGTTTACACTGGGGCACCTGGTGTTATGCACTTGGAAGAGGTATTTGGAAATTACGAGAGCGCCATGGCAAGCTACAAGCAGCCTAGCCGCGAGGATATTATCCAGTACCTGGCAGTTTATATGAGCTGCGCTCGTCCAGGAAATACATACGTAATGTCGGAAGACCGCTTAAAGGATGAGAACATCTCATTAGTAGCGGAGTCAATGTATAAATATTTTAAGGAGATGAAACATGAGTAAAGTTTTAGTTACAGGCTCAGATGGATTTATAGGTTCTCACTTAGTTGAGGAATTAGTTAAAAAAGGCTATGAAGTAAAAGCATTCGTATATTACAACAGTTTTAATAACTGGGGATGGCTCGATACACTTGATAAGAGCATCATGGATCACGTAGAGGTATTCGCTGGAGATGTCCGCGACCCTAATGGTGTCCGCGAGGCTATGAAGGGATGCGACGCAGTATTCCACCTTGCAGCACTTATCGCCATTCCATTTTCTTATCACAGCCCAGATGCTTATGTAGATACTAATATCAAGGGAACTCTTAACATCCTTCAGGCTGCAAGAGACCTTGGCACAAAGCGTATTCTTGTTACATCTACATCAGAGGTTTATGGAACAGCTCAGTACGTGCCAATCGATGAGAAGCACCCATATCAGGGACAGTCACCATATTCTGCTACAAAGATTGGTGCAGACAGACTCGCAGAGTCATTCTATCGTTCATTCGATTTACCTGTTACAATCGTGCGTCCATTCAATACATTTGGACCACGTCAGTCAGCTCGTGCGGTTATTCCTACAATCATCACACAACTTCTTGCAGGTAAGGAAGAAATCAAGCTTGGCAGCCTTACACCAACACGTGATTTCAACTATGTAAAGGATACAGCTAATGGTTTCATCGCTATGTACGAGAGCGACAAGACTATTGGTCAGGAAATAAATATCGCAACACAGAAGGAAATCTCTATCGGACAGCTTGCTGAGGAGCTTATCCGTCAGATTAATCCAAACGCAAAGATTATCTGCGATGAGGACAGACTTCGTCCAGAGAAGTCTGAGGTTAACCGTCTTCTTGGCTCTAACGAGAAGATTCTTCAGCTTACAGATTGGAAGCCTCAGTACACATTCGAGCAGGGATTAGCTGAGACAATCGAGTTCCTTCGTCACAACTTAGATAAGTATAAGGTAGATATTTACAACATTTAATTATGGAAAACGTTTTTATTAAAGAGACTGACACAATTTTACAGGCCATGAAGACCTTTGATGAAAGTGCCCGCAGAACTGTTTTCATCGTAGATGAGAATATGAAATTAATCGCAGCACTTTCTGAAGGTGATGTGCGCCGTTTTATTCTCTCAGGTGGAGATTTAAACAACGAGGTAAGCACTATTGCAAATTATCATCCACGTACCATGAAAGAGGATGACAGGGATGAAGCAAAGGAATTCCTCAGCCGTCATAATATCGAAGGTGTTCCAATTGTAGACGAGAATGGCATCGTTAGAGATACCATCTTTTGGAGTGCAGGAAAGAGAACAAGACAGAGCGACCTTTCAGTGCCTGTTGTTATGATGGCAGGAGGAAAGGGTACACGTCTTTATCCATACACACGAATCCTTCCTAAGCCTCTTATCCCAGTTGGTGAGAAGCCAATTGCAGAGATTATTTTTGATGGCTTCGCAGAGTACGGAATCAATCGTATGATTATGATTGTTAATCATAAGAAGAACATGATTAAGTCATACTTCGGTGAGGTGGAGAAGCCTTACACAATCGAGTACGCAGATGAGGATACACCACTTGGTACAGGTGGAGGTCTTGCTCTTCTTCGTGGAAAGCTTGATGAGACATTTATTCTTACAAACTGCGATATCCTTATTGAGGATGACTATTCAAAGATTTATGATCATCATAAAAAAGAGGGCAACGTCATTACTATGGTTTGCTCTCTTAGAAATTTCCAGGTAGCTTACGGCGTCGTAGAGTTTGGTGAGCATGGAAATATCACAGATATGAAGGAGAAGCCAGAGTTTAGCTTCTTCACAAATACTGGTATTTACATTGTAGAACCAGAAGTGTTCGATTACATCAAGGATGGCGAGTTCATCGGATTCCCAGATATCATCAACCGTATTAAGGATGATGGTAAGAAGGTAGGCGTATATCCAATCAATGAGAATTCATGGATGGATATGGGTCAGCTTGATGAGCTTAACAAAATGGAAAGTCGACTTAGAGGAAAGTAATCTCAAAAGGGGAATATTTTTGGAAAAAATAAAATCATATTTTTCGGAAATGAATAAAGAAAAGGCATTAAAGCTTGCTGCTGTAGTTCTTGCAGCAGCAACAATTATTTTTGGTGTGTACTTTTACTTTGCCAACTGCTTTAATGCAGCGGCTACAAAGCGAGTTAATTTCTACTATGGAATTATTTTCATAGTAATGTTCGCAATTACGATATACACACTAAGATTATTAATACTGGATAAGAAGTGGAATTACCCAAGATTGTTCGTAATTACAGCAATTGCATGGACATTCTGTATGCAGTTTGTTATGCCACCTATATCTGGTGTTGACGAGGTGGAGCATTACTACAGTGCGTACCATTGTTCAAATATTATGATGGGAATGAAAGACCATAACTTGGGGCTTGATCAATATCATGGAATGATTTGGACTGATGATACATTCTTCTATATGAGAGCGGAAGATTATTACATGATGCCATATTTGGATGTTACATTCCCTTATCAGTATGCAGTTCTTGCAAATGGAACATGGATTAAGCATGCAGAAGATTTGCAGGACAATGTGGAGGTTCACAACATCGCGCCGACAAAGGCATCCAGATATTTGGTATCAGGTTTCGGAATTACTATCGCAAGACTGTTAGGATTTGGTTTTGCAGGAGTAATATTTATGGGACGTTTTATGAATTCATTGTCCCTCATCATTGCAGGATGGATTGCACTGAAGCTACTTCCAGTAGGTAAGCATCAGTTTTTTGCATTCGCAATGTTCCCTGCTGTAATTAATCTTTGCAGTTCATATTCATATGACAACATGAGTATCCTATTCTCATTAGCACTTCTTACATTGTGTCTGTATTATAGTCAGCCACATGTAAAGCTTCATGCGTGGGATTTGATTATTCTTGGCGGATGTGTTGTTATGCTCATCCCTAACAAGATAGTTTATGCATTATTTGCTATTTGGATTTTTGCCATTCCAGTAAAGAAGTGGTGGTCAGATGTAGTGCTCAGCAAGAAATGGTATGAATATTGCATCTTAGGTGTCATCGTTGCTGGAGCTGTTGTTGTATTTGAAAAAGTATTAGTGAAATATTATTGGCGAATTTATAGTCTTGTTTTTTGGTCACGTAATGAAACGGTTTCTGAGGTTGATCCTTCAAGACAGGTTTGGAGCTGGGAGTATTTCCAAAACCATAAGCTTGAGACATTTAAGTTTGCATGGGATGGAATCAAGGTGGATTTCTGGTACAACATCAAGCACGTTGTCGGTAGTGAATTGGGACACGTTATGCTAAATGCAAAGGTTCCAATGGCTTGTACAATTGTTATTCTGGTTCTTATGATTGCAAGTATTATTATGATTAAGGGCAATCGTATTAAGAAGTGGCAGTATGTGGTTCTTGGTTTAGGATTATTTATCTGTCTTCTTGCTATTTTCATCGGATGTATGACTAGATTTACACCTGTCGATAGTCAGCGTATTCAGATTTCATATAGATATCTGATTCCGCTATATATGTCTTTATGCATCATACTTGGTACGGATGCAAAGGAAAATAAGGTTTCACTAGCATTGATTTATATACAGAATCTTGCGCTGGTGTTCTCAATGTGCGGGCTTTTATATTTCTTATTCCATTTGCGCGATGGAATGGGCGCTCCGTTCTAATAAATAATTAATAGAGAGAATATATGAAAAAACATATTTTGATAGTATGCCAGTTCTTTTACCCAGAGCCATTTCGTATAAGCGATATAGCTTTTGAGTGGGTAAAGAGAGGCTATAAAGTAACTGTGGTGACAGGTTTACCTAATTACCCAGAGGGTAAGGTATATCCTGGTTATGGATTATTTAAAAAGAGAAGAGAGATTATCAATGGGGTGGAGGTAATTCGTATCCCTGAGATACCAAGAGGACATAACAAGTTTGGCTTAGTTCTCAATTATTTCAGCTTTCCATTCTTTGGTTTCTTCTGGAATTTATTTACAAAAATTGAAGCGGATGAGGTATTCATGCTGGAGACTTCTCCGATGAATCAGTGCAAGGTAGGCGTGGCATATGCAAAGAAGCATAAGGTGCCATGCTACTTGTATGTTCAGGACTTGTGGCCTGAGAACGTAGAGATGATTACAGGAATCCACAGCCCAATCGTAATAAAGCCAATCGAGAGAATGGTTAGAAAGATTTATAAGGGCTGCACACATATCTGGGGCACCAGCCCAAGCTTTGTAGAAGCGATTCGTAAATACGTAGATCCAGCAGAGCATGATAAGGTCAGCTTCTGGCCACAGTATGCAGAGGAATTCTATGAGCCAAAGCCAAAGGTGGAGCACAAGGGATTTAATGTAGTCTTCACAGGAAATATTGGTCAGGCTCAGGGCTTGGAAATCCTTCCAGAGGCGGCAGCTATCCTTCGAAAAGAGGGAGTAAAGGATGTTCGTTTTACTATCGTAGGAGATGGTAGAGCTCGTCATTCCTTTGAAGATAGTATTACAAATGCTGGTGTGTGGGATTTGTTTGAATTTAAAGGAAGAGTGAAGGCTACTGAAGTGCCAGATATTTTGGCTACAGGAGATGCAGCGTTTCTTTCTTTTGCAGATGACGATATATTTGCAAAAACTATTCCTGCAAAGCTTCAGTCTTACATGGCATGTGCAATGCCTATCATCGCCTCAGCCAAGGGCGAGACAGTTCGAGTAATTAATGAAGCTGAGTGTGGACTTTGCTCAGATATCGGCGATGCCGAAGGCTTAGCAAAGAACATCATCAGAATGAGAAGTATGCCAAAGCAGTATATCCAGGAAATGGGTGAGAATGCATACGCATACAACAAGGAGCACTTCGAGAAGAAGAAGTTGATGGATGAGATAGATGTATATTTTAGATAAAAGGAAGCCTTTCCTGACGGAAAGCCTTTGATAGAAATGGTTTTCGCCATAGATAGCAAACTTCTATGTAAACTATTTTACATAGAAATTCATTGATTTATACTTAACAAGAGGATGTTTCTTGCATGAGAAAAATGGATTCTTTAGGTTTAAGTGAATGTAGATATCAAGCAAAATTATTTGAAGCTTCTATAGATAATACTGAATGTAGTTCAAAGATATTCATTCGAAGGTTTATGAATTCAGATGTTGCGTTTAGAATGGATAAAAATGGTATCATGTTTGAGGCTTTAGATATACACGATGCAATTGATGAAGTAGAAGAACAATATGGTGTTAGTTCTTATGGTGTTGATCAATTCACCAGAGAAGAACTACATTGGATTGGATATATATATCGCTATTGGGCATATATAAGCGGCAAAAGTAGTAAGCAAATATACAAAATAGCTAAACCAGAATATTTAAGAAAATTATATTTTCCGTATCATTCATTAGATCCTTACCAAGCTATCGAAAGAATAGCAGAAGAACAGGGTGAGAGTCTGGAGAATGACTATGGTGATATAGCAAAGGGTGTTATAATATTGCGTAAGGTTCGCAATAAAAGTAAAATGACTGGAGAGAATAAATGATGAAAACTGCATTTGCTACAGTTATTTACAAGCAGGCTAGGCAGTATTTAGAAGAATTTCTAAGCTCAGTTGATAGACAGACTGATAAGGATTTTGATTTATTATTGGTTAATGATAATTACAATAGTAATGAGTTAGAAGAAATTCAAACTATACTTGAATCATTAACAGTAAATTACAAGATATTAGATATAAGCCAGCAAAAGTTATCTATCGCAGGAACCAGAATAGAAATGCTGCAGTGTGCCAAGGATTTAGGATATGATTTAGTAATACTTGGGGATGCAGATGATACTTTCAGCTGTAATAGAGTAGATAAGTACAAAAAGGCATATTGGAAAAATAGAGAGGTTGCATTCTTCTACAACAAATTAATATTTGATAATTGCAAAGATGTTTTTAAGACAATGCCGAAGCGAATTGAAGGCATAAAAGCTCTATCACAGTGTAACTTTGTTGGCTTGACATCATCTGCAATTAATATGAAATCTAAGGTTATTACCCAGGAGTTTATTGATTCCTTGAAAGAAAGTGATAGTCCTGTATTCGACTGGTATTTATTTTCTAGGATAGTCTTAGATAATGGAATAGGTGTTTATGTTGAAGATACCGAAAGTATATATCGTATTTCTGATAATAACATGGTGGGTGTTTCCAGAGATGTTAAAAAGGAATATGAAGTTAAAAAGGTTCACTATTCTAATCTTGCAAAAAAAGATAAGTACTATAAAAAATTACTAGAAAAATTGGAAGGATTAGATATAAATAAATTAACAGAAAATCCAAATCACCAGGGATACTGGTGGAGTGATATTCAAATGGAGGAATAAACATGAGATTTAATTATCAGGCAATGGTTGAAGGAAATCAGAGACCATATATTATTGCAGAGCTTGGCGCTAATCACAATGGTGATATGGAGCTTGCCAAGACACTTATCAAGACAGCAAAGGAGTGCGGTGCTGACGCTGTTAAGCTTCAGTCATGGACAGTAGATGACCTCTTCTCAAAGAAGAAGTACGAGGATAACTATTTCCTCGGAGATGACTACAGAAACCGTACAGACTATACATTAAAGTCAGTTATGGAAGCTTACGCTGTTTCTAAGGAGCAGCACGTTATGCTTCAGAAGTACTGTGAGGAGCTTGATATCGACTTCGTATCTACACCATTCTCTATGGCTGGTGCAGATTTCCTTGTTGATGAGCTTCACGTTCCATATCTTAAGGTTGCATCACTTGATGTAGATAACATTCCATTCCTTAGACACGTTGGTAGCAAGGGTGTTCCTGTAGTTATCTCAACAGGTCTTACAGGCATGGATGATGTTTGTGCAGCAGTACAGGCTCTCGAAGAGGGCGGCTGCCACGAGATTGTTATTCTTCACTGTGTATCTATGTACCCACCAAAGGATGAGAACGTTAACCTTAACAACATAGACATGTACAACATGGTATTTGATTATCCAGTTGGTTACTCAGATCATACAATCGGAACAGTTGCTCCTATCATGAGCATCGCAAAGAACGTATGCATTATCGAGAAGCACTTCACAATGGATAAGAACATGGAAGGTTGGGATCACAAGGTTAGTGCAGATCCTGCAGAGCTCAAGGTTATTTGTGATGCTGCACGTCAGGGTTACAACATGCTTGGTAACTACCACAAGGTAGTTGTTGAGGATCAGAACCGTCGTGACGAGTTCAAACGTTCAATCGTAGCTAAGCACGACATGCCAGCAGGCCATGTGCTTACATTCGAGGATCTTGATTACAAGCGTCCAGGTACAGGAATTTCTCCTAAGTACTACGAGGCTCTTATCGGACGTGAGCTTAAGCATGACGTAAAATATGATGATATCTTCACATGGGGAGACTTCTAAAATGATAGCTTTTATTCCAGCCCGAGGCGGAAGCAAGGGCGTTCCTGGAAAGAACATAAAAGAGCTTTGTGGCAAGCCACTTATCGCATATACGATAGAGGCCTGCAAAAAGGCAAAGCATATTGATAGAGTCATCGTCACAACAGACGACGAAGACATTGCTCGCGTGGCAAGAGAGTATGGCGCAGAGGTTCCATTCATGCGTCCAGATTACCTGGCCAGCGATACAGCTTCAGCTGTAGATGTGTACATTCATGCAGCAGAGTTTGTAATGAATGAAACAGGCGAGAAGCTTGAAAAATTTATGGTGTGCCTCCCTACAGTACCTTGCAGGGACGAGCATCATATTGATGAGGCTATTGAGAAGTTTGAGGCTGATAAGTCTACAACTCTCATTTCATTTACAGAGGCGGAGACACCACCAGGATGGTATCACGTGGTAGATGAAAATGGTCGCGTAAGCAATGCAGGTTTTGGTGCAGCAGGTTCTAATATTGCAAACCGCCAGACCAACGCCACCTTCTATATTCCAAATGGAGCTATCTATATCCTTGATTATGAGCTACTTAAGGAAAAGAGAACATATTACTGCGATAACACCACTACCTACGTGATGTCACGTGAGGATTCAGTGGATATAGATTATCCGATAGACTTTGAAATAGCTGAATTAATGATGGAGAAAAAACTTGATAATAATTAGAGCATTAGCCTTTCTGCTTTTATTCACGGTGATTCCGTTTGCAGTGGGCCGACTAATTACATACAGAGCCCGTAAGGGATTGATAGTAGATTATCTCGTAGGTTTCTTTGGAAACCTTGGGATATTTTACATATTGTACTCTATCATTACATGGATACAGATTTGGATTACTTTTGTGTGGCCTGTCACAGGCGCATTTACCATATTGCTTAGGTTTTATTTTGCAGTAATGAGCCTGCTTATTATTTTGTGGCTGATTCTTGATAGAAAAGCTATTTTTCATCCTTTTAAAAAGATGAAACCAAGAATCAAGGATTTAGGAGCAAGGGTAAAGGCAGATAAGCTTACTGTAGTTTATGCATTGGCATTTGCAGCAGTATTATTCATTCAGATGTACATGGCATATGGATATGAGATAAATGAGTGGTCTTATGATGATTATGATTATGTAGTTTCCAGTCAGGATACTATATCATCCGACACGCTTTCTTATGTGAACATTATTGATGGCTCAATGCCAGCAGTTGCTGAAAAGAGAGCAGTATCCTCTTGGAATACATACATTGCCATGCTCGCAAAGGTATCCTCATTTGAGGTTACTACAGTATGTCACACAATCCTGCCTGTATTATTTATCGCATTGGCATATTTAGTATATTTTTACATTGCCAGATTTTTATTTGCTAAGACAGAAGACAGAATGATATTTATGCTCATTCTGTCATTTGCATATATATTCGGATTGTATTCCCATTATTCTGTTTCATTCAGATTGTTGGGGGCGGTATGGCAGGGAAAGGCCGTATTAACAGTTATAGCAGTTCCGTTTTTTGCTATGTACCTATTCTCAGCTTATTGTGGAAAACTGCGAAATGGGCTTATTTTGCCGATTATAGCAGTATCATTGGGAGCTAGCTCCCTTACATCACTTGCCACAGTGTTTATTCCGATTGTTGCAGTGATTGTCTGGGTATCAATGTGTGTATACCATAGACGAATTTATGGAATCAGATACTTGATTGCAAGTCTGGTTGGTCCAGCGTTTTTAGGAATATATTATTCCTTAATATGGATGCTCCAGCATGATATGTCTGGTTCAGAAGATAAGTATTTCCCATTTAGAAAAAGTAATGAATGGTGGTTCAAATGGTTCAAAGAGAATATTTAATAGGTATCACTAAGGACTATTGGAATAATTATGGCTATGCCTCATTGTTCGTTCTTGCTCTTATAGGGATACTTGTTTTTGAAAAAGAAAAGATCAAGCGTTATGCCTATCTTTGGTATTCGCTTGTGACTATATTAGTAATTTATAATCCGATTTCTCTTATGATTTTCAGGAGATTTTTGGAGCCATCCACATTTGACCAGTACTATCTTAGATTTTATGGGCTTGTGCCTATAATGATTGTGATAGCTTACGGTGCTACACTCACAGTTAAGAAGCTGACAGGTGTAAAAAAGCTTGTAGCCACTGCGGCTATTTGTATTGCTATAACATTTCTTGGACACAGTATGTATTCCGAAGACTGGTTTACAAAGGCGGAGAACCGCAATAAGGTTCCTCAGGATGTGGTTACAATCTGTGATGTGTTTGCAGATTATGAAGGCGATAAAATAAGAATAATGGCTCCGTTGGATGTGGCTGTATATCTCAGACAGATGGACAGTCGTTTTTCCATGCCATACAGCAGGGCGATTCCAGATGAAGCCTACGAGCTTACAAATGCAAAGCCAGACCCATCAAAGGTAGTGGAGTATGCAAAGGAAAACAATGTTGATTACGTGGTAGTTGCAGCAGTAGAAAATGTTTTATACAGCTATCTGAACTACGGATTTACATTATATGGTCGTACAGCTAATTACGCTATACTTCAGCCAAACGACCCAACATGGCTGCTCACAGAGTATGAGGACAAATCAGGCGATCAGGGCTTAGCCTATACACTTAAAAATCTTGAAGATGGCACATTTATCGTAATAGACGGTGGCAATGCCGGAAACGAAAAACAGATGCGTGATGTCATAAAAAAGAATGGCGGTACAGTAGATGTCTGGATTCTTACTCATTACCACAAGGATCACATAGATACATTTAACGCTATCTATGAAAACCCAAAGGGTATTGAGATAAAGGATATATACGTTACGCCACTTGATTCAGAGACTTTCTACAGTTTGAATCTTCAGGAGTGGGATGATGTAGATACATATAAAAAATTCCAGGAGATAACAGAGGGCGCTGAAAATATTAATTATGTAAAGCGTGACCAGGTGTTGGAATACTCCGATGGATTGAAGATTACCTTCTACAATGCCATGGATGACATTGTATTGAATTCAGAGGGAAGAGAAGATATTCCAAACAACGACTCTCTGGTTTTTAAGATTGAAACTGATAAGCGCAGTGCACTGATTTGTGCTGACGCTCACAGCAGATATATAGCAGAATATTTAGTAAAAACATATGGTGAGAAGCTGGATGCAGACATCCTTCAGTGTGCTCACCATGGAAACAATAGTATGCCTGAGGACACTGGCTTCTATGAGGCGGTATCACCTGAGGTAGCGATATTTGACGGACCAGATTGGCTCATCACAAGTCCTGAATATACAGCCGGAGCACTGGCTGCATATCTGAAGGAATTGGGAGCGAGAGTTATTTGGTATAAGACAGCACCAAACGTGTTTGGGCTGTAATTAGGAGACTTGATAATAATGGAGTTCATTAGGAAGAATAAAAAGATTATCTCAATAATCTTACTTGCCTTAATTCTTTATATTAGATGCGATTATGGCGTAACAAAAAGCTATGCTGTGGCAATGAATCTTGTGGTTCAGGCTATCGGATTTGTTTACTGCCTTATTCTTACAAAGGACGATTTTCAAAAGACAAAGAAGAGTATTTTTAACTTAGCTATATTGTGGTTGATATTGTTCCAAGTGGTTCAGTTTGTATATGGACATTTCAAGTTGTTTACACCTACTGATTACTATAGTGTTCAGTATACAATTCTTACTGTGTTACCAGCACTCTTGTGTTATGAGATAGTATGGCACAATAGAGATAATATGTTTGAAGTATTATCGCCTGTTGGTGCACTAGTAATTTTTGCTACATACATCACCTCTATAAAGTACGACCATTTATGGGGGGATATGATGCATGGAGAGTTCTATAGAGTGGGTGCCGTTCCAGGAGGAACAGATATTGATACAGGAAATCTGTATTTATTAATGCTTATTCCAATACTCTATTCAGTTATAGTTTTACGTAAGGTTAAGCCTAATATTATTCCAGCATTAGCTGGTATAATTGGAATAGTTTTGGCGGGATCAAAATCTTCATTTGTTCCACTTGTGCTTGTTATAGCAATTATGTTATTAGGCACTGCAAAGAATGCCAAGGATGTTAAAAAGTATGTAGCTATTTTAGTGGGATTAGGAGTAGTAGCTACAGTTTTAGTACTGACTATACCTATGCTTTATGACATTTTGGGAAAACGTATAGTAGAAGTATTTACAGCTTTTGGAAATACTGAATTTGATTTACATACAAGTACAGGTCAAAGAATGGCCGTAATGGATGCTTTCAAAAAACACTTTTGGGAGAGTCCTTTATTTGGTCATGGTTTCTATTCATTTATCACTATGCCTTATTCTCAGCTGGAAGAATACAGAGAGGGCACAGAGATAATGTACAGACATATCCAAACTCATATGAACTTTATGGAATTGCTGTTTAGCTTTGGAATATTTGGATTTGTTATGTACTACTGGTTCCCAGTAAAACTAATTATCGATACAATCAAGGTGCATAGTAAAGAAGCTAAAATAGTATGCATTTCGCTTTTAGTATCCATATTATTTATGGACTTAGGACTTGATATGTTCTTTAAGTATATGACACCTTATTATACATATTTATTAATCTATACTTTTTTGAATAATAACTCGGAGGAAGGCTAGATGGAATTTCCACAAAAAAAATATATTCCGGTATTACTAATTGCTCTATTAACACCACTAGTAGGGCTGTATATATATATGATGGTATGGGGAGTTGGATTTAATGAAATATCTGTTCCTTGTACAGACTGGAATGATGAATTTTATTATTACAAGATGATTCAAGGCATGGTTGATTATGGAATACCACAAGGATATTTTGGATACAATGAAAGTCATGCAATTATAGGAAATTTGGGTGGTTGGAGTGTAGCCATGCTTCTACCATATGCATTTATTGGTAGAATCTTCGGTTGGAATTATATGACTCCAATCATTATTAATATCGTTTTATGGATGTTTGGATTAGGATTATTTGCTATTGGACTTAAACCGACTGTAAAACAAATGTTGATTGTAAGTGCAGTATGGTTGAGCTTTGCAATTAATATTAGATATATGCTTTCAGCAACTCCAGAAGCCTTGGTTAATGTTTTATTTTTGATTTATGCGATTGGTTGTATTAGTTTTATTAGAAATCAAAACAACAAAACTTGGTTAATATTAGCGGATTTTTCTTTGGTTTGGTTGACATTAATTAGAGGTTATTATGTGATATTTGCCGTTATTCTAATGGCAGCCATATATAAAGAAAATAAAAAAATTGATGTAAATTTTTGGAGTCAGTTAATAGTTGCTTTAGTAGCAGCTATTGGATTTGTTTGTATCGCCCACTTTATGTTTGCAGCATATTTTACACCGGATATAGCAATTGATACTTTGATTAATCCAAAAGCATTAGTTAAGAAGAATCTGATATGTTTGATTGAGAGTTTAAAATACATAAAACAATGTATTTTAATGCAATCGATGAAAGGATCATGGTACCTTTTATATTTCCTCTCTATTATTTACTTAATATATAGGTGTGTGATAAACAAAGATATTGTAAATTATTCTTTACTTCTTGCGTGGCTTGGACTTTTGTTTGCGATGTGGACATTATATAGACCAGAAGAAGGCTGTAGACATTTCATGGC
This sequence comes from Pseudobutyrivibrio xylanivorans DSM 14809, assembly GCF_900141825.1. Lineage (GTDB taxonomy): Bacteria > Bacillota > Clostridia > Lachnospirales > Lachnospiraceae > Pseudobutyrivibrio > Pseudobutyrivibrio xylanivorans. The sequence continues at coordinate 16,372 of NZ_FQYQ01000011.1, read as the reverse complement.
AGCCATATTAGTGTTGGCTATGTTTTTGCCATTATATGAAAATAAAAAAATAATAATTGGAATTTGTGTTGTTGTTTTTCTTTATACAACTTGGCTATGTAAAGAAGAGTTCTACATGAGGCTTATACCTGAGGATGCTAATCAGATAGCAGCTCTTGAAGATGGACAAACAAAATTAGACGAGGTAATGAAGCTTGGAGATAATGAGTGGGATAATACAGTAATTTTTACTCGAATAACATATTTCAACGACTTATATGCAATCCCATCAGGATTTGGAATCAACTGTTGTATAGATGATTATGTTCGCGAGCATTTTGATGAGCTAAATAGTAAATACATAGCGTATAGAGCAGGTGGAGATTTAGATGATTTTTTAGCAGAAAGATGTGAATTGGTTGCTACATATGGAACAACTAATATGTATAAGATTAGATAAAGTTGGAGTGTAAAATGCTTAAGATTGAAAAAAAGATTTCATTTGTAATACCTTGTTATTATTCACAGGATACAGTCTCAGATGTTGTAAGAGATATATTTACTGAATTTCCTAGGGAAGATTACAATATTGAGATAGTTTTGGTAAATGATGGTTCTAAGGACAATACTTATAATGTATTGAAATCTTTAGCTGATCAGGATAGTCGAGTGGTTGTTATCAACTTGTCACGAAACTTCGGACAGGATGGAGCTACAATGTGTGGCTTCACTCATGCAACAGGAGATTATATTGTAGCATTAGATGATGATGGACAAAATCCTCCTTGCGAAGCTCATAAATTACTAGAGGAAATAGAAAAAGGTTATGATATAGTTTTTGCAAAATATCATGAGAAGAAGGATTCTGCCTTTAAAAAGTTTGGTCATAATTTAAATGGTTACATAGCAACTACTTTAATTGGGAAGCCAAAGGATATAGAGTTAAACAGCTATTTTGTAATCACATCATTTGTGCGAGATCAAATGATAAAATATCAGGGAGCTTATCCTTATATTTGGGGACTTATGCTTCGAGCTACAGATAATATGGCAAATGTGTATGTAGAGCATAAGGCTAGAGAGGTTGGCGAGAGTACTTATACTCTTAGAAAATTAGTAGGACTGTGGTTTGATGGAGTTATATCCTTTTCAATAAAGCCACTTAGAATTACATCAGTGCTTGGTGTTGTTGCGACCATTCTGGGATTTTTATTGGCAATTGTAATCATAATTAAGACGTTGATTTATGGTGATGTCGCTGGATGGACATCATTAATAGCCACCATCCTTATTCTTTCGGGAGTACAGATGTTAATGCTTGGAATGCTTGGGGAATATGTTGGAAGAAATTTCCTTAATAATAACAATTCTCCCCAGTACATAGTGAGGGATAAATACATCAAGGAGCAAGACTAGTGAAAAATAAGAATACTGTTAGAAAAATTGAAAGCTTCATAGAGTTGGTAGTACTGACATTAGTGTACCTATATTTTTACTGGACCTACATTTTTAACTGGGATTATTTTCATCCTATGTGGGGTCGTGGAAAGTACGTCTTTATGGGCGTTTATTTCATATTGAACCTTGTAATCATACATTTATGTGAAGGGTTTAAATATGGAATACTCAGAATAGCAGATGTACTTTTCTCACAATGGATTGCTATATGCATTGTAAATGTAGTTACATATTTGCAGCTTTCCTTGATGGCTAACGTAATGATTCCAGTAGGACCAATGGTTGGTCTTACCCTTACAGATTTTGTAATATCTGGAGTATTTGTTTTTATATTTTTTGCAATCTACAATCGTTTTTCAAATGCCAGCAAGCTTCTGATGGTATATGGAAACAAGGAATCAGTATCCCTGAAGTTAAAGATGGACACCAGAGAAGATAGTTATAACATCAAGAAAATCATTAGTGTAGATGAGGGACTTGAGAACATATTCAAAGAGCTTGAAAACTATGATGGAATTGTAATTTCTGATGTAAGTGCTGAGGATAGAAATGATCTTTTAAAGTACTGCTACATGCATGAGATTCAGACATATATTACACCTAAGATTTCAGACGTAATCATTGGCGGTGGAGAGGATATTCATCAGTTTGATACTCCTCTTGTTATGATTAACACTACAGGTCTTACACCTGAGCAGGAGCTTGTTAAGAGATTCTTCGATGTGATACTTTGCGTTATTGCAGCAGTAGTTCTTTCACCGCTGATGCTTATTATCGCAATTGCGATAAAGCTCGAGGACCATGGACCTGTATTTTATAAGCAGGCAAGAGTTACAAAGGATGGAAAGATTTTTGACATCCTTAAATTCAGAAGTATGGTAGAGGATGCTGAGCAACGTCCAGCCACAGATGACGATGATAGAATCACAAAGGTGGGACATGTTATTCGTGCTACACGAGTAGATGAGCTTCCACAGTTGTTTAATATTATAAAGGGAGATATGTCGATAGTAGGTCCACGTCCAGAACGTACAGAGCACGTGGAGAAATACACAGCGGCAATACCTGAGTTTGAATTCCGTAGCAAGGTAAAGGGCGGCCTTACTGGTTTTGCTCAGATTTACGGAAAGTATAATACATCAGCTTACGATAAGATTAAGCTTGATTTGATGTACATCGAGAACTACACATTTTTATTAGATGTAAAGCTTGTGCTTATGACAATCAGAATTCTTTTCAAGAAGGAAAGCACAGAAGGCTTTGATAAAGTGGTGTCTGCTGACGAAATTTTAGCTTCACTTGAACAGCAGAAGGATAATGGAGATGAGTAATCACTAATGAAAATACTTCATATAGCGCTTGCGTCCCATTTTACTGAAGGGATGCTGTACCAAGAAAATCAGATGATAAACTGCCAAATGGCAGACGGTCATGAGGTTACTATTATCACAGATGTATTCCATTATGAGCATGGTGAATTAGTAAAGGGACCAGAGGAAGATACCATTTTGGAAAGTGGAGCCCGTTTAATCAGACTTAAATGGGATAGGATTTTTTTTAGCGATTTGTGGACGGAAAAAATTCGTAAAGCTCACAAGGTGAAGAAACTCCTTAAGGAGATTCAGCCAGACAGTATCTTATTTCATGGGCTCTGCGGATACGAGATTATGACTGTAGCAGACTACTGCAAGAGTCATCCAGATTGTTTGTTTTTTGTAGATTGTCACGCTGATTACAGCGGTTCAGCTAAAACTTTTTTAAGTAAGAATTTCTATAAATTTATACATGGTCATTTCATATCAAAGGCAGCACCTGAGGTAGATAAATTCTTCTATACAGGTGAGGATATGCGATATTGGATGAATGATTTATTTGCAATCCCAGTTGAAAAACAGGAATTCTTGGCTCTGGGAGGTACAATATATACTGCACAGCAGCAGAAAGATGCACGCATAGAAATTATAAAAAAATATGCGCTGCCTCAGGATGCCATCATAATGGCGCACTCGGCCAAAATACTTGACGAAAAAAGTCGAACAAGAGAATTGATAAATGCGGTACGAAAAAATAGAGATCCTAGGTTAGCACTCTTTATATTTGGTACTATTTCAAAAGAGATGAATTTGCTTCTTCGTAATCTTATGGAAGAGGATGAACGAATTCATTTCATGGGATGGAAGGTAGACAAGGAGATAGAAGAGTTCCTGGCTGGAGTGGATTTGTATTGTCAGCCTGGTGGATATTCTGTAACCTTCGAGACAGCCATGTGCTGTGGCTGTGCGAATATGACATATCCTATGGAGAATTACACTAACGAGAACTACTCTGACTGTAACTTTGAAAACTATTTCTTCGTGGAAAACGAAGATGATATGGTAAAGGTGTTTACAGATATTACTGATAATGTGCAGGTGTTGGAGCAGGCTAAGGCAAAATCATTCTCTTTCGCCCGCCTGAACTTCGACTATGCTGTAATTTCAAGAAGAATATATACACTATGAGAGACTTAAAAGACAAAAATATTTTAATAATCATGCCTCAGTTCTACTCTTATCAAACTAAGATGAGAGAAGATTTAGAGAGCAGAGGAGCCCACCCACATTTTTACAATGAGGAACCAGATAAGACTCAGTTCCTTATTCTAAAAAATCTTGGTGATATCTTCCATAATGAGAAGATATTTGATGGCTTCAATAAAAAATTAAAAAATAAGATTTTATCTGAAATGCCAGAAGAAGGATATGACTATTTTCTTGTAATCAGAGGAAATGTTCTTTCAGAGCAGACTATCCACGAGCTTAAAAACAAAGCGCTGAAGTCTACAGGAAAATCTATTTACTATTCATGGGATTCATTTAAGAATCTTCGTCATAAAGGTGAAATCGGACGCCTTTTCGATTGGAGAGGCACTTTTGATTCAGTGGATGCAAAGGAATCAAAGCTTGATTATAAGCTTTTACCTTTGTTTTATTCGGATGAATTTGATGCCAATAGGCTTCCCCTTGAGGGGAAGCTGTCTGCGGAGCAGACTGATGAGGTGTTTGATTATGTCAGTGTCTCTGCTTTCTTCCCATTCCGATATCGTTACTTCAAAGCTTTCAAAAAAGCTAACCCAGATAAAAAGCTTTGCCTTAAAATATATTTAGACCCAAAGGTCTATCGTGGTAAAAAGCTGAAGGATCCAAAGCTCGTGAAGGATTTGGATATGGACATCATCAGTTTTGAGCCATTCTCTCCTGATGAAATCAGAGATATGGTGAAGAACTCCAAGGCTGTCCTTGATTTAGCCCATGAACAGCAGCAGGGCTTGACAATGCGTACAATGGAAACATTGGGAATAAAGAGAAAACTAGTCACAAACAACATATATTTACGTGACTATGAGTTCTATAATGAAACTAATGACTTAATCTTTACGGACCTTTCTTCAAAGGCTGACAAAGCTGAGCAGACTGGAGATTATAGTGAATTTATTCTCCCTGGTGAAGAGTGGCTGAATAAGCCTTATTTAGAAAATGAAGAAGTAAGACAAAAATATAGTATCCACGCATGGATAGATAATCTTTTTAATTAGCCTTCCCCTTGAGGGGAAGGGGGACCGCGATAGCGGTGGATGAGGTGTAAATATGAAATACTTAGTAACAGGTGCAAATGGCTACATCGGCCAGGGCGTTGTAAAGACAATGCTTGATTTAGGTGCAGAGGTTGTAGCCACAGATTTCCATACAGATGAAGTAGATGAGAGAGCAAAAAGAATTGATGCTGATCTCTTCACTTTGGATGACCCATATGGCTATTTTGAAAAGCCAGATGTGGTAATCCATCTTGCATGGCGCGATGGATTTAGGCATGCATCAGAGAATCATATGAAGGACTTACCTAATCACTATTCTTTTATTGAGAAGATGTGTAAGGCAGGCATCCGTAAGATGTGTGTCATGGGCACGATGCATGAGATTGGATTTATGGAAGGCTGCATTAAGGCAGATACTCCATGTGCTCCACAGTCACTTTACGGTATTGCAAAGAATGCACTCAGACAGGCTACGGTCCTTGCATGTAAAGAGAACAATGTAAAGCTACAGTGGCTACGTGGTTACTACATAGTAGGAAACACACACAGAGGCTGCAGTATTTTCTCTAAGCTTACAGCAGCTGCAGAGGCTGGTGATGAGACATTCCCATTTACAACAGGACAGAATCAGTTTGATTTCACAGACTATGATTTATTCTGTGAGCAGGTTGCAAAGGCCAGCATGCAGGATGAAGTGCTTGGTATCATCGAGTGCTGCACAGGTAAGCCAATGAAGCTTGCAGACCGTGTTGAGAAGTTTATTACAGACAACGGCTACAGCATTAGCCTTGCCTACGGTACATTCCCAGATCGTCCATACGATTCAAAGGCAGTATGGGGCGATTCACGCAAGATAGACAAGATTTTAATGAATTGGAGATAGAAAGAGGCTTCCCCTTGAGGGGAAGCTGTCAGCTTTAGCTGACTGATGAGGTGGAAAAATGAAACCAACTTTATATATAGTTATACCTTGTTACAATGAAGAAGCAGTATTACCTATAACTGCTCCACTTTTCTTGGAAAAGATAAAAGAATTAGTTAGCCTAGACAAGATTGCAGATAAATCCCGTGTTATGTTCGTAAACGATGGTTCAAAGGACAACACCTGGAAAATCATCAAAGACCTTGCAAAGCAGGACGAGCACTATATCGGTATTACACAGAGCCGAAACCGAGGCCACCAGAATGCAGTTCTTGCAGGTCTTATGGAAGCAAAAGAGTTTTGTGATATCACTATCTCTATTGATTGTGATGGTCAGGATGATATCAATGCCATGAATGAAATGGTAGATGCTTATGCTGATGGTTGCGAAGTAGTTTATGGTGTTCGTAGCAAGCGTGACACAGATACATTCTTTAAGAGATTTACAGCAGAGAGCTTCTATAAGCTTCTTAACAGCATGGGTGCTGAGGTAGTCTATAACCATGCCGACTATAGATTAGTATCTAGTCGTGTCCTCAATGAATTTGCTAATTACAAAGAGGTAAATATTTTCCTTAGAGGAATGTTCCCACTTGTTGGATTCAAGAGCACAAGCGTATATTACGAGCGTAATGAGCGTATTGCAGGAGAGAGCCACTACCCACTTTCGAAGATGCTCAGCCTTGCATTTGACGGTATTACATCGCTTAGCATAAAGCCAATCCGCACGATAACAGGCTTTGGTATTTTTGTAGCTTTAGTAAGCTTAGGCCTTATTATCTATTCACTTGTTCAGCATTTTGCAGGAAATACTATGAGTGGCTGGACAAGTACTATGATAGCGGTTTGCTTCCTTGGCGGAATTCAGCTTATTTCGCTTGGTGTCATTGGAGAATACGTTGGCAAGACCTATATGGAGACAAAGGCAAGACCTAGATACATAATTAGTGAAAGAACTTATGACAAATAACATAAATGGAGAATGGTAAATGAAAAAGAAATGGATTGGTTGTCTAATTATTATATTTGAATTATTTATGACAGTTCTTTTGGCGTATAAGGCGTCTAAACCAAATGAATTGATTCATACTTCATTGGATAATTGGCAATCTTCCTTTTTTAAATTTCAGGATGGAAGTTGGCAGATGAAGGATGAATTTGACCATGATGCCAATACTATCGATTTAGTTGGTCCATTTATTACTGTTGGAAGAGGCAGTTATGACGTTATTATAGAGTATTCTGCTGACAAGGATGGAACTGTCGTTATCAATTCTGGTGCAAAAAATGCTGACAGATTACTATCTAGAGACTGTGATCTTAAAGCAAATGAACATGTAACAAATATTTGTTTTGAAGCTAAAGAAACGGTTGAAAATCTTGGGATTGGAATTTTCTATGGAGGTAGTGGCTCCATGGAAATTAATAATATCACTATATATAGAAATCGAGATATGCAGAAAAGGTGGTTGGCAGAGTTCGTCTTTTTTGCGTTATTTTTTAACATAGTATATTTAAAGAGAGAATGGTTATATAAAAACAAGAAGTTAGTGGCTTCAGTTTTATCAATTACAATACTTGCATCAATGCCTATATTCTCATGGGGACATGGATTAGGACATGATCTTGAATTCCACTTAATGAGAATCGAAGGAATAAAGGAAGAATTGTTAGCTGGACATTTTCCAGTACGTATGCAATCTCTTTGGAATAGCGGATATGGATATCCGGTATCTATTTACTATGGAGACTTTTTGTTATACTTCCCAGCACTTCTCAGAATAATGGGATTCAGACTGCTGACAGTTTATAAAATCAATGTATTTATTATGAATTTATGTACATCGATTTTTAGTTACTTGTTAGGAAAACGACTATGGAAAAAGGATTATATTTCTCTAGCATTTTCGGCAGCATACACTTTAGCTACATATAGAATTGTGTGTGTGTTTGTTAGAAGTGCATTAGGAGAATACTCTGCTATTATGTTTCTTCCAATTCTTGTGCTAGGAATATACGAAACATATTTTGCAGAAGACTATGAAAAAGACAATAAGAAGTTTAATCATAGAGGTGCAATCTATATTACAATTGGAATGACTTCAATCATTACATCCCATATTTTAAGTACAGAAATGATTTGTATAGTCCTTTTAGTTTTTGTACTTATTTATTGGAAGAAAACTATTAAGAAAGAAGTAATATGCACTATTGCAGTATCTATTGTATCCACTATCTTGTTAACGATATGGTTTACCGTGCCATTTATTGACTACTATAAAAACGTTTCTGTAAACATTAATAAGACAGTTGATGGAGGTCTTTATATACAAAAATATGGTGCATTTATAACTCAATATTTTGCTGTATTTAAGACTCTTTTTGGTGGTGGAACCAGTGATATTATTTCAATGCGTCCATCAGTGACTCCAGGGTTATTATTAATGACAACGCTTTTATTGGGAATTGGTCTTTGGGTTAACGATAAAGCCGATTCTATTATGAAGAAATTGATAATTTCTTCTGTAGCGTTTCTTTTTATAGCTTCAAATATATTCCCGTGGGATGTGTTAAGTGGAAATAGAATTGGAAATTTATTAGTGCAGATCCAATTTCCTTTCAGATATTTAACATTTGCCTGTATGACAATGACATTGTTGTTTGGATACATTGTTGCACACTATGACGGCAAGGAAGATATGATTAAGAAAAGTGTATATGGATTATTATTCGTTGCATTTTTTATTCAGGTTACATTTGACATTAGTAGTTATGCTAATGATGTTGTTAGTATTTACAATCCTATGTACATTACCGACTTGTCAATGCAAAATGTTACAGAGTATTATCGTGCAGGAAGTGATTATAAAGAGCTTGCCTTTGAGGTAACTGGACAAGGGATGGATAAAGGCTACCTTGTAGAAAATAAAGGAACTGATTATGTTTTTGAGATAGAAATGGTTGACTCAGGAAAGGTAACGCTTCCTATTATGAACTATAAGGGATATATAGTATATGATGATAATGGAAATAGATACGATATTTTTGACGGAGAACAAAAAGAGATAGCGATTACATTATCAGAAGATTTTAGTGGGTACTTGTATGTCTCATTTGTTGAACCGTTTTATTGGAGAATAGCAGAAATAATTTCTATATTATATTTGTTTATTTGTATTATTTTTCTTTTTAAAAACAAGGGGAAGATTTTTGGGGAATAATGTTGCGAAAAAAACTTAGTGACAAGAATAAAAATTTTAGATTAGTTGTATTTATAGGTCTGTTTTTAACAGGCCTAATAGCTGTTTTCTTTTATGCTGCATTGACTGGAAATGATAATCAAGTATTTACGGATGTTGTTATGGAGTTCACATCCGCACAAGGTTCCAATAAAAGTGCAGAGAGAAATATGTTTTATATATTCTCAATTATTGGAGTGTTAATATACACACTTTGCTATATTAAAATAAAAGAAAACTTAGTTTCTAAGAATGAAATAAAAAGCAGTGTATATGCACTTACTACATTACTTGTGCTTATAGGGATAAATTATTTGGTTCATCAAAAATTAAGCGTTTTACTTTTGGCAGGTCTGTTAATCTATATTGTTGCAACGTTAAAAGATGAATCATTAGTGATTAATGCACTGAGTTTTTATATTATTTCTATTTATGCAACATGCGGTTTGTATAGATTATATGTAAGTGCCGGTGGAAATAACGATATAAAGATAATATATCCTACAATATTATGTATGTTGATTACACTAGTTATAGTTTTAATTAGTAGTGATAAAAAACTTCTTTTAAAAGGTATTCTATTTTCACAGGCTTTAGTTCCATTATTGTTGTTAGTGTTTATAGCAAATAAATATATAGAGAATACTGGAAGCGTTACTACTGTATCAATTCCCAAAAGGGCTTCTTTTTTTATTATTGTCTTAATACTGTTGTTTGAGATAGAAGCTATAATAAAAATACGCAAAAATTTGTTATCTTTAGATTCACTTAATAGCATCTTGACATACGGTACGTGTGTTTCAATAATGACCTTTAATAGATTTAGTGGGAGCGGATCGATAGCAGTATTTGATTTTCATCATACATACGAAAATGTAATTGGTTTTTCACAAATTTTCCAATTAGGACAAAAACCATTCGCAGATTATATCCCGGTTTCAGGTATGTATTCTGTTTTACATGGATTTGTGTTTTGGTTTTTTGGCCATGGATTAGAAACCTATTATTATTTATCTACAAATATCTATTTTTTGATGATTATCTTAATAATTGTTTTCCTACTTAGAAAGCAGTTTGCAGCAGAGTGGGTATTGTTAATATCAATATTATTTGTTGTAGAAGATTATAATAGAGTAGCCTTAATTGTTCCGGCTATTTTATTACTTACATGGCCAGATTTAATAGCTAAGAAGAATTTGTGGCTAAAAGCATGGCTTTTATCAAGTTATGTTCATGGATTATATTATCCTGTTTTCGGAGCAGCTGTTTGTATAGCCTTTTTACCACTTGGAATATGGCAGATTTATACTTATGTCAAATCGGGTGATTTATTAGTAGATATTAAAACTACGAAGTTTTGGGCTTGGTGGATTATATGCTTTCTTCCAATTCTTGCAGGAACAAAATTGTTGTTAGGCACGCTAAAACATATGCTTGCAATGGGAAAACAAACAATTTTTGCAGATGGTGTGGCAAGATTTGGGCAAGTGGCTCCAGATGATTTTTTTCCTTATATATCGAATATGTCAGTTAGGGTTATGATATATTTATTACTTTCTTATATGGTTCTGATAACCATTGTTTGGATATCATTTGCTCTATTTCTTAAGTGTGGAGATATAAAATTTGGAAAAAATATTAAAAATCCAGTAGCAGGTTATATATCCATTACTGTAGCAATAATGTTTTTAATAGCATTTAGTTATACAGTAGTAAGATTTGATCATTTGGAGCTATATTCTAGAAATAGTGGTATTGTTAAAGCTGCATTTATTGTTTTTCTCATTATAGTGTATAGGTATATACCTAAAGGAGATAAAATTTCAATATGGTTATTGGCATTTTCAATAGCATTATTGTCTTTTGCTTCAGCGGAAGGATTTTGGAAAATTGATTCTGACTCAAAATTATCAGCAAATTATCAGGTTCCAGCTGACTATATTCGTGTAAATGACACAAGTGTACATTTGGGAGATTGTTTTATCGCTCCTGATGGTTATGAATATATTAATCATTTTAATGATGTGACAAGTATATATGATAAAAATAGATCATTCTTGGGAATTGTTGAGAATTTTGGACTATTTTATTTTTGTGATATAAAAGGTGATTCTGTTATGGAAATCACCAATACTATAAGAGGATATGGAGCGGCTAAGGAAACTATAGATATTCTCAAAGAAAAACATTCTATAGTAGGTCGATATGTTAATTCTGATAGTAATTATTATTTGTATCACTGGCTTTTAACTTCGGGAGAATATATTTGGGATGATAATGCACGTTTATTTCTTCCTAACGAGGGAATGTATTCTAAAGAAAAAGTGTTAGAACTGAATAAACCAACAGATATTTCATGGGGAGACTTGAACTTGGAGAAAACACCAGGCTCGTGGGGATCTTCAATGGAATCACTTAAGAATATTTTTTCTGAAGTCGAGTTAGGACATCAAATAAAAAAGCTAGATTGTAACTATGAAGTTAGTTTTGAAAATGAGATTGATGGAGATGAAGCTGACTTTATTTATTTAGATTTTGGAGATTTAACAGCCAATTATAAATACCAATTATTCTTTTGTGATGATGAGATAACTCAAGAACCAAGAGGAATATTTAAGTACATATATAAACGTGATTATAATCCAGATACGGATGTTGAGGTTTCTTGGGTTGATGATTTGGGGAGATATCAACAGATAAGCTGCAATATGGATGAAGGAAAATTACTTATTCCGCTGGGTGCAAGAACTGGTTGGTTATTAAATAAGCATGATGGGATATCTATTTCTATTTATGGTGATGATAGTGTGATATCTAATATAAATCTAAACGAAATAAAATTTTTGAAACTCAGAGAAGTAAATTAGTTCGTTTGTTTTCACTATGGAGAAAGTTGGAATGATTGAAAAGTTATATTCTGATGTACAGAATTTAAAGAAAAAGAATAGTAAAGCATGGCCATATGTATATAAGGTTAATAAACTGTTGGTTAATATCTTTTTTCCGATAATACAGAGTTTCAATCATAGTATTGGTGTTGATGATAAGAATAACATTATAGTATCTTTGACAACGTACCCTGCTAGGATTAATACAGTTGGAGTTACTATCGAATCACTTTTAAATCAGTCCTATAAACCTAAGAAGGTTCTATTGTATTTATCTAAAGAACAGTTTCCTGAAGAGTTAAATGAATTACCTAAGAAATTAGTTAAGCTGCAGAAAAGAGGTCTTGAAATAGTATTTGTTGAAGATGATTTAAAACCACATAAGAAATATTATTATGCATTGCAGGAATACCCTAATGATTTAATTATCACAGCAGATGATGATATTTTTTACCCAGAAGGACATATTGAGAGACTTGTTAGCACATCAAAAATGTTTCCAAACGCTGTAATTTGCAATAGAAGTCATAGAATTACAATGACTAACGATTTACATGGTTTTGAACCTTACAATTCCTGGAAAGAAATTTTAACTGATGCGCCTGATGAGCTGACTGTTCCAATAGGTTGTAATGGGGTATTGTATAAAAGAGAATTCTTTGATGAAGAGCTTTTTGATATTGAAAAAATCAAGAAGAACTCACTGTACACGGATGACTTATGGCTTAAGGTGATGGAATTAAATAATGGCATAAAGGCATATAATTGTGTGGAAGAACCATTAGTATATTTTGATAATATATTTAATAAGAACACGGGGCTATGGCATACAAATGCTTCGGAGCAGAACAATAGAAATGATGAAGTGTGGAATGAACTTGTTAAAGAATATAGATTATTCGAAAAACTATCGAATAAATAGATTATCCGTTATTCAGTCGAACGAGGATTTATATGGGGGTATGATATGAGTTATACATCTTGGACCTATTATGTAATGATAGTGGGTTTACTTATAATTTATTATATATTGCCTAAACGAATCAGATGGATATGTTTATTTGCAGGTAGTATTTATTTCTATAAAAAATTATTGGTTTCAAGAGAACAGCTTTTTATTTTTGCTTTATCAGTAGCAACAAGCTATTTGGCAGGAATGATGCTGGAAAAAATTAAAAATACAGATATAAAGAAAAGAGCCATACTTATAGCGGGTATAGTTATTTCTGTAAGTCCTCTGCTAGTAGAAAAGTTAGGTCAATTAATTAATGGTAAACCTATAAATAACATAGGTAGCTTCTCATTTATAGTTCCAGTAGGACTATCATTTTATTCTCTTCAAATAATCGCATATCTAGTAGATATTTATAAGGGCAAGATTGAAGCTCAAAAAAATCCATTGAAGTATGCGCTATTTATCACTTTTTTTCCACAAATTATTCAGGGACCAATTCCAAGATATGGACAAATACAGTCGGAATTATTTGATGGGAATGAGTATAGTTTTGAAAACATAGTTAAGGGGATTCAACTGGTAATTTGGGGCTTGTTCCTTAAATTTATGATTGCAGATAAGGCGGCGATTGTGGTTACTCCTATTTTTGAAAACTATCAAGGATATTCTGGATTTTTCTTGTGGGTAGCAGCAATTCTATATAGCTTCCAATTGTATACTGATTTTTTGTCATGTACAACTTTATCTATTGGAGTGGCAAATATGTTTGGTATACATCTATCCAGCAATTTTAATCATCCATATTTTTCTGAATCTATAAAAGAATTTTGGAGAAGATGGCACATGTCATTGAGCTATTGGCTAAGGGATTATATATATATTCCTCTGGGGGGTAGTAAGAATGGTCGCCTAAAAAAATGGCTTAATGTTATTATTACCTTCCTTATAAGTGGTTTATGGCATGGCGGTGGCTGGAAATTTATTATTTGGGGCTTATTACATGGAGTTTATCAGATAATAGGTGAAATAAGATTCCTTGTCATGAAGAAGATGAATATCACTCGAAAAGAACATCAGCATGATCAAATAGAGAGATGTATAAAAAAGATAGGAACATTTTTTCTTGTTATGATAGGCTGGGTAATATTTAGAGCTGAAACCCTACCTGATGCAATTGAAATGATAAAAAAAATGATAAGGGTTATTAATCCATGGATATTATTTAATGATTCGTTATTAGGACTTGGATTAGGATGGAAAGAGTGGGACGTATTATTTATGTCTTTACTAGTATTATTATTCGTAAGTACAGCTCAAGAAAAAGGACTTATAATTCGAGAATGGATTTGTGAACAAAATATTTTTATTCGATTTAGTATTTATTTGATTGCAATATGGATAATATGGATATTTGGAACGTATGGATATGGATATGATGCTAGAGACTTTATTTATGGGGGATTTTAGAGTTCATGAAACACATTAAAAATGCCGTAAAGTCTTTAATATTTTTGATGATATTAGTCGTATCATTATTAAAGATTAATCAGATACTTGAGCCTAAGTATCTTTTGCTAAATAGTAGATGGCCTTCAACATCAACCTACAAGCAATTTTATAAAATGGATGAGAATAGCATAGATGTTTTATTTTTAGGCTCAAGTGTTGTCGCAAACGCATTTATTCCACAAGAAATATATAATAACTATGGAATAAGAAGCTATAATCTGGGAAGTGAACAGCAAAGCATATTTATAAGCTATTATTGGCTCAAAGAGTCACTTAGATTTCAAAAGCCGAAGGTTGTTGTGTTGGATTTGAAATTTATGTGTGATTTGCATAGTGATTGTCCTATAAACATGGAAGAGGGGTTGATTAGAAAGAGCCTAGATCCTATGCACTGGTCAAATGTAAAAAAAGAAGCCATTCATGAGTTATGTAAGTTAGACTCGACTCAATCAGAATTGAGTTACTATCTGACAAATTTACGATTTCATAGTAGATGGACTGAATTACAGGAATATGATTTTGACAAAAGTATAATCGAATATTCTCCACTAAAAGGATATGCTCCTTTAACAATTGATGGTCCAGATTTTTACAAAACATATAATCAGTCAGATGCAACAATCAGTATGGAGTTTCATCCATTAATGCAAGAATATTTGGATAAGATAGTAGAGTTATGCAATGATAACAATATTCAACTAGTGCTCATAGATTTGCCTGGAAATGAAATGAATGATGCTATAAATAATACTCACGTAAAGTATGCTAAGCAGAATAATGTTAGTTATTATAATCTCTGTGGTACAGAATATTTTGAAAAACTAAATGCTGTTTTACCAGAAGATGGAGTCGTGAATCATCAAAATTACTTAGGTGCAATAAAAACAAGTAATTTTATAGGTGGACTGTTACGAGATACTTATGGCATAGCTCCAGTTGAAGATCAACAATATGAAGACACTAAAGAATACTATTTAGAAATTATTGATAGTTTGCGTTTAAGTAAAATAGCTGATCCAGAAGAATATATAAATGCTATTAATAGACCATACTATGCAGTGTTTATGTCTTCCTATGGAGATGCTGCCAAAGGAATCAGTGAAGAAATGCTTGATGAAATGGCAGGGTTGGGGTTGACGCCTGTTGATGGTATACCACCGGATTTGTCATTTGTTGCAGTAATAATTGGTCAATCTGTTGAGAAAGAAGTTTTTTCTACAAAGGAAATCAATTATATAGGAAGCTTTAGAGGTGGGCATACCGTTTATTCTATAAATAGTAATGGAAATGAGATTTATTCTTCTAGCTCTATAATGATTGATGGGCAAGAATACTCACCTAAAGATTTAGGACTTAACATAGTAGTATATGATCTTAATACGTTAAAGGTAATAGATGTTGTGACAATTTTAAAAGGTGAAATTCAAAGATAAAGAAGAGCTTAATACTCATTAGGAGTATTAAGCTCTTCTTATGTTTAATGGTGAAATACAGACTTGAAAAATTGTAAACGGTAAATAGTGGGTACCTCGTTCCATTTGTTCGGATTTGAGATAATTCTATATAACAACTATGGATTGTATGGAAACTATGGACATAGTTCTCATACAAGTCATAAAACCCGAACATACAGGAGGATACTCATATGAAAAATTCAGCTGCCTTAAAAAGACAGATGCGTTATCAGCAATGGGTTGAAGAAGTTAAAGACTTCAATTCCAGACCCAAAGACATGACAGTTCGTGAATGGTGTGCCCTTCACGATATTAAACCACCAACCTTCTATGATCACATGCGACGAGTTCAGGACTATTTCGCAAGTCAGCTTCAGACTACAGATGAATCTAA
>NZ_FQYQ01000036.1 GCF_900141825.1 Pseudobutyrivibrio xylanivorans DSM 14809 | reverse complement strand
GACTATTCGATTCAAAGATCCCGCTTGCCCCCTCCATGTCCGCTACAACGATTAATTGCTTCATATTCCTCTTCTGCCTCTCTTTACAAGTACTATCTTGTCAACAACTCTACAAACTGCCGATTTATCAAATGCCTTTATTTTAGTTGATTTAACAGCCTAAAGAAAGCTTTAATTACCATATTTTCAATTTTTGTTTATTAGAATTATACTAATACTGTTCTGCAAATCGATTACCTATAGAATATGGAGGTAATCACATGAACAACAAACATCTTACATTTGAGGAACGTTCTATACTCGAAGATCTACTTAATAAGGGAGAAAAAATCCATAAGATTGCAATAAAACTTGGTAGACCAGACTCTTCTATCGTTCGTGAAGTACAGAGAAATAGATACATCTGTCACACTGCTGTAAAAGAGAAATGTCATTATCAGTTCAGCGCAGCTGCGTGTACTGTAACAAATCTATGTGGTGAAGGTAAATGCAGACATATGTCTTGTAGTGGATGTGATGACTATTGCTCAAGTGATAAATGTCCTGAGTATAAGCCATACATCTGTCCTAAGCTTTTGAAATCTCCATTTGTGTGCAATGGATGTACCGAAAATCCTTGTCGTAAGGGCTCATTTTCGCCTAAATACAAGTATCAAGCCAGACGAGCTCAGATTGTATATGAAGATAAGCTTAAAGAGTCTAGAGGCGGAATAACACTTTCTGCAGAAGAAATGGAACAACTTGATAACTTAGTATCTCCTCTTCTTCTAAAAGGCCAATCTATAAGGACTATTTATGCAAATCATAAGGATGAAATCCCTTGTTCAGCTAGTACTCTCTATGAATATGTAGACCGCTGCTATCTTACCGCTAGAAATATAGATATGCCAAGAAAAGTCCGATTTAAGCCTCGTTATAGCCACGGAAATCGACCAAAGAGCTTCCAGGACTTTGTATTCAAGAGAACCTACAATGATTTTCAAAAATTCATTGAGGATAAACCTGATTTAAACATTTGGGAATTAGATACTGTAATAGGTGCCATAGGCGGCTACAGCTTCATGACAATGCTACATCGTAAATCAGGATTTATGATTATATGTCTTCTGAAAGAACACAATCAAATGGCCGTAATTGAAGCTATAAATGACATATGCGATAAGCTTGGAATTGAGCTGTTTCAGAAGCTATTTCAGGTCATTTTAGCAGACCGTGGAACAGAATTTGGTAATCCGTATGCTATTGAATGTGATAGAAATGGTGAAATAAAAACAAAACTGTTCTACTGTGATCCTTATTGCTCTTGGCAAAAAGGGATGCTCGAAAGAAATCATGAGTTTATTAGGCAGGTTCTGCCGAAAGGGAAAAGCTTTAATGACCTTTCCCAATCTGACATTCATCTTTTGATGAACCACATCAACAATTATCCCCGTGAAAGCTTAAATAATGTATCCCCATACGAATTAGCTAAGCTTCTCCTTGGTGATGATTTTTTGAAGGCTTTAAGTGCTGTCAAAATTGAGCGTGATGACGTTGTTTTAAAGCCTTGGTTGTTGCGTAAACCTGAGTATTAATAAAAATTAATTCGAGTAAAGTATAACACAATTATCGGTTTGCAGAACTTAATGCAATAAATGGATTTTACCCAGGCGTTTAGCATTAAGTTCTGGAAAGCTTGTGTTAAAGGCCTTTTTGGCATGCTTAAATATTGAAAAATAAGGCTCTTAGATACTATTTTTCTGTTCTTGTCAACTAAAAAAGGTTACTACATTTTTTGCAGTAACCTTTGTAAAATCAGGGATTATAGAATTTTTTGCATTTACCTCTGGAAGTGACGCATAAATCCTAGTTCAGCCAGCCCTATTCCACCAATGATATTGTCATTATCATCCAATGCAATGAAGTACGCTCTTTGGGGAGAAGCTAGGTAAAAATCACTGAGATTATTGAGGTTCTCATCAAAGTATACTGTTCCAGGAATATCCAGTTTATTAGCCTTCAAATTATCTCTTATTATGTTAGCTAAAATCAGATTATCTTTGGGTTCAATTATTCTGTAATGCATTTAATGCCTCATTCCCATCGGCGCAGCCGATTTCCATCCTTCCTTGCTCGCGTCAGCGAGTGGTCTGTGGAGCTCGGGCAGACCTGGGCCTGGAAGGCCCTGCTAGGGATGGTCCCCTTGCTTTTGTCCTTTACTTTTCATCTTCTTCCCAGCCTTTACAAATATCTACCCATCCTTCAGCTCCAGATGCTTTCTCAAGCTCTGCTGGAGTAATCTTTACGGATGTATACTCGTTGCCTCCTGCAGGATGAACATATTCGAATCGCTTCATAGAAACATCCAGCCAGATTGGAATATCCTCAGGCACAGCAAAAGGACAAACACCACCAGGCTGAAAGCCTGTAATCTCCTGCACCTGATCACGTGG
Organism: Pseudobutyrivibrio xylanivorans DSM 14809; assembly: GCF_900141825.1. Lineage (GTDB taxonomy): Bacteria > Bacillota > Clostridia > Lachnospirales > Lachnospiraceae > Pseudobutyrivibrio > Pseudobutyrivibrio xylanivorans. The sequence goes on along the minus strand of NZ_FQYQ01000036.1, from coordinate 16,997 downwards.
AATCATATGAGGCTTGGTATGAAAATAAGTTTTAAACTTAGAACTGTTTACCTTCCCATCGCCAGCCATAACAACCACAACAGACTTTTCATCCACTACAAAGGACAATGTCTTTGCAATCTCTGGCTCGCTACAACCAATCTGCTGGGCAGCATGCTCCACCGTATCAATAGTCTCTGTATGCTCTGTGAGCCTGTCCCCCAGAGACTTCTCATCTAGGAATGCTTTTACCTTCTCATTAATCATCGCTATACCTCCATGTTAAATTCAATTATAGCGAAGCAATGCTATTAGCAGGAAATAAAAGATTTCTATTGCTAGTTATAAATCTCATCTATAATCTGCCAAAACCATTTTCTCTACTAAGAACGCTAAAACCTCAACCCACACTTTGGGCAATAATCAAAATCTTCCGCTGTCTCATAGCCACAATTACTACAACGCTTAAAGAAACCTCTACCCTTCCTTAAAAATCTCATTATCCTTATCAAAGAATACCCAGTCGCCTTCATTGATATCCTTGGCCAGCAGCTCTGCATCCGCCACTTCCATATCAATCTCCTGTCCTGTCTCGTCACGTAATCGGAGCAACACCTGAAACTGGTATCCCTCTGATTGCTCCCTCATAAGGCAATTCTAGCTGTTATTATTTCACATTAAGAATCAAGGCTATTTTCATTCAATAAAAAGTCAAACAGTCCCATAACAGTAATCCCCTGTTCATTTCGCCATATTGGTGTATTTCCACTAGTAATTATAATCTTTTTAAATGAATCTGGTATTTTGATTAGTGATGCCTGTTCCTGATCTATTTTCTCTTGACTTGGCAATGCATATGCTGACTGAATATAATATCTCTTGCTACCTTGATTGACGACAAAATCGACTTCCAGCTGTTTTCGAACTTTTTTTCCATCTTCATCGACACGAATTTCAACAACACCTACATCAACGTTGTAGCCTCTATAAATAAGCTCATTATAGATGGCATTTTCCATCAAATGAGTTTCTTCAAATTGACGAAAATTCAAAAGAGCATTTCTCAACCCCAAATCTGTATAATAGTACTTAGACGGCGTACCTATGTATTTACGCCCCTTAATATCATATCTTTCGCCTTTTTGTATAACAAAGCTTTCCATTAGATACGTTAAGTAGTTTGATATTGTGGGCATGGATATTGTCTTATCACCATTACTTTTGAATGTATCTGAGATTTTTTGAGCATTTGTAAGAGCGCCTATAGCGGACGCAATAACCTTCATCAACGTTTCCATACCGGCTGTTTCTCTTATTTCATATCTTTCCACTATATCCCTAATATAAATCTCAGAATTTAATCTCTCAAGATATGCCCCCTTAGCCTCGTTGTCTGGCTCTGCCAATATATGTGGAAGTCCACCATAGAACAAATACTCTTGCCACGCATCATATTTATCTTTGCCAGATACAGGGTAATACTCTGAAAAAGATAATGGTGCTATATGTATTTCATCACCACGTCCCCTAAATTCAGTGAGAATATCAGAAGAAAGAAACTTAGAATTGCTACCTGTGACGTAAACATCAACGTTCTTTTTTCTAAGTAAGCTATTCAAGACACCATATAGCCTAATTGGAATATCAGGATTTCTCATTTCTTCCCTGGTAATTGCATATTGTGCCTCATCTATGAAAACATAGTACTGCTTTCCTGATTCAGTTATTTTGCTTTTGATGTACTCAGATAATTTTTGTGGATTACAATACTCCACATAATCATCATCATCTAAAGGAACAGTTATAATACTATCCGCTGGAACACCATCGCTGATAAGATAATCATAGTATAAATTGAAAAGTAAATATGACTTACCACATCTTCTAATTCCTGTAATAACCTTAATTAATCCATTATTTCGCTTACTTATAAGCTTATTTAAATATCTATCTCTTTTAATCTCCATAAAGATAAAACTCCTACTTTAGATTTTCGGTCTGTATACCACTTTTCTAAAGTATATTATTTTTGAAATAGATTAGCAAGCTCTATTTTAGAAAAATGGTTGCGATACCGTTTTTCTAAAATGGCGTGAAAGTTTTGTCACTGGAACCTAATCCAATACGTCTCGCCTCATCTGCGATTCCTCCCTTCCTTCTCTTATAGTTAATGCATTGGTGCTACCAATTTTCCAGTGAGGCTATATCGCGCAAGGTAAAATCCAAAAATTTTTCAAAAAATAAGGACCTACAGATTTTTAATCTGTAAGTCCTACTCTTTGTCATGTTATTTAATTATATCCAAAAACTCTCTTGGTGTTAGAATAAAAGGCTCTATAGGAAAATGCTTTTTATTTCCTGTAACCAAATACGAATTACATTACTACATAATATCCCATTAACTATTAGCCTCCTTGCGAGCAAGGCTAATCTCTTTATTTATTTCTTCTAAACTCATATCAGAGACACCATTAGCTTTAGCCTGATTACGAAGATCCATAAAAGCTTGCATTGCTCCCTCTCTTGTAATTTCAGCTGATGGCGATGCTATTTCAAATGGAATTTTACGTTGTCTAACAACAGCTCTTGCAAATACATTAATTGCTGTAGTGGCATTCATGCCAAATTCCTGACACAGACCATCAAATTGCTTTTTTAATGACTCATCCATACGAACACTAAAAGTTGCCTGACCCATTTACGATTTAATTACAATGTAATTTTTTTGTAATGGGGTCAGGCACCAATGTGAATGTGAAAAACATAAGTTACCTCTGAATAATCTTCTCCATGTAGTCTTTATTTCGTTCCAGCATAGAGGAAATACCATCTTCTGACAATACACCTCGTTTTAAATCTTGAGGCAACAAGCCCTGTTCATCAGCTGTGAAATCATCTATCCATTGTTTGCTGGTATAGTAATTTTCAAGCTTTTGAATTTTTGCTTGAATATCATTAAGTCTATTAAGGTTTTGTTCTAATGTATCCAATATCTCATTAGCCTCATCAAGAATCGCTTCCATCTCAGATATATGCTTAGTATCCATATTTTTCTCCATTCTCATCAATAATGAAAAAGTAACTTTTCAAAAAGAGACTGACTAAATCAGCCTCTAATCTTCCTTAAAAATCTCATTATCCTTATCAAAGAATACCCAGTCGCCTTCATTGATATCCTTGGCCAGCAGCTCTGCATCCGCCACCTCCATATCAATCTCCTGTCCTGTCTCGTCACGTAATCGGAGCAACACCTGGAACTGGTATCCCTCCGGTCTCTCCTCGCAGCCATAGTCTGCTTCCTGGATTCTTTTTACTATGTATTTCAAGCTAATTTCCTTCTTTCTAACTTATTTTCCCCTCTACTATAACCATTCTGAAACTACTTGTTTTGATTCTTTAGCCTGTGCACCCTAATCTGGCTGCTGGCCATCATGTGCTTTCCATGCACATTCTGTGAGTCTCATATCCGTAAATATAGCTTTAAAAGTTGAATCTTCAGGACTGCAAGCATATACTCCAAATCGAATTATTCCACCGCCTTCCCACATATGACACACTCTCATCTGTGAAAAGTTTTTACCATCTGTTGAACATTCGATACAATAATCATCCTCCCTACGACTTAAGCGATACCACATATATTTAACATCTGCTGGAATAGCTGTAGTTGCCCAGTCTGAATAACCATGATTTGTCACTACTGAACCCAAATGCTGGAATTCATCATTCTCATATTCAACAGATGCCTTTAGCCAATTATCCGAATCCAAATACAGGACAATACCGCATTGGTCAAAACGATGATGACTTTCTGAGAAATCAGTCTTCACAATAAATGAAAAGAATTTCTCATCTGTTTCCATCTGGAGCACAGGCGCATTATCATTACGAAAATGATAATACGTTCTCTGCCATAAATCTGTATGTGGCTCTGTAGTGATTTCTATTCTATCTTCTTTAATCTCAAACTCTCTTGGTGCTCTTGTCCATTCCAACTTTTCAATCATACTAAGTTACCCCACCTTCACAACTCTGGCTCCAAATGGTGCAATTGCAAGCTTTGCAATCTTGAAAAACTGCTTACCAAATGGAAAACCGATAATTGTAATACACCACAATGCTCCTGCTAGCCACCAACCTATGGCACTGAGCAAACCGCCGCATATTATCCAAATTACGTTTCCGATGAATTTCATACTCAACCCTCCAAATCCAAAAACGTCATTAACTCTCTGGCTTCCTCATAATCCTGGCTGTAGAAATTCACATGATTTATGTCTGTGCTCCTATTAATAAATGCCGGATAAAGGAATCCCGCCTCAGGTGAATGTGGTACCTGCTCCTCATCCACTGGCGAAATCACCATAATCAGATACTTATAAACCTCTTCCGATTCATCCTGATATGACTTGTCACTGCCCTTAATTGGCACATCGTAAGCCCCATAGTAAACATAAATCGCATAAGGCCTTCCCTTAGGATATTTCTCCGCTATCAGCTCATACAAATTCAGCATCAGAGCATCATTCTTCAATTCGCATTCACGAATTGCATAAATCATCTGCCAGATAGATCCTGGCCCCAGCCCTGGAATCTTATACTGAATCAATTCCTCATTTGGCTTGGCAAACGGTATCGCCTTTGCGATATCAAGACATCTATTCTTTTCCGCCCCCTTCAGACTCAGGAAGCTTGTATTAAATGTGCCGTCTATATAGCCTTCCTCATCTATATACGCACCCGCAATTCTAACTAGGTTGCTGCGAGCTGATGTAAATCTGCGTGTGAGCTCCAGCATGTCGTCTCTGTTGATCTGTCCCATGTTTGTGTCCTTTGTGTTTTGTATAAGGGTATTGTACTTCTTTTCAAAAAAGAAAGCACCAACCAAAGTTGATGCTTTCGAAAGTTCATATTGATGCAAATTTGCACAGAATAGATTGGTTTCTTATCAAGCTAGGTGACTTTGGTGCAGATTTGCACTACCATAGGTCAGTATCATCGCCAAACAACGAATTTCTTCTTCGCTCCTCTTCTTCCTCACGACGATATTCACTGTCATCCCAATTGTAGGTGTACTCGCCTCTAGTCCAACTAAAGCCATCTCGGTCAATATCTTCATACTCACCAGATTCATAATTAAAAGCCCACTTTGACATAATTACTCCTCCTCATAGTTATCCAAAACATACTTCAACATTTCAAAGGCAGCTTCTTTCTTAGCTGACTTTTTTGATGAGGATTCTATAGTATAGCTAACATCAAATTCTTCTATACTACATGAAACTTGCCAAACAGGATTTCCATTTTCATCATGACGTTCTTCTGCAACATACTTTGGTAAGGAAAAATAATCTCTTCTCGCCAGAATTTCTAATTGATTGATTGCCATTTCTAATGTAGGCTCATCAATCTCATCTCGAATCGTGAAGAGCATATCATTTTTTTCAATATACTCGTATGCCAATTTACATGCGGCCTTTCTCGCTTCATTTTTAGATGAGCCAAATCCAGCAAATTCTGGAATATCACTTCTTATTTTCACAAAGCAAGTCCTAGTATTTGAGCCTCTACGTGAAGAATTGTCAAATTGAAAAATTGCATCAGGATGTGTTAACAACATTCCTTCACTATATCCACGGTCACTGTACTTAAACCATGGTACACAACCAAATGATTCGTCCCATTCATAGATTAAACGTACATAATCTATTTCTTCGTCTGAATTAAGAATAGAATCGGGATTAAGCATTAGCTCTACCGCATCCTGTATTTTTTCAAAATCCCAATTACTATCAATAGCTATTGCTCCAATGATTGCTTCAAATAAATCTTCTTTTACAGACTTTTCCTGGGAACGATTATTCAAAACATCCCCTCGCCCCATAATCAGAAAATCAGCAAAAGCAAGTTCATCTATTCTTCTGGCCAATGTATCTTTCTGAACCAAACGTTGTTTTAGCTGTGTAAGTTGCCCTTCATCTAACTCACAGGAGAACTCATCCTCATATTTTTCTCCTAACCATTGCTTCTGCCTCAGTTCTTCCTTTGTTGGTGCATTGCCATACTTATTGGTTAAGTATCTCACGACTGCAATATCAATAGCCTTATCACCAATGAATTCTAAAACCTCATTGTTCTCTCCGCCATTCTCCTCTGTATAAGAACGACGTTTAAATGCTTGTCTCAACAGATTTGGATTCCTAAAAGTATAATTTCCAACCTGCTGTCCAACTAGTTTTTCAAATAAATCTTTTTCTTCCATAAAATAAAAAATCCTTTCTGCATAAAAGCTGAAAGGGGCATAATAATCTAACACAAAATAGACTACTCGTGAGATAGTAATCGTCTGCATCAGACATGGATTTTAAATTTTCTCTCTATTTCCTTTGATCTTACTAATACATACTTTCATATGTATTAATAAATCCTTACAAATAGAACGTATAAAACGCATTTCAAATTTAAAAAGCATCACGCCCCACTATTTAGTTGCAATCAAATTATACGTAAAAGTAACATATATTGCAACTGCTATTACTAAGTAACTATTACCTGAAACATATAACACCACCAAAAGAAAAAGTGCCACCTATTTTACAGGTAGCACTTTGGCCGTAAGAATATATTAGCGGTTCAATACTTTTCCAATTATATCTGCCATAAAATTCATATCACCCATACGATCAGCTAAGGCTTCGTCTAGGGACTTATTTCCATAAACACGCTCTACATCAGAAGCTTCCCAAACATCCCCAATTTCTTCCATTTTCTCAATAAACTGACTTATCTCAAATTGTGTCATAATTTCTATCTCCTTCCTACTCAAAATCAGAAATAGTCTTAAGAAATGAAGCAGCCACAAAATACGGATTGTTACCATCACCCATTTTTTCAATCAACACTGCTTCATTGTCTACTTCTAGTACTCTGAACTTGTCACCTTCATGAAAAACCAAGCCCTCATTACTCTTCCCTTCATTGATAACAGTAAATACTTTTAGCTTTAGATTTTCCGCCTCTCGTGCTTCCTTTGAGTGTTTTATTGTCGTATAAACCTTGTCTCCAACTACGCCAGTTAATACCCCCGACCCAAATAGCATTGCTACTAATCTTTTAGGCCCACCTACCTTTTTTGCAGCAGTTGTCAATACTTGATACCATCCTAGATTACTCATTGATATTACCTCCATAATCAGTCACAAATAGCACTTTAAACCTATTATTTTTGATGGTATAATTATATACAAGAAAAATACAGGTTATGTTCCAATCACCTAGACTATACCACATTAAATCAATTTAATCAAACTTTTTCTCATTAAGGAGTTTAATTATTATGGAAATCAAAAATGAATATACCGTTAATGAAGTCGCTGAAATATTCCAAACAAACCCAGAAACTGTTCGAAAATGGATAAAAAATGAAAAACTAACTGCCTATAAAGGAAATTCCAAAAAAGAAGGTATGCGTATCACTGAAAAGTCCTTGGAAAAATTTCTGTCAGTTTATCCTAAATATACTAAAACTGCATTTACATCTTCTGCTGCAGCCTTAATAACAGGTGGTACCGCTCTTGCCGGTTCATTAATTGCAACTGTATTGCTGTCTAAATACGCAGATGAATTAGAAATTCAACACAGCAAAATTAAATTGGACGATTTAATACCACTTCTAAAAGAGGAACTAGAGTTAGAGAAAAAAAACTTACATCAGAAAAAAGTTGAATTAGAAAAAATAAAAAAAGAAATTGAAGAGCATGATAAACGTATAAAAAATATTGAATCATTAATCGATGAATTGACATAACTTTTTATCACAAGTACACACCTGCTAAACACTAAACATAATAATAGACCAGTAATTTGGGCACGCCCGAATCACTGGTCTGTGTAAAAAGTCCTATCACTTTTGCAATTATTATAACAAAAGTCCTATCACTTTTGCAAATCTCCCTGCGAAAATCATAGGACTTTCTACTAAAACAATAATATATTCAGCTCCACTTTCACCTTTTGAAAAGAACTGAGTAAGGATACATCGATTCAATTATATCTTTTTGTTACTACTGTAAGCAATTCTTATTGCTATTAAAATAATCAATAATTTGCTCACATAGCCTAGATAATCAACCCCGCCAATTCCTAACTGCGATAATACATTTATTAGAGAATGAGTCAGCACACATAGCCATAGATTCTTTGTTTTTACATAAAGTGCTGAAAGAATAAAGCTGTTTGTTAATAACCCAATAAGAAAAGGCACTACACTTACATCAGCAATTGTTCCTTCTACATAGAAGTATAAGAAATGCCATATACTCCATGACACAAAAGTTATTAGCGTTGAATAAATGTAATTAAGCTTCTCTTGTAATGCTGGCTGATAAAAATATCTCCACCCAATCTCTTCCAGTCCACCAAATGCAATGTGTTTTACAAACATCATTAATGGAATATACCAAGAATTAATTATAAATTCACCGCCTAATATCACTGGTAGAAAATCTATAAAGAGGAACAATATAACTAACAGATAATCCTTATAGCTTTGTTTGAATTTGAAAAAATCAGCTACGATTGTTTTAAAAGTTATTTTTCTATATTTTAAAGAAACTATTATCCCCCATAAAGCTGATGATATGCCGCCTATAACAATAGCTGTCATGCCTAGTGGTGAAGTATAGTCCACCGTAAATCCGATATTCCTAAGTAGGTATACAACTAGACATACAAATGCAATCTGGCCTAAAGCTCCTGATATATATATGGATATAGCTTTAGTTCTTTTCATAAGTCGCCCCTTCGTAAGTTATAATTCAGCCACAATCTCTGATATAGCAACTAGTGTAGCTTCGCCGCTGATAGTGATTCGATTATTATCCTCTAGCCTGCAATGTACATACCCACCACGCTTTGAAGCCTGGTAAGCTTTGATTTCTTTCTTATTCAATACTTCAGACCAATAAGCTGCTATCTGACAATGAGCTGAACCACATACTGGGTCTTCTGCAACAAGAAGTTTAGGGAAGAAAGTTCTTGAGACACAATCTACATCTTTTCCTCTTGCTGTAGCATCCTGTCCTCTGCCTGGAAGCTTTGAGAGCTTCATCTGATCAGGATTCATATTTTTTATCTGTTCTTCTGATTCAAAAATGCAGAGAAGGTCTGGTCCAAGAAGAGCCTTTATAGGGCGAACGCCGTAAGCTTCTTCCATTTCATCTGTAACAGGAATTTCAGGCTGTTCATATGTAGGGAAATTCATTTCCAAGAGATTTCCATTTCTCTTTACTGTAAGTTTTCCGCTGAGAGTGTTGAATTCAACTAGGTCTGAATCCTTTTCTATGTAATTTAGTATTACAAATGAAGATGCAAGGGTTGCATGTCCACATATTTCTACCTCTGAACCTGGTGTAAACCAACGCAAGTGATAGCCCTGTTCCTCTTTTACAATAAACGCTGTTTCAGACAGATTATTTTCCATTGCCAGCTTCATCATCGATTCTTCTGATGGCCAGCTATCCATAACACACACAGCAGCTGGATTACCTGCAAATGGTGTGTTAGTGAACGCATCTACGATATATTGCTTCATAATATGTTTCCCCCTTCTATTCATTCAAATTTCACTGTCTTCCATTATATCGAATCCGCCTCCATCACGGAATACACATTCAAAAGTTGTAGTAAAAAAGAACAGCTATCTCTTTCGAAATAACTGTTCTATGCAACATTCACTATTAATCAATGTCACCCAATTCTGCTTCTATTTCTTCAATAGTTGGCATACTTACCTGTTTTCACTTCCAGTACAACATAACAGTGTCTTTTAGTATTGTAGAAAAGCATATCAATAAACTTCTCAGTTTCACCGACTTCAATTCTGACCTCTCTTCCCATATATGCAAAACCAGTACCTAGTTGTTCTCTAATGTTTTCTTTACATAGAATAGCGCCTTCTGAGGATTGCTTTTGCATTTTCCAAGTATCTGCACATGATGTCCCCACGGAATATAAAAAATTATATCCTGTCCCCCACAGCAAAGTATCTATCGCAACCATACGAAAGATAGCGGGCTGGACAGACTTGCTGTGATAAAAAAATGAAGATTTACACTAAATTTTATCACGTGAAGTCTCGGAAGCCGCATGCTGTCGTTGGTTTGTGATAAAAATTTGAGGATTTCGACTGATTTTTATCACAAGAAGTCTCAGCAGCCCCTTGTCTTCGTTCACTTGTGATAAATCCTAAGTCAAATCAGCCAAAATTTATCACAGCCCAACGGAAGTTAGCGGGCTGACAGGCTTCTTGTGATAAAACAAAAGTGCCGACACCAAAAGGCAGCGGCACTTAAATCAACTCATTCTTTATTTTTCGCTAATCTTATTCCACTCATAAGGTGTATTCTGGTACACGTAGTAACACTGGCACGAATTTTTCAAGGCTGCTCCTACAGCGGGCTAGAAGGCCATTTTTAAACCCGCGCTACATCGTGCTCCATTTAAAAACCATACGACTAGATTATGATTCATTCTTATTCATCAAGCATAAGTCGTCCTTCTTTGGCCTTTTTCTTCAATCTTGCAATTTGTTCTTTTTCTATCTGTTGAATACTCTTATCAGGAGTTGGAAGATCTTCCGGCATGGTTCCTCCAATCTTTTCGATGGCTGTACGAACCTCTTTTCCAACGGCATAATGTGTCGCTGTTGCATTATCTGCTCCTTTTATCTTATCTTTTCTCAACTTTTCTTCAGTTTGAGATATACGGAACAGGTTTGCAATAAGTTCAGTGCTACCCATATAATCCAATATTTTCTGGCCAACTTCTAGATTTTTCTTAGCGTGAATATCATCGACATCCATTCCTCCATAAAGGCCCATATAACCAGCATTCTGAAAAATAGCAAATTCTTCATTTGTTATTACGCCAGCATCATGAGCAGTTTCAGCTAATAGTTGATTCCACTGCTTAATATCACCACGAACAACTAGCCTTCTTCTATCTTCATCTAGCTCGTTAAAATGGTCTGCAACCTCCTGTCGATAAGTCTGTATTGCAAAATATGTCTGTCCTAAAGCGATTACTTCCTTTCTAGGATCACCATTCTGAACAATTAGATAACAGGCATATCGAGTTAGTTCATAATCTTTTATTGATTTTGAAGTTGCGCCTGCTTCTACGATTTTGTTGACCTCAACAAAATCGCTAAATATATCATGTCCACTATTCTCACAAGCTATCATAGCTCTATTAATAACCTTTGAAAAATTTCTCCACTCAGTATATTCCAAAGATTTAGCCAATTCCCTTGCACTCCAAAACTCACTTCCGTCGTTTCTAATATGTTTAATAGATTCAAATCTTAAATACTCTTTTTCTCTTAATTCTCCCAACAAGAATACCTCCAATAATTTTCATCTAAATAATTATAACAAAGACGCAAGCGTAAAAACAGAACAAATTTTCTGTTATAATTTAAATCATATTACCTTTATGATAAAATCCATCAACACGCATTATTTGCGTGTTAAAATCCCAAACAAAAAACTTCTGCCGTTTCCGACAGAAGTCTCCATAACTAAATTGTGCCGTCAATGACGGCACAATTCAAACTTTATTTTTCCAATATCTCAATCCATTAAAAATCATCCGGCAGCTTATCACTAATCTTATTCCACTCATAAGGTGTGTTCTGATATACGTAATAAGAACACCAAGAATTTTTATAAGCCTTGATAATTCAACGTTTTCAGCCTTCTCATTTTGTTCTGACACCATTTTGACACCATTTTTATAGTACAACTTTTGACTGCCCAACAGGACCATTTCATCACTAATCGAAAAACTAATCAAACAAATGAAACAATCTTTTTGCTATCTACTATGGCATTCTTAAAATCATCTTCCATAAATGCCGAACTCTGCTGTTCTATATCAAAGTAATAATCATTTAATGCAATTACTGCTTCATCCTTTTTATCATCCATTACATGCGTATACAAATTCATAGTCATATCCAAAGTCGCATGTCCTAAAAGTACCTGGACAGTCTTTGGTGGTATTCCAGCTTCAAAACATCTTGTAGCAAATGTATGTCTAAAGCAATGTGGAGATATTCTGTCAAATAACTCTGCCTCGTCCCTACAACTATTAATTTCATTTACAATCCTATCAATAGCATCTATTATAGTTTGATCACAAAGAGGTCTTCCGTATCTGGATACAAATAAAAGATTATCTAACCCATCTATAGGTTTTGCTCCGTGGCGAGACATTATGTTATTTCTGAGGACGAATTGTTTTTTCAAAGCAATTTCACATTTAGGACTGATAGGAATCTCTCTATTGCTTGTTTTAGTCTTAGGTGGTCCAATGTGAAATGTTTTCGATTCTTCACCTTCATATTTCTGATAAGTGAGAGTTTTATTTACTGTAATCTTCTTAGTGGTTAGATTAATATCTTCCCAAGTTAAAGCACAAATCTCACCTATTCTCATACCTGTAGTAACAGCTACGACAAATAGATTATCGAAATATGTACCCTTTGAACATTCAAAAAATGTTATCTGCTCCTCCTTTGATAATACTCTACGATTAAAGTCTTTCTTTTTAAGTTTTATATTTTTTGCAGGATTTCTAACAAGTAAGCCATCCATTATTGCTTTATCAAACATATCCACCAACATAATTTTAACCCTACTCTGTGTTGAATAGCCCAACCCATTACCTTCCAAATCATTTAACAATTTTCTTACACTAGTTGGCTTTATATCTGTCAGCAACATATCTCCAAGAAATGGCTCGATATGCTTTGTATAAATCATCATATAATGTGTTCTTGTTCCCACCCTAATTGCGTTTTTCTTATATACATCAAGCCAAGTATTATACCATTGTGTTAATGTAATAGTTGATTCTTTAACTTCTTTTGTTTCCTCATCGTACTGGGCTGCTTTTAACTTCAAGCGGATATCATTAACACTTGAAGCATATACATTTTTTCTATTTCCATACCGATCAATAAATCTTGCAACATATCTACCATCCTTACGCTGAGTAATACCTTTTCCAAGTTCTCTTCCGTTTAGACTTTTTCCCATTTATTCCACCTGCCTTCATTATTATTTAACCAGCGCTTGTTATGTCTTAATTAAAATCAATTCCAATTGAATCGTCTAGGATGCCGATTTAGTATTTATCACATTCATCAGCTAACCACTGATCTAATCTAGCTTTATTTACAAACCACTTATTACCAATTTTTAAGCTAAACCCATTTCTTGGTTGCCTTATCAACTCCCTGGCTTTGGTTTCCCCAATTCCAAGGTATGAGCAAAATTCTTCTACTGTTAATAATGCCTTTTCCATTTATTCTTATCCTCCACATAAAAACCTAATTGAATCAAAAGCTTTGGATTTACCACCTTGTTCATGAATCGTTTGTCAAGAATGCCAAGCTTCTTAATCAGTTTTGATTTATCTATAGTAGTAATCTGTTCAGCCATAATCGCTGATTTTTCTGATAGACCATTGATATCATCTAGAATTACATGTGTAGGTATTCCCTCACTTTTATGAATCTTTGTAGTGATAGGAAGCACTGTAACTGTTGGCGAGAAGATATTCCCTTTATTATTCTGAACTATGAGTACTGGTCTTTCGCCTCTTTGCTCAGAACCTACACCTTCACCTAAATCTGCTAAATAAATATCTCCACGATGAACTACAAGCATAGAACTCCTCCTTTCCTATTATGTAAAAAGAGCGTCTCCACATAGATATAAAGAAGACGCTCCATTAAAAACATTAATTTTAAGTATCTATTTGCCACGCACCCCGATACTATTCCGGGATTCAATCAGGCGGCTGCAACACAGCTCCATAGGTTCTATCCTCCCCGCGGTTCTCGCCGGGCCGCTCCCATTACGATAATTGTGGCTAAGCGGAAGTATCATTATACCTGCATGTATCATGGCCAGTTTGGTGTTACCAATTTTCCAGTGAGGCTATATCGCACATGGCGTACCTGTTGGGGCTCCACAATGCAGGAACGTACCTGATGAATGTATATTCAGTTGTAAGTTTCTAGTGAAAGATAAAATACCTTTCACTAGTTCTAACGAATGTCGGACAAAATATGCGCCCTAGAATAATTTTTTTATGTTTTCTATCGCCTTGGCTAATGTACGAGATACATTAGATTGATCTACACCTTCTATACGAGCTATTTCTTCCTCTGTAAATCCGTGATAAAAATACAACTTACATCTTCTTTTTTGTACTTCAGGAAGCTTCTCTATCATGTCCCTCAAAAACTCATAATCCTTTGAAATAGCTGGCTCATTTAATTCATACTTAGTCATCAAATCGTAATAAGTTTCCTCTGTAACACTGTCTTCATATCCAAGAAATTCGTAAGTACGATAATTTCTCATAAGATGCTTACTTTCATTTTTATGGAAATCCTTAAAAGCTTTCCCCTGTTCAACGGAAAGAAGAATAACTGGGGAATACTTCAATAACTCATCTGCATATTTCTCCATCAGCTCATCCATAGAAAGATCAGATATAACAGCCCAAGTAACTCCACCATTCATACCTGGATATTCAAATTTAAGATTTATAAGTTCATATTCCTTGTTTTCATTATTTGTATTCATTTTTGACCTCCGAATTTTGAAAAATTAATAAGTTTCAAAACTCGAAAGTCATGGGTATCGACCTACATAGGTTTCCCACTCATGCATCCTTCATTACTCTCAGAGCTCCAGAAGGAAGCTAAAAAAGAGCATTAAAAAAAGACGAAGCAAAACAGAATATCTATTTAATAGATACTTCCTTCTGTTTTGCCCCGCCTTTCAATACTCAATGATATTCATAGCCGTGCCACAAACTCTTACTAGCCGCCTGCGAACTTGAAGCTCCAAGACTAATTCTTCGCTACCACAGTTAGCTCATTCTATGTAATTAAATATAAATCTTAAGATAATTCACTAAAAATAGTCATTCCCTTTTCGTCGACTATAACCTTCAGCCCTTTTTTGCAATATGGACAATTGTTTTCCATAACACCCTTAAGTCGTCTAATAATCACCTTACCGCAGCAGGGGCAATAGATTTTCTCATCTGAATACATCATAACCATTTTCTCCTTTCCAAATTTTATCTAAGCTCCCCTTCTGCTATAGCACTTAACACCCTTGCGCATAAAGTATATTAACATAATCAAATTGTAGTGACCCATAACAATACTACAAACATTGTCTAACTGTAATCTAACAATCAAGTAAACGACTACTAACAAATCTCTAGCAATGCTATAACAATCATGTAAGCAGCATCTAAAAGATATAGAAAATCTATATACCGAACTAATAAAAGAATGCCCACGACTTAATAAGCCGTAGGCATATACCACACTATTCTGTATCTTCCTCTTCAAGCTTTGCAGCATATCGATACATCATAATACCAAAAAGCTTTATAGCTTCTCTTTTCTTGTTTTCAAGACTTGCAACTGAAAATCCTAATTCATTAGCAAGCACAACCATAGTCTTTTTATCCTTAGTCATATATCTGTTATTTAAAATAGATACATATATAGGACCAGAATTACCATAATCTTGCATTCCCTTTAACACATAATTCTTTGGTGCTTCCAACCATTCATATTCTGATACTTGCCAAAGCAACTTTCGTTGCATTTCTTTTGACTCTTCTATTGGTAACTTCATAATTTCCAAAAAGTCCTTACGCATCTGCCTTTTATTCTTTTCCTGATCAGATGCCTTAGTAATACTAGAAAGAATCTTTCCTGCTACGACACTACGACTGTACTGTTCTAACATCATTTTGGTAAGCTCGTAAGCAACCTTGGGATCAAAGCCCATACCTTCACAGATGATATTAATTCCTTCCTCATCTTTCGATTTTCTTCCCATTTCTCAAATCTCCGCCTTTCAAAACCTAATAACAAAAAAATCAAGGTAGCATAAACCACCTTGATTCATCATTTTATTATGTTTTTGAAAAAATCATATTATTTATACTGTCATTACTTCCTGTCGCTATTTGCAGATTCTCAAAATGGTTTCAGTTATTTATTTTATTAGACACTCTTCTTTTATCATCTACTGAATCTTTAAATGCCAACATTCCTGCCACATCCTCCGGAGAATCTCTATAAATATTAAGCCAAGCCAATTCATCATCTGATACATAAACAAGATGTTTATCACCTGTGAACTC
Organism: Pseudobutyrivibrio xylanivorans DSM 14809; assembly: GCF_900141825.1. GTDB lineage: Bacteria > Bacillota > Clostridia > Lachnospirales > Lachnospiraceae > Pseudobutyrivibrio > Pseudobutyrivibrio xylanivorans. The sequence continues at coordinate 770 of NZ_FQYQ01000036.1, read as the reverse complement.
AAAGAACTCGCATTCAGATATTTCTAATCCATTACACACTTTACATATTGATTCTAAGCGTGGAAGCCCTTCTGGTCTTGAATCTAACATACCATACAGAGTACTTTCTACCATTTCAGATTTACTTGCAAGATAATAGGGTGTCCATCCGCGTTCATCTAAATAATGATTTATTCTGTTTATAATATCAATTCTCTTCATGGAAGTCCGCCCCTCCTCTAAAATACTACTCCCTTATTTTAGAGGAATGATACGGCTCAATTAAGCATTTGCGTCGTAGTATTACTACGTTGCACCGTAGTATGATAATAAAAAAGACGGTCACTAAGACCGCCTAGATATCACATATATATTTATATTTCTTGTTTTTTCGTACAATAACTTCATTTCACTACCTTTCATTTCTACTCATTAATATAACAATCATTAGTTCGAAAATCTCGATATTGTGTTGATTTACACTTAAAACTGACCCAGGATTTACGCTCAGAATTGAGCCACCAGATATAACAAGTAAATCCTGTTGTCATATATTATAATTGTTGTTCCTTGAAAATTTAATACTTAGAATTGACCCCCCTCTTTAAGAAAAATACAATACTTTTCGTATATCAATTCGTATATACGGAAAGGAGAAAAAAGAGGTGAAAGACTTGGAAGATTGGGCAGCTGTACAGAAAGTGTACAAGCAAACGAAGTCGAAACGCGCTACAGCTCAACTCCTTGGTATCTCACGCAACACAGTGAAAAGGCTTCTTGCAATGGATAAG
>NZ_FQYQ01000023.1 GCF_900141825.1 Pseudobutyrivibrio xylanivorans DSM 14809 | reverse complement strand
AGTGCTGCTGCATGGAAAATGAAATCTACGCCTGGCATAGCATCCTGAACAGAGCGCATATCGCGGACGTTACCAATGTAGAACTTTACCTTTGAAGCATACTCTGGGTGCTCAGCCTGAAGCTGATGTCTCATATCATCCTGCTTCTTCTCATCACGTGAGAAAATACGGATTTCCTTTAAATCAGAATCCAAAAAGTGCTTAAGTACAGTAGAACCAAAAGAACCTGTACCTCCAGTAATCATAAGAGTCTTATCTTTGAATAAATCGCAATTCATTTTTTAAACGTCCTTTCTCCAAACCATTTTATTCACAATACCAGTATAAGACTGGATAATCTTAACAACCTTTGTAGACACATTCTCCTCCACATAATCAGGAACTGGGATACCATAATCACCAGCCTCGTTCATGTCGATGGCTGTTGTAACTGCCTGAAGAAGTGATGCCTCATCGATACCAGCGATGAAGAAGCAAGCCTTATCAAGTGCCTCTGGACGCTCGGTCGATGTGCGGATGCACACTGCAGGGAATGGCTTTCCAATGCTTGTAAAGAAGCTTGATTCCTCTGGAAGTGTACCTGAGTCTGAAACAACCGCGAAGGCATTCATCTGGAGATGATTGTAATCGTGGAAGCCAAGTGGCTCGTGCATGCGAACTCGTGGGTCAAGCTTGAAGCCTGTGGCCTCGAGACGCTTTCTTGAACGTGGGTGACAGCTGTATAAAATTGGCATGTCATATTTTTCAGCAAGCTTGTTGATTGCTGTAAAAAGCGATGTGAAATTCTTTTCTGTGTCGATGTTCTCCTCTCTGTGAGCAGAAAGAAGGATGTATTTCTTTGGCTCAAGGCCAAGCTTTGTAAGCACGTCTGATGCCTCAATAGCCTCTAAGTTATCGTGAAGAACCTCTGCCATAGGAGATCCTGTCACATATGTACGCTCCTTTGGAAGACCACAGTCTGCCAAATAGCGGCGAGCATGCTCAGAATATGCCATATTTACATCTGAAATAATATCTACGATACGGCGGTTTGTCTCCTCTGGGAGGCACTCATCCTTACATCTGTTACCAGCTTCCATGTGGAAGATTGGAATGTGAAGACGCTTTGCAGCGATAGCTGAAAGGCATGAGTTTGTATCGCCAAGAATCAAAAGAGCATCTGGCTGAATCTCCACCATAAGCTCGTATGACTTTGCAATGATATTTCCTACTGTCTGACCAAGGTTGTCGCCAACTGCATCCATGTAAACCTCTGGGTCATCAAGCTGGAGATCCTTGAAGAATACTCCGTTAAGATTGTAGTCGTAATTCTGACCTGTGTGAGCAAGAACGCAATCGAAATACTTGCGGCACTTCTTAATAACAGCTGCAAGACGAATGATTTCTGGACGTGTGCCCACGATGATTAATAACTTTAATTTCCCGTTATTTTTAAACATTTTATACCTCTTCAAAATATGTATCTGGTCTATCCTGCTCCAATAATTCGTTAGCCCACATCAGTGTCACCAAATCCTCTGTCTCAGAAAGATTGATGATGTTGTGTGTGTAGCCTGGGAGCATGTGAACAGCCTGAATCTTTTTGCCGCTCACCTCGTACTCAATTATTGGGAATGGCTGACCATTTTCATCAACTCCAACACGACGCTGCTGAATCTTTCCATGGCCTGAAACCACGATGAAGAATTCCCATTTGGTGTGATGCCAATGCTGACCCTTTGTGATACCAGGCTTGCTGATATTAACAGAGAACTGGCCATGGTCTGGAGTCTTAAGAAGCTCTGTGAAGCTTCCTCGCTGGTCGCAGTTCATTTTCAAATCAATAATCGCCTTATCCTTTGGCAGGTAGCTAAGATATGTGCTGTAAAGCTTCTTTGCAAAGCTGCCATTTGGAATGGCTGGCATCATAAGTGTGTCTGGCTGCTCCACGAAGCTATCGAGCAGCTCCACAATCTCACCAAGCGTGACTGTGTGTGTCACTGGAACATAAGCATACTTTCCAGCTGTATCAGGAACCACATTGCCTTCCTCATCATAATCACAGCGGTGTTCATTTCCCTGAAGGGCATCAAACATCTCATTTACCAAATCATCGATATAAACAAGCGTCAGTTCTGTGGATGGGTCGTTCACTGTAATCTCCAAGCCGTTTGCCTTGTTATTACAGAATGTAGCCACAGCGGAATTGTAATTTGGTCTGCACCATTTTCCAAAAAGATTTGGGAAGCGGTAAACCAAAACCTTTGCCCCTGTCTCGTAGCTGTATTTAAAGAACAGCTCCTCTCCAGCCAGCTTACTTGCGCCGTAATCACTACCTGCATAACGACCCAAAAGTGTTGCCTGAATAGATGATGAAAGCATCACCGGGCAGGTATTATTATGCTTTTTTAATGTATCGAGAAGGGTGCTGGCAAATCCGAAGTTCCCTTCCATAAATTCGCTATTGTCTTTAGGACGATTGACCCCTGCCAGATTGAAAACAAAATCGCAATCGCTGCAGTAGCGGTCTAATTCCTCAGGAGTGGAACCCCTGTCGTACTCAAAGATGGTAAGCTCTTCGCCAAAAGCGTGAAACTTGTCTCTTCCATCTGAAGCACACTTCAATGTTTCCACAAGATTTTTTCCAACAAAACCGGCTGCACCGGTAACCAGAATTTTCAAAATAGTCTCTCCTATTTTCCAAAAGTGCCTAGGCACCCATAATCTTGTAAATTATACCACACTAGTTGGAATAACAAAAGAGGTGCACATGGTGTAGCAAATCTTGAGGAAAAGCTTTTAAAAATGTTATAATAGCTTATGTTTAGCTTTTGGCGGAAACAATATAAAATTTAAAGGGACGAAACCAAATATCATGACTAAAAAACTTTCAGTAGTAGTATCGGTATATAACGAGGAGCTTGGGCTCAGACAGTTTTATGAGCACACTACTCCTATTCTTAAAGAGACTTCTCAGCGCACAGGCTGGGATTATGAATTGATTTTTGTAAATGATGGTAGCCGAGATGGAAGCCTTGATTTGCTAAAGGAGTTTGCAAGTCAGGATGAAAAGGTGGCAGTTGTAAATTTCGCTGCGAACCGTGGACATGAGGCTGCCATGATTGCAGGAATCGATTATTCCACTGGCGATGGCGTGGTTTGCATGGATGCAGATCTTCAGCATCCACCAGAATCTATTCCAGCTATCATTGAGAAATTTGATGAGGGATATGACGTTGTTTCCATGATTCGTACAGCAAGAGCTGACGCAGGAATCTTCAAGAGAATCACATCTGTTGCTTTCTATAAGGTGATGAATGCATTATCAGGAAAGACTAAGTTCGAGAATAACTCTTCGGATTTCTTTGCGATTTCACGCCGCGTGGCATTGATACTTAAGCGGGATTACCGCGAGCGTGTAAGATTCCTCAGAGGCTATGTGCAGAATGTAGGCTTCAAAAAGACTACATTAGAATTCGAGGCAAGCGCCAGAGTGGCCGGCGAGAGCAATTACAATTTACGTGCTCTCGTAAAGCTTTCACTTAACGCCATCTGCAATTTCTCAGATGTGCCGTTGAAGATGGGAATTTACGCCGGAGTATTTTCGCTGCTCCTTGCATTCATTTTGATAATCTATTCGATTGTTCAGTATTTCCTTGGCACAGCGCCTAACGGTTATTCAACACTTATCGTCGTTCTGTGCTTCATGTTCGGAGTACTGTTCATAATTTTAGGATTTATATCCGAATATTTGGCAATAATTTTTGCAGAAGTTAAGAATAGACCAATATACATAGTTGATAGTATAATTACAAAAGACGGGGAAGAACTTAAGTAATTTACATAGGTGGGGTTGAGTTATGCTTAGTACAAAAAACAGAATAGTTAATGAACGATTTTACGATGCTTACATTCTTTTCGATGACATGCTTGCTCAGAAGTTTAAGCTTGAGGAAGGTGGCGTGGCAAAATACATGGCTAAGATGAAGGAGTGCTACACTGAAGCCAGAGAGCATATTCCTGAGTGGGATGACACCTTCAAGCGATTACAGCATCTACAGGCCAGATTCAATTCTTTAAAAGATGGAAAAGTTGCTTTCGAACATTTTCAAGGCAAGGATGAAGATGTTGTTTGGATGTCCGTTTTCAAAGAGAAAATGGATGCGGAGGCAGATGTGCTGTCAAAGTATTCAAAAATAGATTTCAGCAAAAAGAAGAAGGATGAAGGGTTCCTAGGAAAAATCCTTGGACTGTTCAAATAAAAACTAAAGCCTGTGGCGCCAGCCACAGGCTTTTCTAATTCAAAATCAATATCTCAACCTGGGGGCATTACCACCCCAAATTCAATATCCTAATACAATACCCCACCAGGTATATTCACATCATACCAAACGCCATCAACTTCCACTTTGTTAGTCTTCAAATCACTATTTGTGATGGCCTGAATTCCCAGTGCATCCATGAAGAACTCGAAAGTCTCAGCGTAGCCTTCATCTAATGTAGGCTGATTTGTCATAGGGCCAGTGATGTGGTAGCTGCGGGTGTCGCCGCATGAGCCGTAGGTGATGTTGGTCTTCATCCAAGACTCTACAGCCTTCACCTTCTGGGCGTCTGACATATCGTCTGTAACAATAGTGTCCAGCACATCCAGCGCGAAAATCTTATATGCAACAACGTCTGACTCAGCATTTGCCTGAGATACAAGCACATCCTTTGTAATCTTCACGATGCGGCCTTCTTCTACTCCGAAGAATTTGTAGTGGTTATAGAGGGCAGCTGCGTCATCGCCATATGCTGCTTTCACATCAGAATAGCGGGCAGCATAATCTGCTGCAGGAAAATTCTCCTCAGTGATGTCATAGTTATAAACCTTAGCCTCAGCGGTAACTGGGTGAGCTATGAATGCAACACATGCTAAAGACAGAAACAAAGAACCTGCTAAAATCTTATTAATATATTTCTTCATAAATCCTCCTTTTAGGCTTACAAATACTACTACTTGATTATAACACTTTTAAATTATTAATCAAAAAAGGTATCACCCTATGGTGATACCCTCTATTAACACATTATTCAAAACAAGCTCTAACAACTTCAATGATTCTATCCTGCTGCTCAGGTGTCATCTTATTATCAGATGGGAGGCAAAGACCTCTCTCAAAGATGTCCACACCTCTGTCGAGAAGCTTGCCATCAGCACCCATTACGCCGCCTGCGATGTATGCGTTTGTAACCGCACGTCCATTACCCTCGCGTGTGATGAATGGATTGAGACGGTAGATAGGCTGCATGTGCATTGGCTTCCAGATTGGACGACCTTCGCCGTTGATGCTTGCGATTGCCTGAAGGATCTCTGTTGGACAGCTCTTGCCGTGCTCTGGTGTGAAAAGAGCCTCGTGCTCACCACGAACCTGTGGGCACATAGCATCTTTATCAATAATGAGACATGATAGCCAGTAGTTTGGCTCAGAGTTTTCAAGATCCATTGGATTCATCTGAACTGGTAAGCCCTTGAAGCCTTCCTTATATCTCTCGTAAATCGCCTTCTTCTGAGCGATGTGCTCCTCAAGATATGGGAGCTGACCGCGGATAACACCAGCGATTACATTGCTCATTCTATAGTTATAACCAAGCTCCTCGTGCTGATACCAAGCAGCTGCCTCGCGGGCCTGTGTAGACCACTTGCGAACCTTCTCTGCTGCCTCCTTAGAATTTGTAAGGAAGCAACCACCTGAAGAACCAGTGATTATTTTATTACCGTTAAATGAAATAGTGTTGTAGCTACCGAAAGTACCAGTCTGGGCACCCTTGTATGTAGCACCGAAGGACTCAGCTGCATCTTCGATAAGAATAGCACCGTGTTCCTTAACAATCGCACCAATCTCATCTATCTTTCCAGGAGTACCATAAAGGTGTGCACAAACAACTACCTTTACCTCTGGATAAATCTCAAATGCCTTCTTTAAAGCCACTGGATCCATGTTCCAAGTGTCATCCTCAGTATCGATGAAAACTGGGATGCCGCCCTCGTAAACTACAGGATTAACTGTGGCATCGAAAGTCATATCTGTACAGAAAACCTTGTGTCCCTCGAGACAACCATGGCCAACCTCAGGCATACCATATGCCTCGATACCCGCAAGCTTCATTGAAAGATGAAGTGATGCTGTACCTGCTGAAAGACCAACTGCGTATTTCACGCCTACCTTCTCAGCGCAAAGCTTCTCAACCTCAGTGATGTTTGTTCCCGCTGTAGTCATCCAGTTGGTGTCATATGCCTCCTGAATGTATTTTAGCTCCTCGCCATGCATTGTTGGAGTAGCAAGGAAAACTCGCTCTTCAAACTTCTCAAAATTCTTTGTATACATTTGAATTTACCTCTATATAAAAATTTAATAGCTATTTATTTCTCTTCCTGCACAAGATAGATTGGACGATTCTTTGTCTCCAGATATGTCTTGGCAAGATACTCACCCAAGATACCCATGCACAAGAGCTGAATACCTGAAACCAAAAGGATAATACATACCATTGATGGCCAACCATTTGTAGGATCACCAAAAATCATTGTGCGAACAATAATGACAATGATGAAGATAAATGCCACAAGACACATGATAAGACCAAAGATGGATGCCATGATAAGTGGTGCTGTTGAAAAGGCCACGATGCCATCGATGGCATAAATGAAAAGCTTCCAGAAAGACCATTTTGTCTCTCCGGCTACACGCTCAACATTTTCAAACTCAAGCCATTTACGTCTAAAGCCTACCCAACCAAATATACCCTTTGAAAAACGATTATACTCCTTCATAGCAAGGATTGCATCTACAACCTTGCGAGTCATCATCTGGTAGTCGCGGGCACCGTCCACGATGTCAGCGTTGGAAATCTTGTTCATAAGGCGATAGAACTTGCGGGCAAACCAAGAACGGATTGGTGGCTCACCTTTTCTATCAACTCGACGGGTAGCAACGCAGTCGTACTCGCCTGTGCCGATATATGAAAGCATCTCAGGAAGCATAGCAGGTGGATCCTGCAAATCTGCATCCATGATAACTACGTAATCACCTGTTGATTTCTCAAGGCCTGCGTAGATGCCAGCCTCTTTGCCAAAATTCCTAGAAAATGAAACATAGTGAATTCGCGAATCCTGTGCCGAAAGCCCTCGGAACACCTCCAGTGTATTATCTCTGGAACCATCATCCACAAATACAAACTCTAAATCAACAGGAGCAAGCTCCCCATTTTTTTCCATTTCGATTATAGCCTGATAAAACAGTGGCAGTGCCTCCTGCTCGTTGTAGCAAGGCACTACGATTGTAAGTAATTTCTTGTCCATATAAAAACCTTTTCCAAATAATTATTAATTAGCTTTATGTATTATAACATAATGCAACAGGGAGTGGTCTTCTTTTTATCAGTAATCTCTCGTTCTCGTCTAGTCATTATTTTTTCATCAAAAAAGCGAACGTATATTTTACGTCCGCCTTTTCTTTAGTTATATTCCTATACAAACATTCCTCTCAGGAATTCTAGTTTCTTTACCTCACAACCTTCTCAAAGTCCGCCTTCGGATGCTTACAAATTGGACAGATGAAATCATCCGGCAGTTCCTCGCCTACCCACTCATATCCGCATATGCGACATCTCCATACAATCTCCCCCTTAGGCGTCGTTCCAACAGCCTCAGGCTTTGGCTTGATATTATTTTGATAGTACTCATATGTCACCGATGGCACATCAGAAAGTACAGTCATAAATGTAGGCTCACAGATAAACAAAGTATGCGAACCCAAATCAACTGCCTCCACCACCTTCAGTGAGAAGTACGCATTTGTCCCAGTCACAATATAAGGAATCCCATTGTCCGCCTGCTGATAATTCTCCTTTGGATAATCAGCAAACTTGTCTACATCACGACCTGACTGAAATCCAAAATGCTTAAACAAATCAAAGGTCGCATCCTGGCTGATGACAGAAATGTTGCAAGCACCTGTCTCCTTTACCATATCATGAGTGAAGTTCGCCTTATTAATCGCTACAGAAATACGATTTGGTTCCGATGCCACCTGAATAGCTGTGTTGATGATGCAGCCATTAGCTCTACCATCACGTACCGCCGTACATACAAACAAACCATAAGATAACTTATACATCGCTTTAGTATTCATTTCTGCCATAACAACCCCTCCTACATTTCAGTAAACATAGAAAATAAACAAGCTGTGACTTATGCCACAGCTCAATTATACACCTTATTAAATTCCTATGGTACCATCTTCCAAGGCAAGCATTTACAGATTTTATCCAAGTTCCCCTTAGTAATGTAATACTTATTCAACTTTTTCTTGGAATACTGTCCAACACCATTTCTAGTTCTATCGGATAATTCCGCAGTATAATACTCTTCCCAGCTACAAAATTCTTTGCTATCGGCATAATTCCATGTTTCTTCCAATATATCTTTAGGGACCTCAATAAGACCAGACTTTAGAATTAAATACTCAAATGACTCTGGTGCATACAACGAAATAGACTTTGGCGATGTTTTTATTAGCTCCATACAAGCCTGCATCTCAGGCCCAAACGCAGCACCATCAACTATGGTTAAGATTTGATTCTCTTTAGCCCCAACAATCTTTCCCTGAATATTGCTTTTTCCACCTGCAGAAATGCATTTATCTGGATAAACCTCACAAAAGAACTCGCATCCAGAATTCGAATCCTCAGTAATAACAACCTCGGGCTCCGCAATATTTCCCAATTGATTATTATAAAGCTGATACATTTCATTATATATTCTTGTAGCATTTCTATATTTACCAGCTTCATCTCCTTCTCGCAAACCATATATTTCCTCAACGCTATATGACAGCTGCGGCAAACGTTCTCTGGAGATTATCACAAAATAATGATCTGCTTTCTTTACCGCCTTTGCGAATTCCTCTGTAGCTAAAAATGTATTTCCTTCATCTATAAAAAATATTCGCTCATTGTATGACTCTATAAATAATTTCCAGTTTTCTTCAGTCAACACGCTACAAGCCTTTTCGCTTATCAACGTTATACCCGATGATTCAGGATTTGCGTTGTAGGCGCTCAGCAATCTAATGAACTCCGACTTTCCCGAGGCACTGTCTCCTCTCAAAACCGTAATATTCCTTTTAATATTCAAATGATAATGAACTTTATTGTTATACAGCTCTATATCATATCTTCCAACCATTCAAACAGACCTCCGACGGTTATCTCTTAATCTAATAAACCTTCCGTTATTACTTTTTCCACCAGTTCATACGGTGTATGTACAATGTCACCAGTATTGGCTATTTTAATATCAAATGATTCCTCCGGAAAATGCATAACATGCCCCATTCTCACAACTATATCCTTATCATTACCAATCTTTAAAAGCCACTTTGCACAATTATCTCCACAAGCTGATGCATTGAAAATATGGTCACTATCAAAGGCTATTTGTATTAATGTCTTCGCACCTCCAGATATTCTAGTAACAGGAATAGATCCTAATACAGGACTAACCACAAGATTTGGGCCTTCCAAATCCGACTTATCTATATCCTTCACTATGTCTTTGGCCAAGTCTGATTCCAACCACTTGTCCTCATATGTATTATCAAAAAACATGTCAGGATTACTTATGTAATTAGCATCCTTATAATCACCAAATATAATAGTTAACATTTTAAGTCTCCCAATCATAAAAAATAAGCTGCAGTAAACACTACAGCTCAATTATACACTATATATTATTCTTATGGTACCATTCCGAGCAGCTACGCAGGTCTGCCCCCTCCCAGACCTCTCGCTAGCGCAATCATGATTTCTCCAGCTCGCTCTTCACTATATAATCCTTATATCTTTTGACTAAACGGTAATTCTGGCTTTCACTCAAATCTAAAGCCGCCTTACACAAATCAGAATCCGCAAAAAGCTGTAACACAAATATGAGAACTAATATTCTCAGGTCCCATCCTTCTGCAGGTTGATACAGCGACCCTATCAAGAAAACTGTAAATGAAATTACCAATAACCATATTCTCGAAACTATGCCTAATATTATAGCTAATGGCATTTTCTTGCTTTCGGAAAGATACCATTCAGCTGCTGATTTTTTTATTTCATAAGTCAAAGCTGGCTTATCAAAAAACTGTGAAATTGTCTTTTCTAATGCCTCAATTCTGGCCTGCTCTGCACTTTCATATCTATTTCGATTTTTATAAAAATCTAATTTAGTAATCACAAACAATAAGACAATTGTCAATCCACCAAACAAACCAGCATAACCAAGACTATTTTTATATAATGCCATTAAATAAAGCACCAATGGGATAAGCCAAATTAAATATATGCAGTTTATATTCCTAGGAATATCTATACCTTTTTCCCTTTTGGAATCAAATAAATTATCATCATACAAATAATTGAATGTTTTAATGGACTTACCTGTATTGATAATATTCCACTCAGCCACAACCCCTTCCGGCGTCCCTGTAAACGCCTCCATGGTAGCAGCTGTCTCCGAACTAATACCGTCGCGCTTCAGCACCACTCGCACCGTATCCACCAGCACTTGTAGATCCAACGCCAAGGACACATGCCTCACATACCACACATCCATCGCAAACTTATCTTCCCATGATACGCTATTACGTCCATGAGTCTGGGCATATCCTGTCAACCCTGGACGAACATCATGGCGACGTCGCTGCTCCTCATTATACAAAGGTAAATACTGCACCAACAACGGACGTGGCCCTACTATGGCCATATCCCCCTTCAAAATATTGAACAGTTCCGGCAACTCATCCAATGATGTGCTCCGAAGGAATCGCCCGTACTTATTCAGCCGCACCTCATCCGGCAACAACTCTCCGTCAGCACCCCTATGATTGTCCATGGTTCTGAACTTAACCAGTTTGAAAACCCTCTCATGATATCCTGGTCGCTGCTGCGTAAAGAAAGGATTTCCCCTCATAAAAATACAGCCCAACACAATCAAAATTACAAAAAGTGGAGACAACACGACTATCCCCACTAAAGCTAAAACACAATCAATTTCTCTTTTTAAACATCTTGCGTACATATACTCCAGCACCTATGATTATCAATTTCTTCATGCACTACCTCTTTTATGGTACCATTTCCAGCGGCTCACGACCTTCGCAGGTCTGCCCGTCTCCCTGACCACTCGCTGACGCGAGTAAGGAATGATTATAATCGGCTTCGCCGATGAGTTTCCCTCAATCCAACAAATATTATAATCCAAATAACTATATAATAATTTTTTAATTCTTCACTTCACCCTCATGATGCATCAGTGTAGCTGAAATCACGCCGTCCACATCAGAAATCTTATTTACAAGCGAGCTGCCGTCCTTTGTCTTCACTTCGATGACCAAAGTAGTAGCACCCTTTGTGATAGATTTTGAATCCACTTTGAATGCTGTTGTGCCGCTCTTCACGATAGACATAACAGAAGGTTCAGCCGCGCCATCCATCTTAAGTACTAATAACTCAGGTGATGATAACGCTGGCACCATATTTAAAAATGCCAATCCAACAGTAACGAATACGGCTATCATCACGCCCATAGAGAAAAGCCCTGCGCCAACCACGATACCTGTGCCGATTGACCAGAATAAGAAAAGCAAATCCATCGGTTCCTTGATGGCTGTACGGAATCTGACGATAGAAAGGGCACCGACCATACCTAAAGAAATAACCAGATTAGACTGCATAGCCAAAATGATTCCCGCCGTGATTACAGAAATCATCGCCATAGAAACGGCGTAGCCCTTGTTGTAAAAGCTTGAGCGTGTCATGAAGCGATACACCAGGAAGATGTACAAAGCGATAATAAATGTCTCAATCAGAATTACTGCTACAAACTTAGCCGACATATCTGTGGCTGCGAAACTTTCAAGTACTGATTTTTTAATAATATCTGAAAAACTCATCCTAACACCTCTCTCACCATTGCATATTTTGAAAATGATTGTCTATGTAAATTGTTTAAATCCACCAGTTGTAAAATATATTTTGGCAGAAACTCGTCGTACTTCACCTCTAGTATGTGCATTCCCGGCTCCACAACTGGAAGTGCAAACTCCTCTGTTGTATCCAAAAATCTTTCCACATCAGTGCTACCGCGAAGATTCATATCGAAGGTGATTCGCACATTCCCTGCTGGCTCTACAAATGCCAGCCTATCATACTCCACGATACATTTAGGCTTCATGCCAGATTTCAAACCTGCAGCCATCAGCTCTGTGGACAAATCAGCCGCGAACGAATCGCCAGCACCAGTTCCCAAGCCATCCAGGCCTTCCATAAAGCTCTTCACCTGCTCCAATGACAAATGCTGGGACTCTTTCTTGGTCATGCCTCGCTTCTTATATTTCTTCTCCAGATTAATATAATCTTTATTATCATCGTAAAAACGAATTCTGTATTTGAATCTGTCGTCCGTACCTGCCAGATTTTCATTCAGGCAACTGTCAAACAAATCGTCAAAATACAAACTTCTTATTGTATAGAAATCATCATGGAACTCATCCTTTTCCATCACTGGCTCCAGCCTGTGCCGAAGCTTCTCGATGGTCAAATCTGATACCATGAATTTCAATTCATGCCGATATTCCATTACAAAACTCTAGCCACCCACCGGCGGCCATCCTCCATGCTTATAAAATGTGAATATATTGCTTAACAATCCGATATTGCTATAATATTACATATGTAACTTGAAAGGCAATTATTTTATGAATATGTCTATAAAAATCAAATCAACCATCATTATTTTAATATCTTTAATCATCGCCTCGGTAGTTATTATCTCAGGCAAATCTTCTGAGGGTACCTTCACCGAAGCCAATGATTTATACATAAACGATGAGCTTTATACAAAAATCACTTCCAAATTTTCACCTTCAGCCATACCACTTACAACAAATGTTTACTTTGATAAGCAGCCACTTATCTATGACAGCGATACAAATACTTTCTATTATTCTTTAATTGAAAATAATGCAGATAGCTACAATCCTGAAGCCATCACAGATACTGGCATAAACGTGGCTCTTCACGGCCCAGCCATTGATGACAACACCATCGCCAGAAACACACCTATAGAGCTTATCATCTACGATAACACTTCCTACAGTATCTCAAACCTCATTTGCACCACTCTTCCTGTGATGGATATTCGTATAGACGATAATATGGTGAGCCAGCTTGGGCTAGATGATACCTTCGACATCATGGATTACACAGGAAGCACGGTATACCTGTTTGATAACAGGGCAGATTTTGATGGTGCCAGCCGCGTGATTAAATCTGACGCAAAGGTAAAACGCCACGGACAGACCACTGTAAACTATCCTATGAAAGGATACCGCCTGTCCCTGTTGGCAGATAAAAACGACCTAGATGGTGAAAATAATAAGGAAAACTTCCTTGGCCTTCGCAAAGATGATGACTGGATTCTTTCCGCCACCTATAAGGACTACGAAAAAGTAAGAAATGTTTTTGCCACTAATCTTTGGTACGACAGTGCCACTGGTCATAATGAATGGAAGGTAAACAATTCTACTAAGTATGCTTTTGTAGAGCTGTTCTTCAACGGCCATTATCACGGCCTATACGGACTTTGTTATAGATTAGATTCTAAAGAATTCAAGATTAAAGAGGGTGAAAGCAGCTTTAAGAAAAAAGACTGGTCCATGAGTGAATTGGATACAGCACTGACAAACGATGGTAACGGCGATTATCTTCCTGGCTATCAGCTAAAGGATGGCACCAGCGAGGATTTCAACTACCTACTTCAGCTTTACATGAACATGAATTACTCGGTGGAGCCAGCCATCATCAGGATGACTTCTGATGTAGATAATTCAATCGACCTGTGGCTCTTTTATAAGCTTTCACAGGCGGTGGATAATGTAAATTATGGAAACGTTAAAAACATGTACGTATCTGTAAAGAACTCCGACTCAGGAATCGCTGGGCACAAGCTTCTGTTCACTCCATGGGATATGGATCAGACCTTCCGCTATATCGGCGAAGGCACTACAGGACAGTACGGCAGCCCTGATTATGATATTCCTATCGGCTGGGGCACAGTTTACCGCCTTCAGTACACAGGTGACACCGAGATCAACAATCAGATTAAAGAACGCTATCAGGAATTACGAAACACCACCTGGTCCGATGAATGTATCTCAGAAAAAATCGACACCTACGAAAAACAAATCTACGATTCAGGTGCTTTTGCACGAACCAGAGACAAATATAAAGACGGTGCTTACAACGATTCAAATATCAAGCTTTCCGAATTTAAAACTTATGTATTGGCACGACTAATTGCAATGGACACTTATATCAACAGCTTACCTTAAGGATATTTATATGGCTTTTTTATCATTGAAATTTAAATCACCAAAGTTCATACAATCTATCATTACGCTCTGCTTCGCCATATTCGTCATTGCAGGCCTGCTTATAATCGACAGCCGTATGAACCCTAGCTACGCATGGGAAGATGTGCAGATAGATGAAACAGCGCTACGTAAATACGAACAGCAAACCTCTGAGGACACCCCTGCCCTCTTCTCTGACATTTATTTCAATGATGAAAAGCTAATATATGACCAGGCCACAGACACCTTCTATTATTCAGCGATTGAAGACGACGCCGAAATTGAAAGCAAAACCATAATCCGCATGCCTTCTATCTCATTTAAGGCTGCCTTAAAACAATCCAAGCCAAAGCTCGCCCTGTATACCGGAAACACTACAAGCACCGCCCCAAGCTGCGAGCCAAAGCTCGTCATAAAATCAGGCATCTCTATCAGCATTTCAAATCTTGTAATCACCACTCTTCCAGTGATGAATATAAATGTGTCAGCAGAAACAGTAAAAGAATTAGGACTTGATGACACTTACGCAATCGATAATTACACATCTGTCACCATGTCTCTTTACGATAACTCCGCTGATTTTGATGATGCATCCCGACTCATTGAAAGTCCTGCAAAAATCCACACTCGCGGCGGAACTACAATAGGTTTTCCACAAAAAAGCTATCGTCTTTCACTTTTAGAAAATGGTGAAGACCATTCGACTAAGTCAAAAAAGAATCTTCTGGGTCTCCGTGAAGATGATGACTGGATTCTTTATTCTCCATACTCAGATTATGAGAAAATCAGAACTGTCTTTTCCATGAATCTATGGCACGATATGGCCTACGACAGAAATGAATGGAACGCCCCTAATTCCAACGAATACAAATACATAGAACTTTTTATAAACAATCGTTACCACGGTCTATATGCCCTGACTTATCCTATCGATAACAAACAGTTCGATATCCAGGACGAAGAGACTCTCTTTAAGAAGAAAGACTGGTCAGGCACAGAATTCTCCCTTGATTTGGAACCTACAGATTCTGGAGATTTATGGCTTCCTGGCTACTCTTTGGAGGATGGCTCCATGGAAGGCTTTGAACAACTCCATGAGCTTTATTATGAGATGGCATATTCCAAAGATCCCAACACCATCAGAAGTACCTGCGACATGGATGACGCTATCGATCTTTGGTTTTTCTATAAGCTCACTCAAGCCGTTGATAACGTATATACGAACCAAGTGAAGAATCTATATTCAGCCACAAAGCTTTCCGACACAGGTATCGATGGCTATAAGCTCCTCTTATGTCCATGGGATATGGATCAAACCTTCGGGAACAGATATGTAGATGGCCAGGGAAATCATGGCATCACATCATATTTCAATTCACCTGATTATGACCTTCCAATAGAATGGTCACCTGTGTACTTTTTAATGGAATGTGGAGATGAAGATATTTTGCCCGAATTACAGGCAAGATATGACGAGCTTAGAAATACTGTATGGTCCGATGATGCAATAAAGGCATCCATCGCAAAATACGAGGATGCCATTTATAACTCAGGTGCTTATATGCGTACCATGGACCGTTGGTGGGATGGTAACTACTACACCCCTGATAAAAAACTTGATGATTTTGAAAATTATGTATTAGAAAGATTGAAGTGTATGAATGATTATATGGATAGCCTCTATTAGTGGGCTATACCATTTTCATCTAACAAGCGCTCATATTCAGCGTTTTTCTTTTGTTCTGCCTCTAGTCTCTGAATATAATCTACTATACGTTCATTATATGCATTCATTTGTGCTCTAATATTATTTATCTCATAAACCGATTCATTGAATCCTGACTCAGTCCATTGACTCACATAAAAATCATAAGCCGCATTTTGATTTGATAAACAGTGTGATGCATCAAGCTTATATCCCACCAAATAAAATACGATAATCAGTGCGCTATAAATCAGCACAGGCTTATTAGCCGACTTAATCGCTGAGGCAGCTTCACATTTTCCAGCCAACAGCTCAAATCCTGTCAAAGCATAAGGGAACAGTAATACGAAATATGTTACTGTGTACTGAGCCTTTGTCTCCCAAAACAGAAGGAAGGTAAATCCTCCTATAAAGCTTAAAAGTAAAAATGCTTTATCCACAAATTTCCTTTTATCTTCTAATATCATCCACAAAATTGTTCCTGTAAAAATCAATATCTGGAAAATATCAAATACTTTTGCTGCTGTGGTGTATCCCTTTGCACTCATAAACGAATCTAACCATTTAGGAAAAGTAACACGGTGATTTCTTACCTGACTAATCCAATACGACTGATATGTAGGCTCAATCCATGTGGAAGCAATTTTCTTTGAGAAGAATTCATAGGCATGATGTTTATCACCAAACAAATAGTTCAATCTATTACTTAATTCTACTTTCGCTGCTTTCTCTGAAGCAGGTCCATCACAATTATTCTCATAATATACATTCAAAGGATATCCGTTATACCAGCCAGCAGTGGCACCGTCTTCCTGTAATCCCATAGCAATAAGCGCCCATATTCCAGTAGACTCTCTCAGTTCTGTCTTCATGGATTTCGCCAAAACTACCTTTGGAACAGTTGCAAATATACCAAGAGATACACACATTATTACAATAGCCAGCAAAACTTTATAAAACTTAGTCTTCTCTATTGCTCCGCGAACTATTGCATAGATAACCAGTGCCACAAAGAAGAGGATTCCACTACTCTTTACCACATAGGATAAACCAATGGCCAGTGCACACTTCGCCAAACAAAGACTCTTCTTAGTATCAAAATAATCCACCAAAGCATCAAATGAAATCAACGCTAATGTAACATGCCAGATATTTCCATACACAAAAGATGCATACATTATTAATGGGTAAAAGATAATTCCACATCCTAATGTACAAATCTGAGAAAAACGTGAACCGCCAAGCTTTTCCCATGTATCCACCATCTTCTTGTAAATCAATGTGATTCCAAGGACATTCAAAAGCTGCATGAACACAACATTAAAATCACCAACAAAAAAGCTGATAACCCTTTCTACTGTGGCTATTCCAATGTTATGTGGCCATCTGTCAAGATATCCTCCAGCTGCCACAACAGCAGTGTCTCCAACACCATACTTATATGCACTAGACATAACATCCAGCTGGTCAGAACCTGGCACATACTGGGTAATAAGAACCCAAAGGATTCCCATGATTGTAATAATCCAAAGAATTATCACTTTAGCTTGATTAAAAAATGCGTCATCATTCAATTTACCAATAAAATTCGTGATTACGGATTTTTTAGCCAACACAAATGTAATTGCAAAAAAGACAATTACTATCAGTATATTTAACGGTGCCTTATCCTTACAAAAAAACGTAATCTCATTTTCATCACTGGAAATAAAGCATGTAAAAAACATACTCATAGCCCAGATGACTGAGATTTCAAAAACGCCAAATACAAGTATCATAAATCTATAGAATTTCACTAATAAGTCTCTAAATTTTGCCATTCCATTTCTCCATTCACTTTTAATCAACATTTATACACCACTTATGTAATATTGTTAGTTTATCATTTTTACAATTGAAAAGGTACCACCTCAATCCTCAGTATATGAAATTTTGGTGTTTTTTAATCTATAACCATTGAATATTCAGGTACTTTAGACTATATTTGAAATAGGAGTTTGTACATTCCTAGAGTATAAGAATAAATATGAGAGGTGAGGTTTTATGAAAAGATTCGTAAAGGTTTTATCATTAGCCTTGGCAACAGTTGTAGCCGTATCCGTATTTACGGTAAATAGTTGCGCTATGTCAGCTGAGGGCGAGGCTCATCGTCGTGACCTTACAGCAGAGGAAATCCAGACTATCCGTACTATCTTCTATCCTGAGCAGTACGCAAAGATGTACCCAGATGTAGTAAAGGAATTAGGCGACGATCCTACAACACTTTACACACATTTCATCACATTTGGTATCTGGGAGCAGAGACAGCCATCTACTTATTTCAATGTAGATGCTTACGCTAGTAGAAACTATGATCTTCAGCCAATCTATGGCGATGACATCGTAGGCTACTACATGTACTACTGCACACACCAGAAGGAGCAGGCTTGGAGACCAGTTCCTACAAAGGAAGGTGCTCTTTGGGCAAATGCAAATGTTTACAGCGTTTACGATTTCGTAAAGGGTCAGCAATTTGCTAAGAAGGGAGCTATTCCAGTAATGACTCCTAATTCTCATCCAGGTGTTGAAATTAAATAAGCTTTACGCAAAAGCGAGCATCCTCATTTGAGGATGCTCTATTTTTATACCTATTGAATTGTGAGTTTTAACCCCTAAAGGTTACTACAGTTTCTCTAATCTTTTGTACAGTCTCAACTGCCTCATTGGCATAGGCAAGTCCCATGAGGTCGTGAAGCTGACGGATAAACTCTTCTGAGTCAAACTTAATAGGCTCGGCCACGTGAATCATATGATTCTCTGTTTCCTTTAAGCCCTCTTCACTCATAAGCTTTTCTTCGTATAGCTTCTCGCCTGGGCGAAGACCAATTTCTTTTATTTCGATATCAATATCTGGACGAAGGCCTGCAAGCTCAATCATGTTTCTGGCAAGATCAAGAATCTTTACGGGCTCTCCCATATCTAGTACGAATATCTCACCACCAGATGCATTGGCTCCTGCCTTAAGAACAAGTGAAACAGCCTCCGGAATAGTCATGAAATATCGGATGATATCCTTGTGAGTAAGGGTAACAGGACCGCCCTCTGCAATCTGCTTTTTAAACAGCGGCACTACTGAGCCATTAGAACCAAGAACGTTTCCAAAACGAACTGCTACATATTCTGTGTGAGCAGAACCAGCCTCCACATGACCTGGCTGGAATTCTTTTTCTCCAACATGATGAGTAATCAAACAAGGAAGCTTATCCTCCTGATGAGTACTAACCATATGGTCGAAGGTCTGAATAATCATTTCGCATATACGTTTTGTGGCACCCATAACATTTGTAGGATTTACAGCTTTATCTGTACTGATAAGAACAAAACGGTCGCAACCAAATTTCATAGCAGCGTATGCTGTCTTGTAGGTTCCAACTGCATTATTTTTGATAGCCTCACAAGGGCTGTCCTCCATAAGAGGCACATGCTTGTGAGCTGCTGCATGATAACATATATTTGGTCTGTAGGTCTCAAAAACTGACTCGATACGACGTGCGTCACGAACTGAGCCTATCAATGTAACCAAATTCAAATATGGATATTTCTTCTTAAGTTCTAGCTGAATATCATATGCATTATTCTCGTATACATCAAAGATGATAAGCTGCTTAGGCTGATATTTTGCAATCTGTCTACAAAGTTCTGAGCCGATGGAGCCACCGCCTCCAGTAACAAGAACAACCTTGCCTTGAATCTGTTCAGCCACATCTTCTTGATGGAGGCTGATAGGATCTCTACCAAGCACATCTTCGATGGTAATGTTCTGAAGATTTCCAGCACTGATAACACCTGCCTTTTCAGCATACATGTTTGGAAGCTGTTTAATCTTACAGTCAGTCTGCTGACAAATGTTGATAAGATTACGTTTCTCTCTAGGTGAAAGACTTGCTATAGCGATGAAGATTTCTTCAATGCCGTATTCTTCTACTGCTTTGAGAATCTTATCGCGGCCACCGATAACCTCTACGCCATCAATATAGCGTCCCCACTTGTTTTCATTGTCATCTATGATAGCCACAATCTTTGAATTGCTTTGGGCCCCACCTTCCACGAAATTTACATCACGAAGGATCATTCTTCCTGCAGCTCCTGCGCCAATAAGAAGTACCTTCTTCTCATCCTGCAATGCTACATTCTGAGTAGTACGAAGCAGAAGCACAAATCGATATGAAAATCGAATCATCACTGCAAAGAAGAACTGAAAGCCAATTCCAAATACATAGTAGGAAATTGGCATTCTGTACACCAATGTAGTAACAACAACTACGTTTGCCGCAAAAGTAATAAGAGTAGCGTAAATCAAACGTTTTAATTCAAAGAAACTGGCGAAACGCCAAATACTGCGATACAGTCCAAGAAGCCAATAGATTACTACCGTAAATAAAGCGAATGGAATGATAGCACTGCTATACATCTCCAAATATGGATGCTGTATATGTGTGTATCGGCAGTCAAACCTGAGCCACAAAGCCAGGAAATAAGAAAGTATTACTGTCACCAAATCATAGGCTAATAAGATATATGCTATGAGATGCCAATGCTTTATTCTCTCTAAAAATTTTAACATTAAAGGTCAACCTCGTTTATTCAAAAATTGCGATGCCAAGAACATCAACACCTCTGTCACGAAGTGACTGAAGTTCTTCCATAAAATCATTGTAGCGAGTGTGAGCAACCTTTACAGCAAGAATAGCTGCATCCACACCTGCAATATCATCTGCACCATTTACGCTGTGGGTGATGCTGTCGATAGATTTTACTGTAGCATCTGGCTTGTCCTTTAAAATCTGATTAGAAAGAATGTTGCGCTCTAAATCAATTCCTGTACCAACAACAGCAATTGAGCTGTAGTTCTTGTTCTTAAGCTTCTCGATTGTTGCAGATGAATTAATTTCTACGATTTGTGTCAGAGACGTGCGGCGAATACCAGCAAATCTCATCTTATTAACTAGCTTATCAAGCCCTTTCTTAGAATCAACCATACTCCAATCAACCATACGAGTGTACTCTGGTACACCTGTCATAGCTGAAAGTGTATCTGTGTGTTTGATTTTGTTATCGAAGATATAACGACAAGCGAAAACAATGAAGTGAAGAATTACTGCGAGAATAACTATAAGGAGCGCTTTTGTTTTAGATGGTCCTGCTGGTGCCACACTCTCAGTTGCACTCTCCACATTTTCTTCTTTTGCATCTTTTGAATCATCAGTGTCTTCATCACCATATAAATATTTTAACTGTGCCTCGTTGAGCGTCCCTTTTCGACCTTCAACACTATTCTTTGTAGCAACAATATAATAGAATGCTTCAGCTCTGTCCTTAGGTTCCATAGAATCCTTTTCGGCTTCGTATAGCTTTACATTCTCTTCATATTCATCATTAAGAGCTATTACTTCCTCTACTGCCTTAATCTCTCTTGCAGTTAGCTCCTCTTCTTCCTCTTCTTCCTCTTGAACAACATCAAGCTCAATTGGAGCTGATGGGGTACTTCCAAGGAACATGTACCCACCTGCTAAAATCACCCCAACAATAAGGAATGCAAGCAATGAACGCCAATGGCTCAACCAATCTACAAATAAATCAATCAAATCAATTTCACGTACGTAATTTTCATTCATAAAATAATTATCCCTTCAATAAATAGTTTTATTCATTTAAAAAAGTCTGAAGCTCCTCAGGTGTTCCAAGCACATGAACTCTCTTAGGGTCGATATCAGAGATATAAATCTCTCCGCCCTTCTTCAGTAAGTAATCATACAATGGGGCCACATACTTCTCACCATTTACCAATTCCTGAGTCTTGCTGTAGTACTCGTTATATAAGTCCTCGTACAATCCGCAAGTCTTAAAATAATATGCCCCAAGTGTACAGTAATTAGAAATTCTCTGCTTTTCTTTAATCTCCACTACCTTGCCAGCATCATCTAATCTCACAAAGCTCCAGTGGTCTCCCTCTGCCTGAAAGCAAGGAATGAAACCATCGCCTTTAAGCTCTGCAGAATTCATCTCACCAGCTTCTACATATGTATCAATGTTGTAAATCAACAATGCATTGTCTCTATTCCAATACTCGGCAGCCTTCATAGCTGTGGTAGCCTGGCCATCTGTAAGATAATCAAGCACTATCACATGATAATTCTTAATACCGAGCTCCTGACACTTGCCACTAATAAATGCCTCTACATCAGCAGCCTCATCCTTCATAGCAATGAAAACGTACTGATTAACCTCATTCTTGTAGCCCTCCAAACTAATAAGTGACCACTCGAACAAAGTCTTGCCTTTAGCTTCAATCATGTATTTAGGCACTGTGTATCCCATTTTTCTAAAACGGGAACCCAGTCCTCCCATAGTTATAACAACATCAATTTTATTCATGTCATTTTTCTCCTTAATCAGACTATTGATAATTATACCACAGTAGTACTTTTTCTAGTATACTAAAAAGATAGAGATGGTCATTTTTAACGGGGGACTTATGGAAAATAGAATCAAAAACTATATTGGTAAAATCTATATTATCGGGATGTTCATCCTCTATCCACTAATAATGCACGATATGTACTTTGATATCAGCAACACTAAGCTGATAACTTTTTATGTCCTTTCAGCTCTATTGATTCTAAGTGTCTTTATCTATGCTTTTGTTCTGAGATATAAATATTTAGAAAAACCAAAAGAACTTATATTGCTTGGAGCCTTATCTATAAGCATGCTAATTACTTTTATGTTAAATGGACATACTAGTGAAATTCTAACCAGCGAAGCTGAATATGGCACAGGCCTGATTTTTCTGTTCATTTTGATACTGACATCCCTTTCTGTGTTACTAATAGAAACGGGCGAATCTGCTTTTTTCTATAGCACTGCTATTACTCTCGGTGTAATCGCAGTTTCACTATTCTCAACTCTTCAATTTATAGGTCTCGACCCTTTGGGATTACTTGGAGCAGTTGCCGAAGATGAGCGAAGCTTATTCTTGGGTACAATTGGAAACATTGGCAATCTTGGATGCTACGCAGTGATGGTTTTCCCACTGTGTTTCTATAGCCTTGCTATGACATCCGAAAAATATTCCGCACTCACCAAAGTCCTTGGTGGATGTGGCATCTTTTTTTGCAGCATATTAGCATTAATATCTAATACGGATGGTACAATTCTGTCTTTTGCAGTAGTCGTTATTTTATTAGGTATCATCACGCTGAGACGAAATGATTTAGCATTCTATTTTCATATTTCACTATTACTCATCGGTGTTGCTTTCACCCTTGTAGGTCTCACTCAACTAATTCAAGATTCAAGACCTCTAGATATTCATGAGCGATTACTAATAAACCCAATATTACTCTGCGTATTAATCTGCTATTCAGCCATTCCCCTTATTCTCCACATAAAACATCGCGACACCATCATAAATAAAATATCCCGCATCATCTGCATCATAGCCCTAATAGCTCTATGCATACTTCCAATTATCATCTTCACATATACCATAACTAATCAACGACCAGACACACTTATTGGACGTGTCCTGTATTTCGATAATCACTGGGGTACAGATAGAGGGTATCTCTGGAAAAGCGCTGTTAGAATTTTTGCTGATAGCCCAATTTCCCAAAAACTTTTTGGACTTGGCAGTAGTGGCTTTGCTGATGCATATATTGATAAATTCTATAATACTTCACTGGAACTTGGTATTTATTCAAACTATGATGCCCACAATTTCTTCCTGCACTTTTTGTGCGAATATGGCCTCGTAGGCTTAGGACTTACTATGGCATTTTTGATTATGCGAATCAAAAGAAATCTTATCAACGATAATCTGTTTGCAAAATTGAAAGCAATAAGCCTTATTGGAGCTATGGTAGCATCCATGTTTTTAGCTTTTCAAAATGTTACATTAGGGTGGTTAACAGTATTGCTGTAACCCTAACAAATATAATGTTTGATTCCCTTCTACTTATTATGTAAACCGATTTACGCCTCGAACAATATCTAGAACACAACTTTAAATGTTTATGTATTTTCTATGTATTTGTAGAAATACAAAAATTATGGTGGTACAGTGGCGTTAGAGTCGCACATTCGAGTGCGAAATACTTAGGTTTGAAAATATTTATCACACCGAGGGAAAAGAGTAGGAGGTATTTTTACCTATGAAGAATTTGAAAAAGTATTTTGTATTTGCAATTGCCACAGTAATTGTAGCCGGCGCTGTATTTCTCATTACACCTAGCATGAACACTTTCGCTTCTGATGAAGGTTCAGAAGCATCTCCAGATAGCGGACAGGGTGGTTCTGGTGCAACACAGTCAGATCCAGCTCTTAAGCTTACATCTTCAGCTGCCACTGTTTATGTTGGTGGTGAACTGCAGTTAAAAGTATCTCTTGAAGGCATTAGCGACCCTGGAAATAATCTTATCCAAGGAGTCCAATGGTCAGTTGGAGATTCTTCACTCTTAAGAATCTATAATTATGGTACTACATTTTGGGCTTTAGCGCTAAAGCCTGGTACAACCGACATTACTGCATCATTAGATAATTCAGGCACAACACTTACAGCGAAATGTACTGTAACTGTCCCTGTTGAGTCTTCTAAGCAGAATGCTAGTCCTAGCGAACAGAGATCATCATCTTCATCTGCTGCATCTACTACAGAAGTGGCTCTTCCAGCTAATATCACCTCAGCTGACGGAAAACCACTTACTATGTTCTCTGCAGTCGATGGCTCGAATACACTTATGACTGGTAGTGTAGGCCTTATCCCTTCAGGAGCAAAACTCAATGCAGTTGAGGCCGCACCAACTTCTCAGACATATTCAGTTGCCACAGCAATCCTTGGTATCTGGAGACCAAATGCAGAGGTTAAGAAGGTTTATGACTTCAATGTATTCTCTAAACAGGCTACAGCAATCAAGACTCTTGATGGCAAGGTGTGCATGTCACTTCCAATGCCTGCTGACCTAGTAGTTCCAGAAGGCATGGTACTTAAGGTTTATAAGTTCAATGATGATGGAACCATTACAGTATGCGAGACCCTCATCGACCAGGGCCGTGTAGTATGGGGCACAGATTCATTCGGTACATTTGCATTTGCAGTTGAAAAACCAGCACCTGTAAGAGCACGAAGAAGATAAAAATTTATAAACTAACGTATGTGATAAATATTTCATAAACTTAATATTGTAAGGGGTTGAAGTAATTCAGCCCCTTTTCTTTAGAATGACTATGTGTAGATTGGGGATTGTTATGCAAAACGAATGGTTACAAACTATACAAAATATGTATTGGGTGTTTATTTTCATTATTTACCCAGCTATATTCCGTGAAGCATATGCAGATATCGGCAACGCAAAATTAATCGCCTTTTACGCAGTATCATTCCTTTTTATAATCTCTAATACTATCATTTTCATATATATAAAATGTAAGAAACAACCTTTACCTCAATTAAATTTAGTCAAAACAGAAAAACGTCTTTTAGCAACTATATCATTGCTTACCCTTATAACATTCATCATAAATGGCAGATACCACGAAACCTTCTTTGGCATTAACGACTATGCCGCCAGTTTTTTATATATTGAAACTCTCATTATTGTTTTTGCTCTTATACGTACTCAGCGAATTAACGAAGTTCTTTTTTGTGCCTGTTCCAGTGTAGGGCTAATAATTGTTGGCGGAATAGCTTTCATACAATTCCTCAACTACGATTTTATTCATATGTATGACTCAATCAGTCCAAGTTACTCTTCATTAACCTTTCTCTCTACTATGAGTAATGTTGATTGTGCTGGCTTTTATTTTGCTGTCATGCTTCCATTTTCAGTCTTTCTTCTCACAAAAAAGTGGTGGAATACTCTAGGAGCTTTAGGCATTATCATGTCTACCTTAGGAGTCATTATCAGTAGTTCCGATACCGCGCTGGTTGGTTTTATCGTCGAAATACTCCTTATTTTACTAGTGTCCATAGAAATAAAAGAATACCGTAACTCCTCATTTTACACACTACTATTTGTAACAATAGGTATTTCTATAATTTATGTGATGCGTCGAAATTTAAGTGTAACAAGAAATCTTTCTTCCATATACATGCTTGTCACTTCACTACCAGTTATTGTACTACTGCTAATTGTTTCTTTGCTCTTGCTCCTGATTAACACAAAAGCAGCGTCATTTAAATGGTTGAAAATACTCCTGATGGCAACAATCATGCTTATCTTTTCTGCACCTGTTTATATCGCAATTATCACAAAGACTGTGTCTTGCGACAGACTTTCGACCTCACCATTCCTCTCATTTTTTTCTAACTTCCTATATTTTGATAATAATTGGGGTTCAGGCCGAGGATATATTTGGAAGTGCCATCTATACCTTTTTTCACATGGAAATATAATCAATATACTACTGGGTCAAGGTGCCTGCAGCTTCAAAAATTTATATAATAGCAATCAAAATTTATTCCACGATATGTATGGAAATATGTATGTCGATATCCTTCTTAAAGACTCCCATAACATGTATCTTCATTTTCTTTTCGAATATGGTTTGCTAAATTTTCTTGCTGTACTTAGTTTCTTGTTCTGCAGACTAAAATATATGAAAAAAAGCGATAATTATTATTATCGCTTAAAATTCTGTGCTTTAGTATGCGCCATGGTAATGGCCATAGCTATAATGTCTTATAGCATCCACATGGCATTTATACCATCACTCCTGTAAAGTGTTCTCTATTATTTTTATGACAGCATGATTAAAACAAAGACAGCACTCTTACATGCTGTCTATTGAAACTTGAATATCTATTTATTTCACTATCTCTTCATATCTTGCACTAACCTTGCCCCAATCCAGCACCTCAAAGAAAGCCTTGATATAATCCGCTCTCAGATTCTTATACTTAAGATAATAAGCGTGCTCCCAAACATCCAAAGCAACAATCGGAATCATACCTGTACCCTCTGAAATAGGATTATCCTGATTTCCAGTCTTTGAAACGGCAAGATTTCCTGATTTATCAGTAGAAAGCCACGCCCATCCAGAGCCAAATTGTGTGGTAGCTGCTGTAGTAAGCTGCTCTTTTAATGCATCTAATCCACCGAATGTTTTATCAATAGCTTCAGCCAATTTGCCTGTAGGTGTCTTTGCAGGATTTGGAGAGAACATTTCAAAATAGAGATTGTGATTATAATATCCACCGCCCTGATTCTTCAATCCCTGACGAAGGGTAGCATCACTTACTTTATCTAGTGAAGCCAACAACTCCTCTACTGGAAGATTAGCCATACCAGCCTTCTCCGCCAGCTCATTAAATGTCTTAGTATAAGTAGCATGATGCTTACCATGATGAGTCTCCACTGTAGTCTGATCAATCCATGGTTCCAAAGCATTAGTTGCATAGTCTAATCTAATTTGTTCAAACATTGTAAATCCCTCCTTGAAACTTTTTCTACATTATACACCAGATTATGTTCCTAAAATACATTGTCTAGCTATTCTCTCTATGACACAAGCATGCTCTTTTACGCTCTCGTCATAATTAACTCCAACCAACAAGATATCGCCTACATAATCCTGTAAAATAGTTGGATATTTCTTGTCCTTAATCTGTTGTATTGCAGCCTCTTCCGTTTTGTTCCACTTAAGTTCAACCACCATAGCTGGTAAATTCGAGCCTTTCTTCGGTAGATATACCACATCAGCTATACCTTTACCTGATGGTAACTCTTCAACTTTTTGATAAGAATCAACACAACATATGTAAGCAAATTTTATAACATATCTAAGTGCCTGCTCATTATTATAGAAAGTTGGCGCATACTCTGAACATCTTATATTATCGATAACCTTCGCAACCATATCTCCCTGCAAATTAAGAGTTGCCTGAAAAAGATTATCAGACCTTTTAACCAAATCAGCCAGTTTAGATTTACTCTCATTCTTTAGTAAAGAATCAAACTCTGTTCTGACCTCTTTGTTAGGAATTCTAACCATCTGCGTGTCATTATCATAGGCTAAATATCCCAAATGAATCAGCAATGTTAAAACATCATCTTTACTATTAAACGTTTCTACATCATTATTGAAATTATTAATATCTACATGCAACTGCTCTCCAGAAATCAGCCTGGCAATATCTTCCTGTAAGCCCTTAAAATCCATATTTATGTATGTAAACAATGTTTCTGCTGCTGTAGTCTTACGCCAGTATGATTCCAGCCTTCCCATTTCAATCGCCTGCATTACTGAATATGGATTATAAATTGGGTTCACTCCATCAAAAGAATAGCCATCATACCATTCCTTCAATTCATCTACTGTGATACCTGTTTCATTCTGCTGACAAACTGTTCTTATATCATCAGCATTGAAACCGGTGTACTCCGCAAACTTACCTGGATTAATAATTGTAAACTCATCAAAATCTGAAACAGCCGACTCTGTTCCATCCTTTTTAATTGGAAGAATACCTGTCATATAGGCTACAGCTACAGCTCTAGAAGTAAAATTGCCATTTTTAAACAAACTCCTTAGTAAGTTTAAATATGCCGTTTGAACCTCGTTATTATCCTTTGCTTCTCGAATGATGGCATCCCATTCATCAATGATAAAAATAATCTTCTTGCCAGATTGCTCTACATATTTCAGAAGAATATTTGTAAATGAATCTTGCGGATTCACTTCTACAATATCAGAAACATCTTTTATCACAGCATCCTGTATATCGTTGACTACAGAATTGATGCTATCACCCTTACTGGTACGATCAGAAATAAAACTCGTAATATCTAGATAGATTACATTAAATTCATTTAGGTAACTTAGCCTGTCATCCAGCTCTGCAATTCCGTACTTTGCAAATAGTTCTTTAGACTCACAGGTACAATCATAATAAGCACACAGCATCTGAGCAGCATATGATTTGCCGAATCTTCTCGGACGACTAACGCAAACAAGATTCTTTTTTGTACCAATTTTTGAGTTAATAATGCTTATTAGTCCTGTCTTGTCTATGTAGTTTGATTTAATAATCCTTTTAAACTCTTCGTTTCCAGGATTTAAATATATTCCCATTTTTCACTCCATTTTTTCAAAAAAGCACAATATAAAGTATAATTTCTCTAGATTACAGCAACACATCCTCAATTGTACTAAAAAAACATGTTGACTTTCCGATAAATACAATGTAACATTAATTAAGTTGTAAAAATTCATCAATGAATTTATCAACAGTTGTTACGTAGAACATAGAACATTAAATGTTCTTAATTATTTAAAGAAGAAAGCTAGCGATGTTCCTGGTTTTACTAGGAAAGGTTCACTAGCTTTTTTCTTTCTCACTTCTTCAGATAATTCTCTCTAATATCCAAACATAATATACATCTTTTAGCATTTGTTTCAGTCGCAAATTCATTAGGATACTTTTCGAATAAATACTTGCAAGCCTCTCTTAATTCATCAATGGTTAGATTATCCATATTTTTCAAAATAGACATTGCCGTTTTTCGGCAATTTTCTGCATTTATCATGTTTCGATACAATTGCTCATAACTATCATACTCAGGAAAATTTTTAAAAGTCTCTGCTATTTTTCTTGAAACAATTTTATCTAATGAATCATGAGTTTTTACATAATTATCTAATTTACTATCTTCTATAATATGCTGATTTTTAACATATTTAAAAACCGGTAACAATCTTGTAATTGCAATATTCTTATATCGTTCAGAACACATGGCTTCACAATCAAATTTCTTATTATCAAAAATTATATCTTCAAAAATTTGATTATCCTCCAACAAGCCATATCCATATTTGTTTAAAATATTATCTTTATAACCTATCGCAATCGCCAACGGCTTTGATGTCAAATCCACTTTAGAAAGATCATCTATTCCAACTATTATAGATTGAGCTTCAGCAGAGGTCATTTTTTGATCCACAATTGTTTTTACCAATCTTCTAGTTTCTCTTACCCTTAGAGGTGATATTCCAGGCGTAATTCTAGCCAACTGATCATATACCAGCCCATAATTGTCCGTCTGAATTTCCACAAATGGTATTTCTATATTATTCTTAGTGGTAATAGTCCTCTCAATTTCAACTAAATTTTGCTCATCTTTTTTATAACTTATAAATATAAAATGTTTTCTAATATTAGAGAGCTGTTCATCCGAAAGACAACTCAAAAAATCCTCAATTATTTCTTTGATGTTTTCATCTCTAAATGAGTATCCCATAAAAATAATTGGTGACTCCGAAAATAATGTAAGCATTTTAGCAATAATAAGCTTCCTAGACTCTTTAAAATTCTTGTAATCTTGCTCAGTTATAACTATTGACTCAGCATCTGTCACACTACCATGAATTTTATATATTTCGGCTATGCCATAACTATCTGGTGAAAAAAGCTCGTGCTGTCTCACGAAAACATTGTAATCATTAGTAAAAACTTGATTTTCAAGAAATGAATCATAATTTGTTGTGATGACGGCCGCAATTTTACTCTTTAATTTTTTCAATTTATCTAGTTCTTCTGAAAGTTCTGGAGAACGATTTAATTTTTGCCTCCTAAAAAAATCAGCCAAAAACATTTTATATGGAGATATTCTTCTTTTAACCCAACTTGGATTCTTTTTATTTCCAACATTTATTGAAATTTTTCTATCAAAAAAAGCCTGATTAAATCCATCCTCTATAACTGTTCCTAGATATGCATTTATCTCAAACTCACTCATCCCCTTACGTTTACACCCATCAATATGTTTTTGAAGTTGAAATACATCTGGTTCAAATTTTGCAAACGATAATTCCAACAGTTCCATCCATGATGGATAGCGATATAAATACCGTTTAGAAAACCCAGCTCCAATAAATAAAACTGGAAGTCTATTTGATTCTACAATTTCTTCTAATACTCCCATATCTTTTTCCTACGTTCACCCTATAATATATTTAATATGTTAATTTTACCACATATTATAGAAATAATACTAATTCACCGTGTCAAATTTTACATCATAGATATCATGTATGCACATTATAAGCATTTAAATATTGAAATTTACATCAGTCTATTGACATATATTCCATTCATTCCAAAATCCACCATTAGTATACGGCCCTTTTTGAACTTTTTTCGATAAACAATCTATATTCCATGTTCTAGAATCCCCTTGACCACTTCCTGCTATATTCATTTTTCTCATGTACGAAACAAGCTTTCTTATACTCACATAATCCCAAGCCAAATAATCTAACATGTTAAATACTAACTCTCCTACCGGAGTATACATTCCATTGGTTGATACTGCTTGAAAATACACCGTTTTTATACAATCATCAATTCCTATCATAGTCCCATTTTTAGGGCTTAGAAATTTAGCTGAACTCCATGTTGTTAAATCTGCAATACAAATTATATCGGGCATCTCATACGGATGTGATATATGCATTTTGTCATAACGATAAATACCATTATTTATAGTTTGTACCGGGCGAGAATTCTTTTTATTCCATGAGTGTGAATGTGCTAGCAGTCCATAGTAAATATTACTATTTAACTCCCCATGTAATGTAGTACCTCGTTGTCCACCAATTTGTTTTATTTTAGCCGAATTTATCATAAATTTTTCCAAATGAGCCGTTCTTAAGGTTGTCTTACACTCAAACGCGGCAAGTACTCCACCTGATAAATATTCTTTACAATTTAGTAATTGTCTAGGATAATCTGGGGATAACACCAATAAATCAACTTGTGGGCTAGTTAATCCGTTTTCCCCAATTATTCTTCCTTTAGTAACAATTGGAAAATACTGGGGCAGCCAGTTTGACAATAGTTCTTTCCAGTTTTCCTCTCCTTGGTCACCAGCCGTTCCAGGATCTTCACTAACTCTTTCGCATATGCGGCTATACTCTTTTGCAATATCATCATTCGCTCTTTTAAAAAACTTATATAAATCGTGATTCGAATTATCTATTCCAGCCCCCATTTTTTCAATCATTTTATCATTACCTCCCCGAAGCCAACATCACTTATAGCTCTACTCACATACTATCAATCGAGCCCTGCAGCCTCAACGTTTATCTTATATAAACAAATCGCCGAATTTAGGTCTCAAATACATGACAACTCCAAGCATTTATGTTCTAATAAAGAATTTAGATACACGCGCAACTACAGTACAATATAACCTTAACAAATCTAAGAATTGATTCTTTATATCTATTACCTTGGCCCCTTCCAGCTACTCTCCACCCCATCCGGCGTCCCCATAAACGCCTCCATGGTAGCCGAAGTCTCAGAGCTGATGCCCTCCTTCTTCACCACCGACTTCACAGTATCAATCAAGATCTGCACATCCAGCCCTAAGGACACATTCCGTGTATACCACACATCCATGGCAAACTTATCCTCCCAAGACACGCTGTTGCGCCCATGAGCCTGCGCATAGCCAGTAAGCCCCGGACGCACATCATGACGGTGGCACTGCTCCTCATTGTAAAGCGGAAGATACTTCACCAACAAAGGTCGTGGCCCAACAATCGCCATATGCCCCATAAGGATATTAAAAAGCTCCGGCAACTCATCTAACGACGTACTACGCAAAAACCGTCCATATTTATTCAATCGCACCTCATCTGGCAGCAACTGCCCTGACGCATCCTTGCGATTATCCATTGTGCGAAACTTCACCAACTTGAATACACGCTCATGATATCCAGGCCGCTCCTGTGTGAAGAATGGATTGCCTCCCATGAATATGAATCCTAACAATATTAAAATCACAAATAGTGGGGACAGCACAATTATCCCCACTAAAGATAAAACAAAATCTATTATTCTCTTAAAGCAATTTGCATACATAAGTATTTATCCTACAAACTATTTTTAATTATTATATGACCATTCCTACCCGCCCAC
Organism: Pseudobutyrivibrio xylanivorans DSM 14809; assembly: GCF_900141825.1. GTDB lineage: Bacteria > Bacillota > Clostridia > Lachnospirales > Lachnospiraceae > Pseudobutyrivibrio > Pseudobutyrivibrio xylanivorans. The sequence goes on along the minus strand of NZ_FQYQ01000023.1, from coordinate 8,283 downwards.
TCCGTGGCCAGGTCTACCCGAACTCCCTAGACCACTCGCTTACGCGAGCAAGGATGGATTGTAATCGGCTTCGCCGATGAAATAAGCTTTACATTGTTACCCTATTTTTTTATATTCGTATTTTTCATAGTCCACCATTCATCATAGATTTTAATACGCTTCATTTCCTGAGTTTCTTTTTTTAGTACTCCCATTTCATTCTGTTTGTCATAACCCGCAGTTAATACCTTTCCATCAACAGTAAGACCTAACGTATATCCTCTACCAGCACTTACCGCTATTACATCTTTCCATTTATCAAATGAATTTTTACCACTATAATTAGTTCCCGCATCACCAGTTACAACAACGGTTCCATCAGCCTTCACACCAACAGTGTGCCAATCCCCAGCCGCAATATCAACAATATCTGACCAGTCTTCCACATTACACTGTCCATATGTATTATCACCAGATGCGAATACTCTTCCATCAGAAGTCAATACTACCGTATGACCACTATATTTCTCATAACCACCTCCCGTTGCAACTTTTACTATCTCATAGTTACCTTTCAGTTGATTATTCAATTCATTTTCCTGTTTTTTTGCTTTGTATCCAGTAATGTATATATGATTATCTTCAGAAACTCCAGCGGTATGTCTCCATGCAGCGGAAATCAATTTAATGTTTTCCCATGAGTCAACATCAATCTGGCCGTCACCGTTATGCCCCGCCGTATAAACTTTCCCATTTCTATCTAAACCTATAACATAGTTTTCCCCTGTATCCACAGCTATTATATCTTCCCAATCAGAAATATTTAGCTTTTCCGTACTATCTCCACATATTTTTACTTCCCCATCACAATTTAGTCCAATTACATAATTTCCAAACACCGAAATTGACAACATATCTTTCCATTGTTTTGATGCGTCCTGTCCAGCAAAACCATCGCCATAAAAAGACACTTCGCTATTATCTCCTATAACTGATATAGCCCTGATTCCAGCAGAAATGGTCGTTGCCCTCTCTGCTATAAATTCATCTATTTTTTCTTCTTGTGCATCTTCACAATCACTTGTCTCTTCTTTATCACTATCTTCGATAACATCCCCTTCTTCTAATATATCTTTGTAATTAGAATTGTTCTCTTCATGCTGATTATTACTATTTGATGACGCACTATCTCCGCAAGATGTCATTGCTATTAGAACAAACAATATAATTACATATGATATCTTTTTTCTAATATTTTTTATTAACATTCTCTTTACCTACATTCTGTACGTTATGCTAACATAATTTAAAATATAATAAAGAAATAATGTAAACAATAAAATTATTGTTAAAGATGGAAGCATTCTCCATGGAAAAACGGCCTCTTTCTCAAGATATTTTATTGTTATTTCTTCACCTCTGTGTATAACATCTCCACTTCTAAGCCTATTATCCTCCAAATAAAAACCGCCATTTTTATATTCAATTCTTACATTACAATCCCCACATTCTATATTTATTTCTTTCCACCATATAAACTTCTTCTTTAAGTTTCCACTTTCATTTATCACTATGTAATGCTTTCTCATATTATGATAATGTTTTGTGTATAATCCTAATATTACAACGATTATTAAAAAACTGCTTATTATGATAAAATAATCGCTTATAAATTTTATCATCTAGTCCATACCTCCACTTACGCTATCCTTCTCTATCCCAAAATACTGTATTAGCATTGTGAATTGTGATATAGCCACTGTAAACTTTAAAAATGTCTCTTCCTTAATCTTTAATCCAGCAGATCCTATAGAATCTGTGGTCAATAATAGTCCCGCATAAGTCACAGAAGCCAATATTACAATTAATACCGATAATAATTTTATATGTTGCCTACCGTTACCATTTTCTTGCTTTTCTTCTATTAAAAACGTTCCCCCCACTACTATGTTATACACCAAAATATTTTCCAAAAATGCATTGATTCGAAAACTAACATCCAAACAACGGCTTAAAATAATTAGTATCCATATAGGAACCAACTGTATTGCAACAGTACTAATAAGCCTCGTAAATATTTTCATGATATCCCAAAAATACATTGCTTTACCTGTAAATTTGATATACTTCTTCTTAGGTTTTATAAATTTAATATTCAAGCACATGAATTTCTTTCCTCACGTTACATTTTTTATAATCCCATAAAATATATGTAGATACTTAAAATCGGCTTCGCCAATGAATTTCATTTATTTATTTTATCCTCTTAGCTGGCGCGCCTACATAAATTCCATCCTCAATAATATCCTCAGTCACATTCGTTCCGGCACCAATCACTGCACCACTACATATTTTGACCTCATCAGATACTTTAGCGCCAATACCAACCCAAGACTTTGATTCAACACAGACCTTATTTCCTAAAGTTGAACCTACTGATATATGTGTATAATCATCAATCTCGTTATCAGATCCAACACTCGCCGACGTATTAATAATGCATCCATGCCCTATAACGGTTCCCGATTCAATAACTGCACCAGCCATTACAACTGTGCCCCTACCAACTGTGACGTCATAAGCAACAGTCGCACTCGGATGCACTAGAGTTACCACATTGCAACCAACATCTAGTAATCTATTCTGTATCCTTTCACGAATGCCAGCATTACCGATACCTACTACAAAATCATAACCTTCAGATGCTAGCTCTCTAGCCAAATCACTTGCGCCCAAAACCTCATATTCTCCCACTGTCTTAATTGTAGGATTATCATCTAAAAATGCGACTTCGTCATATCCGCAACGTAGTGCTATATCAGCAATCACTTTTCCGTGCCCACTAGCACCTATTATCACAATTTTTTTCATTTATATCTAATCCGCTCCACCTCAGCTAATACCTGTTTCGCCACCTTCTCAGCATTGTAATGCTCTTTCATATACTCGAACCCATTCTGTCCAATGCTCAAATCCGCATGCATAACCTGTTCCATGACAGTCACGAACTTATCAACAAAATCGCTCTCGCACCACCATCCAAAATTGCCGTCTTCTATTATTCGACCAATGTCCGTGTTCGCATCCGTAACTGCAAGCACTGGCAATTTTGCCTGCATATAGCTTAATAATCGACTAGGAAAATTTGGTATAGTAAATCTGTGATCTAAGAAAATCAGGCCAACATCACATGCTCCAACTAATGTATCGTAATCCTCACGTGGTAAGCGTTGCATTAAACGTACCTTATCATGAGACGCAGTAGTCACATAATCAGCCATAACATCATAGTCAGTGCCATCACCTACAACCAGGAAAAACACGTCATCCTTTTCTTTCTGGCTATCAATGCAAGCAACTAAATGCTTGATATCCTGAGGTCTTCCAAGATTACCTCCATAAACAAAAACCTTTTTATCCAAAGGCACTCCATACTTATTCCTGATTGCTGTTCTGGTGTTAGAATCCACAGATTTATCAATTACCTCTAAAGCATTAGGGCACATGGTCACCTTCTCAGCATCCAACCAAGAATTATGCTCCAACACATAATCCACATTAGCCTGGCTCATACATCCAATTCGGTCTGAAATCTCATATAGTTTTCTTTCCTTAGCACAAAAATACTGATATATCAGCCCTTTCAAACCTCCAGTACTGAGCATTCCTAAATCCACTGAGTTCTGTGGGAATATATCCTTGAGCATAAGATATGATTTAGCCCCATCCCTCTTCTTTACATATTCCACCGCTCCACAAAAGGTGATTGGCGGAGTAGGATAAAGTAATAAATCAAACTTAACATCCCCAAAATACTTCTTAATAGCATTAACAAACCGCCTCTCAAGAGTAACCGTAGTGATACCCTTTTCTACTACATTTGTCTTTTGAATATTTCCTATTTTTAGCTTCAAAATACAAGATGTTTCTTCGCGAATCAACCTGGTTTCACCACCATTTCGCTTTTCAACTGGAGATATTGCAAATACAGTATGCCCCGCATACTCTATATACCGCAATAAATCTGTATATATCCCTCTTTCATCTAATGAATTAAAATCTAGTAATGACAAAAACAATATATTCATATGTACCAAAACCTTCGCAAAAAATAAGACTGTGAAGATTATACCTCACAGTCCAAATTATACACTATTTATTCCTCTGCTCCAACAGCTGAAAAAATCAATCTGTAGACCATCAAACCAGCGGCAAACAAGTACTTGCTTGTAATGGCGGTTGCCTCGAACAAAAAGTAATAGTTAAACGTAAATGCTCCATATGGAGCATTTACAATGATTCTAATAAGATAGCCTGAATATAATAGTAGGATAATATCCATGCGTTCCAGCCAGCGATTCATCTTCATCTTTTTTGAATACGATTTTCCTAATATATTTTATATTTCTTGTCATTATAAGATGTAATTATGATACTATCAATTGTTCTATTATCCTCAGCGGCCCCCCAATCAAACGTAATCATCGCATTCACAAGTGTCTAATCAACCTACTTATAAAGTGAAATCTTTCAGTAAAATTTTGCAATATCTTCTGTCAACTCCATACTCTTTATCTCTAAATCACCATCGTGTTTCTTCAATATTTTTTTTAATTTTACATACTGTGGGCAAGCATTATAATTGGGCACATTTTGCTTCGATGAGCAAATCACCCTTGCATAGACTGAATAATCTTCCAAGCACGCATTCATACTATTTATCGTCTCACTTAACTGTTCAAAAGCATGCTTTACATCAGAACCTTTTAATTCAACAAATATACTTATCTTATCTTCAATTTGCAATACTAAATAGTCACATTTAGTTTGACTTGAATTGTCTATCATTCCTCCATCAACTTTCAGCACCGTAAGTTTTTTTGCTAACGAATTATTTATTAAGTATTTCTTCTTATTCTCTTCAACCTTAACATTTTTTCTAGTATCAGAATGTTCAAAACAATTTAAACTACTGCAATTAGTATGAGGTATGCTTTTCAGCTGAATGTTTTCGACACAATCTGTAAATAAATCACACATCAGTTTTCCTCCAAATCTAATAATTTATCCAAGGATTCATTTATTAACATTGATACCTCATCAATTTTAGTCGCATCTATCATTGCATTCTCATAATCCATTATATTTTCTATTTCTTGGTTTTTTATCAAATAAGACTGTACTTTTTTATAATCTATTCGATATTTCCTATCTACTACACTTTTTTCTAATTCACTATCCCCTTCTACTTTAGATGAATACATTAACAAATTCTCTGCCGTCAATACGTACGGACTATGGGTAGTCAATACCACTGTACTATCCGTCGAATTTATCATTAAAGCTATCAATTCTATAATATCCTTCTGCGCATTAGGAAACACATGTGCTTCTGGCTCCTCAATAGTCAAAAAAACCTTCTGCTTATTTAATATAATAGAAAATAATAATAATACTATCCACAGTACTTCTTGCTGTCCTGAGGAAGCTTGAATCAATTTTACATATCGTCTTCCATCATAATAGATTCTTTCACCATTCTGATCATTTATATAATCACCTTTAAGAATTTTTCTTACTAAACTTTTAGCTCTTTTTACACTATCAAAATCTATCTCAACTGTACTTAATTTTTTTCTGTCCTCTACAATATCTTCTAGTGACTGTGAATATTGTTTTTGTAGTAATCTTATTCTCTCAATGAAATCATTCATTAATATATCATATTTATTAGGTGTAAACGCATGAAAAAATTCTGAATTTGTAGCCAAAATACTCCTGCCAGCTGGAACAAATATCGATACATACTCTTGTTTGAAAACTTTTCTTGATAGGTTTTTTATCACATCAGATAAATCATCACGTCGTTTTATCCATAATCCAAAATCTGCCATTTCAGTTCCGGCAGTCATCATTTCGGCATAATCTCTAGCCGCCATAATTGCGGAATAACATTGATTTGATAATTCTTTAGAAAATGCAATATTTGCATAACCTCGTCTTAACGAAATAACTATTTCATCATTATCTGACACATACTTCATTTTAAAAGGCATCATATGTTTTGTTGTCCCAAACAATTCTATAAATTTTGTTCTAAGTCTTTTTTTGAAACTAATTAGAGAAACATCTATTTCCCCTCCTGCGAAAATACTCAATTCATCCATAAGAAATTTTTCAAATTCTTCCCCTATACTTTTAAAGAAAAAGATTGATTTTGCTATAGTACTTTTCCCACTAGCTTGTTCACCTATGACAGTATATAAATCACTCTCCAAAAAAGTTTCAAAGTGTTTAATAGGTCCTAAATTTTCAATTAATATTTTTTCCATCTATAGTCCCTCCATAACTTTCAAAGCCTTTGAATTTCAAGCTCTTTAAAATTTATAATAAGTCATTTCATTTTATATATCATCCACTACAATCTTCTATAATATATATAATTGACAGTGTATTGTTGCCTAAAAACTTCACTCATTATTTACATAAACCATGTACGTATATTTCAATACCCATAAGCTTATATGCAAATAATAAAGTATTACTTTCTACCATTGAAATTCCAGTGCGCAAAAAATTCTTCATTTTTATATGTCACATAATCTTATTCCGATTCCAATAAAGTGGATTTCCCACTCAATTGCCTAATCTCACTCAATGTTTATTTGCCATAATCCCAAATCTGCTTAACCTCATCTATCCATCTAATTAAAATTTCTGATGAGGCCGTTATCTTATAATGTGTATCAACAATCAACTTTTCACCGTCAAAACTTCCCCATTCCATTGGATTGTATGTAAATAAGCGATTATATGTACACCATGCACATGTGCTATTAAGTTCAGGAATCATATCTTCAATTTTATCTATCGATTTATTATATGATATTCTTTTAGCGCCATTCTCATCATTCTTAACACATTGCCTCATTATGATACTGAAACTTTCTAAATCATAATCCGTTGCATTTGCCAAGGCTGTAAGCGCTATTATTTCATCTCTAGTAAAATCTGATTCATTATCACCTATATGATTTGCTAGAATTTTGCCCATAACAACACAAGCTTTTGGAGATTGAGAAGCCATAGTTTGCTTAAATATTGTACCGACTAAAAAAGCTCTTTCCTCAGAAGTTTTCACAAAATTATATAAATCATTAATTTGTTTCTCCTGATTCAAACCACTTGACAAACCCATCAGCAACCGACTAAGCAAATAGTTATCCAATGTATCCAAGAACGAATTTGCCCCTGTTGCCGCCACTCCGACTACCGGATTTGCAAGAGCTATGCCCTCAACTACTACATCTCTAGATATCTTAACATTTCTTGAATTCAATTTTGAAACCAATACATTACATATTTCGTGAAATTCCTCTATCACATCAAGCCTTCTTTCTTAGTTTTCCCTCATCATCTTTCTTTTATCTCAAAAATTTACCCTCAACATATACCACAGATTGTTTATTTTATTATATAATAGTGGCATTTATATCCAATAGCCTACTTTTTCCAGCTCTCCAGCATCTCCCTCACATAGTCCGTCCCCATAATCTTGTCAATTGTGCCCTGAACATCAAGTCTCTTTGTATTGTGTGATGTGTAAGAATCAGAAGCCATTGTCTGAACCTGGCCATCAACGAAGAACTTGTCATAGTTAAGATCACGACCATCAGGAAGTACTCGGTAGTAATCACCCATATCGATGGCACGAACGCACTCCTCATTTGTAAGAAGTGTCTCATAAAGCTTCTCGCCGTGACGTGTTCCGATAATCTTTGTACCTGTATCGCCAAATGTCTGCTGAACAGCCTTTGCAAGGTCGCCGATTGTGCAGGCATCTGCCTTCTGAACGAATAAATCACCTGGCTCGCCGTGCTCGAATGCGAACATAACAAGAGCAACTGCCTCATCAAGATTCATAAGGAAACGAGTCATGTTAGGGTCTGTGATTGTGATAGGATTTCCTGCCTTAATCTGGTCGATAAAAAGAGGAATAACCGAACCACGAGAGCACATAACGTTACCATAACGTGTGGTGCAGATAGTAGTTTTACCAGCAGCTACACGAGCATTAGCGCCGATAACCTTTTCCATCATAGCCTTTGAAATACCCATGGCATTGATTGGATATGCAGCCTTATCTGTTGAAAGACAAACAACTCGCTGAACGCCAGCCTCAACAGCTGCGTGAAGCACGTTATCGGTTCCCTCTACGTTTGTACGAACAGCTTCCATTGGGAAGAACTCACAAGATGGAACCTGCTTAAGTGCTGCTGCATGGAAAATGAAATCTACGCCTGG
>NZ_FQYQ01000009.1 GCF_900141825.1 Pseudobutyrivibrio xylanivorans DSM 14809 | reverse complement strand
ATTAGATTTGATATGACATTTGCAACCTACTATGCCAAAAAAAGAGCCGAAGGAAAGCCTCATCGAGTAGCTATAACTCATGTCGCTAAAAAGCTTGTTAGAGTTATTTTTGCTTTAGAAAAGCAAGACATCGATTTTAATCCTTCAAAAGTACGATAAATAAAGCCAATAACCTTCATGTATGTACCATCTGATATACAAAATTCAGATGGCTTACTAATTTTATGCTTTTTTTGAGATTCTAATAAAACATCATTTATCTATTGACTTCTTATAGTTTGTCACCTCTCTTAAAATCAATGAAGTAAGTCCCTCTATTCCCTCTTCATTGAATATTTTTTTGTAATATGCGACCTCATCAGAAATCAACTCATCTATAACTTTCATTCCAAGGAGCTCCACCGGAGCCTTATCGTCAGTCATAATGAGATTTCCTGGATTATATTTTTGCATGCCCACCTGTGCTAAAGACATCATGTAATACAAGTCTGCATCAGTTTCTTTATCAATGGCATTAGCCAGATTTTCTTCTGTCTGTGGATTGAAGCTGGCATATAAAATCCTGTTAGTGCAGCCCAGTACCTCGGCTGTATAGATATTCGGAAATACTGCCCCTATGGTATCCGCCAGATAATCATTGATGTTTCCTGGTGAGTTGCTACGCATATTCAAATTCACAACCATCACTCCATCTTCATCTAAATGATCTGCCACCAATTGAAAGAATTCTTTGGAAGACATCTGAAATGGGATGGTTATATCCTGATATGCATCAACCATAATCACATCATATTTATCCTTTGAGGCATTCAGATAAGCTCGACCATCATAGGTGATTACTGGTACATCCTCAGGAAGCTCAAAATAATCCCTTGCAAGCTGCGTAATCTTTTCGTCAATCTCTACACCAGTAATATCAAGGTTATCGTAATATCTCTCACACTGAGTTGCAAAGGTTCCACTGCCATTTCCCAAGATAAGAATTTTCATAGGTTCTGATGTTCCTACCATTGGAAGTGACGCCATAGCATAATCGTAGTAGAGACCTGTGGGACCTTTGTCCTTTTGATATACCGACTGGACGCCAAAAAGAACATTGGTGGAAAGGATGACCTGATTACCCTCCTCGTGAACCTGAAGATAATTGTAAATTGATTCACCTTCATATGTTAGATTAGTCTGCCAAAATGCAAAGCTATTGCTATGACCAAGAAGGCAGCAGACTAAAAATATCACAATGCTAGCAGGAACCCTCTTGGCCTGAGAAAAATTTATTTTAGAACTAACAAAATACACTATACAAAGCGCAAGCAAAATTCCTGCAAATATCAGAAATGTGATGGCAGTACCAACTGCAGGAATGCTGATAAAAGTAGGAACAAAGGTGCCTATAATGCTTCCGATGGTATTGCTTGCGTTGAGCTTACCAACCACACTTCCGCTATCATCAAGACTGTCCACAGAAAACTTCACCAGTGATGGAGTCACTGTGCCTAAAAGGAATAACGGAAATACGAATATAATCATGCAGGCTGCAAATCCTGCAATGACAAGAAAATTCGTATTTACGGTAAAGATTATCAACGCAGATATAGCTAAAATAACATACTTTCCCACAACTGGTATAGCAGCTATCCATATGGCAGCAATGATAATGCGCTTATATAACTTATCAGGATTTGGGTCCTTATCCGCCATACGGCCTCCATAAAGATTTCCCAGTGCCATAGCAATCATTATCGTACCAATGATAATAGTCCACACAATTTGTGATGAACTGAAATATGGCGCCAGTAATCTACTAGCGCCTAATTCTACTGCCATTACTGACATCCCCGCAAAAAACTCCGTCAAATAGAGATACAATTTATTTCTAAGTATCGGTCTGTCCATTTTATTCTCCTAAGAAAAAATCCATCCAAAAACAGGTGACAAAATAATCATTATAACGGAAAAGGTGAATGAATTGATTGACATAAGCGTTGCTCTCTGGCTGGAGGGAATCATATTGTTTAATACAACATCTGAGCGTACTTCTATAAAGCTGTCGGCAAAGCCTCCTACGAAAGCACCAAGCATCGTCAGGGCAATACTGCCTGTGAAGATTGAGCCGAAGGCTATGGCGATTCCTATGACGGCAAATAGGCTGGCATATTTGTATCGTAAATACGTACAGTATTCTATTGCCTTTGCGCCAATGACAGAACCTAGACCTACTGAAAATAATGCTGGCCCAAGCCAGATAGTTTTGATTCCAAGCTGTGGCAATTTTGCCTGTAAGAAGAAAACTATAAGTGTCGCCACAGCGCCTATAAATGCGTTGAATATGATGATTAGTCTTGCCTTACGATTCTCTTTGATGAATCTGACACTCTCTAGAGCCACCTCTTTAAAACGGGCGCTGACACTGGTGTGATGGCTTAACTCACTCTTTGGTTCCATCAGTGTGGTTCCAATTAGAATTGCTGCTATGGCCATAAGGATGTCCAAGGCATTCGCCTTCTTATATCCAAGCATTAGAGCTATTCCAGCCATAAGGGTGCCCAGTGAACTAGTTAGGCGATAAATCACCATGTCGTTAGAAGCGAACTTGCTGTACTCATTTTCAATGCCTGCTTCCTTTAGGCTGTCGTAAGCAAGCGCCTCTCTTGTACCTGATGCCAAGTTATAGCTTAGGGCGGAAAATACCATAGCAACTGATATACCGGCGAAGGTGTTTGTGAATATCATCAGGATGGATGAAATAATAGTCATTACGCTGGCTGTAATCATAACCTTCTTACGGCCAAATACGTCTGCCGCTGCCCCTGAAGGCACCTCAAAGATCATGCTCGCGACATGAAATATGCTTTCAAATAATCCAATCTCAACTGTGGAAAATCCTCTTGCGGCAAGTAATGCCACCCAAGAGGCTCCAGCAATCATCAATCCCCCAATTCCATCAATAAAATATAGTTTAGTAATCTGATTTCTAGCTTTATTTGTATTCATTTTGATCTCCTTAATCTTTGCTAATTTATAAAGAATAAGGAGATAAAACATTTCCTTTCATTAAATGTAAATTAACTGTTTTCCAAGTCATTTTGTTTCTCCTTTAGTTTTCTCAATTTCCATATTCTCCCCTTCAGCTAAGCCTAGCTTTTTCCTAAAACTCCTCTTCTATCTCAGCTATGGCGCACTTGCCACAAAGCTGACCAACAAATTCTTCCATATAAAAGAACTCGCCATCAAAATAGGAATCAAACTCCTTTATTGCGCCAGATAAAGTAAATGCCTTTCCACAATCCTTGCATTTTCGCATAACAGACATGGCGACATCATCATCCTCAACTTCGTAATCATCATGCTCCATGTCGCCATCTTCATAGCCTTCCAGTGTATGGTTTGCCAAATAATCATCGGATGGTTTTAATTCTCCATCAATCTCTGAAAAAAATCCCATTAATTTACTCCTAACAATTAACCAATTTCAACCAATCTTCCTTTGTCATCAGATTCATGATATTTGTTCTAACTTCATCTAAGAGCTGAAGCTTCACTTTTTCCTGAGTGTCATGGTATTTGAAGCCCAGTTTTTCCTGGACTCTTTTAGATTTTTCATTGCCTTGATAGTATGCACACCATACCTTTTCAACATTTAAGTCTTCAAATGCTCTACGGAGAAGCTCTGTGCAGGCCAGCCACAAGGAAGTCCCACCTCTGGCTCTTTTGCCATACCAAAAAGGACCTCCGCATCATCCTCATTCCAATGACGGAATCCTAATCTTTCTGTCTCAAATAAATACTTTGTGTCTCTGCTCACGGTGTTCTCCTTATTTTTTACTCATAACAAATATTCTTCGTGTTTCCTCGTCTTCCCCATCCCAAGCGAAATATGTTACTTCTTCAACATTAAAGAATTGACTAAAAATCTCCGACCATTCCTCATCTGTTCTTGAGGTCATTCTGAGAATTCCATTTACATACATTTCATTCCCATTTTTGAATTCTATTTTTTTCTCTGGTTTACTGACAGGCTCAGCATAAAAATTCATAGCAATAACAATTTTCGCATCCTTGGTAGTTATTCTTGCAAAATTCTTTATGATATCCAAAGCTACATCAGCTGGCAAAACATCTACAACATTACTGCAAAAGATGCCATCATATGATTCTGCTGGTTCATTCTTTAACCAATCAGTTGAAACACATTCTGCTCTAAGACCTTTTTCTATGTTGAAATGATTCATAAAGCATTTACAAAGCTCAATTGCATTTTCACCCACATCAACACAGGTTACATCCTTACAACCTGACTTATTTAAGGTTATTCCTGCCCATCCTTCCCCGCATCCATAATCTAAAACTCTATTCTTGCTGGCAAGCTGGTCTATAATCACATTTTGCAGTTTAGCTGATGAACAAAGTTCTTTCCAACCATCCACAGGATCATACTCCTGCTTATATTCATTCTTTGCTTCATCATCCATTTCAAATGCATTATTCCAAAATTCTAGTGCTTCTTTGTATGTATTATTCATTATTCTGCCCTTCTCTATATTATCTATAATATTTTTAGTCTCTATTATTTTCTTATAAATGACTCATCCCTATCAGGCATAGAATCATCAGAAATATATCTCTCAACAGTCATATGAAGGTCATATTTCTCCCTAAGTGCCATTATCTTGCCCATCATAGGAGATGCGTGATGAATGTCTATTGATTCCTGATTCTTCCAACTATCAATCAAAAGAACAGTCTCTGGATCATCTAAAGCAATGTAATATTCATAGCGAAGATTTCCATTTTCATTTCTTATAGCTTCAACAGTTCCACTGCTAATCATCTCTTCTGCAAATTTCTTCGCTGCGCCATTCACACCTTTGTATCTTAAATTTACTGTAATACTCATCCTTTTATCCCTCCGTCACTCCACACATGAACTTCAATATATCTCTCTGGACCAAATTCACCGTCAGGATTCCAACTCTCCTCCAGGTATTTTATTCTAAAGGCAACCAATCTAGAACCTTCTTAATCTGACTATCCCAAAAATCCCAGTCATGACCGTAATCATCTTCATCCCAGGTTACCTCAATACCTTTTTCCTGTAGGAAATTTCTGAAAGAAATATTTGCTGGCATTAAGTCATCCTGGGTTCCACATGCCATGTAAAACTTTGGAATAGGACGCTTTTCAGAAATCATTTCTTCTACAGCCACCCAAGGGTTCTTGTTTGTCTTTGAAGCATCTTCTATGTTATCAAACAGCCCAATATTTGCTTCCTCTGAGGTATCCTCAAAAATATGCACTGCGGAAGACAACCCTGCAACATGACTAAAATTCTTCGAATATACGATACCATTTCGAAGTGCACCAAATCCGCCCATAGAAAGACCTGCAATAAAGGTATCCTCACGTTTATCCGAGAGCGGAAACATTCTTCTGGTTACTTCCACCAGTTCTTCTCCTATGAATGTTCCATAATCATTCCAAGGTGTTCTGGAATTGAAATAAAAAGCATTATCACCAGATGGCATTACTACCGCCAGATTCTTTTCTTCTGCCCACTTTTGGATTCTGGTCTGACTAATCCAATCAGTATAATTTCCTAAAAGACCATGCAGGAGATAAAGTGTTTTGTACTTACAATCTTTTCCATTTAGATATCTATTAGTGTCTGCATCAAAACGATCCACCGGAAGTATCACATTCACAGGCACCTCTCTGAATAAAGCTTTTGATAAATAATTTACTTGTATTAATGCCATTTTTCCCCCTTTTCTATATCACTTAATTATTTTTTGTATCTGCTTCTCTGTAGCTATAGGGTAAATATCCCTTATTTGATTAGCTATAGCTTCCTTTGAATCAGATGGATTCTCTTTATATCTACTCCTTACATAATCATAGCCAAAGAGATTTTCTGGTGTTGCATATATAGCAATTGGCCATCCATAGGCTTCGCCCTGTTTATTCTTGCGCTGACGGAAGTCTTTTACCGTAAGATATGTCTTCATCTGAAGGTCGGTGATTGTACCATCAAAGCCCTTCTCTCCACCTTTACCAAAACCTGCCAGCTTTTTGATTTCGTTAGAATATAGCTCATCATTCTCTTCAAATAAATCCATTATCTTTTTCTGTCTGCGAGAAGCTTTGCCATCCTCCCAAAGAGAATCAAAATCATAGCCATCACGTCTATAATTTGCAAAATATGGGAGCCATTCTTTAGAAATAAAGCCTGCCTTCTTGTCAAAGAATTTGCCATAAGCGACTTCTCCACGGCGGGCAATTATCTCTCGCCACTCCCACGGATCCACCTCTGTATCTCCACTCCACCAATACTCAGGAACAGTACGCTCCTCCAGCGAAAAGCCAGGAATCTCGTTCTTGAATAAAGGCAAGAATCCAATCTCATTAATATATGCAATTGCATCATCCACGGTATGAAGGCACTCTGGGTCATCCCACTCTACCCCATACATTATCCAGGTTCCGTTTTCGTTTGGCATAATCTCTTCTCCTGTTTGTTGCCCTTCAGTTTTAGTAATTCGTTAAACTGTTATTTCGATTTGATTTCCCTCAATTCCCACAATACAGCTTTCATAATATCCATCGCCGGTAGTGCGCGGCCCGCTGACAACTTCAAAACCATCTTCTTTTAATGTGTTTGTCAGTTCATCCACCTTTTCTTTACTTCCCACCGAAAATGCGATATGAATCAATCCAGTTCTATTCAATGGCTTATCCATATCAACCATATCTGGCTTCTTCATTATTTCAAGCCTTGCGCCATCCTCAAAGGAAATAAAATAAGAACGGAAATCTGTATTATTATTGTGATAGCCATCATTAGATTTGCCATCGAGATACTTCACAAAAAAATCTCTGGCGGCCTCAAGATTGTTTACATACATTGCTATGTGTTCTATTTTCATTGTAGCTATCTCCCTAAATGTATCAATTACGGTATTTTCCTAGTAAAAACCAAAATATTCCGTAGTCTTACTCCTTACATGAACATAAATTACGGTATTTCATTCAATTCAAGTTCTTTTTTCCGTAAGCTTTACCACGATTTAACCATCTAGAATTAAAGTTCCTACGGAAAAAATGATAACAATTATAAATTGTTCCGTAAATTCACTCCTGTAATCAGTATAATTACTTCATTATTTCAAAAATGACTACGTAACAATTGACTAATACAATGTTTTATTCCGTAAATGGAGCTGAACTATGATTTTTTTTTCAATTATAATGTCTTATGAAACTTCCAGAAATCTATAGTTTCCTGCAAATCTGCTTCATCCACAAAGAGGTTCAACTTCTTTCCAATAGCAATAGCCATATCCACATACATATTTGCTCTTGCAGTGATTACATAATCACCAACCACGAGTGGTTCATTGGTGGAATGAGTAGATTCTATTCCCTCAAGAATTCCAGCATTTTCCAGTTCGTCCACGCCATTACATATGCCAGCGACTATCTGTTTATTTTCAACTACTGCACGAATAAATGAATATACTTCTTCGTTTGAGATTGAAGAAATATCTCCACCTGGTACCAAAAGCAGTTCGACCTCTTTTGGATTAATATCTTTTAAAGCACAAGTCGCGTTAAGTGAAAACTTTTCCTGAGCAGTAACGGGCTTTCCATCTATAGTCGCAAATACCAATTCTCGTCCAGTATACTGAAGGAAGTAATTCGTAATTACGATTTCATAAATACAACATGTCTCATATAGTAATACAACTGTCTTCAATTTCTTTTCTCCCTTATACTTCTACTCCCTCACAACTGATGAATGACTGTAAATATAAAACTCCTCCTGGCTTGGCATCCATTTCTTTTCTTTAGCAGGAAATGTTTTGTCAAATTCCTCTACAGCCGCGGTGTCATCACAACAATCAGCTGCTGTGCTTGGGATAAACATCCATTCATGTCCATCCAGGACACCAGGCACCAATTCACATACTAGAAGTGCCGTTGGGTAATTCCCTTTCTGAAAACAGCTGACATTTTTCTTTCTACAACTAACAAAACCGCTACCAACATAGTTGCCTGGATTTCCAAAATTAATATTCACGTCATATCCCATTTTTCGAGCCACTTCAAAGGAATGCTCAATCAATAATTTGCCAAGTTTCAATCTCTGATACTCAGGCAAAACGCATAAAGGGCCAAAGGAAACTATCTCTTTCTTATTTCCGTTTTCATCCTCCAGCCAAGCCTTGGTGTACATGATATTTCCGATAATCTCTCCATCCTTTTCTAGCACAAATGCAAGCTCAGGTATGAAGTCAGGATGATTTCTCATTGTATGTACAAAATAGTGCTCATCTGCACCAGGCTTATATACATTCCAAAATGCATTACGAGTCAGTTCTTCAACTGCCCTGTAATCTGACTCTGTTTCTAATCTTATATTTATGTTTTCCATTTGTGTTAATCCCCATTATAACCATATTTATCTAAATCAACTCTTCCATCAATAACTTCTATTCCATCTGCTTCCAAAAGCTCTTTTTGAGCCCAGGCCCCACCAAAAACATACTCACCTGCTAGCTCACCCCTGGAATTCACTACTCTATAGCAAGGTATATTTTCAAAATCAGGATTCTTATGAAGGGCATTTCCAACCGCTCTGCACATCTTTGGATTACCTGCCATAGCAGCTACCTGAGCATAGGTTGCAACTTTTCCCTTTGGAATCCTTTTAACTGCTTCGTATATACGTTTTGTAGGAGAGTCTGTCACAAGGTCATAACTCTCCGCTATCATCCTTTTGATATCCTCATCTGGAATGGACCCATCCAAAATCACAGTATTCCAGTGCTCCTTATTCTGATGGTACCCAGGCTGAACTGCAGCGTATGTGTTTCTCCAAAAATCTCTCCACTCTGGGTCACATTTTAAATTTAAGCAAATGTATCCGTCCTTTTCATATGTCCACAAGAAAGCTTTCTTACTAGGTTTCACCCTAATAAGCTGCCAGTTTGGATCATGAAAAGGAGCTTCCTGGTACGTATATGCGAATGTTAAGCCGTAGGCCAATGCCTCTTCTCGAGTTTTCATGTTATCCCCTTTGTACACTAATCCAGTATTTATTCCACTATTTTTTTATCTCCATAAAAATGCATTAACATTAAAATCAAGGTACTTCCTGAAAGGATTCCATCCATAATACCTGCTGGTAATAAAAACATCATTAATGTAATAGTAATTGTGGAAATTATTACTGATAAAACTAACCCCCACATTCGATTTTTAAGCAGACCTATTGCTCCAATTAATCTAATGACTCCATATAATGCCCCCATAACCATCATCATATAAAGATTATCTTGAAAATATGGAAGCTTAAATTCAAAATACTGGCCAATATCAAACTGATTAGCTCCTAATAACAAAGCTGGTATCATGCATAGAACTCCACCAAGTTCCATAAAGCCACCATGTATTATCATTATAACTGCAGCTACCTTATACTTTTTCATATAATATTTTCCTCTTAATTCATTTATGCTCATCTACATACTTTAAAAAGTCTGGAGTTTTTGACCAATATTTAATTCCCCAATTTTCAAAATTCCACTCTTCCATGTAGTCATTACACTCATAATCAATGTAAAAAATCTCACCATTATTATTAACTACAAAATTAGTTGGGAAATAATCAATATTAGTATTTGCAGGGTATAACAACTTACACATAGCTTTTACCTGATCAATATAATCAGACTGCATTTTATCTTCTAGAACAAGATCATAAATTGTTTCCCCATCTATAAATTCTTTTGCAATTCGTTCATTGTCCACATCTACTTCAAGCATTGCTGGCATCTTTATACCTATGGCCGATAGTCTTTTATAATCATCTATTTCAGACTGAATTTTGTTCCCAAACTGATAATACGAACATGGTTCATGATGAATCTGTTTTACAACATATTGCTTGCCATCTTTTTCTGCTAGATATGAATATCCGCCTTTACCCTTCCCCAAGAGCTTTTTGATTTCATATTCAGTTCCATTTACACTTAGTTTTTCCATTCCAGTAATTTCCTTTGAAGTCTTTATATATTCATCTCATCCACTATCTCTGTAGGTTTTATAGTCATCTCAATCCATGCTGGAATAAATCCACTTTTAATGGCATTTCTTACTGATCGAATATTGGACCATGCTGAACAATAAAATGGAACCTTGCCTCGGGCAATTATCTCCCTTTCCAATGCACTGGTTATTGCAGATGCCACTCCCTGTTTTCTATACTCAGGAAGTACATCCACACCTATCTGCCACATCAATTCAGCATCAGCAGAACAGCCTGCCAAGCCTATAAGCTTATTACCATCATATGCTCCTACTCCGAATACATCCAGCTCTTTTCTATCCTTACATAAAGCATTTGACCACTCAGGTAGATATAGA
The DNA here is from genome assembly GCF_900141825.1 of Pseudobutyrivibrio xylanivorans DSM 14809. GTDB lineage: Bacteria > Bacillota > Clostridia > Lachnospirales > Lachnospiraceae > Pseudobutyrivibrio > Pseudobutyrivibrio xylanivorans. The sequence goes on along the minus strand of NZ_FQYQ01000009.1, from coordinate 85,943 downwards.
TTCTGAAAATCCTTCTGCTCAAGGATTCTCAAATCATATTTACAATCCATCACTGGAATTTTACTAACTTCCGGAAGATAATACTCTGCCATAAAACATACTTTATAGCCCTTCACGGCCAATCGCTCATTTAGCCAGTTCATGTTTGGAGTCTCAAAGCAATGATAGAACTGATATTTTTCGATATATTCATTTACTATATCTGATAATTCATCTGTGACTCCAACTACAGTATTATTCCCATAGGAAATAAAATTTGCTCCTATTGGCAGCTTATAATATTTCTTTGAATTGTCTCCTAATCGAAACGATACGACCACATTACTATCTGAAAGAAAAGCTTCCGCCTTGCAGCCCATATCTTCAGCAGATTGTTCCATGGCTATTCGAAATATTTCATCATTATTCATCATCATTATCTCCCCAAAAATTCCCTTTATTTCACTGGTGGCTTCCAAGGCTTAGGTGTCAGCAATGATGTTTTTCCAATATCTGGAAGCACATCATAAATTGAGCATCCCATCTTTTCATCAAAGTATTCTTTTATGCTGAAAGCGACCTCCCAGCCCTTAATGTAGTCCTCCATGATGCCATATCTTCTTGTAACATCCACAAATCTCTTTTCAAGGATTACAAAACCATAGTCCACTGCTAGAGAATCACAAAGCTGAATAAGCTTGTCGTAATCATCAGCTTTACAATCCTCGATATATGCCTTAATTGCTTTTTCATGCTCGGTATCAGGTTCGAAATCGAAATTCCCCTGCATCAAAAGATATGAGTGTGTCATGCAAATCTTGGCAACTTCATCCCAGCCTTTTTCCATGCAATATTTATAGCCATCATAAACATGAGTTGGTATATCTGTAATTCCAAATCTGCGTCCTATATCATGCAAAAGACCAAATATATATGCCTTCTCAGCATCCATCCCCGGAACCTTTTCTGCTATATACTTGGCTGCCAATCCAGTGTTTATTGAATGTTTAACCCATGGACCTGGATTAATTTCACCTGCTAACTCTAATTCTTTTAATGCTTCTTCTACTGTTGGTAACATATATCTACCTCAAATTCTCTTCCTTTTCAAAAAATGCTTTCTTCAACTGCTGATACTCTTCCTCTGTGCATACTTCACGACACTTGGGTTCAAAAGATTTGGTAACCTCAAAGCACTCTCGCATATTATCACAAGGATACTCTGCGCACTCAGAACAAATTTTGATGCCTCTATCCTCGCAGCATTTCACCACATGATACCTGCACCAGTTTTCTGGTTTACAGCCTGTGCAACTAATTTCTTCATTTGTAACCACATGGTCACGATATCCTATCTTCATCCATAACTCTGCTGTATAGCGTAATTCATCATCAGTCTTCTCATATGGATGTGCCACATATCTAGGACATGCAGCGCAATCATTTCCACAAGCTGCTATAATTTTACTCATTTTATCCCCCCACTCTACTTACACAGTTATGCTCCTCATCCAACATTGCCTAACAGCAGATTCAAAGCTTTCTCAACATCATTTTCTGTAAGGCCAACCTCTGCATCTGTCTTAATCTGATGACTAGCAATCTCATTATTATGGAGATCCAAATCATCAATAACCAGCCAATTATCAGTTGGATTTTCTTTTAACCACTGAAGAATCTCATCTGCCTTAACTAGGCTGAATTTCTTAGCTTTTCTGATTTCTTCTGTAGTTAAATCCGGAGTTACTCCCGAAATGAATACCCCTTCCTTTTCCATAACATCAGCAAAAAATTCTGCCTCGGACCTATTAGGTTTCATTTCATCATCAAACCAAAATCTCCATCCAGAATGAAGAATAACCCTTGCATCAGTCTTTTTCACAAGCTTTGAAAAAAGTTTAACCGCATCTATATCTATGTATTTTCCATCACTTATTTCACGCTGATGTTCATCATCCCAAAACTTAGAATTCAAAACACCATCTACATCAAGGAAAATAACATTGCTCATGTTGTTTTACCCTCTCCTAATTTATCTACTCATCATAAGCTCAATCAACTGATACAATTTCAGCATGCCCAACTTTATAACGCACTTCTTTGTTGGTGTATTGAAATCCCTCTTCTATACATTTGATAATATTAATCACTCCTGCATGAGTAACTAAAAGTACATTCCCATCAAGGGCTTCTGTGCCAACTTTGAACCCTTCCCATGCTTCTTTGATTCGATTATAAAAATCCATTGGGCTTTCTCCATTTGGATACTTTTGTTCCCAATCTAATGAGGCATAGTAGAGCCCTGGATATTCCTTCTGAAATCTTTCCTTAGGCATACCTGCCAGGTCACCATTGTTTGTTTCTCTAAACTCTTTGAGATGAGTAACTGGTAAGTCCAGATGTTTTGAAACAATATCTGCTGTGTCTTTTGCTCGTTGTAAGTCACTGGCAAAAATATGCTGAATAGCGCAGTTCTCCTTATCAATAGTCTTGCATGCTCTTTCAACCTGTTCTCTTCCCTTTACTGAAAGGCCTGCATCACTCCAACCACCCAGTCTTGTATTGTCATCTTCACCATGTCGCATTAAAAATATCATCACTTTTCTCCCAATCCTACTTTTCTAATCTTGTCCAACTGTTCTGCCGTAAGATTGCCTGATTGATAAAGTTTAAGATATTCATTTTCGATTGATGAATCAAAAATAAGAAGGTCATCAGTATTGATGGTGACCTTAACTCCATTTTCAACCAGTATCTTAATCGGATGTGTCCCGTAATCTTTTGCAAAACCAAGCATCACATTACTGCTTGGACAGACATTCAACTGTATCTGATTATCCGCGAGAAATCTCATTGTTTCCTTCGATGCCACTGCATTGATTCCATGATGAACCTCTGCAAGACCTAACACCTCAACAGCTCTTCTCACATCATCAGCGCTTCCGGTCTCTCCCACGTGCATTTTCTTCACCAGGCCATATTTTTCCGCCTTCTTATACAAGGGCAGAAATGCTTCAAATGGCTTAACATTTTCGCCGCCGCATATGTCTATTGCTTTGAAATAGCCTGAGCTAAGATATTTATCTATCTCTTCTCCTGCAACCTCTACATCGCAAAATGATGGATAGGTTAGTTCCGCTTCAAAAATAGTTTCCGGACAATATTCTTTATGAAATCCTTCAATGAGATTTTTAAAATCCTCTACTGTTCCAACCTGGTCTACCTCAGCTGTACCGAAGTTCATTACAAGGCGGGTAATATTATTTCGCTTTGCCTCTGCAAATGCTCCTTCCCATCTGAGCACCATGTTTTCGTATCCATTACAAAAAGGCTTGATAGAAGACTGAAACCAATCTTGCATTCCATCAAGCCCATTAAGATGCTGTGGCGGTTCAGGAATATCCACCTGAAGCTGCTCTGAGAGCCACAGTCTCCTACACCCTTTCGTTGAATGATTATGGAGATCACTCTTAGGCACCGACAAAAGTTTCTCTATGTTGTTTTCTTTTAAGCCCTCACAAAACAAGTTATCCATGTAGCCCTCGCGCTCAACAAATATAGATTATCAGTCTGTAACAGATGAGCTACATCCAATTATAATCTCCTCCAGTCACAGCCAAAGAAAGTAACGCATCCATTCGCGCTACCTCTTCCTCGCCTTGTACAACTGAGATTAGCTTTGCTGTCTCTGTCGCTACTGGCATTTCTTCATCTGGTCCAATTTCCATGTTTGGTTGCTCGCCACAATATGGGCAAACCAAACTTGGGCCTACCTGTATAGATAAAAATCTATTTGCACACTCTTTGCATTCATAAAATCCTGCAAGAGTAGTTCCATCTGGCACATAATACATATTTTAATCTTCCTTTATATCTTTCTATTATTGGCACGCAAAGGTTCCATATGCTCTAGTGGCGTTCATCCTCATTTTCATATCTTTCGCAAAATCTCGCTGAAAATGATGGTTCTTCATTGCCAATTCGTAAATGCGTTATTTCACCAGCACGGAGAGTTCTAAAGGTAGCTATTCCTTTTTCTCTCTCCTCTGTTACCACCTCAGTAACAGATGTTGGTGCCAACGCAGTGAACTGCCAGACCACAAAAGGTGATACATTCCACAAATATGACAATAACAATGAAGTCAATCCATAGTGGCAATAGAAAGCAATGGTCTTGTCGTTATTCTCTGACACCCTGTAGGCCATGCCGTCTTTTACATAGCCATTTTCTTTCAAAAACTTTTCAAATTCACCAGTTACTTCATCATACAAAGCAGGCATATTGCTAGCCTTAACAAGAGTTGATTCCCTCCAGCCATTTCTATCAAAAAGCTCTGGATGATCAATATAATAAGATGGCAAAATATCCCATAAGATATGAAACTTATACTCTCCAGTCACCTCATCTTTCTGAAGCTCATTAGCATAGGCCTTACGAACATCCTCTGAAATATTAGGATTTGCCTGTGCAGGAAATTCCTTTAGCCAATCTAAAGTAACTGGCTCAATTCCTAACTTCTTGCAGCTATAGCTTGCTGTGTCTTTTGCTCTGCCAAGAGGCGACTGATACACTTCGTCTATACGATATTGTTCAATAATATCTGCCAGAAGCATCGCTTCTCGATGTCCTTTTTCCGTAAGTGTATCGTTTACATAATCTGGATCTCCGTGTCTAACAAATAAAAGTCTCATTTCTAATTCCTAACCTTATAACTAAATCTTAATGCCGCATTTATTGCGGCTGTATATCTTATAATAACTTATCAACCATCTCCATAACCTTCTGAAGATTTGCAATATCTACTGCTACATCTCCAGTTTCAAGGGAGTGGTTTGCCCCTGGAATTACCACGTATGTCAGTGACAATTCATCGCTTAACTGTGTACACATATCAGTGTCGCAGAGTGGATCTGCATCACCATGGAAAACAAAACCTTCGCATGGATTTACAAAAGCAAAGGTTGTTTCTATTGGGGTGAAGATAATCTGATCTGCCTCCAACTCATAGGTCATATTATATCTGGCAGCCAAAGCTGTACCGATGCTTTTACCAATTAAAACCACTTTTTCATAATCCGTAAATACGATATCCTTTAACTGCTCTGTCACCTGCTCAAAAGCTGTATCAAAGGCCTGCTGGCGCTTTTCAGCGTCAGCCTTTATCACTGTACCTGCCTCTGGCAAATCATATTTTATATCAATAATCTCGTAATCCTTATTCTTCGCAAGCTTCTTCGAATAATAAAGAAGTGGCTTGTCTGTGTGATAGCCCACTCCTGGAAAGATAACTGCTAATTTCTTGCTCATAATATCCTCCGCACTTTTTAGACTTCAAAATCGAGGCAACTTCTAATTTTTGTGTAAGGTCTAACTTTTCCATCAGCCACTGCTACATGCTCTGGATGTACAGCGTATCCCTTAAGAGCCTCCTCGCTTTCAAATGTAGAATCAAGCATCAAATCTGCATTAGAGCTGGCAAGTCCATTGATGTTGACTTTGATATCAACCATACCTGGAATCTTTCCAGCTAATCCCTCTAATCCTTCTTTAATTCCCTTCTTTACCTGATCTTTTTCCTCTGCTGAAAGTTCATCCTTAAGTGTCCATAATATAATGTGTTTTACCATGTTTATCTCTCCTTCCATTGTTCGATATTTTTTGCTTAGCAAGCTTGTCTGTAGTTTTATGAATCTTAGCCAATTTCTTTGGTGATATCTGCTCCCAGCTTGTTGCTGCTACAGCCATTCCTAATTTATAGCTGGCGTGTGGGCAGGTGCCTCTAATATATAAATGGAATTATCCTATAGCGTATCTTTTCACAGTAATCGCTGTAACCTTCAAGTCCTTCCTTTAAGACCTGCTCCTCGTTAATAATTCTCTTAGTAATTATAGGAATATAAACAAGCATAATTATAAAAGAGATAGGCGAACCTAAAACCCAAGGCATTGCACCAAATAATAGTAACGTTACAGAATACATTGGATGTCTTACAATCCCATAAAGTCCTGTGTCCACAACCTTTTGATTTTCCTGAACTTCTACTGTTCTTGATAGGAATTCATTCTCTCTGATTACTTCTGCATATAAAAGATAAGCCACCAGAAAAATGCCTGTTGCCACCACGATTGCCCATTTAGGTAAAACTATCCATTGAAACCGAAAGTTTAGCCCTGCCACAACAAAAGCTGAAATAAACATTATTCCACTAAAGATTACCACATGCTTCTGCTCAGCCTGCTCCTCTTTAGCATTTAATCTCTTTTTGAGAAGCTCCTGGTTTTTAAACATCATAATTATGCCAGCAACAAACATTGGAATAAAAAGAACTGCCATAAAAAGCCAACCGTTCCAATAGTGGAAAGTTCCTGCAGGAATAAAAAGTAGTACTCCTAGTATAACAATTCCTGCCACAAATTTTATAATTGCCTGAATGAATAACTCCTTAGACATAACTCCCCTCCATTCAAAACTCTGCTACTTTGTATTTCTTAGTTTACCCTATTTTCTCACTTGTAATTCTGCGTATGACATATAATGCTTTACAGGGAAAATATCTGGTGCGTTTTCCAGCATCATATTCCAATGTTCCTCATCCCATGCCTTAACCTGTTCCTCATTCATAGCAGCTCCCACACCTCTGCAGGCACGCATGCGACCATGCCAACCATCTCTGGTAAAGGTCACATCCATAGGAAACTCCTCACGCTTGATAATATCAAAGTTCTTGTTTAGTTCATCAGGAACATAAACTGGATGTATCGTATCTCCGTAGCTGGACCAATTCGGATTATGCTTTAAAATAATCTCCTCACTTTTTCCTGCTATCTTATCCTCATAAGGCAACCATCCCATGTATAAAATGAGAAGTTTTCCATTAGGCTTCAGCATCCTTGCAAACTTTTCATTTATGACTTTAGGGTCCAAATACCAAATGCACTGGCACACTGTAATTACATCAAATGTGTTATCAGGGTAATCAACCTCCTCTGCAGGACTAGCATAGAACTCTATATCCATTTCGCTCTCAGCCGCAAGGCGTTTTGCCTGCTCAATCTGATTTTCGGAGATATCCGTTCCAATCCACTTGGCGCAGTATTTATACATATTTCTTGGAAGGACCCCTGTGCCTGTGCCGATATCTAACACCTTTTGACCATCTTTGCAGAGATTTAAGTCGAGGATTTTCTGATAAAACTCTTCTGGATAAATGTCTCTGTACTTTGCATAATCCTTTGACGTATTGCCCCAATCAAAGGAGTTTCCATAATCGATGTCTGAAATCTGCATTACTCGTCCCTCCTATAATATTGCCTGATTATTGGTGTCCTATTATTCTGTGTCCTTCATTTCAACCTAGTAATCCGTACTCTTCCCTGTAATCTGGGACATTGAATTTCTCAGCCGCAATGGCAAATATTTATCATCCACAAGTGGCCAAGTCTCACCTGCTTCCTCTGCCAGTTGAGCGGCATGTGCAACCATTTCAAATGAATTGTCTTCGCCTGTTAAAAGCACCTGAATATTTGTGTTTATAAACCAAGGCGCCTTTTCCAACAGGCCGCTTTCCACAATGTCGCATACGACTTTTTTGTTGTCGAATGGAATTTTCAGAAATGTTGGCTTCCACTCTTTTTTGCCATCGATAGTGATATCTTCTAGGATAATGCACTGAGCCAATCCCGCATCATTTATTGCAATTCCTACGCTTCCTGAATTGTAATAATGCTTGTTATCATATGAATACTCTCCAGGATAATGGGTGTGACCACAAAGCAGATAATTGGCATCGATTTTTTCGAACCACTTTCTTGCATCCTCTCCATCAAGTGATATTCTCTCATTTGCCTTAACTGGTGAACCGTGGCAACATTTGATAGTTGGATATCCTGGCTTTTTATAATCAAACGAAATCGGAAGGTTCTCAAAGAAATCTAAATCCTCTTCTGTCAGCTGCACATAGGTAAAAAGTAGATTGCCACAGGCTGAATTGTAAATCCACTTTGCATCATCCCTGCCTTCTTGCACTGCCTTCCGATGATTGAGCATATACTCTTCCCTGTTTCCTCTGAGAAGATGACAAATGTGAGTGGCGGTGAATTTATAAAGATAATCCAATGTTTCCCTTGTGTATGGAGTGTCTGAAACAAAATCCCCAAGGAAAAGATATTCCTCGCACCCCCTCTGCTTCCATATAGCTTATAACCGCCTTTAGCGCCACAATGTTGCTGTGTATATCTGAAATAACTCCAATTTTCATGCCTCAAATCCTCTAGTCTACTTAAGCACCTCTGTCCATTCAGCCTCTTTAAATCCAAGAAGCACTGCATCATCTGTAATAACAAGTGGGCGTTTTACAAGCATACCGTCTGATGCCAAAAGCTTGAATTTTTCATCATCAGACATATCTGGTAATTTCTTTGTGAGCTCCATCTGTCTGTAGATCTGTCCGCTTGTATTAAAGAACTTTTTCAGTTCGACACCGCTCTTTTTGTGAGCAGCCCTGAGGGTCTTTTCATCAGGATGATTTCCCTTGATGTCGATTAGCTCATACTTAATTCCATTATCATCCAACCACTTTAATGCCTTCTTACATGTTGTACATCGTTCGTAGCAATATACCTTCATATTAGTTTCCTCCTATGATTTGGTTTTACTCTTCTACCGGTTTGAAATGTTCCTTTTCAACCAAGCAAACTGGGCATACAAAATCCTCTGGCAAATCCTCAAATTTTGTTCCTGGCTCAACATCCCAATCAGGCTCTCCTATCTCCTCGTCATAAACATAACCACAAACATCACATACGTACTTCATAGCTCACCCCTCCTTTTTAAATTCTAATTAGGTTTTATTGTTTGAGAAATTTGAATTCATCCGCAAAACCTATTACTTTTCATGGAAGAATTCTATTTCTTCTCCAAGAGGTCCATAACAAAATGCTACTCTCGCAGGTAATTCAGGTGTTGAAGCAATAACAACATCTGTTGGTTCTTTGAATACTTCGTACCCTGCTAATCTGACCTTCTCAATTATTTCATCCACATTATCAGTAGCGAATGCGATATGTCGAATCGCCCCCAGTTCCTTTACGCCTTCACCATTAGTAAATATTTCTAGCAGGGTATTTCCCGCATCAATCATGATTCCGTCAGGCCAGGTTCTAAGCATTTTTAATCCAAGTAAATTGATATAAAAATCCTTTGTTTTATTTAATTCTTCTTCCGAACCGCATTTCATAGAAATATGATGTATTCCAGTAATCATAGCATCCTCCAATCTACGCATCTATTTCCAATTAGTATACTAAATCAGCAGATTGTTGCATAGCAGAATATAAAAAGAACCCGTGAAAATCACGGGTTTCCATATTTTTAATTTCAATTTCCATAAATCTGTCTTAATCCATTTCTTCTAATATCATCAAGTTCTTCAGCACTCAGACAACCGCTCTGATACAGCCTCAAATATTCCTTAGACACATCAGAATCAAAAATCAAAACATCATCAGAATTAATTGTCACATCAACACCATTTCTATATAGTTCAGCTATTGGATGTGACTTTAAATCTTTCACTCTTCCAAGCAGATAATTGCTGGTTGGAGTGATGTTGAGTCTAATATTGTTATCCACTAAAAACCGCACCACATTTGAATCTTCCACTGCTGCAATCCCATGTTGTACCTCGTCAAGTTCCAGGCACTCCACTGCTTTGCTAACATCCTCTGCAGTTCCCCATTCTCCAACGTGAGCTTTCAGCTTCAGTCCTTCAGATTTAGCCCTGCGATAAATTGACTTAAAGTTTTCGATAGGCTGTGCCAGCTCATCACCATACAAATCAATAGAATAAAAAGCCTTATTCCCCCAAAAATGAGAAAGGCAATCTTCCAAATATCCTATATCACAATGTCTGGATAAACCAATCTGCAAACGCAGTTCAATTTCAGGTGCAATCTCCTGATGCGCTTTTTCAAATGCCGCAACAAGCTCATCTATATTTCCGTGAAAAAACTCGCCTACCCCCCAGACATCTTCACCTATTTCTAGTATAGTAACTCCATCTTCTTTGGCTTGTTCAAACGTTGCTTTTATCAGTAACCTGCGTCCCTCGGGAGAATCAAATGCTTGCCCCAAATTTTCAGCATTCCATGCATGCATTTCATCCATTGAAGCTAATGGCTTCTTGATTGGCTGGATGGCTCTTCCTGTTTGTTTCAATAGATACTCCCGAGAGCCTCCTAAAACAAAATGGTTATGTAAATCAGCCTTCGGACACTTGCGAATAGCATCAATATTCTCTTGTTTTACCGCTTCTATAAAATCCATTATTCCCCTCAACTTTTTGTCCCATATGAAATAACATGACATCTGGCAGCTAACATGCTATCTGCCTTTACATATTTACTGTCAGTCCCATAATCTTTTATAAATCTTCTTTTTTCATCTTCTTGGCAGACATAATCAATATAGTCATTTAATCTAACACCTATATTCTTTAACCCAATTTTTTCCATATACACTGGTATCTTCATGCCAATTTGAAAATCTCTTCCTCCAGCTTCTAATTCAGATTGCCATCTTTCCTTCAGGAAATCATCTTTTTCAAATGGATTAAATAATTCACTATCTATATACAAACCAGCATTTTCAAGTCTTCTGCTTGGTTCAATACAAATCACTAGTCCACCTGGTTTCACTGAGGCAATCATCTTTTCTATAATTACCTCTGGGGTTGAAAGATGTCTCAACAACGATTGGCAAATTGCTATGTCATAATCAGCTGTTGGGATGTAATCATTTAAATCTGCCACTTCAAAACTTACTATATCTTTAGTATTTTTGAATCGTTCTCTAGCATCATTAATTAATTCCTCAGAAATATCTATTCCTTTATAGCTACTTCCTTTCGAAATTAGCGGAATCAGCATCTGTGCCAAAAAACCATATCCGCAGCCATAATCTAGTATCTTTACAGGCCTATCTATCTTCCACACGCACTTAACAAGGAATTCAAAATAATCATCATTCCACATATGCTGCCTGGTGCTATTTAAATAATCCTTTTCTTGTCCCCAATCTATCATGTTATTCACCCTTACATAAATTTATTTGGTAATACCAATAGAAGCATATATCTCTTCTATTACTGGCGACTTATACTCAATATATTTATCTATATCATCAAGATATTTTCTTGCTGCCTCCAGTTTTACATTTCCATACTTTTCTCTATCCTGAGGATGCCTTCTCAAGTAATCTCTGAATGCCAGATGTCTTTTCAACTCTGCTGAATCCTCTGGGCATACATACAAATGATGAGTCTGCAAATGCTCTTTTCCTTCATATGCAAATGCTTCTCTACCAATTCATTCTTTATAGCTATAAAATCCTGTTTCCATTTTTTTGTCATATGGAAGCACTATTACGTGTTTAGTTCTCATATCTGTTTTCCCATGCTTTCTGCATTTCATTTATTCCAAAATCAAGCATTATTACTTATCCCTTTTAGCTCGTTATTTTGAATTAGTATACTAAATCTGAAGTTTGTTGCATAGCGAAGCTACAATAAAAACTCCTTAATTTTCTGCTCTACAAGCTTTATGTCAATAGGTAAGTCTGTCGATTCCATTGTGGTAATTAAGTCCTTGCCCAAAAGATAGCCATTCTTCTCATAATTCTGTATCTTTATAAAGTTCTTCGTAGCATACTCCACATCTGAAACAATTCCCAAATGCTCCCAGTACAATGTCTTTCGTGTTCTCAGATTTAGCACTGCAAAATCTGGATAAATAGTGTTATAACCAAGTTCTAATACTGGCTCATATTGATATGGCACTTTATATTTGTCTAGCGCATCAGCAATAATCTTCTCTGATTTAGAGCGCACCATTTCTCCACGGTTTGTTTGATACATTCCTTCTTCGGGAAAGGAATTTTGCATACCTGGATGCTCTTTGTACCATTCCTCCGTAAATAAGTAATCCGAAGGAACTAGAGGTTTTATCAATGCCCGTTTAGCAGGAGAATAGTAATCATATTCCTTTATTTTTTCTATATCATACCAATCTAAAAAATGAGTTAGTTTCTTCTCTAATAATACTAACCGCTTATTCATCTCTTTTTCATAATCTCGCTGTGCGTATTTAGCTATATTTCTAATCTCTTTTCTTTTAACGTATTGCCTAGGCTTATCTTCAGATTTCAAGTAATATTGCGGACTACCATTACTATATGAAATATAAACATGAGAGTTTGGCAAATCCTTATATCTAGCCATATTCCTATTAGATTTCTTTAATAATTCCTGTATTTCTAGTAATTGATCCTCGAGTTCTTTCTTATAATTTTCTATTGTTTATTCCTCCATTCATAAAATTCTATGTCATTTACGGAACATACGGCAAAATAGCGCTATTCTTCCGTAACAATTTTTGGTAAATCATGTATCATTACGGAATAATGGCTGGTTTTCATTTGATTTTACGTAGTAAATTCCAGCTAATTCTATAAAACTAGGTCATACAGCACATAATCCCTACGTAAAAATAACCTATAATCACTTAATATTCCGTAATCATACTGTTAAGTAGAAAAATGCTTACGTAATAATTCCATGTAAGAGGGCAATATTCCGTAAACAAGCAATCCAAGACCTTCGAACGGTCCGAATGCAATATAAACATAATCAAAATAAAAACGAAAACCGTGGCGAGCCGCCACAAAAGTGATAAAAATAGATGTGTTTTTATAACTTGTGCATGAATATAACACTCAAAAGACTTTTTGTCAACCTTCAAACCAACCCCATATTACATTCAAAAAATCTTTTGAACGCAGCAGTAGAGCCCGAGAGCTTTCCCCGCGAAAAAAGAACCCGTGAATACTCACGGGTTCCGACAACGCCTACAATATAACCATATTAATGCTCTTACTCTTCACGCTCTTCAGGTACTTCAGGGGCTTCACGCTCTTCCTCATCCCTATTCTCCAGGAATGGAAGAAGGAACTTATGATAAATCATATCTAGAATGGCCACCATAGGTATAGCGAGAAGAATTCCTACTACGCCAAACATTTTTCCACCAGCTACGATACCGATGAGAATCCAAAGACCTGAAACACCAAGGGAATCGCCAAAAAGCTTAGGCTTGATTACATAGCCATCAAGTGTCTGTAATACAGCCGTGAAAATCAAAAACGCTGCTGCATACCATGGCTCAACCAAAAGAAGCAGGAAGCCTCCAATTACTGCCCCGATAGCAGGGCCGAATGTAGGGATAATGTTAAAGATACCAACAAGCACGGAAACAAGCCCTGCATATGGCATTCCAACTATAGTCATGAATATCGCATTTACGATACCAACTACAAATGCATCGATAAGGTTATAAACAATATAGCAGTTAAGAATCTTATCGCTTTGCTTGATTACATATTCAACCTTTTCATACTGATCCTTGCAGAGAGCTTTTAAGAATCTTGCACCGCCAGCCTTTAGCTTGTCCTTTTCAGCAAGGAAATAAATTGAAAGTAAAAGTGCTATAAATGCCTGCCCAACACCTTTGCCCACGCCAGCTGTGGCTGACATAATTGTATCCATATTTTTAGAAGCATAGTCCTTAATGGTATTTAACAAATCCTTTGAATTATTTATAAAGCTGCTTAAATCCAGAGTAGAATTTGATACGCCAATTGCTGTGAGTGTTCTCTGCAGCCCATCCACATAGCCATTAAAATTCTGTGCAAAGATTTTAACGCTGTCTATCAGCTGAGGAATTACAAGAACACCAATAAATACCAAAATTACAATTAATAAAAGAAATGCACATGCATTACCAAGTGCAGCCTTTGTTTTTTCATTTTTAAGCTTTCCAAATACTTTTCTTCTGAGAAACATAGCCAGCGGATTAATAATATAGGCTATGATTGCTCCGAAGAAAACTGTGGAAAAGAATCCTAAGAAAGAGCCAATTATGTTTAAAACTGTACCAAGCCTAATCAAAAGCACAAAAAGCACTACTCCCATGCATATTGATACGGTAAGTGGATACCAGGATTTATCTTTGAATTTTTTCATCTTGCCTCCAACAAATAGAAAGTCCTTATAGTTGATTGTTGCAATTCGATGCAACCCCCTATATCTATAATTATGCAAACTCCCCTCCCAAATGCAATGAATTAATTCTAAAAATTCTATTAAGTCTTCACATATTTATGATATTGTAGAGGTGTTTATAAAAAGAAGCTGTGATGAAATCACAGTTATACATGACTTCTTGTAGGCAAGGAATCATAGAGAATACCTACAAGAATCCATACATTTAGGAGGTATCACATATGAAAATTGCAATGGCAAATGATCATGCAGGAACAGAAATGAAAAATGAAATTAAAGCATATCTTGAAAGTAATGGATATGAAGTTGTAGATTTTGGTACTTATGATAGTGAAAGCTGCGATCTTTCAGATTTTGTTTACCCAGCTTCACTTGCGGTGGCAAAGGGCGAATGTGACAGAGGTATCTTCTGCGATGGCGTTGGCTACGGTAGTGCTCTTATCGCCAACAAAATAAATGGATGCTATGCGGCAGTATGTCAGGACCCACTCTGTGCTACTCTCGCAAGACAGCATACTGATTCAAATATCCTTTGTCTCGGCGCAAAAATCATCGGTGGATTGATGGCTATGGAAGTTGTAAAAACATGGCTTAATACAGATCCACTTATGGAGGAGAAATATCGCCGTCGTGTCCAGAAAGTCTGTGACATCAACGATAAGCATTGCGTACCAGTTAAATAACAAACATTTGATTTATCCACAAACAGGGGTAGCCTATGGAAAGCAATACACAATTTGAAGCATATATAGCTGATGAAATTTCAAGACATGATGGAGTAGCTATTCCAATCAAGTCTAGTCTGCTCCATCGCCTTCTAAAAAGACGATGCAGTTGTCTGAGACTGCATCCTAATCCTGATGATGAGTTTTCACATCCTTCAGTTGGGCCAAGCTATCGAATCATCTCAGACTATGAAAAAAAGTTTCTAAATTCTGAGCGAGTTTATCAAAATTATTTTATGGGTGAAGAACCAATAGTGGTGGAAAGAATTCATCCTGATGGCTATATGATTTTAAACGGTCATCACAGGTGGGCTGCGGCCCTAAGACTGGGCTATCCAAAAATTCCAGTACAGGTTGTAAATGTAGTTCACAATCAGGAAATCAAAGAAATAGTTAAACACTCAGAGCACAACAAGCGCGTTACCCTTGATTTGGACGAGGTTGTTTTCTACAATGGCACACAAGGACAAGCAGAAAAGCCATTACCGTTCCCACTTAATAAGATTTACCCAGATCGACTGAGACTTGGAATCCCTGCTTTATTTAGAATGCTTGAAAAAAACGGATTTGATATTTGGGTATACAGTGTTAACTACTATTCCACTGACTATATTAAATCGCTTTTACGTAAATACCATTTAACTGCTACTGGTATAGTTACAGGTACATCAAAAAGAACTAATCCAGAAGACAAAAAACTGATGGAAGCACTGTATGTCGACAACTATTTATACACTCTACATCTCGATAATGCTGAAGTCAGTATGTTTGACAATGTAGCCAATGAATTCCGTGTATATCCAATCAAAGATAAGGATCACTGGTCAAGAGACGTAATCAACATTATTAAGGAGCTACCTTCTTATGATTAATAATGCCGGCGAGAAAATGCGAATATCCTTTGATCTTGATGAAGTTTTGTTCGTGTCACCCGAGACGCACAAGGTTGAAGATCCACCCGCATTTCCATTCAACAAAATTTATAAAGAACGCCTGAGGCTGGGCACTCCTGCGTTAATCAATGAACTGCAGGAGCTCGGCTTCGAGGTATGGGTTTATACCTCTTCATTCAGGACAGAAAGCTACATTAGGCACCTTTTTAAGCTTTATAATGTTCGTTTTGATGGGATTGTAAATGGACAAAGACATTTAAAGGAAGTCCAGAGAAATAATTCAACGATTCTTCCTCAGAAAATGCCTAGCAAATATCGAATTGCCTTTCATATTGATGACGAGAAAATCGTCTGCTCAAATGGAAGACAATATGGATATGAGACCTATCATCTTGATGCTGAAGATGAATTATGGAAAGAAAAAATATTGATACAGGCATATCATTTGAATGCTAAACTTAATTAATAAGGCCAGATGAGTCACACCTCATCCGGCCTATATTTTTACAATGATTTACAATTTGAATTTCATTGCACATTACATGTATACAATAAATCTTATAACGAAAATAGCTGCTTTCCCATTGGAATATCAAGTTCTCTATTTTTCTCTTCTGTGATAATCAAATCTTTTACAGTTATATATGATTTTGTAATTTTGTGTTTATATAAAGCGTTTGCGTATCTCTCCCCAATGAAATCGCTTAGTGGCCAATTGCCTTCCTGAGTAAATTTAGGTATCTCAAGAACTATTTCACTTTTTCCTTCCTGTTCAGCCTCATTAAACTGACTTATGATATCGTTTGTAAGGACTTCACACTTGTCATAAGAAAGAATTGAGTAGTTGTATGGGCAGAAAAGATGTCCTGGAAAAACAAATAACAATCCAAGTGTTCCCAACAAAACTAGCGGTGCACGTTTGTATTTGCTATTAGTTTTTTTCAACTCATTCAAGCACGCAATCATTCCCATAAAAATGTAGAAGAAACTACAAATAGTTATCTGTGGTCTAAAAATATAAGTAGGCTCAACAGCGGCACTTAGAAAAGTAAGATAAATCAATCCAAAACCAATGTAATACAAGAATCTTTCAGCTGTTGGAGTGAGTTTTTTATTATGTAGTTTACGCCATGACACAAAAACAAATATATCTAAAATAGTTAAGAATATATTCTTGCCTACCAGACTAAATACTCCCATACCCATTGTTATTGGCAAATTTATTATGAAACTCTTTTGCATTCCACCAGCTCTACCACCAAAAAGCTCTAATATATTTGTTCCAACCCAGCAGAAAATAATTAATAGGTTAAACCAATTACAACCACAATATGTCTTTAAATCAAAGCTCTTTTCCTTTAGCTCTCTTTTCAAAATAAGGAATAACTCTGTTCCTATGTATGTTGCCAAAACAACTGATGAATATAGATTAGAATTTAGGGCAAAATAAATCCATACTGCTACAACAAACTTATGAATTAGATTGCTTTTTTCAAACCATTTCTTTGATCCACCATAAATCATAAAGTGCATTACAAGTGCTGCATTTAATGCAACTGGCAAAGTATAATTATAAAAGCATGTGAGATTCTCTGACCAAAGAGCAAATGGGTTATTTCGACCATTCACCATATGTGAAATGAAATGTAACAAGAAAAAGAAACATCCATATATCACGCTTGACTTAAATGATGCAAATTCTCTCTTGTAAAAAAGAATTGGGAAATGAACAAAGTACAAAGTCAAAATCAAGCTGCTAAAAAGAGCATGCGCCAATGTCAATGAAAAGCAGTAATTATTAATCCTAGGATTAATCACCAATGCTCCAAAATAAGATGCCAATGGCATGAATGTTTCTGGGAAAACCTTGGTAGGATTCCATGCATGTATAAGGGGGATTGGCTTACGCAACTCATATACATAAAGCCAGTCGTCTGCATCATATACAACTAATGGATTAATTTTTGAAAAGAATAATAGCAATCCTGCAAAGACAGCTAAACCAAACATAGTGAATATTGCTATATCTCTCTTATTTTTCATAATTCTTTCTCCCCTACTATTATTTAACGTTGTATATTATACAATAATGTGAAAAAAAATAAAGAATATGTTCAAACTCCATAAAAACTAATGAGAGATACTTTAAGTCGAGCCCTGTTAAACCTTTTTCTTCTACATAAAATCATTTTATTTTATTCCAATATTCCAGCGCCCTTTCCATCTTCTGTATAACTTTTTCAGGAAGCATCTTTTGACCTATGCTAAAAAGATTATCAATTCCAGCAACAGCACCTACACCAAATGCATCATATATAGATGTGTGATAATCCTTACTTCCATGCCAGAATTTAATCTTTCCAGCAAAATCATTTGAAGGATTTTTATCGTACTTCTTGGCTATCTCTAAGGCCGAGTCGATACACTTTTCCATGTCATCATACTTTTTGAGACATGAAAGAACCAAAGCTTTAAATATTAGTCCCATAATTCTCATTTTGGAAAGATAGCTGTTCTCACATTTATCCAGGCTGGTTGCATCTACTATAGTAATGTACCAGTCCATGAGTTCGCTGGCTTCCCTATACGACTTTATGTCATCCAGCGAAACAAGGACCATAAAAATTCCTGTAGCATACTCCAAGACCTTAACGAGAATAGATACCAAGACTCTTGTATAGACTTCCATTGCCTCATTTGGTTTGCCTGTCATTCTTAAAATATTGGCTATACTTATATCTGCTATTCCTTGATAATTTACCTTTTTAAACTCTTCAAGAGATTTCTCAGGATTATCACGTCCCTTCAAGGTTGCTATGCGATATTTGAGGCTAAAGGTTTCCTGATCTGGGTTATCACTCTGTGAAACGTAGCGAAGAGCTGATTCACAAAGCTCTATTGCTTTTTCCCTGTAATCCTTATTATCTTTTACTGATGAAACAACATGGTATGTATACGCGCTGCTAGTGAGAATCTTATAATTGCCAGGATATCTTGCAACTGCTTTTTCTGCCTCAGAAATAGCCTCGTCATATTTATCCTCGTGCAATAGATTATCCAGCCTATCCGAAATATCATTCGCATTTTTAGAAGACATACTATATCCCAAAAGAACATCAACAGAAATATTAAAAAAATCCGCAAGCTGCATAAGGGTTAGAATATCCGGCACATTGCTTCCAGTTTCCCATTTTGACACTGCTCCAACTGTGACTCCAAATGCCTCTGCCAGTTCTTCCTGCGTCAGATTCATGTCTTTTCGATATTTTTTTATGTTCTCATTTAGTTTAATTTGCATGATTCTTTTATCCTATACTAGCTGAAAATTTTTCGTTATCTATCCCAAGAGAGCCTTCCTCAATTTCCATCTGTGGCTTTGCAAGAGCTAATACTGCAAAAACAGCTACTGCAAAAATCACACAGAAGATAAGGATTGACTCTGTACTTACCTTAGCCACTACTGCACTTAATAGAATTGAGCCCACAGGCATACATGCCGTTCCACAAGCGCCCATTACTGCAGCTGCTCTTGCGATATACTTTGGATCAGCATTTTTCATAAACTGAATATTTATTGTGCCTCCGATAATTGAAGCTGCAACCATCATGATGAAAAATGAAGCTGCAACGTCAACATAACAAACAATATTGTTTCCTGCAAAGAAACCACCACAAGCAATTCCAAACATTCCAGCACCTAAAGCTGCTGTTCCAAGCATTATCATCTTAAGTGGTGAGAGCTTCTGTGAAAGAACTGGCACAAGTGCTGAACCTGCGATACCGCCTATTGCTGCAAATGCACCTGCAATACTAAGGATTTCTCCACCCATCTGAAAAATCTCGCTGGCAATTGGTGCCTGAAGTGCATTTATAGGAATAAGCATAAAGTTAAGTGCAACAGCAAGCAGGCCATAATTGCAGATAACACGTGAGCTTGCAACATATTTAAAACCATCTAAAAAGAATTCAAGTTTGCTCTCTTCTTTTTTATCTTCAGGAGCATTTTTCTGGATAGATGCCTCTGCTTCTTTCTTCTGTGCTGCTAGTCCAGTCTTCATAGCACCTATAAGCACTGCTGCCAATACGAAGGTTACTACATCAATCATCATTGCAGTTGAAACACCTGCTGTGGCAATAATTACACCGGCTGCTCCTGTTCCAGCCAGTGAAGCTGCACTTGAAAGCATAGAATTAAGACTCATTCCGCAGGTCATATGCTCTTTCTTTACCACCTGCAAAGTAAAAGCTGATGTTGCAGGAAGATTAAAGGACTCAACTGTAGTAATGATTAAAGTGAAAATTGCCATGATTAATGCATTTACCATGCCAGCTTTATATAAAATAGCAAACAATGTAATGATGGCTGCTCTTAGAATGTGCGTAGCCACAATCACATGCTTTTTGTTAAGCTTCTCAACAATGGCTCCGGCAAAAGGCTGAACCACTACGTTTGGAAGTGTATTAAGCGCAAACACTATTGCTGACCAAGCTGCGCTGTGTGTAATCTGATAAACCAGCCATGTAAAAGCTATTGCATCAACAGAATCACCAAAACGGTTAATAACTGCAGCAAAAATCAGCTTTCTATATTCACGTTCCTTTAAAATTTCCCCATACATTTTCTTATTTTGTTCCATACCTGAAGCCTCCTTACTTGTTTTCATGACTTCATTCTACATGGAACTTACACAAACTATAATACACTTGTTGTACTAGTTGTAAAAGAAAAACTTTCCGTTACGGAAATTTTTCTATTGTTATTCTGTGAAAAAAACAGACCCTCTTCCACACAGAATTGGGTCTGTTTTGCACTGATTTATATTTAAAATGTTAATTAACTCCTGTATTCCACCTACGAAGCAACTCAATCAACTGATCACCTGCATCTGGGATGTCCTCACAATAAATACTTGCCCCTGGTACTACCTTTGCATTAGGGCAGAGCTCCTCAATCTCAGATATCGTATTTCCGTATCCACTACTTCCATGAGTTATGATTAGATAGATTGTCTTACCATCGAAATCATTATCCTCAAGGAATGTGGCAACAGGCATTGGAATCGAACCCCACCACAAAGGGTAGATAAGGATGATTGAATCATATTCTGAAACATCAATTGGCTCCACGCCAGGTCTAGCCTGGGCTTTAAGCTCATCACCAGCCACCACTATCGTATCACTGTAAGAAGATGGATACTTTTCTCCTGTGAGAGTGATTGCTTCTGATTCAAAGCCAGTGATGTCGCATACCATTTTTGCAAGGAGCTGGTTGTTACCCATCATTTCTCCATCTGACATAAGGAGAGATGCACCAGAAACAGCATCAACATCGGGCTCAAAATTGCTATTTCCCATTCTTGTAAAATAAACTACCAGAGGCTTGTTTCCTTGCCATTCTATAGTTGCTTCTGGCTGCTTATCTGCATAGGATATTTCTACGCTTCTTTTTTGACGATTTAAAAATGGTACTCCAAAGATGCCCAACGCAAACGCAATTACACTTGCAATAACGATTCCCACGACAGCAAGTTTCTTTTTTTTAGCGTGCCAAAAACCATGCATCCCACCATGGATAACACCAAGCGTAAGTACAGCTGTAGCAAGATAACGGTGCAGGTCTGCGCTGCCCATAAAATGGAACCAGGTAAACAAAAATCTTGATACACCCATACTGCTGATCATAAGGATTATGATTGTCAAAACCAGCAGAATAGTAATAATATCAAAAAATCTCCGAGAGGCTGGTTTGTTCTTAATCAAGATTGTCTTGGCCCACCAATTTTTGATACAAAGGTGGATGATGAGACATACAAAAAATCCAATTCCAAGTAGCTCATGTAAATTGTTTCCAATAAACACGTACATCATCTGAACCAGCAGAATCACATACATAATAATGTCTACAACCACGCCTACCTTCTTTTTCATACACTCCTCCATTTCGTGCTAAAACTCTTATCCTATTTCTTGAAGATACTCAACAATTGGTTCTTGAAGCTATCATTTTCATCACATTTTTTATAGGCGTATAAAGAATCACCATAAATACAAAATTACCTGCACAGTGAACCATATCCCACATTATTCCAGATATCCACCAGGAAAAGGCTGTGTTAAATCCTGCAACCACTCCACCAGAACTCAATCCAATGAAAAAATATGTAATTGAACAAAGCATTCCAAAGCAGAGACCAAATATCCCTGACACAATTCCCCAGAATAATGCGGAATCTTCCTTCCTAAAAATCCATGTAAGTAATACAAGCAGTGGCCAAATATAAAGATACATTATCCACCAGGTATTCATTCCGTAGACGACACCTTCCACCAAGATAAAAGCTGGAACAACTGCTACCACTTTTCTTCCAAAATATAAAGTGAACATTATCAGCCAAAATGTGGTCAGTTCTATGTTTGGTAAAAAACTAAGGGCCACCTTACATACTTCGATTACGGCAATCATCATCCCCGCTAAAGCAATATCTTTAGTGGTAAAACAGACTTTATTATTCATATTATTCTGCAGATTCATATTTCCAGGTATAGGTATCTCCATCACCTACTGGCTGCTCAGTTACACCATACTGTCCATACTCTCCATTTACATATAATGCCCAATAAGCATTGTCCTCAGCATAGATAGCCTGCTCTCCGTTGATTACTTCTACCATGAGACCATAATCACCTTCCTGGCCACTAAATGAGAAAGAGCTGTCACTAGCGGCTAACTCATCCATAGCATCCTTCAAATACTCAGCATCTGTGTTAACATCGTACTCTGAACTAATGCCATTAGAATCTACTACTTCAATTACTATGGCCTTTTCGCCAACTGTGCCCTTAGCAGCAAACTTGTTGTAGCATAATAAAAAGCCACCAATAAGCACTGCTAATATAACCAAACCTATTATTATTTTCTTTGTACTTTTCTTTTCCATTTCAATATTCTCCTTTTCTAATTACATTTACTTTTATAAATAATTATATTCCATAGTGAATAATATATTTATCTTCTTTTTGAGCTTTTGCAGCATAATACCAAAGCATAGGTTTTTCCTTAAGTAGCCCACAAGAAGTCATATCTTTTAATATACCTTTTCAATTTCTTCAGTGATATCATATATCTCTTTGAATGCCGCCAAATCATCTTGGTTCTTTATAAGCATCACTTCTTCAAAGGCACCAGTAAATATATTCTTGAAACCAGCAACTTGCTCTCCATTACAAATAGAAGCTTTTATAATAGGTTTCTTGGTTGATTTATCATATGTTTTTTTCTCAATCTTTTTCTTGAAAAACATAAGCCATCACCTAATTTATTCTTCTTATATTTTTCTTGAATTTCTCCTCTGGTAAGAAGCTTTTATAGAATCTTTCATACAGATTCCAAGCCTCATCTTTATCCTTAAATTGAGTCTTTCCTGCTTCTAATATTATGTAGTTAACACCAAAACAATTTACTCGAAGCCCTGTGTCTCTACAGCTATTGCGTAGATAGAAGTTTAGGCGCCTGGTTTGAAGCTTCTTTTGCTCTTCATCATCTGTATAGTCTGGATCTTCTACTTCTCCAAAAATTCTATCTGCTGTTTCAAGATAGTCATCTATAATAATGAGTAGGTTTGCTCCTATACCTTTGTTTCTAAGCTCTGGAAAGATAGCTATATAATCTATTAGATAGCTGTTATCAAGCTTTACCATGAAGGTATAGCCAACCATTTCCTCTTTTTCATAAAGCCCCAGGCAATCATAAAAACCTTCACGCACTGATTCTAGAATCATATTCAGTGGCTTCAATTCATCCTTGGGAAAATCTATTACCATATGCTCATTGTAGAGCTTCGTTATTTCGTTCTCATTTAATTGTTTTAAGTTCATATATCTGCTCTATTATCTCCAGTTGCTGTTTAATTATCATTCAATGTTGTCCTCTTAAATATGTTAATTTCTTATATTACTATCCCATTACAATGGTCAATCTGGTGTTGGATAGATTCTGCAGTAAGCCCAGTATACTTGGCATGCTGTGGTTCAAAGTTTTGATTAAGGAAGTCAACCTCAATCTCGTCATATCTAGTGCAAGGTCTTACTCCATCCAAGGACAGACATCCTTCCTCAGTCTTATACTCGCCCTTCTTTTTGGTAATCTTTGGATTAATCATTACAAACTGAAAAGGACCAGCCGCAACAGCAATAATAGTCTTCCTTTCTCCAATCATGTTGGCACACATACCAACACAGTGATCTATGTTAGCTCTTAATGTATCCAGCAAATCCTGTGCTATCTGCGCATCCTTCTCTGTGGCAGGCTCGCACTTCTGAGCCAAAAACATTTGATTTCTAATTATCTCTTGTACCATAATTTCTCTCCATCATTATAATAGCCTCTTCTACAGATACACACTGTGCAAATCTTTCAGGCCACATCATTTCATTATAATATCTGTATGTAGTCTCTCCGTTCATGTAATCATTGTCAAAAGTAGAATTTGTTTCCTTTGGGATAATCACCTTGAAGCCTCTTTCAAAGGCAGATTTTACTGTTGCATCAATACAGAAATTTGTTTGTAATCCAACAATCATTAGTCGCTTATCTTCTTGTTCTTGTAAGTGTTGAGCCAACTTCTCATTCCCAAAAGCACTATTGATAGTCTTAACATAAACCTTTTCATGCTCGCTTGGAGCAACCTGATCTGCTATCTCATAGTCCTCATCTCCTACCGAAAAACCTGTTCCAGGACCATCATCATGCTGAACATAAATAATCTCAATATTCTTTGCTCTTGCAGCATCAATGACCTTCTTTGTCTCTCGTATGAAACTATCAAAATTATATAATCTGCTATCTGTAATTCCTTTTTGTACATCAATAACTAATAATACCATTTTTGACTCTCCATTTTGACTAACTAAGCTTATATTCTTACCGCAACTTCTAGTGCTATAAATAACTTTCCAAGACTGTGATTTGCATTTTTTAATTCTTTCACTTCGTAGCCGCTATCTGCAAGTACATCACCAGCTTCAAGAAAATCATACAGTGTCAAACCATAAAAATCACATAATGCCTGAACACCAGCAAGTTCCATTTCTACTGCTATACATCCTTCAGCTTTTCTTTTTGAAACCAGCCCTTTTGTCTCTCTAAGCATTGAATCTGTAGTCCAGACTCGACCTTTTACATGTGGGATATCTAGCTCTTCAAAAATTTCTGATAATCTCTCAGAACCTTTTATATCAATATAATCTGCAGCCGGTGCATAATAATATGATGTGCCTTCGCCTCGGTAACTTTGGGTTGGCACAATGAATTTACCTGTTGTGGCTTCGGGATTTAAGCTTCCACAGGAGCCAAACATAATAAATTTTGTAGCACCTGTTTGCCAGTAAACCTCATAGCAAGTTCCTGATGCAACAGCTGCTCCAATACCTGTTAAATAGAATGCTATTTTTTCCCCATTATGTTCAACTAAATATATAGGTGTATTTCCATTACAAGCAGTTATTGTTCCGATGTTTTCACATGCATAATTTGCCAGCAAATAATCATGAATTTCTTTAGAAAAAATAATTAAGCATTTATCAGTAATCTCTTTAGGTTTACCATAAAATGCTTCAAGATTTACTATTGGTTCTGTTTCGATATCATAAAAATCTTTTAACATATTTTCTATCCCCAAACACTCTTACTTATTTTATAGACTCCATCATGATAAGCACCTTCTCCTTCAAAGAAGGTTTCAAATCCGCATTTTTCCAGGACTCTTCCTGATGCTTTGTTTTCCAATAAACGAATTCCATAAACTTCATCTACGCCAACTTTCTTTGTTATAATCGGAAGAAATACTTTTACTGCTTCCGTTGCATAGCCTTTGCATGTATGCTGTTTTGCAATATGGTACCCAATCTCCCATTTGCCTTCTCCAATGGGAACAAGTTGAACGTACCCTATATTTACATCATCCTCTTTCAAAAGCAATGCATAAACCATCGGCCCATCAGTGGAATTATATTGAGACATTAGGAATTCCACCGTATCCTTGGCCTCTTCCAATGTTTCAAATACTTCATCAGGTACAAATCTTCTTGTATCTTCATCTAATGAATTTCTGTGGACGTCCTCCACCATATCCATTGTCATCTCAACTATTAATAATCTATCTGTTTCAGCTAATATATTCAAAACGTTACACCTCACTTCAAAGTCAACACATACACCTGGCAGGGATTCCACTCATCCCACAATAGTGGAAAAACTTCTAGTTCTTTAAAACCGCAACTGATATAAGTATCGCAACTAAGTAAATATTAAAGCATCCTACACATTCATGCGATAAAAAAGTACTATATTGCTACGGATTTAAACATTCTTTTATCGCGCCAAAACGAAAACACTGAGGCGGATGACACGGCTTGTGATAAAAATCCCCTCTAAATGGATGATTTTCTATCGCGGCAAGCATTGAAATGCGCATAACTTCGTATCCTTGCGATAAAGAATATAAAAAAATAGGAATTTTTTATCACTGGTCCCATGAAAAATAGGATTATCTTGTAATGCTGCGATAAACATTTATTGTATTGTTGCTAAATTTTCTCGATTACCGAAGAATCATCCATTACACACTTTGCAGTATTGTGACAAGAGCGACACCCTCTGCAGAAGTCAAATGAGTAATCATCTATTCTCTCTTTTCTTCCATACCAGCAGAATAATTGTAAATGATAACAACTGAGCTATTGCCACACGAATGATCATCATTTCATCCACGCCGCTTTCTGTAATTACATGAAGCAGATTTGTAGCAACGCAATTGTTGAAGAAATGGTCAGCCATTCCTACATAAAGACTTCCAGTCATACGATAAAGCAGTCCCCATTTGATACCCATTAGTCCAGCAAGAATGATATATCCCACGCTTAGTCCAATGAATGCTCCAATGTTAATATCACCATCAATCAGATTATGAAGTGGTGTCACAATATGCCATACTCCAAATAAGAATGCCTGAAACAGCAACGCGAACTTAGCAGAATGATCAATACCGTAAATACAATAAAAAAGTCCTCTAAATGTGCCTTCCTCCATAACTACGTTTATGATATTGAAGAACACACACATCAGGATAAATCCAATTCCAGTATGCACATCAGCTTCACCTGTCAATGAAAATCCGGTAGTGAAAATTCCAAATTCGATATCGTACCCCTGGATTTTGAGGATAATGATTTCTACACCATATGAAATAATAAACGAACACATGGCAATCAATAATCCTATGCCGATGTGTTTTATAAATCCAATTTTGGCAAACCCTATATCAGACAATTTCCAGTTAAGGCTTCGCACCACTAGGAAAACTACGAGAATGCCAAATACCTTATTGATGAAGTTCTCTCCAAAAATAGTTTCATCCATCCTAAGGACGATAGCCTCAAACCCATGTACTAATATCAAGATTACAAATATAATCCAACAAGATAATGCGGTGTTTTTTCTTATTTGCTCGTTCATTTATTTAAGTCTCCTCGTTGCAAACATTTTCTCACATACAAATACATTAACATGCTACAAAGCGTATGCCACAATCCCCACCACTGCTGACATGCATATCATCATTATAGGATTAATAGCTTTTTTCATAATTTTCCTTGAACCAAAATATATAAATGCAATACCACAAGTTAATCCAATAGTAAGTATATCTGTCTTACCATCAAATAATAGTCCGCAATTCTTTAAAATCATAAGTGCACCTGTCACTAAAATAATTCCAATAATGCAAGGCTTCAAACCACTTAAAGCAGCTTTAACATATGGATTCTGAAGGAACTTGTTCATAATTACCATAATAATCAGAATAATAAAAAATGCAGGTAAAACAACTGCTGTGGTTGCTATAGCGGCTCCCAGCAATCCTCCTTTTTCGCTCCATTTTTCATTTCATTCAGGATTGAACGGTCCACTCGGTCCACTCTATATGATTCTTAACCAGCGTCCTGATTCGTTCCTCAAAACGTACCTTGGGATACTGTGACCCCAAATCAGTTCTCTTTATAAATTCAATATATTCCTCAGCAGAAATGCGCTCTTCTTTAATATGAATATCAGCTTCTTGGTTACTCAACTTTGATATGTTTGAATTCATAGATTATCTACTCTAAAACCTCCCCATGTATGCAAACCCTTCCTTCATCCGGACATTTTGCATCAAACATTTTTGCTCTTACATCCCCATAGTCAAGGGTAGCACCATTTTGCAAGCCATAGACTGAAGGATATATATTATTCCATAACTCATGACATAATGGTGGACATAAGTCATCCACTATAAACTCCCGTCCTTCCTTGAAATACCCACATCTACATTTACTCTTTGTAATTGTAATCTTCACTTTTGGCATAGCTATTCTCCCTTAAAAATTAGATTTACGGAATATTTAACATCTCATGTCATTTTTGCCGTAGTCAATTTTGGTATATTGAACCTCTTTACGGAACAACTAGCTTAAAACAATTGTTTTTCCGTAGTAATTTTGAATCAAATCACTTACATCCTTGCAACATGCAAAAAATCCTACGGAAAACAAGGACATAAACTCTTAATCTTCCGTAAAAGCAATGTTAACTACAAAAATGACTACGGTAAAAAAGGCTATAAACCATGTTTATTCCGTAAACTAGAGTTTCATGAAAAATTCTTGCGAACCATAGCTGAGTAGTTGTCATATTGTCTAAATCCATATTTCTCATAGAATGGAATTGTTTTAGGATCAGATGGAATGATTTTCACATACAAGAGATTCTCATAAAAGCTCATAATCTGTTTCATTAAATTATCTCCAATGTGATAGCCCTGATATGCTGGGTCTACCAAAAGATAATGGAGAAATGCTACAGTCTCTCCATCATCTAATGCACGAACCAACCCAATTAACTTATCTCCATCCCATGCAGATATAACTCTAGAAGAATTGAGCATTGCTCTGACTAATTTCTCTGGGTATTTTCCTGATTCCCAGTTGACCGAAAGAAATAATCTCTGCAATTGATCAGCTGTAAATTCTGTAGTCTGCTTATACTCAATCTTTTTCTTGAAAAACATGAGCCATCTCCTAGCGAAATAATACTGATACATGTGTAATCTTGTTTTCGGGATCTGTGTATTCCTTCTCAAAATGCATACCTATTGATTCCGCTGTCTTATATGAACCAACATTTGTGTATTTGCAATATGAATAGAGTGCTGGGTAATTCGTGCTAGAAAAAGCCCAATCTCTGACAGCTGCTGCCGCTTCCTTTGCATAGCCTTTGCGCTGATGATCTGCACGAATGTGATAACCAATCTCAGGTAACATCTCCCCATCAATATTCTGAAGTGTCAATCCACAGTCCCCAATCATCTCTCCAGTATCTTTCAAGCATACAGCCCAAAGACCAAAACCATCCTTATGGTAGCGATTCATATTTCTTTCAATCCAATCTCTGACTCTTTTCTCGTCAAAAGTATATGGATAATGCTGCATGATGTCTCTATCAGCGAGAACTTTGTATAATGCATCAAAGTCATCCATATTCATTTCACGAAGAAAAAGTCTTTCTGTTTGCAAAATAATTGTCTGTTCCATTTATGTCGCTCCTTTATTTTGCCAAAACCATACATTCTTCTGAATCTGTAAATCCTATTTTTTCATAGAGTGGTCTTCCCAATGTGGTTGCATCAAGACTGATTTCTGTGGCACCTTTTTCCCATGCTTTCTCAATTAACAACTCAACCATCTTTTGAGCTATCCCCTGTCGGCGATATTCTTCTCTTGTGTAGACATTCATAAGATGGGCTCTTTTGCCTGTTGGGTGATTAAATGTTGGCATTATCCTAATAAAACTCATGGATGCACAGCCAATAACCGTCTCCCCATCGATGGCAAAAACCGTCATCTGGTCTCCATTCAAAAAGTAATCGCGACTTTCATTTTTCAAGTCATCTGAATACACATAATCTTCTGGTAGATTATTCACGACCTTAAGCATCTCAAGTCGAATGCTCATCAAACTCTCAATATCATCTTTTGTAGCAATTCTTATATCAACCATTTTACTCACTTCCTACTTCTGTCTCTCTGCTATCTTATGTACTATCTCCGAGAATTCTTCTGAGCGTGATTCCAAAAGACCGTGAGTTGCATTTTTCATCACAAACATTTCTTTATATGGAGCGTTCACATTATCAAAGTATTCACAGGCAATCTGGTAGTTTGTCTGATAATCCATATCTCCATTTATATTGTAGTAGGCTACTTTGTATTCGTATTTACGAAGTAGAGATAGCTTTGACATTTCATCATTAGCCCAAAAAGCCAAATACGGTTCGAACTCCTTACTACCATTTGTCAGATATCTAACATAATCCTTTATCGAATAGTTTGGATTGAAAATCACTGTGGTATAGAGATTATAGTCAGAACCATCTTTCATCATGCCATAGCCATATCTTTCCAGAGTAGCGTTTCTTGCCTGTATAGCCTCTAAGGAATCTTCTTTGTCAGGAGACCATTTTGCAAGTATTGCCTTCCCTTCTTCGTCGCCCTCACTCCATTCCTGTGCAGCATCGTAAAGCCTTTGCTCATTCTCTTTAGGATCGATAAATTGTCCTGTGCCAATAAATGCTTCATAGTATTCAGGGTACTCCAGAGCTAAGTTGGCACCATACAAGGAACCCCACGAATGTCCTAGAAGAGTAATCTTATCTTTACCCATATAGTCAAGTAGGAACTCAGTAATCTCCTTGCCGTCCTGCATCAAAATATCTACTGTTATAGTTTCTGTTTTAGAAGTGTTGTAGCTTTTTCCACAGCCACGCTGATCCCAAGTGACTACCGTGTAAACATCACTCCATTTTCTTGTGAACACATAATCAAAAATACTCGTTGATGAACCTGGACCGCCGTGAAGATAAAGTAAAACTGGATTATCCTTATCCTGTCCATAGATATTTATCCATTGCTTTGTTCCATTAATATCTACATACATTGATTCATTTATCCCACCCTCAGGTGTTCTGTTATTAATTATTCTGCCTATGAAATGTGCCACTAGAATAATTGCTATGAAGGAAATGATAGCAATTATTATCACTTTAAAAATCTTTTTTATTCTTCGTATCATCATTAATTTCTACTACACGTTCTTGAACTGGTTTTTCACATTACTCATGCCTTCCAAGGACGATTTTCCTCTGTCCATCCTTTATACTTCCAATACTCCATGTCCTTAGGATTGTATCCATTCTTTTGTATGAAGCGACATAACATAAACCAAGCCTTTAATTTTATTCCTGGCTTCACGTTCCCATGACTGCTTTTGATATCAGCCGCAAGTCTATCCATGTCCTTATGTATCTTAGCCATTTTCTTTTCAGAAACGTCCTCCCAGCTTGTAGCTGCCACAGCCATTCCATATTTATAAATCTTTGCAATTCCCCAATTAAATAGACTGTCTGCCATATCCTTGTTAGTAGACTTCATTCCAGCCCCTGCTGCAGTACTTATGCAAACACCTTGCTTTTTAAACATCTTTTCCTCTGGCCTGTGCACCATCCAGCGATAGCCAAGATGATCCAAAAATGCTTTCATAGAACCGGTTGAATGCATAACATAAACAGGACTTGTAAGTATTACTACGTCAGCCTCATCAAGAGCATCTACAATAGGCTTCAGCTTTTCATAATGTAGGCAAGTTTCTTCGCCCTTTAAAAAGCAGTTTGTACATCCCAGGCAAAACTCTCCAAAATCTTTTGGAAGAAAAAACTCCTTTGTTTCGCCGCCAATTTTATCTGCCAACTCCTTGCCAATATGGTAAGTCGACCCTTGATGATTCTGCCCATTAATTATTATTGTTTTCATAACTTTGCCTCCACTCCTAAATTACGCTGAATTATATCTGATTGCAAGGTTTAAATCAACAAACCCTATAACATGGTAATCATTTAAATATCTAAAAATTAAAGCTCAACCCCATCCACCTATAGTGCTATCTCTTTTGTGGCAAGCTTTTCTCTAAATCTCACATCATGCTCCACCAAAAGCATAGTAGGCTGATACTCCTCTATCAGCTTTTCTATCTGCATACGTGAGAACACGTCGATGTAATTTAGTGGCTCATCCCAAATATACAAATGGGCTGAAGTAAGCAAACTTCCAGCTATAAGAACCTTCTTCTTTTGCCCCTCAGAATAGTCCTCTATATTCTTTTCAAACTGAACTCTGCTCATATCCAACTGGCTCAGAATAGAAAGAAAAAGGCTATAATCCAATCCATTTTTCAGGGCATAGTCTTTCAAGCTACCTTTAAGCCAGGAGGTATCCTGATTGATATATGAGATAACAAGATTTGGTGCCACATTCAGAGTTCCTTCAATGGCAAGGTTTGAGACATCGCCAGCACTGGCTTCCGCCAAAATCGCCTTAATTAATGTGGATTTTCCACATCCGTTCTCTCCACTTAAAAATACTCTCTCCCCTTGAAGCAAATCAAAGGACAAATTGCTAATAACAGGCTCTGTGCCATCCTGATATTTCAAAGTCAAATCCTTGCAATCAACCAGCACCTTCTTATAGTGCTCCATCGGCATTACCTTCAGGTCGATTGGTTCCTCCAAATCCTGAAGTAAGCCCTCTTTCTCAGCTATCTCACGGTCAATTCGCTTTTCGTAGGATTTCACTCTTGCCTGCATTTTCTTAGTCTTGGCTCCAATGTAGGATCTGGTTGCTATACTTCTATCATTTTCCTTAACTGGGTCAAAGCCAATCTTTCTTGCCTCACCTTTGTCTGCCCATCTAGAAGATCTGTCTGCTGTAGCTTTCAGCTTTCCAATTTCCTTTAAATGCTTTTCATTCTCATGCTTAGAAAATGCATCTGCTTTTGCTTTATTTTCCCACCAGCTTGAAAAGTTTCCTGCCTGAACCTCTATTGTTGCTCTGTTTAAAACCAATACATGGTCAATACAAGCATCAAGCAAATCTCTGTCATGAGAAACAAGGATAAATCCCTTCTTTGCTGCCAGGTAATTCTTTATAATTTCACGAGCCTCCATATCCAAATGATTCGTTGGCTCATCAATCAACAGAAAGTCATTTTCCCCAGAAAACAATACGGCAAGCATAACCTTAGTACGCTCTCCGAAGCTCAATGTCTTAAAAGGTCTGTAAAGCAGGTCAGCATCTATTGATAGCTGAGGCAGTTCACACATAACTCTCCAGCTTTCCACAGATGGCTTCCATTTTTCCATAAGCTCGTCTGCTGTCTTTTCCATATCCGTCCCACTGACCTTATATGGAAAATAATCGAAAACGACATTTGTAGAAATGCTTCCCTCATATTCATATCTTCCCAGAAGTAAATTTAAAAAGGTTGTCTTACCTTTACCATTTCTGCCGATAAATCCTAGCTTCCAATTAGTATCTATAGAAAAGGAAACATTCTCAAAAATATCGTCAAAGCTTCCCTCATAAGCAAAAGTTAAATTTGTAACATTAATTTGTGCCATAAAAACCTCCAGTGCAAAAAAAGAGTCTGTATTTGCATACGCAAAACAGACTCGCTAAAAAATCCTCTATAATCACCTATCAGTGCAAATAAGGATAAATAAAGCGATAATCTAATTTAAGCGTACACAAACTAGCCTGATTCTCAGGCCATAAAATCATATGTGCTTACTCAAATTAAACTATCTTGTTCTCATTTCCTCACCTACACACAAACGTGTACTTTCTTTCAATTTGCTTCAGTATAATACCTATAAGAACAAAATGCAACACATCAATGTTACCATTAATTAACTAATATTACTGTGAATAGTAACTAATTAATTACACTCTTCTTTTTAAAAGTTTTCACATATATCATCAATAGTTAGTATCCCCTAAAGCCTGTCACGAAAAGCACCAAATTGGCAACTTCTTCAAAAATCCCGACACCTATTCATGCTATAATTTTTAACGTTCGCAATAATTTTTGAACAAGGAGGTAGAATAATGTTCAAATATTTGGAAACATTGGAACAGGAAAAGCATGTTAATGCTTTCAGATTCTTGGACGGCGAAAATTCATACAACATTACATTTGAGACATACATACGCGACATAAAAGAATGCGCTACAAGACTTGAAAATCTTATGGGTCCATTAGAGGGCAAGCACATAGCCCTTATCGGCGGAAACAGCTATGAATACGTAATTATCGCAATTGCGCTCATGTTCAGCCGAGCAGTTTTCATCCCACTTAACTTCCGTGAGATGGAAGAAAATCTTAAGTTCGCAGTAAAGAATTCTGATGCAGAATATCTTATTGCTGACGATCTTGAAAAATTCAGCTTCTTATCAGATGTAAAGACTTACAGCTTTGACATCGCACTTAAAGGTGATGTAGAAGCAAAAGATCTTAAGGACTTCACAGAAGAAGAAGCTAACAACCTTATGATGATTGTCTACACATCAGGCACAACTAGCCTTTCAAAGGGTGTAATGCTTTCTGTTGGCAATATCTTCGGCGGTGAGAAGATTGCACTTCCAAAGGGATACTCAAACGGATTTGAGCCATATCCTGGAATGCCAATCTACACAAATTTCCCATTCTATCACATAGGTGGTCTGCTTGCTCTTATCACATGGTCAGAGCACGCTTGCACATTCTATCAGAGTGTTCATCCAGAAAACATTCTCGATGACCTTGTAGGTGAAGAGATTGATTATGCTTGTGTTCTTCCTGGCACTTTAAAGCTTTGGCTTAAGGCTATCAGAAGAGGTCACGTCGACAGACTTGGTAATGTTAAGATTCTTTGCACAGCAGGTGCTCCTGTAAGTGTCGAGGATGTTAAAGAAATCACTTCACACGGCATCGCTTTCGGGCAGTACTATGGTATGACTGAAACAGGCGGAAATGCTACATTCAACTTCGATATGGAACATCACATGGCTTCTGTAGGTCGCCCATATGATGATGCAGAGATTAAGATTATCGATGGCGAAATCGGTATCAACTACTGGGGTAACATGATGGGTTACTACAAAAATGATGAGGCTACCGAAGAAATCCTACGCGACGGTATGATTTTCACAGGTGATCTTGGTCATCTTGACGAGGATGGATACCTTTACATCACTGGTCGTAAGAAGAATCTTATCATCCTCTCAGGTGGTGAGAACGTCAGCCCTGAGGAGCTTGAGAACTACATGTACGCCAATTCCAACGTAAAGGAATGTATCGCCTTCGAAAAAAATGACAGAATTCATGTTTCCGTCTTCAGCGAAGAAGGTACTCAAGATGAAATCAAAGCACACGTAGAGGAGCTCAATAAAAAGCTTCCACTTTACAAAAGAATCTACGGTGTAGAATTCAGAGATACAGAATTCGAAAAGACTGGAACAGGTAAGATTAAAAGAACAGCTATTGCTATCTAATAATAATTTGTTTGTCTACACTATGAGCCATGGTCGTTAAAAATACCATAGATGGCACGCATTATAAATAACAAAAATATTAGGGCCTATAACTTCTAGGCCCTTTTATATTGTATTAAGAACAGACATGTTTTTTCTAATACTTATTCCATTTTCGTTATAAGTATTTTGTTATAATAATCAGCTTTATGAAGATGATGAAGCTGAAGCTGAAGCCGCCTCGGAATTTCTTCTGTCTGCCATCATGTGCTGTAGAGCTATAAGAATAGCCACTATTGTTTTCTCATGCTCAGACTTGTAAATGTCGATGCAGTACTTATCATGAAGAGAGATCATCTTTTGTGATATAACTGCAAGTATTTCATCATTAGCATCATATAACTCAAAATTAAGACCCACAAAATTTCCCTTAAGCCGCCAGCCTAATCCCTCGATATTTGTAACATCTTTGATTATATGGAAAATCTCATTTGATAACTGGAATTCAGTACCATCAGCCATAGTAACAAAACGTCTTTCATGAAAAGAAAAAATCTGCTTTTCAAGATGAGCTACCAGCTGTTCATTTGAATCCCAAATATCAGTCTTATCTTTTATTGTTGGAAATTGGGTACGGGCCACATAAACTACATTCTCATTATCATCTGTTATTGTAATTTCATGACGAAGTGTAATCACCTTAGTACTTGTAAACAATGAGCGCACTGGCGCACCAAATCGCTCTACATTATCATAGTTTACAGATTCCCCTGCTTCCCTATACTTTGAAAATAAACCCATCTCACTTACCTCCTATAATTTATATGGATTTTACCCTAATTCTCCATATATTACAATTTTTGTGGTTTAGTCTTTTCTTTTCAATCCAGCTTTAGACACTATATCTTTATCTGAGTTCCATCTCAACACCTTCCTACAGTTTTTTCTCAATTTTTCTTAAAAACACTGTATAAGTGTGAATTAACTACTCTTAGACCACTCCTCTTTACGGAATAATTCCCATTAACACCTTCCTTTTACGTAGTATAAAAAGGGCTTTCTATCAGCAAGTCCTCCATACTCCACAGTTAGTACTCTATCTCTAATTTATTGTTGCCTAAATAATACACACTGTCACATTGGGCTACGTAACAACCCTACAATTTCAAGCTTTTTTCCGTAATTGCCCCCAATACTATATTTATAACCCACCTAACTTCTAAATGGAACTTGTGGCTTCGCCACTGTCCCATTATCAAGCTGGCTTGATTACCTATTATCCACCTGATTTCCTGCTGTCAAGAGTGCGAAGCACCGCAGGCTTGCTCTTGACTGCAAGAAATGGTGGATATCATAGGTAAAGCCAGCTGATAAAAAAGCCCCAGGCTATACGCCTGAGGCAAGAGAATATAATGAAGAAAATAGACTACTTGGTAGCTGTTTTCTTATTATTGAGGATTTCGAATACTACAGCGCCGAGAAGAACGACACCCTTAACAACCTTCTGCCAGTTAGCATCAATACCCATAAGGGACATACCAAGGTTGATAACACCGATAAGTGTAGCACCGATAATCATACCAAATACAGAACCTGAACCACCGTAAGCAGATACACCACCTACTACGCAGGCAGAAATTGCATCCATTTCGTAGTTTGTACCAGCTGTAGAGTTTGCAGCCTGGAAACGAGCCATTGTAAGGAATGCAGATACAACAGTAAGAACTGCCATGTTAAGGTATGCGATGAACATGATACGCTTTGTATCAATACCTGAAAGTCTTGTAGCTTCCTTGTTACCACCGATTGTATAGAAGTAACGTCCAATATCTGTCTTAGATGTGATGAAGCTGTAGATTATAACGATTACAGCTACCCAGATAAGTGAATAAGGAACACCACCTGCAAGTGCAAACTTGTAACCAAAGAGCATAATTACAAAGCAGATAAGCACTGACTTTACAACAACCTTTACAAAGCTATCAGCAACATATCCCTTCTTAATTTTTGTCGCGCGTTCTCTAAAGAGAAGGAATACTACGATTACTGATGCGATAAGTGCGATTACAATACTTGTCATATTGTATTGTACGCCACCGATTCTTGGGCCTCCGAAAAGATCGTTCATCTTTCCTGAGAAGAGGCTACAGAAGGCTGGTGGAAGTGGGCTGATGTTTGAATTACCGTTAAGTAATGCAACACCCCATCCACGAAGTGCAAGGAAACCTGCAAGTGTAGCAATCCATGGTGGAATATTGATATACGCAATTACGTATCCAAGAATTGCTCCGTAAATAACACCTACAAGAAGCATTACAAGGATTCCAACGATAGTTGGAGCTCCCATATTTACCATAACCTTTGCGCCGATAACACCTACTAAACAAACGAATGAACCGCAGGAAAGATCGATGTTACCACCTGTTAACATACACATCAACATACCAGTTGCAAGAACATAAACGTATGCGTTCTGTGTGATAAGTGCATTGAACTGACTTGGCATTAACATAGTGCCGTGTGTTGTAGTGTTAAAGAAGAGAACAACCAGGACCAGTACAATGAGCATAGTGTTTTCTTTAACTATCTTTAAAATTTTGTCTTTCACTTTTCGCTCCTCCCTTCCTATTTCTTCTCTCTCTTAGACATAACATCAAAGATTACCGCTGCGAGAAGTACAAGGCCTTTTACAACCTTCTGATAGTTGGCATCAACACCCATGATTAACATACCCTGGTTGATAACACCCATTAAAAGAGCACCGACAATAGCTCCGAATACTGAACCTGTTCCGCCATATGCTGAAGCACCACCGATGAAGCAAGCACCGATAGCATCCATCTCGTAGAACTGACCGTATGTAGGCTGAGCTGATGCTGCACGAGCAACTGTAAGGATACCAGCAAATGCTGCCAAGAATCCCATATTCGTATATGCGAAGAAGTAAACCTTCTTAGTGTTGATACCAGAAAGCTGTGTAGCCTTCTCGTTACCACCTACTGCATATAAGTAACGACCGATTGTAGTCTTTGTTGTAACGTAGTTGTAAACAAGTACTATAAGGATGATCCAAAGAAGTGATGTAGGAATACCCTTATATCCTGCAAGCTTATAAGCAAGGAATATAATCACTGCTGAAATGATAGCAAGCTTAGCATAAAATCCTAATGCACTTGTTGTGTCATAGCCCTTCTTAGAAGCAAGCGCTCTCTTTCTGATTGAGAGGAATGCATATATAACAACTGTAATCACACCAGCTACTATACATGTGATATTAAGCTTAGGACCATGGAAGAAATCTGGAATGTAGCAATCAGCACCACCACCAAAAACATTAAGGAATGTCTTGTTTGAAATTGATACTGCATATCCGTTAAGAACTACATTTGAAAGTCCTCTAAAAGCATACATACCAGCAAGTGTTGCGATGAATGGTGGAACATTTACATATGCAACCCAGAAGGCTTGCCATGCACCAACAAGAATACCTACAAGTAACATAACGATTACTGCTACCCATACGTTTACTTTCTTGTCCATAAGCATTGCTCCGATACCGCCTACGAAGCAGACTACTGAACCAACAGAAAGATCGATGTTACCACCAGTTAAAATACAAAGTAACATACCAGTTCCAAGAACGAATACATAAGCGTTCTGTGAAAGAAGGTTGTTTACGTTCTGAGACAGAAGGATTGTTCCGCCTGTTCCAACGTAGAAAATTCCAATAACTATCACCAGGGCGATAACCATGGTGTACTTTTTTAATGTATTTCCAATATTATTTGAAACCATGTTTTCTCTCCCTTCTAATTCTTTAAGATGCAAGACATGATGCTCTCCTGAGATGCCTCAGAACCAGCCATTTCTCCAACTATCTTGCCCTCGTTCATAACATAAATTCTATCTGACATACCAAGTACCTCTGGAAGCTCTGAAGAAATCATGATAACTGACTTTCCAGCTGCTACAAGGTCATTGATGATGCAGTAAATTTCGTACTTAGCACCAACATCGATACCTCTTGTTGGCTCATCGAGGATAAGTACATCTGGATTTGCAAACATCCACTTAGCGAGAAGAACCTTCTGCTGGTTACCACCTGAAAGGTTACCAACGTTCTGCTCAACTGTAGGACACTTTGTCTTAAGCTTATCTCTGTAATCCTCTGCTACCTGATATTCCTTATCCTGATCGATTACACGCTTTGAGCAAATCTCTGAAAGATTTGAAAGTGTTGTGTTAATCTTGATTGGATTTGTAAGAACAAGTCCATTGCCCTTTCTATCCTCAGTAACGTATGCAATCTTGTGCTTGATAGCATCCTTAATATTCTTAAGGTGAACCTCTTCTCCGTTTAAGAAGAGCTGTCCTGAGATGTTTGTTCCATAAGCCTTACCAAAGATACTCATGGCAAGCTCTGTACGGCCAGCACCCATAAGTCCGGCAATACCAACAACCTCACCCTTACGAACGTTCATTGATACACCGTCAACAACCTTACGCTCTGCAAACTGTGGATGGAATACTGTCCAATCCTTAACTTCCATAGCGATGTCGCCGATTTTTACATCATGACGCTTTGGGAAACGGTCTGTCATTTCACGACCTACCATGCCCTTGATAATTCTGTCTTCAGAAATATCATCTGTTGTCTTATCAAGTGTTTCAATTGTAGAACCATCACGGATAACTGTGATTTTATCTGCTACGTAAGAAACCTCATTAAGCTTGTGGGAAATAATGATTGAAGTCATTCCCTGCTTTTTGAATTCAAGAAGTAAATCAAGAAGTGCCCTTGAGTCAGTCTCGTTAAGAGATGAAGTAGGCTCATCAAGAATAAGTAACTTTGCGTGCTTAGCAAGTGCCTTTGCAATTTCTACAAGCTGCTGCTTACCAACACCGATATCTTTTATAAGTACACGGCTGCTTTCTGAAAGACCTACCATCTTCAGATATTTATCAGCCTCTGCATATGTTTTGTCCCAATCAATAGCTGCTTTCTTTCCCTGCTCATTACCAAGGAACATGTTCTCACCAATTGACATGTAAGGAATAAGGGCTAATTCCTGATGGATAATTACGATTCCCTTTTCCTCTGAGTCCTTAATCTTCTGGAACTTACAAACCTCTCCATTGTATACAATGTCGCCTGTGTAAGAACCGAATGGGTAAATTCCACTTAATACATTCATCAGAGTAGACTTACCAGCACCATTCTCGCCTACAAGAGCGTGAATCTCACCTTCTTCTACCTTAAGATTAACGTTATCAAGGGCCTTTACGCCTGGGAACTCTTTGGTGATGTTGACCATCTCAAGTATTGTTTTTCCCACTTGTATTACCTCCCTATAAATAAAACTTCTATAAAAGAATAACCTTAGTGTATTCTCTTCAAAATATTCTCTGTGTTCAAACCTTTAAATAAGGGCGAGCTAAGCTCGCCCTATAAAACTGTTTTGGATTTTAGATGTGAAAGGCACCTAATTAATCAGCTAACTGATCCTCTGTGTAGTATCCAGAATCGATAAGGAGCTCCTTGTAGTTGTTAGCATCTGCGAATACTGGCTCGCAAAGGTAAGAAGGAATGATACCTGTTCCGTTGTCATATGTCTTCTCATCGTTAACATCTACTGTCTCACCATTAAGGATCTGACCTACCATCTTAACAACCTGTGAAGCAAGTGTACGTGTATCCTTGAATACTGACATAGACTGCTTTCCAGCGATCATGTTCTTTGTGTTCTCGATATCGCAATCCTGACCTGTGATGATTGGATATTTACCCTTGTAGTTTGCTGCAAGTGCGTTCTCAACACCAAGTGCTGTAGAATCGTTTGAGCAGAGGCAGATATCAAGGTCATCGCTAGCATAGTTAGAAGAAAGGATTGTCTCCATACGTGACTGAGCTGTCTCTGTAGCCCATGCTGGAGTTGCAACTTCTGCAAACTCTACCTGACCAGACTTAACTTCAAGTGTTCCTTTTTCAATGTATGGCTTAAGAAGGTCCATAGCACCGTTGTAGAAGAAACCAGCGTTGTTATCACCTGGATCACCAGCTGTGATTTCAAGTGTGAATGTATCAGATGTGTTCTCAAGGTCGAGCTGATCGATGATGTACTGACCCTGAACCTGACCTACCTTGTAGTTATCAAATGTAGCATAGTAAGAAACTGCATCTGAGTTCATGATAAGACGGTCATAAGCGATAACTGGGATGTTCTTCTCAGCTGCCATATCCATAGCCTCACCAAGTGAAGAGCCCTCGATAGCTGCAACTACGAGTACGTTACATCCTGAGTTAATCATGTTCTCAATCTGAGAAACCTGTGTCTGAACATCGTTTGAAGCGTACTGAAGGTCAACATCAAATCCAGCTGCCTTAAGCTCCTTCTCCATGTTAGCACCATCCTGGTTCCATCTCTGAAGGTCCTTTGTAGGCATTGCTACACCAACCTTTGTGCCACCAGCTGTTGTAGTAGACTCTGTAGCCTCACCTGCATCTGCTGCTGGAGCTGAATCTGTTGTCTCTGTGCTTGTTCCACAGCCTACTAACATAGAAGCTGCCATAGCGCCTGTTAAGAGTACACTTAATAATTTCTTTTTCATTTCCTAAAAAACCTCCCTTTCATTTTAGGTTTGATATTTTTGAAAACCTTAGCAGTTTTCCGTTCTGAAAATACTTTAACATTTACCTGTCTTTAAATGGTTGTCACTTTCTTCACATTTTTGTCTAATCCGTATTTACGTTAAAAAAAGGACTAGCACATTTTTGTGCTAGTCCCTATCTTAGATTACAATTTTATGCTACTGGCTATTTTCACTATCTAATGTATTTAAATACACGTCCTCACGGCTGTGGAAGCCTCCGTCGATGATTACTTCATCCAAATTATCCTTATTTACAGCCACTGGTTCGATGGCTACGTATGGAATAGTATTTTCACCATCGCTAATGCTATTCATTACAGAAAGATCCTGCCCCTGTGCCAGCTGTACTGAAAGCTTTGCAGCTTCCTCGGCAAGCTTACCTACAGGCTTATAAACTGTCATAAGCTGTGTACCCTGCACTATGTGCTGGCATGCTGGAAGATCTGCATCCTGCCCAACTACTGGGATTTCTCCTGCAAGCTGTGCAACAGCAAGAGCTTTGATTACAGAAGCTGCCACATCATCATTTCCGCACATGATAGCATCGGCAGTACGTACTAAATCCATGTGATCATATACATATGCTCCACCAAGCTCAGCTTTCCAACCCTCACAATTATATGTATCAAGGATATCTATGCTGTTTGCGTTCATTAATTTGATGAAGCCCTGATTTACCATAGGAACATTCATATCTGTATATGGTCCGCAAATCATAATAACTTTTTTAGCACCTGAACTAACTATGGCACTACCAAGCATACTTCCAACTTTTTCATTATCAAAGGAAATATATAAATCCGCATTTACGTTAGGAATAAGTCTGTCGTAACATACCACTGGAATCCCAGCTTTTTTAGCATCCTTTACCACACCAGTAAGAGCCTCTGCGTCTATGGCGATAATAACAATGCAATCTACCTTCTTATCTATTAAATACTGAATCTGTTCAATCTGCTTTTCAACATCCCCATTGGCATTTTGAACGTTTACTGTAGCTCCCATAGAAGAAGCTGTATCCACAAAAATGTCTCTGTCCTTTTCCCATCGCTCGATAACAAATGAGTCAAAGCACATACCTATTTCCAGCTCATCCTCCTCCGGCTGAGCAGTAGAATTCTCCTGAGCCCGGCTGCTGCATC
Source organism: Pseudobutyrivibrio xylanivorans DSM 14809 (assembly GCF_900141825.1). Lineage (GTDB taxonomy): Bacteria > Bacillota > Clostridia > Lachnospirales > Lachnospiraceae > Pseudobutyrivibrio > Pseudobutyrivibrio xylanivorans. The sequence continues at coordinate 43,004 of NZ_FQYQ01000009.1, read as the reverse complement.
CGCAAAGTAGACAGCCCGCCAACAGACAGACCGTCATCTTTTTCAAAAAACCCTTCATACCTATTATTCTCCTTACATCCTAAGTGGCAATTAACCGCGGGCATAGTCCGTAGGTGTCTTGCCTGTATACTTTTTGAAATTTCGTGAGAAGTAATTTGGATCTGAATAACCAACCTCTGCAGAAATCTCTTTCATAGACTTATTTGTAGTCTTAAGCAGTTTTTTGGCCGCCTCAATTCTAAGCTTTGTCAGGTAGTCAATGAAGTTTTCTCCCGTTTCTTCCTTGAACACCTTTGAGAAATAATATGAGCTGATGTTAACCACTCTCGAAACATCATCCAGAGTAAGCTCCTTCATATAATTCTCATCTATATACTGCTTTGCCTGATTTACAGCACTCATGGACTGTTCTTCATGCTTATTTGAAACCCAGAAGGCAGCATCCTTAATCTTTTCTGTGAACCAGATTTTCTCATCTGCGAGACCACTAAGACTCATAAGCTCTGAAAGATAGTTTGCCCTACTCTTAAATTCGTACATACGACCTGTCTTTTCATATGCAAGATGCTCTGCCCAAAGTACAAATTCCAAGCATTTCAAACGAACGCTATCATTGTCACTGGCATAGGTGCTTTCCATCCAGTCAAAGAAGGTCTGTGCTACTGATACTGACTCGCTGACATTTCCAAGAGTAATCTCGTCAAAAAGGCGTTTCTCCAAATCCATTGGATAGTTTTCCTCGTACTGGCAAGCAACAGGCATGTCATCCACATGAGCTACGTGACTAGTGTTACTTATCAACACTGAGTTAGCTTCTTCGTAAGATTCACACATTCTTTCAAGTGGCTTAACAGAACCAAATCCCACTCTAAAGTCCATGTCAAAGCGGTCTGCCAACTTTCTGCATAGGGCGCGAGCACTTTCCACAATCTCATTTCTCTCATTATATGAAAGTGTATCGTTTTGGCATGGAATGAGAATAGGAATCTTGTTGGACATAACATTTCCCATAATTCCCTTAATATAATCCTCTGTGATGGTGTGGATTTCCTTATAGGATTTCTGCGCCTGAATAGATGCAGCAACAGCGCTTGTCATGTAATTTCCTACAAGCTCTCGACCAAAGGTCATACATGCCATATATCCATAATCGCAATCGATGCCAAGAAGAGTCTTGTAGTTATCAATATCCTCCTGAAAGTACTCCTTAAATAACAAATCCTGAATAAGTCCATTTTCGATAATTGGTACTACAATTTCTAGCTTTTCTCGTACCTTTAAATCGTTGCTTCTTTTAGTACGCTCTCCATCGATTCTCCCCATGGCTTTTTGGAGAATATCGAGAATAGCCTCTCGGCTGACAGGCTTATTCAAATAGTCCAAAACCCCAAGAGAAATAGCTTCCTTGGCATAATCAAATTTATCGTAGGCTGTCATTACAATAAAAACCACATGCTTATTTGTACGACGAATCTCACGCATAGCCTCGATACCGTTTATGCCCGGCATCTGAATATCCATAAAAGCAATATCCGGCTGGAATTCCTCTGTAAGCTCGATAACCTGACGGCCTGTTTTGGCAACTCGGATATCACACTGGCTACCATACTCTTTTTCAATTATAAATTTGAGGGAGTCGATTACGATTCCTTCATCATCTGCTAACATTACCTTATACATTTTCTAACCCTGGCAGATACAGAATTGTCTCTGTACCTTTATTTTCTCCTTCTGAAATAATATCCAGTACATCATCACGCTCGTAAAAAATATTTAGGCGCTCGATGCAATTTGCAAGACCAACTCCGTTTGAATCAGACTTTTGAGAATTTTCCTCGTAGCTTCCCTCTAGAATCTTGGTGATGGTCTCATTTGTCATTCCAATTCCATTGTCCTTGATGCTAACACAGATATAATCACCTAATTCGTAGACAGAAAGGCGGATTTTCTTGGTCCATTCTATGTTTCTTACACCATAGTTGATACTGTTTTCAACAATAGGCTGAAGTATCATACTAGGTATTTTCACCCCTAGAAGTCTCTCATCTATGTCCTTGGCAAACTGAATCTCCCCTGCGAAACGAACATTGATGATGTAAATATATATATCTACCAGCTCAATCTCCTCTTTAAGAGTTACAGCATCTTTATTCTTTTTGATGTTGTATCGGAAGAAATTGGCTACATTATGCATGTATTCGCTGGTGCGGTCTGCACCCTCCATCATGGCAAGCTGGGCGCCAGCATTTAATGTGTTAAAAAGGAAATGAGGATTAATCTGAGACTGAAGATATTTCAGCTCCGCATCCTTAATATGATTTGCCATAATCAGCTCATTTTCCTTTAGCTTTCGCTCTGTCTCCATAGACTCGGTAAGCTTGGTGATATAGGCCTTCAGTGAAACTACCATCTTGTTGAAGGCACGAGTCACAACACCTACCTCATCGTTATTGATTACCGCTGGAAGTGCCACATCAAAATCACCATCGGACACTCTGTTTGCAGCCTGAGCCAGCTTTACAAGTGGACTGGTGATTGTTGATGCAATCAAAACTACGAAAGAAAGATTGGCAACTCCGATAATAATCAGTGTCAAAATATTCAGCTCTTCAAGTGTCTGTAATGCAGACATCATGGTACTGTAGGATTTTGAGTTGTTGATGAACTGCTGATTATTTAGGCTTGTAATATTTGAATCGATATATCCGTAGGTTCTGCTGGCTTCCTCATAGTAGCTCTTGTACTTCTCAACATTACCTCCACGCTTACTTTCAACCGCATGATTTGTAAGCTCCAGGTAATTAGCTGACATCTTAAGAATATTTCTCTCCAGCACTCTGCTGTCATTTACATCATTATTATCATCAAGATTTTTGAGAAGATCTCTGTAGTTCTGCTCTGCGATGTAGTATTCCTCAAGTGCGTTACTAGTCTTTGTTCCAAGATACACAGTAGTGGCTGTCTGAAGTCCATCCAACGCGCCTGTCAGTTCATTAAGAGAATTATTGCTGGCATATACCTCGTCTAAGGAAGTAAGCATTCTGTCGGTTCCCATGTACAAAACGATATTTACCATGAAGAGCAGAATGATTGGTAGACAGAATACGATAATCATCTTTTTTCTCAAGGAGAGTGATTTAATGGTTTGCATCTTCCACCTCCTTCAGATATGACTCAATGTTATCGCCGTCAATAATCTCCGGCTCAACATTGATATAATCGGAAACATGACCTGTCTGGTGATACTCAATAAACGCCTTTGCTGCGGCCTGTCCCATGCTTGAAGCGTTCATGGTAACTGTGCTTTTGATAACCCCCTGCTTAATTCCTGTATAAATAGACTGGGATTCATAGTTTCCGAAAAGAAGTATCTGACCAACCTTGTTGTAATCAATCATAGCCTGATAGAAGCCCGCTGTGGACAGCTCATCAAGGCAGATTACCACTGGCTGAATCTCATTCTTCTGGAACAGATTCTGAATGTATTCTTCTGTAGCGAAGGCATCATTACTTTCAATTCTTCTGACTTCAAACTCAAGAGGTCCATTTGGAAGTTCCTCTTCCGAAAAAGCCCCCTGAATGTTATTTACGAATGTATTAAGTGTGGCATCAGCATAGGTATTGTTGGCTATAACCATGACATGCTTTTGCTTAACAAGATTCTTCTTTATAGCATCAGCATAAAGATTGGCAATGGTGTAGTTATTTACACCTACAAAGCTGACGCGGCTTTCTGAAGCAATATCTGTTTCTAGTGTAATCACTGGGATGTGGGCAGAATATGCCTTTGTGAGAAGCTCCTGTGTCTCTGGTTGGTCATCCCCCTCAAGCATTATTCCATCGCAACCAGATTCGATGGCCATCTCCAAAAGCTCTGTCTTACTGTAATTAACATCCACGTTGTCGGATATCATATCCACATAGACGCCGTGCTCTTTTCCGTACTCGAAGGCTGACTGATAAACATTCTGCCAGAAATCACTTTTATCATTAGAGGCGATAAGTACCACATAGGAATCGTACTGGGTGTACTTTGCTTCCTTCAGAAGATTATTGGCTTCATGCATGCGCTGATTGTATAAAACGAAGCTAATAATTGTGGTTAAAAACATAAAAGCAACAGTGCAACCTGCCGCAATGACAAGTGCACTGTTGCTTTTGAATTTAATTTTCTTCCCGCCTAATTTCATAAACATTACTTCTCCCGCAAATAGCAATCTACTGCATCAAGCTCCCGCAAGGCATCCCCCATATCAGCACACGGGTCCCCCCGCCGGCGTAGGCCCCATCCCATGTGCTGTATGGTGCCCCCTTGCTTGCGCTTTCCAAGTCTTTCTAGCTATTTGCTAACTGAATGATATTATAATTAAATTAAGTCATAAAATCAACGTGTTGCACACCACTTGCATGTCCATCACTTTCGTGTAAAAACATGCCTGATTTGCGAGTGACCGCGTTTGCATCGTAGTTATCACTTCGATGGATGAACTGTGTGTCAAGCCTGCCAAGATATATCGCTCCCACATCAGATTCCTTCAGTCCAAACAGCTCCTGCTCCCCTTTCTCATTGATGGTCATGATTCTTAGCTTTGTAAATACTGGGTCGTTCTCGTCAATCCAGCCATTCTTGTCTGAATCATACTCCTCAAGCTCTCCAAAGCCATCTCCAGTTCTTGCACCAAACAGCTCCAGCCCATTTTTAATAAAACCATCATCATCCTTATCAAGTGCCAAAAAGCCTGAGCCTTTACCAAGATTGTGAATTTCATCCTCCTCTCCATCCCCGTCTAAATCGAAGAAGAAGGTCTGATCAGCAATTGATGTTGGGCAATCATCCAGATTGATTACCAGTGGATCCACACAGTTTCTCACTGCTGCATATACATTTTCATACTTCTCAGTGAAGGACTCCGACAAGGCGAAACTGTAATTAAAGCTTAGCTTTCGTCCGTCGGCTGTGATAGCTGTGCCTGTAGAAGAGTATTCCACACTCTGACTCTCCCAGTGCTCATAGGATACAGTGGTTGTCTGAAAGAACAATGCTCCATTATCAGTGGAGGACATATCTCCAAGCTCATCCATAGAACCAAAGGTTTCTCTCAGCATCTGCCCAAAGGCACTGTCCTCATCAAAGTATCTTCCAAGCATAAACATTTTAAGGAGATACTCAATGGTTCTCAAGCGCAGGGTATACTCGCTGGAAGGCTTGAGCTCTATAGCATTATCCACAGCTTCTGTCTTTTCCTCCTTTTCAGTTTCTTCTGCCTGAAGTCCATCCCCCAAAAGGGTAATCTCCTTCAGATCAAAAACGGGTTTTGTCTCTGACTGAACAGTCAGACGCATTCCACTAGTGTAGCTAGTGGTTGAGGCCATAGAAACCTCAGCATTGTTAATTACCATTCGCTTTCCTCCTTTGTGAAAACCAAATATCGTTAAAAGAAGAAAGTCCTTTTTCAGCCCTCATAGAAATCCTTATTTGAGGTGGCACTATTACCTCAAATAAAAGAAAAAACCAGGAAAACCTTAAGGCCTTCCTGGTCTCTATGATACTCGTCCGTGTAATTATATATCGGTTGATTCGCTGTTATTATTAACCACTGCTGATGCATTTTTCAGTACAAGGATGGCTCCGTAGGAAACCACAAGTGCCGCAAGACAGCAAAGGAAGAATGATACAACTGAATCTCCTCCCATCGGCAAATATTCTGAACCGATAGTACCGATAAAATTAAACAAAACATGAATAATAATTGTAATAACAAGGCTGTCGTAAAGATACATTATGTAGCCTAAACCTAAACCTAAAACAAAGGCATATACTCCCTGAAGCTTGTTCATATGGAAGGCGCCAAACATTATAGCCTGAACCAGAATAGCATAATAATATGGCATAACCTTTTTTGCTGCGTGGAAAGTAATTCCTCTGAATATAAGCTCCTCGCATATAGGTCCTAAAATGATTGCATAAACAATCATGACCGGTGTCATGCTACCGCTAATTCCTGCCGATTCCATAAGCTCCTCATATTCCTCCAACCAAGAAGGGAATGACGAAGCCAATGCATTCATAAGGTAAACAGTCACATACTGCATTCCAAATGAGAAAAGCAATATTCCGCAGATTGTAAGTGGTATATTATTGGACTTGCCTGAAAGCCATGAAAGCTTTCCTTCTCTGCAATATTTTTTGTACACCCAAAAGGCGATTACAGCTGTTGTGGCAGCATATATAACAGAAGTCCATGCTACACCTTCACCAGTTGAATAATCGTTAATCACCTGGACCATGAAGCTTGTGTAATCGTTACCTGTATAGGTGCTCATCTCTGCAACTATATAAAACTCAAGTGCCATAATAGATGCGGCTGTCTGAATTATAATTGCAAGAATAGTTGGCAGAAAAATCCATGGAATATAATTTCTTCTGTCAGTATTGTTCTGATTCATTATTTGTCTCCAATATTATTTAAGCTCAAGCTTGTCCAGATGCCAAATGTCATCTACATATTCCTGGATAGTTCTGTCTGATGAGAACTTACCAACATGTGCCACATTTGAAAGTGCCATTCTTGCCCACTTTTCTCTGTCCTTATAAGCCTCCTGAATCTTCTCATGAGCTTCGCAGTAAGATGCGAAATCCTTAAGAACGAAATAAGTATCAGCTCTTTCAGTACACTGAGTGTTCAAAAGTGAATTGTAGATAGGTCTGAAAAGCTCTGGATTATCTATGCTGTAGTTGCCATTAACGAGCTGAGACAGCACCTTCTGTATATGAGGATTTTTGTTCATCTCATCAACAGGGTTATAGTCGTGATTCTTCTCGTGAGCAATAACCTCATCAGAGCTCATACCGAAGATGAAAATATTCTCTCCGCCAAGCTCCTGGTACATCTCCACGTTGGCACCGTCCATGGTACCAATTGTAACGGCACCATTAAGCATAAATTTCATATTACCTGTACCTGAAGCCTCCTTTGAAGCTGTGGAAATCTGCTCAGAAACATCTGCTGCTGCAAAAATCCACTCTGCATTGGAAACTCGGTAATCCTCGATAAATACAACCTTAAGCTTATTATCTATAGATTTATCATTATTAATTACTGCACCTACATTGTTGATAAGCTTAATAATAAGCTTAGCGTTCTCATAACCTGCAGATGCCTTTGCGCCAAAGATAAATGTCGTTGGGTAGAAATCCATCTCTGGGTGCTCTTTAATCTGATTATACAGATACATTACATGCAAAATATTGAGAAGCTGACGCTTGTACTCATGAAGTCTCTTAACCTGAACATCAAAAATTGAGTTAGGGTCAACTGCTATACCATTATGGTCAAAGATATATTTTGCAAGTCGCTTCTTGTTCTCCAGCTTAATATCCATAAACTGCTGAAGTGATTTCTTATCATCAAGAAGCATAGTAAGCTTCTCCATCTGAGATAAATCAGTAATCCAACCACGACCAATTTTCTTAATTACCCAGTCAGAAAGCTTGTAATTGCCGTGCATAAGGAATCTACGCTGAGTAATACCGTTGGTCTTGTTGTTGAATTTTTCAGGATACATCTCATAGAAATCATGAAGAGAAACGTTCTTCAAGATTTCTGTATGAAGAGCAGCAACACCATTTACTGAGAAGCCGGCGCAAATAGCCATATGAGCCATCTTTACCTGACCGTCAGCAAGGATTGCCATGCGGTGAACCTTTTCATCATCACCAGGGAATTTAGCCTTAATTTCCTCGCAAAAACGACGGTTGATTTCCTCAACTATCATGTAGATACGAGGTAACAGACCTTTGAAAATATCCTCTGGCCACTTCTCAAGAGCTTCTGCCATGATGGTGTGATTTGTATAGGCTACACAATGAGTAGTAACCTCCCAGGCATCATCCCAACCGAGACCATGCTCATCCATCAAAAGTCGCATAAGCTCAGCAACTGTCAGTGTAGGGTGTGTATCATTCATCTGGAATACCACCTTCTCTGGCAGACGCATAATATCATTGTGATAACGCAAATATTTATCAATTGCTCGCTGAAGAGATGCAGATACAAAGAAGTACTGCTGCTTTAGACGAAGCTCCTTGCCCTGGATGTGATTATCATTAGGATAAAGAACCTCTGTAAGGTTGCGGGCCAAATTCATGTCCTCGACAGCCTTGTTGTAGTCGCCACGCTCAAAGGATGCAAGTCTGAATACTTCCTTTGGCTTGGCATCCCAAATCATAAGAGTGTTTACCATACCATTATCAAAGCCAGTGATTGGCATATCGTATGGTGTGGCAATTACTGAGTTGTAGCCCTCATGAATATATTTAGTAGAGCCATCAGGCTGATTTTCATAGCGCACCCAACCGCCAAACTTTACCTCAAATTCATACTCTGAGCGCTGAAGCTCAAATGGATAACGGGTCTGAAGCCAATCATCTGGAACTTCTTCCTGGAATCCATCATTTATCTTTTGCTTGAACATACCGTAGTGGTATCTAATACCGCAGCCATAGGCAGGGTACTGCAAGGTAGCAAGAGAATCGAGAAAACATGCTGCCAATCTGCCAAGACCACCATTTCCAAGAGCAGGATCTGGCTCCTGATCCTCGATAAGGTTAATGTCTACTCCTAAATTTGCAAGAGCATCCATTACTTCGGTGTAGCCTCGCATATTTATCATATTATTGCCGAGAAGTCGTCCAATCAGGAACTCCATTGACATGTAATAAACACATTTTGGATCCTGCTTTACAAACTCCTTTTGAGTAGTTAGCCAGTTATCAATAACCACGTCATTTACAACTTCGGCGCAGGCTCTGTAAATCTCCTCCTCAGTTGCATCTTCAAAATCCTTACGAAACATGGACTTTACGCGGTCTTTGATTTCTCGCTCCAATTCTTTGGTGCTTGGCATCTGTCTCTTCATAATCTCAAAACCCCTCCTAGTTTTTAGATACTCCTAACGTTACCTTTTCCCCATTGATATTCCATTCTTTTACGTGAGAGCCGGTTGCACCTACGTTAATTGCATCAGCTAAAACTTCATTTGCAATGAAGTCCTTGTTGTTCTCAAATACGCTCTTTATTTTATCAGATGATTCGTAAGAAACTGTGATTCTATCCATAACCTCGAAATCTGCTTCCTTACGCATTGTCTGAATCTTAGATACGATTTCACGTACAAAACCTTCCTCAAGGAGCTCCTCTGTAAGGTTTGTATCAAGAACTACTGTAACGTAGTTGTCGCCGTCTGCTACGAAGCCCTCTGTCTGAGCCATAGAAATAAGTAAATCTTCCTCTGCAAGCTCGATAGATTCATCAACCTCAGGCAATCTTAATACCCCATTTGCCTTAAGCTCTGCATAAGCTGCGTTTCCATCAAGGCTAGAAAGTGCCTTCTGGATGCCACCAAGGAACTTACCATACTTAGGTCCTACTGTACGAAGCTGTGGCTTGAAGCTGTATGATGTGAAGTTTGAAACATCATCTGTGAATGTAGCCTTCTTAACGTTAAGCTCATCCTCGATGATTGATACATACATCTCATCAAGCTCATGCTCAGCCTTGATGTACATCTGACCGATTGGCTGACGGTTCTTGATGTTAGCTGTGTTACGGCAAGCACGTCCGTGAACTACAATCTTAAGAAGCTCATCCATATCTTCCTCAAGCTTCTTGTCGATGAACTGCTCATTTACAACTGGGAAGTCGCAAAGGTGGATAGACTCTGGAGCTGTCTTATCTACTGAGCGTACCATGTTCTGGTAGATTTCCTCTGTCATGAAAGGAATCATTGGCGCTGCTGCAAGTGCAATATCCTTAAGGCATGTGTAAAGAGTCATGTAAGCATTAATCTTATCCTGCTCCATTCCCTTTGCCCAGAATCTGTCACGACAACGACGAACATACCAGTTTGACATGTCATCTACGAACTCATCAAGAGCACGTGCTGCCTCTGGAATCTTGTATGAACCAAGGTTCTCATCAACAGCCTTGATTGCTGAATTAAGACGAGAAAGAATCCACTTATCCATAACTGCAAGCTTGCTGAAATCAAGCTCGTACTTTGTAGGATCAAACTCATCAATATTTGCATATAAGATATAGAAAGCATATGTATTCCAAAGAGTTCCAAGGAACTTTCTCTGGCCTTCCATAACTGCATTTTCACCAAATCTCTTTGGAATCCATGGTGCTGAAGAGGTATAGAAGTACCATCTGATAGCATCTGCACCCATCTTCTCAAGTGCGTCGAATGGATCAACAGCGTTGCCCTTAGACTTAGACATCTTCTGACCATTCTCATCCTGAACGTGACCAAGTACGATAACGTTCTCATAAGGAGCCTTGTTGAAAAGTAGTGTTGATTCAGCCATCAACGAATAGAACCAACCACGTGTCTGGTCAACAGCCTCTGAAATGAACTTAGCAGGGAACTGCTGCTCAAATACTTCCTTATTTTCGAATGGATAGTGATGCTGAGCGAATGGCATAGCACCTGAATCGAACCAGCAGTCGATAACTTCTGGCACACGCTTCATTGTGCCCTTACAATCAGGACATGTGCATGTAACCTCATCGATGTATGGACGGTGAAGCTCGATATTCTCTGCATCAGCACGTCCTGAAAGCTCTGCCAATTCCTTGCGGCTTCCGATTGAAATCTGCTTTCCACAGTCTGGGCACTCCCAGATATTAAGTGGAGTTCCCCAGTAACGGTTACGTGAGATACCCCAGTCCTGAACGTTCTCAAGCCAATCGCCAAAACGTCCCTTACCGATTGAATCTGGAATCCAGTTTACAGTGTTATTATTCTTAATCAGGTCATCCTTAACCTCAGTCATCTTGATGAACCATGATTCTCTAGCGTAGTAGATAAGTGGAGTGTCGCATCTCCAGCAGTGTGGATACTCGTGCTCGAACTTAGGTGCTTCGAAGAGCTGTCCCTTAGCATCAAGGTCCTTCAGTACGTTTGGATCTGCATCCTTAACGAACTGACCAGCGTATGGTGTCTCCTCTGTAAGCTCACCCTTGCCATCTACGAACTGAACGAATGGAAGGTCGTACTTACGGCCAACCTTAGCATCGTCCTCACCAAATGCAGGAGCGATATGAACGATACCAGTACCATCTGACATAGTAACGTAATCATCGCATACTACAAAGTGTGCCTTCTTGTGCTGCTTCTCAGCTGCAATGCCAGCGCACTCGAAAAGTGGCTCGTATTCCTTGTACTCAAGGTCTGTTCCCTTGTAAGTCTCAAGAACTTCGTAAGCCTTCTCGCCTTCTTCCTTAGCAAGCTTGCCAAGTACCTTATCAGCAAGTGCCTCTGCGAGAATATATGTATAGCCATCTGCTGCCTTTACTCTGATGTAAGTCTCAACTGGATTTACGCAAAGTGCAAGGTTTGATGGAAGTGTCCATGGTGTTGTTGTCCATGCGAGGAAGAATGCATCCTCTCCCTTAATCTTGAAACGTGCGATTGCTGAGCGCTCCTTAACTGTCTTGTAGCCCTGAGCAACCTCCTGTGCTGAAAGTGGAGTACCACAACGAGGGCAATAAGGAACGATTTTGAATCCCTTGTAAAGGAGCTTCTTGTCCCAAATTGTCTTAAGTGCCCACCACTCAGACTCGATGAAATTGTCATCATATGTGATGTAAGGATTGTCCATATCTGCCCAGAAACCAACTGTTCCAGAGAAATCCTCCCACATACCCTTGTATTTCCATACGGATTCCTTACACTGCTTAATGAAAGGCTCCATACCGTATTCTTCAATCTGCTCTTTTCCGTTAAGACCAAGAAGCTTCTCAACTTCAAGCTCTACTGGAAGACCATGTGTATCCCAACCAGCCTTACGAGGAACGAACTTGCCCTTCATTGTCTGGTATCTAGGAATCATGTCCTTAATGGCACGAGTCTCAACATGACCGATGTGAGGCTTGCCGTTTGCTGTTGGAGGGCCATCATAGAATGTGTATGTCTCTCCCTCTTTTCTTGAATCCATTGACTTCTGGAAGATGTCATTCTCGTTCCAGAACTTGAGCACCTGCTTTTCGCGCTCAACGAAATTTAAACTTGCGTCTACTTTGTTGTACATATAAAGTAATTCCTTTCTGTGAGGCTAGGCTTTCTCGTCACCTAACCCTTATTTTTATATGCAAAAATCCGAAGGGTGGTTAGTCCCCCAGACTTTCATCCAAATTAAAGTGTGTCATCCTTATCATTATCATTAAGGAAGTCTTCAAAATCATCTGGGTTCTCATAGAACTTATAAAAATCTTCTATGTCATCGAAGTCCTTAAATGGATCTTCCCCGTCAGATTCGTAGTAATGGAACTGAGAGTTATTGCTCTTAAACTCATTTTCCATCATCTTAGTGATGTTACTAGCATTCTGGAAAATCAACACATAGCTTCCTATACATAAAACAATAGAAAGAATAGATGTGATGATGCCGACCTTTGCAAGACCTCTGCCTTTTTGACCAGCCTTAGTACCACCAATAAAAACAAAGCCTAATATAATGGCAATAATAGCTGAAATAATATTTAAAAGAAATAAGAAAAATACCAATGAGACTATACCCATTATGAGTGAAGCAATAGCTAAGCCATAGTTTGATGGGTTGCCATTTTCATTCTGAAGATTCTTGATTTCTCTTTCTACATCATCAGTATAATAATAGTCGTAACTCATAGACTCTCCTTTAAAAAATTATATTTCACCTAATTTTAAATATTCTAACTGTTTATGGATAATTTATCAAGGTAAAGTGGCATAAAAAAAGACCCCTCTTACGAGGGGTCAAAATTGCGATAAATTAGAAATCTGTAAGGTTTGCAGCTCTTCTCTCAAGGAAAGCACCCATTCCTTCAGCCTTATCATGTGTAGAACATGTAATACCGAAGAGGTTAGCCTCCATCTCAACTGCATTCTTGATGTCCATGTCGTATCCGTTGTTGATAGCTGCCTTAGCGATAGATACTGCATAGCTTCCCTTAGAAGCAATCTTCTTAGCCATAGCCTTAGCTGTATCCATAAGCTCCTCGCAAGGAACAACCTTGTTTACAAGACCGATTCTGTATGCTTCGTTTGCATCGATAGAATCGCATGTAAAGATAAGCTCCTTAGCACGTCCCATACCTACAAGACGAGCAAGTCTCTGTGTACCACCGAAACCAGGGATGATACCAAGACCACACTCTGGCTGACCAAATGTAGCGTTCTCAGAAGCGATACGGATATCACAAGCCATAGAAATCTCACAACCGCCACCAAGAGCAAATCCGTTAACTGCACAGATTGTAACCTGTCTCATGTTCATAAGCTTGAAGAAAGGAACTGATGCTCTCATACCAAAAGCACGTGCCTCTGCTGCTGTAAAGTTAACCATCTCAGATATATCTGCACCAGCAACAAATGACTTGAATGCGTTATCCTTCTTATCTGGACCACCTGTAAGGATAAGAACCTTTACGTCATCTCTAGCCTCGATCTCTGTAAGTGCAACGTTTAACTCGTCAAGAGTCTCGCTGTTAAGTGCATTAAGTGCTGCTGGACGTGAAATTGTAAGTACGGCAATCTCGTCTGCAACCTCAAGCTTTAAATTGTTGAATTCGCTCATCACAAAATCCTCCTATGCTGGGTTCACCCCAATTATTTTCTACTGTTTACTATCATAGTGCATTGTTAAAACTTTGTCAATCACTTTAGTGATGTGTCGGCTCACCTTTTTTCATACGCTTTTTATTAAGGTACATCTCAGCGTCAGCAGCATCAAAAATCTCACTCATCTCTCTTTGCCCATCAAACTTGGCAACGCCAACAGCTATGGTAACCTCTTTTTTCTTTTTATTACGAGCGTTAACACTTTCGATGTTTTCAAGAAGCTTATCTATATTTTCATAATCAACGCCCTGAGCTATTACCACAAACTCATCGCCCCCGACTCGGTATACAGGACTATGGGCAAATACCGTACAAATAATCTTACAGCCTGCTCTAATAAATTCATCACCGGTCTGGTGACCATAGCGGTCGTTAACATCCTTCAGACCATTCAAATCACAAACTACAATAGCAAACTCAGATACCCTTCCTGCGTTAATTTTTACATTGAATTCTTCCTCGACGATTGCATAAGCATGCTTATTCTTTACACCTGTCAGTTCATCTCGAATAGCCTTATCTTCGGCTTCTAAAACCTTTTCAGCGTATTCTTTTTCCTTTCGAACCCGCTCATCAACATTAATAAGACCAAAAATAAGCTGTGGACCATCCAACTCTTCTACAAGGGCAGTTTTCATGGTTACATATCTTAAACCACCATTTATCCTCTTAATTCTGCAAGTGTATGTAAATAATCCACGTTGTTTGATAGACTCCAAAATATGTTCCTTAGTGAACACTTTCATAAGAGCATCAACATCTTCTTCGTAAACAATTTCCTTAAGTCTATCTCTACTTTCTTTGAAGAAATCCTTACCTTCTGGCTCCAACTCATATTGCATATTTTCAGGATTCATCTTAAAAATTTCATAGAATCCCGTCTCAGGATCAACACTATAGATATTAATGAAATCACTGGAAAGAGCTGCTATTCTATTGAAGGTTATACGCTCTTCTTTAATTCTCTGGAAAGCCTCCTGCTCACGTGTCTGAGCATCAACATTACTAATACCTATGATAATATGCCTGTTATCAGTTCTTACACGAACAGCCTTCAAGTTTACATAAGTAGGCTTTCCATCCATAACTGTTCTGTAAGTAAGTGTGTACTTGCCGTACTGATTTAAGTCACGTATAACATTTTCCTTTGTAAAGGAATCTATAAATCGTGGTCTGTCTTCCTTGTAAACGAATTTGTATTTCTCTAGTTCAGGCTGGTCAAAATAGTTAGTACCACGGTCTACAACTGATACATCTCGATTCTTTCCATCAGAAACATACTCTGTGAACTCGTCCTTCTCCATATCCACAAAGAAAAGCTTCAAGTAATCTTCCGCCAGAGCTCTTGCGATATAGTTGTAGGTCAAATCGTCAGTCGTATCTGGCGTATCTGTAACGGAAAGGATTACAACAGCCACCGCAGACATTCCTGTAACTGGATTTTCCGAAATCTTATCGATAAGCAGCTGAACCATTTTTCCGTTTTTTGTACGCTCGTCAATAATAGCACGTTTTCCATCTATTCCGCACTGACGGACTGCTGTCATAGCGTAGAAACCTATATGCTTTGATGAATCTTTGAAATAATATGTAGAAACACCGCTCTGCTCAGTAAAGTTCGCATAAAAGAATTTTCTAAAATTACCATTACATCGAAGCAGAGATATTTCCTCAGAATTTACCTGCAAAATTGCCATAGGTAGGGTGTCGAAATAATCTACCACACCAGCATCATCTCTGTTCGTAAATGCAAGGTCATATAAGCTGACATGTCCAACTGTTGTATAATAATCGCGCTCATCTGGATTCTCGAAGCCTATCTGAGTACCTGTTTTATATCTTGTCAAAATATCTGATAATGACACAGGTTTGCAATAGTAAAATCCCTGAAGCTTAATACATCCAATCTCAGTTAAGAATTCAACCTCTTCATCATCCTCAACCCCCTCAGCTGCCACCTCAATACCAAGAGCCATAGCCATTCTAACAAGCTCTGTTATAATAATTCTGGCTTCTTTGCTTACACGTAGCTGACCAACAAGCCCCATGTTGATTTTAAGCAAATCAAAATGAATCTGCTGAAGAAGAACAGGCGCAAAATTACCATTTCCATAATCATCCATCCAAACCTGGAAACCCAGCTCGTGGAATTCTTTTAATTTTGATAATACGGCCTCATCTCTTGTACTGCATGCGCTTTCAATAACATCAATGGCTATAAGCGAAGGAGGGACCGATGAAACATCCACTCGCTGTTTTACCTCTGACACAATATCTGAAGAGAAAAAGTCTATCTGGGAGAAATTTACAGAATGAACCACCCTGTATAGTCCCATTTCCTCGAACTTTTCAAGCTTTGCAATAACCTGTTCTAGAACGTAAAGGTCCAATCTGTCAATCAGATTGACAGACTCTAAGATTGGAATAAATTCTGCAGGGTTAAGCACACCCAAAATTGGGTCATCCCAACGCACAAGGGCTTCCTCACCACATACTCTTCCACTAGAGCCACGGATGATAGGCTGATAATACACCTCCAGCCAGCCTTCCTGCATTGCCCTTCCAAAGTTCTCTAATAAATATTTTCTCTTATCAGGTATTCTGTCTCCGGTATTCATGCAAATAACCTCCGTAAGGTAGCACTACCACTGCTGCAAAACCTGCTATACGCTCAGCCTGCGCTGAATCTCGCCAACAACTTCTCTCCCTTTGAAAATTATTGCTCCCACAAAAATAATGAAACTAACAAGTAAGCAAATCATCCACTCGATTGGACAATCCTTCTTTAATGTTATGTAAACAAAGTATGGAACAATTCCCACAAGTAAATCTGTCAACAGATATACCATCGCGTTACCACTTTTATCCACCATGCACAGCACAAAATTTGCAATGATTGTACACATCACCATGATAGGAATAACCCATTGCAAAACGAAAAGCAGGTAACCAAAGTAATAAGCAGTAACACTCACCATAGCCATTACAATTACCACTACTATGGACATAATTCTGGAGGCATCCATTCCCTTTTTAAATACATGGATGATACTGAACTCGAAGGCAAATAACCACATCAGCACCAGAAGGCTCCAATGGAATCCACCATATTTTCCGAATGGAAGCTTGAATATGTAATCCAGCCAAAGCGCTGATATAATCACTATCCAAACAATGAACAGTTGCAGCTTGAAGAAAAATGACTGGAACTTTAACTTTAACTGTGTTGGGAAATATTTTTCCTCATCCTCGCCTACCAGACGGCTCTGGCACAATGGACATTTCTTTAAATTTCCTCCAACATCAATCTTACAATATGGACAATTCTTCATTAGCGAATCACCTCCGTCGCATAAGCAGTAACCTTCATGCCATCCTCACTGAGGCCTCTAACGAAGCTTTTTACTACCTTTGTATTTGAATATGGTGAACTGATTCCAAGGGTCATCTTACCGTTGTAGCTGCTCATAACTACAAAGAGATTTGATGAGCTACAGAAACCATTATAGTTTCTAATCTTTGGAATAATCTCCTCTGGTGGACGCTGCACTCTAAGATTTGAAAGAACAACTGACACCTTTTTATCCATAATCTTTGAGCCATAGCGAACAACCATCTGCTTAATGAACAGTGGCACCGCTCTAACTGGAATAAAGTATTCCATAGTCTCAAAGTTATCCATCTGTTTTTTAATGTTTTCCTCTGTAAGGTTTTCCTTAAGCTTGGCATCAAATTCCTTTGCCAAATCCTCAAAGGAAATCTCCTCATCGAAAACATGGGCAACATTTACATTGTTGAAGAAATTACGTGAAGTCTGACTTGGATAGTAATTTCTTAGATTTACAGGCATAGACACATTGATTGGCATATGCTTTTTACGTGGAGGCATATCATCCTTGATAGCAAGCATAAGCTTTGCGCCAATATAGCTGGTCATTCCAACTCCAATATTTTTAGCCTTTGGAAGGATATCATCTGTTGGCACCTGAATCTCAAAAAACTGAAGTTGATCATATGGCAATTTCAATCCGCTTGGGTGATAAGCCACCTTTAATGCTGATGATTTCAAGGACAAGTTTCCAAAAAACTGTCTATAACTGTCCTGATTCAAATCATCATATGAAGCGCCTGAATGAATATTTAGCTCTTCAAGCTCATCAGGATATTTAAGCTTCAAATAATCAAAAACAATAATGTTTAAAAACTCTAATGCACCTGTTCCATCTGAAATAGCATGGAACAAATCAAGATTAATTCTCTTGTGATAGTAAGTCACCTTATAGTGCAGCATCATTCTGCCTGGGTGATAAAGAGATGGGCAAACACGTCCATGTTCCTTTTCTACTACTGGCTGAAGGTCTGTGTCCTCCATGTAGTGCCAAAAAATACCTCGGCGAACTCGCACATTAAACTGTGGTCGAAGCTGAATAGCTGACTCCACCGCCTGCTGTAATAGTTCAGGATCTACGTCTTCCCAAAGAGTACAGCTGACTCTCAGGGTTCGCGTATCTCTCTTTGCCGCCGTGGCTAAGAAAACCTTTGCGACATTATCTACTTTATACCAATTTTCTCTTGCCATTCTATATATCCTTAATCCGCTGATTATTATAAATTTCATCTGAAACGTAGTCTGCGAGTCTACGCATTGCACGTGACGCTACGGGAAGGGGCATCTGCTGATACACATGCCATCCATCCTTTTCTACGTCCAGCTTCGCTTTGCCTCCAGCCTTCTGAATCTGCTTCACAAGTGAGGCACTGTCCTCGTAGAGGATTTCAGTCTTTCCCACCTGCACAAAAGTAGGTGGAAAATGCTTAAACTCACCAAACAATGGTGAATATATAGGGTCTGCGGCTTCCACATCCGTTCCAATCACTGCATCTCTCACTGATTCAACATAGTGCTTTGTGAGGATTGGATCCTTGCCGTCATACTGTTGATATGATTTTGATTTTGCTGTCATATCAGTCCATGGACTAAACAATAACAACATCCTTGGTGGCTCTTTGCCCTCCTGCAAAATTCTTTGAGTGAGACAAACCGTCAAATTGCCACCGGCAGAATCACCTGCCAAAATAACTTTATCGTTCTTATAGCCTTGCTCTATCAAATAATCCCACACCTGATTTCCATCATCCAATGCTGCGGGAAACTTATTCTCCGGAGCAAGTCTATACTCAAAGGAAACCACTGAAAAACCTGTGGACACTGCAAGCTTAGCTGCCAATATTCTGGCATATGCCAAACCTCCGCAGGTGTATCCACCGCCATGGGCATATAGAATCACGTACTGTGGATTATGTGCCAAATCAGGCTTTACCCACTCGCATGGAATCTCACCAACTTGAAATGATTCCAGGCTCACACCTCCTGTCGGTGCCGCCAGCTTTCCAGCCAGTTCCATTGCCGAACGCTGCTTGCGCAAATCTTCTTCCGTCAATGATTTTCCAGCTATTGAATTTACTGCTTTCAGCGCCTTCATAAGAGGGTCACTAAGATTCAAGTTTAATAAGGCCATACCATCTCCATGAAATCATACTGATATAAGTCTATTATAGTAATTCTAGACTGATTTTTAAATATGTAAAATATGAAACAAGAATGAAAAAAATATGAATATTTCAATATCCATCAGGGTTATCTAATCTAATTATCAACACGTCATACAATACCAAAGGGCTTTTTCTATCTAAAGTGCCAAAATATCCATAATTCACAGTTTGTTCACAATTTAGACACAGTTTGGCACCAATTTGTGAACAAGTAATGGTAGAATTTTAGAGTAGTTGAAAAAGCATAGTCTTTTTTAGGGGAGGCGCTAATTATGGATATATCAGAGCTTTCTATGAGTTTAAGTCAGAACAAGCTACTTACAGCTGTGGGGACAGCGATGCTTGGTAAGACATTAGATGTCATGGAGGGACAGGCGCAACTTTTAACTGAAGGCATCGATATGAATGCACCATCACTTGAAAGTCTGGTCTATCCTACTTCTGGTACCATGATTGATATGCGCATATGAGTTATAAATGTATTTGGGTTTTACGATATGAAAAGGGCCTACCGTTTAGGTCCTTTTTTCATGCCCAAAAGTTATATTTTTTATCCTATTTCCTCTAGAAATAATAGTGGTAAGCAATTCACAAATAATCTTTTTCTTTTACAATTTTATTCACATATTTTCCATTGTTCCTTCAAACTAACTTAGTATTATAATTACATCGCAAGACAGAAGCGATGAACCATTTTTTTCATAACATTATTCTCCCTTTTTGAAGAGGACGCCCCGCCGGCGTCCTCTTTACTTTATATAAATTTTTTTATTTATGTGTCCTTGGCGGAATGTAAGCTTCGCTTACTAGGACTCAAAAGTTCCTTGCTTTACAAGGATGCCTTTTGGTCCCTTCGCCGGCGTCCTCTTTACTTTGTGTCGAAAATCTTTGTTATTTTCCTTTTTTATTTTCCTTTGCTTTTTTCCTTTGCTTTTTCCTTTGTTATTTTCTTGGCTAGACCTTTATTTTGTCTTTGAACTTTGCTTATTTTATCTGCCAAGAGTCCCTGTCAAGGGAATGCCTGACGGCTCGACTCCGCCGCCCCTTGACAGAGCCTCTTTTGGCAGATAGTTGGCAAACAAGCTCAAATAAAAATGGGACTGTGGCAAGGCCCATTGCATTTACTACCTGAGACATACAAACTTGAAAAGGTAGTAAATTTGGTGAAATTTTCTACTACCTGTAATAAGGAAATGAATGCAGGTAGTAAATTTTTACTACCGGACGAGGAAATATCTAAATAGGTAGTATTAATTTATTCAAAAACTACTACCTGTGGCTTACTAATTTGAAAAGGTAGTAAATTTGGTGGAATTTTCTACTACCTGTAATAAGGAAATGAATACAGGTAGTAAATTTTTACTACCTTAAGAACAAATATCAATATAGGTAGTATTAATTTATTCAAAAACTACTACCGCAAATTGAATCTTTCACCCGTAAAGTAACACTTTTTCTAAAATGCATCCAAATCCCACTTTTGTTGTTATGGGATGGATAGTGACAAATGTGGCCTTGCCACAGCCCCATTTTCACCCCTGCTTGATTACCTCATATCAGCACAAGGGCGAGGAGTCAATAACGCGAAGCGCCGAAGGGAATCATTGACGCCGCGACCGGGCTGATATGCTGTAGCAAGCAGGAGTGAAAATCATAAATATGATAAACACCTCATCACTTCATGCAAATAGAATAAAAAAAGAGCCACCTCAGCAAGGTGGCTCGATATTTTCTATTTAATTAAATCTGTGACAATACATTGACGCAGTCTTCGCAGATTACATCACCATGCTCTAAAAGGAATGCTCCATCGAAGCTTTCCGTAAACATCTGGCTGGCGTACTCGGCAATAACAAGAATCACTGCCGATATCTGGCGGCGAGTAAGCTCGAAATTAAGCTTTACATAATAGTCGTCGCCGTAGCGATATAGTACACTCTGGATTCCATCAAACTTTGGAATATGTTTACAGAGCTCAATAGATGCATCTAGGTTCGGAAGGATAGCCCAAAGTGGGGTCTCCAAATACTGGGTCGTCACCTCATCCTTATCATCTCGGAGTTTATTAACAGGCTGCACGGGAACATCTGCTGTGCTACCTGAGACAACCTGCTCCTTTTTAGTAGTAGATAATGTTTCTTGTAAACCTGTAAGGTGTTTCTTTAATTCTTCAATAGCCGTTGCAAGTCCTGAACTTGAATCTGGGGATATGAGTAATGCTACATCACCCTGAGGCATAACTGTCATCTGTACGCTATATGCTTTAGCATGAGTCTCAATTCCGAGGGTCTCACACGCTTCTGCTAATATATCCCTGATAAAGCTTTGGGTCTTTTCCTGGTCACTGACGAAATCTCCAAGTTCCATGCCGTTCTGTTCCATTTCTTCTTTGGTGATGACGCAACGAATTTTGTCCTCACCTATCTTCTTGAACTTCATCAGCTCCCCTCCTTTCAAAATCTAAGTAAAACCGTTATATATAAGATAATTTTTGTGTGAGTGTATCTAAAGTGTAGCAAATAGATTTTAATGTGTCACGGATAATTCTGAGTATATTGTCTGAACATTCGGTGAATTACAACACAATCCGTGAACTACGACACAATTATCTATATATTGTACATTACCAAAATTTTCACAAGCAGACCCCTATGTTTAATTTACCATTTTTCACAGACAGATTATAGCTGGACTTTCTGACTTACCTCCCTACTTAACAATACCTATGATTGAATTGATGTCTTCAATATTCTTGCGAACCATGTAGTCTTCAATGCCTGAAAGAATATCCAAAGTAGCTGTTGGGTTGAAGAAATTTGCTGTGCCTACAGAGACAGCTGTGGCACCTGCCAGCATCATTTCTACTGCATCTTCCCATGTGGTGATTCCACCCATTCCGATGATTGGAATTGATACTGCGTTTGCACATTCATAAACCATTCTAACTGCAATTGGATGAACTGCCGGGCCTGACATACCACCGGTCTTATTCGCGAGAACAAAGTTCTGACGTTCTACATCGATTTTCATTCCTGTAAGAGTATTGATAAGTGAAATGGCATCTGCACCACCAGCCTCTGCCGCCTTTGCCATAACCTTAATGTCGGTAACGTTTGGCGAAAGCTTCATAACGATTGGCTGTTTAGCGCGAGTCTTGACTAAACGAGTGATTTCCTCAACGGCTTTAGGGTCCTGTCCAAAGGCGATACCGCCCTCTTTTACGTTCGGACAAGAGATGTTGATTTCCAACATATCAACCCTTGACTCATCTGCCAATCTCTCAACCACTTCAATATATTCTTCGGCGGAATGACCGCAAACATTAACCACAACTTTTGTGTTTTTATATTGTTCAAGAAATTTTAAATCTCTCTCACAGAAAACCTCTACGCCAGGATTCTGAAGTCCGATGGCATTAAGCATCCCTGAGCGAACCTCAGTGATACGAGGTGTTGGATTTCCTGGCCATGGCACATTTGCCACGCCCTTTGTGACAACTGCACCAAGCTTATTCAAATCAACAAATTCTGAGTACTCCATGCCTGAACCGAAGGTACCTGAAGCCTCCATAATAGGGTTTTGGAACTCCACGCCCGCGATGTTAACCTTAGTGTTCATTATAGTACCACCTCCGTTGACAAGAATACTGGGCCGTCTTTACAAACCCTCTTATTATTTACATGACTGTGCTCGTCAGTTTCCTTTGACTTGCAAACACAGCCAAGGCATGCGCCAACTCCACATGCCATGCGCTCTTCCATAGAAACGTAGCACTTAATCTGATTCTCTAAAGCGAAATCTGCCACTGCGCGAAGCATTGGCTTTGGACCGCAGGCATAGATTACATCTGCCACCAAATCGTTTTCTCTCATGGCATCAACAACTGTACCGCGAACTCCAACTGAACCATCATCTGTGGCAATGTAAAGATTTGCCACTGCCTTTTCAAATTCCTCTGTAAGAAACAGATCATTGTTACGATAGCCCATAACAGCTGTAACCTTACCCGGTAACTGCTTAGCAAGCTCAAGCATTGGTGGCACACCGATACCGCCGCCAACGACAATTGCATTTCTGCCTTCAAGTGGGAATCCGTTTCCGAGAGGTCCCATAACCTCTACCTTATCGCCCATTTTAAGCTGAGAAAATTCCTCTGTTCCTGCACCAACCACACGGTAAACTACGCGAAGTGTTCCGTAGTCCTTATTGATTTCGCAAATACTGATTGGACGTGGCAAAAGCTTGCTGCCATCATTTGAAAAGATGCTGATAAACTGCCCTGGGACAGCATAATCCACGATGTTTGTCTCAAGTGTAAGGCTGTAAACACCCTCTGCCAATTTCTCCTGCCATAAAACTACCGCTTTTTCTTTTATCTTCATTACTTAAGTGCTCCTCTAATATCTTCAAGCATATCCTCTACTGCCGCACGGCTGGCACCTGCGAAATTTGCCTCGCCGAATGATGCGTACTTTTCCTGCTGATATGCTGCAATGATTCCACGGCTGGAATTAACGATTGCACCGAGACCATCTTCATTGAAGAAATGTACAAGATCTTTTCCTCTTCCACCCTGTGCACCGTAGCCTGGAACAAGGATGTATGCGTGAGGCATGAGCTTACGAAGCTTTGCACCCTGCTCTGGATATGTGGCACCAACAACTGCACCAACTTTTGAATAGTAACCTTCTCTTGTCTCCATTCCCCAGTCCTCAATCTTCTCAGCCATGTGCTCGTAAAGAGGTCTGCCGTCAATGAGTCTGTCCTGGAACTCGCCAGATGATGGATTAGATGTCTTGCAAAGTACGAAGATTCCCTTATCCTCTTCCTTACAAACGTCAACGAATGGCTGAACACCATCTGAACCAAGATATGGGTTAACCGTAGCCATATCAGCATCGAAACCCTGGTACTTGTAATCGCCTACCTGAACTGAGCCAAGGTGACCAAGAGCGTATGCTGTAGATGTTGAACCGATGTCACCACGCTTGATATCGGCGATAACGATAAGGCCAAGCTCCTTAGCGTAATCAACTGTCTTCTTATATGCAATCATGCCAGGGATGCCGTAGCTTTCGTACATGGCAATCTGTGGCTTTACTGCTGGAATCAAATCTGCGCAGGCATCCATAATCTGACGGTTGTAGTCAAACATGGCTTCTCCCACTGCCTCTAAGGTCTGACCGTACTCGTTGATGTACTTATCAACTAAACTCTTTGGCATTAATTTCATTGTAGGATCGAGACCTACAACGATTGGCGCATTTTTCTCTTTGATTTGGTTAATTAGCTTCTGAATCATATACAACATTACCTCCATATATTGTCTTTAAAACCTTACCCTGAACCTGACGGCCTTCGTAAGGCATATTTTTAGATTTACCAACAAAATCAGCGGCATGAATCTCATACTCTGTACGAGGGTCGAAAATTGTGATATCGGCTGCCTTGCCAACTGACAAATCTCCTATGTCTTCGCGACCTAAGATACGAGCTGGATTGCTGCTCATGTAAGCTGCCATTGTAAGTGGTGTGATTAGACCTGATAAAACAAGCTCGGTGTATGCAAGACTTGCTGATGTCTCAAGACCTACAATTCCAAATGGGGATGCAAACCCCTTAGCTTTCTCCTCAGCTGTGTGAGGTGCGTGATCTGTAGATATTACTTCAAAAACTCCTTCTGCTAATCCGCGTCTAAGAGCTTCTCTGTCTTCGAAAGTACGAACTGGAGGATTCATTTTGTAATTGCCATCTCCTGGCACAATGTCATCCTCAGTGAGTGTGAAATGATGTGGGCAAACCTCACCAGACACCTTAATGCCTGCTTCCTTTGCCTCTTTTAAAATCTGGTAGCTCTCCTTTGTAGAGCAGTGACATAGATGTAGTGTGGCACCAGTCTCCTCTGCCAACATAATGTCACGGGCTTCAATAATGTTTTCCACAGCATTGCTGATGCCCTTTTCTCCCATAGCATCAGATTTGGTACCCATGTTCATGACGCCACCCTGCACCAGATTAATATCCTCGCAGTGAGCAAGCACTGGAACATCCGCAGCTACGGCAATCTTCATAGCTTCGCGATACAAACCAGAATCCATAACAGATTTGCCATCCTCGGAGATGGCAGGGATTCCCGCATCAAACATTCCCTGTAAATCTGAAAGCTCCTTGCCTTCCATGCCCTTGGTAACAGAACCAACCTGAAGAACTCTTGTAAGTCCAACTTGGGCACCCTTATCGTGAACGTAATTCACAAGCTCAGGGTTATCCACAACAGGCTTTGTGTTTGGCATACAAAGAACTGTGGTCACTCCACCTCTTGCTGCTGCCTTGGAACCTGTCTCGATATCTTCCTTTGCAGTCTGTCCTGGATCCCTGAAATGCACATGCATATCGATGAAGCCTGGCATGACGTAGCAGCCTGCCGCATCAATTACTTCATCAAAAGAGACGGGAACAATCTCAGCCTCAACAGCTGAGATAATGTTCCCGTCTATCTTAATATCCAATATTTCGTCTGTGTCTGTAGGTGGGTTCAAAACCCTACCATTTTTGATTATAAGGCTCATGCTATACCTCTCTTGACTTAAACTGTCAATAGTATAGCAAACTCCCCCTATGCTAACAAGCTGTTTATAATCTAATTTTCCCCCTTTTACAGCATAGACTTATACTTTTCGTACTCATCTTCTAAAATTCCAAGAGCTGCCATGGCTTTTTCTGCGGTTAAGGATAAGTTCTTCATTAGATTACGAATATCTTCCACTAGACGTTCTTCGCGTCCTTCCTCACGTCCTTCTTCTCGTCCTTCTTCTCGTCCCTCTGCACGCATATCTTCAGCAAAAGCTTTTTCATCAAATTCAGTGATAACCATACCGCATACCTCCGCTTTGTGCTTCTCCAAAAATTCTTTAAGAATTCCATCTTCAATGCATGAATCAACCGCAATATCTACAGCTTTCTCAATATCATAATCAAGTGAAACTGTCCTGATTCTGTTGATTAGCTCCATATAATCTCTTAATGGCTGGCACTTTTCCAAAAGCCTGTCATTTTTACCCTTATTGAGATTATACCCTGTTGCGGTCCACTCAAAATCACCACTCTTATCTTCATTGATAAAAGCATCTGAAAGTCTGAGCTTTTCAACTGCTGGTCTATCTGTTGTACCATTATAAAAAACGATATACCTTGGAGTTGGTATTTTCTTCAAACCACTGGAATAAATATTTATTCCATGTGTCTTAATGTACTGATCATATAACTTTCCAAAATACATTAAGCCTCTTACAGGCATGTTAGAATTGAAGCTACTCTGCTGCTCCCATACAGATAGATAGCTGTCAAATAAGAATGAAACATCATTCTTCATACTGATGTATATTACATCCTCAATAGTTGTGAGTTCTAGCTCACTTGCATCCTCATAGCTAGTGCCATTCAATGCATTGTAAAGTTGAAGGATATTATCCTTCATTTCTTCAGTACCAAATAGTATTCTAAATAATCTATCCTTGTACTCTCTATTAACTTTTGCCATTTCTATTCTCCTTAAATTATAGCATGAAATAGGATTTCGGAAAGAAAAAAGACAAAAACTTTCCAAATGAATTCGTTATAGAAATGAACAAGTATGAATGCCTACGGCAGGAATATAATACATTGCAGAATTAGAGTTGTCTAGTGATATTTTACATAAAAATGGCCCTTGCCTTAGCAAGAGCCATTTTTTAGAAGCTTATATTCAATTAATTTACCTTAAAATCTGCTTCTTCTGCAGCGAAGCCTGCAGCTACAAGAGCCTCCTTCTCTTCTACAGATGTAGTGAGAACACTCTTTCCATACTTAGTATTGGTTACCTTGTATACAGTTCTACCATTAGCAGCCTGACCATACCAAGCAACACCTTCATCAACACATCCCTTAGCTATAAGCTCAGCCTTAAGAGCTTCATTTGCTGTATAGTAATGCTCACCGCTTCCAGCTGCATCAAATAGACGATATACAGGTGTAGCTGTGTTAGCAACTACCTGCCATGCAATACCTTCATCTGCCCAGCCATTAGCTACAAGAATATCCTTCTCCTCTGCATTAGTTGTAAACAGATGGTTTCCATTTACCTTATTGAAAAGTCTGTATACAGGAATGGTCTTTGGCGCACTACTAGTACTTGATGAGCCACCTGCATTTGGATCAATAACTGTTCTATTCTGAGCATTGCCCTCTACTGTTGAGTAAGAGATTACAAAATCAGAGTAATCTTTTGAGTAAATATAGAATTTATCATTCTCTGTATCAGCGAAGAAAGAGCTATTTATATAATTACCTGCTGTTGGTCTAGCTGTTAAGGTTGCAAATGTTCTTACTTCATCACCGTGCTTACTTACAAGTGAAGGGTCATACTTACCAGTAAAATTATAGCCTACTCCGATTTCAAGAACAGAATTTGTATTTGTTAATGTTGCTGCAAATACACCTGCTACAAGTTTTCTAACATTAATATGTAAAACATCAACCTTTATTGTGCTTTCGTCCTTGAACTGCCCCTTAACCTCTTCCTTAACTTCTGGTTCGTTATTTAAAGTTGGATTAGTAGCAAATGTAGTTTCTGGGTCAGCAGTTATCTGCATATCAAGTGTAACATCATCACCCTGACTTGCTGCTTCTGAATTAAGATTAGGAACTATAGGATTTTCGCCTTTAACTGCAGTTTCACCTGAAACAGCGATTGTTGCTGTTGATTTATTTGTATCACTCTGTGGTTCAATAATTGACTCTGCACTTCCCGCTGCCAGTATAGCTGTTCTTGTGACTGTTGAATTTGCTGGCACCTCAACAGACCATGACCATGCCACGCCACTATCAGAGGTAAATGTTTCAGAATCTGTTCTGTTATTAAATACATTACCAGAACGTTCTCCACAACTTCCATACCATCTCGTTGTAAAATCTGCATTGCCTGGATTTACTACAAATGCATACTTACCGTCTTTAGAAATCATTTGTATTCCTTTGTTTGTAAATGAAACTGGCGCATCGTCATCATCACCTATCTGCGTATCTGCATAAGAGCCTATTTTTACGGATTTTGTTTCGTTAGTAGTATTTTTCAATGTATAAACTATAGCTACACTATTACCATTAAGGCTAGCTGTAACATTGCCTTCTATTCCTTCGTATGAATATTTTTTTCCGTATGCAAAGTCTGAAAAGTCCGTGGAATTACTTCCTACTTGCATTCGGGTCACATAACCTCTATTCGAAAAAGTAGTTTGTATATTCTTGTTTCCATCCTTGCCCTGAATATCAAAACCATAATCACCAACTGCAAAAAGTATAGAATCATTAGAGCCTTCTTGCTGGGCATCTGAGCTGTTTCCGGAGTCACCACCAGCGCCTCCTTCATCGCTTGCGCCGCTACCTGGGTTTCCTGCATCTGATGAGCCACTACCAGGGTCTCCTTCATTTCCTGAGCCACCACTCGTGCTTGATGCAGAGATTGTGTAGATTAAACTTACATATATTGTCTGATTATTATTCTTTGGATGAGGTGCTGATGCAGCAGCAATATATTCGCCTGCTGTAGTTGGTGCAGAATCACAATGCTCACCATTAGCAAAATTTGCGTAATTAATTGTAAAATTTGTAGGTAAATTATTATCTGTCCAAAGTTGATCTGGTAATAAAGTAGCGTTTGGACTACCAGAACCTAATCTTGAAAGATCTGGGGCTACAATGGTGAGGGTAGGTCTCACTTCACATGTACATTCAGCCCGCAATACTCCATTTCCTAAATCTCTATAATCCCAATCATGAATATGTGTTTCTGGGGTACTAGAGCCTCCTGCATCTGATGAGCCACTACCAGGGTCTCCTGCATCTGATGAGCCACCACCTGACCCTGTGTCACCTGAGATATCTTCGTATACCACTGATAAAGTATGTACTGAATCTGCATAACTATAAGCCTTAACTTTAGCATCCCTTATAAGTTTTACTTTGGGTCCGTGATCGCCTCCAGTCTTCTTTATGTCAACAACCTCTCTAGGCGCGTCCTCATTCCCTATAAAAGTACTAAGTGTTAAAGTCACACCTTCTGACAACACCTCAAGCCAAGTTTCAGCAGGTATAATATTACCTGCACTGTATCCTAGGTTCTCGGCTGTTACAGTTACAGTAGATTCAGCCTTTACCACCATACTCATCCCCGGTAGCATAGCAATAACCATTGCCGCCGAAAGAATCATGCTTAACAGTGCTTTCCTTGTTTTCTTCATGTACTCATACCTCCTCATTCAATTGCCAAACTCTTTTCCCCAATATAAAAAACCGTCATAACAAACCAAGAGAATCCTCTCTTAGTCTGTTATGACGGCTAATCATCAAAATATATAATAATAGAATTCTGCATAGTTATGCCAGACAGATTGATTGATTGATTGATTGATTGATGCTAGCTCGTCTTGGCATACTTGTCAACCCCTTTTTTCCACAAATTGTGACATTCAATCCAACTGGTTACAATGTGTATTGTACCAAAATTCATCTCGAGGGGTGTGTTTTATCCATGAACTTTTCATCCACTCTGTCATATTTGTCTCCACAATAAAAAACAGCCCTCGGAATCCCGAGGGCCATACTACTAATCAAATATTAAAGTTTTGTAAGTACAAAGATATCGTAAATTGCTTTCACAGCAGCCTCGAAATCTTCGTTCTGAACTCCGATGATGATATTCAACTCGGAAGAACCCTGGTCAATCATGCGTACATTTACATGTGCATGGCTGAGGGCTGAGAAGATACGACCAGCAGTACCACGTGTGCTCTTCATACCACGACCTACAACTGCAATAAGTGCAAGATCTGACTCAATCTCAATAGAATCTGGTGAGCAATTACGGTGGATAGCAGAAACTACTGCCTGCTCCTTGTTGATGAACTCATCCTCGTGAACAACAACTGTCATTGTGTCGATACCTGAAGGCATGTGCTCGATGCTGATTCCGTTGTCCTCGAATGCCTGAAGAGCCTTTCGGCAGAAACCAACCTCTGAGTTCATAAGAGACTTTGTGATAAGTACTGTACAGAAGCCCTTCTTACCAGCAATACCAGTGATAACGTACTCATTTCTCTGAGCTGTAGATTCTACAATCCAAGTACCATCATCCTCTGGCCTGTTTGTATTTTTGATATTGATAGGAATACCTGCTGAACGAACTGGGAAAATAGCATCCTCGTGAAGAACGCCTGCGCCCATGTATGAAAGCTCGCGAAGCTCACGGTATGTGATTGTCTGCATTCCTACTGGATTCTTAACGATACGTGGGTCGCAAATCAAGAATCCTGAAACGTCTGTCCAGTTCTCGTAAACATCAACCTTTGCAGCACCTGCAACGATTGAACCAGTAACATCAGAACCACCACGTGAGAATGTCTTTACCTTGCCGTCCTTACCACAGCCATAGAAACCTGGGATGACTGCACGTGGATGCTCCTCAAGAGCCTTTGCCATTGTCTTTTCAGTCTTGTATGAATTGAGCATTCCCTCTTCATTGAAGAAGATAACGTCCTTTGCATCGATGAAATCATAGCCTAAGTACTTAGCCATAATCTTTCCGTTGAGATATTCTCCACGGCTTGCAAGATAATCAAGTGATAAATCCTCTTTAATCTGGGCTGCAATTTCTTTGAAATCCTCATCAAGTGAGAAATCTTTTAACTCAAGACCTGTAATAATCTCATCATAGCGAGCCTTGATAGCCTTAAGATTTTCCTTAACATCCTTGCCTGCCTTAGCAGCCTCATAGGTGCCAATAAGCATGTCTGTAACCTTTGTGTCCTTGCTGTTGCGCTTACCTGGTGCCGATGGAACTACAAACACGCGATTCTCATCAGCGCGGATGATATCGCCAACCTTCTTAAACTGGCCGGCGTCCGCAAGTGAGCTACCGCCGAATTTAACTACCTTCTTCATAATAATCAAAACCTCATTGTTCTAATATTTTCGTATGAAATAACTTTTAACAGTGTACACTAATACTTTATCGAATTAAAGTGCTAAATTGCCCAAAAAACTACGATAAAAGTACTCTGTCATTATCTAATTCTTCTCCAGCGCCCACCTTAAACTTCTCTAAAAGGTCATTTACAGTGAGCCCTGCTCTCTCTTCCCCTGAAGTATCGAAAACGATTTGTCCAGCATTCATCATAAGGGTTCTGTTACCTACGTCAAGTGCCTGGTGCATATTGTGGGTAACCATAAGGCAGGTGATTCCACGTTCTGCAACGATACTCTTTGTAAGCTCCAGGACTTTTTCTGCTGTGGCTGGATCAAGAGCTGCTGTATGCTCATCCAAAAGCAAAAGCTTAGGTGTAACAAATGTAGCCATCAAAAGTGTGAGGGCCTGACGCTGACCACCTGATAATAAGCCAACTGGCTGCTTCATTCTATCCTCAAGTCCCATGCCAAGAAGTGAAAGCTGCTCTCTGAACTTTGCCTTGTCCTTGCCACTGATTCGTGAGAAGTACTGGCTTGAAGCATGGCTGGCACGTAAGTAAGCAAGTGCCATATTTTCCTCAATGGTCATGTTTGGAGCAGTGCCCTTCAAAGGATCCTGGAAAAGATGTCCTATCACCTTGCTTCGAACATGCTCCTTCTTGAATGTAATGTCCTCACCATCAAGATAAATGTTTCCCTCATCAACTATGAAGGTACCTGCGATGGCATTGAACATGGTAGATTTGCCCGCTCCGTTAGAACCAACGATAGTGGCAAAATCTCCATCCTTTAAATCTAAAGAAAGATTGGTAAGTGCCGCCTTTTCATTGACGGTGCCGGGATTGAAGGTCTTTGAGATGTTGTCGATTTTAAGCATTGTCCTTCACCTCCCTGTTACCTCTATAGTTAGCAAACTCTCTCTTTTTGAGGGCTGCCTTCTTTCTAACATAAGGCATTGCGATTGCAACTGCAACAATTATTGCAGAAACAAGCTTTAAGGCCTCTGCTGGCACACTCATTCTAAGAGCGATTGCCACAATAAATCTGTAAAGAACAGAACCAAGAATAGTTCCAAGGATTCTTCTGATTGTGCTTCCTTTGTTGCCAATAAGAGTCTGTCCAATGATAAGTGAAGCCAGCGCGATTGTAACCATACCTGTACCAATATTGATATCTGCAGATTTCTGATATTGGGCAATGAGACAACCTGAAAGACCAGTAAGTGAATTGGCAAGACAAAGACCTACAGTGATTGTAAATGTAGGATTGATAGATGATGATTTTACCATCTCGGCATTATCACCTGTTGCACGGATAGACATACCAAGTGTAGTACCAAGAAACCACCAGAGAGCCAAAGCGATTAACACAACAATAAGTGCTACTGTAACCACCTTGTACCAGTCACCAAATATCGCATTTACGAATCCATCTTTTCCCAAAGAGAAAAGTGTATCGCATCCAAACAGGTTGATAAGAGATGAGAATCCCATTACGGCAATGTTGATAGTATACAATGCCGTATTTACGATAATACCTGCAAGGATAGATTCCACCCCAAGTCTTGTCTGTAAGAATGCAGTGACAAAACCTGCCATTGCTCCAGATACCATTGCCGCAATAAGTGCAAGGAATGGGTGACCAGCGAGTGTAACCACAGCACCTACCGCACAACCTAATGTGAAGCAGCCATCTGTGGTCAAATCTGCGATGTTAAGAATTGTAAATGAAATAAAAAGTGCTAAAGCAACTAGGGCGTATATACACCCTAGTTCTAAAGCACTCTGAAAAATCGAAATTGTAAATATAGACGACATAACATTAAACCCCTAATTATTTATTCGAACTCCTTTGAAGTCTGGATTTCTACAAATCCATCGCACATATCGCGAAGCTTTTCGTAATCCAAATCAAGTGCTGCAGCTGTCTCTGTGTTAACAGTAGCTGTACCATTATCAAGAGTCTTAACTGCAAGTGAAGCTGGCTCCTTGCCATCCACTAAAACCTCTGCAACCATCTTTGCTGTCTCAACACCAAGTGTTGCGTAGTTTACACCATATCCAAGGTATGCACCGTTAAGTGCGAATGAATCTGCACCACAGTAGTGAGGAATTCCTGCATCGATAAACTTCTCATAGATAGCAAGCTCAGCTGTCATGATTGTGTTGTCAGTTGGTGTGAATACTGCTCCAACCTTCTCTGCACAAAGAGCATCTGCTGCAAGCATAACCTCATCATTTGTTGTACCAGTCTTCTCAACAACCTCGATACCTGCATTCTCAAGGTATGCCTTAGCTGCCTTGATTGGAGCTGTTGAAGCATCCTGTGACTTATCATAAAGAAGACCAACCTTCTGTAAATCTCTATCCTGCTCCATCATCAAATCAAGAATAGCCTCTGTATTAAGAGCATCTGATGTACCTGTGATGTTGGCACCTGGTGCATCATTTGAAGCTACAAGACCTGCGCCCTCTGGATCAGATACTGCTGCAAAAATAACTGGAATCTGATTGTCCTCTGTAGCTGACTGGCAAATCATTGCTGTAGGTGTTGCGATTGGAACAAGCACATCTACCTCATCATTTATAAGCTCTGTAACAATCTGGTTGATTGTAGTGGAATCAGCCTGACCATTGTAGTAGTAATCCTTGTAGTTAAAGGTAACACCCTTCTCCTCTGCGATGGCATCAAGCTCCTTCTCAAGATTGTCTACAATCTGATTAAGGGATGCGTCATCAACATACTGGATAATCCCCACCTTATATATCTTTCCATCAGCAGCTGTGTCGGCACCTGCTCCATTATCTACTGCTTTCTTGCCGCCACAACCAGCAAAGCATGCTGCTGCCATGGTCATGATCATAAGCATTGAAATTATTTTCTTTTTCATAAGTTGTCCTCCTCAATACTGCGTTCGACTAATAGCAATATTGTAGCATATCACTTTAGCGAGTTAAAGTATAAATGTGATTTAATTTTGCATAAATAATTCTGATTATTCTTTAGTTTTTCCTAAACTATTTTATGCAGACGTAATATTGTCGTAACTTCTTCGAAATATTTATATAATTTTTCCGGTTAAATATATAATTTGTCCTGTTTTTACCCTTTTATTCCACAATTACAATATTTATGTGGTTATAACATATTAATGTATATGAAAAAGTGAGGAGGTTATTAGTGAAAAACAAATTAACAGCGGCGTTGTTGGCGATTGTTATGTCTGCTACACTCTTGGTTCCATCCATGACAGTAAAAGCAGCTGATACAATCTACAACAATAAGACAGGTAACCAGGATGGTTACGACTACGAGTTATGGAAAGATACCGGAAACACTAGCATGACATTGAACGCTGGGGGAACGTTCGATTGTTCATGGAGCAACATCAACAATGCTCTTTTCCGTAAAGGTAAGAAATTCGATAGTACACAGACTTATCAGCAGATAGGAAATATTACCTTTGATTACGGCTGTGACTACAGACCTAACGGTAATTCTTATCTTTGCGTCTATGGCTGGACCGTAGATCCGCTTGTTGAGTATTACATCGTAGACAGCTGGGGAACATGGCGTCCACCAGGAGGAACACCAAAGGGTCAGATCCAGGTAGATGGTGGCACATATGATGTCTATGAAACCACAAGATACAATGCACCTTCTATTCAGGGTGACACAACATTTAAACAGTACTTTAGCGTTCGTACCTCTAAGAGAACTAGCGGTACAATTAGCGTTTCTGAGCACTTTAAGGCTTGGGAAAGAATGGGTATGAGATGCGGTAAACTTTATGAAGCCGCATTAAATATCGAGGGATATCAGAGTAGCGGTTCTGCCAGCGTTTATAAGAACAACATGACAATCGGTGGTTCTTCTAGCAGTTCTGGCAACCAGGGCGGAAACCAGGGTGGAAACACTGGAAATGAAAACGCTGGTAACAATCTTGTAACAGTAGCAGATGCTGACAAGATTCAGTGCGAAACCATGACAAAGGGTGGCCAGTATACTGGCGGTATCTCTTCTCCTTTCAGCGGCGTAGCTCTCTATGGAAACAACGACACAGTTAAGTTCACACAGAACTTTACAAAGGGAACTCATGATTTCACACTTCGCGGTTGCTCAAACAATGACAACATGGCTCGTGTAGATCTTAAGATTGGCGGTCAGAATAAGGGTACATTCTATTTTGGCGATGCTAACCCTGCAGAGTACACAATCAAAAACGTTAGCCATGGCACAGGCAATCAGACAGTTGAGCTTGTAGTTACAGCTGATGATGGTCAGTGGGATGCTTATCTTGACTGGCTCGGAATTGGCGGTATCAGCTCTGAAGGTAAATCAGGCAGCGGCTCTTCTTCACAGGGCGGCAACACTGGAAACACAGGAAACACTGGCAGCCAGACAGGTAACACAGGCTCTACAGAGCAGCAGTCTGGAAACACAGGTGCTTCTACAGAGACTTCAGGCTCTACAAAGATTGAATGCGAAAAGATGACAAAGAGTGGCCAGTACACTGGCAACATCTCTTCTCCTTTCAACGGAGTAGCCCTCTATGCTAATAATGACGCAGTTAAATATACACAGTACTTTGCTTCAGGCACACACGATTTCACACTTCGCGGATGCTCTAACAATAACAAGATGGCTCGCGTTGATTTGAAGATTGGTGGCCAGAACAAGGGAACCTTCTACTATGGAGATTCTTATCCTGCAGAGTACACAATCAAAAACGTAAGTCACGGCACAGGCAATCAGACAATCGAGCTTGTTGTTACAGCTGATGATGGTCAGTGGGATGCTTACCTTGATTACTTAACAATTAGTGGAGCAGGTGCAGCTGGTGCCGGAGCAGGCGCTGGTGCTGGAAGCTCTTCTAACACAGGCAATAACTCAGGTACAAACACACAGAACCAGAAGCTTATTGCTCTTACATTTGACGATGGTCCTTCAAGCACAACAAGCCAGGTACTTGATATTCTCGAGAAGTACAATGTTAAGGCTACATTCTTCCTTATTGGACAGAACGTAAACTCTAACACAGCTTCTATCGTACAGAGACAGGTAAAGATGGGTTGTGAGCTTGCTTGCCACTCATACACACATGAGGACATGACAAAAATGAATGCTTCACAGATTAGAAACCAGATTGACTGGACAGCTTCTGCTATTAAGAACACAGCTGGTGTTGACGTGAAGTTCTTCAGACCACCTTACATTTCTGTAAACAACACAATGTACCAGAACATCGACCTTCCTTTCATTCAGGGAAGTATGCACAACGACTGGGAGTCAAGCACATCAGCTTCTCAGAGAGTAAACTCTGTTCTTAGCTCAGCTAAGGATGGTGACATTATTCTCCTTCACGACTTCCAGGGCAACAGCCAGACTGTATCAGCTCTTCCACAGATCATCGAAGGTCTTAAGAACCAGGGTTACACATTCGTAACTGTAAGTGAGTTATTCGAAATGAAGGGTGTAAATCCTAACGTAGAATACAAAATCTGGTCAAATGTAAAATAATGGATTGAATGATTATAAGTTTATAACCACGTAAAAAATGGGAACCTCTCATACGGGAGGTTCCCTTCTTATTTGTTATTCCACCAGTCTCACTACAGCGCCATCCATAAGCCCGACATCCTCCAGTGATTTCTCACCTCTAATCTCACCTTTGGCTATGTCACAGCTGAATGAAAAGCTGTCTGGATTATTCACATCAAGTCCAAGTCCGATGCCCTCATTCAGAGAATAGATTAACTCATCACAGGTAAGGGATCTTGGCACCTCGATATCCTGCCTGCTGTCACCCCAGCAAAATTCAATTATCATCTTATCCTTCATAAGCCCATCTCCTATTCCACCGTCTTGACTCTCATAATCTTTCCATCGCTGATAAAGAATGCATCACCCTTGGCATTAGCCTTTTTAACCTGACGCTTGATATTAATATTGATATCAACGAACTTAATATCAGCCATATCCTCGAAGCAAAGCACATTCATGCAATTTCGAATTACGATTAAGACTGGGTTTGATAGTGCGGTCAACGTAACATTTTCAATGTTTGTAAAGATGATTGAAACTCTGCAGTTTGCATACTTGGTAATCAGACTCTTGAACTTTTCATATACTTCGCCGCTTTCCTTCAGCACATCTGGAATCTGAGGGCTGGCAAGCACAATAACCTGAAGAGGCTCGCCGGAAATAGATTCGCCTGTCATCTTCTTGTTGAAGCGACCCTTGGCGATGTTATAAGCATCCTCGATGACATCGATTATCTCCATCTGATCCTCAGTATAATGTTTCAATGCTGGATTATCCTTACAATATGAAAGGCTACCCTTCTCATCATCAATAACTGTAAGCTCCACAGGGAAATCGCCTACACTGTCTCCGAATTTATCCATGGTGTAACGGATAAAATCACTGCGTCCCAAGTCATCCCTGCCAAGGATGGCAAGTAGCGGCTTCTTAAGCAAATCGTTGTACTCAGGATTTGCCTTGGCATAGCCCAAGCCTACTAACATCTTGTAATCCGTCATCTTGGCACTGCCGAATCGGGTAATGAGATATTCGTCATTCAATACATTCGGAACATAATCCACCTGCTCAACAGTGGTGGTAACGTATTTGCTGTTGACGCTCTCAATATATTCCTTAATCTTTGAAATTCGCTCAACCTCCTTGCCCATAGAGAATGCAAGATAGGTCTGGAATTCCATAACCTCATTATCGATTGTGATAAGACCGCGGCCTGGCATTTCATCTGGCTGAGTTCTGCACTTGTCGATAAGCATCGAATACTGTGAACGGTCGTTACAGTTCATTGCAATCTTCGTAGAGAAGTTTGTAATGAGCCTGTAGCCAATTCCGCTCATCTGCTGATTCGTAATTACGATAGAGATACCAAGTGCCACACCATCTCTACAAATCTTTATAAACTGACTCTCGTAATTAGCATAAACATCCTTAAAGGCTGTGTAGTTTTCAAGGAAGATTACAATCTGCGGAATATCAGTGTTTCCAGCATCCCTGTATGCTCCAAATGAGCTAAGACCTGCGTTGGCAAGAATCTCTCTTCGCTCATCAATCTTCTTTTGAATCATATCAAGGAAATGCTTCAGCTTATCCTCATCTGCCAGACTGATAACTGAGCCCACATGCTTCAGCTGCTCAAATGCCTTCATAACCATTGAAGCAAAATCAAGGATGTAGATATTTACCTCTTCTGGTGTGTATTTCTGGGTAAGACCATAAATCATGTTTTGAACAAGATAAGTCTTTCCAGAAAGTGATGAGCCAAGAATAAATACATGGTTCTGGGTAAAGTTTACCTGAAGCTCTCTTTGTGCCTGACGGGATGGATCATCGTAAATACCTACAGGCACAACAATATCCGTACCCTCTTTTGCAAGCTTCTCAGGATATGGGATTACATCCCCCAGTGGAGGTAGGCATATCTCCTGAAGCTTATTAATTCCAGCCTTCTTACAATACTGATCTATATACTCAACAATAGCATCAAGCTCTGTAACTGTATTGTCGTTCTTCTGAGGCTTCTGGGCAAACAGCACTTTCCTGCGTCCAGCCAAATCCATTGAAGAAATCTCAAACTTCTTCACTGCTCTCACGTTGGCATCTGAAATGTACGCGCCACTATATGCCGACTGGAACAGCTCGAAAATCTCGTTATTGCCCACCTGCAAATATGCTCGACCTGGCTCTCTGATTTCCGCTGCAAGTGGCGATTTCAGTACCTCGTTACTATCTGATTTATCCTGTACCTTCAAACACAGCTTGAACTTTGAATTACTCCAAATCTGGTCATTTACAACACCCGCTGGCTTCTGTGTGGCAAGAATCAAATGAACACCAAGACTTCGACCAATACGTGCAGCACTAATAAGCTCCTTCATGAACTCAGGCTGCTCACTTTTCAGCTCCGCAAACTCATCAACGATAACAATGAGATGTGGAAGCGGTGTAGGTGTAGTGCCGTTCTTATAGAGCTTGATATAATCATCAATCTTATTTACATCATACTTGGCGAAAAGCTCCTGACGCTTAATCAGCTCAGCCTTAATAGACATCAGTGAACGATTTATCTGCTTGCCGTCGATGTTTGTAATGGCACCATTCAAATGTGGCAGATCCTTAAACTGGTTTGCCATACCACCGCCCTTGAAATCGATGATGATAAATCCCACCTCGTATGGATGGAACAATGTGGCAAGTGACAGGATGTAGCTCTGGAGAATTTCTGATTTACCAGAACCTGTAGTACCTGCAACAAGACCATGTGGTCCATGGAACTTCTCATGTATATCAAGGGATACCACATCTCCACCACTCTTTAGACCAAGAGGTGCAGCCATTGTCTCGTAGATTCTGGAATTTCTCCATCTTTCTTCCAATGAAAGCTCAGAAATATTTCTTATTCCAAGAAGCTCGAAAAGTGTGATGCTCTTCACCAGATCATTTTCCAGTGATGGCTCTTTAATAAATACAGGAGCCAGCTTTCTGGCACACTGCTCTGCCACTTCCTTGCTGACATGAGGATAGGTAAACTCCTGAACCTCTGTGGCATCCTTCAAATCCTTTACCCAGCCTATGTTATCGCTATCGCTGAGTGTAACTCCGATTTCGCATGCCTTGTGCAACAGCGCCTCTGTCTCCTCAAAGAAGATAAAGGTGAATCCATATTTTCTGGCAGTATCAAAATACTTACTTACTGGATGCTCCGACAAACGCTCCGAACGGAAGGCAAATACGATATAATCTGGAAGCTCTTTTACAGCTTCTGGCTTCATGCCTTCACGCTTTGAAATCTCTGCATAAATATTTCCCAGCACAAGCTTGCTGGTCTCATCATCATACATGATATTTCTGGCGCCAGTCTCCTCATCATAAGTATTCTTCAGCCAGCGAACCCACTGCATGTATGGCGCATAGACCTCATCAAGAAGAAATACCATCTTCACATCTGTAAAAGATTCCTGACCTGCAATTGTAAGCACCAGGTTCTTCATGATGTGATAAAGCTTTGTTCTGTTTCCAACAAAGCCTACAGCGTTTACCTTGCCAAGAGGAAGTACCACTGGCATCTGCGGAATATATTCATACTGGTTATGGATGCGCTCTGGCACATTAATCAAATCATCATAAACATGAACATACTCCTGCTTGTGATATTCCACCTGAAGAAGAGATTTTACATTTCCAGTGCCCAGACGAACATCAAGATAATCCTCGTGTTCCTTGCGCTTTTCAAAAAGCTCCGGAGAAAACTTAAGAATCCTGTCAACTGTAGTTTCAAGTGATGGATTCCTTCGGGTAATAATATCTTTTTCTTCTTTTCTAAGCTTGTTAATCTCCTCAACCTTAGTGTTGATATATTCGCCGTATTTTTCTTCGCGCTCTGCTACCTTCTTCTTATAATCCTTGCCATTATCGATATAGGTCCACACCGACATAGCCGCACCAATCATCATAGATGCAGCAAAGTACAACACGTACATAATGCCGCCACTCATCATGCGGCTTCGCACAAACACCATAAGAATAAGCATCAAAAAAACAGGTGTTAGCGTCATCAACAGATTCTTCTTTGGCTCCTGAGGTGGATTCTCAGGATTAAGAACCTCTATCTTATCATCCGGCAGCTCATAAAGCTCCCTGGCCTTTAAGAAGAATTCTGGGTATTCCAATGCTTTCCCCTGTTTCTTATTTTGATTATTCGAATTAAAATCCTGTGTAATCATATTTTCCATCCTTTGTTATAAGGCTGTCCACAATCTGTGGAACAATTATAAATCAAAGATATGAAAAAACTGCAAAGACCGTAGTTGGCTTTGCAGCTTATGTTAATATTTATGTTCCTATAAAGTTTGATTGGAACGTATAAAACGCTTACTTATGAGGTCTAGCTAATAGCATAAACATAATACTGAGAAGTAAAAAAAAGCTGAATATACCTCTTACAAGAGGATGTGCCCCGTCAATAATTGCCCAAACAAGAAGCACACTGAACAAAATCATTCCAAAGACACTTCTGATAAACAATCCTTTTGCTATGTCCTTACCAATTTCGAATTCATACCATACCTAACACAAGTAAATTCCATTACCACGCAATTCTTTCTTTAAAGATTCTTGGTTATCAAACATATAGTCTATAAAAATCTTCCTTTGATTCTTCAAATATATTTTTATACCATCAGATTTTTGTTCTATCTTATCAATTTCTTTTAAGCTGATTTCTCTTTTAAAAATAAACATTTTATAGATGACAATTTTATCGTCTTCCAGTACATATGTATAAAAATTATTGAGCCGTATTAATACTAAAAAGGCACCAAAAATAATTATAAATATACCTAACCCTGCTAGCATATATACATCAACCTCATTTTTACAGCTATCAGCGACGATATAGCATGTCCAAATTGCAAAAACAGACATAAACATTCCTATTAATGCTGATGTTTTTCTAGGACGTAATCTTACTACCTCTCTTAATCCCTGCGAATAAGCATTGTCTATTAGAAATGCTATTAACTCTATTACAAACATAACCAAACCAGCTAATTGAACTTTCTCAATTAAGGATATTTGAAGTAAATTATTCATAAACAACCTTTCCATACTTTGAATGTTTAAAATATCTAACTTTTATATATTCGTCTTTATGTAAGCTATATCCATAAACGTTAAGATGTAATTCCGCATTTTCCTCATCTATAATAGAAATACGCCTTAATTTATTTGTATTTTCTTGAGTAATATCCCATCTAACTACATAACCCGATGTTTCCATGTATTCATCGTTCATTGCTGCTGGAAAATCCATTATTACTGGAATGCATAACTCAATCAGAATAAACAAAGATAATCCATAAATTAAAAAATGACATATTGCATTTGCTAACAAACTATGATTCTTAAAGAAATTCTCTCCATAGCTTCCAAATGGATTTTTTCCAAGAATATTTCCATGCTTTTTAATTGTATAAAAAACATATATCCCTATTCCGAGTAAAATAATTAATACTTCAATCAAAGTTACTATGTATATTCTCTTCACGCTCTACCTCTCCTTTACTCATCATATTCCTCTTTTTCCGTAGAAATTATTCTTTCATTAATTAATTCTGTAGGCTTATATTTATCTTCATTTTGAGTAGCTTCTTTTGTTTTATCTTCCTTTTGATTTATATTACCCTTTATGTTCTCCCACCATTTTTGACCTGTGGCTACAATTGTATCTAACCCAAATGGTATTCCTTCATTTACCGCATAATATGTTAAATACTTACTTCCATGTCTTCTTAACGTTTCACCAAGGCATCCTCCTGGTAGCCTGTGAATGCAAATGGTTGGATGATGTTGCCATCAGTTGTGTAGCCATGCTTATGCTCTTTGATTTTAATTTATAACTATGAAAAAACTGCAAAGCCCAACATTGGTGTTGATTTACACTTAAAACTGACCCAGGATTTACGCTCAGAATTGAGCCACCAGATATAACAAGTAAATCCTGTTGTCATATATTATAATTGTTGTTCCTTGAAAATTTAATACTTAGAATTGACCCCCCTCTTTAAGAAAAATACAATACTTTTCGTA
The DNA here is from genome assembly GCF_900141825.1 of Pseudobutyrivibrio xylanivorans DSM 14809. GTDB lineage: Bacteria > Bacillota > Clostridia > Lachnospirales > Lachnospiraceae > Pseudobutyrivibrio > Pseudobutyrivibrio xylanivorans. The sequence goes on along the minus strand of NZ_FQYQ01000009.1, from coordinate 161 downwards.
TATCAATTCGTATATACGGAAAGGAGAAAAAAGAGGTGAAAGACTTGGAAGATTGGGCAGCTGTACAGAAAGTGTACAAGCAAACGAAGTCGAAACGCGCTACAGCTCAACTCCTTGGTATCTCACGCAACACAGTGAAAAGGCTTCTTGCAATGGATAAG